>NZ_CEUYZP010000008.1:0-229884 GCF_982223955.1 Pantoea sp. E956-1 | reverse complement strand
TGAGCGGCGCGAGGACGGCCCGGCAGCAGCAGAGGTGCGCTGGCCCGCACTGCGGCACGCTCGCCCGGAAAAAAAGCTGCCACGTTTGACCGAGACAGCCTTTACAAATCTAATCTTAACTGACCAGTATTACCGCTGTGCGGGCCTTTTCGTTTTATCTTTACCGCAGCGCCGGAACACTACTCTTTCTTCTCGTCGTCCTCATCCCGATCCTCTTTCACCGGTGTACTGGCGGTGAGCAGGAATGGCGACTGCTGCCAGCGGGTGCGGCGGTGACGCAGCAGGGTGCGTGAGAGAATAATGCCGATAGCCAGCGCCAGCAGCATCATCAGACGCAGAATATTGGTGGTGTTATCGACCTGATGCGAGTCGGTGACCAGCACATGGGTATCCAGCGTCACGCGCAAAAAGCCCAGCGGACCCTCGTTTCCGGCCAGCGGCTGCACAATCTGATGGTTGAAATAGCTGCCCGCGCGCTGGCCGTCGAGCGCCAGCCGATCGCGGACATTGATGTTTTCACCACTGTGCGCCACCAGGCTGCCGTCGCCGTCATAGACCGATGCATCCAGAATACGGCTGTTAGCCGTCATCTGATTAAGAATGGCTTCTATCTGAGTCCGGTTATTTTCACTGTTGTCCATCAATGGCTTAAGGCTGAACGCCACCTGGCTGGTCAGCGTATGCGCCAGCTCCTCGACCTGTTCAGAGCGCGCCGCCTGATGGCCGAGGCTGAACCAGGATGCGCCCTGCATCAGCACGACCAGCAGCGCCATCGAGATGAGAACGATCACGGTACGATGTAAGCGAAATTTCAGTGCGGTTTTAGCCATTAATCATCCGGGTCATATCACAACAGAAAGCCTGGAGATTATGTTGCCAGAAGCGGCGCAGACAAGGTAGCCTCTTGCGTGGTTTTGTTGTCCCTACAGGAGCTCTGATGCCAAATCGTTTAACCTGGTGCGATCTTCCCGCCGATGTCTCCCTCTGGCCGGGTTTGCCCCTTTCTCTTAGCGGTGATGAAGTGATGCCGCTGGATTATCGCGCTGGCCGTACCGGCTGGCTGCTGTATGGCCGCGGGCTGGATAAGCAGCGGCTGACCGATTACCAGCACCAGCTGGGTGCCGCCATGGTGATCGTCAGCGCCTGGAACGTCGATGAGTATCAGGTGATTCGCCTGGCGGGATCGCTGACGCCGTTTGCCAGCAATCTGGCGCACGAGGCCGGACTGGATGTCGCGCCGCTGGGCAAAATCCCGCATCTCAAAACGCCAGGCCTGCTGGTGATGGATATGGACTCCACCGCGATTCAGATCGAGTGCATTGATGAGATTGCAAAACTGGCCGGCTGCGGCGAGCAGGTGGCAGAAGTCACGGAACGCGCGATGCGCGGCGAACTCGACTTCACCGCCAGCCTGCGTCAGCGCGTGGCCACGCTGCAGGGGGCGGACGCCAATATTCTGAAACAGGTGCGTGATGCCCTGCCGCTGATGCCAGGCTTAACCACCCTGACGCAGAAGCTGCAGGCGCTGGGCTGGCAGGTTGCCATCGCGTCTGGCGGCTTTACCTATTACGCCGAATACCTGCGCGACAAGCTGCATCTGTCGGCGGTGGTCGCTAATGAACTTGAAATTCGCGACGGCAAACTGACCGGCAACGTGCTGGGACCGATTGTCGACGCACAATACAAAGCCGATACCCTGAAGAAGCTGGCGCAGCGTTTTGACATCGCGCCGGAACAGACGGTGGCGATCGGCGATGGTGCCAATGACCTGCTGATGATAAAAGCCTCAGCGCTGGGCATTGCGTTCCATGCTAAACCTAAGGTGAATGAGCAGACTGCGGTCACCATTCGCCATGCCGATTTAATGGGGGTGTTCTGCATCCTCACCGGCAGCCTGATCCACGAAGAGCGTTAACTGAGGTATTGATTTGGCCAAAGCGGCAAAACGCGCATTTGTCTGTAACGAATGTGGCGCAGATTACCCACGCTGGCAGGGGCAGTGCAGCGCCTGTCACGCCTGGAACACCATCACTGAGGTGCGCATTGCCGCCTCGCCCGCGGCAGCGCGTAACGAGCGCCTGAGTGGCTATGCTGGCAGCGCCGGAACCAGCCGGGTGCAGAAGCTCTCTGAAATCAGTTTAGAGGCGTTACCGCGCTTTTCGACCAGCTTCAAAGAGTTTGACCGGGTGCTGGGTGGCGGCGTCGTGCCGGGCAGCGCCATTCTGATTGGTGGCAGCCCAGGTGCAGGCAAATCCACGCTGCTGCTGCAGGTGATGTGCCGGTTGTCAGAGGGAATGAAAACCCTGTATGTCACCGGTGAGGAGTCACTGCAGCAGGTGGCGATGCGCGCCCATCGTCTGGGACTACCCACCGAAAATGTGAATATGCTGTCGGAAACCAGCATTGAGCAGATCTGCCTGATCGCCGAACAGGAGCAGCCGCAACTGATGGTGATCGACTCGATCCAGGTGATGCACATGGCGGAGATCCAGTCATCACCGGGCAGCGTCGCCCAGGTGCGTGAAACCGCCGCTTACCTGACGCGCTTCGCCAAGACGCGGGGCGTAGCGATCATCATGGTCGGTCACGTCACCAAAGATGGTTCACTGGCCGGGCCGAAAGTACTGGAGCACTGTATCGACTGTTCGGTGCTGCTGGATGGCGATGCCGATTCCCGCTTCCGCACCCTGCGCAGTCATAAAAACCGCTTCGGCGCGGTCAATGAACTGGGTGTGTTTGCCATGACCGAGCAGGGCATGCGTGAAGTCAGCAACCCGTCAGCTATTTTCCTGTCGCGCGGGGAAGAGGTCACCTCGGGCAGTTCGGTGATGGTGCTGTGGGAAGGAACGCGACCGCTGCTGGTGGAGATTCAGGCGCTGGTCGATCACTCGATGATGGGCAATCCACGCCGCGTAGCAGTGGGTCTGGAGCAGAACCGTCTGGCGATTCTGCTGGCGGTGCTGCACCGGCACGGCGGATTGCAGATGGCCGATCAGGATGTGTTCGTTAACGTGGTCGGCGGCGTCAAAGTCACCGAAACCAGTGCTGACCTGGCGCTGATGCTGTCGATGGTGTCGAGCCTGCGCGATCGTCCGTTGCCGCAGGATCTGGTGATCTTCGGCGAAGTGGGACTGGCGGGCGAAATCCGACCGGTGCCCAGCGGTCAGGAGCGCATCTCTGAAGCGGCGAAGCATGGCTTCAAACGCGCCATTGTACCGGCAGGGAATGCACCGAAAAAACCGATTGCCGGAATGCAGGTTTTCAGCGCGAAGAAGCTGGCCGATGCGCTGGCGATTCTGGACGATCTGTAACGCGCCTGTGGCCTGCCAGCGAACAGCCGCTGGCGGCCGCTCTCACCTTAACCGCATTGATGCAGGAGGCACGACATGTCGTCGTTTGATTATCTGAAAACGGCCATTCGCCAGCAGGGCCACACGCTGCAACAGGTCGCTGATGCCAGCGGCATGACCAAAGGCTATCTGAGCCAGTTGCTCAATGCCAAAATCAAAAGCCCAAGCGCGCAAAAGCTTGAGGCGCTGCACCGTTTTCTGGGTCTGGAGTTTCCGCGCCGCGATAAAACGGTGGGCGTGGTGTTTGGTAAATTCTATCCGCTGCACACCGGCCATATCTATCTGATTCAGCGCGCCTGTAGCCAGGTCGATGAGCTGCATATCATTATGGGCTACGATGAGCCACGTGACCGCGAGCTGTTTGAGAACAGCGCGATGTCACAACAGCCCACGGTCAGCGATCGCCTGCGCTGGCTGTTACAGACCTTTAAGTATCAGAAAAATATCCGCATTCACGCCTTTGATGAGGAGGGGATTGAGCCCTATCCGCATGGCTGGGATGTCTGGAGTCAGGGCGTCAGCGCGTTTCTCAGCGAGCACGGTATTGCGCCGGACTGCATCTACACCAGCGAAGCGCCCGATGCGGAGATGTATCAGCAGCATCTTGGCATTCAGACCGTGCTGGTCGATCCCAGCCGATCCTTTATGAGCATCAGCGGCGCGCAGATCCGTCAGGATCCGTTCCGCTTCTGGGATTATATCCCGACCGAAGTGAAACCTTTCTTTGTGCGCACCGTGGCGATCCTCGGCGGGGAGTCGAGCGGTAAATCGACGCTGGTGAATAAACTTGCCAACATCTTCAACACCACCAGTGCATGGGAATATGGCCGCGACTATGTCTTCTCCCACCTGGGCGGTGATGAAATGGCGCTGCAATATTCTGATTACGACAAGATCGCGCTGGGCCAGGCGCAGTACATCGATTTCGCGGTTAAATACGCCAATAAAGTGGCCTTTATCGACACCGACTTTGTGACGACTCAGGCGTTTTGTCTGAAGTATGAAGGGCGTGAACATCCGTTTGTGCAGGCGCTGATCGATGAATATCGCTTTGATCTGGTGATTCTGCTGGAGAATAACGTGCCGTGGGTTGCCGATGGCTTGCGCAGCCTGGGCAGTTCCGTGGATCGCCGGGAATTTCAGTCGATGCTGGTGACGATGCTGCGGGAAAACAATATCGAATTCCTGCACGTGGAGGAAGAGGATTATGACACCCGCTTCCTGCGCTGCATTGAACTGGTGAAAGCGATGCTGGGCGAGAAAAACGCCCAGCCTTAACGCATGCTGTGACCCGGTCTGCCGCAGGGCAGCCGGGTCAGCGCATTAATACACCATCACCACTTTGCCGCGCATGTGGCCTTCCAGTACGCGCTGATGGGCAGCGGTTAAGGTCTCAACGCTCAGGCCGTGCAGCGTCTCGCTCAGTGTGGTTTGTAGCTTCCCTTCATCCAGCAACGCCGATACCGCATCCAGAATCTCACCCTGACGCGCCATATCCGGCGTGTTAAACATGCTGCGGGTATACATCAGCTCGAAGTGCAGTGCGGCACTTTTCAGCTTCAGCTGATCCATTGACAGCGGATGTTCGTTTTCCACAATGGTGCAGATATGGCCCTGCGGGGCGATAAGCTTTGCCATGGTCTCCCAGTGACCATCGGTATCATTCAGGCAGAAGATATAATCGACCTGCTTAATGCCCTGTTTTTCCAGCTCACCAATCATATCTTTGTAGTTGATCACCAGATCGGCGCCGCGATCGCGGCACCACTGCGCAGAATCTTCACGCGAGGCGGTGGCAATGATCTTCACCTTGCTGCGCAGCTTCGCCAGCGATCCCACACCGCCCGCGCCGCCGACGATCAACAGGGTCTGATCTTCCGTTGCCGTCTCCAGGTTCAGTCGCTCAAACAATCCTTCCCAGGCGGTCAGGGCCGTCAGCGGGATCGCAGCGGACTGCGCCCAGTCCAGGCTCTCTGGCTTGTGACCGGTGATGCGTGAGTCAACCAGCTGCTCGGTGCTGTTACTGCCGGGACGGGTCAGGTCGCCCGCATAAAAAACTTTATCGCCTGGCTTAAAATTGCTGACTGAGCTGCCCACTTCCAGCACGACGCCGCTGGCATCCCAGCCGAGGATGCGAGGCTGCTGCAGGCCGTTCTTCATCGCCCCTTTGTGCACCTTGGTATCAACCGGGTTGACCGACGCGGCTTTAACTTCGACCCGCAGGTCATACTCACCTGGCGCTGGGGTTTCAGGGAAAATTTCAGTGAAGTTTTCAGGACTTTCCGGATTAATTGCGATAGCGCGAATAGACATAAATTTTTCCTGTTTAGTCAGGCTGGAAGCCTGGATCTTGTGGTTGCCATTCTGGCCCTGGAGAGTGCTCACACTCCGCGGGGGCTGTGCCACGCTGTTCGCGGCTGACTGGCTGATGATTCGGAACAGGCTTTAAGTGTAGAACCTGATTTTAGCGGTGATAAGATGGACAATCTTTCATAGAGTGTTCGTCTGAGGTGAACAATGGCGTTTCGTCAGTGGCAGGACATGGCGCTGTTTGCGCTGGTGGCGGAGTGCGGCAGCTTTACCGGCGCGGCAGAACGCGCAGGGCTGCCAAAATCGAGCGTCAGTCAGCGCATCAGCCAGCTGGAGCAGCGGCTGGGGATTCGTCTGCTGAACCGTACCACCCGCCAGCTCAATCTGACCTTTGCCGGTGAGCGCTATCTGCTGCATTGTCAGGAGATGATGCAGGCCAGCGAACGCGCCGATCAGGCGATCGCCAGCCTGCGTGAAAATCCCAGCGGGCGTCTGCGCATCACCAGCCCGGCGGGGATTGGTGCCACGCTGCTGGCGCGCTGTAACGCGGCGTTTTTACGTCTCTATCCCGATGTGACGCTGGATGTCTCGATCTCCGATGAGATGCGCGATCTGGTGCAGGAGGGCTTTGATGTGGCGCTGCGCACCGGTCAGCCGCAGGAGTCCTCGCTGATTGGCCGCCGGATAGGCAACTGCCCGCGACGGCTGGTTGCATCACAGCGCTATCTTGATCAGCATCCGCCGCTGGTTCATCCACAGCAGTTGTCGGCCCACCGCTGTATTGCGCATCGCGCCTGGAATGAATGGGTGTTGCAGCGCGATGACGAGTTTTATCGCTGGCTGCTGCCGCCAGGCCATCTCACCGACAATTTACTCTATGCGCGCGAATCTGCGCTGGGCGATGCGGGCATTACGCTGCTGCCGTACTTTCTGACCGATGGGGCGATGGCGGATCCCCGGCTGGTGCCGGTACTGCCGGAATGGGAAATCGAGGGGAATGAGCTGTGGCTGGTCTATCCGGGCCGTAAACTGAATTCACCTGCGCTGGCGCGGTTTATTGAGTTCGCGCTGCAGTCACCGGTGTTCAGGGAGTTTTATCGCTAATGGATCCATAAAAAAAGGCGACATCGCAGCCTGATGCCAGTCAGTTAAGCGACAGGGGATAACGCAGTCTGGTGCCGGGCAGGGGCTGGCGGTCCTCGCGCCGCTGCGCGGTTCCTTCACTTCATTCCTCTGCCTGACGGACCGCCGGGGATGGCACATCCTGTGCCGCCCTGCCTTTCGCCCGCGTCCTGCGGGCTCTCCTGGCAGACTCATTCTGTTCAGCGCTGCGGATTGCCTGCCCCTGCCCGGCCCCGGCCTGCTCTGAAACTTCAGTGTGTATTGTTAAAAAGGGCACGAGAGTGGAGGCCTGAGCGCCGCTGCTGCTGAAAGGGCTATCCGCAGCGCTGAGGCGTGACTGTGGGCCAGAAGTCCACGCCGGGAAGCGTGGACAGTTCGGGGCCGGCCAGGGAGGGCCCCGAACGGTTCGCCGGCACGACGTCAAAGCCGAAGGAACCGCATGAGCGGCGTGAGGACGGCCCGGCAGCAGCAGAGGTGCGCTGGCCCGAACTGCGGCTCGCTCGCCCATAAAAAAGGCTGCCACGTTTGACCGTGGCAGCCTTTACAAATCTAATCTTAACTGACCAGCATTACGACATCGCTGCCGCCCTATTATTCGATTACTTCGTCATACGCTTGTACTTGATGCGCTTCGGCTCCAGCGCTTCGGCGCCGAGAGTACGCTTCTTGTACTCTTCATATTCGGTAAAGTTACCTTCGAAGAATTCGATGTTGCCCTCATCCTGATAATCCAGGATGTGCGTGGCGATACGGTCCAGGAACCAGCGGTCATGCGAGATCACCATGGCACAACCCGGGAACTCCAGCAGGGCGTTTTCCAGCGCGCGCAGGGTTTCAATGTCCAGGTCGTTGGTTGGTTCATCGAGCAGCAGCATGTTGCCGCCAACCTGCAGCAGCTTCGCGAGGTGCAGACGACCACGCTCACCACCCGACAGTTCGCCTACGCGTTTGCCCTGATCGACGCCTTTAAAGTTAAAGCGGCCGACATAGGCGCGGCTTGGCATCTCGGTGTTACCGATGCGCATGATGTCCTGACCGCCGGAAACCTCTTCCCACACGGTTTTGGCGTTATCCATGCTGTCGCGGAACTGATCCACGGACGCCAGCTTGACGGTTTCACCCAGTACAATCTCGCCCGAATCAGGTTGTTCCTGACCAGACATCATGCGGAACAGCGTCGATTTACCCGCGCCGTTCGGACCGATAATCCCGACAATCGCGCCTTTCGGTACCGAGAACGAAAGATCGTCAATCAGCACACGGTCGCCATAGGACTTACGCAGATTGCTGACTTCCAGCACTTTGTCACCCAGACGGGCACCTGGCGGAATAAACAGTTCGTTGGTTTCGTTACGTTTCTGATAGTCGGTGTTATTCAGCTCTTCAAAGCGTGCCAGACGGGCTTTGCCTTTAGACTGCTGGCCTTTTGGCCCTTTGCGCACCCACTCCAGCTCTTTCTCAATCGACTTGCGACGAGCGGCTTCAGAAGAGGCTTCCTGCGCCAGACGCGCATCTTTCTGCTCCAGCCAGGAGGAGTAGTTACCTTCCCACGGAATCCCTTCACCGCGGTCAAGTTCCAGAATCCAGCCTGCAACGTTATCCAGGAAGTAACGGTCATGCGTAATCGCGACGACGGTACCTTCGAAGTCGTGCAGGAAGCGCTCCAGCCAGGCGACAGATTCGGCGTCCAGGTGGTTGGTCGGTTCGTCCAGCAGCAGCATGTCTGGTTTTTCCAGCAGCAGGCGGCAGAGGGCGACGCGACGACGTTCACCACCGGAAAGGGTGGCGATTTTCGCGTCCCAGTCAGGAAGGCGCAGCGCATCGGCAGCACGTTCCAACTGGGTATTCAGGTTGTGACCATCGTGAGCCTGGATGATCTCTTCCAGACGGCCCTGTTCAGCGGCCAGTTTGTCGAAGTCTGCATCTTCTTCAGCATAGAGCGCATAGACTTCGTCAAGACGCTTCAGTGCGCCAACGACTTCTGACAGCGCTTCTTCTACCGACTCACGCACGGTGTGTTCAAGGTTAAGCTGCGGTTCCTGCGGCAGGTAGCCAATCTTGAGGCCTGGCTGCGGACGCGCTTCCCCTTCGATATCTTTATCGATGCCAGCCATGATGCGCAGCAGGGTAGATTTACCCGCGCCGTTCAGGCCGAGTACGCCAATTTTTGCGCCAGGGAAGAAGCTGAGCGAGATGTTTTTCAGGATATGTCGCTTCGGCGGAACCACTTTGCCGACGCGATGCATGCTATAGACGAATTGAGCCACGTTGGTTTGAGCCTCTGGGTCTGTTGGTCGTTGGAATGATGTCGAAGTTTAGCCTTTTTCACCATTTAATCCCAGCCGGGGGGCGGCGAATATTAGCGTGGCGGAGCCGATGCCGGGCGATGCCGGGCATAACTGACTGATTTCCAGGCTCAATCGCTGACAGAGACAGGAGAGGATGTCAGAAAGAGGCGTCAGGGCAGATGCAGCGGGATCGCCTGCTGGGACAGCCAGTTTTGCAACGCCTGATCGGGCGCGCTGTCACTCACCAGCAGGTCAAAGCGCTGCAACTCAGCGATGCGGGCAGGCAGCACCTTGCCATATTTACTGCTGTCAGCCACCAGCACCGACTTTCGGGCACGCAGCATGGCGTGATGCTTCATCATCAGCTCATTGGTGTTGTAGCAGGTCGCGCCCTGATCTTTGTCGATGCCTGCCGCGGAGATAAAGGCCAGCGTCGGGCAGAGATCGTCAAGGATGGTATGCACACCAATCGGCGTAAACAGGGCGTTGTCGGCATGAAATTCCCCGCCGCTGAGAATCACGTTACAGGCCGGTTTCTCTTTCAGCGTCAGAAAGGTATTCATGGCGCAGCAGATGGCAGTAAACGACAGGGTGTCGGGAATCGCATCCACGATGTAGGGCAGGGTAGTGCCGCAGTCAAAAAAGACCGTATCGTTCTCGTTGATCAGGCTGGCGGCCGCCTGGGCCAGCCGCTGCTTTCTGGCGGCATTCTGGCCATGCTGGTCGCTGACAAAATAGTGGCTGGCATGGCTTTTCGGATCGCTGACGATATAGCCGCCCAGCAGGACCACGCTGGAGCCCGGCTCGGTTAAATCGCGACGAACCGTCATCTCTGAGACGTTAAGCAGCTGGGCCGCATCTTTCAGATGCAGTTTGTCGGTGCGTTTCAGCGCCTGCGTCAGCTTGTGAATGCGTTCGTCGCGCCGGGTTTCCATGGTCATCTCTCTGTTCCCTATCCTGCAGTGCGGAGGAAGGACGCCGGAATCGACGTCAATACGCTACAAACCTCACAGATTTGAATGAGTTGCGTCTCATCCGCCAGGCTGGCAGTCAATCTTACCCGCAATCCGTGAGGGCCGCAAACCTCCGCCGTGCTGTCAGCGTGTGGTGATATCGGCACATCACCGCGGGCGGTTGTGGCTTTCATACACTGCGTTCAATGATGTTAAATTGTTATAATAATAACACTCAAAATCCCATTGCATGCCGTTATTCGCCCATCATCACCGTCTCAGGGTGTGGTTTTTGTCACATATTTAACCTTTAAGAATTGTTATTGTTACTTTAATAACATTTTAAGTTTAAAAAACATCCGGGAGAAAAGGTCATGACAATTGCGGTCATCGGCTCAAACATGGTCGATCTGATTACCTATACCAACAGCCTGCCGAAAGCGGGTGAAACCCTTGAAGCGCCCGACTTTGCCATTGGCTGCGGCGGTAAAGGGGCCAACCAGGCGGTCGCGGCGGCAAAAATGGGCGGCAACGTGATGATGGTCAGCAAGGTCGGTGACGACCTCTTTGCTCCGAACACCGTTGCAAACCTTCAACAGCAGGGCGTGGACACGCGCTTCGTCACCACGGCGGCGGGCACCTCCAGCGGCGTGGCACCGATTTTTGTCGATGACCAGTCGCAGAACCGCATTCTGATTATCAAGGGCGCAAACCAGCAGCTGAAACCGGCCGACATCGACGACGCGGCAGAGGCGCTGAAAGCCTGCCAGCTGATCATTCTGCAGCTGGAGATCCCACTGGAGACGGTCTATTACGCCATCGATTTTGCCCGCCAGCATCAGATCAACGTGATCCTTAATCCGGCGCCGGCCGTCGCCACGCTTGATATTGATTACGCCTGCAAATGCGACTTCTTTATGCCCAACGAAACCGAGCTGGAGATCCTCACCGGCCTGCCGGTCAGCAGCGATGAAGAGGTGATCCTCGCCGGACAGTCGCTGCTGAAGCGCGGCCTTAAAAATCTGATCATCACCCTGGGCAGCCGGGGATCGGTCTGGATGAGCGGCGACGAGATCCATCGCGTGGACGCCACACCGGTTCAGGCGGTCGACACCAGCGGCGCGGGCGATGCCTTCATCGGCTGCTTTGCATATTTGCTGGTGGAAACCGGCGATGTGGCCGCCGCCATGACCCAGGCGTCTGCCTATGCCGCCTGCAGCGTCACCGGGCGCGGCACCCAGCGTGCTTATCCCGACGCAGAGACTTTCCAGCGTTTTCTCAACCGTAACTGAGGTTCTGCCATGCAACAGAAAATTGTTCAGCAATCTGATGGCTATCTGAATAAAACGCCGCTGTTCCCGTTCATTCTGCTGTCGTGCCTCTTTCCGCTCTGGGGCTGTGCGGCGAGTCTTAACGATATCCTGATCACCCAGTTTAAAAGCGTATTTGCCCTGAGCGACTTTGCCAGTGCGCTGGTGCAGAGTGCCTTTTATGGCGGCTATTTTCTGATTGCGATCCCCGCGTCGCTGGTGATCCGCAAGACCAGTTACAAGATGGCGATCATGATCGGCCTGGCGCTCTACATTGCCGGCTGTATCGCCTTCTATCCCGCCTCGCACATGGCGACCTACACCATGTTCCTGGCGGCGATATTTGCCATCGCCATCGGCCTGAGTTTCCTGGAAACCGCCGCCAACACTTACAGTTCGATGATTGGCCATCGTGATCACGCCACGCTGCGCCTCAACGTCAGTCAGACCTTCTATCCGATCGGGGCGCTGATGGGGATCGTGCTGGGCAAATATCTGGTGTTTCAGGAGGGCGACAGCCTGGAGAGTCAGATGGCGACCATGACGGCAGAGCAGGCACACGCGTTTCGCCTTACGATGCTGGAACACACGCTGGAGCCCTACAAATATCTGGTGATGGTGCTGGTGGTGGTGATGCTGCTGTTTATGTTCACCCGCTATCCGCGCTGCAAACCCGAAAGTAACGAGAAATCGCGTCCCTCGCTGGGCGAAACTTTCCGCTATCTGGCTGGCAACCGACACTTTAAACGCGGAATTGTGACCCAGTTCCTCTATGTCGGCATGCAGGTGGCCGTCTGGTCGTTTACCATTCGTCTGGCGCTGACGCTGGGGGCGACTAATGAACGTCATGCCTCGAACTTTATGATCTACAGCTTCATCTGCTTCTTTATCGGCAAGTTCGTGGCGAACTTCCTGATGACCCGCTTCCGCGCCGGTAAGGTGCTGATTGCCTATTCGGTGCTGGGCGTGCTAACGCTGGCTTATGTGATGCTGGTGCCGAACTTTACCGCCGTCTACGCCGCCGTCTTTGTCAGCGTGCTGTTTGGTCCCTGCTGGGCGACGATCTACGCGGGAACGCTGGCGACGGTCGATAACAAATACACCGAAGTCGCGGGCGCGTTTATCGTGATGGCGATTGTCGGTGCGGCCTTTGTCCCGGCGCTGCAGGGCCTGGTTTCGGACTCACTGGGTTCTATGCAGCTGGCATTTGGCGTCTCGCTG
This sequence comes from Pantoea sp. E956-1, assembly GCF_982223955.1. Lineage (NCBI taxonomy): Bacteria > Pseudomonadati > Pseudomonadota > Gammaproteobacteria > Enterobacterales > Erwiniaceae > Pantoea > Pantoea sp. E956-1. The sequence goes on along the minus strand of NZ_CEUYZP010000008.1, from coordinate 217,330 downwards.
CTCTGTTTCGCCTGGGTCGGATTCTACTTCTATGGCGAACTGCGCCATAAAAAACAGCCGGTTGCGACCGGTCGTCTGGCGGAGGAGTTACCATGAAAACCCGTTTACCCTTAGCGCGTGAACAGTTTCACACCACACCCGGGGTGCTGCTGGAGAGCGATGATTTCCGGGTTGAGCTGTTTTGCTATCCGGCGGGCATTGAGGCGGTGCGCATTCATAACCGGCGCGGCAGCGTGACCGTGCTACCGTTTCTCGGGCAGATGATCTGGGACGCAGAGTTCGACGGTCATCACCTGACCATGGGCCACAGTTTTAAGCAGCCGCTGCCCGCAAATTCGATCATCGACACCTATGGCTGTTTCGCGTTTCATTCAGGGCTGCTGGCCAACGGCTGTCCCGCACCAGAGGACGATCATCCGCTGCACGGTGAGATGGCCTGCGCCCGCATGGACAGCGCCTGGCTGGTGCTGGAGGATCAGACGCTGTCGCTGGAAGGGGAGTGTGAATATGTCAAAGGCTTCGGCCATCACTACCTGGCCGCACCCGCCGTCCGCATCCCGGCCGACCAGCCCCGGCTGACGATTGAAATGACAGTCACTAATCTGGCTGGCGCGCCGATGCCGCTGCAGTATATGTGCCACCTCAACAGTGCGTGGATCGATCAGGGCCGCTTCCGGCAGTCGATCCCCGAACAGGCATTCCAGCTGCGTCGCTCGATCCCGGCGCATCTGCGACCGACGCCCGCCTGGGGGGATTACACCGATCGGCTGGCGCGCGATCCGCAGGCGTTACAGCAGCTCGATCAGCCGCAGCTCTGCGATCCGGAGATCGTCTTTTTCGCGGACGATCTGCCGCAGTATGGCGATGAGGTGCAGTTTGAGCTGCATGCGCCGCAGGGCTATGCGCTGATGACGCGCTTTTCGACCGCGCAGTTCCCGCACGCCACTCGCTGGCTGCTGCATAACCACGATCAGCAGGTGGCGGCCTATATTCTGCCCGCCACCTGCCGGCCAGAGGGCTTTCTTGCCGCGCAGCAGGCTGGCACGCTGATCACCCTGGCGCACGGTGAACAGCGCCACTTTTCTGTCGAGACCGGCTTACTGTAAGCGCGATGCGCGGCCTTAAATCGCCACCAGGCCGCGCACACCCTCTGCTTCCATGGTGTCGCCGCGGCCACGCTGCACAATTTCTCCGCGCGACATCACCAGATAGCTGTCCGCCAGCTCCGCCGCGAAGTCATAAAACTGCTCTACCAGCAGGATCGCCATATCTCCCCGCTGCGCCAGCTGGCGGATCACCGCACCGATCTCTTTGATCACCGAAGGCTGGATCCCTTCGGTCGGCTCATCAAGGATCAACAGCTGGGGGCGACAGGCCAGCGCCCGGCCAATCGCCAGCTGCTGCTGCTGACCGCCAGAGAGGTCGCCGCCCCGGCGTGACTTCATCGCCAGCAGCACCGGAAAGAGCTGGTAGATCTCCTCCGGCACTTCACGCGCCTGCGCAGCCGGAAAGCGTGACAGCCCCATCAGCAGATTCTCTTCCACCGTCAGACGCGGAAAGATTTCCCGCCCCTGGGGCACATAGGCGATGCCAGCCTGCACCCGCTGGTGCGGCTTGCGGCCATTCATGCGCTGCTGCTGCCAGTGAATCTCGCCCGATTTCGCCGGGATCAGCCCCATCAGGCATTTGAGCAGCGTGGTCTTCCCCACGCCATTGCGGCCCAGCAGACAGGTGATTTCGCCAATCTTTACCTCAAAAGACAGGCCGCGCAGAATATGACTGCCGCCATAATATTGATTCAGTTCAGTAACCTGTAACATTTCAGCGCCCCAGATAAACGTCGATAACCTGCTCGTTGGCCTGCACGTCGCGCAGCGAACCCTCGGCCAGCACCTGACCCTGATGCAGCACCGTCACGTGGTCGGCAATGGTTTCGACAAAGCCCATGTCATGCTCCACCACCATCAGCGAATGCTTGCCCGCCAGGCTGCGGAACAGCTCGGCGGTGTAGTCCGTTTCGGCATCGGTCATGCCCGCGGCCGGTTCATCCAGCAGCAGCAGATGCGGCTCCTGCACCAGCAGCATGCCGATCTCCAGAAACTGCTTCTGGCCATGCGACAGCAGGCCCGCGCGACGCTGGCGTTCGCCGCCCAGCCGCAGCAGTTTCAGCACCTCATCAATGCGGTCACGCTGTTCGCCGCTGAGGCGGGCGCGCAGGCTGGCCCAGACCGATTTATCGGCTTTGAGCGCAATCTCCAGATTCTCGAACACGGTTAACGCCTCAAACACCGTGGGCTTCTGGAACTTGCGGCCGATTCCGGCGCGGGCGATCTCCACCGGTGAGAGACTTGTCAGATCGCTGTCCTGGTCGTAGATCACCCGGCCGGCGTCGGGCCGGGTTTTGCCGGTGATCACATCCATCAGCGTGGTTTTGCCCGCGCCGTTGGGGCCGATCACGCAGCGCAGTTCCCCGACGCCGATCTGCAGCGAAAGATCGGTCAGCGCCCGGAAGCCTTCAAACGACACGCTGATCTTCTCCAGTTGCAGCAACGGATCGCGCTGTACCCGATGGCGATCCGCCAGCTGAGTCTGGGTAAACAGGGCATCACTCATTTTTTCCTCCGGCGCAGCAGACCAATCACGCCGTGCGGCAGAAACAGCGTGACCAGGATAAACATCAGCCCCAGGAAAAAGAGCCAGTATTCGGGGAAGGCGACGGTGAAGAAGCTGCGTGCGCCGTTCACAATCGCCGCACCCAGCAGCGGGCCAATCAGCGTGCCGCGTCCACCCAGCGCCACCCAGATCGCCGCTTCAATCGAGTTGGCTGGTGACATCTCACCCGGATTGATAATGCCGACCTGCGGCACATAGAGCGCCCCGGCCAGGCCGCACAGCACGGCAGAGAGCGTCCAGACAAACAGCTTGAAACCGCGTGGGTCGTAACCACAGAACATCAGGCGATTCTCCGCATCCCGCACCGCAGTCAGCACCCGGCCAAATTTGCTGCGCGCCAGGGCGAAGCCGATCGCCAGGCTCAGCAGCAGCAGCAGCACCGTGGCGATAAACAGCCCGATACGGGTGGGGGTTGCTGTCACCGAAAAGCCGAGCAGGGTGGTAAAGCCGGTAAAGCCATTGTTGCCGCCAAAACCGGTTTCGTTACGGAAGAACAGCAGCATCCCGGCGTAGGTCAGCGCCTGGGTCATGATGGAGAAGTAGACGCCTTTGATCTTCGAGCGAAAGGCGAAGAAGCCAAAAATCAGCGCCAGCAGGCCCGGCACCAGCATGCTCAGGCAGAGTGCCCAGACGAAATAGTCGGTGCCGGTCCAGAACCAGGGCAGTTCACGCCAGGAGAGAAAGGACATAAAGGCGGGTAAACCCTCGCCTGCGGCCTGGCGCATCAGGTACATGCCCATGGCATATCCACCCAGGGCGAAAAAGAGGCCGTGGCCCAGCGACAGCAGTCCGGCGTAGCCCCACACCAGATCCAGTGCCACGGCGACCACCGCGTAGCAGAGGATTTTGCCGACCAGCGTCAGGGTATAGGTGGAGATCGCCAGCGGATGCGTGGCGGGCAGCAGCGCCAGAAACGGCATCACCAGGAGCGCCACGGTAACCGCCAGGCCGATACTGATGGTCAGGCGCGGCGCGCTGCGCGCCACGCGAAGCGTGATGGGTTGCGTCATCAGTCAGTCACCCTTCCTTTTACCGCAAACAGCCCCTGCGGACGTTTCTGAATAAATAGCACGATAATCACCAGAATCAGGATTTTGCCCAGCACGGCGCCAATCTGCGGCTCCAGCACTTTGTTGAGAATGCCCAGGCTGAACGCGGCAACCACGGTACCCGCCAGCTGGCCGACGCCACCCAGCACCACTACCAGGAACGAGTCGATAATGTAGCCCTGGCCCAGCTCCGGTCCGACGTTACCGAGCTGCGATAGCGCCACGCCGCCCAGCCCGGCAATCCCCGAGCCAAGGCCAAACGCCAGCATATCGACGCGACCAGTCGGCACGCCGCAGCAATCCGCCATGGCGCGGTTCTGGGTCACGGCGCGCACGTTCATGCCAAGGCGGGTCCGGTTCAGCAGCAGCCAGGTGAGCGCCAGCACAAACACCACAAACAGGATCACCGCGATGCGGTTCCACGGCAGCACCAGATTGGGCAGCAGCTGCAAGCCACCCGAAAGCCACGCCGGATTCGCCACCTCCAGGTTTTGCGCCCCGAACAGCACCCGCACCAGCTGGATCAGCATCAGGCTAATTCCCCAGGTGGCGAGCAGCGTCTCCAGCGGACGGCCATAGAGATGGCGGATCACCGTGCGTTCCAGCGCCATGCCGATGGCGGCAGTGACCAGAAAGGCGACCGGCAGCGCCAGCAGCGGATACCAGGCTAAGTAGTGCGGCGCAAACTGCTGAAACAGGCTCTGTACCCACCAGGTGGCGTACGCGCCGAGCATCAGCATTTCACCGTGCGCCATGTTGATCACCCCGAGCAGGCCATAGGTGATCGCCAGACCCAGCGCGGCCAGCAGCAGGATGGAACCCAGCGACAGGCCGCTAAAGGCCTGCCCCAGCAGATCGCCCCACATCAGCCGTTTCTGAATCTGTTGCAGACTTTCCGCCGCGGCCGCCCGCACTGTGGCGTCCGGCTCATTCGCGGGCTGGGTCAGGCGTTGCAGGCTGGCCTGCGTATTGGGATCGCTGGACTCACCCAGCAGTTTCACCGCCCGCAGGCGCACCATCGGCTCGCCATCCGCCAGTTGCAGGTTCGCCAGCGCCAGCGCTAATGCGGCATGGACCCGGCTATCCTGCTCGGCGGCAAAACGCTGCTCCAGCAGCGGCAGCTGGTCGGCAACGCCCTCACTTTGCAGCTGTTGCGCCGCGCGCAGACGCAGGGCTGTATCGTTGCTCACCAGCTGGTGTGCGGCCAGCGCGTTGTTAACCAGCACGCGCAGGCGATTGTTCATGAAAAGCTTTTTCAGGTTGCCCGTGGGCTGCGCCACCGCATCCAGCGGCTGCAGCGTGGATCCCTGCTGGCTGAACGGCTGTTTATTCTGGTCGATGACCACCGTTTCGGCATGCAGCGCTTCCAGCAGCGGCAGGCGAGGGCTGTCCGGTGCGGCGGCCCACTGTTGCAGCAGCGTGGCCTGCTGAGTGCGGCTGGCGGCGGCAAAGTCAGCCGCCGGTCCGGCGCTGGCCAACAGCGGCATCAGCAGCAGCAGGCTGAAAAAGCAGCGACATAGATTCATAAAAGGAGCCTCGTTTGGGGAGGTCAGCACGGCAGCCTGATGACCGCTGCCGTGCTGCCGCTTCACAGCGGGTGACGCTGCGTATCTATCAGCAACCCGCGATTACTGCGCGGTCTTCACCGGGTGATCGGGCTTCTTGTCGTTACCGGCAATATACGGGCTCCACGGCTGCGCGCGTACCGGCTGATCGGTCTGCCACACCACGCTGAACTGGCCGTTCTCTTCTACTTCGCCAATCATGACCGGTTTATGCAGATGATGGTTGGTCTGATCCATGGTCAGGGTAAAGCCATCCGGCGCTTTAAAGGTCTGACCGGCCATCGCCGCCCGCACTTTGTCCACATCCGTGGTACCCGCTTTTTCCACCGCCTGCGCCCACATATGGATGCCAACATAGGTCGCTTCCATCGGGTCGTTGGTGACGACCGTGGCGGCGTTCGGCAGGTTATGTGCTTTGGCGTAAGCGCGGTAGTCGGCGACAAACTTCGCGTTGGTCGGATTATCGATCGACTGGAAATAGTTCCAGGCGGCTAACTGACCCACCAGCGGTTTGGTATCGATGCCGCGCAGCTCCTCTTCGCCCACCGAGAAGGCGACCACCGGAATGTCAGTGGCTTTGATCCCCTGGTTCGCCAGCTCTTTGTAGAACGGCACGTTGGAGTCGCCGTTAATCGTGGAAACCACCGCCGTTTTGCCGCCTGCCGCAAACTTTTTGATGTTGGAGACAATGGTCTGGTAGTCGCTGTAACCAAACGGCGTGTAGACCTCTTCGATATCTTTATCCGCCACGCCTTTGCTGTGCAGGAAGGCGCGCAGGATCTTGTTGGTAGTACGCGGATAGACATAGTCGGTGCCAAGCAGGAAGAAGCGTTTCGCGCTGCCGCCATCTTCACTCATCAGGTACTCCACGGCCGGAATCGCCTGCTGGTTAGGCGCCGCGCCGGTATAGAAGACGTTGGGTGACATCTCTTCCCCTTCATACTGCACCGGATAGAACAGCAGGCCGTTCAGCTCTTCAAACACCGGCAGCACCGATTTGCGCGACACCGAGGTCCAGCAGCCAAACACCACCGCCGCCTTATCCTGAGTCAGCAACTGCCGCGCCTTCTCGGCAAACAGCGGCCAGTTAGAGGCGGGATCGACCACCACCGGCTCCAGCTTTTTCCCCAGCACGCCCCCTTTGGCGTTGATCTCATCAATGGTCATCAGCGCCACATCTTTGAGCGGCGTTTCCGAAATCGCCATGGTGCCGGAGAGCGAATGCATGATCCCCACTTTGATGGTGTCAGCCGCCTGCGCACTCCAGGCGAACCCCATGCTGACAACGGTGGCGGAGAGGGCGAAAGCCTTGATCAACGAACGTCTTTTCATCATCTGAAACCCCTGAGTAGTTGTTGTGTTATTCGGTGAGCTGGAGCCGGGCCTGCTGAAGGCGGTGCAGCGTGATCTTTCTGACCTCCGCCTTACTCACGGCGATGTGATCGGTCAGGATGCGTTGCGCCCCGGCGGTCTGCTGCTGAAAAATCGCCTGTAAAATCTGTGCATGTTCCTGCCAGGTGGCACAGATGCGATCGTCACGAGTGAAGTCGAGCCGGCGGATAATGCGGATCTTCTCGGTGAGTTCGGCGTGAATGCGTGCCATCTCCGGGTTACCCGCTGCCGCCACCAGCGTCATGTGAAACGCTTCGTCATGCTGCGACACCACCAGCCCTTCGGTAAGCGGCTCCGCCTCGCACCAGAACTGGTTCAGTTCGTTTAATAGCGCGGCACACTGCGGCGCGGGCAGGGCGCAGAGGCGTTTTACCGCCTCGCACTCCAGCACGGTGCGCAGGTCATACAGCGATTCGAACCAGGCGAAATCGAAGTTCTTAATCTGCCAGCCGCTGCGAAACCAGACTTCGACAAAGCCTTCGCGTTCCAGCCGGAACAGCGCCTGACGGACCGGGGTGCGGCTGACCGCCATCCGTCCGGCGATTTCGCTTTCGCTGAAGCGATCGCCGGGCATCAGGCGAAAGGCGAAAATATCGGCCTTCAGCGCCTGATAAACCCGTTCCGCCAGCGCTTCCGGGCGGGCTTTAGGATGTTGAGGTTGTGTTGTCATTGCCGCTCCCTATTCCAGCCACAGCAGGTTATCGCCAGGACTGACCGGACGGCCCGCCTGGCAGGCAATCCGCGTCACACGACCGGCCTGCGGCGCGACAATCGCCAGCTCCATCTTCATCGCCTCCACGATAATCAGCGTCTGCCCGGCGCTGACCTCGTCGCCCGGCTGCACCAGCACTTTCCAGATGTTGCCATTGAGATCCGCCTGCACCGCCAGTCCGTTCTCCTCCTCTTCGATGACGCTGGCGCGCGTTTCATCCTCCGGCGGCGCGTTCTGCTCCTCCTGCGCCCATAGCTGCACTTCCTGTTCAAAGGCGGCGGCCTGGCGCTGGCGGAACGCCGCAATCTCAGCGGCGTGATCGGTGAGGAACTTCTGATGGGCGGCAAAATCAAATTGCGTCTCTTCAATACGCAGGCTGGCGCGGCCTTCGCGGAAATCTTCGCGCAGCTGGGTTAGTTCGGTTTCACTCACCGGATAGAAGCGCACCTGATCGAAGAAACGCAGCAGCCACGGCGCCTCGGTAGCGAACTGCGGGTTTTTCAGGAAGGTGTTCCAGATGGGCAGCGTGCGGCCCACCAGCTGATAGCCGCCGGGCGAATCCATGCCGTAGATGCACATGTACATGCCGCCGATCCCGACGGTGCCTTCGGCGGTGAAGGTGCGCGCCGGACTGTATTTGGAACTCAGCAGGCGATGGCGGGGATCGATCGGAACGGCACAGGGTGCGCCAAGGTAGACGTCACCCAGCCCCAGCACCAGATAGCTGGCGTTGAACAGGGTGTCGCGCACCTCATCGCGGCTGCTTAAGCCATTAATCCGCTGGATAAAGTCCACGTTGTTGGGCAGCCAGGGGGCGCTGGCGCGCACCGTCTCCTGATAGCGACTGACGGCACCCAGCGTGGCGCTGTCTTCAAATGCCATCGGCATCCACACCACGCGGGAGGGCACTTTCAGCGTGCTGACGTCGCCCAGCGTCGCTTCCAGCGCCAGCAGCAGCGACATCAGCCCGGACTGGGGAATGATGCGGCTGTCGTAGCGCACCTGCAGTGAACGCACGCCTGGTGACAGCTCCTCAACGCCTGGCTCCGCCTGCGCCGTCAGCGCATTCATCAGCAGATGGACACGCAGACGCAGCGCCAGATCCAGCACGTTGTCGCCATACTCAATCAGCACATATTTGTCGCCCGCCTGGCGATAGACCACTTTCGGCGTGCTGGCGGTGGCCTCCAGAGCGGCCAGAATCGTGGCGGAACCGTGGGCGGTTTCGGCCAGTGACGGCACGGCAAACGTGGGCGGATGCTCAGGCCGCAATGTCTCAATCAGATGCATCTGCGCTTTTTCCCGCGCCAGCGCATCGTCTGCGGTGATGGGATGGAAGCGGATGGTGTCGCCAGGTTTAACCTGGCCCACTTTCCACAGCTCGGCTTTGGCAATCGTCACCGGACAGACAAAGCCGCCGAGGCTCGGGCCATCGTGCGTCAGGATCACCGGAAAGTCGCCGGTGAAATTGACCGCGCCAATGGCATATTCACAGTCATGCACGTTGGAGGGATGCAGGCCCGCTTCGCCGCCGTTGGCGCGGCTCCAGGTCGGTTTCGGGCCGACCAGCCGCACGCCGAGGCGGTTGGAGTTGTAGTGCACCTGCCAGTCGCTGGCAAAGAATGCATCGATGGCAGCCTGGGTGAAGAAGTCCGGTGCGCCGTGCGGGCCGTAGAGGACGCCGATGCGCCACTCGCTGCCGTAATGCGGAATCAGCGCCGCATCGAGTGGCTGCGGGTCGCTGACCGGGCCAGGCGTGGTGCAGGCTGCCCGCTCAGGCTGGGAGATCGCCAGCATATCGGCAACCCGCAGGGTACGTCCGGCGTGACCGCCAAACTGGCCCAGCGAAAAGGTGCTGCGGCTGCCGAGATACGCCGGCACGTCAAAGCCGTTACGCACCGCCAGATAGCTGCGGCAGCCCGTCCGGGCGCGTCCCAGTGCCAGAGTCTGTCCCGCTTTCACCGCCAGCGGCTGCCAGTAGCTGATCGGTTCGCCCTCCAGCGTGGCATCGCAGTCAGCACCGGTCAGCGCCACGATGGCATCACAGTGGAAACGCAGCGTCGGCCCCTGCAGGGTAAACTCCAGGCCCGCCGCCGCGTCATGATTACCGACGATGCGGTTAGCCAGCCGGAAAGCGAAGTCATCCATCGGGCCGGAGGGCGGCACGCCGATATCCCAGTAGCCGAGGCGGCCAGGATAGTCCTGAACCGAACTGAAGGTTCCGGGTTGCAGCACTTCCACCACGGAGGAGGCAGGCACCACGCTGTCGAGGTAGCGCGTCCAGACGTTGCCGCTGCGAAACGCGTCGCTGGCGGTAATCTGGCGCAGATAGTCGAGGTTAGTGGCGATGCCATGCAGCTGAGTGGCATCCAGCGCATGGTGAAGTTTTTCCAGCGCCGCCTCGCGGGTGTCGGCATGCACGATCAGTTTGGCGATCATCGGATCGTAGAAGCTGGAGACCTCGCTGCCGGTTTCGATGCCGCTGTCGACCCGCACACCGTCAGGGAAAGTGACGCCGGTTAGCAGGCCGGGGCTGGGCTGAAAGTTTTTCAGGGGATCTTCCGCATAGAGCCGCACTTCAATGGCTGCGCCCTGCGGCGCCTGCTGCAGACGCGACCAGTCAATCGCATCGCCCGCCGCCACCTGCAACATGCACTCCACCAGATCGATCCCGGTGACGCACTCAGTGACCGGATGCTCCACCTGCAGGCGGGTGTTCACTTCCAGAAAGTAAAAGGTCTGCTGGTCGACGTCGTAGATATACTCCACGGTACCCGCGCTGCGGTAGTTCACCCGCTCGCCGAGTCGTACCGCCGAGGCGAGCAGGGCGTCACGCGTGGTCTGTGACAGACCGGGCGCAGGCGTCTCTTCCACCACCTTTTGATTGCGGCGCTGCAGTGAGCAGTCGCGTTCACCCAGCGCGACCACAGTGCCGTTGCCGTCACCAAAAATCTGCACTTCTACGTGGCGGGCGCGATCGATGCAGCGCTCCAGAAACACGCCCGCATCACTGAAGAACTGCTCGCCGAGACGGCGTACGCTCTCCCAGGCGCTGGCGAGCGCACCGGCGTCAGCGCAGCGCGTCAGACCAATACCGCCGCCGCCCGCCGTGCTTTTCAGCATCACCGGATAGCCAATCTTATCGGCCGCCTGCAGCGCCGCCTCCAGCGACGCAAGCAACGGTGTGCCTGGCGTCATCGGTACACCGGCACTGGCTGCCAGTTCACGGGCACGGTGCTTAAGACCGAACTCACCAATCTGCTGCGCGGTAGGGCCGACAAAGGCGATGCCCGCCGCTTCGCAGGCTTCGGCAAACGGCTGGCTTTCTGAAAGAAAACCGTAGCCCGGCCAGATAGCCTGCGCGCCGCTCTGCTGAGCCGCCGCCAGAATTTTGTCAATGCGCAGATAGCTGTCGCTGGCTTTATCGCCGCCCAGCGCGATAGCGATATCCGCCTGCTTAACGTGCTGCGCATTGCGGTCAGCATCTGAATAGACCGCGACACTTTTGACGCCCAGACGCTTCAGCGTACGAATAGCGCGACAGGCGATTTCGCCGCGGTTGGCAATCAATACGGTGGTGAACATGATCAGCGACTCCCCTGTGTAGCCAGCCAGTTGCGCCAGCCGCCCGTCTCAGTAATCTCCAGCGCGCTGTTCAGCGCCGTGCCTTCGCAGATAAAGCCTTTCACCACCCGGCCATCCGCCAGCGTCAGGCTGCCGATGCCCAGTGGTGCGGGAATCTCCGCCACAAACTCACCAAAGCGCCCCAGCGGGATATCCCACAGCTCTACGGTGATAGCGGCGCCCTGATCGTCACGCATCAGGCCGGGTTTTTTGATCGCGCCCTCGAGCAGAGCGAAAAGACGGTAGTGTGGCGCGGTCTTCGTCTCTTCCACCCAGACGGCATGGCGATCGGTGAGCTGGAAATTAAGCGGCATGCCGGTGAGATGTGCGCCCACCACCGCCAGCCGGACATGGTCGGGTGAGGCGGGCAGCACTGTGTGACGGGCCGGGCAGGGCTGGCCGGTCGCGCCCAGCGGCAGAGCGAGCTGCTGCTGCCAGCGAATGCCAAATTCAGCCAGCGCCCGATCGTGCCAGGCGGGCGCAATCAGCGTGATGCCTGCCGGGAGATCGTCATTGCGAAACGGTGCGGGCAGCGCCAGCGCGGCGAGGTCGGCAAGATTCGTGAAGTTGGTATAGGTGCCGAACTGCGAGTTGTAGTGAATCGGCTCCTGCTTCATCTCTTCCAGGGTATGAATCGTGGGCGAGGTCGGCACCACCAGCGCGTCAAACTGTGCCAGCGCCTGCTGAATCTGGCGCGTCAGATCGGCCCGCAGATACTCCGCCTTATAGGCGTCGACTGCACTGTATTTCAGGCCGCTGGCGATGATCTCGTGTACCACCGGATCCATCTCCGCCGGGCGATCAAGCATCCCGCCCACCGCCGCCGTGCGTTCGGCGACCCAGGCGCCGTAGTAGAGCTGTTCAGCGAGCTTCCGGAACGGGGTGAAGTCGATGGGGTGCAGCGTCACGCCACCCGCCTGCAACGCCTCCAGCGCCTGGTCCCAGGCGGCTTCGGCGGCGGCATCATCAAAAAACTCCGGGTTCAAAGGTACAGCAAAATGGGGATGGACGGGCAGGCTGGCCGGGGCGGTGCGCGGATTAATACGCGAATAGGCGTCACCGGCATCATAGCCCCCCATAACGCTGGCGACGCTAAACGCATCTTCTGCCGTCAGCGCAAATACGGAAATCGTGTCGTTGAGGCGGCAGGCAGGCACTACGCCGCGTGCAGAGAACCAGCCCTTGGTCGGCTTCAGTCCGACAATGTTGTTAAAGCCCGCCGGAACGCGGCCCGATCCCGCAGTATCGGTGCCCAGTGAAAAGGCGACCAGCCCGCGCGCCAGCACCGACGCGGAGCCGGAACTGGAGCCGCCACTGACGTAATCGGCATCAAAGGTGTTACTGACCGCGCCAAACGGGGAGCGGGTGCCCACCAGGCCGGTAGCGAACTGATCGAGGTTGGTTTTGCCGATGACTATCGCGCCGGCGGCTTTAAGCCGGGCGACCGCTACCGCGTCTTCGCTGGCAGTATAGGTAAAGGCGGGGCAGGCGGCGCTGGTCGGCCAGCCCGCCACATCAATGTTGTCTTTGACGGCGAAGGGAACACCAAACAGCGGCAGCGAACCGGGATCGCGCTGATAGTGCGCCAGCAGGGGCTCAATCTGAACCGCTAACTGCTCCGGTGTCGCCAGATAAATCCAGGCGTTATCCTGGGGATCGAGTGCCGCCAGGTGTGCGCTCAGCAGCGAGGTAATCTGTTGCGGTGCCTGCTGATAACGCTGTTGCCAGGCGTGAAGCGTCAGGCCAAAGGTTGAAGTCATACGAAGAATTCCAGCTGGTATACAAGATGGAATTCAACAGAGCAAAGGCTGTGCCACTTTTTTAACGCAATGATTCAATTGTTTAATGCGTTCAGTGATAAGATTTTCTGATGATAATTTGCACAATCACGGCGCGCACGCTGAGCGATGACGGTGCGTTTATACTTCGTATGCGTAAATTTTGTGAAGAACATGGTAAGAGTCCGGTGGCCTGGTTAGCATGAAGACTGTCTGGCAACTCGCCGGCCCCAGCAACAGAGGAGATTTACGTGGTGAAGTGGCGTAACTGGATGATAGGGATCTGCCTGGTCGGCACGGCCAGCAGCGCATGGGCCGATTCGCTTGATCAACAACGGCAACGTTATCAACAAATTAAACAGGCCTGGGACAGCAATCAGATGGCCACCGTGGATCAGCTGTTGCCCACGCTACAGGATTATCCGCTCTATCCTTATCTGCAATATCGCCTGCTGGCACAGGATCTCGATCAGGAGACCACCCTGGCGGTGCAGAACTTTATTCGCCAGTACCCGACGTTGCCACCCGCACGATCGCTCAGCACCCGCTTTATCAATGTGCTGGCTTACCGACAGGACTGGCAGGGTGTGCTGAACTTCAGCCCGACCGAACCGAAGCCGGTACAGGCACGCTGTAACTGGTATTACGCCAAATGGGCCACCGGTCAGCAGCAGGCCGCGTTTGACGGCGCGAAGCAGATCTGGCTGCGCGGCACGGCGCTGCCCGCGGACTGCGATAAGCTCTTCTCGGTCTGGCAGGCGTCCGGTCAGATTTCGCCGATTACGATCCTGGAACGTATCCGGCTGGCGATGAAAGCGGGCAACGACAGCCTGGTGAGCTATCTGGCAAAAACACTGCCTGCCGATTATCAGACCATGTCTGACGCGATACAGACCCTGCAGCAGGACCCGTTAACGGTCAGCACCTTTGCCAGCGCCGTCGGGCCAACCGACTTTACCCGCCAGGCCACGATTTACGCCTTTACGCGTGTGGCGCGGCAGGATATGGAAAACGCCCGCAGCCTGATTCCGATTCTGGTCCGGGCGCAGAAAATGGGGCCGGAAGATGAGCAGGCGCTGAAGGAGATTGTGGTCTGGCGCATGATGGGCAGCGATCTCACCTCTGAGCAGTCGCGCTGGCGCGATGCGGTGGTGATGAACAGCGAGTCTACCGCGCTGGTGGAACGCCGGGTGCGACTGGCGCTCTCTCAGCATGACCGACGCGGCCTCAATACCTGGATCGCCCGTCTGCCGCTGGAAGCTAAAGAGAAAGATGAGTGGCAGTACTGGCAGGCTGATTTGCTGTTTGAGAAAGATCGCAAAGAGGAAGCGGAAGAGATCCTGCGCAAACTGATGCAGGCGCGTGGCTTCTATCCCATGGTGGCCGCGCAGCGGCTGGGTGTTGACTACCCGTTGCAGGTGGATGAAGCGCCGAAGCCTGACAGTGCCACGGTGCAGGGACCGGAGCTGGCCCGCGTTCGCGAGCTGATGTACTGGGGGCTGGATAACCTGGCACGCAGCGAGTGGAGCAATCTGATCGGCAGCCGCACGCACACGCAGCAGCAGATGCTGGCGCGCTACGCCAATGAGCAGGACTGGTGGGATCTCAGCGTGCAGGCGACCATCACTGCCAAAATGTGGGACAGCCTGAAAGAGCGTTTCCCGCTGGCGTGGCAGAGCGTCTATGAGCGCAACACCGCGGTGAAGCAGATCCCGCCGAGCTATGCGATGGCAATTTCGCGTCAGGAGAGCGCCTGGAATCCGAAAGCGCGTTCACCTGTCGGTGCCAGCGGTCTGATGCAGATTATGCCTGCCACGGCGGCGCATACTGTGAAGATGTACAACATCCCTGGCTACAGCAACACCAGCCAGTTGCTTGATCCGGAAACCAATATTCAGATCGGCACTCAGTATCTGGAATATGTCTATCAGCAGTTCAACCAGAACCGGATTTTCGCCTCGGCGGCCTACAATGCCGGGCCGGGCCGGGTCCGAAGCTGGCAGAAAACCAGTGCGGGCAATCTCGACGCTGTGGCGTTTATAGAGACCATCCCGTTCTCTGAAACGCGCGGCTACGTGAAGAATGTGCTGGCGTATGACGCCTACTATCGTCACTTCATGGGCAAGCCTGACAAGATCCTGTCAGATGCTGAGTGGAATCGCCGTTACTAGCTGTGCTAAGCTTCCGTACTCTTTAGTGAGTACGGAAGCCTCTTCATGACCCATTCTGATTCCCCCTCTACCGATGCGCATCCGGCAGAAGATAGCTGGCAACGTTTTGTCGTGCTGATGCAGCAGGCCTTTGCTGATGGTCATGCGCTGCCACTGATGCAACTGATGATGACGCCCGACGAGCGGGAAGCGTTCGGCACCCGTCTGCGGATTATCGAAGAGTTAATGAACGGCGAGATGAGCCAGCGCGAGCTGAAAAATGAGCTCGGCGTTGGCATCGCGACCATTACCCGTGGCTCGAACAGCCTGAAAGAGGCGCCGCCGGAGCTGAAACGCTGGCTGGAAGCGCGTCTGGGACGCGCCTGATCACTGCTGGTAAAGCGGATGGATGAACGGGCAGAGCGCCAGAATCAGTGCCTGGTGATAGACACTGGAGCGGCTGAGCAGGCCGTTTGTGAACGCCCCGATAGCGCCACCCTGGTGTTTGATATTTTCGATGCCGGTTAACCGCGCCATCTCGTCGCCCAGTTCCCGGCCTTCACGCAGACCCGCCAGCACCACCGGCGGCAGGGTGAAACTGGCCGAGCGCGATTCGCCGCGCTGCTTCTGATTTTCCACCACCATCCAGGCAAACGCGCTGTCATCTTCGATGCCCGCCTCAATCGCGACCCAGAACGCCGCTTCTGGCCGGACCTGCCGGGCATTCATCACGCGCTGACGTGCGCCAGTTCGCGTTTCGAGATGCGTTAACGGTTGTGCTGCTACGCCGCTATCGACCTCGACCCCTTCAATATGGCAGGATCCCTCGCCGAAAACGTCGTTGAATGCCTGAGCAATCGCATGAATTTTCGCTGGATTGGTGGTGGCTGCGACAACATGGTACATAATTGGTTGAACCCTCAGGTGATTAAGCGCCTGGCCTATCGGGCTGTTTGATTTGTCATTCTGAACCCGGGCAGTGCTCACAATCCTCACGTACTTCCTGTACGCGCCGGATGTTTCGCGCTCTCCGTGTGCAGACTGACTGCAACAATGATGCCTGATGGGGTAAGCTCTAAAGCGATTTTTGTCGCAGTATAACGGAAACTAACATGCTACAGGTCTATCTTGTTCGTCACGGTGAAACGGTATGGAATGCGGAGCGTCGCATTCAGGGTCAGTCCGACAGTCCGCTGACGGAAAAAGGTGAGCAGCAAGCCTGGCAGGTGGGTGAGCGCGTGAAACATCTGGGCATTACGCACATTATTGCCAGCGATCTGGGGCGTACGCGCCGCACCGCCGAGATTATTGCGGATGCCTGCGGTTGCTCAGTAACGCTTGATCCGCGGTTGCGTGAGCTGAATATGGGGGTGCTGGAGAAGCGTCCGCTGGATGGCTTAACCGCAGAAGAAGAGCAGTGGCGCGCCACGCTGGTCAACGGCACCGAAGGGGGCCGTATTCCTGAAGGGGAGTCAATGACTGAGATGGCGACGCGCATGCACGCGGCGCTGAATGCCTGTCTTGATCTTCCAGCCGGAAGCCGTCCGCTGATCGTCAGTCACGGCATGGCGCTGGGATCGCTGGTCAGCACGATTCTCGGTCTGCCCGCCTATGCGGAACGTCGTCTGCGTCTGCGCAACTGCTCACTCTCACGTGTTGATTATCAGCAGAGCGCCTGGCTGGCAGAAGGCTGGATTGTCGAGACGGCGGGGGATATTTCTCATCTGGATGCGCCTGCACTCGACGAGCTTCAACGCTGATTTACTTAAGGCTGCCGTCGCGATGACGGCAGCCTTAACGTCAGCTGGCTACGGTCTGGCGGCGAATGGGAATCAGATATTCGCAACGGATCTCGGTCGGTGGCTCAGCGCGTTTTTTACCGCCATCGGTATAAAAGCGTTCGATGTCCTGTCCCTGACGACGAGTCAGCCCCAGCGTTGGCATGCAGGTACCATAGAGCAACAGAATGAACTCCTGCAGATTAACGCGCGGGCCGGTATAGGTGAACTGCACGTAGTCGCCCGCTTCCAGAATCACGCTCTGGCCAGAATGCAGGTTGACCGCGCTGTCAGCAGGCACCGCCGTGGTGTAGAGGATCTCCTGCTCGTCATCTTTTTCCTGGCTGGCTCGCACCTGATGCAGGCCATACAGCACCGGCGGCACCGTGTCGGTTTCCAGCAGGAACTGCTTCCAGAAGTGCATACGCATCTCGTCGCGGTAGCTGGAAATCTGCTCCAGAATACAGGTGTAACTTTGGGTTTGTCCCACCAGCACCGTTTCCGGCAGGGTGACGTAAGCCGGTTCCGGCTGCGTCTCATCGTCCAGCCGAATAGGGGGACGGATACCGAACGAGTTCCATTCGGAAGAGCGGCGATACCACGCTGGTGTCTGAGCAAACTGTTTTTTAAATGCGCGAGTAAAAGTCTGTTGTGAATCAAAGCGATACTGCAGTGCGATGTCCAGAATCGGGCGGCTGGTCAGGCGCAGCGCCACGGCGGCTTTAGACAGACGACGCGCACGAATATAGGCACCTATTGCGTGTCCGGTTACGTCTTTAAACATCCTCTGTAAATGCCATTTAGAGTAACCGGCTTTCTGGGCAACATTGTCCAGTGAAAGGGGTTGATCCAGATGGCTCTCCAGCCAGACAAGCAAATCGCGAATGATACCGGCTTGGTCCATAAAACATCCTCATACTCTGGTGGTGCAGCTAAACGCATTCGAAGAATATTAGCACTCATTGCTCAAAAGACGTGGGCCGTTTTCCGGGGAAGATTGTGCTAAATCAGTACGGGCTTAAACCCGTTTTGGTTTGGTCATTAACTCGATTAACAGTACATTACATTCTCATCTATTCCATTTGCAATGGTAACTCCATGACAATATTCCGACTTATGATCGCTGCGCTGACCACGCTGACCTTTTCCAGCCCGCTGTTTGCCGAACAGATTGGCTCTGTTGATACGGTATTCAAGATATTCGGGCCTGACCACAAGATTGTCGTTGAGGCTTTCGATGACCCGGACGTTAAAAATGTAACCTGTTATATCAGCCGGGCGAAAACCGGGGGTATTAAAGGCGGACTGGGTCTGGCAGAAGATACCTCTGATGCCGCGATTTCCTGTCAGCAGGTGGGGCCGGTCGAACTGAGTGATAAAATCGCGCAGGGCAAAGCAGAGGGTGAAGTGGTATTCCGCCAGCGCACCTCATTGATCTTCAAGAAGCTGCAGGTTGTACGCTTCTTCGACAAAAAGCGCAACGCCCTGGTCTATCTGACCTATTCCGATAAAGTGGTTGATGGCTCACCGAAAAATGCGATCAGCGCCGTGCCGATTATGCCGTGGCACTGATTATGCCGTCACACTAAGGACAAAAAAAACGCCCGCAGGGGCGTTTTTAATTTGCCGCGTCTGAAAGGAGCTTAATCCTGCAGGTCGCCGCAGAAGCGATAACCTTCACCATGAATGGTGGCGATGATCTCTGGCGTGTCCGGCGTTGATTCGAAATGCTTACGAATACGACGGATGGTGACATCGACGGTGCGATCGTGTGGCTTGAGGTCGCGGCCGGTCATTTTTTTCAGCAGATCGGCACGGGTCTGAATTTTGCCCGGGTTTTCGCAGAAGTGCAGCATGGCGCGGAACTCACTGCGTGGCAGTTTGTAGTGCTCGCCGTTCGGGTTGATCAGTGAGCGGCTGTTGATATCCAGCTCCCAACCGTTGAACTTGTAGCTCTCCACCTGACGACGCTCTTCGCCTGGCATGGCCAGATTCATGGTGCGCGACAGCAGGTTGCGGGCACGAATAGTCAGCTCACGCGGATTAAACGGTTTGGTGATGTAGTCGTCAGCGCCAATTTCCAGACCAAGAATTTTATCGACTTCGTTGTCACGGCCGGTCAGAAACATCAGGGCGACATTGGCCTGCTCACGCAGTTCACGGGCCAGCAACAGGCCATTTTTACCGGGCAGGTTGATGTCCATAATGACCAGGTTAACGTCATTGTCGGTCAGCACCTGATGCATTTCAGCACCATCAGTCGCCTCATACACCACATAACCTTCCGCCTCAAAAATACTCTTGAGGGTATTACGCGTGACCAGTTCGTCTTCAACGATAAGAATGTGCGGGGTCTGCATGTTTAGCTACCTAAAATTTGCCAACAAATTGAAAACAGGGCGTACAGCGGTATGGCGTTCTCCATCATCGAGAGCGGCGGGCCGCGCTGAACCGTTGTGCGAAATCATATTTTGATAAGCCATCTATCAACGTCAACAACAGTATTAGCTCAGCCAGTCAGGATGAAAATTGCATGCCCCGGGCGTTAATGATAATGGCGCATATCCTAACTGTATTAACAGCAACCTAACAGCACCAACTACAACCGATAAGCATAAAAACAACGCTTCGTTGACTTATATCAAATGCAATTGTAGCACGTTAACACTTTTGTGAAAAACTTCTCGCAGATTGCCTGTTTAGCTCACAAAAAGCATCATTTTCGTTACATTTTTTACGCAGTAAGGCCAAAATAAAACCCGCCGGAAATCACATTCTATCTCTTTGAAGTTAAATGGATTAATAATGTTTTCTTTAATAAGGGTGGTTTCAGTGATAAAAAGATTCAGGCCATCACTTTTAAGTGGTTTTAACATCGTTAACACCCAATTTTCTTATTACCCTCTGGCGACTGAATCATTAACAGCCATGTTAATATGGCGTTATGTTAATGGACCAATGGAATAAATATGCTTTTTCCCCTGATTCTCGTCTCGCCCGCGCGGCCAGAAAATATCGGCGCTGCGGCGCGTGCCATGAAAACCATGGGGTTCAGCCAGCTGCGTATCGTTGCCAGTGATGCCTGGCAGGATCCCGCAGCGCGCCGGGTGGCGCACGGTGCTGGCGAGATCCTCGATAATATTCAGACCTTTGCAACCCTGGCCGACGCGTTAGCGGATATCGATTTTTCGGTCGCGACCACCGCACGCAGCCGGGCTAAGTTTCGTTATTACGCCACGCCGGAGCAGGTTGAAACGCAACTGCTGGAGAAACGCCAGTGGGTAAACAGTATGGCGCTGGTGTTTGGCCGCGAAGATAGCGGGCTGACCAACGAGGAGCTGGAGCAGGTAGACCTGCTGACCGGCATCCCGATGGCGAATGACTATCCTTCACTCAATCTCGGTCAGGCGGTAATGGTCTACTGCTATCAGCTGTCGAAGCTGAACCAGGTTGAGGCACCCAAAGCCTCCGTCGCGGATGGGCAGCAGTTGCAGGCGCTGCGTCAGCGTTTCCATCAGCTGCTGGCGCAACTGGAAGTCAGCGATGATGAGAAGCTGTCAGACTGGATCGATCAGCGGGTGGGTCTGCTGGAACAGCGCGACAGTGCGATGCTGCATCGCCTGCTGCACGATATTGAAAAAAAACTCACAGATAAATCCTCGGCAAAAAGCTGATTTTAAAGCAGCAGATCGCAGAGAATTTCTGCATCGCAAACGATCGAACAGCGTTTTACGGTTTCACCGGTGGCTGTGCGCAGTGGTGGAAATCTGTCCGCCGGACAAATCGGGTTGACTTAATGTGCGCTTTGCTTTACTTCTGGAAGCAAGACGGACAGACAAAAACAGACAGAAAATAAATCTAAATGCGTAAAATCAGCCTGAACACCACAATTATTACCACCACCATTACCACAGGTAACGGTGCGGGCTGACGCATACAGGAAAAACAGAAAATAAGCCCGCACCTAAACAGTGCGGGCTTTTTTTTCGGCTTAAATTCAGGAGAGTTTATATTATGCGAGTGCTGAAATTCGGCGGGACCTCGGTAGCGAATGCGGAGCGGTTTCTTCGCGTCGCTGACATTCTGGAAAGTAATGCGCAACAAGGACAGGTTGCAACCGTGCTCTCTGCGCCAGCAAAGATCACTAACCATCTGGTGGCGATGATCGAAAAAACCATCAGTGGTCAGGATGCTTTGCCGAATATCAGCGACGCCGAACGCATCTTCAGCGAGCTGTTGCGGGGACTGGCTGACGCGCAGCCGGGCTTTGAGTACGATCGACTGAAAACCCGCGTTGACCTGGAGTTTGCGCAGCTGAAGCAGGTCCTGCACGGTATCAGCCTGCTGGGTCAGTGCCCGGACAGCGTCAACGCGGCGATTATCTGCCGCGGTGAAAAACTCTCGATTGCGATCATGGAAGCGCTGCTGCTGGCGCGCGGCCATGAGGTTAGCGTGATCGATCCGGTGGAGAAATTACTGGCAGTCGGCCACTACCTTGAATCCACTGTCGATATCGCCGAATCAACCCGCCGCATTGAGGCGAGTCAGATTCCATCGCAGAACATGATCCTGATGGCGGGCTTTACGGCGGGCAACGAGCGTGGCGAGCTGGTGGTTCTGGGGCGTAACGGCTCAGACTATTCAGCGGCGGTGCTGGCTGCCTGTCTGCGCGCCGACTGCTGTGAAATCTGGACTGATGTGGATGGCGTCTATACCTGCGATCCACGTCAGGTGCCGGATGCGCGCCTGCTGAAGTCGATGTCCTATCAGGAGGCGATGGAGCTCTCCTATTTCGGCGCCAAAGTGCTGCATCCCCGCACCATCGCGCCCATTGCCCAGTTCCAGATCCCTTGCCTGATCAAAAACACGGCCAATCCGCAGGCACCCGGCACCCTGATTGGAGCAGAAGGCGAACAGGATGAGAACCCGGTAAAAGGCATCACTAACCTGAATAATATGGCGATGGTCAACGTCTCCGGTCCAGGCATGAAAGGGATGGTCGGGATGGCGGCCAGAGTCTTTGCGGCGATGTCGCGCACCGGCATCTCGGTAGTACTGATCACCCAATCCTCTTCCGAATACAGCATCAGTTTCTGCGTGCCGCAGAGCGAGCTGGCGCGGGCGCGTCAGGTGCTGGAGGAGGAGTTCTATCTGGAGCTGAAAGATGGCCTGCTGGATCCGCTGGATATCATTGAAAACCTGGCGGTGATTTCGGTGGTCGGCGATGGCATGCGCACGCTGCGCGGCATTTCAGCCAAATTCTTCTCGGCGCTGGCGCGCGCCAATATCAATATCGTGGCGATTGCTCAGGGCTCCTCCGAGCGTTCAATCTCGGTGGTGGTGAACAATGATGAAGTGATCACCGGGGTTCGCGTGGTGCATCAGATGCTGTTCGCCACCGATCAGGTAATCGAAGTGTTTGTGGTCGGCGTCGGCGGCGTCGGCGGCGCGCTGCTGGATCAGTTACATCGCCAGCAGGCGTGGCTGAAGAAAAAGCATATCGACCTGCGCGTCTGCGGCATCGCGAACTCTCGTGCGCTGTTAACTCACGTCCACGGCATTGATTTAAGCAACTGGCAGGCGGCATTAGGCGAAGCGAAAGAGCCGTTCAATCTCGGTCGCCTGACCCGTCTGGTGAAAGAGTATCACCTGCTCAATCCGGTGATTGTGGATTGTACCTCCAGCCAGGCGGTCGCCGATCAGTATGCTGATTTTCTCAGCGAAGGTTTCCATGTGGTGACGCCAAACAAAAAGGCCAACACCTCATCCTGGAATTACTATCAGCAGATGCGCGCCGCCGCTGCCAAATCGCGGCGTAAATTCCTTTATGATACCAACGTCGGTGCCGGACTGCCGGTGATCGAAAACCTGCAGAATCTGATGAATGCCGGTGATGAGCTGCTGCGCTTCTCCGGCATCCTCTCTGGCTCGCTGTCCTACATCTTCGGCCAGCTGGATGACGGAATGTCACTGTCGCAGGCGACAACGATGGCGCGTGAAATGGGCTTCACCGAGCCCGATCCGCGTGACGACCTTTCCGGCACCGATGTGGCGCGTAAGCTGCTGATCCTGGCCCGTGAAGCGGGTCATCAGCTGGAGCTGAGCGACATTGAGATTGAGCCGCTGTTGCCCGACAGCCTGACCGAAATCCAGGACATTGAGCAGTTTATGCAGCGTCTGCCCGAGCTGGATAACGCCTTTGCCGCCCGGGTTGCGCAGGCGCAGGATGAGGGCAAAGTATTGCGCTACGTTGGCGTGATTGAAGAAGGTGGCATCTGCAAAGTGAAGATCGACGCCGTCGACGGCAACGATCCACTCTATAAAGTGAAAAACGGCGAGAATGCGCTGGCGTTTTACAGCCGCTACTATCAACCGATTCCGCTGGTGCTGCGCGGATACGGTGCAGGAAATGATGTCACAGCGGCCGGTGTTTTTGCCGACCTGCTGCGGACGCTGTCATGGAAGTTGGGAGTTTAATCATGGTAAAAATTTACGCACCGGCCTCGATTGGTAACGTCAGCGTCGGCTTCGATGTGCTGGGCGCGGCGGTTTCGCCGGTAGATGGCTCCCTGCTGGGTGACTGCGTCTCCGTGGAAGCGGCAGAGCAGTTTTCACTGACCAACGCCGGACGTTTTGTCAGTAAGCTGCCCGCCGATCCCAAAGAGAATATTGTTTACCAGTGCTGGCAGCGTTTCTGCGAGGAAATCGGCAAAGCAATCCCGGTGGCGATGACGCTGGAGAAGAATATGCCCATCGGCTCCGGGCTGGGTTCCAGCGCCTGTTCGGTGGTGGCCGGTTTAATGGCGATGAACGAGTTTTGCGGCAAGCCACTCAGCGACAGCACGTTACTGACCCTGATGGGCGAGCTGGAAGGGCGGATCTCCGGCAGCGTGCACTATGATAATGTCGCCCCCTGCTTCCTCGGTGGCATTCAGCTGATGCTGCAGGAAAATGACATCATCAGCCAGGCGGTGCCGGGCTTTGATGACTGGCTGTGGGTGATGGCCTATCCGGGCATTAAAGTTTCGACCGCAGAAGCGCGCGCCATTTTACCGGCGCAGTACCGCAAAGAGGACTGTATCCGGCATGGCCGCTTGCTGGCCGGCTTCATTCACGCCTGCCATACGCGTCAGCCGGAGCTGGCAGCTAAACTTATGCAGGATGTGATTGCCGAACCTTACCGGACCCGGCTGCTGCCAGGCTTCACCGAGGCGCGGCAGGCCGCGAAAGATATTGGCGCACTGGCGTGCGGTATCTCAGGCTCTGGTCCGACACTTTTCGCCGTTTGCAATCAAATGGAAACGGCACAGCGGATGGCTGACTGGCTGAGCCAGCACTATCTGCAGAATGATGAAGGCTTCGTCCATATCTGCCGTCTCGATACGGCTGGCGCACGACAATTGGGATAACGCATGAAACTCTACAATCTTAAGGATCACAACGAGCAGGTCAGCTTCGCCCAGGCGGTGAAACAGGGTCTGGGTTCGCAGCAGGGTCTGTTCTTTCCGCTGGAACTGCCGGAGTTTGAACTGACCGACATCGACGCGATGCTGGAGATGGATTTTGTCAGCCGCAGCAGCAAAATCCTCTCGGCTTTCATTGGTGACGAGATTCCGGCCCAGCAGCTGCATGAGCGTGTTAAAGCCGCTTTTGCCTTTCCGGCCCCGGTGAAAGCCGTCAGCGAAGATGTTGCCTGTCTGGAGCTGTTCCACGGCCCGACGCTGGCGTTTAAAGATTTCGGCGGCCGTTTTATGGCGCAGATGCTGTCGTATTTTTCAGGCTCAGATGAGCAGATCACCATTCTGACCGCGACCTCCGGTGATACCGGTGCGGCCGTGGCGCACGCCTTTTACGGCATGAAGAACGTGCGCGTGGTGATCCTCTATCCGCAGGGCAAAATCAGTCCGCTGCAGGAGAAACTCTTCTGTACCCTGGGCGGCAACATCGAAACCATCGCTATCGACGGCGATTTCGATGCCTGCCAGTCGCTGGTGAAACAGGCGTTTGATGATGAAGAGCTGAAGCGGGCGATTGGCCTGAACTCGGCTAACTCCATCAACATCAGCCGCCTGCTGGCACAAATCTGCTACTACTTTGAAGCGGTCGCACAGCTGCCTCAGGAAAAACGTAATCAGCTGGTGGTGTCAGTGCCGAGCGGCAACTTTGGTGATTTGACCGCCGGTCTGCTGGCGAAATCGCTGGGCCTGCCGATCAAACGCTTTATTGCTGCCACCAACGCTAACGATACAGTGCCGCGCTTCCTCGGCAACGGCGAGTGGCAGCCCAATCAGACGGTCTCTACGCTGTCGAACGCGATGGATGTCAGCCAGCCTAACAACTGGCCGCGTGTGGAAGAGCTGTTCCGCCGTAAAACCTGGCGCTTAACCGATCTGGCCTGTGGTGCGGTCTCGGATGAGACCACGCGCGCCGCCATGCGTGAACTGGCTGAGATGGGCTACATTTCCGAGCCACATGCCGCCATCGCCTGGCGTCTGCTGCGCGATCAGCTGCAGGAAGGGGAGTATGGTGTGTTCCTGGGAACCGCGCATCCGGCGAAATTCCGCGAAAGCGTGGAAGCGATCCTTGAACAGACCCTGACGCTGCCGCCGGAGTTAGCGGAGCGCGCCGACCTGCCGCTGCTGTCGCATCAGATGAAGGGTGATTTCGCCTCGCTGCGGGCGTTCCTGCTGAACTAAACCGGTGAAAGGCTTCCCGATTGCGGGAAGCCTGTTTGTGGAAAGCAGAGTGCGCGCGGGGGGTTACTGCTCTGCGCGCTTAAAGACCAGCTCGCTCTCGCTGCTGCTGGCCGCGTCAAAACGATAGCCATCCAGATCAAACGCCTTAAGCTGCTCCGGCTTTGTCAGGCGCTGCTGAATCACATAGCGACTCATTAATCCACGCGCCTTTTTGGCATAGAAGCTAATCACTTTGTAACTGCCATTTTTCTCATCGAGGAACACCGGCTTAATCATCTGTGCCTGCAGCGTCTTCGGCTTAACCGCCCGGAAATATTCGTCCGAGGCGAGGTTGATCAGCACCTCATCACCCTGTTCCGCCAGCGCGGTATTCAGCGTTTCAGTGATGAGATCGCCCCAGAAGGTGTAGAGATCTTTGCCCGCCGGATTCGCCAGGCGAATGCCCATCTCCAGACGGTAAGGCTGCATTAAATCGAGTGGACGCAGCACGCCATACAGGCCCGATAACATGCGCAGATGCTGCTGAGCAAAATCGAAATCCTGATCGCTGAAGGTCTCTGCCTGTAAACCGGTGTAGACATCGCCTTTAAACGCCAGAATTGCCTGACGGGCATTCTGAGGGGAAAAATCGGGCTGCCAGCTGTTAAAACGCTCGGCATTCAGGTGCGCCAGTTTGTCGCTGATGCCCATTAACGAGGCGATGCTGGCGGGTGACAGCTCGCGCGCAATTTCAATCAGCTGTTGTGACTTTTCTAACAGCGCAGGCTGGGTGAAACGCGTTGTCGCCAGCGGGCTTTCATAATCCAGCGTCTTGGCGGGAGAGATCACCATCAACATAGTTGCTTCCTCGGTTAATGCCTGGTTTAACAGGGCATTGGCTGCTTATCAGGCTTCGCAGTGTATCAAAAAAGCCGCAAAGAATGACGAATCACACCTATTTGTTCCCGCTATCGTAAACGGCATTCCCTGACCTTGCGCCACCGTTGCCGCGTGATATTATCGCAACAGCCTTTTTTCACACTGACAGTTAACTAAGAGAAAAGAACATGACGGACAAACTTACCTCCCTGCGTCAGCTCACCACCGTAGTAGCCGACACCGGTGATATTGCAGCCATGAAGCTGTACCAGCCGCAAGACGCCACCACCAACCCTTCTCTGATTCTCAACGCCGCGCAAATTCCTGAATACCGTAAACTGATCGATGAAGCGATCGGCTGGGCGCGTGAGCAGAGCAGCAACAAAGAAGAGCAGCTGCAGCTGGTTTCTGACAAGCTGGCCGTGAACATTGGTCTGGAAATTCTCAAACTGATCCCAGGCCGCATCTCGACGGAAGTGGATGCGCGTCTCTCTTACGACACTGAAGGCAGCATCGCCAAAGCCCGCAGCCTGATCAAACTCTACAATGATGCCGGTATCAGCAACGACCGCATCCTGATCAAACTGGCCTCTACCTGGCAGGGCATCCGTGCTGCAGAGCAGCTGGAAAAAGAGGGTATCAACTGTAACCTGACGCTGCTGTTCTCCTTTGCTCAGGCGCGTGCCTGTGCCGAAGCGGGCGTGTTCCTGATCTCTCCGTTTGTTGGCCGTATCCTCGACTGGTACAAAGCCAATACTGACAAGAAAGAGTATGCCGCGCACGAAGATCCAGGCGTGGTTTCAGTTTCTGAAATCTACAACTACTACAAGCAGCACGGCTATGAAACCGTGGTGATGGGCGCCAGCTTCCGTAACGTCGGCGAAATCATCGAGCTGGCTGGCTGTGACCGTCTGACCATTTCTCCTGCGCTGCTGAAAGAGCTGGCGGAGAGCGAAGGCACCCTGGAGCGTAAACTGAGCTACAGCGGCGAAGTGAAAGCGCGTCCGGCCCGCATGACCGAGTCTGAGTTCCTGTGGCAGCACAACCAGGATCCCATGGCGGTTGCGAAGCTGGCAGAAGGTATCCGCAATTTTGCCGTTGATCAGGGCAAACTTGAGAAGATGCTGGCAGAACTGCTGTAATACGTTGACCGTGGCGGCGCAGGCTGCCACGGTTTTCTCTTTTCCGATCCTTTCACTTTATATTATCCTCTCGGCTATTCCCCTTTTACTCCAACCGCACCGCGGTAAATCACAGCGAAGCTCATCATGAATACATTACGCATTGGCCTGATCTCGGTCTCCGATCGCGCCGCGAACGGCATTTATCAGGATCAGGGTATTCCCGCGCTGGAGAGCTGGCTCGGCAGCGCAATCAGCAGCCCGTTTGAGATTGAGTCCCGACTGGTGCCCGACGAGCAGCCGATGATTGAGCAGGCGATTTGCGAACTGGTCGATGAACGTTTTTGCCATCTGGTGTTAACCACCGGCGGCACCGGTCCGGCCCGACGCGATGTCACGCCCGATGCCACCTTAGCCGTTGCCGATCGTGAAATGCCCGGTTTTGGTGAGCAGATGCGCCAGATCAGCCTGCAGTTCGTGCCGACCGCGATTCTGTCGCGTCAGGTGGGGGGCATCCGCAAACAGTCGCTGATCCTCAATCTGCCCGGTCAGCCGAAGTCGATCAAAGAGACGCTGGAAGGGTTGAAGGATGAGCAGGGCAACGTAAAAGTTCACGGCATCTTCGCGTCTGTACCTTATTGTTTACAGTTGCTGGAAGGGCCTTACGTCGAAACGCATTCCAGCGTAGTAGCAGCATTTCGGCCTAAAAGCGCGATACGTGAGATAAATAACTAAATATTCCCCATTTCAGGCATAAGCTATAGGCTTGCTGGTGTGGCAAAAGATTGACGGTATAGTAAGGGTATCTTTACAAACTTGTCTCTTTTGCCTCTGGAATATTATGAATCCGACTCACACTCAGCGTCTGACCGGTAAGGATTACAAGACCCTGGCGCTGGCTGCGCTGGGCGGCGCGCTGGAATTCTACGACTTCATCATCTTCGTTTTCTTCGCCACCGTGATTGGCGAACTCTTTTTCCCTTCGGATATCCCGGAATGGCTGCGTCAGCTGCAGACGTTTGCCATTTTTGCCGCAGGCTATCTGGCACGTCCGCTGGGCGGCATCGTGATGGCGCATTTTGGCGATAAGCTCGGACGCAAAAAAATGTTCAGCCTGAGCATTCTGCTGATGGCGCTGCCGACCCTGATGATGGGCGCTTTACCCACCTGGCAGACGATTGGTATAGCTGCGCCACTACTGATGCTGCTGATGCGGATGTTACAGGGCGCGGCGATTGGCGGTGAAGTGCCGGGCGCCTGGGTGTTTGTCGCGGAACACGTGCCCTATAAACGTATCGGCATCGCCTGTGGCACGCTGACGGCCGGGCTGACCATCGGCATTTTACTGGGTTCGCTGGTGGCCACGCTGATCAATACCTCAATGTCGCAGCAGGCGATCCATGATGGCGGCTGGCGCATCCCATTCTTCCTCGGCGGCGTGTTCGGGCTGGTTGCGATGTTCCTCCGGCGCTGGCTGCATGAGACGCCGGTGTTTATTGAGATGCAGCAGCGTAAAGCGCTGGCTGAAACTCTGCCGCTGAAGACCGTGCTGACAGAGCATAAAAAGTCGATTGTCGTCTCTATGCTGCTGACCTGGCTGCTCTCCGCCTGCATTGTGGTGGTGATCCTGATGTCGCCGGTCTGGCTGCAAAAACAGCAGGGCATCGCGCCCGCGCTGACCCTGCAGGCCAACAGCATCGCCACCGTGATGCTCTGCATTGGCTGCATTATTGCCGGGCTCGCTGCCGATCGCTTTGGTGCCAGTCGTACGCTGTGTGTCGGCAGCCTGCTGCTGGCGATCTGTAGCTGGCAGTTTTATCACCTGACCGCCCTCTATCCACAGCAGCTCTTCCTGCTTTATGGCGTGGCGGGTCTCAGCGTCGGTATTGTCGGCGTGGTGCCCTTTGTGATGGTGCGCGCCTTTCCGGCAGAAGTGCGTTTTACCGGCCTCTCATTTTCCTACAACCTCTCCTATGCGATCTTTGGCGGGCTGACACCCATCTTTGTGTCGCTGCTGATGAACGTCTCAGTGATGGCACCCTGCTGGTATGTGATGGCGCTGGCGCTGGTGGGGTTGTTGACGGGGATCTGGCTGCGGCGTGATGTCAGCCACGAGCCGGGACTGCAGCAGGGGGTTAACTCTTTGTAATGCGGAGACGCGGAGCCAGGCTCCGCGTCTTGATTATGCGTAAAGCAGGCTTAAAGCGCTTTCGCGCCAATCGGCAGAATAGTGCGGCCAAAGGTTTCGTTCAGCACTTCACCCATCGCCAGATAGCAGGCGCTGGCACCACAGAGTATGCCGACCCAGCCCGCGGACACCACCAGCGCCGGCAGGTGCATAAGATGGGCCACGGCCAGCAGCAGAAACAGCAGCGTGAGCGAGCCGAAAACAAACTGCAGCATCCGCGCACCTTTGAGCGTACCGACGAACATAAACAGCGTGAAAATGCCCCACAGTGCCAGCCAGGCCCCCAGGAAACGTTCGTCTGGCGCTTTCGCCAGACCTATTTCAGGTAACAGCAGGATCGCCACAAAGCTTAACCAGAACATGCCGTAAGAGGTAAAGGCGGTCAGCCCAAACGTGTTGTTCTTTTTAAACTCCAGCAGACCGGCCAGCACCTGCGCAATCCCGCCATAAAAAATGCCCATCGCTAAAATCGTCACGTCCATGGGAAACAAGCCCGTGTTATGCAGGTTCAGCAAAATGGTCGTCATGCCAAATCCCATTAATCCCAGCGAGGCAGGGTTAGCCAGCGTTGAATTTGCCATAGTTCCTCGGCAGTAAGATGATCGTTGATGTAATAAACGGATTCCGTCCTGCTCCCTGAGGGGAACAAGGCGACGCATCATATTCAGCGCTGTGGCAGCGTTCTTTGATCCCGACAGGGCCAAAGGTAAAAATTTTTTTTTGGTTTAGCCCTTGATGCGCATCGAAGCGGCCCCATTTACTTGTCATCGAGTGTTGTGAACGTTGGAAAAAAAGCATGTGCTGGCAGTTGAATGCAAACAACCCGCCCACATAAAAGGTTCACAACCCAAATTGGCAACGAATTTAAGTGGGAGATGTTTAGATGGGTAAGATTATTGGTATTGACCTGGGTACAACC
The DNA here is from genome assembly GCF_982223955.1 of Pantoea sp. E956-1. Lineage (NCBI taxonomy): Bacteria > Pseudomonadati > Pseudomonadota > Gammaproteobacteria > Enterobacterales > Erwiniaceae > Pantoea > Pantoea sp. E956-1. The sequence goes on along the minus strand of NZ_CEUYZP010000008.1, from coordinate 186,827 downwards.
AACTCTTGTGTTGCGATCATGGATGGCACTAAAGCACGCGTGCTGGAAAATGCCGAGGGCGATCGCACCACGCCTTCAATTATTGCGTATACACAGGATGGCGAAATTCTGGTCGGTCAACCGGCTAAACGTCAGGCAGTGACCAACCCGCAGAATACCCTGTTCGCAATTAAGCGTCTGATCGGTCGTCGCTTCCAGGACGAAGAAGTGCAGCGTGATATTAAAATCATGCCGTACAAAATCACCGGCGCTGACAACGGCGACGCATGGCTGGAAGTGAAAGGTCAGAGAATGGCACCACCGCAGATCTCTGCTGAAGTGCTGAAGAAAATGAAAAAGACCGCCGAAGATTACCTCGGTGAGCCAGTGACTGAAGCCGTGATCACCGTACCGGCTTACTTCAACGATGCGCAGCGTCAGGCGACCAAAGACGCCGGCCGTATCGCGGGTCTGGAAGTCAAACGTATCATTAACGAACCGACTGCTGCTGCACTGGCATACGGTCTGGATAAAGGTCAGGGCAACCGCACCATCGCGGTTTATGACCTGGGTGGCGGTACCTTCGATATCTCAATCATTGAGATCGACGAAGTTGACGGCGAAAAAACCTTTGAAGTTCTGGCGACCAACGGTGACACCCACCTGGGTGGTGAAGACTTCGATAGCCGCCTGATTAACTATCTGGTTGCTGAATTTAAGAAAGACCAGGGCATCGATCTGCACAACGATCCACTGGCGATGCAGCGTCTGAAAGAAGCGGCAGAGAAAGCGAAAATCGAACTTTCTTCTGCACAGCAGACCGACGTTAACCTGCCATACATTACGGCAGATGCGACCGGTCCTAAACACCTGAACATCAAAGTGACCCGCTCTAAACTGGAGTCACTGGTTGAAGATCTGGTTGCTCGCTCAATCGCGCCACTGAAAGTTGCGCTGCAGGATGCCGGTCTGTCTGTTTCAGACATCAACGACGTTATCCTGGTGGGTGGTCAGACTCGTATGCCACTGGTTCAGGCCAAAGTGACTGAGTTCTTCGGTAAAGAGCCACGTAAAGACGTGAACCCGGACGAAGCGGTCGCGGTCGGCGCTGCGGTTCAGGGTGGTGTGCTGGGTGGCGACGTGAAAGACGTGCTGCTGCTGGACGTTACCCCGCTGTCACTGGGTATCGAAACCATGGGTGGCGTGATGACTTCGCTGATCAGCAAGAACACCACCATCCCAACCAAGCACAGCCAGGTCTTCTCGACTGCTGAAGATAACCAGTCAGCCGTGACCATTCACGTGCTGCAGGGTGAGCGTAAGCGCGCCAATGACAACAAGTCACTGGGCCAGTTCAACCTCGATGGTATCCAGAACGCGCCACGCGGTCTGCCGCAGATCGAAGTGACCTTCGACATCGATGCGGATGGTATCCTGCACGTGTCGGCGAAAGATAAGAACAGCGGTAAAGAGCAGAAAATCACCATCAAAGCCTCTTCAGGTCTGAGTGATGAAGAGATCCAGAAAATGGTGCGTGATGCGGAAGCGAACGCTGAATCTGACCGTAAGTTCGAAGAGCTGGTACAGACGCGTAACCAGGGCGATCAGATTGCCCACAGCACGCGTAAGCAGCTGGATGAAGCAGGCGACAAACTGTCAGCTGATGACAAAGCGCCAATCGAAGCCGCTCTGGCCGCGCTGGAAACTGCGCTGAGAGGCGAAGACAAAGCGGAAATCGACGCCAAAATGCAGGCGCTGATGGAAGTGTCCGGCAAACTGATGGAAGCAGCCCAGCAGTCTCAGGCGGGTGCAGCGGATGCCGGTGACGCGTCAGCGAAGAAAGATGACGACGTTGTCGATGCTGAATTCGAAGAAGTGAAAGACAACAAGAAATAATTGCCCCTGACCGGGCGCGACGGTTGGCCTGACAGCCGTTGAAACCAGCACGGGCGTAGGAGATCTCTCCACGCCCGTGCGATCATGTTAAGGGCTAAATAAACATGGCGAAGAGTGATTACTACGAGATTTTAGGCGTCGCCAAATCCGCGGACGAGCGTGAAATCAAAAAGGCTTACAAACGCCTGGCAATGAAATTTCACCCGGATCGCAATCCCGGTGATAAAGAAGCCGAAGCTAAATTCAAAGAGGTCAAGGAAGCGTACGAAATCCTGACCGATGCGCAGAAGCGTGCGGCCTACGATCAGTATGGCCATGCAGCCTTTGAACAGGGCGGCATGGGTGGCGGTGGATTCGGCGGCGGCGGCTTTGGTGGCGGCGGCGCAGACTTCAGCGATATCTTTGGCGACGTGTTCGGTGACATCTTTGGTGGTGGACGCCGTCAGCGCGCATCCCGTGGCGCCGATTTACGCTACAACATGGAGCTGTCGCTGGAAGAAGCGGTACGCGGCGTGACCAAAGAGATCCGCATTCCAACGCTGGAAGAGTGTGATGTCTGCCACGGCAGCGGCGCGAAAGCGGGAACGCAGCCACAAACCTGTTCAACCTGTCACGGTGCAGGCCAGGTGCAGATGCGCCAGGGCTTCTTCACTGTTCAGCAGGCCTGTCCGACCTGTCATGGTCGCGGCTCGGTGATTAAAGATCCGTGCAACGCCTGTCATGGTCATGGCCGCGTTGAGAAGTCAAAAACGCTGTCAGTGAAAATCCCGGCAGGGGTCGACACCGGCGATCGTATTCGTCTGAGCGGTGAAGGCGAAGCGGGTGAGCAGGGCGCACCAGCAGGCGATCTCTACGTTCAGGTCTCGGTGAAGAAACATCCGATCTTCGAGCGTGAAGAGAACAATCTCTACTGTGAAGTGCCGATCAACTTTGCGATGGCAGCGCTGGGCGGTGAGATTGAAGTACCGACTCTGGATGGTCGTGTGAAGCTGAAAGTACCGTCAGAAACTCAGACCGGCAAGCTGTTCCGCATGCGCGGGCGTGGTGTGAAATCTGTGCGTGGCGGCGCGGTAGGCGATCTGCTGTGTCGTGTCGTGGTGGAAACACCGGTCAGCCTGAATGAGAAACAGAAAGCGCTGTTGCGTGAACTGGAAGAGAGTTTTGGCGGCCCGAGCGGCGAGCACAACAGTCCGCGCTCCAAGAGCTTTTTCGACGGCGTGAAAAAATTCTTTGATGACCTGACTCGTTAGTCTGCCTGATAAAAAGCGGAGCCCCGGCTCCGCTTTTTTGTTTTCAATCCCCTGCCTGTAATGGCTGCATTATCTGTCCGTCACCGCAGCACCCAAAAAAAGTCGACGTTTACCGCTGCCACTGCTCGGCAAAACCGAGTATATAGTGCGGGATAAGCTGCTTTTAACGAACTATATGAACCGTTACACTGTTTAACATTCTGTCTCTGCTCAGGAAGATGAACGTTGAACAAGCCGCGCAAATTAAAGAATCTGCTAAAAAGTTTTATTGAAAGTGATGCCAGCAATGGCGTGATGTTGATTATGGCGGCGGTCGCGGCGATGATCCTCGCCAATACGGCCGCTACCGCTCAGGGTTACCAGGCGTTGCTGAATGAACCCGTGCAAATACGCTTCGGGGCACTGGATATCAGCAAAAATTTGCTGTTGTGGATCAACGATGCGCTGATGGCGCTTTTCTTTCTGGTTATTGGCCTGGAAGTAAAGCGTGAGTTGATGGTCGGTGAACTTGCCAGCCGTGACAAGGCTATCTTCCCCGTCATCGCTGCAATAGGCGGCATGGCGTTGCCCGCGCTGATCTTCCTGTTTTTCAACCATGGCGATGAGATTGCACGCAACGGCTGGGCCATTCCTACCGCAACCGATATCGCTTTTGCGCTGGGCGTGCTGGCTCTGCTGGGCAGCCGTGTTCCCGTTGCGCTAAAAGTCTTTCTGATGGCACTGGCAATTATTGATGACCTTGGGGCCATTGTTATTATTGCTCTGTTTTATACCAGTGACCTCTCAGTGCTCTCCCTGTGTGTGGCTGCTGGCGCAATTGTCGTGCTGGCGCTCCTGAACCGCTTTAACGTCCGTAAAATCTCAATCTACATACTGGTGGGTATCGTGCTCTGGACCGCCGTGCTGAAGTCGGGTGTCCACGCAACCCTGGCAGGCGTCATTGTGGGCTTCTTCGTGCCTCTGGAAAAGAGAGAGGGGCACTCCCCAGCGGAACATCTGGCGCATGGTCTGATGCCGTGGGTGAACTGGTTGATTCTGCCGCTGTTTGCCTTTGCCAATGCCGGTATCTCACTGGCTGGCATTACACTGAGTGATGTCCTCTCGCCTGAACCGTCAGGCATTATCCTCGGTCTGTTAATCGGTAAGCCATTGGGCATTACTCTGTTCTGCTGGCTGGCGGTAAAATTGCGGCTGGCAGTATTACCCAACGGTACAACCATACGGGATATTATGGCGATTGGTGTGCTGTGTGGAATTGGCTTCACTATGTCAATTTTTATCAGTTCGCTGGCCTTTGATGCAGCGCATGAACAGCTGGTGACCTTTTCTAAACTGGGCATTCTGACCGGCTCTCTGCTTTCAGCCGTCATCGGCTATACCCTGCTGCGAATTAAAATGCGTTAATGGAGAGGAGGCGAAAGCCTCCTTTTTTCAATGAATCAGCTCAACTTCAATCATCTCTATTACTTCTGGCAGGTCTGTAAAAGCGGTTCAGTCGTTGGCGCAGCAGAGGCACTCTCCCTGACGCCCCAGACGATTACCGGGCAGATTAAGGCACTTGAGGAGCGCCTGCAGGGTAAGCTTTTTCGGCGTCAGGGACGGGGTCTGGTTCCAACCGAACTGGGACAGCTGGTTTTCCGCTACGCTGACCGCATGTTTATGCTGGGCCAGGAGATGCTGGATATTGTGAATTACCGCAAAGAGTCCCATCTGTTGCTGGATGTTGGCGTGGCAGATGCGCTCTCTAAGCAACTGGTCAGCAAGGTGCTGGAGACGGCGGTGGTCGCAGAGGAGAAAATCCATCTGCGCTGTTTTGAATCAACCCACGAAATGCTGCTGGAGCAACTCAGTCAGCATAAGCTGGATATGATTATCTCTGACTGCTCTATCGACTCTACACAGCAGGAGGGGCTCTTTTCCGCGAAGCTGGGTGAATGTCCGGTAAGCTTCTGGTCAACCCAGCCGCTGCCGGAGCAGCCTTTTCCCGCTTGTCTGGAGACGCGCCCACTGCTGCTCCCCGGACGCCGCTCCATGCTGGGCCGCAAAATTCTTAACTGGATCAGCAGCCAGGGACTGCAGGTTGATATCCTTGGCGAGTTTGATGATGCGGCTTTGATGAAAGCCTTTGGCGCGCAGCATCATGCGATCTTTGTCGCCCCCGCGCTGGATCAGCAGGAAGGCCGGCAGCGTGACGAGATTACAGAGGTCGGGCGGCTCGACTCGGTGTTAGAGGAGTACCATATTATCTTCGCGGAGCGGATGATTCAGCATCCGGCGGTGCAGCGAATCTGTCACGCAGACTTCAGCGGACTCTTTCCCCGCCAGGTTACAGACGAAAAAAAACCGGCGTAAGCGCCGGCTTTTTTAACAAAGCGATTAACAACAGGCGATTAAGCCAGTTTGTTGATCTGTGCAGTCAGGTTAGACTTATAACGTGCAGCTTTGTTCTTGTGGATCAGACCTTTAGCAGCCTGACGGTCCACGAGTGGTTGCATTTCATTGAATGCGTTCTGCGCAGCAGCTTTGTCGCCTGAAGCGATCGCCGCGTATACTTTCTTAACGAAGGTACGCATCATAGAGCGGCGGCTAGCGTTATGCTTACGGCGTTTCTCAGATGTTACGGCGCGTTTCTTAGCTGATTTGATATTAGCCAAGGTACAACTCCCAAATGTGTTCTATAGAGACAAATCAAAGGCCGAGGACTATGCCCTTCTAACCTGATTTTGTCAATGGATTTGTGCAAATAAGCGTCGCCCTGAGAGCGGCACTCGGTTACGTATTTGATGGCGCAGGATTCTACCAGCTTCCCCTCGCTGAATACAGTATTTCGCGACAAAATTCTTAACATGCGCTTCTGCAACAGGAAATGCAGCGCCTAAAGCATGAAAGGCGTGCTGACGGGTTAACCTGAGCCGCTTTCAAGGGTATAATCCGCCGATTTCCACCGGTTTGGGCCAGCCATGAAGTTTATCCGCGGTATTCATAATCTTAACGAGCAGCATCGCGGCTGCGTTCTGACCATTGGTAATTTCGATGGCGTACACCGTGGGCATCAGGCGCTGATGTCGCGACTGTGTGAAGAGGGGCGTAAGCGTAATCTGCCGGTGGTGGTCATGGTTTTCGAGCCGCAGCCGCTGGAGCTGTTTGCCGGTGACAAAGCGCCGGCTCGTCTGACGCGTCTGCGTGAAAAACTGCGGTACATGGCGGAAGCCGGCGTCGATAAAGTGTTGTGCGTGCGGTTCGACCGTCGCTTTGCGGCCTTGTCCGCACAGCGTTTTATCAGTGACCTGTTAGTCGAAAAGCTGGACGTAAAGTACCTTGCGGTAGGCGATGATTTCCGTTTCGGCGCTGGTCGCCAGGGGGATTTCCTGTTATTACAGAAAGCCGGTGCGGAGTATGGTTTTGAAGTCGTCAGCACCGAAACCTTCTGTGATGGCGGTAAGCGAATCAGCAGTACTGCCGTGCGTCAGGCGCTGGCCGTGGATGATTTAGCGCTGGCGCAGTCACTGCTAGGTCACCCTTTCACTATTTCCGGCCGCGTTGTGCACGGTGATGCACTGGGACGCACGCTGGGTTTCCCCACGGCGAACCTCCCTTTACGCCGCAGCGTCTCGCCGGTGAAAGGGGTTTATGCGGTGGAGGTACGGGGTCTGACGCCCGAGCCACTGCCAGGTGTCGCCAATATCGGCACCCGCCCGACCGTAAAAGGTTTACGCCAGCAGCTTGAAGTTCACCTGCTCGACATCAATATGGATCTCTATGGTCGTCACATTGATGTGGTGCTGAAACAGAAAATACGAAACGAGCAGCGCTTTGCCTCACTGGAGGCGTTGAAAGAACAAATTGCGAACGATGTGGTAACGGCCCGGCAGTTCTTTGGGCTGCTTTAACCTGAGCGAAAAACGGAATCGAGAATCTGATGAGTGACTATAAATCTACCCTGAATTTGCCGGAAACGGGATTCCCGATGCGTGGCGATCTGGCCAAACGCGAACCGGGAATGTTGCAACGCTGGTATGCCGACAATCTGTACGGCATCATCCGCGAAGCCAAAAAAGGGAAAAAAACCTTTATCCTGCATGATGGCCCTCCGTATGCGAACGGCAGCATTCATATTGGTCACTCCGTTAACAAGATTCTGAAAGACATTATCGTTAAGTCGAAAGGCATGGCGGGTTATGACTCGCCGTATGTGCCGGGCTGGGACTGTCACGGTCTGCCAATCGAACACAAAGTTGAGCAGATGATCGGCAAGCCAGGCGAGAAAGTCACCGCTGCTGAATTCCGCGAAGCGTGCCGCAAATACGCCGCGGAACAGGTTGAAGGCCAGAAGGCGGACTTTATCCGTCTGGGCGTGCTGGGTGACTGGGATCGTCCTTACCTGACCATGGATTTCGGTACCGAAGCCAACATCATTCGTGCGCTGAGTAAAATCATCGGCAACGGCCACCTGCACAAAGGCGCGAAGCCCGTGCACTGGTGTCTGGATTGCCGTTCTGCCCTGGCAGAAGCGGAAGTGGAGTATTACGACAAGACTTCGCCTTCAATCGACGTGATGTTCAACGCCATTGATGCCGACGCGGTGCGTCAGGCGTTTGGTGTGGCACAGGTTAATGGCCCGATTTCACTGGTGATCTGGACGACGACACCGTGGACATTACCGGCTAACCGCGCCATCTCGTTAAACGCGGAATTTGAGTATCAGCTGCTGCAGATCGACGGTCGCGCGCTGATCCTGGCAAAAGATCTGGTCGAGAGCGTGATGAAGCGCGCCGGTGTCAGCGAATGGCAGGTTCTGGGCGAATGCAAAGGCGCAGCGCTGGAGTTGCAGAAATTCCAGCATCCGTTCCTGACGCTTGAGTCGCTGGTCGTGCTGGGCGAGCACGTGACCCTGGAAGCGGGTACCGGTGCAGTCCACACGGCACCTGGCCACGGCCCGGATGACTATGTTATCGGTCAGAAATATGGCATCGAAACCGCTAATCCGGTCGGACCGGATGGCCGCTATCTGTCAGGCACCTATCCGACGCTGGATGGCATCAACGTCTTTAAAGCCAACGACATGATCGTTGAGTTGCTGAAAGAGAAGGGCGCGCTGCTACACGTTGAGAAACTGCTGCACAGCTACCCGCACTGCTGGCGCCACAAAACGCCAATCATCTTCCGCGCCACGCCGCAATGGTTCATCAGCATGGATCAAAAAGGATTGCGTGCGCAGTCGCTGAAGGAGATCAAAGGCGTGCAGTGGATCCCGGACTGGGGCCAGGCGCGTATCGAATCGATGGTGGCGAACCGTCCTGACTGGTGTATCTCTCGTCAGCGTACCTGGGGCGTACCGATGGCCCTGTTCGTTCATAAAGAGAGCGAAGAGCTGCACCCGGACACGCTGGCGCTGATGGAAAAAGTGGCGAAGCGCGTTGAGCAGGAAGGCATTCAGGCCTGGTGGGATCTCGACCCGCGCGAACTGATGGGCGACGATGCCGATCATTACGTTAAAGTGCCGGATACGCTGGATGTCTGGTTTGACTCCGGTTCAACCAGCTATTCAGTCGTTGATGCGCGTCCGGAATTTGGTGGCCATGCGCCTGACCTCTATCTGGAAGGGTCCGATCAGCATCGTGGCTGGTTTATGTCCTCGCTGATGATCTCCACGGCGATGAAGGGCAAAGCGCCTTATCGTCAGGTACTGACACACGGTTTCACCGTAGATGGCCAAGGCCGCAAGATGTCGAAATCGATCGGTAACACGGTTGCGCCGCAGGATGTGATGAACAAACTGGGCGCCGATATTCTGCGCCTGTGGGTGGCATCAACCGACTACTCGGGCGAAATGGCGGTCTCCGATGAGATCCTCAAGCGCTCTGCTGATGCCTATCGTCGTATCCGTAACACCGCGCGTTTCCTGCTGGCTAACCTCAGTGGTTTCAACCCGGCCACCGATCTGGTGAAACCGGAAGAGATGGTGGTGGTGGATCGCTGGGCCGTCGGTCGCGCACAAGCGGCACAGGCCGATATCGTCGCCTCCTATGAGAACTACGATTTCCACGAAGTGATCCAGCGTCTGATGCAGTTCTGCTCAATTGAGATGGGCAGCTTCTATCTCGACATCATCAAGGATCGTCAGTACACCGCGAAAGGTGATGGCCTGGCGCGTCGCAGCTGCCAGACCGCGCTGTGGCATATCGTCGAAGCGCTGGTGCGCTGGATGGCACCGATCATGTCCTTTACAGCGGATGAGATCTGGGGCTATCTGCCAGGCGAACGTACGCAGTATGTCTTCACCGAAGAGTGGTATCAGGGTCTGTTTGGCCTGGCAGAAGATGAAGCGCTGAATGACGCCTACTGGGCTGAGCTGCTAAAAGTGCGTGGCGAAGTGAACAAAGTGATCGAGCAGGCGCGTGCGGATAAACGTATCGGTGGCGCACTGGAAGCGACGGTCACGCTGTATGCCGATCCGGAACTGGCCGCTAAACTGCAGGCACTGGGCAATGAGCTACGCTTTGTGCTGCTGACCTCGGGTGCACAGGTGGCGGATTACGCACTGGCGAACGACGAAGCGCAGCAAAGTGAGCTGCTGAAAGGTCTGAAAATCGCGCTGCACAAGGCGGAAGGCGAGAAATGTCAGCGCTGCTGGCATTACACTACCGACGTCGGACAGAATCCTGAGCATGCTGAGGTCTGTGGTCGTTGTTACACTAACGTAGCCGGTGACGGCGAACAGCGTGAATTTGCCTGATGCGTAAACCTCTTTTATCAACCGGATTGCGCTGGCTGTGGCTGGTGCTGGTGGTGATTGTTGTCGACTTCGCCAGCAAGCAGTGGGTGATGAACAACATGATGCTGCATGAAACACAGCCGCTGATGCCCTACCTGAACCTGTTCTACGCGCACAACTACGGCGCGGCGTTCAGTTTCCTGGCGGACAAAGGCGGCTGGCAGCGCTGGTTCTTTGCCGGTATTGCGCTGGCTATCGTGATCTCACTGGTCGTGATGATGTATCGTAATCATGCCAGTCAGAAGATCGCTAACATCGCGTATGCCCTGATTATCGGCGGCGCGACAGGCAATCTGTTTGATCGCTCATACCATGGCTTTGTGGTCGATTTTATCGATTTCTATGTCGGTAACTGGCACTTCGCTACATTTAATATCGCTGACTGCGGCATCTGTATCGGTGCTGCATTAGTGGTGCTGGAGGGCTTTTTCAGCCCGAACGGCAAACAGGCTAAACAGAAAGGGTAAGTGATGACTGAGTCCGTACAGCGCGAAAGCGCGGTGTTGGTGCATTTTACGCTGAAGCTGGAAGATGGCTCGACGGCGGAATCGACCCGTGCAAACGGCAAGCCCGCGCTGTTCCGTCTCGGTGATGGCAGCCTCTCTGCGGCACTTGAGCAGGCACTGCTGGGGCTGAAAGCGGGTGAAACTAAACAATTTACCCTGGAACCGGACGACGCCTTTGGCGGCGTCAGCCCTGACCTGATCCAGTATTTCTCGCGTCGGGACTTTATCGATGCGGGTGAGCCGGAAGTGGGAGCCATCATGCTGTTCAGCGGCATGGGCGGCAGTGAAATGCCTGGCGTGATCCGTGAAATCTCCGGTGACTCTATCACCGTGGATTTCAACCATCCGCTGGCAGGTCGTCGTATTCAGTTTGATGTAGAGGTGCTGGAAATCGATCCCGCACTGGAGGCCAACGATGCAAATCCTGTTAGCTAATCCGCGCGGCTTCTGCGCTGGCGTTGATCGTGCCATCAGTATTGTTGAGCGCGCGCTGGAGATGTATGGCGCGCCAATCTATGTCCGTCACGAAGTGGTGCATAACCGTTACGTGGTAAACAGCCTGCGTGAGCGCGGTGCCATCTTCATTGAAGAGATCAGTGAAGTGCCGGATAACGCGATTCTGATCTTCTCCGCGCACGGTGTTTCTCAGGCGGTGCGTGCCGAAGCCAAAGCACGCAATCTGACCATGCTGTTTGACGCCACCTGTCCGCTGGTGACCAAAGTGCATATGGAAGTGGCACGCGCCAGCCGTAAAGGCGTTGAAGCGATACTGATTGGTCATGCGGGTCATCCGGAAGTCGAAGGCACCATGGGGCAGTACAATAACCCCAATGGCGGCATGTATCTGGTGGAGTCACCGGAAGATGTCTTCAGGCTGACCGTGAAAGACGAAAACAATCTGAGCTTCATGACGCAGACCACGCTGTCGGTGGACGACACCTCTGACATCATTGATGCTCTGCGCCAGCGCTTCCCGGCGATCATCGGGCCGCGTAAAGATGATATCTGCTACGCCACCACCAACCGTCAGGAAGCCGTTCGTACCCTGGCGAAAGATGCGGAAGTGGTGCTGGTGGTGGGGTCGAAGAACTCCTCCAACTCTAACCGTCTGGCTGAGCTGGCTCAGCGTGCCGGTAAGCTGGCGAAGCTGATCGACTCTGCGGATGATATTCAGGAAGAGTGGGTAAAAGGCGTGGCCTGCATCGGCGTCACCGCAGGTGCGTCAGCGCCCGATATTCTGGTGCAGCAGGTTATACAGCGGCTGCGTGAACTGGGCGGCGAAGCGGCAATTGAGCTGATTGGCCGTGAAGAGAATATTGTCTTCGAAGTGCCCAAAGAGCTGCGTGTCGAAGTGCGTAACGTGCAGTAACTCTGCGATATTACTGATAAAAAGGCCGACTCTGTTCGGCCTTTTTTGTTTTTTGAATCTGACAAAAAAAGCCGTTATTTGCTGCTGTGATTGCTTTTACTGATAATCACGGGCGGCTGGCATAAAATTCTTATTATCACGGATTAATAGTGGCGTGACTGTTAACTCATCGTTAACCTGATGACGCTTTGGATGCATAGTTTTGTTTTAGGAATGAATAAATATGAACACAATCCGCATTGCTATTGTGGGTGCGCCGGGCCGTATGGGCCGTAATCTGATTCAGGCGACGCAGCAGGCAGAAGGCGCAGAACTGGGTGCGGCACTGGCTCGCCCAGGCTCATCGCTGACCGGCAGCGACGCTGGTGAATTAGCGGGCATCGGGAAGAATGGCATCATCATCGCTGACGACTTACGCGCGGTGATTAGCGATTTTGATGTGCTGGTCGACTTCACCCGCCCGGAAGGCACGCTGGAGTATATGGCGATCTGCCGTGAGCAGGGCAAAGCGATGGTGATCGGCACCACCGGTTTTGATGAAGCAGGCAAAGCGGCCATTCGCGCCGCGGCGGAAGATATCCCCATTGTGTTCGCCGCTAACTTCAGCGTGGGGGTTAACCTGGTGCTGAAGCTGCTGGAGAAGGCTGCCAAAGTGATGGGGGAGTACGCGGATATTGAGATCGTTGAAGCGCACCACCGCCATAAAGTGGATGCGCCCTCCGGAACCGCGCTGGCGATGGGTGAGGCGATTGCCGATGCGATGCAGTGGAAACTGGATGAGCATGCGGTCTATACGCGTGAGGGCCACACCGGCGAACGCCAGCCGCAGAGCATCGGTTTTGCGACAGTACGCGCGGGTGACATCGTCGGTGAGCATACTGCTATGTTTGCAGATATCGGCGAGCGCGTAGAGATAACCCACAAGGCTTCAAGCCGTATGACCTTTGCCAATGGCGCGGTTAAGTCCGCTTTATGGTTGAAAGATAAGAAATCTGGCCTGTTTGACATGCGGGATGTGCTGGATTTGTCGATGTTGTGAGTGTTGTGAACCATCGTGATGTGGTTATTTCAATCGGTAATCGCTTGATTGAAAAGGGGCAATGTTTTCATTGCCCTTAATTTTATCTCAAATGTGCCTTCCCGATATAAAAGCTAACTCTGGCTCCTTTTTTCGCCTGTTTTCTTCATTTATTTGCTTTGCTGGATGCTATTTTTGACCATTTGGTCAAAAACAAAGGCCGCGCTGCATCTGTTTTGCTTTTACGCTGCCTGGCAAACGATTATTCCGCCGAGTTTTCCTCTCTTTTTGCCGCTTATGCCCGTTATTTTCCTCAGAAGGCAGATAAGGATGAAAAAATCCCGCCGCAGGGTAGACAAGGGCCAGGGCGATCATTAGAATGCGCGCAATTTGCCAAAAATCGACAATTCAGGCGGTTTTTGCATTGATTCAGGCGGCTATTTTGAATTAATATGCAAATATTGTGACTGTTTATTCCCTGGAGGATGTTTTGATTAAGTCAGCGCTATTGGTTCTGGAAGACGGAACCCAATTCCACGGTCGGGCCATCGGGGCAACAGGGTCGGCAGTGGGAGAAGTCGTTTTCAATACCTCAATGACCGGTTATCAAGAAATCCTCACTGATCCTTCCTATTCCCGCCAAATCGTTACTCTCACTTATCCCCATATCGGTAATGTCGGAACCAATGCCGCCGACGAAGAATCCAGCCAGATTCATGCGCAGGGCCTGGTTATCCGTGACCTGCCGCTGATTGCCAGCAACTTCCGTAGTGAAGAGGGCTTATCCGCCTGGCTGCAGCGCAACAACATCGTGGCGATTGCCGATATTGATACCCGCAAGCTGACGCGCTTGCTGCGTGAGAAAGGTGCGCAAAACGGCTGCATCATTGCGGGCGATAATCCGGATGCCGCGCTGGCGCTGCAAAAAGCTCAGGCGTTCCCGGGACTGAAAGGGATGGATTTGGCGAAAGAGGTCTGCACCACTGAGACCTACAGCTGGCAGCAGGGCAGCTGGACGCTGGAGGGAGGGCTGCCAGAGCAGGCCGACGCTGAATCACTGCCTTACCATGTGGTGGCTTACGATTACGGTGCCAAGCGCAACATTCTGCGGATGCTGGTCGATCGCGGCTGTCGTCTGACCGTCGTTCCGGCACAGACGCCTGCCGAAGAAGTACTGAAGCTTAATCCGGATGGCATCTTCCTCTCTAACGGTCCTGGCGACCCGGAGCCGTGCGACTACGCCATCAGCGCAATTCAGGCCTTCCTGAAAACAGAGATCCCGGTATTCGGAATCTGTCTGGGTCATCAGCTGCTGGCGCTGGCCAGCGGGGCTAAGACCGTAAAGATGAAGCTGGGTCACCACGGCGGCAACCATCCGGTGAAAGATCTCGATAACAATCGCGTGATGATCACCGCGCAGAACCATGGTTTTGCGGTCGATGAGAACAATCTTCCCGCTAACCTGCGTGTTACTCACATTTCGTTGTTCGATAAAACCGTGCAGGGCATTCACCGCACCGACAAGCCCGCATTCAGCTTCCAGGGACACCCGGAAGCCAGCCCGGGCCCAGGCGATGCTGCGCCGCTGTTTGACCACTTTATTGAATTGATTAACGCATTCCGTCTGCAAGCGAAGTAATCAGGAGCTCATTCATGCCAAAACGTACAGACCTAAAATCCATCCTGATTCTTGGTGCCGGTCCGATTGTGATCGGCCAGGCCTGCGAATTTGACTATTCCGGTGCGCAGGCGTGTAAAGCGCTGCGTGAAGAGGGTTACCGCGTCATTCTGGTGAACTCCAACCCGGCGACGATCATGACCGACCCGGAAATGGCTGATGCGACTTATATTGAGCCGATTCACTGGGAAGTGGTGCGCAAAATCATCGAAAAAGAGCGCCCGGACGCGGTACTGCCGACCATGGGCGGTCAGACAGCGCTGAACTGTGCGCTGGAGCTGGAACGTCATGGCGTGCTGGAAGAGTTTGGCGTCACCATGATCGGCGCAACGGCTGACGCAATCGACAAAGCGGAAGATCGTCGTCGTTTCGACGTGGCGATGAAAAGCATCGGTCTGGATACCGCGCGCTCCGGCATTGCGCACACCATGGAAGAAGCGCTGGCCGTGGCTGAAGATGTCGGTTTCCCCTGCATTATCCGTCCCTCATTTACTATGGGCGGAACCGGTGGCGGCATCGCCTACAACCGCGAAGAGTTTGAAGAGATTTGCGAACGCGGTCTCGACCTCTCACCGACCAATGAGCTGCTGATTGATGAGTCGCTGATTGGCTGGAAAGAGTATGAGATGGAAGTGGTGCGTGATAAAAACGACAACTGCATCATCGTCTGCTCCATTGAAAACTTCGATGCGATGGGGATCCACACCGGTGACTCCATCACGGTGGCACCTGCCCAGACGCTGACCGACAAAGAGTATCAGATCATGCGTAACGCCTCGCTGGCGGTGCTGCGTGAGATCGGTGTCGAAACCGGTGGCTCCAACGTGCAGTTCTCGGTTAACCCGAAAGATGGCCGCCTGATTGTCATTGAGATGAACCCGCGCGTGTCACGCTCCTCGGCGCTGGCCTCCAAAGCGACCGGTTTCCCGATTGCTAAAGTGGCGGCCAAACTGGCGGTCGGTTATACCCTCGACGAGCTGATGAATGATATCACCGGCGGTTTAACGCCAGCCTCGTTCGAGCCTTCCATCGACTACGTTGTCACCAAGATCCCGCGTTTCAACTTCGAAAAATTTGCCGGTGCTAACGATCGCCTGACCACGCAGATGAAGTCGGTCGGTGAAGTAATGGCGATTGGCCGTACTTTCCAGGAGTCCATGCAGAAAGCGCTGCGCGGCCTGGAAGTGGGCGCTAACGGCTTCGACCCGAAAGTGCACCTCGACGATCCGGAAGCATTAACCCGCATCCGCCGTGAGCTGAAAGATGCTGGTTCAGACCGCATCTGGTACATCGCGGACGCTTTCCGCGCTGGCATGTCAGTGGATGGCATCTTCAATCTGACCAATGTGGACCGTTGGTTCCTGGTGCAGATTGAAGAGCTGGTGCGGCTGGAAGAGCAGGTTGCCCGTGAAGGGGTTAATAGCCTGGATGAGACGTTCCTGCGCGCCCTGAAGCGTAAAGGCTTTGCGGATGCACGGCTGGCGACGCTGGCGGGCGTGGCAGAGAGCGAAATCCGCAAGCTGCGTCAGCAGTTTAACCTGCACCCGGTTTACAAGCGCGTAGATACCTGCGCCGCAGAGTTCGCGACAGACACTGCCTATATGTACTCCACCTATGAGGAGGAGTGCGAAGCCAATCCAAGTCCGGATCGCGAAAAAATCATGATTCTGGGCGGTGGGCCAAACCGTATCGGTCAGGGTATCGAGTTCGACTACTGCTGCGTTCACGCCGCCCTGGCGCTGCGTGAAGATGGTTACCAGACCATTATGGTCAACTGTAACCCGGAAACCGTCTCGACCGATTACGACACCTCTGATCGCCTCTACTTCGAGCCGGTCACGCTGGAAGATGTGCTGGAGATCGTGCGCATTGAGCAGCCAAAAGGCGTGATTGTGCAGTATGGCGGTCAGACGCCGCTGAAACTGGCGCGTGCGCTGGAAGCCGCAGGCGTACCGGTTATCGGCACCAGCCCGGATTCCATCGACCGTGCTGAAGACCGTGAACGTTTCCAGCAGGCGGTTGATCGCCTGAACCTGAAGCAACCCGCCAACGCCACGGTGGCCACACTGGAGCAGGCGGTTGAGAAAGCCGCGGGCCTGGGCTATCCGCTGGTGGTGCGTCCTTCTTATGTGCTGGGTGGCCGTGCCATGGAGATCGTCTACGACGAGATCGACCTCAAGCGCTACTTCCAGACGGCGGTCTCGGTTTCCAACGATGCGCCGGTACTGCTGGATCGCTTCCTGGATGATGCGGTCGAAGTGGATGTTGATGCGATTTGCGACGGTGAGCGGGTGCTGATTGGCGGCATCATGGAACACATTGAGCAGGCTGGCGTCCACTCCGGTGACTCCGCCTGTTCACTGCCGGCCTACACCCTGAGTCAGGAGATTCAGAATGTGATGCGCCAGCAGGTTGAGAAGCTGGCATTTGAGCTGAACGTTCGTGGCCTGATGAACGTCCAGTTCGCGGTGAAAGATAACGAAGTCTACCTGATCGAAGTTAACCCTCGCGCGGCGCGTACCGTGCCGTTCGTCTCTAAAGCGACCGGTGTCCCGCTGGCGAAAGTCGCCGCACGCGTGATGGCAGGCAAAACACTGGCAGAGCAGGGCGTCACTAAAGAGGTGATTCCGCCTTACTACTCTGTCAAAGAAGTGGTGCTGCCGTTTAACAAGTTCCAGGGCGTTGACCCGATTCTGGGGCCAGAAATGCGCTCTACCGGTGAAGTCATGGGCGTGGGCCGTACCTTCGCTGAGGCGTTTTCCAAAGCGATGCTGGGCGCACAGAGCAACATGAAGAAGTCGGGCCGTGCGCTGCTGTCGGTGCGTGAAGGCGACAAGAAACGTATTGTCGACCTGGCCGCTAAGCTGCAGAAGTTTGGTTTCGAACTGGATGCGACTCACGGCACAGCGGTCGTGCTGGGCGAAGCGGGCATCAATCCGCGGCTGGTGAACAAGGTGCACGAAGGGCGTCCGCACATTCAGGACCGTCTGAAGAACGGCGAGTATAGCTACATCGTCAATACCACGGCGGGTCGTCAGGCGATTGAAGATTCGAAACTGATTCGCCGCAGTGCCCTGCAGTATAAAGTGCACTACGACACCACGCTGAACGGTGGCTTCGCCACCGCGATGGCGCTGAATGCTGACCCGACGGAACAGGTTATCTCCGTTCAGGAGATGCATGCCCAGATAAAGGCGATGTAATGTGAAAAACGGCTCCTCTGGGAGCCGTTTTTTTTGACCCTTTTATTGGCGATAATCCGAAAGTCAGGTCCAGGAAGAGGCTGTAGTTTGCGTTAAAGTGACTGATTTGGCTTAATTTTTTAGCTATAGGTGCGAATAAGGCCGGTTCGCACAAATTTATAATATAAACACTTCCTGTGCGGATTTTTCGTCAGTACTATGCCTGCCGCTCATCACTGGAGCGTATCAGGACATAAATAAAAAATGAAAATGCGTACTTTTTCTCTGAGTGCAGTGGCTGCACTGATGGCAATTCTTCCTTTCGCCAGCCAGGCGGAAATTACCCTGTTAAAACAGGATCCGCAGGCAGGCGATCCGCTTAGCCGTCTTAACTTTACTTTTGGCGGCAGCATTCGTGCTCAGTTCAATCATCAGACCGGCGTGGATGACAAATCCTACAAGCGCGACGGTTTTGATGGCGGCACCCGTTTCCGTTTCGGCGCTGACTACTACCTGTTTGATGACGTCAGCTGGATCAGCTACTACGAGCTGGGCGTTAACGTCCCGGCGGTCTTCAGCTGGGATCGTCACTATGCGGATGGTGCCAATAACACCACGCGTCGTCAGCTCTACACCGGTCTGAAAAGCAAAACCTGGGGCCAGCTTACCTTTGGTCAGCAGAACAGCGTCTATTACGATACCGTGGGCGCCAAGACCGATATCTGGGATTACGACATGGTCGGCCAGGCACCGGGTAACGGGATCAACGGCGACTACGACGGATCTTACCGCTCACGCAAACAGCTGAAGTATAAAAACAGCTTCGGAGATGCGGATCTCTACGCCTCTTATCTGTTCGAAGATAACGAGTATCTGCCAGGCAATGGCCTGCGCTATAAGCGCAAAGGCGGCGGCTCGCTGGGTGTGGACTACCACATCACGGACGATCTGAGCTGGGGCACGGCGTGGAACTACACCCGCGCGGCGATGCGTAACCCGAACAACGGTGACAGCCGCGATTACGATCAGAACATTTACGGCACCGCGCTGAGCTGGACCCCAGGCAACTGGACGTTGTCAGCCGGCGGTGGCTGGTATGAGAACTTCATGACCACCAAACGCAAAGATGTGCATGACTACTTTGCCGGCGACGCATGGGGCATTGAATATTTCGCCGGTTACAAGATTCCGGTGGGGCAGTATGGTCTGAAAGCAGTACAGCCATATGTCATGGGCGATCGCATTGAGTATGCGACAGGCCGTGATTATCAGCGCATCGATAACGGTCTGGGTGTGGTGCTGTTCCTCGACTACGGTTTCCGTGTCGATTACGAACATGTGTTTACCTCCAGCACCGATAACCTGGGTGATATGAATCTGGTGCGTCTGCGCTACGACTTCTGATAACCCTGACGGCTCCTGCGGGAGCCGTTTTCTTTTGCGCACGACTTTTGTGCCAGCCTGAGGCCGATCGCTGGCGAGCTGCGGCAAACTGACGCGATTAGGCGGTGAAAAACGCTGCACAGGCCGTGAAAAACGACGTCATGAAAAGCTTTACGCAATTAGACCTTTCCCACTATCGACGAAAGTTTCACCTTTACGTATCATGGCGCCAATTTTTTTCAGTGAGTGGTTAACATGATTAGTCTTATCGCGGCATTAGCAGCAGATCGCATTATTGGAATGGAGAACGCCATGCCGTGGGACCTGCCTGCAGATCTGGCGTGGTTCAAGCGCAATACGCTGAAGAAACCGGTGATTATGGGCCGGCTGACCTTTGAATCCATTGGTCGTCCGTTACCTGGCCGACTGAATATCGTGGTCAGCAGCCAGCCGGGCACCAACGAAGGCGTTACCTGGGTCACTTCGCTGGATGAGGCGTTACAGGCAGCCGGTGACGCTGAAGAGATCATGGTGATTGGCGGCGGCCGCGTCTATGAGCAGATGCTGAAGCGTGCCGATCGTCTTTATCTGACGCACATTGATGCGGAAGTCGAAGGTGATACGCAGTTCCCGGATTACGAGCCGGATGAGTGGCAGTCAACGTTCAGCGAATTCCACGACGCTGACGAGCAAAATTCCCACAGCTACTGCTTTGAGATCCTTGACCGTCGTCGCTAATCCCACCCCTGCCGGGCTGTAACCTGGCTGTCATCTTTATTCATTAGCATTGCTTCTTTTCTGGGATCGACACAAAGGAAGCAATCACTAATGAAAATCGAACTCTCCGCATTAAGCACTGACCGCCTGCCTGATCCACTGCGTCGTAAATTTCTTGCCGGTTCCGGTGCTATCGGACTGACCGGCTTTCTCAGCGGCGGCCTGACGCTCCCGGGCAGCGCACTGGCGCAGGAGAAGCCTGCGGGCAGTCCACTGCTGGGCTTTCAGGCGATTGCCGCGTCTACGGCCGATGAGATTGTGGTGGCCCCTGGCTATCGCGCTGACGTGTTGATCTCCTGGGGTGATCCGCTGGTGAATGGCGCAGCCGCGTTTGATCCGCAGGGCAACAACAGCGCAGAAGATCAGGAAAAGCAGTTCGGTGACAACAACGACGGTATGAGCTTCTTCGCAATTAATGACCATCGCGGCGTGATGGCAATTAACAATGAATATGTGAATGAGCCAACGTTGTTCGCCCACGGCGGCAGTAAAGCGACCAGCCTGGAAGATGTCAAAAAGTCGCAGGCGGCGCACGGTATCTCCATCGTTGAAGTCAAACGGGGTGAGGACAATCGCTGGCAGGTGGTGCGTCCTTCTGACTATAACCGCCGCATTACCGCCAATACTCCGATGCGCTTCTCCGGTCCGGCAGCGGGGGATAAAGCGCTGCAGACTGCCGCCGATCCGCAGGGAATGCATGTCCTGGGCACCTTTGGTAACTGCGCTAACGGCAAAACGCCGTGGGGCACCTATCTCACCTGTGAAGAGAACTACGACACCTACTTTGGCACCCATCAGGCGGACTTTACACCGACCCCACAGCAGAAGCGCTATACCCTGAATGCCGCTGAGCCGGAGCGAAACTGGGCCGACTTTGATCCTCGCTTCGATATCGCTAAGAATCCCAACGAATTCAACCGCCACGGCTGGATTGTCGAAATCGATCCTTTCGATCCTCACTCCGTGCCGGTAAAGCGGACCGCGCTGGGCCGTTTCAAGCATGAGAATGCCGCCGTGACGGTCGCGAAAACCGGCCAGCTGGTGGTTTATATGGGCGACGATGAGCGCGGCGAATATATCTATAAATTTGTCTCAGATGACAAGGTCACTCCGGATGACGCTAAAGCCAATCACGGACTGCTTGATAAGGGCACGCTCTATGTGGCGCAGTTCAACGGCGATGCACAGGGCACACCGCTCAAAGGCACCGGGCGCTGGCTGGCGCTGAAGTGGGGCGAAAATGGGCTCACCGCTGAAAAGGGATTCAATAGCCAGGCCGATGTTTTGATCAATGCGCGTGCCGCAGCAGATGTGGTCAATGCAACGCGAATGGACCGGCCGGAGTGGATTGCGGTTAACCCGCATGACGGCCGTGCCTACTGCACCCTGACCAATAACAACAAGCGCGGAAATGAAGGCATGCCGGTCAATGCAGCGAATCCGCGGCCAAAAAATATCTACGGTCAGATTATTCGCTGGGATGAGAAGGGCGATGCTACCGCGCAGACGTTTGAGTGGGATATCTATGCGCTGTGTGGCAACCCGATAGCGCATCCTGAGGGGATCTATCGCGGCACACCTAACATCACCGCGGAGAACACCTTTAACAGTCCGGATGGGCTGGGGTTTGATGCGCAGGGGAGGTTATGGATCCTGACCGATGGCAAATACAGCAACAAAGAGGATTATCAGGGGCAGGGGAATAATCAGATGCTGGTGGGTGATCCGGATAGTGGCGAGATCCGCCGGTTTATGGTCGGGCCAAAATCGTGCGAGCTGACCGGTATTACCTTCACGCCCGATTACAAAACGCTGTTCGTGAATGTGCAGCATCCCGGTGAAGAGGGGGACTCGCACTTCCCAGACAACAGTCCGCGTCCGCGGTCGTCGGTGATTATGATCACCCGCGAAGATGGCGGCATTATCGGCGCATAAAACAGGATGCTGGCCGATTGGCCAGCATCGCCGTTATAGCGCGGGCGGTGCCAGACTGTCGCTGGAGGCCAGGGCTTTTTCGCGATTAGAGGGCTGCACCACATAGCGCTGCGTTTCCCAGTGCAGCAGGGTCAGCGTTCCGCCCCAGCAGCAGCCGGTATCCAGCCCGATGATGCCCTCTGGCGTGCCTTTGCCTTCCAGCGAGGCCCAGTGACCAAAGACAATGGTGTAGTCACGTGCGACCGGCCCTTCAATGTTAAACCAGGGTTTCAGCGGGGGAAGCGCCGATTCAGGAGCATCTTTGCAGATCATGTCCAGCTGACCGTTGGGGAAGCAGTAGCGCATGCGGGTGAGGGCGTTGGTGCTGAAGCGCAGACGCGCCAGGCCGGTCAGTTCCTCACTCCAGTTGTTGGGCATGTCGCCATACATGGCATCCAGGAACAGCGGATAACTGTCGCTGGCGAGAACCGCTTCGACTTCACGCGCGCACTTTTTCGCGGTCTCAATATCCCACTGCGGCGTGATACCGGCGTGTCCCATCACCAGCTTTTTCTCTTCATCAACCTGTAACAGCGGCTGACGACGCAGCCAGTTGATCAGCTCATCCGCATCATCCGCTTCCAGCAGCGGGGTCAGGCGATCTTTGGGCTTGTTACGGCTGATGCCGGCGTAGACCGCCAGCAGATGCAAATCGTGATTACCCAGCACCAGACGCACCGCATCGCCCAGCGATTTAACGTAGCGCAAGACTTCCAGTGAACCAGGACCGCGTGCCACTAAGTCGCCGGTGAGCCACAGGGTATCCTGCTCAGGATTGAAGTCGACCTGTTGCAGCAATGCACGTAATTCATCGTAGCAACCGTGAACGTCGCCAATCAGGTATGTGCTCATAACGTTTTATCCATCAGGAAGGTGCCCGACTTAACGGGCAAAAAGCGTGTGAATCAATGAATGTGGGTCTGAATGGCGAGGCGGAACACCGGGATCTCTACGTGAAAAGTGTCGCCCTGTTCGTCGACCATCACATAGTGCCCCTGCATGGTGCCCATCGGTGTTTCGATCACGGCACCGCTGGTGTACTGAAATTCATTGCCTGGCGCGATAAGCGGCTGTTCACCGACCACGCCTTCACCCTGAACTTCCGTTTCGCGGCCGTTACCGTTGGTAATCAACCAGTAGCGTCCCAGCAGTTGCACTGAGGAACGGCCCAGATTGCGTATCGTAATGGTATAGGCGAAGACGTAGCGATCATCATCCGGTGAGGATTGTGAGGCGACGTACTGGCTTTGCACATGGACGGAGACGCGGGCCGTTTCACTCATGACTTACTCCTGCGATTTTCCCTGATGATTCGCCAGCCAGTTTGCCAGCTGACAATATTGCGCCACCGAAACGTTCTCGGCACGCAGGGTTGGATCTATGGATAACTCTTCCAGCGCTCCGGCGGCCACCATGTGGCTCAGGCTGTTGCGCAGCGTTTTACGACGCTGGCCAAACGCTTCAGTGGTAATACGGCTCAGGATACGCACATCGCTGACCGGATACGGTGGCTCGGCATAGGGCACCAGACGCACCACGGCAGAGTCCACTTTCGGTGGTGGCGTGAAAGAGTGCGGAGGCACTTCCAGCACCGGAATTATCTGGCAGTAGTACTGCGCCATCACCGTCAGACGACCGTAGGTTTTGTTACCCGGACCGGCAACCAGACGATTAACCACCTCTTTCTGCAGCATGAAGTGCATATCTTTGATCGAACCAGTATAGCTGAAAAGGTGGAACATCAGCGGGGTCGAAATATTATACGGCAGGTTACCAAATACCCGCAGCGGCTGGCCTCTCTCCTGCGCCAGTGCGGCGAAGTCGAAGGTCATGGCATCCTGCTGGAAGATCGTCAGTTTCGGGCCAAGGAACGGATGCGTTTCCAGACGCGCAGCGAGATCGCGGTCCAGCTCTATCACCGTTAATTTATCGAGGCGTTCGCCAACCGGCTCGGTTAAGGCACCCAGGCCTGGGCCGATCTCCACCAGCGCTTCGTCGCGCTGAGGATGGATGGCGGAGACAATGCTGTCGATAATGTACTGATCGTTCAGGAAGTTCTGCCCGAAACGTTTACGGGCGTAGTGCCCCTGATGGACGCGATTATTCATTACTGCTCTTGATCATAGTGATGGCGAGGTTAAGCGCCGTGATGAAGCTGCCCGGTTCAGCCAGACCCAGCCCGGCAAGTTCAAGCGCGGTGCCGTGGTCAACTGAAGTCCGGATAAAGGGCAGGCCCAGGGTGATATTTACCGCCCGGCCAAACCCCTGAAATTTGAGTACCGGCAGGCCCTGGTCGTGATACATCGCCAGCACCGCATCGGCATATTGCAGATATTTGGGCTGGAAAAGGGTATCCGCAGGCAGCGGGCCGGTCAGATTAATGCCCTGCTGACGCAGTTCATTGAGTGCTGGCGTGATGGTCTCGATCTCTTCCCGACCCATGTGACCGCTTTCGCCGGCATGAGGGTTAAGACCACAGACGTAAATATGCGGCTCGGCAATCGCAAACTTCTGCTGCAAATCACGATGCAGAATCGTAATCACTTCATGCAGACATTCACGGGTTACCGCAGCGGGCACATCTTTCAGCGGCAGATGAGTGGTGGCCAGTGCGACTCGGAGTTCTTCTGTCGCCAGCATCATGACCACCCGATGGCCGCCTGCGCGATCGGCGAAAAATTCGGTATGACCGGTAAAGGCGATGCCGGCATCGTTAATCACGCCTTTATGCACCGGGCCGGTAATCAGGGCAGCGAATTCACCGTCGAGACAACCGTCACAGGCGCGCGTCAGCGTGGCCAGCACATAGTCGCTGTTGGCGACGCAAAGCTCCCCGGGTGTGACCGTCGCTGCCGTTTCAATTGGCAGGATAGTCAGTGTACCCGCCTGCTGTGGCTCGGCTGCCACACCAGGCTGGTAGGGCCGCAGCGTCAGCGGCAGACCGAGTTGCGCCGCACGCTGCTGCAACAGGGCAGGCGAGGCGCAGACCACCAGTTCAACCGGCCACGACTGCTGGGCCAGCTGAACGGTAAGATCGGGACCAATCCCGGCAGGTTCGCCGGGCGTGATCACCACACGGGCATTACTGCGCATTGCCATCCAGAATCTTCACGTAGGCACTGGCACGTTGTTCCTGCATCCAGGTCTGCGCTTCTTCCGCGAACTTACGGTTAAACAGCATACGGTAAGCACGCTCTTTCTGGGCCGCATCGGTTTTATCGACCTGACGGGTATCCAGCAACTGAATCAGATGCCAGCCGAAAGAGGAGTGAACCGGCTGGCTGGTCTGGCCTTTCTGCAGGCGCAGCAGCGCGTCACGGAACGCCGGGTCAAAGACTTCCGGAGAGGTCCAGCCGAGATCGCCGCCCTGGTTCGCCGAACCCGGATCGTCAGAGTACTGTTTAGCCGCCGCCGCAAAGGTGGTTTTGCCACTGCGGATATCGTTAGCAATCTGCTCCAGCTGCGCACGTGCCTGCTCGTCTGTCAGGATCGGCGATGGCTTCAGCAGAATGTGACGCGAATGGACTTCGGTGACCGAGACATTTTTGCTCTCGCCACGCAGGTCATTCACTTTCAGGATGTGGAAGCCCACACCGGAGCGCACCGGCCCGACGATATCGCCTTTTTTGGCGCTTGAGAGTGCCTGAGCAAACAGGGTCGGTAGCTCTTCGATTTTACCCCAGCCCATGTTGCCGCCTTTCAGCGCCTGGGAGTCGGCAGAGTAGGTCACGGCCATCTTGCCGAAGTCAGCGCCATTTTTTAGTTCGCCAACCAGCTGTTTCGCCAGCGTTTCCTGCTCATCAACCTGCTGTTGCGTCGGGTTTTCCGGCAGCGGCAGCAGAATATGACTGACGTTCAGCTCGGTGCCCTGGCTGTTCTGAGAGCCGATCTGGGAAGCAAGCGTATCCACTTCCTGCGGCAGAATCGTGACGCGACGACGCACTTCATTGTTGCGCACTTCGGCGATAGTCATCTCTTTGCGGATCTGAGAACGATACACGCTGTAGTTCATGCCGTCATAAGCCAGACGGCTACGCAGCTGATCAAGGCTCATCTTGTTCTGCGCAGCGATGTTCTGAATAGCCTGGTCCAGCTGCTCGTCGCTGATCTGAATGCCCGCTTTATCACCCATCTGCAGAATGATGTTGTCCATGATCTGCCGTTCCAGAATCTGATGGCGCAACGTTTTGTCATCCGGCAACTGCTGACCAGCCTGCTGGGCCTGAGATTTAACGGTGCTCATCATGCCGTCCACGTCACTCTCAAGAACCACGCCGTTATTGACCACGGCTGCAACTTTATCAACGACTTGTGGTGCTGCGAACGCGGTGTTGGCACTGATTGCCACACCAAGAATCAGCATTCTCCAGTTCTTCATACTTTATCCATTGTTGGTTCCGCACTGCGGGATTGCCTGTCAAACATCACAACATCAGAAAGCAGGCTGGTAAGGGATAATGCCCTGACGCAGCATATCGTTGGTGCCTAAGCCATAGTTCGGACTCAGACCACGCAGCTCAATGTTGAATGAGATTTGGTTGTCGTACTTACTGTCGTTGTTTTCCCAACCGTTAATTTTGCGTTCGTAACCGACCCGGATAGCGTAACAGCATGAGCTGTATTGCAGGCCAACCAGTTGTGAAGCCGGACGCGTGTTACGGGTATCGTAGTAGTAAGCGCCTACCACAGACCATGCGTCGGCAATCGGCCAGCTGGCCGTGGTACCCACCTGTGAAATCCCATTTTTGTAGATAGGATTCGTGACCAGGCTGCTATCGTTCAGCGCGGTCGCAACATACTCCGGGCTGCTGTAACGGTAGCTCAGCTGCACCATGCGGTCGGCATCACGACGGTATTCCAGTACGGTATTGCCCTGGGAGACGTTGTCGAGTTTGGTGTCATATTGCAGCCCACCCCGGACGCCCCAGCGATCGCTGATTTTCCAGTATGTATCGCCAGCCCAGATCAGGCTGCCGGTATCATCTTCTTTACTGGTTTGATTCACACCAGTACGAGAAGGGGTAAACGAGTAGATTTGACCTACAGAAACGTTAAAACGTTCAACCAGATCGTTATCATAAATACGCGAGGTGACGCCGGTAGCGACTTCATTGGCGGAAGCGATGCGATCCAGGCCGCTATAAGTACGATCGCGGAACAGACCGGTGTAGTCGGTTTGCAGCAGCGTTGAGTCGTACGGATAGATATTGCTCTGATTACGATACGGAATATAAAGGTACTGCACGCGCGGTTCCAGCGTCTGGGTATAACCCACCGCCGAATTCATATCGCGGTCAAACACCAGACGGCCATCAACTTTAAACTGCGGCAGGGTGCGGTTGACAGACTCATCCAGATCGCCACTTTTGCCGTTATTGTTCGCAAAATTATTATTGTAATAATCAACGTTAGTTTGCTGATAGTGGGTCGCCAGGAACTTCGCTTCGGTATCCAGGCTGGCCCAGCCGTTTGACAGCGGCAGATTCAGCGTTGGCTCAACATGTAAACGGGTCGCTTCGGGATAGCGGCTGCTGACGTTGGTGAACTTCACCGCCTGGGCATAAACCCGGCCATCAAACGGGCCGATATCGTTCTGATAGAGATTGACGTCCAGCTGCGGCATGGCGCGGTAGACGTTATTGCTGGTGGTATCGCCGAACACCTGGAAATCTTTGGTGGAGAGCGTAGCGTCCCAGTTGGTGTCCGCATAGCCAATGCTGAATTTCTGCGTGGCGTAGTTGTCAGTCGAGCTATAGTACTTCGAGTCGAGATCGTTGAAGTAATACTGATCGCTGACCTTGGTGTAGTCCGCGCTGAAACGCCAGTTCTTTTCATAAACACCGGCATGACGCCAGTAGAACAGCCAGCGATCGGAGCTGTCATTTTCGGCGATGCCGCGCAACGCTTTGTCGTTATCGTACTGTTTATCGGAGCCGAGGTAATCGAATTCAACCAGACCGGCACCCAGCGTCGTCAGATAACGGAATTCGTTCTGGAACTGCATGCCGCGCTTACTCATGTAGTGCGGCGTGATGGTCGCATCGGCCTGCGGCGCGATGTTCCAGTAATAGGGCAGCATGAACTCAAAGCCGTTGTTGCTGCCATATTTTGCATTCGGGATCAGGAAACCGGAGCGGCGACGATCGCCAATCGGTAACTGCAGATAGGGGCTATAGAATACCGGAACGGATCCGATCTTAAAGCGGGCATTCCAGATCTCCGCCACTTCCTCTTCGCGATCCTGGATCACCTCTGAACCCACCACGCTCCAGCTGTTGGAGCCGGGCAGACAGGAGGTAAAGGTACCGTTTTCGAGAATGGTGTAGCGGTTATCGCCGCGCAGCTTCATCTGATCTGCGACGCCGCGTCCCTGACGATCTACCATCTGGTACTGACCATTCCAGACGTTGGTATCTTTGCTGTTGAGGTTTGACCAGGCTTTCGGACCTTTCAGGATGACCTGATTGTCATCGTAGTGCACATTACCCAGGGCATCGACGGTACGGACTGGCGCGGTCTGTCCTTCCTGCTGGCGCTGATGAAGCTGGACTTCATCCGCCTGCATACGGCTGTTGCCCTGCTCAATATTCACATTACCGGTGAATACCGCATCATTGGGATAGTTCCCTTTGGCGGCGTCGGAGTGAATGGTGACAGGCATCTGATTCGTATCGCCATTCACCAGCGGGCGGTTATAACTCGGCACGCCTAACATACACTGCGACATCAAATCGTCGGCAAAGGCTTGCTGGCTAATGGCTGCGCCGATCAGTGTGGCCAGCAGGGTAGGTATATGTTTTTTCATACGCGGTATCGAGAATTCCATGAAAACTGGCATCATGCCGACAATCGGGTCAGAGACTAACTTACTGCCCGGCGTTGCGCCAGTGTTAATCCTGGTCAGTCAGCGTTGCCGTTAGGCGCTGAGATAAATGACAGGTATGATAATGCAATTTTCAGCCGCAAGCATGGCGAATTGAGGAGTTTATGCGCTACTGGGGAAAAGTTGTGGGTCTGGCGGTGGGATTACTTTCCGGCGCAGGCTTTTGGGGTATTGTGATCGGTTTGATCATTGGCCATATGATTGACAAAGTACGCGGCGCGCAAGGCAAGGCCTACTTCTCAAATAATCAGACCCGACAGACGCTGTTTTTCAGCACCACCTTTCAGGTGATGGGCCATCTGACCAAGTCAAAAGGGCGCGTCACGGAAGCGGACATTCAGATTGCGTCGCTGTTAATGGAGCGGATGCAGCTGCACGGTGACTCTCGTACAGCTGCCCAGCGCGCATTCCGCGAAGGCAAGCAGGCGGATTACCCGTTACGCAGCAAACTGCGTGAACTGCGCAGCGCCTGTTTTGGCCGGTTTGATCTGATTCGGATGTTCCTGGAGATCCAGATTCAGGCCGCCTTTGCCGACGGTTCACTGCATCCCAATGAGCGACAGGTGCTCTATGTGATTGCCGAAGAGCTGGGCATTTCACGCGGTCAGTTCGATCAGTTCCTGCGCATGATGGAAGGTGGCCAGCAGTTTGGCGGTGGTCAGCGCCATTCAGGCGGTTTTCAGCAGGCGCAACGCGGGCCAACGCTGGAAGATGCCTGTAGCGTGCTGGGTGTGAAGAGCAGCGATGACGCCACCACCATCAAACGTGCCTACCGCAAACTCATGAGCGAACATCATCCTGACAAGCTGGTAGCGAAAGGGTTACCGCCAGAGATGATGGAGATGGCGAAGCAGAAAGCGCAGGAAATTCAGGCGGCGTACGATCTGATTCGTAAAGAAAAAGGCTTTAAGTAAACACCAGGTTCCGTGGCCTCTTCTGCAACAGGGGAGGCCACGGTGACAGGCGAGCAGTAAACCTTAAAAATCGGCGGGCTGACGAAACGTCATGGCATTACCAAATGCCGGATGGGTAATGGTCAGTGACTCCGCATGCAGCAGCAAACGCGGTGCCATCGCTTTAGCCTCCGGATGCGCATAGAAGTTATCCCCCAGAATCGGATGGCCCAGCGCCAGCATATGCACCCGCAGCTGGTGTGAGCGGCCGGTAATCGGTTTCAGCGAAACACGCGCACTGTTATCCGCACGATATTCCAGCACCTGATATTCCGTCTGCGCGGCTTTGCCGGTCTCGAAGCAGACCATCTGCTTCGGACGATTTGGCCAGTCGCAAATCAGCGGCAGGTCAACCAATCCCTCTTCCTTCGCCGGATGACCCCAGATGCAGGCCACGTAAGTCTTGGAAGGCTCCCGCTCACGGAACTGTCGTTTCAGCTCGCGTTCCGCCGCTTTGGTCAGCGCCACGACCATCACGCCGCTGGTCGCCATATCCAGTCGGTGGACAGATTCGGCCTGCGGGAAATCACGCTGAACCCGCGTCATCACGCTATCTTTATGTTCGTCCAGCCGACCGGGTACCGAGAGCAGACCGCTGGGTTTGTTCACCACCATGATGTGCGCATCCTGATAAAGGATGTGCAGCCAGGGTTCACGCGGTGGATTGTAAGGTTCCATGGGGCTTTCCAAAAATAAGGGGCCATGCGGCCCCTGAGCTTACTGGTGTGTCACCACAATCAGGCGCAGCGCGTCGAGACGCCAGTTGGCCTGATCGAGACTTTCCAGCACCTGTTCACGGTTGCTTTCCAGCGCCTCGACTTCATCGTCACGGATGTTCGGGTTCACCGCCTTCAGCGCGTTCAGAC
Source organism: Pantoea sp. E956-1 (assembly GCF_982223955.1). NCBI lineage: Bacteria > Pseudomonadati > Pseudomonadota > Gammaproteobacteria > Enterobacterales > Erwiniaceae > Pantoea > Pantoea sp. E956-1. The sequence continues at coordinate 156,338 of NZ_CEUYZP010000008.1, read as the reverse complement.
GAGAGAGTTCTGCGCCCAGCTTCTCGTTCGCTTCGGCACGCGCAGCATCAATCACCGCACGCGCTTCGCTGACCACGCTCTCTTCGCCCTGGGTCAGAATCGCATGCACATCCTGCTGCACCGCATTCACCAGTTTACTGGCGGTATGACGGTTAACCGCATTCAGCTGACGGTTAAAGCTTTCGAACTCCACTTTGCCCGCCAGGTTAGTGCCTTTGGTATCCATCAGCAGACGGATTGGCGTCGGCGGCAGGAAGCGGGTCAGTTGCAGATGCTTCGGTGCCTGCGCTTCAACCACATAGATCAGCTCGACCAGCAGCGTTCCCACCGGCAGCGCCTTGTTCTTCAGCAGTGACAGTGCGTTGCTGCCGGTATCGCCCGACAAAATCAGATCCAGACCGTTACGAATCAGCGGGTGTTCCCAGGTAATGAACTGGGTATCTTCGCGTGACAGCGCCTGATTGCGATTAAAGGTGATGGTGCAGCCATCTTCCGGCAGGCCAGGGAAATCGGGCACCAGCATGTGGTCGGAAGGGGTCAGCACAATCAGGTTATCGCTGCGATCTTCCTGATTGATACCGACGATATCGAACAGGTTGAGTGCGAAGTTCACCAGACCGGTGTCGTTATCCTGCTCGCTGATGGCATTAGCCAGCCGCTGAGCCGATTCACCGCCGTTGGAGTTCAGCTCCAGCAGGCGATCGCGACCCTGTTCCAGCTGCAGTTTCAGCGCGTCATGCTGTTTACGGCAGTCGGTGATAAACGCATCAAAACCTTCGCTGTTTTCCGGCGCGGCCAGATAGCCGATCAGCTGTGAATGGACGCTGTCATAGATTGTCCGGCCGGTCGGGCAGGTGTGTTCAAACGCGTCCAGCCCTTCGTGATACCAGCGCAGCAATACCGCCTGTGCGGTCTGCTCCAGCCAAGGCACCAGAATCTGAATGTCGTGCGCCTGGCCGATACGATCCAGACGACCGATGCGCTGCTCCAGCAGGTCCGGGTTAAACGGCAGGTCGAACATCACCAGACGGCTGGCAAACTGGAAGTTACGGCCTTCAGAACCGATCTCGGAGCACAACAGCACCTGCGCGCCATTCTCTTCTGAAGCGAACCAGGCGGCAGCACGGTCACGTTCAATGATCGACAGACCCTCGTGGAACACCGCTGCACGGATACCTTCACGCTCGCGCAGTACCTGCTCCAGCTGCAGCGCGGTGGCTGCTTTGGCGCAGATCACCAGCACTTTCTCTTTACGGTTGGTGGTGAGATAGCCCATCAGCCATTCCACGCGCGGATCGAAGTTCCACCAGGTGCCGCTGTCGCCTTCAAATTCCTGATAAATCTGCTCCGGATAGAGCAGGTCACGCGCCCGCTCTTCTGCACTTTTGCGCGCGCCCATAATGCCGGAGACTTTAATCGCCGTCTGATACTGCGCAGGCAGCGGCAGGCGGATCTGGTGCAGTTCGCGTTTCGGGAAGCCTTTTACCCCATTACGGGTGTTACGGAACAGCACGCGGCTGGTGCCGTGGCGATCCATCAGCATAGAGATCAGCTCCTGACGCGCCTCCAGCTTGCCGTCACGGTCGCTGTTGGCGACCTGCAGCAGCGGTTCAATGTCCTGCTCGCCGACCAGATCGTTGATTCGGTTCATCTCCTCCTGGGAGATCGCTTTATCCGCCAGCAGCGCCGTGACCGCATCGGCAATCGGACGGAAATGCTGCTGCTCTTCAACAAAGGCGGCAAAGTCATGGAAACGATTAGGGTCGAGCAGGCGCAGACGGGCGAAGTGACTCTCCATGCCCAGCTGCTCCGGCGTTGCGGTCAGCAGCAGAACCCCGGCGGTTTTCTCAGCCAGCTGTTCGATAACCTGATATTCACGGCTGGGCTCGCCTTCTGACCAGGCCAGATGGTGCGCTTCGTCGACCACCAGCAGATCCCATTCGGCATCGGCCAGCATCTCAAGACGCTGCTTGTTACGGCGCACGAAGTCCAGTGAGCAGATAATCAGCTGCTCTGTTTCAAATGGGTTATCGCTGTCGTGCTGCGCTTCGGTATAGCGGTCGTCATCAAACAGCGCAAAGCGCAGGTTGAAGCGGCGCAGCATCTCGACCAGCCACTGGTGCTGTAAAGTTTCAGGCACCACAATCAGGACGCGATCGGCACGGCCAGCCAGCAACTGCTGCTGGATGATCATCCCGGCTTCAATAGTTTTACCCAGGCCAACTTCATCGGCCAGCAGGACGCGCGGCGCATGGCGGCGGCCGACATCGTGGGCGATATGCAGCTGGTGAGGGATCAGGTTGGTGCGCATGCCGCGTAAGCCACTGATTGGCAGACGATATTGCTCACTCTGGTATTTACGGGCGCGGAAGCGCAGGGCAAAACGATCCATCCGGTCGAGCTGGCCGGCAAACAGGCGATCCTGCGGCTTACTGAACACCAGCTTGCTGTCGAGCATGACTTCGCGCAGCATCACTTCGCTCTCTTCGGTATCCAGACGGGTACCGATATAGGTCATCAGGTCATTTTCGTTGCGTACTTCATCGACGCGCATCTGCCAGCCTTCGTGGCTGGTGATGGTATCACCCGGATTAAAGATGACGCGGGTAACCGGCGAATCGTTGCGGGCGTAGAGGCGGTTTTCCCCCGTGGCCGGGAACAGCAGGGTGATCATGCGGGTATCGATCGCCACCACGGTGCCCAGTCCCAGTTCACTTTCCGTATCACTAATCCAGCGCTGACCTAATGTAAAAACCATATATTTTTTGCTCGAATTTTAACGTTTTTAGAGGTGTTCCCAAAGCTCAGGCAATAGCATTACCGCCAGACAACAAGGCTGGAGCGTACTTAAGAGCGGTGAGTTTCAGGAAGGGCGCTATGGTACTGGATGGCAGGACGTTCGTCACCTGTCAAAAAAGCCCCAGCTGCCCGGTAATAAGTGTAGCAAAGTCCCCTTCGACAAAGGGCAGAATCCCCTCTGCGACCGGCTGAAGTTGCTTCGTCACGTAGTGGTCATAGTCCAGCGGCGTGCTGCGCGCCTCCAGTGGCTCGGGGCCTGCGGTGGCGATGACATAACGGATCCGGCCACCATTCTGGTACTGCAAGGGTCGGTTTAATTTACGATTGTGCTCATCGGCCAGCCTGGCGGCGCGCACGTGCGGGGGCACGTTTCGTTCATATTCTTTCAGCGGACGCCGCAGCCGCTTTTTGTAGATCAGCTGATCGTCGAGTTCACCCGCCAGCAGCTGCGCCACAGTGGTACGGATATAATCCTGCCACGGCTGACGGTGGAAGATACGGTGGTAGAGCTGCTGCTGGAACGCTTTTGCCAGCGGCGTCCAGTCTGTTCGTACCGACTCCAGTCCCTTAAAGACCATGCGCTCACCGGCGGCGTCACGAATCAGTCCGGCGTAGCGTTTCTTGCTGCCCTGTTCCGCACCGCGAATAGTGGGCATCAGAAAACGGCAGAAGTGGTTTTCATACTCCAGTTCCAGCGTGCTGGTCAGCCCCTGCGTCTGCTGCAGATGGTCGCGCCACCAGGCGTTCACTTTCTGCACCAGCTGCTGACCAATCGCGGCGGCATCTTCTTCACTGTGCGCCGACTTCAGCCAGACAAAGGTGGAGTCGGTGTCGCCATAGATGACGTCGTAGCCTTCCGCCTCAATCAGCGTGCGGGTCTGCTGCATGATGGCGTGACCGCGCAGCGTAATAGAGGAGGCGAGCCGCGGATCAAAAAAACGGCAGGCGCTGGTGCCCAGCACGCCATAAAAGGCGTTCATGATGATTTTCAGCGCCTGTGACAGTGGCTGATTATTCTGCTTTTTCGCCGCTTCGCGACCCAGCCAGATCTGTTCAACAATCGCAGGCAGGCAGTGGGTATGCCGCGAAAAACGCGCTTCACGGAAACCCTCAATCGAATCGGCATCATCAGGGTGGGCCAGCCCTTCCACCAGACCCACCGGGTCGATCAGGAAGGTGCGGATAATCGACGGGTAGAGGCTTTTGTAATCCAGCACCAGCACTGAGTCATACAGGCCGGGGCGCGAATCCATCACATAACCGCCAGGACTGGCTTCCGGGGCTACATCACCCATGTTCGGGGCGACAAACCCGGCGCGATGCATCCGCGGAATATAGAGATGACCAAAGGCCGCTACCGAACCGCCGTGGCGATCCACCGCCAGTCCATTGACCGCCGCGCGCTCCAGCAGAAACGGCATGATCGCCGTTTTGTGAAAAATGCGCGTCACCAGTTCGCAGTCTTTCAGGTTGTAGCGCGCCAGCGCCGGTTTATCGTTGGCAAAGCGCCAGTTGATCTCCTCCATACGCTGCCAGGGATTATCAATCGCTTTTCCTTCTCCCAGCAGTTGCTGCGACACCGACTCCAGGCTGAATGAGGGAAAATCCCAGAACGCCGATTTCAGCGCGTCGATGCCATCGATAATCAACCGGCCACTGGCCTGAGCGAAAAATACGCCGGGTTTGAAGCCATGTTCACGCCACTCCAGCGCGGCCTGCTGGCGTCCCAGGCGCAGCGGAATGCCGTAACGATCGGCATGCTTTTGCAGCACCCGCAGGTCAAACTGCACGACGTTCCAGCCAATTAAGACATCCGGATCATGATCTGCAAACCACTGGTTCAGTGCTTCCAGTAACTGCGGCCGGCTGTCGAGATAGATCAGCTCGAAATCCAGCGTGCTGGCATCACCGTTGGCCGGGCCGAGCATAAAGACCTGGCGCTGACCGCAGCCCTCCAGCCCGATGCAGTAAAGCTCGCCATGCTGCGTGGTTTCAATGTCCAGCGAGACCCATTTCAGCGGCGGGCGATAGTCGGGATGGGGTTTGAGCCGCGCATTGACCACGCTGTCACCGCGCTGCTCGCCGTCAAACCAGACCGGCGCGGTAATAAAACGCTCCATCAGGTAGCGCTCCGGCGGACGGATATCGGCTTCATAGACCGGAATACCCTCTTCGCGCAGGCGTTTTTCAATGCGCTGTAGCTGGCGGTTCTGCTGGCAGTAGAGGCCAAAAACGGGGCGACGCCGAAAATCTTTCAGCGCCAGCGACTGAATCCGAAACTGACGTTCATCTTTCAGTAATTCGCTGACCTGCGCCTGAAATTCCTCAGGTATAAACGCGACGGACTCCTGCACCGGCAGCACCACGCGCTGCGCGCCCGCATCGGTCGCGAGCCAGAGGATAATTTCGGTGCCATGCGGGCTGTCGCGCCAGTGGCGGGTGAGCAGAAAACCTGCGCGGGGCATATTCAGATGTTCTCCGGACTCAGCATTTCAGGATGAGAAAACCGCTTCAGTATAACATGGATATTTATACAGTTCCCGCCACCCGGTTTTGTCAACATTGTCCTACAATTCTTGCCTTGACGCTGTGTGGCTGGCTCTGGACAATCCAGCCTTCTGCTTTTACTTAGGATGATTATGGAAGCCTGGATTCAACAACTGATTACGCAGTCCCTGGAGTGGGCGCTGTTTGCCGTTGCGCTGGTGACGTTTCTGGAGTCGCTGGCGCTGGTCGGGCTGTTGCTGCCAGGTACGGTGATGATGGCCAGTCTGGGCGCGCTGGTCGGCAGTGGCGAGCTTGGCCTTTACCCGGCCTGGGCGGCGGGCTTTGCGGGCTGCCTGATTGGTGACTGGGTTTCCTACGGCATCGGCTGGAAATTTCAGGGGCCGCTGCATCGCTGGAAGTATCTGCAAAAGTATAAAGGCCTGCTGGATAAAACCGAGCACGCCCTGCATCAGCACAGCATGTTTACGATTCTGGTCGGACGCTTTGTTGGCCCCACGCGTCCGCTGATCCCGCTGGCGGCCGGTATGCTGGAGCTGCCGGTACGTAAATTCCTGCCGCCGAACATTATCGGCTGCATTCTCTGGCCGCCGCTCTATCTGCTGCCCGGTATTCTGGCGGGTGTGGCGATCGATGTGCCAAAAGCCGCGCAGGGCGGCAGCTTTAAATGGCTGTTACTCGGCGCAGCACTGCTGATCTGGCTGGGTGTCTGGTTATGCTGGCGCTGGTGGCGCAGCGGCAAGAGTCGCGACTGGGCATCGGCCTGGCTGCCGCCTGAGCGCCTGCGCTGGGCAGGGCCGCTGGGGCTGGTGATTGCCGTCGCGGCTTTCGTCGGTATTCAGTTCCATCCGATGATGCCCATTTTCCGTCATCTGCTGTGGCAGGTTTTCTTCGCCTGAACCGCTTAACGACGCGGGATGCCGAGCACGTCGGCCTCCCGCGTGTCGCCCGACAGTAACTGTCGGGTCTCGCCATCCCAGTAAACCCGGCCATCCACAATCACCACGCTGCGCGGCGCAATCTGCTGGGCATCTTCCAGACTGTGCGACACCATCAGCAGCGTGATGCTGCGCGCTTCACACACCGAACGCACCAGTTGCAGCATCTCGCCGCGCAGCGCGGGATCCAGCGCAGAAAAAGGCTCATCCAGCAGCAGCACCGGACGGTCACGTAGCAGACAGCGTGCCAGCGCCACGCGCTGTCGCTGTCCACCCGACAGCTCGCCCGGCAGGCGCGTCAGCAGATCGCCTAATCCCACCTGATCGGCCAGCGCAGCAAGCTGCTGGCGCTGCCCGGCGCTCAGCTTCAGTCCGGGGTGCAATCCCAGCGCCATGTTCTGCTGCACGCTGAGGTGCGGAAACAGGTTGTTCTCCTGAAACAGCATCGACACGGGCCGTCTGGCCGGCACGCTGTGGGTGTGTTCCTGTCCGTCAATCATCAGAGTGCCCTGTTTCACCGGCAGGAAACCGGCAATCAGGCTCAGCAGAGTGCTTTTACCGGCCCCGCTGGGGCCGAGGATCGCGATGCGCTCGCCGCGGATGGCGTTGAGACTAAAGCGCATCGGCAGATGCTGATAAAGGTACGTGAGGTTATTCAGTGTCAGCATGGCGGCCTGGTAATTTTTCCATCAGGGTGAACAGCAACAAACAGAGCAGTAGCAGCAGCAGCGCGGTCACTGCACCGTCAGCACCGCGATAGGCACCGATCTGTTGATAGAGGTAGAACGGCAGGGTGCGGAAATCGGCAGTGCCAAACAGCGCCACCACGCCAAAATCACCGATCGACAGCACGCAGGCAAAGGCCAGCGCCTGGGCCAGCGGACGTTTCAGCGCCCGCAGTTCAATCAGCCGCAGCCGGTTCCAGCCGTGGATATTCAGCGACTCACAGAGTCTGCCGTAACGCTCCGCGACGTCACGCATCGGGTTCTCCAGCACTTTCAGCGCATAGGGAATGGCGATCAGCGCATTGGTGAAGATCACCAGACCGTCCGCCGACGCCGGCAGGCCAATGGTGGCGTTAAACAACAGGAAAAAGCCGGTGGCGAGCACGATGCCTGGCATCGCCAGAATCAGCATGCCGCTGGTGTCGATAAGGGTTGCCGCCGCCGGGCGCTGACGCAGGCGCAGCTCGCGACTGCTCCACAGCAGCATCATGGTCAGCACCACACAGAGCAGACCGGCGCCGGTGGCGATGCGCAGTGAGGTAAACGTCGCCTGCCAGAGTGCAGGCTGCACCAGCGCGCCGCGCAGTCCGCCGTGCAGACCATCGATGATGACCGCCGCCAGCGGGGGCAGCAGCAGGATCAGCGCCAGCAGGATCAGCAGCGCATCAACCAGTTGCGCCGCGCGCGAATCCTGCGGATCGCGCCAGCCGTTCAGCTGGCTGGCTCCGGCGGGAATCGCCTTGCTGAAGCGCTGGCTGAGCAGCACCAGCGTCACGCAGCAGCCAAGCTGGATCAGCGCCAGCAGTGCCGCGCGTCCCGGATCGTAGTCATAACTCAGCGCCTGGAAAATCGCCAGCTCGATAGTTGTCGCCTGCGGGCCGCCGCCCAGCGAGAGCACGGTAGCAAAGCTGGCGAAACAGAGCATGAAGATCAGCGCGCCGGTCGGCAGCAGCTGACGTCGCAGCCATGGCCACTCCAGCAGACGAAAATGGTGCCAGCCGCGCAGGCCGAGCTGTGCCGCCAGCTGACGCTGTTCCGCCGGAATGCTCTCCAGCGCCTGCAGCATCAGGCGGGTCGCCAGCGGCAGGTTAAAGAAGACGTGCGCCAGCAAAATGCCCGACAGGCCGTAGGGAGAGAAGTGGTAATCAATCCCTGCCAGCTGGCACAGCTGCGCCAGCCAGCCGACACGACCATAGACGGTGAGCAGACCAAATACCGCCACCAGCACCGGCAGCACCAGGGTCATGGCGCACAGACGCAGCAGCAGCTGTCGGCCAGGGAAACGGCGTCGATAGAGGGCGCGCGCCAGCGGCACCGCTGGCACCAGCGACAACAGCGCGGAGAGCAGCGCCTGACCAAAAGAGAAGGCGATAACGTGATGCAGGTAATCATCCTGCAGCACACCGCGCCAGTCATTCTCTGGCGCGGCGCTCCAGAGTGCACCGAAGGCCAGCAGCGCCACGCTGGTTAACAGCAGCGTGGCGAGGGAACCGGGAATCAGCCAGCGCGGCATCAGCGGCTGACAGCGCGTTGCCACTGGCTAATCCAGCCCGAACGCTGGCTGGCAACCTCTTCCGGCGAGAACTGCAGAGCAGTTGAAGGCACGCTGAGCGCTGCGAAACCGGCAGGCAGCGGCGTGTCGATCACCGGGTACATCCAGTTACCGGTCGGGATAGTGCGCTGGAAGTCGGAGGACACCATAAACTTCATGAACTGCTGTGCCAGCGCCGGCTGTTTGCTGCTGGCTAACTGCGCGGCAACTTCAACCTGCAGATAGTGGCCCTCTGCAAACGGCGCGGCGGCATAGTTCTCTTTTTTCTCTTCGATGATGTGGTAAGCCGGTGAAGTGGTGTAGCTCAGCACCAGATCGCCTTCGCCCTTGAGGAACAGGCCATAGGCTTCACTCCAGCCTTTGGTCACCGTCACGGTTTTCTGCGCCAGCTTTTGCCACGCCTGCGGTGCCTGATCGCCATAGACTTTCTGCATCCACAACAGCAGGCCTAAGCCGGGAGTGCTGGTACGGGGATCTTCGTAGATCACCCGCCACTTCTCCGGGCTGTCGACCAGCTCTTTCAGGCTTTTTGGCGGATTCTTCAGCCGGGTTTTGTCATAGACAAACGCGAAGTAGCCATAATCAAACGGCACGAATGTGGTGTTGTGCCAGCCGCCGGGCAGTTTTAATGTCGAGGTATCGACCTGACTTTCGGCAAACAGACCGGTTTTCTGCGCCGCCTGTACCAGATTGTTATCCAGCCCCAGAACCAGATCGGCTTTGCTGTTTTTCCCTTCCATGCGCACGCGGTTCAGCAGCGACACGCCATCTTCCAGCGTGACGAATTTCAGCTCGCAGTTGCACTGCGCCTCGAAGGCTTTTTTAACCGCCGGGCCAGGGCCCCAGTCAGCGGAGAAGGAGTCGTAGGTGTAGACCGTGAGAACCGGCTTAGCCGCCAGAACGGGGGCGGAGAGTAACAGCAGCACTGGCAGAACTTTGTTTAACACTTTGCGCTCCTTCAGGAGAATAGGGGATGAGTCGCAAAGGATCTGAGCACACAGGCCTCCCAAATCCCTACGTCGGTATTAACCGAATCAGGTTCGACGGGTATCTCTCAGCTGCTTGCTGGTGGCAGGCGGCACCCCGTTGAGAACGTCACATTCTAGTCATTTCAGCGCCGGGGCGAAAGCCTCACAGCGCGGGTGGCGCGAACCAGGCGGATTTAAAATCAAACCAGCCCAGCGTATTCATCCGAACGCCGCGCATGCTGCGCTGACCTTCAAGCAGCAGCCAGTGGTGAAACAGCGGATGCAGACCGGCTTCTTCGACCAGCTGTTTGCTCCATTCGGCCAGCGGCAGCGTTTTCTCGCGCCAGCGGGCCGCATCGCTGTGCCAGTCGATCGGCAGACAGTGATGCAGCAACGGGATCTCATAAAGCTGCGCGAACAGAGAGTAATTCAGCGGCAGAGTAAAGTTCACGCTGCCCAGCCAGATGTCACTTTCCGCTTCGCCCTGATACCAGCTTTCGTAGCTGATTTCGCGGGTCTCCAGCGTGACGCCATATTCTGCCAGCAGCGGACGCAGCGCGTTAGCGATGCCTTCATGCTCCACGTGCTGGCTGTACCAGGTCAGCGTCAGGTGGGTTAAGCCGGGCGGTTTTTCCACTGGCGTCAGGTCGCGCCGGTGATGCCAGCGCGGCAGCAGGCCATACGCCGGAAACCAGTAGCGCTGGTAGCCAACACCGGCGTGATTGAGCAGGGCGATAGGATTAAACAGGTAACTGACCCAGCGCCGGACCGCCTCGTTGCGTCCCTGTTCTGAACGCTGGTCGAACAGCAGATAGTAGCAGCCCTCTTCAAGACGGCTCTCCTCCTGAATTTCATCGGCTCCGTCGCCCTGCAGACGGACACCGGCATAGACCAGCTCATCGCTGATGTCGGGCAGTACCCAGATAGAGACATCATCAATCAGGGCGCGAAAACCAAAGTAGTCATCAAACGCTTCGATCTTTAGCTGGCTCTCCTGATTGCGGATCACCCGGTAAGGACCGGTGCCTACCGGCTGGCGGGCAAAATCGTGCAGCGTCGGCCATTCGCGCGGCAGGATCATCGCACTGACGCTGCCTAACAGCCAGGGCAACCCTTCGTCGGGCTGGCTTAAGCGGATATCCAGCGTCCAGGGCGCGGGCGAGTCGATCTGCTCGATATGGGAAAAAAGCGGGTGGGGGCGCTGACGCTCCAGCGTGGCCAGCACATCCTCCATCTCCAGTTCTCTGCCGTGATGAAAGCGAATCGCCGGACGCAGAAAGAAGCGCCAGTGAAGCGGGGAAGTCTGCTGCCAGTGGTGCGCAATATCGGGCTCGATTTCCCCGTTTTCCTCATTTATCCGCGTCAGGCCGTTGAAAATCTGTCGCGCAATGTGGGTTTCAGAGCGCCGCAGTGGCGAGCCGGGCAGCAGGTTGAGCAGCGGACGATAGTAAAGGACACGCAGGATATGCTTGCCCTGGCGGAAACTGCGCCCCAGGTGCGCGCCGATCATCTGCCGCACCTGATTTTTATCCCCTACCAGCTGGACCAGCTGATCGATGCGATCCTGCTCCAGCAAATCCTCGGCACGCTGCTGCTGCAGGGCCAGTCCGGTATAGCAGAAGGTAAGCTGCGAGCGCTTGCCGCGTCCGGCTTCCGCCTGCCAGATCAGCCAGCCCGCGGCCTGCATCCGGTTGAGCAGATTGCGCATATGGCGGCGCGAGCAGTGCAGCAGGTCAGCCAGTTCGCTAAGGGTAATCTCCTGCGTTTGCCCCTGACAGCTCTGCCACAGGCGAATGAACTGCTGCTTCAGACGTGATGAGGACATAAAAGAGGAACTCCCGGTGAAAAGCGCTCTGTTTTTCTTGCCCTATTTTAAGAGCAAACTTTGCGTTATGGGAAGAGCGGGAGGCATTCAGCACTGAATGGCGTTCGACCCTGGCTTCGCTGTTCAGCGGAGTGCTTTTCTGAGTAGGGTGCATTTACACCGCCAGCAGATGATCTCTGCTGGCTTTTTTCATGTTGCGCGGTATCGTCTACCCTTCATTTTCCCCTCTGTTTGTTCTGTAAGGGATTTCGGTATGAAATCGCTGTTAACGCGGCAGCGCCGCATCAATCCGGTCTACCTCGCATTTATGGTCGCCTCGTTCATGCTGGGCATCGCGGGCGCGCTGCAGGCGCCGACGCTCAGCCTGTTTTTGACGCGCGAGGTGCAGGCGCGGCCGTTCTGGGTCGGACTGTTTTTCACCATCAATGCAGTGGCCGGTATCGTGGTGAGCATGCTGGTGGCAAAGCGCTCTGACAGCGTCGGCGATCGTCGTCATATCATTCTCTTCTGCTGTCTGATGGCGCTGGTCAATGCGCTGCTGTTTGCCTTTACCCGCCACTATCTGACCTTGCTGACGCTGGGCGTGCTGCTGTCGGCGCTGGCCAGCGTCTCGATGCCTCAGCTGTTTGCGCTGGCGCGGGAATATGCCGATCAGTCGGCGCGTGAAGCGGTGATGTTCAGTTCGGTGATGCGCGCGCAGCTGTCGCTGGCGTGGGTGATTGGGCCGCCGCTCTCCTTCGCGCTGGCGCTGAACTATGGCTTTGTCACTCTGTTTATGGTGGCTGCCGCGCTGTTTCTGAGCTGTATCCTGCTGGTCTGGTTCACCGTGCCGTCGGTGCCACGCTCGCAGCCCCTGATGCAAAGCGGCGGGCTGCCGTTAAGTGGCTGGCGCGATCGCGATGTGCGTTTGCTGTTCCTCGCCTCAGTCGCGATGTGGACCTGCAACACTATGTATATCATCGATATGCCGCTCTATATCAGCACCACGCTGGGGCTGCCTGAGAAGCTGGCCGGTCTGCTGATGGGAACGGCTGCGGGGCTGGAGATCCCGGTGATGCTGCTGGCCGGACATTACGCGCGCCGCATCGGCAAACGCCGGTTAATGCTGATCGCGGTGGCGGCTGGCGTACTGTTTTATCTGGGGCTGGTGCTGTTCAATTCCCGCACGTCGCTGATGGTGTTGCAGCTGTTTAACGCGGTATTTGTCGGGATTATTGCTGGCATAGGGATGCTATGGTTTCAGGATCTGATGCCGGGACGGCCCGGCGCGGCGACTACCATGTTCACCAACTCGATCTCGACCGGCATGATTCTGGCTGGGGTTATTCAGGGAACGCTCAGTGAGCGGCTGGGACATGAGGCTGTTTACTGGCTGGCATTCGGACTGGCAATCGTGGCGCTGGTGATGTCGGCGCGGGTGCGCGACGTATAAAGAAGAAGGGCGACCCGATGTCGCCCTCAGCGTGCTGACAAACCCAAACCCGAGTGAATCGGACCGCAACTGACAAGCTTTACACGCAGGGAACACGGGCAGAGGAGGAAAGCGTCCCGCGCCAGGGACGGCGCGGGCCGAGCGGCCAGGGATGGTTTAAGCGACTTTCCGATCTGACCGTGTTCCCTCCGCAGGCTCGGTCTTACAGCTGGGCCAGAGCAGACCTTGTCAGTAACATCAGGGCGACCCGATGTCGCCCTGCTTTAACTCAATCAGCGCAGGAAGGCGGGCTGATTCTGCTCATACTGCGAAATCGACGCTTCGTGCTGCAGCGTCAGGCCGATGCTGTCGAGGCCGTTAATCATGCAGTGGCGGCGGAAGCTGTCGAGCTCGAACGAATAGACTTTATCGCCTGCGGTGACCGTCTGCGCTTCCAGGTCTACCGTAAAGCTGATGCCCGGCTGGTCCGCAACCAGTCTGAACAGCTCATCCACTTCCTCTTCGCTTAACTTGACCGGCAGCAGCTGGTTGTTGAAGCTGTTGCCATAAAAGATATCCGCGAAGCTCGGCGCAATCACCACGTGAAAACCAAAATCGGTCAGTGCCCAGGGCGCATGCTCACGTGAAGAGCCGCAGCCAAAGTTTTCACGCGCCAGCAGGATGCTGGTGCCTTTGAACTCAGGCTTGTTCAGCACAAAGCCGGGCGTTGGCACGGTGCCCGCGTCATCTTCAAAGCGCCAGTCGTGGAAAAGATGCTGTCCGAAACCGGTGCGCGTAACCTTCTGCAAAAACTGCTTGGGAATGATCGCGTCCGTATCGACGTTCGCGGCATCCAGCGGCGCAACAATGCCGGTGTGCTGAGTAAATTTGTTCGCCATGACTTAAGCTCCTGTCGTCAGTTCACGGATGTCGGCAAAGTGGCCGGTTACGGCAGCCGCCGCGGCCATCGCCGGGCTGACCAGATGAGTACGTCCACCACGGCCCTGACGGCCTTCAAAGTTACGGTTGCTGGTTGACGCGCAACGCTCACCCGGATTCAGGCGGTCATTGTTCATCGCCAGACACATTGAGCAGCCTGGCAGACGCCATTCAAAGCCCGCTTCCAGGAAGATTTTGTCCAGACCTTCCGCTTCGGCCTGCGCTTTCACCGGGCCGGAACCTGGCACCACCATGGCGACCACGCCAGGTGCGACTTTGCGGCCCTTGGCGATGGCGGCGGCAGCACGCAGATCTTCGATGCGTGAGTTGGTGCAGGAGCCGATAAACACTTTATCAATCGCCACATCGGTCAGTTTGATGCCTGGCTGCAGGTTCATGTAGGCCAGGGCTTTTTCGGCTGAGGCGCGCTCAACCGGATCGGCGAATGAGGCCGGATTCGGGATCACCTGATCAACGGCAATAACCTGACCCGGATTGGTGCCCCAGGTGACCTGCGGTGCAATCTCTTCAGCATGCAGCGTTACCACCGCATCATATTTCGCGCCTTCGTCAGACTTCAGGGTGCGCCAGTAATCAACGGCCTGCTCCCATTTCTCACCCTGCGGCGAGAACTGACGACCTTTCAGATAGTTGAAGGTGGTTTCGTCCGGTGCCACCAGGCCTGCTTTCGCACCCATCTCAATTGCCATGTTGCACAGGGTCATACGACCTTCCATGCTCAGCGCCTGAATGGCCGGGCCGCAGAATTCGACCACATAGCCAGTGCCGCCTGCGCTGCCGGTTTTGCCGATGATCGCCAGCACGATATCTTTTGCTGTAATGCCGGTTGACGCCTGGCCCAGCACCTCAATCTTCATGGTTTTTGCCCGACCCTGTTTCAGGGTCTGCGTCGCAAACACATGTTCAACTTCGGAGGTGCCGATACCAAAGGCCAGCGAGCCAAACGCACCGTGAGTGGCGGTGTGCGAGTCGCCGCACACAATCGTCATGCCCGGCAGCGTCATGCCCTGCTCAGGGCCGATAACGTGGACGATGCCCTGGAACGGATGATTCAGGTCATACAGCTGTACGCCAAACTCAGCGCAGTTCTTCATCAGCTCCTGCATCTGAATACGCGCCATCTCGCCCGACGCATTGATGTCTTTAGTCTGCGTAGAAACGTTGTGATCCATGGTGGCAAAGGTTTTGCCCGGCTGACGGACTTTACGTCCGTGGGCGCGCAGACCATCAAAGGCCTGGGGCGAAGTCACTTCATGGATCAGATGGCGATCAATGTAGAGTAACGGCGTTTCTTCTGGCGTTTCGTGGACGACATGTGCATCAAATAACTTCTGGTATAAGGTTTTCATTTTTTTATTTTTCCTCGGCGATAAAGCGAGCAATGATGCTGCCCATCTCATCTGTGCTGACCGCTGGGCCATCACCGGCTAAATCTTTGGTGCGGTAGCCCTGTTCCAGCGCACGGCTGATGGCGCGTTCAATACTGTCGGCAGCCTCATCGGCATTCAGGCTGTAACGCAGCAGCAGCGACAGCGACAGGATCTGGGCGACCGGGTTGGCAATATTCTGACCGGCGATATCCGGCGCCGAACCACCCGCCGGTTCGAACAGGCCAAAGCCCGCTTCATTCAGGCTGGCAGAGGGCAGCATCCCCATCGAGCCGGTGATCATGGCGCACTCATCAGAGAGAATGTCACCGAACAGGTTGGAGCAGAGCAGCACGTCAAACTGCGACGGGTCTTTGATCAACTGCATGGTGGCGTTGTCGATATAGATGTGGCTCAGCTGCACGTCCGGGTACTCTTTGGCCACTTCGTTGACGATTTCACGCCACATCACCGAGGTCTGCAGCACGTTGGCTTTATCAACCGAGGTGACTTTGTTACGGCGTTTGCGCGCCGATTCAAACGCGATGCGGGCAATACGCTCAATTTCGAAACGGTGATAGACCTCGGTATCAAATGCACGCTCTTCCGGGCCACTGCCTTCACGTCCTTTCGGCTGACCAAAATAGATACCGCCGGTCAGTTCACGTACGCACAGAATGTCAAAGCCTTTGGCAGCAATGTCGGCGCGCAGCGGGCAAAACGCCTCCAGTCCGCTGTAGAGCGCAGCCGGACGCAGGTTACTGAACAGCTTAAAGTGTTTGCGCAGCGGCAGCAGGGCACCGCGTTCCGGCTGTGATGCGGGTGGTAAGTGCTCCCACTTCGGGCCGCCAACGGAACCAAACAGAATCGCGTCGGCCTGTTCACAGCCTGCAACCGTAGCCGGTGGCAGGGGCTCGCCATGCTGATCGATAGCAATACCGCCGACCGCATACTCCTGGGTGGTGATCTGCATATCAAAGCGCTGACGAATGGCATCCAGCACTTTCATAGCCTGCGCCATCACTTCCGGGCCGATACCGTCACCGGGTAAAACTGCGATATGAGATGAGCTGGACATGGTTATACGGTTTCCTTCTGATCTTTAAATTTGCGCTGCAATTCTTGTTCAACCTGACGGGCACGCCAGATATTGTTCAGAGCGTTGACCATCGCTTTGGCGGAGGACTCCACAATATCGGTCGCCAGACCAATGCCGTGGAACTTGCGGCCGTTGTAGCTCACAACGATATCGACCTGACCCAGCGCATTCTCGCCGTGGCCTTTCGCGGTCAGCTTGTAGTTAACCAGCTCAGCGTCGAACTGGGTGATACGGTTAATCGCCTGGTAGACCGCGTCAACCGGGCCATTACCGGTGGCTGCATCCGATTTAGCAACATCGCCGCAGCCCAGATTGACAGAGGCGGTGGCGGTGATGCTGGAACCGGTCTGGACGTTAAATTCGTGCAGCTGGAAATGCTCCGGCTCTTCATTCTGTTTGTTGATGAAGGCCAGCGCTTCCAGGTCGTAATCGAAGACCTGACCTTTTTTGTCGGCCAGTTTCAGGAAGGCGTCATACAGCGTATCCAGATTGTAATCCTGCTCGGCATAGCCCATCTCTTCCATGCGATGTTTTACCGCCGCGCGGCCAGAACGCGAGGTCAGGTTCAGCTGGATTTTGTGTAAGCCGATTGATTCCGGCGTCAGGATTTCATAGTTCTCGCGGTTCTTCAGCACGCCATCCTGATGAATACCCGAGGAGTGAGCGAAGGCGTTGGAGCCGACTACGGCCTTGTTCGCCGGGATCGGCATATTGCAGATCTGGCTGACCATCTGGCTGGTGCGGTAGATTTCCTGATGATTGATCTGGGTATGCACGTTCATGATCTGCTGGCGGGTTTTAATCGCCATGATCACCTCTTCCAGTGCACAGTTACCGGCACGTTCACCCAGGCCATTCATCGTGCCTTCAACCTGACGCGCACCCGCCTGTACGGCAGCCAGGGCGTTGCCCGTTGCCATACCCAGGTCATCGTGGGTATGTACAGAGATAATCGCTTTATCGATGTTGGGAACGCGGTTCATCAGTTCACTGATGATGTGAGCATATTCGCCTGGCAGGGTGTAGCCAACGGTATCCGGGATGTTAATGGTGGTGGCACCGGCGTTAATCGTGGCTTCCACCATCCGGCACAGGTCATCAATCGGGGTACGGCCGCCATCTTCGCAGGAGAATTCAACGTCGCTGGTGTAGTTACGCGCACGCTTCACCATATGCACCGCACGCTCAATCACTTCCGGCAGCGTGCTGCGCAGTTTGGTGGCGATGTGCATTGGCGAGGTGGCGATAAAGGTATGAATACGGAAGGCTTCAGCAACGCGCAGTGATTCATATGCCGCGTCGATATCTTTTTCTACACAGCGCGCCAGACCGCAAACCCGGCTGTTTTTAATGGTGCGTGCAATGGTCTGCACTGACTCAAAGTCGCCCGGTGAGGAGACCGGGAAACCGACTTCCATTACATCCACGCCCATGCGCTCCAGCGCTAAAGCAATCTGCAATTTTTCTTTCACACTCAGGCTGGCCTGTAATGCCTGCTCACCGTCGCGCAGAGTGGTATCGAAAATAATGACTTGCTGGCTCATCGTATTCATCCTTATGCTTTTTCTGGCCTGGCAACGAGCATAAAAAAACCCGCGACAGGCGCGGGTTTTTAACTTTCAGCAGGTTTGAATCAGTGTTTGATTCCGCCCACAAGTCTACCGCGCAAGCTGAGTGCGTTTAGTAGTAGACCGAGAAGGCGAACAGAACGAAACATGGATTCAAACCTTATAAAATGTTGTGCTGTACATATTGGTACTGGAATCACTCAGGGATGTCAACCTTCAATGCAGGGGTATTCTTAGTGGTGCCAGAGGAAGATATTCTGTTATTTAACGGTCAGGCAGCGTAATGAACAGCGCCTCCGTTGCTGCGGAGGCAATCAGCATCGGAATGCGTAGCTTTACCGTGATTTTTGGTGTTTATTGACTTGAAATGTAATGATTTTGTTTTCTATTGCGGTATGCGCTGATACAGGATTTATCACTTGCTGGTTAGCATAATCGAATGCGCTTCAACGATTTACTGGTTAATTACGCCAGAAAAGAAAAGTGTCAGGCGATTGTGGGCCAGGGCAGCCGGGTAATAAGTTTTCGTTATTTCTTAGATCACGCTGAAAATAATTTCTTAATCAGCATTTTCCTCTGCGGTTCTGCCGCGTAATTAGTTTAATCCGCGCAGCCAATTCTTATCGGGCAGAGCCTTCACGTCCCTGCCTTTTAATTTACGCGGGTTTGCGGTTTGCCTGCCCGGTTAACTGCGGTTATGGTAATCGACCTACTCTCAGAAAAATAAACTCAGCAGATTTCTCTGTAACCGGACAGCGGCAGATGTTTCCGCTGTCGTGAATAAACATAAGATTTTGATTGGCAAAGCAGGCACCAGGGCTTTGTGGTACGCACAAACGGGCGTACTAACAGAGCCGGGTCCGCAAGCCTGGAGGCAGAAGATGGAGATGTTGTCAGGAGCCGAAATGGTCGTCCGTTCGTTAATCGATCAGGGCGTTAAGCAGGTATTCGGTTATCCGGGTGGCGCAGTGTTAGATATCTATGATGCGCTGCAAACCGTCGGGGGTATCGATCACATTCTGGTGCGTCATGAGCAGGGGGCGGTGCATATGGCTGATGGCCTGGCGCGCGCCACCGGCGAAGTCGGCGTGGTGCTGGTCACCTCCGGACCCGGCGCAACCAATGCGATTACCGGTATCGCCACCGCCTATATGGACTCAATTCCACTGGTGATCCTGTCGGGTCAGGTTCCCTCGTCGCTGATTGGCTATGACGCCTTTCAGGAGTGCGACATGGTCGGCATCTCTCGTCCGGTAGTGAAGCACAGCTTCCTGGTGAAAAGTACCGAAGAGATCCCAACCGTGTTGAAAAAGGCGTTCTGGCTGGCTTCCACCGGACGTCCGGGGCCAGTGGTGATCGACCTGCCAAAAGATATTCTGAATCCGGCCAATAAATTGCCTTATCACTGGCCGGATACGGTGAGCATGCGCTCCTACAATCCGACTATTCAGGGCCATAAAGGTCAGATTAAGCGTGCGCTGACCACGTTGCTGGCCGCGAAGAAGCCGGTCATCTACGCCGGTGGTGGTGCCATTACCGCAGGCTGTGAAGCGGAACTGTTAACGCTGGCCGAAAGCCTGAATATTCCGGTGACGACCTCGCTGATGGGCCTGGGCGCGTTCCCGGGGACCCACCGCCAGTGTGTTGGTATGCTCGGTATGCACGGCACGTACGAAGCCAACATGACGATGCACAATACCGACCTGATTTTTGGTATTGGTGTTCGCTTTGATGACCGCACCACCAACAACCTGGCGAAATATTGTCCGAATGCCACGGTGATGCATATCGATATCGACCCGACCTCTATCTCTAAGACTGTGGCGGCGGATATCCCGATTGTCGGTGATGCGAAGCAGGTGCTGCAGCAGATGCTGGAGTTGCTGGCGCAAAGCGAAAGCCAGCGCGCTGAGAGCCTGCACGACTGGTGGCAGGAGATTGAGGGCTGGCGCAGTCGTCACTGCCTGGAATTTGATCGCACCAGCGACAAAATCAAGCCGCAGGCAGTGATCGAAACCATCAGCCGTCTGACCAAAGGCGATGCGTATGTGACGTCGGATGTGGGCCAGCACCAGATGTTTGCTGCGCTCTATTACCCCTTCGACAAACCGCGTCGCTGGATCAACTCCGGTGGTCTGGGCACCATGGGCTTTGGCCTGCCTGCTGCGCTGGGCGTGAAGATGGCGCTGCCGGATGAAACAGTCATCTGCGTTACCGGCGATGGCAGTATCCAGATGAACATTCAGGAGCTTTCCACCGCGCTGCAGTACGATCTGCCGGTGCTGGTGCTGAACCTGAATAACCGGGTGCTGGGCATGGTGAAACAGTGGCAGGATATGATCTACTCGGGTCGTCACTCACAGTCTTACATGGAGTCGCTGCCTGACTTCGTGCGTCTGGCGGAAGCCTATGGCCACGTCGGGATCGCGATTGAGCATCCGGCTGAGCTGGAAGAGAAACTGACGCTGGCGCTGGAAACGCTGGCGAAAGGACGTCTGGTATTTGTGGATGTCACCGTTGACGGTAGCGAGCATGTTTACCCGATGCAGATTCGCGGTGGCAGCATGGATGAGATGTGGTTGAGCAAAACGGAGAGGACATAATTATGCGTCGTATTTTATCAGTTCTGCTGGAGAACGAATCCGGCGCATTATCCCGTGTCGTCGGCCTGTTCTCGCAGCGCGGCTATAACATTGAGAGCCTGACCGTGGCACCAACGGATGATCCTACGCTGTCGCGGATGACCATTCAGACGGTGGGCGATCAGAAGGTGCTGGAGCAGATTGAAAAACAGCTGCACAAGCTGGTGGATGTGCTCCGCGTCACCGAGCTGGGGCAGGGCGCCTATGTTGAGCGCGAAATCATGCTGGTGAAGATTCAGGCCAGTGGCTACGGACGCGAAGAGGTGAAGCGTAATGCCGAGATCTTCCGCGGTCAGATCATCGACGTGACGCCGACGCTGTACACGGTTCAGCTAGCCGGCACCAGTGACAAACTGGACGCCTTCCTGAGTACCGTTCGCGATGTCGCTGAAATTGTTGAAGTGGCGCGGTCTGGTATCGTCGGCGTTTCACGCGGCGACCGCATCATGCGTTAATTACGCAGCGTCATCATCAATCCTCACCTAACCCGGCGAAATGCCGGGTTTTTTTATTTTTTATGCGCCAGGCGAGCTACATTCAGAAAAGCGGTTGCTCCGCGCACTTTTCTGCTGTTAGATGATAGCCATAAGTTATCCATAGCTTAACTGCGGCTATTTCTGCCGTAAAAGCGGATTTGATGGTGGGGTTATCGTGAAACTGGATGAAATTGCGCGTTTGGCAGGCGTGTCGCGCACCACGGCCAGTTATGTGATCAATGGCAAAGCGCGGCAGTATCGTGTCAGCGACAAAACCGTTGAGAAAGTCATGGCGGTGGTACGTGAGCATAATTATCACCCCAATGCGGTGGCTGCCGGGCTGCGCGCCGGGCGTACGCGCTCAATTGGGTTAGTGATCCCCGATCTGGAAAATACCAGTTATACCCGAATTGCGAACTATCTTGAGCGGCAGGCTCGTCAGCGCGGCTATCAGCTGTTGATCGCCTGTTCTGAAGATCAGCCCGACAACGAAATGCGCTGCATTGAGCATCTGTTACAGCGCCAGGTCGATGCGATCATCGTCTCCACCTCGTTACCGCCTGAGCATCCTTTTTATCAGCGCTGGATCAACGATCCCCTGCCAATTATTGCGTTAGATCGCGCGCTGGACCGTGAGCATTTCACGAGCGTAGTAGGGGCCGATCAGGACGATGCCCATACGCTGGCCGCTGAACTGCGTCAGCTTGAGGTCAAAAATGTGCTGTTCCTTGGTGCGTTACCTGAGCTGTCAGTGAGTTTCCTGCGCGAGATGGGGTTTCGCGATGCATGGAAAGACGATCCCCGACCAATAGACTATATCTACTGCAATAGCTTCGAACGCACCGCCGCCGCGGCACTGTTTGAGCAATATCTTGAAGATCACCCGATGCCGGAGGCGCTTTTTACCACCTCATTTGGTCTGCTGCAGGGTGTGATGGATGTAACGCTGAAACGAGACGGGCGGCTTCCGACTGAACTGGCCATTGCCACCTTTGGCGACCACGAATTACTGGACTTTCTTGAGTGCCCGGTGCTGGCGGTAGGGCAGCGTCATCGAGACGTGGCAGAGCGCGTGCTGGAATTAGTTTTAGCCTCGCTGGATGAACCCAGAAAACCAAAACCCGGTTTAACCCGCATTCGCCGTAATTTATACCGTCGCGGACAATTAAGCCGAAAAGTTAAATGAGTCACGGGCAGTATTACGCTGCCCGCCCATTTTATTTAACGATTTAACTGATTAAATAAACAGGTCGACGTAAAAAAGCGTAAATTCTGCTCATCAAATCTAACAAAGCAGAAAGGGTTATTTTTATTATCTGCTTACAACTTCAACAAACTTACTTTCCCGCCTGGCCTGAAGCCGCTGGGCTTCCTTTCGGAAATCCCCTAAAATGCCGCCGCTGTCTCAGAAACCACGATTAATATTTAGCCCTTTACATTGTTTCATTTTTAGTCGTTTTTTCCCGGGGCGTTTTTTTTATTCAGGTATTCATCGGCTTAATTTTTACTTTCCCCTTTTATTCGTTTATATCGTCGCCAGAGATTAATTCTTCACTCTGTAAAGAGTGATATTCACCTGCCGCTCCGGCTTGACAAGGATTTCATGGGATCCTTAAACTCGTTTCGTGGTAAAAAGTGGGATAAAGTGGCGTAAATGGGTGATGAGGAGAAGAGACTGGCATGTTCCGCGGAGCAACGTTAGTCAATCTCGACAGCAAAGGGCGGCTCGCCGTCCCGACGCGATATCGCGATTTGCTGATTGGGGAGTCTCAGGGGCAGATGGTCTGTACCATCGACCTCCACCAGCCATGCCTGTTGCTTTATACCCTGCCCGAATGGGAAATCATTGAAAAAAAGCTGGCACGCCTTTCCAGTATGAATCCACTTGAGCGCCGCGTGCAGCGTTTGCTGCTGGGGCATGCCAGTGAATGTCAGATGGATAATGCAGGCCGCCTGCTGCTGGCGAATACGCTTCGGCAGCATGCAAAATTAACCAAAGAAGTGATGCTGGTTGGACAGTTCAATAAATTTGAGCTGTGGGATGAACAGACCTGGTATCAACAAGTCAGGGACGATATTGACGCAGAACAGTCGGCTCAGGAGCCTTTATCTGAGCGGTTGCAGGACTTGTCGCTATAGCTATGCAGGAAAATTTCAAACATACCACCGTGCTGTTGGATGAGGCGGTTAACGGCCTCAATATCAGGGAAGACGGTATTTACATCGACGGCACTTTTGGTCGTGGTGGCCATTCACGCCTGATTCTTTCGCAGCTGGGAGAGAAGGGAAAGCTGATCGCCATCGATCGTGATCCGCAAGCTATCGCCGCTGCCGCAGAGATCACCGACCCGCGTTTTTCAATTATTCATGGCCCTTTTTCCGCGCTGGCAGAGTATGTCTCTGAACGGGATCTGGTCGGAAAGATTGACGGCATTTTGCTGGACCTGGGGGTTTCATCACCGCAGCTGGATGACGCCGAACGTGGCTTCTCCTTTATGCGTGACGGACCGCTGGATATGCGAATGGACCCGTCGCGCGGGCACTCCGCCGCGGAATGGTTGCTGCACGCAGAAGAGGCGGATATCGCGTTTGTCCTGAAGACCTACGGCGAAGAGCGATTCGCCAAACGCATCGCCCGGGCCATTGTCGAGCGTAATCGCGAACAGCCGATGACCCGGACCCGTGAACTGGCTGAGGTGATCTCCATCGCCATGCCGGTAAAAGATAAGTTTAAGCATCCGGCCACGCGCAGCTTCCAGGCGATTCGTATCTGGATTAACAGCGAACTGGAAGAGATCGATAAAGCACTGAAAGGCGCTGTTGACGTGCTGGCCCCGCAGGGTCGCCTCTCTGTTATCAGCTTCCATTCACTGGAAGATCGGCTGGTGAAGCGCTTTATGCGCGATCAGAGTCGCGGGCCGCAGGTGCCGCCTGGGATTCCCATGACTGAACATCAGCTGCGTGCCCTGGGTGGGCGTGAACTGAAGTTGCTCGGCAAAATGTCGCCGGGTGACGCTGAAGTCTCTGAGAACCCACGCGCGCGCAGCTCGGTATTACGTATCGCGGAGAAAACCGACGCATGATCGGTAATGAGCGTCACAGTCTGCCTGCCGTTATCGGCGGGGATCTGCTGCGAAAGGGCAAGATTCCGGTGCTGTTGCTGATCGCTGTGGTGGTTTCTGCCGTGCTGGTGGTGACCACCACCCATAAAACACGACTGTTAACCGCGCAGCGCGAACAGCTGGTGCTGGAGCGTGACGCACTCGATATCGAGTGGCGCAACCTGATCCTGGAAGAGAATGCGCTGGGCGATCACAGCCGCGTTGAACGCATCGCCACCGAGAAGCTGCAGTTGCAGCACGTTGATCCTTCACAAGAAAATATCGTGGTGCAGAAATAAGGACCTCAGATAGCGAATGAGCGGCACAGGCAGAACGCTGAAATTGAAGAAACCGGAAGATAAAGCCAGCTTTGTAAGCTGGCGTTTTGCGTTGCTGTGCGGCTGTATTTTACTGGCGCTGGGTGGATTGCTGTCACGGGTGGCCTGGCTGCAGGTGATCAATCCTGGCAAGCTGGTAAAAGAGGGTGATCTGCGCTCGCTGCGTGTTCAGGCGGTGCCCACCTCACGCGGCATGATCAGCGATCGCGCCGGACGTCCGCTGGCAGTCAGCGTGCCGGTCAACGCTATCTGGGCCGATCCCAAAGAGTTGCACGCCGGTGGCGGCGTGACGCTGGACAGCCGCTGGAAGGCGCTTTCCGATGCGCTCTCTATTCCTCTTGATCAACTGGCCGCCCGCGTGAATGCCAATCCCAAAGGCCGCTTTGTCTATCTGGCGCGCCAGGTCAATCCGGCCATCGGCGACTACGTCAAAAAACTCAAACTTCCCGGTATTCATCTGCGCGAAGAGTCACGCCGTTACTATCCTGCCGGACAGGTCACCTCCCATCTCATTGGCTTTACCAACATCGACGGGCAGGGCATTGAAGGCATCGAGAAAAGCTTTGATAAGTGGCTGACCGGTGCACCCGGAGAGCGGACGGTGCGTAAAGATCGGTACGGTCGGGTCATCGAGGATATCTCTTCGGTGGACAGCCGGGCCGCTCATAACCTGACGCTGAGCATTGATGAGCGGTTACAGGCGCTGGTTTACCGTGAACTGAATAACGCCGTCGCCTTTAACAAAGCGGAATCGGGTACGGCGGTGCTGGTGGATGTCAATACCGGTGAAGTGCTGGCGATGGCCAACAGCCCGGCTTACAACCCGAACAATCTCGGCAACACGCCAAAAGATCTGATGCGTAACCGCGCCATCACCGACATTTTCGAACCGGGTTCTACCGTGAAGCCGATGGTAGTGATGACGGCGCTGCAGCGTGGTGTGGTGAGAGAAAACAGCGTCCTGAATACCGTGCCGTACCGCGTCAATGGTCATGAGATCAAAGATGTGGCGCGCTACAACGAATTGACCCTGACAGGGGTTTTACAGAAGTCGAGTAACGTCGGTGTTTCACGTCTGGCGTTAGCGATGCCTTCCTCAGCGCTGGTAGAAACTTACGCGCGCTTTGGACTGGGCAAACCGACCAATTTGGGGCTGGTCGGGGAAAGCAGTGGCTTATACCCTAAAAAACAACGGTGGTCTGACATAGAGAGGGCCACCTTCTCTTTCGGCTACGGGCTAATGGTAACGCCGTTACAGTTAGCGCGAGTCTACGCAACGATTGGCAGCTATGGCATTAATCGCCCGCTGTCGATCACCAAAGTGGATCCGCCCGTCGCGGGACAACGCGTTTTCGATGAGTCACTGGTGAAAACCGTGATGCACATGATGGAAAGCGTGGCGCTGCCCGGTGGCGGGGGCGTCAAAGCGGCAATTAAGGGTTATCGCATTGCGATAAAAACCGGTACGGCGAAAAAAGTCGGGCCGGACGGACGCTACGTCAATAAATACATTGCCTACACCGCAGGCGTCGCGCCTGCCAGTCATCCCCGATTCGCGCTGGTGGTGGTGATCAACGATCCCCAGGCCGGCAAGTATTACGGCGGAGCGGTCTCTGCACCGGTATTTGGAGCCATCATGGGTGGCGTACTGCGTACCATGAACATCGAGCCGGACGCGTTACCGACCAATGACAAGAATGAGCTGGTGACTAACAGAAGTGAGGAATCAAGTGACAGATCGTAACCTGCGCGATTTACTCGGCCCCTGGGTGCCAGGCGCGCCGGCGCGCCCACTGCGTGACATGACACTGGATAGCCGCATTGCGGCTTCTGGCGATCTGTTTGTCGCTGTTGCAGGCCATCAGGTTGATGGACGCCGTTTCATTCCGCAGGCAATTGCGCAGGGCGTTGCCGCTGTGGTGGCAGAAGCTGAGGGTGAAGCGGCCGACGGCGAAATCCGTGAAATGCACGGCGTACCGGTTATCTATCTGGCGCAGCTGCATCAGCGCCTTTCGGCCCTGGCAGGCCGTTTTTATCAGCAGCCGGGCGAAAAACAGAAGCTGATTGGCGTCACCGGCACCAACGGTAAAACCACCACCACCCAGTTGCTGGCGCAGTGGGCGACGCGACTGGGTGAGACCAGCGCGGTGATGGGTACCGTCGGCAATGGGCTGGTAGGTCACTTAGCGGCGGCAGAAAATACCACGGGTTCAGCGGTTGATGTTCAGCATCTGCTGCACGATCTGGCTGAAAAAGGGGCGACCCTGACCGCAATGGAAGTCTCATCACACGGACTGGTTCAGCATCGCGTCGCTGCGCTGCCATTTGCCGCGGCGGTCTTCACCAATCTCAGTCGCGATCACCTCGATTACCACGGTGATATGCAGAGCTATGAGTCAGCGAAATGGCTGCTCTTTTCTGAGCATCAGGTCGGGCAGGCGATTCTTAACGCGGATGACGAAGTCGGTCGTCGCTGGCTGGCGCGCTTACCTGATGCCGTTGCGGTCACCATGGAGGATAACCTCCAGCCGGGCTGCCACGGGCGCTGGCTTAAAGCCGATGCGGTGGATTACCACGATAACGGCGCACATATTCGTTTCAGCTCCAGCTGGGGCAACGGCGAAATCGACAGTCCGCTGATGGGTGCCTTCAACGTCAGCAATCTGATGCTGGCGCTGGCGACGCTGCTGTCACTGGATTATCCGCTGGCGACGCTGATCAGCGTTGCACCGCAGTTGCAGCCGGTCAACGGGCGTATGGAAGTGTTCAGCGCCGCAGGAAAACCGACGGTTGTCGTGGATTATGCCCACACCCCGGATGCGCTGGAAAAAGCGCTGGAAGCGGCACGCCTGCACTGCAAAGGAAAACTCTGGTGCCTGTTTGGCTGCGGCGGTGACCGTGACAAAGGCAAACGCCCGTTAATGGGCGCGATTGCTGAGCAATATGCGGATGTGGTGGTGATTACGGACGACAATCCGCGCAGCGAAGATCCGCAGGCGATTGTAAAAGATATTCTGACCGGCTTGCTGGACCCAGGCCGCGCCCGCGTGGTCTCTGGTCGAGCGCAGGCGGTCACTAACGCCGTTATGCAGGCGCAGCCCGACGATATCGTACTGGTGGCGGGCAAAGGCCATGAAGATTACCAGATCATTGGCAACCGCCGTCTCGACTACTCCGATCGTGCCACCGTTGCGGCACTGCTGGGAGGCGTTGCATGATTCCGGTTTCATTAAAAACCCTGGCGGAAATCACCGGCGGCACGCTGCACGGCAGCGATTTAACGCTGAGTGACGTAACCACCGATACCCGCAAAGTGACGGCGGGCAGCCTGTTTGTTGCGCTGGTGGGCGAACGTTTCGATGCACACGACTTCGCCGGCGATGCCATTGCGAATGGCGCGCAGGCGCTGCTGGTAAGTAAGCATTTACCTGTCGCTGTGCCACAGGTGGTGGTTGAGGATACCCGTCTCGCCTTTGGCAGGCTGGGCGCATGGGTGCGTCAGCAGTCGACCGCCCGTGTTGTAGCGCTGACCGGCTCCTCCGGCAAAACCTCGGTTAAAGAGATGACGGCGGCGATTCTGCGTCAGTGCGGCGAAACGCTCTACACCGCAGGTAATCTCAACAACGATTATGGCGTACCGATGACGCTGCTGCGGCTGACCGCAGAACATCAGTATGCGGTCATTGAGCTCGGCGCCAATCATCAGGGCGAAATTGCCTACACCACCGATCTGGTTCAACCCGAAAGCGCGCTGGTGAATAACCTGGCAGCGGCGCATCTGGAAGGCTTTGGTTCGCTGGCCGGTGTCGCTAAAGCAAAAGGCGAGATCTTCCAGGGCTTACCGGCTCACGGCATTGCGATTCTGAACGAGGAGAGCAATGACTGGCCCAACTGGCAGAGCACGCTGCAGGATAAAACCGTGTGGCGTTTCTCACCGCAGGCGGCAGAGTGTGAATTCTCCGCCCGTGATATCCGCATTGCGCAGGACGGCACCCATTTTGTGATGGAAACGCCGCGTGGCGAAGCTGAGATCGTCTTGCCATTGCCGGGTCGGCATAACATCGCCAACGCCCTGGCGGCGACGGCACTGGCCCTGTCAGTAGATGCACCGCTTAGCGCCGTTCAGCAGGGGTTGAAAAACCTGCAGTCGGTGCCAGGTCGCTTGTTTCCGGTTCGCCTCTCTGCGCATCAGCTGCTGCTGGATGACAGCTACAACGCTAACGTCGGTTCGATGACTGCGGCCGTTCAGGTCCTGTCAGAAATGCCGGGTTACCGGGTGCTGGTCACGGGTGATATGGCGGAACTGGGTGAAGAGACCGAAAGTTGTCACCGCGACGTCGGCCAGGCGGCACGTGAAGCCGGCATTGATCGCGTGCTGAGCACCGGAAAATTCAGCCATTTCATCAGTGAAAGCAGTGAAGTTGGCGAACATTTCAGCGATAAGACGGCGCTGACTGAACGTTTGCGTCAATTGTTGTCCGAACACTCAGAAATTACCGTCCTGATAAAAGGTTCACGTAGTGCCGCCATGGAGCAGGTAGTACAGAACTTAAAGGAGAAAGGAACATGTTAGTTTGGCTGGCCGAGCATCTGGTCGCTTTTTATTCGGGATTTAACGTCTTTTCCTATCTGACGTTTCGCGCCATCGTCAGCCTGCTGACCGCGTTATTCATCTCTCTCTGGATGGGGCCGCGCCTGATCGCCTGGCTGCAGAAATTACAGATTGGCCAGGTCGTCCGTAACGATGGCCCGGAATCGCATTTCAGTAAGCGCGGCACGCCGACCATGGGCGGCATCATGATTCTCACCTCCATCACCATTTCGGTGCTGATGTGGGCATATCCGTCGAACCCCTATGTCTGGTGCGTGCTGTTCGTGTTAATCGGCTTTGGCATCATCGGCTTTGTCGATGACTACCGCAAAGTAGTACGAAAAGACACCAAAGGCCTGATCGCCCGCTGGAAATATTTCTGGATGTCGGTGATTTCGCTGGGCGTCGCGTTCGGGCTCTATGCGGCGGGCAAAGATACCCCCGCGACCCAACTGGTCGTGCCCTTTTTCAAAGACATCATGCCGCAGTTAGGTCTGTTTTATGTGCTGCTGGCCTACTTTGTGATTGTCGGAACGGGTAACGCGGTCAATCTGACCGATGGTCTGGATGGGCTGGCAATTATGCCAACCGTCTTTGTCGCCGCGGGCTTTGCGCTGGTTGCCTGGGCCACCGGTAACGTGAAGTTTGCTGAATATCTGCACATTCCCTATCTGCGTCACGCCGGTGAACTGGTGATTGTCTGTACCGCCATCGTCGGGGCAGGGCTGGGCTTCCTGTGGTTCAACACCTATCCGGCTCAGGTCTTTATGGGTGATGTAGGCTCGCTGGCGCTGGGCGGCGCGCTGGGCACCATTGCGGTGTTACTGCGTCAGGAATTTTTACTGGTGATCATGGGCGGCGTATTTGTGGTTGAAACGCTGTCGGTGATCCTGCAGGTGGGATCGTTTAAGTTGCGCGGCCAGCGTATTTTCCGCATGGCGCCGATCCATCACCACTATGAACTTAAGGGCTGGCCGGAACCGCGCGTCATTGTGCGCTTCTGGATTATTTCGCTAATGCTGGTGCTGATTGGCCTGGCCACGCTGAAGGTGCGTTAATCATGGCTGACTATCGGGGTAGAAAAGTGGTCATCATCGGGCTGGGCCTCACCGGGCTCTCCTGTGTTGATTTCTTTTTAGCGCAGGGCGTAACGCCTCGCATGATGGACACCCGTGTCTCGCCGCCGGGGCTGGATAAATTGCCCGGGCAGGTTGAACGCCATCTGGGCGGTATCAACGGTGACTGGCTGCTGGCGGCCGATCTGATTGTTGCCAGCCCTGGCGTCGCGCTGGCGCATCCGATTCTCAGCGAAGCCGTTGAAGCCGGCATCGAAATTGTCGGTGACATTGAGCTCTTTTGCCGCGAGGCGCAGGCGCCGATCGTGGCGATCACCGGCTCCAACGGTAAAAGCACGGTCACGACGCTGGTGGGTGAAATGGCGAAAGCCGCAGGCTGGCAGGTGGGCGTCGGTGGCAATATTGGTCTGCCCGCGCTGAGTCTGCTGCAGTCACCGGCGCAACTCTATGTGCTGGAACTCTCCAGTTTCCAGCTGGAGACCACGCACAGTCTGAAAGCCGCGGCGGCAACCATACTTAACGTCAGCGAAGATCATATGGATCGCTATCCGCTGGGTATGCAGCAGTATCGTGCCGCGAAGCTGCGGGTCTATGAGAATGCACAGGTCTGCATCGTTAACGCCGATGATGCCCTGACGATGCCGGTACGCGGCGCGGACACCCGCTGCGTCAGCTTTGGTGTCGATTTCGGGGACTATCACCTTAACAAGCAGCAGGGCAGTATCTGGCTGCGGGTGAAAGGCGAGAAAGTCCTGAACACGGCCGAAATGAAGATGGTGGGACAGCACAACTACACCAATGCGCTGGCTGCGCTGGCGCTGGCCGATGCGGTGGGTCTGCCACGTGCCTCCAGCCTGGCTGCCTTAACGCACTTTAACGGTCTGGCGCATCGCTTCCAGCTGGTCCATGAGCATCAGGGCGTGCGCTGGATCAATGACTCCAAAGCCACCAACGTCGGCAGCACCGAAGCCGCGCTGAATGGCCTGCAGGTGAACGGAACGCTGTGGCTGCTGATGGGCGGTGATGGTAAGTCGGCCGATTTTACGCCGCTGATCCCCTGGCTGCAGGGCGACAATGTGCGCCTGTACTGCTTTGGTCGCGATGGCGATGCGCTGGCGGCGCTGCGTCCGGAGATCGCCGTGCGCACTGAAACCATGCGCCAGGCGATGGAGCAGATTGCGCCGCAGGTTAAAGCTGGCGATATGGTTCTGCTGTCGCCTGCCTGCGCCAGCCTTGATCAGTTCCGTAACTTTGAGCAGCGCGGTGAGCAGTTCGCGCAACTGGCGAAGGAGCTGAGCTGATGCGTATTCCTGGCGCCGGACTGGCGGGATATTTCTCAGGACGCCTGAAAGACTGGGTCATGGGCGCACGCGAAAGTGATGACTCTTCGCTGGTGCTTTATGACCGCACACTGCTATGGCTGACGCTGGGCCTGGCGGTGATTGGTTTTGTGATGGTGACGTCAGCGTCAATGCCGGTGGGTCAGCGTCTGAATGACGATCTCTTTTATTTTGCCAAGCGCGATGCCTTCTACATCGTGCTGGCTGTATGTATGGCGCTGGTCACGCTGCGGGTGCCGATGGATTTCTGGCAGCGCTACAGCAACGTGATGCTGATGGTCACGGTCGCGATGCTGCTGATTGTTCTGGTGGTCGGTAGCTCGGTCAACGGTGCATCGCGCTGGATCGCGCTGGGTCCGCTGCGTATTCAGCCTGCAGAGCTGTCGAAGCTCTCTCTGTTCTGCTATCTCGCCAGTTATCTGGTGCGCAAAGTGGAAGAGGTGCGTAACAACTTCTGGGGCTTCTGTAAGCCGATGGGCGTGATGGTGGTGCTGGCCGTGTTACTGCTGGCGCAGCCGGATCTCGGTACGGTGGTTGTGCTGTTTGTGACGACCCTGGCGATGCTGTTCCTGGCGGGGGCCAAACTGTGGCAGTTCCTGGCAATCATCGGTTCCGGCATCTTTGCGGTGATCCTGCTGATCATTGCAGAACCCTACCGTATGCGCCGTGTCACCTCGTTCTGGAATCCGTGGGAAGATCCGTTTGGAAGCGGCTATCAGTTGACACAGTCACTGATGGCATTTGGTCGCGGTGAATTCTGGGGCCAGGGGCTCGGTAACTCCGTGCAAAAGCTGGAATATCTGCCTGAAGCGCATACCGACTTTATTTTCGCCATCATCGGGGAAGAACTCGGCTACGTCGGTGTGGTAATGGCACTTTTAATGGTATTCTTCGTCGCTTTTCGTGCGATGTCGATTGGCCGTCGTGCTCTGGAACTGGATCAGCGTTTTTCCGGCTTTTTAGCCTGTTCAATCGGAGTCTGGTTTAGCTTTCAGGCGCTGGTTAACGTCGGTGCAGCAGCCGGTATGTTACCGACCAAAGGTCTGACCTTACCGCTGATCAGTTACGGTGGGTCAAGTCTGATCATTATGTCGACTGCCATCGTCTTTTTATTACGCATAGATTATGAAACGCGCCTGGCGAAAGCGCAGGCGTTTACCCGAGGTGGTCGATGAGCTGTAAGCGATTGATGGTGATGGCAGGCGGAACCGGCGGACATGTCTTTCCCGGTCTGGCTGTCGCCCATCATCTGATGGAACAGGGCTGGCAGGTCCGCTGGTTAGGCACGGCCGACCGTATGGAAGCCGATCTGGTGCCAAAGCACGGCATCGACATCGATTTCATCCGTATCAGCGGATTACGCGGGAAAGGCTTGAAAGCATTGCTGCTGGCACCGCTGCGCATCTTTAATGCATGGCGTCAGGCCCGTCGCATCATGAAGGCCTGGCAGCCGGATGTGGTGCTGGGCATGGGTGGATACGTGTCCGGTCCTGGCGGCTTAGCGGCCTGGAGCTGCGGTATTCCGGTGGTGCTGCATGAGCAGAACGGCATTGCCGGGCTGACCAACAAATGGCTGGCGAAAATCGCCACTAAAGTACTGCAGGCGTTTCCGGGCGCCTTTCCCGCCGCCGATGTAGTGGGAAATCCGGTTCGCACTGATGTACTGGCACTGCCTTTACCCGCGCAACGTCTGGCGGATCGTCATGGCCCGATACGGGTGCTGGTGATCGGTGGCAGTCAGGGTGCGCGGATACTGAACCAGACGCTGCCGCAGGTTGCCGCGCTGGTGGGTGATGAGATCACCCTGTGGCATCAGACCGGTAAAGGGTCGTTGCCCGAAACAGAGAAAGCTTATCAGCAGCTCGGGCAGACGCAGCACAAGGTGACCGAGTTTATTGATGACATGGCTGCCGCCTACGCCTGGGCTGATGTAGTGGTGTGCCGCTCCGGCGCGTTAACCGTGAGCGAAGTCGCTGCCGCTGGTTTACCGGCGATTTTCGTGCCATTTCAGCACAAAGATCGCCAGCAGTACTGGAACGCGCTGCCGCTGGAGAAAGCGGGCGCTGCCAGAATTTTTGAGCAGCCGCAATTTATTGCGGAGGCTGTAGCGGATCAGCTACGCCACTGGGATCGCGCAACACTGCTGACGATGGCTGAGCAGGCCCGTCAGGTGGCGATCCCCGATGCGACTGAACGGGTCGCTCAGGAAGTGGCTCGCGCCGCAAAGTAATCATTCCGGTCAGCGCGTCTGACCTGTACCCGGACTGGGTACAAACTGAAATAGCAGGTAACTGAGAGCGATGAATACACAACAATTGGCAAAACTGCGTTCTATCGTGCCCGAGATGCGTCGCGTCCGGCACATCCACTTTGTCGGCATCGGCGGTGCTGGCATGGGCGGTATTGCCGAAGTGTTAGCAAATGAAGGCTACCATATCAGCGGTTCTGATCTGGCCCCAAACCCGGTGACGCAGAACCTGATTGCGCTGGGTGCCACCATTTATTTTAACCATCGCCCCGAAAACGTGACCGATGCCAGCGTCGTAGTGGTTTCCAGCGCCGTTTCGCAGGATAACCCTGAACTGGTGGCGGCACGTGAACAGCGTATCCCGGTGATCCGTCGCGCGGAGATGCTGGCGGAACTGATGCGTTTCCGTCACGGCATCGCCGTCGCGGGTACCCATGGCAAAACCACCACCACGGCGATGGTGTCGAGTATTTATGCGGAAGCGGGTCTCGATCCGACCTTTGTTAACGGCGGACTGGTCAAAGCAGCAGGCACCCATGCCCGTCTGGGCCACAGTCGGTATCTGATTGCAGAAGCGGATGAGAGCGATGCGTCGTTCCTGCATCTGCAGCCGATGGTGGCGATTGTGACCAACATCGAAGCTGACCATATGGACACCTATCAGGGCGATTTTGAGAACCTGAAGCAGACGTTTATTAACTTCCTGCACAACCTGCCGTTTTACGGTCGTGCGGTGATGTGTGTGGATGATGCGGTTATTCGTGACCTGATCCCACGCGTGGGACGCCATATCACCACGTACGGTTTCAGTGATGATGCTGACCTGCGCATTGAAAATTATGAACAGAGTGGCGCGCAGGGGCATTTCACCTTGATCCGGCAGGATAAAGCACCGCTGCAGATTACGCTGAACGCGCCGGGTCGCCACAACGCCCTGAATGCGGCAGCCGCCGTCGCCGTCGCCAGTGAAGAGGGCATTGAAGACAATGCTATCCTGGCGGCGCTGGAAAGTTTCCAGGGCACGGGCCGTCGCTTTGATCTGCTGGGTGAATTCCCGACAGAGCCGGTCAATGGACAGCCGGGCACCGCGATGCTGGTTGATGATTACGGTCATCATCCCACCGAAGTGGACGCGACAATTAAAGCCGCGCGCGCAGGCTGGCCGGATAAAAAACTGGTGATGGTGTTTCAGCCGCACCGTTACAGCCGTACCCGCGATCTGTTTGATGATTTCGCCAACGTACTGTCGCATGTGGATGTGTTGCTGATGCTGGATGTTTACCCGGCCGGTGAAACCGCCATTCCGGGTGCTGACAGCCGTTCACTGTGCCGTGCGATTCGTCATCGCGGCAAGGTGGATCCGATTCTGGTGCCAGAACATGACGCGCTGCCAGAGATGCTGGCACCGCTGCTGTCGGGCAATGACCTGATTCTGGTGCAGGGAGCCGGTAACGTCGGCAAGGTAGCCCGCAAGCTGGCTGATACTAAGCTCCAGCCGGAACGCAAAGCGGAGGATCGTCATGGCGGATAAAGTTGCAGTATTAATGGGCGGCACCTCGGCAGAGCGCGAGGTTTCGCTGAACTCGGGTCAGGCCGTCCTCGCCGGATTACGGGAAATGGGCATTGATGCGCATGGCATCGATACCCGTGATGTCTCTGTACTGACGCTGAAAGATCAGGGCTTTACCAAAGCCTTTATCGCGCTGCATGGCCGGGGCGGAGAAGATGGCACACTGCAGGCGGTGCTGGAGTTCCTGCAACTGCCGTATACCGGGAGCGGTGTGATGGCATCGGCCGTGACCATGGATAAGCTGCGTACCAAGCTGCTGTGGCAGGGACGCGGTTTACCGTCAGGAAAGTTTGTCTGGCTGACGCGCCAGCAGTTTGATGCCGGTCTGGACGCTGAAAATAACGCGGCAATAGCGGCGCTTGGCCTGCCACTATTTGTGAAGCCAGCCTGTGAAGGCTCCAGTGTGGGCATCAGTCGGGTTAACGATCTGAGCGCGCTGCCGGCGGCACTGGAGATGGCGTTTAAGTATGACAATGACGTGCTGGTCGAGGCGTTTCTTAGCGGCGCGGAGTATACCGTCGCGATTGTGGGCGATCGTATTCTGCCCTCGATTGAAATAAAGAGCGCCAGCGAGTTCTATGACTATGAAGCTAAATACATTTCTGACGATACTCAGTACGTCTGTCCGGCCGATTTAAGCGCTGAACGTGAAGCGGAATTACAGCAGCTGGTACTGGCGGCCTGGCGTGCGCTGGGATGTCGCGGCTGGGGACGGGTTGATGTGATGACCGATGGGGAAGGGCGCTTTCAGTTACTGGAAGCCAATACCTCACCGGGCATGACCAGCCACAGTCTGGTGCCAATGGCAGCGAAACAGGCGGGCATGAGCTTCCCGCAGCTGGTTGCCCATATTCTGGAGCTGGCCGACTGATATGTCACAGGCGGCGATGAGAGTTCGAAACCGTGAACCGCAGGAGCGTATTCGCACCGGGCGCAGTAACGGTGCCCGACTGTTCGGCATTGTTTTTCTGCTGATCGTCATCGGGATTATGGTAGCCGGCGGGCTGGTGGTACTGAAGTGGATGAACGATGCGTCCCGGCTGCCATTGTCAAAACTGGTGGTGACAGGACAGACGCACTACACCACACACGATGATATTCGTCAGGCGATTTTGTCGCTGGGTCCGCCTGGTACGTTTATGTCTCAGGATGTGGACATCCTGCAGCAGCAGATTGAGCGGCTGCCGTGGATTAAGCAGGTCAGCGTGCGTAAGCAGTGGCCGGACGAACTGAAGATCCACCTTGTGGAGTACACACCGGTGGCGCGCTGGAACGATTTGCATATGGTGGATGCTGAGGGTGTCTCCTTCAGCGTACCCGCCAGTCATGTCGGCAAAGAGACAATGCCGATGTTGTACGGGCCGGAAGGGAGTGAGAAAGAGGTCCTGGCGGGCTATCACAGCATGGATGATGTGCTGAAAGCCCGAAAGTTTACTCTGAAGGTGGCGTCGATGACGGCGCGGCGTTCATGGCAACTGGTCACCAGCGACGATGTTCGCATCGAACTGGGCCGCAGCGACACCATGAAACGACTGAATCGCTTTATTGAGCTCTACCCGGTGCTGCAACAGCAAGGTCAGAACGAGAGCAAACGTATCAGCTACGTGGATTTACGATACGACTCTGGCGCTTCTGTTGGCTGGACACCGATCGTGATGGAGCCACAGGACAGTAATCAGCAACAGAACCAGGCACAGGCTAAACAACAATGATCAAGGCAACGGACAGAAAACTGGTAGTTGGACTCGAAATCGGCACTGCAAAGGTTGCCGCCTTGGTTGGGGAAGTTCTGCCCGATGGTATGGTCAACATTATTGGGGTGGGCAGCTGCCCGTCTCGCGGTATGGATAAAGGTGGCGTAAACGACCTTGAGTCGGTGGTGAAATGCGTTCAGCGCGCCATCGATCAGGCTGAGCTGATGGCAGATTGCCAGATCTCCTCCGTCTACCTTGCTTTATCGGGCAAACATATTAGTTGTCAGAACGAAATCGGGATGGTTCCGATTTCCGAAGAGGAAGTGACTCAGGATGATGTAGAGAACGTCGTACACACCGCCAAATCGGTGAGAGTACGTGACGAGCATCGCATCCTGCACGTCATTCCTCAGGAGTACGCCATTGACTATCAGGAAGGGATTAAAAATCCGGTCGGGCTTTCCGGCGTGCGTATGCAGGCGAAAGTGCATCTGATCACCTGCCACAACGACATGGCGAAGAACATCGTTAAAGCCGTTGAGCGTTGCGGGCTGAAAGTGGATCAGCTGATTTTTGCCGGTCTCGCCTCCAGTTTTGCCGTTCTGACTGAAGACGAACGTGAGCTGGGCGTATGTGTTGTCGATATTGGTGGCGGTACAATGGACATAGCCGTATATACCGGCGGCGCTTTACGGCACACTAAGGTTATTCCGTATGCAGGCAATGTCGTCACCAGCGATATCGCCTATGCGTTTGGCACACCGCCAACGGATGCTGAGGCGATCAAAGTGCGCCATGGTTGCGCGCTGGGTTCGATTGTTGGCAAAGATGAGAACGTTGAGGTGCCGAGTGTGGGCGGACGTCCACCACGTAGTCTGCAACGTCAGACGCTGGCTGAAGTGATTGAGCCGCGTTACACCGAACTTTTGAATCTGGTCAATGACGAGATTCTGCAGTTACAGGAACAACTGCGTCAGCAGGGCGTGAAGCATCACCTAGCCGCAGGCATTGTCCTGACCGGTGGTGCAGCGCAAATCGAAGGACTGGCGGCCTGTGCGCAACGCGTATTCCATACGCAGGTGCGTATCGGACAGCCGCTGAATATTACCGGCCTGACTGACTATGCGCAGGAATCGTACTACTCCACTGCCGTGGGACTGTTGCATTACGGCAAAGAGTCGCACATGAACGGTGATGCAGAGACCGAAAAACGGGTTTCAGTAGGTAACTGGTTCAAGCGTATTAACAGTTGGTTAAAAAAAGAGTTTTAATTTTTGTGAAAGGGGATCATGCTGTTTTCTTTAGTGATCTCCAGGCGACAGGCACATAACGGAGAGAAATCATGTTTGAACCTATGGAATTAACCAACGACGCGGTGATTAAAGTCATCGGCGTCGGTGGCGGCGGCGGTAACGCCGTAGAGCACATGGTACGCGAGCGTATCGAAGGTGTGGAATTCTTTGCTGTGAATACCGACGCGCAAGCGCTGCGTAAAACAGCTGTCGGCCAGACCATTCAGATCGGTAATAACATTACCAAAGGTCTGGGTGCGGGTGCGAACCCGGAAGTGGGCCGTAACTCTGCAGAAGAAGATCGCGAAGCACTGCGTTCTGCGCTGGAAGGGGCAGACATGGTGTTCATCGCAGCAGGTATGGGTGGCGGTACCGGTACCGGTGCAGCTCCTGTCGTGGCTGAAGTGGCGAAGGAGCTGGGTATCCTGACGGTGGCGGTTGTCACCAAGCCATTCAACTTCGAAGGCAAAAAGCGCATGGCGTTTGCCGAGCAGGGCATCGCTGAACTCTCTAAGCATGTCGATTCACTGATCACCATTCCAAACGACAAGCTGCTGAAAGTGCTTGGCCGTGGTATCTCACTGCTGGATGCGTTTGGTGCTGCCAACGATGTGCTGAAAGGCGCCGTTCAGGGTATCGCTGAGCTGATCACCCGTCCAGGCCTGATGAACGTCGACTTTGCTGACGTGCGTACCGTTATGTCCGAAATGGGCTATGCGATGATGGGTTCAGGCGTTGCATGCGGTGAAGATCGTGCGGAAGAAGCGGCTGAAATGGCGATCTCCAGCCCACTGCTGGAAGATATCGACCTTTCTGGTGCGCGTGGCGTGCTGGTCAACATTACGGCGGGCTTCGACCTGCGTCTGGATGAGTTCGAGACCGTGGGTAACACTATCCGCGCCTTCGCCTCTGACAACGCGACCGTGGTAATCGGTACCTCGCTGGATCCGGAAATGAATGACGAACTGCGCGTCACTGTGGTGGCAACCGGTATCGGCATGGACAAGCGTCCTGAAATCACCCTGGTGACCAACAAGCCAGCCAGTCAGCCAGTGATGGATCATCGCTATCAGCAGCACGGTATGTCACCGCTGCCGCAGGAGCAGAAACCTGCTGCCAAAGTCGTTAACGACCAGGCTGCGCAGTCGAACAAAGAGCCCGATTATCTTGATATTCCGGCCTTTTTACGTAAGCAGGCCGATTAGGATTAACCCTATAATTAGGTTTCTCCGCTCTTTGTGCTAAAGTCTCTGTCCGCTGGTAAAGTATACTGGCGGTCGGACAGGTGATATTGCGAGATAATACGATGATCAAACAAAGGACATTAAAACGTATTGTTCAGGCGACAGGTGTCGGTTTACATACCGGCAAAAAAGTCACCCTGACATTACGCCCTGCGTCGGCTAATACCGGGGTCATCTATCGTCGCACCGACTTGAATCCACCGGTAGATTTTCCGGCTGATGCAAAATACGTGCGCGACACCATGCTGAGTACCTGCCTGGTGAATGATGAAGGCGTGCGTATTTCAACGGTTGAACACCTCAATGCCGCCCTGGCGGGTCTGGGTATCGACAACATTATTGTTGAAGTTGATGCACCAGAAATCCCGATCATGGATGGCAGCGCAGCACCGTTTATCTATCTGCTGATGGATGCGGGCATCGAGCAGCTCAACAGCGCGAAGAAATTTGTGCGTGTTAAGCAGACCGTGCGTGTGGAAGAGGGTGACAAATGGGCCGAGATCAAACCGTTTAACGGCTTCTCGCTCGATTTCACCATCGACTTCAAACACCCGGCCATCGATTCCAGCTCACAGCGTTATGCGATGAACTTCTCTGCTGACGCCTTTGTTCGTCAAATCAGCCGGGCGCGTACATTTGGCTTTATGCGTGAAATCGAATATCTGCAGTCTAAAGGCCTGTGCCTGGGCGGTAGCTTAGATTGTGCGATAGGTCTGGATGATTTCCGCGTACTGAATGAAGAAGGCCTGCGTTTTGAGGACGAGTTTGTCCGTCACAAAATGCTGGACGCGATTGGCGACTTGTTTATGTGTGGTCACAACATCATTGGCGCATTCACTGCGTTCAAATCGGGCCACGCGCTGAACAACAAGCTGCTGCAAGCGGTTCTGGCTAAGCAGGAAGCTTGGGAATGGGCAACCTTCGAAGACGAAGCTGAACTGCCGCTGGCATTCAAAGCACCGAATCTGGTTCTGGCTTAATTACCCCGGAACGTGAAACGGCTGGTTATGCTGACACCCTCTCCGGTCAGCGGCACCAGCCGTTTTTTATTGCCTCTTATCACACGTCTGATGACTGCGACCTGGCTCGCAACACGTTGTCTGTTCTGCTGAAATGCTGAACAATCACGCGCGTTTTCTCTCGCCATCACTTTAATCCCAGGTGTGGATGCCCCACATTAATGATACTATCTGTGGCGCTTTTACAGGCCGAAATCCGTTGCGGCTCGCGGCGGGTACCAGAAAACAAGAGCGCAACAGAGCATGCGCGATGGAAAGGTTGTGATCGGGATTCTTCTGCGCTGGCGACAATTAGGTAGACGCTATTTCTGGCCTCATCTCCTGTTAGGGATGGTAGCGGCCAGCTTTGGCCTGCCAGCCTGTGCGCAAAGCTCCGAACTCAACGCGTCGTCTGAATCTCCGGCCAGCAGCCTCTTTCTGGGCAATGCCACACGCTTTGATCACCTGATCCGGCTGCAGGAAGCATCCCGACGCCCGAGCTTCAGCGTGGATTACTGGCATCAGCACGCCATCCGCACCGTTATTCGTCATCTCTCTTTCACGCTGGCGCCCCAGGCGCAGGCGGAGCAACAGACATTACCGCTGGCGGCACAAAAGCTGGCGCTGATCGACTCACTGCATAGTTTACTGACATCACATTCTGCGCTGCACACTGCACCGCAGCAGATCACTACGCCGCCTCTTTTCATGGCCGTTACCCGCTCATGGGTAGAATGGCATGCCAGCGTGCATGGCATACGCGCCGGACCCGCCCGATTGTTCTGCTAATATTTTTGGTTTTACTCACTCTGTTTAGATTTCGCAGTCCGGAATACTCCGGCTGAATTGAGAATATATTTATTATGTTTAGCAAAATATTGACCAAGGTTTTTGGTAGCAGTAACGATCGTACCCTGCGTCGTATGCGTAAAGTGGTGGACGTCATCAATAAGATGGAGCCCGATTTTGAGAAGCTCTCTGATGATGAACTGAAAGCGAAAACTGATCTGTTCCGCGAACGCCTGAAAAAAGGTGAATCGCTGGAAAGCCTGATCCCGGAAGCGTTCGCAACCGTGCGTGAAGCGAGTAAACGCGTGTTCGGGATGCGTCACTTCGACGTGCAGCTGATCGGTGGCATGGTGCTGAACGATCGCTGCATCGCTGAGATGCGAACCGGTGAAGGTAAAACGCTGACCGCAACGCTGCCAGCCTACCTGAATGCGCTGTCCGGCAAAGGCGTTCACGTGGTTACCGTCAACGATTATCTGGCACAGCGTGATGCGGAGAACAACCGTCCGCTGTTTGAGTTCCTGGGTTTAACCATTGGTATCAACATGTCGGGCCTGCCGGCGGTGGCAAAGCGTGAAGCTTACGCAGCAGACATCACCTACGGTACCAATAACGAATATGGCTTCGACTACCTGCGCGACAACATGGCTTTCAGCCCGGAAGAGCGTGTACAGCGTAAACTGCACTATGCGCTGGTGGATGAGGTCGACTCCATCCTGATCGATGAAGCGCGTACGCCGCTGATCATCTCTGGTCCGGCAGAAGACAGTTCTGAGCTTTACACCAAAGTGAACAAGATCATCCCTCATCTGGTTCGCCAGGATAAAGAAGATACCGAAACCCATCAGGGTGAAGGCGACTTCTGGGTCGATGAAAAAGCGCGTCAGGCTCACATGTCTGAGCGCGGTCTGGTCAAAGTGGAAGAGCTGCTGGTCAGCCAGGGCATCATGGAAGCGGGCGAGTCACTCTACTCTCCGACCAACATCATGCTGATGCACCATGTCACTGCTGCACTGCGTGCGCACGCACTCTTCACCCGCGATGTGGATTACATCGTGAAAGATGGCGAAGTGGTGATTGTTGATGAGCACACCGGCCGTACCATGCAGGGTCGTCGCTGGTCTGATGGTCTGCATCAGGCGATTGAAGCGAAAGAAGGCGTTGAGATCCAGAACGAGAACCAGACGCTGGCCTCTATCACCTTCCAGAACTACTTCCGTATTTACGAGAAGCTGGCCGGTATGACCGGTACCGCTGATACCGAAGCATTTGAATTCAGCTCCATTTATAAGCTCGACACCATTGTCGTGCCGACCAACCGTCCGATGGTGCGTAAAGATCTGGCTGACCTGGTCTACATGACCGAGAAAGAGAAGATCGATGCCATTATCGAAGATATCCGTGAGCGTACCGCCAATGGTCAGCCGGTGCTGGTGGGGACCATCTCGATTGAGAAATCAGAAGTGGTCTCTAACGAACTGACTCGCGCCGGTATCAAACATAACGTCCTGAACGCTAAATTCCACGCCCGCGAAGCGGATATCGTGGCGCAGGCCGGTCAGCCAGGTGCGGTCACTATCGCCACCAACATGGCCGGACGTGGGACGGATATTATGCTGGGCGGCAGCTGGCACGCTGAAGTGGCCGAACTGGAAGAGCCAACTGAAGCGCAAATCGAAGAGATTAAAGCGGCATGGCAGATTCGTCATGATGCGGTACTGGCGTCAGGTGGCTTGCACATCGTCGGGACTGAGCGTCACGAATCGCGTCGTATTGACAACCAGCTGCGTGGTCGTGCAGGTCGTCAGGGTGACGCCGGTTCTTCTCGCTTCTACCTCTCAATGGAAGATGCGCTGATGCGTATTTTTGCCTCAGACCGCGTCTCGAATATGATGCGTAAACTGGGCATGAAGCCAGGCGAAGCGATTGAGCATCCGTGGGTCACCAAAGCGATTGCCAATGCCCAGCGCAAAGTTGAAAGCCGTAACTTCGATATTCGTAAGCAGCTGCTGGAATATGATGATGTGGCTAATGACCAGCGTCGCGCCATCTACAGTCAGCGTAATGAGCTGCTGGATGTGTCTGACGTT
This sequence comes from Pantoea sp. E956-1, assembly GCF_982223955.1. NCBI lineage: Bacteria > Pseudomonadati > Pseudomonadota > Gammaproteobacteria > Enterobacterales > Erwiniaceae > Pantoea > Pantoea sp. E956-1. Next base: position 113,132 of record NZ_CEUYZP010000008.1, on the reverse strand, counting down.
AGCGAAACTATCAACAGCATTCGCCACGACGTCTACAAAGTCACCATCGATACTTACATTCCACCGCAGTCGCTGGAGGAGATGTGGGATGTGCCAGGCCTGGAAGAGCGTCTGCGTACTGACTTCGATCTGAACCTGCCGATTGCAGAGTGGCTGGATAAAGAGCCTGACCTGCATGAAGAAGTGCTGCGTGAGCGCATCATGACCCATGCCATGGAAAGTTACGCTGAGAAAGAAGAGATCGTTGGCGCAGAGATGATGCGCAACTTCGAAAAAGGCGTAATGCTTCAGACGCTGGATTCGCTGTGGAAAGAGCATCTGGCCGCGATGGACTATCTGCGTCAGGGCATCCATCTGCGCGGCTATGCGCAGAAAGATCCGAAGCAGGAGTACAAGCGTGAATCCTTCGCCATGTTCGCCGCTATGCTTGAATCACTGAAATATGAAGTGATCAGTACGCTGAGCAAAGTCCAGGTGCGCATGCCAGAAGAAGTTGAAGCGATGGAGCAACAACGTCGCGAAGAAGCTGAACGTCTGGCACAGCAACAGCAGCTGAGCCATGTTGAAGAGGATCTGCTGGCAGCAGCAGAGCCTGTGGCGGAGCAGAGTGGCGAACGCAAAGTCGGCCGTAACGATCCCTGCCCATGCGGTTCCGGTAAAAAGTACAAGCAGTGTCATGGCCGTATCGCCTGAGACTGAATGCTAATAAAAAAGGAGCCGCTGGCTCCTTTTTTTATGGCCTCTGCCACCCAGGCAACAGCGACTCCGTTGAGCTAAAGCGGTTAACATCCGCTACGGCATGCTCTAAAATCAGGCTTCATTCACCCATTACTACCGGATAGTCTCCATGAAGCACCTGCAGGTTGCAGTTGGCATCATTCGCAATGCCAGTAAACAAATTTTTCTTGCCCAGCGCGCGGCGACCTCTTACATGGCGAACAAGTGGGAGTTTCCTGGCGGTAAAATTGAAGCGGGCGAAAGCGCCGAACAGGGACTGATAAGGGAACTTCAGGAAGAGACCGGGATTGAGGTCACCCAGGCACGCCCGATTGGTCATGCAGACCATAGCTATGACGATCTGCGCGTGACGCTGCATTTCTTTCTGGTTGAAGGGTGGAAAGGCGAGCCGTGGGGCAAAGAGGGCCAGCCGCAGCGTTGGGTTGATCAGCATGCGCTGGTGGCTGAGGAGTTTCCGCCCGCAAATCATCAGCTGATTGCGCGTCTGATCACCGGCGAACTCTGAGCGGATGGGGCGGCGCGCCCCATCCGGTTCGGCTATCAGCGATCCTCTTCACTCCAGTTGTCACTGTCGTTCATATCGTCGCGGCTGGGAATACGTTTCTCTTCTGCGGCCCACTCACCTAAATCAATGAGCTGGCAGCGCTTACTGCAAAAGGGGCGCCACGGGCTGAGCTCATCCCAGATCACATCTTTGCCGCACTGCGGACAGGCAACGGTCATCACTTCTTGCTGCATTTTTTACCTCTAACAACAGGCCAGTTGAAAATTAAGGCGGGCCGGAACTTCACCGCGCTCACTATCAAGCGGCATAAAACGAATGGCGTAGCGGCTTTTATGTCCGGACACCTGTGGATAGAGCGCATCCTCCAGCGACAACTGCAGTCGCAGCAGATCGGCGCCTTCGGCATTATCCTGATAAAAACCATTAAGGCTGGTCTGCACATGAAACGCGCCGGACTGGCGGATTAGATCCAGTATCATCGCTAGCGCATGATGCAGTGGCTCCAGCGTCTGCATCCAGGCTTCGACCTGCGCATCGCGTGCTTCCTGCGGCAGATGGAGCCAGATGTGGAGGCCCGGCAAATCAAAGCTGCAGCATCCACCAGGGATGCTCAGGCGCTGCCGCACCAGGGCAATCAGACGATCCTCGCGGAGTTGCTGGCCCATACGTGGGGCATTCATCAACTGCGTCGACTGAATTTTGAGTTTATCGCGCAGGGCATTAACCAGCGTCATATCAACACCTGGCACATCAGCCCATGCACGTAACTTTTGCTGCTGACGCTCCAGCTCTTTTAACAATTCAGTACGCATATCGCCCCGCTCAAAAATGTCGAGCAACTCGCTAATCAGGCGAAAAAAGGTCAGCGCATTAACGGTTTTATCCAGTGGGACAATTTCATCTAACTGATTGATCAAAAACTCAACCCGTAACCAGGTTCGCATTTTTTCATTCAGTGGGTGTTCAAACAGAACGGGTGTGCTCATGGTATTAATCCTGTTTCGTTGCCGCCAGCCTGAGATAGCGCTGATGGAGTTCGGCAACCTGCGGCAAGGCGTCGTCGGGCTCGCCACTGTTATCAATAATGTCATCGGCACAGGCGAGGCGCTGCTGGCGCGTCGCCTGTGCGGCAAGAATGCGTTTCGCCTGGGCGACGGAAAGATGATCACGCTGCCGGGTGCGCGCTAACTGCGTTGCCTCATCAACATCCACCACCAGTACCCGATCAGCCTGGTGCTGTAACTGATTTTCCACCAGTAGCGGCACCACCCAGAGCACATAAGGTGTGGTGGCTTCGGCGATCAACTGACGCGTCCGGGCATTAATCAGTGGATGCAGCAGCGCGTTTAACCAGCTTTTCTCTTCCGGCTGCTGAAAAATAATGTCGCGAAGTCGGCTACGATCAAGCTTCCCCTGATCAGTCACTATCGACGTGCCATAGCGCGCCTGAATGGCCTGCAAAGCGGGTGTGCCGGGTTCGACAACTTCACGTGCTATCAGGTCAGCATCAATAATTTCCACACCAGACGCTGCGAATGCCTGGGCAATCGTACTTTTACCACTGCCGATCCCCCCTGTAAGCGCGACGATATAGGGCATGTTTCTCACCTGACTTCTCTGTTCGACAGGGCTTCAGGGTAATGATCTGAATAAAAAACGCAAAAATGCGCGTCAGATCACACCGATAAAGCACAATGAAATTTAACGGATTGTAGCGTAAATAAAGTGAAAATCGCAGTCTTGTCGCGCAGCGAGAGGCGCGTATCATAACGTCACTGGAGCTGTGCTTACTTCGTGAACGACGATTCATTGCCACTTACCAGGACACTGTTTATGCGTATTGAAGAAGATTTAAAACTGGGCTTTAAAGATGTCTTAATCCGCCCCAAACGCTCCACGCTGCAAAGCCGCTCACAGGTTGAGCTGGAACGCAGCTTTACCTTCAGACATTCGGGCCTGAGCTGGAGCGGCGTACCGATTATCGCCGCCAACATGGATACCGTCGGCACATTTTCAATGGCTGAGGCGCTGGCCAGCTTCAATATCCTTACAGCCGTCCATAAGCATTACAGCGTAGATGAGTGGCGCGCGTTTATTCAGCGTGTTCCCGCGACGGTATTGCAACATGTGATGGTTTCAACCGGCACCTCGGAGGCCGATCTCAACAAACTGGTCGCGATTATGGCGCTGTCAGACGATCTGCAGTTTATCTGCATCGATGTGGCCAACGGCTACTCTCAGCATTTTGTTGATTTTCTGCAGCGTGCCCGTGAAACCTTCCCGGCTAAAACTATCTGTGCCGGTAACGTGGTAACGGGCGAAATGGTGGAAGAGCTGATTCTCTCTGGCGCAGATATCGTCAAAGTCGGTATTGGTCCGGGTTCGGTCTGTACAACCCGGGTGAAAACCGGCGTGGGTTATCCGCAGCTTTCCGCTGTAATTGAATGTGCCGATGCGGCGCATGGCTTAAGCGGACAGATTGTCAGTGATGGCGGCTGTTCAGTGCCTGGCGATATTGCGAAAGCGTTTGGCGGCGGTGCCGACTTCGTAATGCTGGGTGGCATGCTGGCGGCACATGATGAGTGTGAAGGGCAGGTGGTCGAAGAGAATGGCGAAAGCTTTATGCTGTTTTACGGCATGAGTTCCGAATCGGCGATGAAGCGTCACGTTGGCGGTGTCGCGCAATATCGCGCAGCAGAAGGTAAAACGGTGAAGCTGCCATTACGTGGCCCGGTAGCGGACACCGCGCGCGATATTCTGGGGGGACTGCGTTCCGCCTGCACTTACGTGGGCGCGGAACGGCTGAAAGAGCTGACCAAGCGCACCACCTTTATCCGGGTTAATGAGCAGGAAAACCGGGTTTTCAACCGATAGTTATCCGGGGCGCAGCCTGCGCCCCTTAATGCATCGCATCACCCAGCCCGAACACCGGCAGATACATCGCAATCACCAGCGTGCCGACAATGCCGCCAATCACCACCATCATCATCGGTTCCAGCGAAGCAGCCAGTGTGTCAGCGCGCTCACGGGTTTCTGCCTCATGCCATTCCGCCAGGCGAGCCAGCATCAAATCCAGCGCGCCCGCCTCTTCGCCGACGCGAACCAGCTGACCGCATAATGGTGTGAACAGCGGATGATGCATCAGCGCCTGATGCAGAGGATTCCCCTGAGCAATGTGCTGCTGCAGTCCGGCCATTGCTTCCCGCCAGAGCAATGATGAGAGCGTGACTTCAACGGCAGCCAGTCCCTGTAGCAAAGTTAACCCGGCGCGCTGTGTCAGATTCAGAATGGTGTAGATCTGCGTCAACTGCGTACCGCGCCACAACCCGGATAGCAGTGGGATGCGCAGGAAAATCGCCTGCTCACGGCGTTGCCAGCCCGCAGAGCGTCGTCGTAACTGGTGCCAGGCCACCAGCATCAGCGATACGCCGATGGCTAACACTGCTCCCCACTCCTGAAGCGCGGCAGATAACTGCATTACCGCTGCCGTAAAGGCGGGCAGAGGGGCATCAAAGGAGTCATAGACGGCAACGAACTCTGGCAGAACGAACAGCAGCATGCCGCAGGTGACCGCAATCGCCACCAGCAGAATGAACAGAGGATAACGCAGCGCCTTCGCCACCTGATGCCATAACTGCTGCTGCCGAATCTGTTGCCGGGCCAGCTCACTGCAACAGGTATCCAGCTGACCGGTCAGTTCGCCCACTTCCATCAGGGCCGGATAGAGCGCCGGAAAAATCTGCGGCCATTCACGTAAAGCCTGAGAAAAAGGGGCACCGCTGAGTACCCGATGATGCAGGGCGAGCATCAGAGCACGCCAGCCTGCATGCGGATGGCCCTCAGCCAGCAAAGCCAGACTCTCTGCCAGCGGCAGTCCCGCTTTGAGCAGGGTGGCCAGCTGACGAATCAGATCGGTTTTGTGCTGCCACTTCCATTCACTCTGACGCCACACTTTTTCTCGCTTCCAGCTCACCGGCAGAAGATCGCGCTGCGCCAGCATCAGCAGCAGGTTATCACTGTCGGTAGCCAGTAGCTGGCCACTGACTAACTGGCCCTGGCTATCGACCGCCTGCCAGCGAAATAAAGACGCATCAGCCATCGTCCAGCCCAATCACCCGTTGCATCTCTTCCAGCGAGGTATCGCCCCGGCTTACCGCCTCCAGGCCGGACACCAGCAGGGTGCGTAATCCCTGCTGTTTCGCCAGGCTGAGCAGATTCTCCAGCGGCATTTCGGCGGCGATCGCATTTTGCAGCCTGGCATTGATCGGCAGCAGTTCAAACAGTGCCAGCCGGCCAAAATAGCCGGAAAAACAGTGGTCGCAGCCGGGTGCCCGCCAGGTTTGCAAGGTACCGGGCCAGAGTTCCGCAGGATAGTGCGCCACCGCCTGAGCGGGCTGACGGCAATAGGGGCAAAGGCGTCGAACCAGACGCTGAGCAACAATCAGTTTCAGCGCCGACCCCAGAAGATAACCGGGAATGCCCATCTGTCGCAGACGGGTCAGAGTCTCGGCGGTGGAGTTGGTGTGCAGAGTCGACAGCACCAGATGTCCGGTCTGTGCCGCTTTAACCGCAATCTCCGCCGTTTCAGCATCGCGGATCTCTCCTACCATGATCACATCCGGATCCTGTCTCAGCAGCGCCCGCAGCACGCGGTTAAAATCGAGGCCGTTTTTAGCATGGATCTGCGTCTGGTTAATGCCGGGCAGTGGGATCTCAATCGGATCTTCAACGCTGCACAGATTTTTTTCCGGCGTATTCAGGGCACTGAGTCCGCTATAGAGCGTAAACGTCTTGCCGCTGCCGGTAGGCCCGGTGACCAGAATCAGCCCTTGCGGCTGCGCCAGCGCGGCGCAGAACAGGCGCAACTGCGCGGCGGGTAAGCCGAGCTTATCCAGCGACAGCGCCGCGCTTTCACTTTGCAACAGCCGGATCACCGCTTTCTCACCACCGTAGATGGGTAAGGTCGCCAGGCGAAAAGAGGCGGGTTTACCGGCGATCTCCAGACTGAACTGACCATCCTGCGGTAACCGGCGTTCGGCGATATCCAGTCCGCCGAGGATCTTCAGTCGCGCCAGCAGCGCAGCAGGCTGGGTGGCGGGCAGGGAAGATAGGGGGTGCAATACGCCGTCGATACGCAGACGCACCCGCAGGCCATTACGGCCGGGTTCGATATGTATATCTGAGGCGCGACGCTCCAGCGCCTGATGCAGGATCAGCTGTGTCGCTTCGATCGCGGATTCTGTGGGCGTCTCTTCGCGTGCCACCAGCGGTGTGTCAGCGTGCTGAAGCTGGTCGAGCCGTGCCTGCGGCCAGCATTCAATCTCAATCTGACACTGGCTGGCAAAATGGAGGGCTTCAGCCAGCCCTGGCGGCACGCTTTCCGCGACGGCAACACGCAACTGGCTGGCATCATGGTGCAAAACCAGGGCACGATAGCGCTGACATAATGCCGCGATCGCCTCATCAGGCTTGCTCATCGCTGGCTCCTTTATCCGCAAAGCGGAACTGCTGCAGGCAATTGTCGCGCAGGCTATTGTTGCTGCTGGTGCAGCTGCGTTGCCAGCTGATGCCGCCCTCGGTGCTGTCCCAGAGCGGCAGCATTTCAACGCTCAGCCCATTCAGGCTCTCCTGGCCGGTCAGCGTAATGACCCCGTTAGTCACGCTCAGTGCCGAGACATAGCGTGATCCTCTGGCGGCAGGAATACCCGCTTCTCCGGCCTGGCACTGCGTCGGGCCGCCGCGCTCCATGGCGCAAAGCTCAACTGCGGTTTTATAGGGCACCATGGTTTGCAGCATGTCAGTAAGGGCAGCACGCTGCAGATAATTTTGATAAGCGGGCAGGCCGATGGCACTTAAGATTGCCACAATACCCACCACAATCATCAGTTCAACCAGCGTAAATCCACGTTGATAATTCATCACATCGTCTCCGTATTAAGAAGGCGACAGGTTAAAAATCGGGGGCAGTAAAAGACAGGCAGAGATGGGCAAACTGGAAAGCGTGATGTGAACAGATTTCAGACTTACAGCGCAGTTGAAACTGCGCTGTAAGCAGGCTCGCAAAATCGCCGTGTTGAGTGACGGCGAGGCAGGCTATTTTTGTTTAAAGCGCATCGAGAGATCCAGCGCCCGCACATGCTTGGTCAGCGCGCCAACCGAAACATAGTCCACGCCGGTCAGGGCGATCTGTGGCAGGGTGGTTTCGGTGACGTTACCGGAGACCTCCAGCAACGCCCGACCCTGATTAAGTTCGACGGCGGCACGCATCGCTTCCAGGCTGAAGTTATCCAGCATCACGATATCGGCTTCGGCTTCCAGCGCCTGGCGTAACTCCTCCAGCGATTCCACCTCAACTTCAACCGGCACATCGGGCTGCAGCCATTGCGCTCTTTCCACTGCCTGCCGAATCGAGCCGCTGGCAATAATATGGTTCTCTTTGATGAGATAAGCGTCAGAGAGGCCCAGCCGATGATTACTGCCACCGCCGCACAACACGGCATATTTTAGCGCAGTCCGCAGTCCGGGCAGGGTTTTACGCGTGTCCAGCAGTTGCGTCTGGCTTCCCGCCAGCAGCGCGACATAGCGGCTGACTTCGGTGGCAACGCCTGAGAGCGTCTGCACAAAATTAAGCGCCGTTCGCTCGGCGGTCAGCAGCAGCCGGGCAGGCCCCTCGATTTCAAACAGCAACTGGTCAGCCTCGATCTGATCACCATCTTCGACATGCCAGTTCAGGGTTGCATGCGAACCGAGCTGAATAAACACCTCTTCAACCCAGCGTTTACCACAGAAAACACCGGCTTCGCGGGTGATGACCTGCGCATCGGCCTGAGTATCGGCAGGTAACAGCTGTGCGGTAATATCGCGGTCAGCATCAATCTCACCACCAAGATCCTCTTTTAACGCCAGCGCAACGGCATCAGGGATGTCACTTTCAATGCGTTTAATCAATGCCTGACGACGGCTGTCAGGATCATAACCACGGGATGACATAGGCGTTTTCTCCAGAAAGGGGAATGACAGAGGCGGTCACAATAGCCTGAACCGCCATTCGATTCCAGCGACTGGTCGTATTTTGTTTAGTATCCTTAACAAGCGGTGCGTGAATGTCATCAGACCGGCACACTAAGAAACAAGAATCCTTTATTATTCATGCTATTCTCAGCCAGGTGAAATAAGGAAAACCGCGATGAAAATCAAACAGGGCTGGCTGACCGGTGTGCGTCACGTGCCGTCAACGCATTACAATGAGCGCCCTGATAATGAGGCACCTTCACTGCTGGTTATCCACAATATCAGCCTGCCACCCGGTGAATTTGGCGGGCCATGGATCGATAAACTGTTCACCGGCACCTTACCGCCCGATGCCCATCCCTATTTTGCGGATATCGCCGCGCTGAAAGTGGCGGCACACTGCCTGATTCGCCGTGACGGGGAGATCGTGCAGTATGTCCCCTTTGATAAACGCGCCTGGCATGCAGGCATTTCGCAGTTCGAAGGACGTGAAAACTGCAACGACTTCTCCATAGGCATCGAGCTGGAAGGGACAGACAGTGAGCCTTATAGCGAGGCGCAATACCGGGCCTTGCAGCAGGTGACGCAATTACTGCTGCAACACTATCCGTTAACGCCTGCACGTATCACGGGGCACAGCGACATCGCACCGGTACGCAAAACCGATCCCGGACCTGCTTTTGACTGGGACTACTACAACCAGCTGTTAACGCAGCAAAAATCCTGATTTTTGCGGAGTCAGTATGACGTTGTTTACCTTGTTGTTGGTTTTAGGCTGGGAGCGCCTGTTTAAACTGGGCGAGCACTGGCAGTTCGAACACCGGCTGGAGCCGATCTTTCGCCAGCGCCGCCATTTCTCAATGATGCGCACCCTGCTGATGACCGTGCTGGCGATGGCGCTGACCGCGCTGGTGGTCTGGAGTCTGAAAGGGCTGCTGTTTGGCGTGCTGCAACTCCTGTTCTGGATCGTTGCCGGACTGCTCTGTATCGGTGCCGGGTCGGTGCGGCAGCACTACCACAGCTACCTGAAAGCGGCCAGTCATGACGACGATGCTGCGCATCAGGCAATGGCGGCTGAACTGACGTTGATCCATGGCGTGCCGGTGGAATGCAGCGAGCGCGAGTTCCTGCGTGAACTGCAGAATGCCCTGATCTGGATAAACTTCCGTTTCTATCTCGCGCCGATGTTCTGGCTGGTGGTGGGCGGCCCATGGGGGCCAGTGCTGCTGGTGGGTTACGCTTTTCTGCGGGCCTGGCAAGGCTGGCTGGCAAAGCACGGAACACCGATGGCGCGTTCACAATCTGGCGTGGATGCCATTCTGCATCTTCTCGACTGGATCCCGGTGCGGCTGGCGGGTGTGGCTTACGCCTTGCTGGGTCATGGCGAAAAAGCGCTGCCCGCCTGGTTTGCTTCGCTGACCGATCGGCATCGTTCTCAGTATCAGGTGCTGACGACCCTGGCGCAGTTCTCACTGTCACGCGATCCGCACACCGATAAAGTCGAAACGCCACGGGTTGCCGTGGCGTTAGCGAAGCGTACCTCACTGGTACTGGTGGTCGCTGTCGCGTTGCTGACGATTTACGGTACGCTGGTGTAATCGGCAGGTGGCACGCCGAAATCAGGCGTGCCATCTTCCCGCCAGCTGAAATATTTCAGTCGGGTATGGCGGTTAGGATCCCATAACGGATCGCCTTCAATTTCAGTGTAGTTACGCGCGTGGTACACCAGCACGTCGCGTCCCGCCTCATCCTGAGTAAAACTGTTGTGACCCGGCCCATACTGATGGTTGTCCCAGCTGGAGACAAATACCGGCCGTGCAGACTTTTGCCATGCGGCGACATCAAGCGGATCGGCATCAGCAGCAATCGACAGTATTCCCAGACAGTAATTCTCATCGGTGGCGCTGGCGGAGTAGGTCACAAACAGCCGCTCCCCGTGACGGATAACCGCCGGTCCTTCATTAACGCTAAAGCCTGCGCACTCCCACTCATATTCTGGCCGGCTCAGCATCACCGGCGTGCCTTTCAGCGTCCAGGGATTAAGCAGCTCAGCCAGATAGAGGTTAGAGTTGCCGGGAATCAATGGATCTTTCTGCGCCCAGAGATACCAGTTTTTACCCTGATGCACGAAGTGGGTGGCATCCAGTGAGAAGCTGTCGAACTGGCTGAAGACCCGGCGGCAGGGCTGCCATTCCCCCTGCAGCGGATCTTCCGCCTCACACACCAGCGCATACATCCGGTGCTGAAACAGTCCCTCTTTGATTTCACGCGTCGGTGCTGCCGCGAAATAGATGACCCACTGTCCGTCAATGTAGTGCAGCTCAGGTGCCCAGATTAACTCGCTAAAGGGGCCGCTCTCGGGCTTGCGCCAGACGACCACCGGCTCGGCGCTGCGCAGGCCAGCCAGCGTCGTGGCGCGGCGGATCTCCAGCCGGTCATACTCTGGCACCGATGCTACAAAGTAATAGTCCTGTTCATGGCGCAGGATAAAGGGGTCGGCGCGCTGCTCGATAAAAGGATTCGGCAAGATTGCGGTCATTTAATATCTCCGGTTGGCGTGACAACACTGTCGCGCAGGCGAACGGTGTGTAACTCATGGAAGTTTTCGCGGCGCAGCGCGAGATCCTGCTGGATGGTAATCATCATTTTGCGGTCGACTTTCATCAGTCGTACCACACCGGCGGTAATCAGATAGCCGACACCCGGAATAATGGTGAACAGCAGCATGATGCCGTTAATTGCCTCAGGGGACTGTTGTTTAGCGCCCGCATTGTAGCCATAGATCGACAGCAGAAAGCCGACCATCGCACCGGCAACCGCCAGTCCCACCTTGAGGAAGAACAGATTGCCGGAGAAGCTGATGCCGGTGATGCGTTTGCCGGTTTTCCATTCGCCGTAGTCATCCACATCGGCCATCAGTGACCAGTGCAGCGGAGAGGGGATCTGGTGCAGGATATTCAGCACAAAGTAGGCGACCACGACCATCACGGTGGCGTGGGGATCGATCCAGTAAAAACCGCTGGAGAAGAGTGCCAGCGCGATATTGGTCCAGAAGAAGACTTTGAGTTTGCACCAGCGATCGGTGAGCAGTTTCGCCAGCGTGCTGCCGACCATCATGCCAATCACACCCAGGCTGATAAACAGCGTGGCGAAGTGCGTTGACTGGCCCATGACCCAGGTCACGTAATACATAGTGGCTGCCATGCGGATGAAGCCGGGACAGACGTTACAGAAGGTCAGCAGCAGAATGCGTACCCACTGGTCATTCTTCCAGACGTCACGCAGATCTTTTTTCAGGTCATCATTGCTCGGCACGGCAGGGCGGATACGTTCACGTACTGTGGCAAAGCAGAACAGAAACATCGCCAGGCCAATGGTTGCCAGTACCGCCATCGCCATCTGGTAGCCGCGCGCTTTGTCTTCGCCACCAAACCACTCTGCCATCGGCAGCAGTGACAAAGAAAGTATCAGCGTAGCGATGCCGACCATGACAAAGCGGTATGACTGGCAGGAGACGCGCTCGCCGGGATCGTTGGTAATCACGCCGCCCAGAGAGCAGTAAGGGATGTTAATCGCCGTGTAGGTCAGCGACATCAGGAAGTAGGTGACGAAGGCCCAGATCACCTTGTTGTGATAAGTCCAGTCTGGCGTGGTGAACATCATTACGCTGAACACGACATAAGGTACGGAAACCCACAGCAGCCAGGGACGAAAACGGCCCCAGCGGCTCTGGGTACGATCGGCGATCGCACCCATAATCGGATCGGTTACCGCATCGAGCACCCTGACCGAGAGCAGCAGGGTTCCCACCAGCGCCGGGGCCAGGCCGAAAACGTCGGTATAGAAGTAGTTCAGGAACAGCATGATGGCACCGCCAATCATGTTGCATCCGGCATCGCCCATGCCATATCCCAGTTTTTCCCGAAACGGGAGGGCTGTACCTTTCATGGTTTTCTCCTGCGCATCCAGTGTGAACAGGAATTATTGTCATCAAATCAGCGAGATGAACGGGAGTAATTCGTTATGAAGATGGACAAAACAGTTGCAGGGGGAGAAGTGTGAACTGGATCGGGGCAGTTGAGACGGGCAGGAGGGCGTGAGTAACGTGCTGCAACCCCGCAGGAGGTCGCAGCACGTGGTAAAGCATCAGGCTTTCTGTGTCTGGTTCTTGATAAAGTAACCCACGCCCAGAATCACCAGCCAGACCGGAATCAGCCAGACAGAGATCGCCATGCCCGGCGTGGTTGCCATCAGTACCAGAATCGCCGCCAGGAAAATCAGGCAAATCCAGTTACCTGCCGGATAGAGCAGCGCTTTAAAGCGGGTGGTTACGCCCTGCTGATCTTTCTTACGACGGAACTTGAGGTGCGCCAGGCTGATCATCGCCCAGTTGATTACCAGCGCAGAGACGACCAGCGACATCAGCAGGCCAAAGGCTTCACCCGGCATCAGATAGTTGATCAGCACGCACAGCGCGGTGGCGACGGCCGAGACCAGAATCGTTAGCACCGGCACACCGCGACGATCGACTTTCAGCAGCGCTTTCGGCGCATTGCCCTGCTGTGCCAGACCAAACAGCATGCGGCTGTTGCAGTAAACGCAGCTGTTATAGACCGACAGGGCCGCCGTCAGGATCACCACGTTAAGCGCATTCGCCACCATGGCATCGCCCAGTTCGTGGAAGATAAAGACAAACGGGCTGACTTCTGACGTGACACGGGTCCACGGCATCAGTGACAGCAGCACCGCCAGCGAACCAATGTAGAAAATCAGGATACGCCACAGCACCTGGTTGGTCGCTTTTGGAATGCTCACTTCCGGGTTATCTGCTTCAGCCGCGGTGATACCCACCAGCTCCAGACCCCCAAACGAGAACATGATAATCGCCATGACGGTGACCAGACCGCCGATGCCATGCGGGAAAAATCCGCCCTGTTCCCACAGGTTGCGTACGGTAGCCTGCGGACCGGCGTGACCGCTGAACAGCAACCAGCCGCCGAACAGGATCATGCCAATCACCGCAACCACTTTAATGATGGCGAACCAGAACTCCATCTCACCAAACACTTTCACATTGGTCAGGTTGATGGCGTTAATCATCACGAAGAAGATGGCAGCCGAAGCCCAGGTCGGAAAGTCTGGCCACCAGAACTGGACATATTTGCCGACAGCGGTGAGTTCCGCCATCGCAACCAGTACGTAGAGCACCCAGTAATTCCAGCCCGAAGCGAAGCCTGCAAAGTTACCCCAGTATTTATACGCGAAGTGGCTGAAGCTGCCAGCGACCGGCTCTTCCACGACCATTTCGCCCAACTGGCGCATGATTAAAAAGGCAATAAAACCGGCAATCGCATAGCCCAGAATAACGGCCGGTCCGGCGGATTCAATGACCGATGCACTGCCCAGAAACAGGCCGGTTCCCACTGCACCACCCAGCGCGATGAGCTGAATATGGCGGTTCTTGAGACCACGTTTCAGCGCTTCGCCTTGCTGTTGTTCCATACAAACCTCGTGATGTTTTTATTCTTCGTTCGCAGCGCAGGACGCTGTAATGAAGTAGTTACAATAACGTATTGATTATTTTACGGTATCTGGCGTTCTGAATAGTGCCATCTGCTACCCTGGCGACAAGAATAGTGATAAGCGAATCGCTTTGCACCTGCTTTCGCCTTTCGTGCTGAGAGTTGACTGAAAAAACGCCGTCCTGGTCACGTCTGCCCACAGCAACTTCTGCCATGAAATTCTGTTAATGACGAATAGGTTTCACTTATGCCTGCCGCTGCGCTCAGGCGCTAAGCGGGTGTAAGGTTTGGTAAAAGTGAAGTTATTTAACATTTGAGCCAACGCGAATTTTTCATTTTTTTAACCGTAAGTTAGCGTCAGCACAGGCTTTGGAGGCAGGTTAATGTCGCAGACACCATATAGACACAAGGTGAATACTTTGTTACTTTACCGGCACCTCTTTGCAATTGGTATTACCAATTTACTCCGGACGATTGGCTTAATAAGAAGGGATGATGGCTTACAGTAAGATTCGCCAACCTAAGCTCTCCGACGCTATCGAGCAACAGCTCGAATCCCTGATTATGGAAGGGACCCTGCGTCCGGGAGAGAAGCTGCTCCCTGAGCGCGAACTCGCCAAACAATTCGATGTCTCACGTCCGTCTCTCCGCGAAGCGATCCAGCGCTTAGAAGCCAAAGGATTATTGCTGCGCCGACAGGGTGGCGGAACGTTCGTACAGGAGCATCTCTGGCAAAGCATGAGCGATCCACTCGTTGAGCTTCTCGCCGACCATCCGGAATCACAATTTGATCTGCTGGAAACGCGCCATGCGTTAGAAGGTATCGCCGCCTATTACGCGGCACTGCGCGGCACAGAGGAAGACCTGCTGCGCATTCGCGACTGCCATGTGAATATCCAGCAGGCGCAGGACAGCGGCGATTTAGACGCCGAAGCGGACGCAGTGATGCAGTATCAGATCGCTGTCACAGAAGCGGCCCATAATGTTGTGCTTTTACATTTGCTACGCTCAATGGGCCCTATGCTGGAACAAAACGTTCGTCAGAATTTCGAATTGCTCTACTCGCGCCGGGAAATGCTGGCAAAAGTGAGCGGTCACCGCGCCAGAATCTTTGAGGCGATTGTGGCTCGTGAGCCAGAAAAAGCGCGCGAGGCTTCACACCGTCACCTGGCGTTCATAGAGGAAATCTTGCTGGACAGAAGTCGGGAGCAGAGCCGTCGAGAACGCTCCCTGCGTCGTTTACAGCAACGTAAGGAATAACGTGCGACAAAGATCGTACGGACATGTGCGACGAGCCTGCCTGCATCTGCTTTAACAGGCTCCCGATTATTCAACGTATTAGACACAGATAAGGAACACACCCATGTCAGAACGTTTACACAATGACGTGGATCCGATTGAAACTCGTGACTGGCTACAGGCGATCGAATCGGTCATCCGTGAAGAAGGTGTTGAACGTGCACAGTATCTGATTGATCAGGTACTGGGTGCAGCCCGCAAAGGCGGCGTAAACGTGGCTGCAGGATCTTCTGCAATCAGCAATTACATCAACTCTATTGCCGTTGAAGATGAACCCGATTATCCGGGCAATACCTCTCTTGAACGTCGTATCCGTTCCGCAATTCGCTGGAACGCCATTATGTCGGTGCTGCGCGCATCGAAGAAAGATCTGGAACTCGGTGGCCACATGTCCTCCTTCCAGTCTTCTGCAACCATTTATGAAGTGTGCTTCAACCACTTCTTCCGCGCGCGCAGTGAGAAGGATGGCGGCGATCTGGTCTATTTCCAGGGCCACATCTCTCCCGGCATCTATGCCCGTGCGTTCCTTGAAGGTCGCCTGACCGAAGACCAGATGAATAACTTCCGTCAGGAAGTTGACGGTAAAGGCCTCTCTTCTTATCCGCACCCGAAATTAATGCCGGAATTCTGGCAGTTCCCGACCGTATCAATGGGTCTGGGGCCGCTGTCGGCTATCTATCAGGCGAAGTTCCTGAAGTATCTGGAACACCGTGGTCTGAAAGACACCTCTGCTCAGACCGTTTACGCCTTCCTGGGTGACGGTGAGATGGATGAACCAGAATCCAAAGGCGCGATCACTATCGCGACCCGTGAAAAACTGGATAACCTGGTCTTCATCATCAACTGTAACCTGCAGCGCCTTGATGGCCCGGTTACCGGTAATGGTAAGATCATCAACGAGCTGGAAGGCATCTTTGCCGGTGCTGGCTGGGAAGTGATCAAGGTCATCTGGGGCGGTCGCTGGGATGAGCTGCTGCGCAAAGATACCAGCGGCAAGCTGATTCAGCTGATGAACGAAACCGTTGACGGCGACTACCAGACCTTTAAATCCCGTGATGGTGCCTATGTGCGTGAGCACTTCTTTGGTAAATATCCGGAAACCGCCGCGCTGGTTAAAGATCTGTCCGATGATGAAATCTGGG
This sequence comes from Pantoea sp. E956-1, assembly GCF_982223955.1. NCBI lineage: Bacteria > Pseudomonadati > Pseudomonadota > Gammaproteobacteria > Enterobacterales > Erwiniaceae > Pantoea > Pantoea sp. E956-1. Next base: position 96,915 of record NZ_CEUYZP010000008.1, on the reverse strand, counting down.
CATTGAACCGTGGCGGTCACGATCCGAAGAAAATCTACGCGGCACTGAAAAAAGCGCAGGACACCAAAGGCAAGCCAGTACTGATCCTGGCGCATACCATTAAAGGTTATGGTATGGGCGACACTGCGGAAGGCAAAAACATTGCCCACCAGGTGAAGAAGATGAACATGGATGGCGTGCGCTATATCCGTGATCGCTTCAACGTGCCAGTCGCAGATGACAAAATTGAATCACTGCCGTACGTGACCTTTGAAAAGGGCTCTGAAGAGCACACGTATCTGCACGGTCAGCGTGAGAAGTTAGGCGGCTACCTGCCAACGCGTCAGCCGAAGTTCACTGAAAAGCTGGAAATGCCCGCACTCGAAGAGTTCAGTGCGCTGCTGGATGAGCAGAACAAAGAGATCTCAACCACCATCGCCTTTGTGCGTGCCCTGAACGTGATGCTGAAGAACAAGTCGATCAAAGATCGCCTGGTTCCGATCCTCGCCGATGAAGCGCGTACCTTTGGTATGGAAGGTCTGTTCCGTCAGATTGGTATCTACAGCCCGAACGGTCAGCAGTACACCCCGCAGGACCGCGAGCAGGTTGCTTACTACAAAGAAGATGAGAAAGGCCAGATTCTGCAGGAAGGGATCAACGAGCTGGGCGCAGGTTCATCCTGGCTGGCTGCGGCGACCTCTTACAGCACCAACAACCTGCCGATGATCCCGTTCTACATCTATTACTCGATGTTCGGCTTCCAGCGTATCGGCGATCTGATGTGGCTGGCGGGCGACCAACAGGCGCGCGGCTTCCTGGTCGGCGGCACCTCCGGTCGTACTACCCTGAACGGCGAAGGTTTGCAGCATGAAGATGGTCACAGCCACATTCAGTCGCTGACTATCCCGAACTGTATCTCCTACGATCCTTCTTACGCGTATGAAGTCGCTGTCATCATGCATGACGGTCTGGTGCGTATGTATGGCGAAGCGCAGGAGAACGTTTACTACTACATCACCACGCTGAACGAAAACTACCATATGCCAGCAATGCCCGCTGGTGCAGAAGAGGGTATCCGTAAGGGTATCTACAAACTGGAAACGGTAGACGGCAGCAAAGGTAAAGTGCAGCTGCTGGGCTCAGGTTCTATCCTGCGTCATGTGCGTGAAGCTGCGCAGATCCTGGCGAAAGATTACGGTATCGGCTCTGATGTCTACAGCGTCACCTCGTTCACTGAACTGGCACGTGATGGCCAGGATTGTGAGCGCTGGAACATGCTGCATCCGACAGAAGAAGCGCGTGTACCGTACATCGCTCAGGTGATGAACGACGCACCTGCTGTCGCCTCAACCGACTACATGAAACTGTTCGCTGAGCAGGTTCGTAGCTATGTCCCGGCCAGCGATTATCGCGTACTGGGTACCGATGGCTTTGGTCGCTCTGACAGCCGTGAGAACCTGCGTCATCACTTTGAAGTTGATGCATCTTATGTGGTGGTTGCCGCGCTGGGTGAGCTGGCTAAACGCGGCGAGATCGAGAAGAAAGTGGTGGCCGACGCGATCACCCGATTCAATATCGATGCCGATAAAGTTAACCCGCGTCTGGCTTAAGAGGTAATAGAGTAATGGCTATCGAAATTAAGGTACCGGATATCGGGTCTGACGAAGTTGAAGTCACCGAGATTCTGGTGAAAGTTGGCGACAAGGTGGAAGCCGAACAGTCGCTGATCACCGTGGAAGGCGACAAAGCCTCAATGGAAGTGCCGTCGCCGCAGGCTGGCGTAGTGAAAGAGATCAAAATCTCTACCGGTGACAAAGTTGAGACCGGCTCACTGATCATGGTATTTGATGCTGAAGGCGCTGCGGAAGCAGCACCTGCCGCCGCCGAAGAGAAAAAAGCGGACGCGGCGCCAGCGCCAGCCGCTGCTGCGGCCACTGCCAGCAAAGAAGTGGCTGTGCCGGATATCGGCGGTGACGAAGTTGAAGTCACTGAGATTCTGGTTAAGGTTGGCGACAAAGTCGAAGCCGAGCAGTCACTGATTGTGGTTGAAGGCGATAAAGCGTCGATGGAAGTCCCGGCTCCGTTCGCGGGTGTGGTCAAAGAGATCACTATTTCCACCGGCGACAAAGTCAGCACCGGTTCAGCCATCATGGTCTTTGAAGCAGAAGGCGCAGCACCGGTCTCTGACGCGAAGCCAGAAGTGAAAGAAGAAGCGGCAACGGCACCTGCCGCTGCGGCGGGTTCAAAAGAAGTTGCTGTGCCGGATATCGGCGGTGATGAAGTTGAAGTTACCGAGATCCTGGTCAAAGTCGGCGACAAAGTTGAAGCTGAGCAGTCACTGATTGTGGTTGAAGGCGACAAAGCCTCTATGGAAGTGCCTGCGCCGTTTGCAGGTACCGTCAAAGAGCTGAAAGTGGCGACGGGCGATAAAGTCAGCACCGGCTCACTGATCATGGTGTTCGAAGTCGAAGGTGCTGCTCCGGCTGCCCCTGCGGCCGCCAAACAGGAAGCCGCACCGGCTCCTGCTGCCAAAACTGAAGCTAAAGCCGCGGCACCCGCTCCAGCTAAAGCGGAAAGCAAAGGTGAGTTCGCAGAGAACGACGCTTACGTTCACGCTACCCCGGTGATCCGTCGCCTGGCGCGCGAGTTCGGTGTTAACCTGGCGAAAGTCAAAGGCACCGGCCGTAAAGGTCGCATTCTGAAAGAAGACGTGCAGACTTACGTGAAAGAGGCCGTGAAACGCGCTGAAGCAGCACCAGCTGCAGCCAGCGGCGGCGGTCTGCCAGGCATGTTGCCATGGCCGAAAGTTGATTTCAGTAAGTTTGGCGAAATCGAAGAAGTTGAACTGGGTCGTATCCAGAAAATTTCTGGCGCGAACCTGAGCCGTAACTGGGTGATGATCCCGCACGTTACGCATTTCGACAAAACCGATATCACCGATCTGGAAGCCTTCCGTAAGCAGCAGAATGCTGAAGCAGAGAAGCGTAAGCTGGATGTGAAGTACACCCCGGTGGTGTTCATCATGAAAGCGGTCGCGGCGGCGCTTGAGCAGATGCCACGCTTCAACAGTTCGCTGTCTGAAGATGCGCAGAAGCTGACGCTGAAAAAATATATCAATATCGGTGTGGCGGTTGATACGCCAAATGGCCTGGTGGTTCCGGTCTTTAAAGACGTGAACAAGAAAGGCATCACCGAGCTGTCTCGTGAACTGATGGCGATTTCGAAGAAAGCGCGTGACGGTAAGCTGACAGCGGGCGACATGCAGGGCGGATGTTTCACCATATCCAGCCTGGGCGGCCTGGGCACCACACACTTCGCGCCGATCGTGAACGCGCCGGAAGTGGCTATTCTTGGTGTCTCTAAATCGGCGATGGAGCCGGTATGGAACGGTAAAGAGTTTACTCCGCGTCTGATGATGCCGATTTCTCTCTCCTTCGACCACCGCGTAATCGACGGTGCTGATGGTGCGCGATTCATCACCATCATCGGCAATATGTTGTCTGACATTCGTCGTTTAGTTATGTAAATGTAAAGAAGGCCGGCGGAAGCCGGCCTTCCTGTCACGATTCGTCGCGCCGCGGTTGGCAGTTTGTTAACAATTCTGTAAACTCTTGCGGTGAAAGTCCCGGTGGAACAAGGGCATTATAAGAAAGTCTGACCCGCCGGATATCAATTAAGAGGTCATGATGAGTACAGAGATTAAAACCCAGGTCGTAGTACTTGGGGCAGGTCCTGCAGGTTACTCTGCAGCCTTCCGTTGTGCGGATTTAGGTCTGGAAACCGTACTGGTAGAGCGTTACAGCACCCTGGGTGGTGTTTGTCTGAACGTCGGTTGTATCCCATCTAAAGCGCTGCTGCACGTTGCTAAAGTGATTGAAGAGGCGAAAGCCCTTGAAGAGCACGGCATTGTGTTTGGCCAGCCATCTACTGATATCAACAAAATTCGCAGCTGGAAAGAGAAGGTTATCAACCAGTTGACTGGCGGCCTGTCAGGAATGGCAAAAGGTCGTAAAGTCACCGTGGTTAACGGCCTCGGCAAATTCACCGGTGCTAACACCCTGGTGGTTGAAGGAGAAGGCGGCGCGACCACCATCAACTTCGATAACGCCATTATCGCTGCGGGTTCACGTCCAATCGAACTGCCATTCATTCCACATGAAGATCCACGCGTCTGGGACTCTACCGATGCGCTGGAACTGAAAGAAGTGCCGAAGCGCTTGCTGGTAATGGGCGGCGGCATCATCGGTCTGGAAATGGCGACGGTTTATCATGCGCTGGGTTCAGAGATCGATGTGGTTGAGATGTTCGACCAGGTTATCCCGGCTGCAGATAAAGACGTGGTGAAAGTCTTTACCAAAAAAATCAGCAAGAAATTTAACCTGATGCTGGAAACCAAAGTGACCGCCGTTGAAGCAAAAGACGATGGCATTTACGTTTCAATGGAAGGTAAAAAAGCACCAGGCGAAGCGCAGCGTTATGACGCGGTGCTGGTGGCGATCGGTCGTGTGCCGAACGGTAAAGGTCTGGATGCCGGTAAAGCGGGCGTGGAAGTGGACGATCGCGGCTTCATTCGCGTCGACAAACAGATGCGCACTAACGTGCCACACATCTATGCTATCGGCGACATCGTCGGTCAGCCAATGCTGGCGCACAAAGGCGTGCACGAAGGCCATGTGGCGGCAGAAGTGATTTCCGGTCTGAAGCACTACTTCGATCCGAAAGTGATCCCTTCAATTGCCTATACTGAGCCAGAAGTTGCCTGGGTCGGTCTGACCGAGAAAGAAGCGAAAGAGAAGGGCATCAGCTACGAGACTTCCACCTTCCCGTGGGCAGCCTCAGGCCGTGCTATCGCTTCTGATTGTGCAGACGGTATGACCAAACTGATTTTCGACAAAGAGACGCACCGGATTATTGGTGGCGCGATTGTCGGTACTAACGGCGGCGAGCTGTTAGGCGAAATCGGTCTGGCGATTGAGATGGGTTGTGATGCGGAAGATATTGCGCTGACCATCCACGCTCACCCGACCCTGCATGAGTCAGTCGGTCTGGCGGCAGAAATCTTCGAAGGCAGCATCACCGATCTGCCTAACGCGAAAGCGAAGAAGAAATAAGTTTCTGCTACTAAAGAAAAAAGCTCCCGTGTTGGGGGCTTTTTTTTCGCCTGGATTCTGGTGCTGTATGGCAAGAATCGATTTGGGTTAACATTAAAGGTAACCCCAATAACCCTGGAAACGTTGCCTGTGAGGGTTATTAGAGTTATCGTACTTTCATCGGGACGCGACAGGACACAGGGATTGATAGCAGCACGTTAATTTCCGAAATGAAGGCTGAAGGCTGATGGCTGGGTTCTGACAAGGATAAACGGTAGCCATCACCATTTCACACATCCGACAAAACCGGGGCTGGTTACAGTACCCCATCCTAAAAAAGACTTACCGATCGGTACGGTAAAGAGCATCAGGAAACAAGCGAGAATTTAATCTCGCTTGCCCGTAGAGGTATGAATATGTTTTATCCAATCGCGATTGAAGCGGGTGATCATCAAAACGCATACGGCGTAATCGTTCCCGATTTACCGGGGTGTTTCTCTGCCGGGGATACTCTTGATGAAGCCATTAAAAACGCCAAAGAGGCTATCACAGGGCATATCGAATTATGTGTAGAGCTCGGTCATGAGATCCCTGCCGTGTCCACCATTGAGGCTCTGGCAGCAAATCCTGACTATCAGGGTTATATCTGGGCATTGGTTGATGTAGATGTCATTCGCTTGCTGGGCGGCTCTGAAAAAATCAATGTCACTTTACCCAGGTCGCTAATTGATCGGATTGATCGTTGTGTGGCTTCACACCCGGAATACAAAAGTCGCTCAGGCTTTCTGGCTCAGGTAGCGCTTGAGCGTATTACCGCTCCGATTAACAGGCCTCAAAAGTAAGTCTGCGCGATAGCTAAATTAATTGGTGGCAGAAGAATCAAAAGGCACAGTTTATGAGTTTTTCACCCCTTAAGCCGCTGCCAGGATCTTTCTTCAGTATGGTCAGGTTGAGGTCTTTGATGGTGCTTTATCCTGATTGATAAAACTGGCGTAAGAATAAATATTTCGGTGAATATGGATGGACTGCGGCTGATTCTCTTCCTGACTCTTATAAATCAGTGAGTTACTGATCTTTAAAAACCTGAATTTTGTGGTGATTTTTATGAGGGTAAAATAATCATATTTTACAGCCATATACGTTTAGAGTGTTCCCCACGTTAGCGGGGATAAACCGATCGTCTGGCAGCGCGTAAAGATTCCAGCAATGTGTTCCCCGCGCCAGCGGGGATAAACCGCCGTGGTGTTGGCGTTCTGCTGTGACATGTTGGTGTTCCCCACGCGAGCAGGAAACACTCCGGTAGTTCCCCCGCCGATATTATTTTCCAATGCCCGGTCTATCCTTCACAAACCACGACTAACCCTTCATCTAACTACGCATCTCCCATGCAGCCACCCGTTCAATAAACATCTGCGCCAGGGCAGCAATGGCGCTGTTGCCAGGCAGTCTCTCTTCGTTCATATGCATCACCAGCGAACTACTGCGTCGGCGGCCCTGTAGCAGCGGCAGGGGACGGAGCTCACCGCTCTCTAACAGCGCGGCGATATTCTGTTCCGGCAGCCAGCCATAACCTAACTGATGCTGGACCGCTTCAATGGCTGCCGACAGCGTCGTAAAGGACCAGTTCTCCGCCTGATCGCCATTGACCTCCGACTGCTGCTGTTGCTGACGATCCAGAATGGTAATGCAGGGCCAGCGTGCCAGCGTAGCAGCATTAAGCGGGGCGGATTCGCGGTGCAGCGGGTGGTCGCGATGGGCGACGGCAACGAAATCGACACTCATCAGGCTTTCGCCTGCTAACGGCGTGTCGCCATATTGCGCCACCAGCCAGAGATCGGCCTGATGTTCCGCCAGCCTGTCAGGCGTTTCGCTTCGGACGATTTCGCTAAACCAGATGCGGACATGCGGATAGCGTTGCTGAAAGGTCTGAAGCACATCAAACAGCAAGGGTTTGGGCAGCGTCGCATCGACCATCAGATCGATGCGCGACCGTTCGCCGCGTTGCAGTGCACTGGCCTGCGCCTCAAGCGCGCCGAATCCCTCCAGCAGCGGACGCACCTGCGCGAGCAACTGATGTCCCTCTGCACTCAGGACAGCGCGGCGGCCCTCCTGCTGTAACAGGGTCAAACCCAGTCGCTGCTGTAACAGGCTCAGCTGATAACTCAGTGAGGACTGGCTGCGATTGTTCTTCTCCGCTGCCAGCGCAAAACTCCCTTCATTCACTACTGCATCAAGCAGATACCACTGTTCGAGTGTTGTCTTGTACATGATGACTCATCTAAAAATTAAATGATTTAGTGCTAAAAATAGCGTTATTAATCGGTTTTGTAACGCGCAATAATCTTCTCAAGGAAAACAAATGAGGAATTAACGATGAGCACTTTCGATAAACATGACCTGTCTGGCATCGTCGGCAAACATCTGGTTTATACCTATGACAACGGCTGGAATTACGAGCTCTACATTAAAAATGCCAGCACCATCGACTATCGCATTCACAGCGGTATGGTCGGTAATCGCTGGGTTAAAAATCAGCATGTCTATGTCGTTCGTCTGGCGCAGGATGTCTATAAAGTTTCCTGGACTGAACCAACCGGCACCGATGTCAGCCTGGCCGTTAATCTGGCTGATAAAATTTTCCACGGCACCATCTTCTTCCCGCGCTGGGTAATGAACAACCCGGAAAAAACCGTCTGCTTCCAGAATGATCATCTGGAAGAGATGGCAAAATTCCGCGAAGCGGGCCCGGCTTATCCAACCGAAGTGATTGATGAGTTCGCGACGCTGACCGTCATCCGCGATGTGGGTGAAAATAACGAAAGCGTGATCGACTGTCCGCCAGACCAGCTGCCCGCGAATTTTCCGGACAATCTGAAAAATTAAGCATGCACAGAAGAGGTCATGACGACCTCTTCTGAATAGCAGTTTCTGTCTTGTAGCTTCTGACGTGTAACTTGCGAGGACGAAAAATGGATTTATCGACGAAGGTTTTTATCAGTAGTGACCAGCACGACGGTTTCGGTGTCAGTTCCACCCTCATCATGGGCGAGAAAGAGGCGATGTTAGTTGATGCCCAGTTTACGCTGGCGAATGCACATCGGTTAGTCGCTGAAATTATCGAAACCGGTCTCGACCTGAAACGCATTTTTATTACGCATCTGCACCCCGATCATTTTCTGGGTCTTGAAGTGATTAAATCCGTCTTTCCGGATGCCGAAATTTTCTCTTATAAGCAGGTCGCCGAAGACGTTAATGATGCCTTCGACTTCAAAATTGATTACTGGGGTAAGCAGGTATTAAAAGAGAATGGTGCCCGCACCACCTTTCCGATTACTGAACTGGAAGAGGATACAATCTGGCTGGAAGGGCAGCAGATTAAAATTCTGAGCGATCTCAGCGGCGATTGTATCCGGGTCACACCGCTCTGGATCCCCTCGACCAAAACGCTGATTGCCTCAGATGTGGTCTTCGCTGACGCACACGTCTGGATTGCCGATATGCGTACGCCGGAGCGTATGGCGAAATGGATGGAAAGTCTGGATACGCTCGAAGCGCTGGAGCCGAAAGTGCTGATTCCCGGGCACTCGCGAACCACGCCAAGCCTTAGCCCGTCGGCAATTGGCTTTACCCGCACCTATATCAAAGATTTCATTAAGACGCTGCATAAGGTCAACAACAGCGAAGAGCTGGTGCAGGAGATGGAGCGAATTTATCCCAACCTGCCAGTGAAAATCTGTCTCGACTACAGCGCCCGGATTCTGAAAGATCACTACGTCTGGCCGGGTGACTGGCCGGAATCCCTGCGGGAAATGAAAACGACGCTGTAATCCTCTTAAGCGCAAAACAGACCAGGCTGATTTCCGGCCTGGTGTTGTTATCCTCCTGAGCTCACCTCCGCTATAAACCCGATGCGCGCCGGCTTCTATTCCTGCGAGTTATCTATTTCACTGAATCACTTCGCTAAAGTCACGGCAAAGCTGACGTAAACCTGCAGCCATTTGTGCGGAATGCGGTACGCTGCAGAGAGACCCATTCAGCCGACTCAGCTGGCGGATGCGGGGAGTTAAGCGGGCAGAATGGCCGTAGTGGATTATGTTGTATTTTTGTAAACAGATTAACAAACAGACGAAATACTGCTATTCTGCCCTCCGCGAAACCGGGCACCTCAACCTGGACGAGAAAGGGAAGATTGTTCTCCATAAGTGAGCAAGGTGGTCGGAAAGCCCTACATAATGAGAGCGAGGATAACGTCGTGCTAGAAGAATACCGTAAGCACGTTGCCGAGCGTGCAGCCCAGGGAATTGTACCTAAGCCTTTAGAGGCTTCCCAAATGGCCGCGCTGGTTGAACTGCTAAAAAATCCACCTGCGGGTGAAGAAGAATTTTTGATCGATTTATTGGTCAACCGCGTCCCACCTGGCGTCGATGAAGCGGCGTATGTCAAAGCTGGTTTCCTGGCGGCTGTCGCTAAAGGCGAAGCAACCTCTCCTCTGATATCTTCTGAAAAAGCGGTTGAACTACTTGGCACCATGCAGGGCGGTTACAATATTCATCCGCTGATTGAGGCGCTGGACGATAGCAAACTGGCTCCTATTGCCGCGAAAGCCCTTTCACACACGCTGCTGATGTTCGACAACTTCTATGATGTCGAAGAGAAAGCGAAAGCGGGTAATGAATACGCGAAGCAGGTGATGCAATCCTGGGCAGATGCGGAATGGTATCTGTCACGGCCTGAACTGGCAGAGAAGATCACGGTTACCGTGTTTAAAGTCACTGGCGAAACCAACACCGACGATCTCTCTCCGGCCCAGGATGCCTGGTCACGTCCAGACATTCCTCTGCACGCCCTGGCGATGCTGAAAAATGCCCGTGAAGGCATTGAGCCTGATGAAGCGGGTAATATCGGCCCGATCAAACAGATCGAAGCTCTGAAGACCAAAGGCTTCCCGCTGGCGTATGTCGGTGATGTTGTCGGAACCGGTTCTTCACGTAAATCCGCCACCAACTCGGTGCTGTGGTTTATGGGCGACGACATCCCGAACGTGCCAAATAAAAAAGGCGGCGGCGTGGTGCTGGGCAGTAAAATTGCACCCATCTTCTTTAACACCATGGAAGATGCGGGCGCACTGCCCATTGAAGTGGACGTAAACAACCTGAACATGGGCGATGTGATCGACATCTATCCATTCAAAGGCGAAGTCCGCAACCATGAAACCAATGAGCTGCTGGCCAGTTTCGAGCTTAAAACCGAAGTAGTGATTGACGAAGTGCGCGCCGGTGGCCGTATTCCGCTGATCATTGGTCGCGGTCTGACTACCAAAGCGCGCGAGTCGCTGGGTCTGCCGCACAGCACCGTATTCCGTCAGGCGAAAGATGTCGCGGAGAGCACCCGTGGTTTCTCACTGGCGCAGAAAATGGTTGGCCGCGCCTGTGGCGTGACCGGCGTTCGTCCGGGTGCCTATTGCGAACCTAAGATGACCTCGGTTGGCTCGCAGGATACCACCGGCCCGATGACCCGTGACGAGCTGAAAGATCTGGCTTGCCTGGGCTTCTCGACCGATCTGGTGATGCAGTCGTTCTGTCACACCGCCGCGTATCCGAAGCCGGTGGATGTGAGCACGCACCATACGCTGCCAGACTTCATCATGAACCGCGGTGGTGTGTCACTGCGTCCGGGTGACGGCATTATCCACAGCTGGCTGAACCGTATGCTGCTGCCGGATACCGTTGGTACCGGTGGTGACTCGCACACCCGTTTCCCTATCGGCATCTCTTTCCCGGCGGGTTCAGGCCTGGTGGCGTTTGCCGCCGCGACCGGCGTTATGCCGCTCGACATGCCGGAATCGGTTCTGGTGCGCTTCAAAGGTAAGATGGAGCCGGGCATTACCCTGCGCGATCTGGTTCACGCCATTCCGCTGTATGCCATCAAACAGGGTCTGCTGACCGTTGAGAAGAAAGGTAAGAAAAACATCTTCTCTGGTCGTATCTTGGAGATTGAAGGTCTGCCGGATCTGAAAGTCGAGCAGGCGTTTGAGCTGTCCGATGCGTCAGCAGAACGTTCCGCTGCGGGCTGTACCATCAAGCTGGATAAAGCGCCGATTATCGAATATCTCAGCTCCAACATCGTGCTGCTGAAGTGGATGATCGCAGAAGGCTACGGCGATCGTCGTACGCTGGAGCGTCGCATTGAAGGTATGGAGAAATGGCTGGCCGATCCTCAGTTGCTTGAGCCGGATGCCGATGCTGAATATGCCGCGGTGATCGAAATCGATCTGGCTGAAATCAAAGAGCCAATCCTCTGTGCGCCAAACGATCCGGACGATGCACGTCTGCTCTCTGACGTGCAGGGTGAGAAGATCGACGAAGTGTTTATCGGCTCATGCATGACCAACATTGGTCACTTCCGTGCAGCCGGTAAACTGCTGGATAGCCACAAAGGCCAGCTACCGACCCGTCTGTGGGTGGCACCGCCAACCAAGATGGATGCGGCACAACTGACCGAAGAAGGCTACTACAGCGTATTCGGTAAGAGCGGGGCGCGTATTGAGATCCCAGGCTGTTCACTCTGCATGGGTAACCAGGCACGTGTTGCAGATGGTTCGACGGTGGTCTCTACCTCGACCCGTAACTTCCCGAACCGTCTGGGTAACGGCGCTAACGTCTATCTGGCGTCAGCGGAGCTGGCTGCGGTCGCGTCTCTGCTTGGCAAACTGCCAACGCCGGATGAGTATCAGCAATTCATGGCGCAGGTCGATAAAACGGCCAGCGACACGTATCGCTATCTCAACTTCGACCAGCTGACGCAGTACACCGATAAAGCTGATGGTGTGATTTTCCAGACCGCGGTCTGATTCTTCACCTTGCAGGCATGAATAAGGGGCGATGATTCGCCCCTTTTTTTTCGTCTCAGCATGGGGGAGAGAGACGATCAAAAGCTGGCTTTCGGCAGACAGCCTGTAATAATGCGCGACGTGTCACACTTTGCCGCGAGAGCAGCACGGACACTTATCAGGTGAGGCGACGACGTTGAGAGGAACGGGCGATGGAATATGAATTTTTACGCGATGTGACCGGACAGATTAAGGTTCGCATGTCGATGGATCATGAAGCGGTCGGCCACTGGTTCAACGAAGAGGTCAAAAACGATCCGGGATTGCTGGATGAAGTTGAAGCCGCTATCGAAGACGTCAAAGGCAGCGTACGTCAGTGGCAGCGGATCGGCAGCGAGTACACCATTCTGCTGGATGAAGAGGAGGTAATGATCCGCGCCAACCTGCTGGCTCTGGAAGATGACGGCATGGAAGAGGGGATGAACTACTACGACGAAGAGAGCCTCTCATTCTGCGGCATTGAAGATTTTCAGCTGGTGATCGCCGCCTATCGCCAGTTTATTAACCAGTACGGCAAACCCGTACGGTAAGACAGTAAGGCAATCCCTTACGGTTATAAGGCCGGACGAAGTAAGCAGCCCGGCCTGTTCACTAACTCAGCGATGCACCGCCGCACATGACCAGTTGCTGACCGGTGATCGCCGCCGCCGCAGGGGAGAGCAGGAAATCCACCAGTCCGGCCACTTCCTGCGGCTGAATATAGCGGCCAATGGGGGGTAAACGGGGCGGTGAACTGGCCCGGCCTGGCTGTTGCAGCATCGGCGTTTCGGTGGCGCCTGGCGCCACAATATTGGCGGTAATGCCGCGCGGAGCGAGTTCCGCCGCCCAGCTGCGCACCATACCGATCATCGCCGATTTTGTGGCGACATACTGACTGCGGCCCGCCGCACCACCTGATGTCCGGCTGCCCAGCAGCACAATTCTGCCGCCCGCACGCATCCGGGGTGCAAAATGATTTGCCAGCTGCTCAGCAGCGGCAACGTGCAGTTGCCACAAGCGTGCGCTGGCGTTCAGATCCAGCTCCCCAAGCGGTGCGGCCTGCATCATACCGGCTGCATGGATGACCGCCTGCGGTACCGGCAGCGCGTCCAGTAAAGCCTGCAGTGCCGCGCTGTCGCTGATATCGATCTGATGGCTCTGCCAGCCTGCATCTGTCCGGTTTATCGCCGAGCGACTCAGGCCGATAACCTGCCAGCCCTCATCGAGTAAACGGTCAGCAATCGCCTGACCGATGCCGGAGCTGGCCCCGGTCACCAGCGCCATCCGTTCAATCACGCATCACCTCCCTGCACCCATGACTCCTCAACCCGTACATATTTAATCGCCTGACGATACCAGGTGTAGGCGATATGCAGTTCGCCATCCAGGCCCTGTTTAATGCTGGGATAGGAGAATTCCCGGTTTAATTTCTGCTGGGAGTTATTGGTCATGCAGTAGCCATCGCCCTCGTCCAGATTGCGCTGCAGCGGCCAGCTTTTACCGCCATCCGTTGACACAGCCAGCGTCATCGGCGCACGTGGCGCACCCCAGAAAGCGGTGCGGCCGCTGTGCACCACCGGCTCAGCGGCCACGGCAACATCACTTTCCGCTTCATCATCTTCAATTTCGTCATACAGCGACAACCGGCGTTCGCTGGCACCTTCGGCGCTCATGGCATTGAACACCAGCGCCAGATGACCATTGCGCAGCGTTGTGACCTGAATTGAGGAGTTATTGTTGGGCAGCGACAGCGGCTGTGGCGCGCTCCAGCTTTCACCCTGATCAAACGAGCGGCTCTGGTAAATGTGGTCGGCCCAGCGGCTGCGGTAGAGCGCCAGCAGCGAGCCATCATCCAGCAGGGTGACGTTCATATGAACGCAGCCGGTGCTGTCAGGCACGCTGACGTCGCGCCAGCTCTGGCCTTTATCTTCTGAGATTTTTACCGCGCTCACGTCATAGCTGCCGACCCACTTTTCGCCGGGCTGCGTCAGGCAGTAAAACACCGGCAGCAACCAGTTACCGTTGGGCAGCACCACAATCGGCTGGCGAATAAAGGTGCCAGGCTTATCCAGCAGCGTTTTGATCTCCCCCCAGCTCTGGCCCAGATCGTGAGACTGGCGATAGCGAACAATCGCGGTGTCCTGATTGCCCGATTTCTGTGCCGTCCACAGCAGCCACAGCACCTGGTCGGGATCAAGAAACAGTACCGGATTCTGTTCTGAACGGCCCGGATCGTCAGAGAGTTTTTGGGCTTCACTCCAGCGATCGCTGCCTTTTTGCAGCCGTGAACACCAGACAGAGATATCGGCAATCCCTTCCTGCGTGCCGCCAAACCAGACGCAAAGCAGATCGCCATCGGGCAGCGGCAGCAGGTTAGCTGCGTGGTTTTGCGGGCAGGAGGAGGGCAGCATCGCAACCTGCTGCGCGCTATCCTGCGGGTGAGGCGCAAGCAGGCCGGTGCGTTCTGCGGTGACGGTTTCCTGAGTCATTTTAGGCTCCACTGTTTTGTGCATTGTGTTGCGATTGAGACTGAGACTGGCGTGACGGGATACAGCGGTCAATCACCATAATAATTGCCGGGGTGATCAGCGCCACGTACATATTGTCGATACCAAACGGGTTACCCATCAGGAACCAGACGGAGGTGACAACGCAGGCGCCAATCAGACCGGCATTGGCGCCGCGTGTGCTCTTAAACCACGGCAGGTAGAAGGCCATGATCGCCACCACGGTAATGGACAGGCGAATCGCACGGGTAAAGAACGAGAGCTTCAGCACTTCCGGGAAGAACAGAACAAACAGCAGCGGGAAGAAGCCGATGCCAATCGAGATCCAGCGCGTCATTTTAAATTCGCGCTCTGGCGTAGGATTACGATAAGGCACGTAAAAGTCTTTCACCACCAGCGAGGCGATGGCCAGCGCCACGGTACCCACGCTGACGAAAATCGAGGCCACCAGCGAGGTGGTGACAATGCCCGCCAGCCACGGTGACATATCCTGCAGAAACACCGGCAGCGCATAGAGGCTCTTGATATCCGGGTGAGCAAACTTCGCTGCCACGCCAATCAGCGCCATCGCCAGACCGATCGGCAGACAGAAGAAGAAGGCGACCCAGGTGGCGCGCTTCGCTGACTTCACATCTTTGGTGGAGGAGATCGCCTGGATCACAAACTGGGTACAGAAGATCGAACCTACAGTCCCGATCAGCCAGGCCACAATCGTACTGGCACCGACGTGACCATCCCATGTCCAGTAGAACGCCGGCATTTTCTCCATCATCGGGGCGACGCCCCCGGTCATCTTCAGCGCTACATAAAGGATAATCAGGATCCCCATATACTTGATGGCGCTGTGCAGCAACGTGACCCAGGCCACGCCTTTCATGCCGCCAAATGCAAAGTAGAAGGTGCTGACCACCGCAGTGATAAAGGCCGCCTGGGTCAGGTCAATCTTCAGCACGGTGGAGATCGCCGCCGCGCCGCTGATGTAGTTACCGACGTTCACCAGCAGCAGCGCATAGATCATGATCAGCGAGATAATATTTTTGGTTGAACTGCCATATTTCTCGGCGATAGCGCCGGAGATAGTGATCTTTCCGGTGTTGTAGATGCGCTTGACCAGAATCAGGCCAAACAGCGGGAAACCAATAGCCGCACCAATCACCGACCATGAGGCGGCGAAGCCATCTTCAAACGCCGCCTGCGCGGTGCCGATGGTGGATTTTGCCCCGATATATTCAGACATCAGCATAATGCCGATGATAAAAGCAGGCATGGCGCGCGAGCCTTCCATAAAGTCGCCGCTGGTTTTACTGCGCAGCCGCCAGGTGAGCCAGGTGGTGAACAGGATATAGGCGACCACCATGCCGACGATCAGTAAGGTGCTCTCAGTTGAAAATGCTTTCATCATGACCTCGATTGTTATGGCAGATGGCGACCATCAGGTTCGTTCTCATCTGACCGGTAGGGTGCAAAGGTGATGGACGTTATTGCAGGTAGTGGTTCACGATTTGACGGATCTGCTGCTGCTCTTCGGCGCTGAACTGCACCGCATAGCGGCTTTCACCCACCTCAAAGCCCTGCAGGCTGACCGCTTTTTTCACGGCGGCCGGTGAGAAACCGATGCTGTAAAGCGCGGTGCGCAGGCCGGTGACGTTCTCCTGTGCCTGATGCGAACCGGCAATATCGCCCGCATGGAAGCGCGTCCAGATGGCGTTAATCGCCTCCGGCGCCACGTTTGCCAGCCCGGAAATTGAGGCAGAGCAGCCATCCACGAAACCCTGGTGGATTAGCGAATCCGGGCCGTTCAGCACATCAAAGTCCTCACAGTCGGCGGTAGCCTGCAGAAAGCCGCTCAGGCTTTCATAGCTGCCTGCTGAATCTTTAATGCCGATGATGTTCGGGTGCGCGGCCAGCGTACGAACGGTCTCTGGCTGCAAAGTATTGCCGGTACGCGCCGGGATGTTGTAGAGGAACAGCGGCACCGTAAGCGCGTCAGCCACGCGCTGATAGTGGTCGATCAGCTCCTGCTGTTTAAGCGGAACAAACCACGGCGTGATCGCGGAGACAGCATCTACGCCAAGGCGGGCAATCTGTTTACCGAGCCGGATAGTTTCACGGGTCGAAATCTCCCCGATGTGCGCCACCACTGGCGCCCGGCCGTTAACTTCATCGACGCAGGTGGTGGTAACCGCGATCTTCTCCTGCTCATTCAGCACAAAGAATTCGCCGTTGGTCCCGCCGCAGAAGATGCCGTTACCGGCGTTGATCTGGCGTCTGACCTGTTCGCGCTGCCTCTCCGGATCAAAGGCACCTTCCCGGTCAAAAGTAGTGACGATGGCGGTCAGTACGCCGTTTATTTTCTTATTCATGACAATCCTCATTACGCCTGGCAGGAAGGGAAAAGCGTCAGGTAGACGGCGCGCACATCGTCGGCGGTGACCGCCATCGGCACGTTGTTCATCAGACGCTGGACGTCGAGCGCGGCTTCCACTAACCAGGGCAGGTGATCCGGGCTGATGCCCAGGGCTTCCAGGCTGGCAGGCAGCTGCAGCCGCGCTACCAGCGCGGTGAAGTAGTCGACCAGCGCGTGTGATTTCGCTTCATCGCTTAAACGGATGTTGGCGTCGGGCAGCAGATCATAGGCCTGAGCGAATTTGCTCACTGCCGCCGGACGGACAAAGCGCATGCAGGGAGCCAGCAGGATGGCGTTCGCAACGCCGTGTGGCAGATGATATCTGCCGCCGAGCGGGTAAGAGAGGGCATGCACCAGATGTGTCCCGGCATGGGCAATCGATGCACCGCCATAATAAGAGGCCCAGAGCATCTCCAGTCGTGCCTGCAAGTTTTCTGGCTCGCGCAGGGTGGTTTCGAGATTAGCGAACAGTTTCTTCATCCCAATCAGCGCATAGTTGTCGCTGACCGGGTTGGCGACATTGGCGGTAAAGCACTCAATCAGATGGCAGAGGGCGTCAATACCGGTTGAAGAGGCGATGTGGGCCGGCATGCTGGTGGTCAGTTCCGGCACCAGCGCCACCACATCGGGCAGCATCACCGGTGAAATAATGCCGACTTTGGTCTCTTTCTCCGGGATCGCCAGGATCGCATTGGGTGTCGCTTCAGATCCCGTGCCTGCGGTGGTGGGGATCAGTATTGAACGGGTACGGCGCTGCGGTTTGTCGCCTGCCAGCAGGGCGTCCAGCGAAGGCGCGGCGTCGATGCACAGCACTGAGAGCAGCTTCGCCACATCCAGCACGCTGCCGCCGCCGATACCAATCACCATATCGACCGGACGCCGGGAGAGCGTCGCGATAATCGCTGCCACATCATGCTGGCTTGGTTCAGGCGGGACGCTGTTGACCACGCTGATACCCGGAATCTGATCCCGAAGTTGACCCATCAGCGCCTGCACTGCCGGAATAGCCTCAATATTCCGGTCAGTGACCACGACTGCTGTCGATATCCCCTTCAGCAGATAACGCATGTCGTTTAACGCCTGATAACCGCTAATCACCGTGCTGTTAATGTTCATTTCATACCCTTATTTCTGTCCTGTCTGAGCAGATGATTAATCTTGCTCAGCGCAATGCGAAGTCAGTCACTCTCTGTGGCTAATTTTATAAGGCATATCGATTTCGATTAATTTGAACTTGCTCACATATAATCAATCATGATTGAA
The DNA here is from genome assembly GCF_982223955.1 of Pantoea sp. E956-1. Lineage (NCBI taxonomy): Bacteria > Pseudomonadati > Pseudomonadota > Gammaproteobacteria > Enterobacterales > Erwiniaceae > Pantoea > Pantoea sp. E956-1. Next base: position 78,801 of record NZ_CEUYZP010000008.1, on the reverse strand, counting down.
TATAATCGAATGCAGCAGTAATCGCCTGACAGGAGTGAGGATGGGCTCATCATTATGGAAAACCCCGGTGCTGGTCATCGCCGATGACTTTACCGGTGCTAACGATGCGGGTAGCGGACTGGCACAGGCTGGTGCCCGTGTACATGTGCTGTTTGGCACTGAGGCACAGTTGCCAGACGACGCTGCGGATGTGCTGGTCATCAGCACCGACAGCCGGGCAATCAGCGCCAGCCAGGCTGCAGAGCGCGTCACTCAGGTGGTACAGCACTTTGCTCCACTGCTTCAGCAGGGCTGGCTGTTTAAAAAGATCGACTCCACGCTGCGCGGCAACGTCGGTGCTGAAACCGCGGCTGCGCTGCACGCCAGCGGCAAAAGGCTGGCGCTGGTTGCGCCAGCCGTGCCACGACTGGGCCGCACCACACGCGAGGGTAAAGTGTGGGTCAATCAGCATGTACTGACAGACACCGAATTTGCCAGCGACCCGAAAACCCCGATCCTCAGCGCCCGCGCACTCGATCAGATGCAGATCGACGGCACGGAGATCGATCTCCCGACGCTGCGCAGCGAGCGACTTGATGCGGTGTTAGCGGCGGCGCACGGCGTCGTGGTGGTGGATGCTGAAAATGAGGCCGATCTGGCGCGGCTGATAACCGCTGCGGCGCGGCTGGCAGAGAAGCCGCTGCTGGTGGGGGCCGCCGGATTAAGCGATGCGCTGGGCGCAGTGCTCTCTGTTCGCCCGTCGCGGCCCGTGCTGGCAGTAGTAGGATCGATGAGCAGCAGCGCGCAGCAGCAGATCGCCACGCTGCTTAACCAGCGGGCAGTTGAGATAGTGGATGTCGATATCCGTCAGCTGTTTCAGCAGCCCGCCTGGCCCGACCGGGATCGCTGGATCGTTCAGGCTGAAAGCGCACTGCGTGCCGGTCGCCATACGGTGCTCCGCACCTGCCAGCATGAATCCCAGCGTCACGAGATCGAGTATCTCAGCCAGCAGCACAGCGTGACGCGCCAGCAGCTGGGTGAGGCGATCAGTCAGTTGCTGGGCGAAATGACTCACAGCCTGTGCCGGATACAGCTGCCGCATGCGCTCTATCTGTCGGGAGGCGACGTGGCGATTGCTGTCGCCCGGGCACTGGGGGCCAGCGGCTTTAAAATTCAGGGTCTGGTGGCGGGCTGTGTGCCGCACGGGGTTCTGCTTAACAGTGAATTTACTCTGCCGGTGATGACCAAAGCGGGTGGCTTTGGTGATGAAAATACCCTGGTAGCAGCCATTGGTTTTATTGAGGAGAAGTCGAGTGAGTAAAATTATTGCGATCACCATGGGCGATCCGGCGGGCATCAGCCCGGAAATCATCATTAAGTCACTTTCTGAAGGTGAGCTGAATGGTATCCCTGCGGTGGTGATTGGCTGTGCCAGTACGCTGCGCCGCATTATGGCAATGAACATTACGCCACAGGCCGAGCTGCGGGTGCTGGACCGGGTGCAGGATGCGCGGTTTGCGCCCGGCATCATCAACGTAATCGATGAGCCCCTGGCCGATCCCGACGCGCTGAAACCTGGCGTGGTGCAGAAAGAGGCGGGAGATCTGGCGTGGCGTTGCGTGAAGCGTGCTACAGAGCTGGCACTGGCGGGCGACGTGCATGCCATCGCCACCGCGCCGCTGAACAAAGAGGCGCTGCATGCGGCGGGCCATCTCTATCCTGGTCACACTGAACTGCTGGCGCATCTTACCGGGACCAAAGATTACGCCATGGTCCTCTACACCGATAAGCTGAAAGTGATTCATGTCACGACCCACATTGCGCTGCGTAAGTTCCTCGATACGCTGAACCAGACGCGCATCAAAACCGTGATTGGTATGGCGGACACTTTCCTGCGTCGTGTCGGTTACAGCGCCCCGCGTATCGCCGTGGCGGGTGTTAATCCACACGCTGGTGAGAACGGCCTGTTTGGTGATGAGGAGATCACCACCGTGGCACCCGCTATTGAGGCGATGAAAGCGCAGGGGATTGATGTTTCCGGGCCTTGTCCGCCGGACACAGTGTTCCTGCAGTGCCAGGATGGACGCTATGACATGGTGGTGGCGATGTACCACGATCAGGGGCACATCCCGCTTAAACTGCTGGGCTTTTATGATGGCGTCAACATCACCGCAGGCCTGCCGTTTATCCGCACCTCTGCTGACCATGGCACCGCATTTGATATCGCCTGGACAGGTAAAGCGAAGTCTGACAGCATGGCGATCTCTATTAAACTCGCGATGCAGCTCGCATAGGGATATATGAAGGGACAGAGCCGTCTTGACCAGATTATGGATTACCTGAAAAGCCATAATCTGGTGACTGTTGAGCAACTGGTCAGTGCGATTTCCGCCTCACCCGCCACGATTCGCCGTGATTTGATCAAGCTGGATAAAGAGGGCGTGATCAGCCGCAGTCATGGCGGCGTTACCCTGAATCGTTTTATTCCTGCCCAGCCGACCACGCTGGAGAAGATGCAGCGTAACCTGGCCGAGAAGCAGGCGATTGCAGAATGTGCCGCCAGCTTTGTCCGGGCGGGCGATGCGGTGGTGCTGGATGCGGGCACTACCATGCTGGAGCTGGCGCGGCAGCTCACGCATCTGCCGCTGCGGGTCATCACTGCCGATCTGCACATTGCACTGTTTTTGTCTGAGTTTAAGCAGATCGAAGTGACGATTATTGGCGGACGTATCGACGACTCCAGTCAGTCCTGTGTGGGCGACCATGGACGGCGGCTGCTGCGCAGCATCAATCCCGATATCGCCTTTGTCAGCTGTAACTCCTGGAGCCTTGAGCGCGGCATTACCACGCCGACTGAGGAGAAAGCGGGGCTGAAACACGATCTTCTGGCCAATGCGGCTCGTCGGGTCTTGCTGGCGGACAGCAGTAAATATGGCTCCTGGTCGCTATTCTGCGCTTCTCCGGTGGACGACCTGACCGATGTGGTGACCGACAGCCGGTTAGATGAGGCTGTCTGCCGCACGCTGCGCGAGCGCGGGATTATGCTGGCGCTGACCTCCGCCTGAACAGTACGCGCCGTGTTGCTCTGACCTGATCAGCAGGACGCGAACAGCACCGCGCGTTTATCTTTAACGCTCGCCGTTAACGCGTGCCGTTATCGTGCGTAGGTATCATTCTCTTCGCGCGTAATCGCGGGTGCGTCCACCGAAACCCGTTCAAACCTCAGATTATTTACGCCCGCTATTTTGCCAAACTCCTGCGCCTGCAGCGTAATATCGCTGAAACTCAGCTGCTCAATTGGGTTTTCCGGCGTGCCTTCAATAAAAAAGGCGCGGGAAAAGGCCGCGGGCTGAGTCAGTCTGCTGCTGATATGGCTGATGCGGATATTCTCTACTCTCGTCAGCCCGGCATCGCCCGCGACGCCAGCCGCCAGCTTACGCCAGTGCGGCGGCTGTTCTGTGTCGGCAGGCTGCTCGCTGTAGCTGTATTGCGGGAACCAGTTCAGCTGCAGCATAAACGGATAGCCGACATCTTCCATCATCAGATGGCGAACAATGATGTTTTTAATCCAGCCGCCGCGATTGCGGGCTGACTTGATGCGGAAGCCGACGCCGGTGCCGGAGAAACGGTTATGTTCGATGATGACATTTTCGATACCGCCAGAGGTTTCGCTGCCCAGGGTGATGCCCGAACCTTTCAGCAACGTGCAATCGCGAATAATAATATCGCGCGCGGTTCTGGCCAGCTGTTGCGCTTCTGCGCCGCGCCCCGATTTCACGCAGATATTGTCGTCATTGCAGGAGACTGTACAGCCCTCAACGCGAACTAACTGACTGGAGTCGATATCAATGCCGTCAGTGCTGGGGCCGGTGGCGTTTATCACTCTGAGGCGCTGCAGACTGACCTGTTGCGAATAGCAGACGTGCAGGTTCCAGAAACCGGAATCCTGTGAGGTAAAGTCCTGTAGCGTCACGCATTCGCTCTGATAAACCACCAGATTACGCGGACGCTTGCAGTCGTAATCCACCACCCAGCGCAGGCCGCGGCGGGTATAGTCTGCCAGCATCCCGCTGTTTTCATCGTCGCCCCAGAACTTATGCCACCAGACCGCGCCCTGGCCGTCGAGGGTGCCGCTGCCGCAGACGGTGACGTTGCGACACTGATTGATGTTAAGCATTGCTGCGGGCCAGGCCATATCAATCCCCGCCACGCGGGTATCAAGGTCAGGATAATCCTCCAGTCGCTGGCTGCCGAGCAACACGGCATTCTTTGCCAGCTCCAGCGTCATCTCACTTTTCAAAAACAGCGCGCCAGTCAGAAAGCAGCCTGCCGGGATCAGCACCGTGTCGCCCTCGGCTGCGCTGTCGATCGCGCGCTGTATCGCCTGAGTGGAAAGTGAGGTGGCGTCCGGGACGGCATCGAAATCAATGATGTTAATTCTTGCCATTTTTTTTGCCTGTTGTGGATGAAGAAATACGCGTTCAGCACTGAAAGTAGCACGCCGGAACAGGGACATTATTGCTGGCGATCAGGGAATTCCGGCGGTTGCCGTGATGAAAAAGCAGGGGGAACAAAGGGGAAGAGACGCGCAGGTTATGGGCTATAACGCTGCGCGCCTGATAATCAGAGGGTCTTCAGGCCCACTGAGGGGATATTTCTGCCGTAGTAGATCTCGCGCATCTCTTTCCAGAGCAGATCGGTAATGCGCTTGTGCTCATGCGGAGTGAGATCTTCCGGGCGGGTATTAAACAGGTAGTGCTTAAGGTCGAACTCTTTCAGCAACATCTTGGTATGGAAGATGTTTTCCTGATAGACATTCACATCCACCATGTCATACATCGCTTTCATATCTTCAGACATGAAGTTCTGAATCGAATTGATCTCGTGATCGATGAAGTGCTTCATCCCTTTCACGTCACGGGTAAAACCGCGCACCCGGTAATCGACGGTGACAATATCGGACTCCAGCTGATGGATCAGATAGTTCAGCGCTTTCAGCGGCGAAATGACGCCACAGGTTGAGACTTCAATGTCTGCACGGAAGGTGCACAGGCCGCCTGCCGGATGGCTCTCCGGATAGGTGTGCACGCAGATATGACTTTTATCGAGATGGGCCACCACCGAGTTGGGCAGCGGACCGGGGTGCTCTGAGTTATCGATATCTTTCGGATCGATCGGCTCTTCGCTGACCAGAATCGTGACGCTGGCCCCCTGCGGTTCATAATCCTGGCGCGCAATATTGAGCACGTTAGCCCCGATAATGGAGCAGGTCTCAGTCAGGATTTCCGTCAGACGGTTAGCGTTATATTGTTCGTCAATGTAGGCGATGTAACCATCGCGTTCAGCTTCAGTATTCGCATAGCAAATATCGTAAATACAAAAACTCAGGCTTTTCGTCAGGTTGTTGAAGCCATGTAGTTTTAGCTTTTGCAATTTCGTTCACCCCCTTAGAAATGCACTATCAGCACGCGGCAGATAACGCATTCAACAGATATTGCGGCAGGGCAAAGCTGCCGGTATGGATTGCTGGCGTGTAATAACGGCAGGTCAGGCCAGCGGCCTCGAAACGCGCCGTTAAGGTCGCGGTGTCGAGCTGGCGCAGCGCCGGATTATCACTCGCCCAGGCAAAGGTCATAATGCCGCCGTAGTAGGTCGGAATCGCCGCCTGATAGAAACTGACGTCCGCAAAGTAATGCCCCAGCTTGCGATGGCTGTTAACGGCCTCATCCTGCTGCAGGAAGCAGACGCCATTCTGCGCCACAAAGATGCCATTTTCATTAAGGGCCGCTTTGCACCCGGCATAAAATTCCGAGGTAAACAGACTCTCGCCCGGACCAATCGGATCGGTGCAGTCGGAGATGATGACATCAAACTTTTCCTGCGTCTGATTAACGAAGTTCACCCCGTCATCAATTACCAGCGTAAAGCGCGGATCGTCATAGGCGCCCGCGCTGTGGTTCGGCAGATACTGGCGGCAAAAGGTCACCACGCCCGCATCGATCTCCACCATGGTAATCTTTTCGATCCCGGGATGACGTGACACTTCACGCAGCATGGCGCCGTCACCGCCGCCAATGATCAGAACGCTCTTCGCCGCGCCGTGCGCCAGCAGCGGAACGTGGGTCATCATTTCATGGTAGATAAATTCGTCGCGTTCGGTGGTCTGAACGACGCCGTCCAGCGCCATTACGCGGCCCATCGCGGCATTTTCGAAAATGATTAAATCCTGATGCGCAGTCTTCTCACGGTACAACTCTTTATCGACCGTGAAATACTGGCCAAAACCGGCATGAAGGGTTTCATACCACGTTTCATTGTGGGCCATGGTGCTCTCCTCTGATGACATCGCCATGAAGATGGGCGGCATATGATAGCTAACACTGACCGTGGTTGCACGGTCAATGTCCGGCTGCAGAGGGAAGAATCGTTACCTGACGTAGGCCAGCAGGCTCAGCGAATCGCGGGCCAGTGACTTGCACTTTTTGTCGTTGGTGATGGCGATGCCGCTGAGATCGCGATAGCTATCTTCACCCAGCGCTTTCATGTTGTAATTGCTGTAGTTGCTTAAATCCCAGCGGTTCTGCTGAGCAAAAAAGACCAGCGCTTTGCGAATCTGCGCGTCCGGTAAATCCTGATAGCCACAATCATTTTTCAGATAAACGAAAACCGCCGTGAGATCGGCCAGATCTTCCGCTTCGGATTCGCTCAGGGCAAAACTGGTGGAGGAGAAGCCAAGGAGTCCCGTCAGCAGCAGGATCCTGATACTTTGCTTCATAGTCGTTCTCTTCAATGGATATTGCTTATGACGTTAGCACAGTTGCTCTCAGGTTTTCGATTAATTTGCCGCTGTGGGCCGCTGCACCGCCTTTTTTTCGTCAGATTCGCACGGGTAAGACTTGACCTTCCTATAAGGTCAGGGTTTAGGCTGTGCGCTCTGATGCCACAAGGATGATCACCATGCAACGTCGCCATTTCCTGAAACTCACTACCGCACTGAGTGCAGCCGGAGCCTTACCGCTCTGGAGCCGTTCGCTGATGGCAGCCACCCGTCCGCTGCTGCCGATTCCGTCTCTGCTGGAACCCGATGCAAGGGGCAGCTACAGCCTCACCGCGATGCAGGGTACCACCCAGTGGAACGGCAAAGCGGTGCCGACCTGGGGCTATAACGGCAGCCTGCTGGGGCCGGTGCTGAAGATGCAGAGTGGTAAACCGGTGACGGTGAACATCCATAACCGGCTCAGCGAAGCGACCACCCTGCACTGGCACGGGCTGGAAATCCCCGGCGCAGTGGATGGCGGCCCGCAGGCGGTGATTGCGCCTGGCGGCTCGCGTCAGGTCTCTTTTACGCCCGATCAACCCGCCGCGACCTGCTGGTATCACCCGCATCTGCATGGCAAAACCGGGCATCAGGTAGCTCAGGGGCTGGCGGGGCTGATCCTGCTGGAAGATAAAGAGAGCGGAACGCTGCGTTTGCCCTCGCAGTGGGGTGTGGATGATGTGCCGCTGATTTTTCAGGATAAGCAGCTGACCAAAGATGGCAGTCACATTGATTATCAGCTCGACGTGATGCGCGCCGCGGTGGGCTGGTTTGGCGACATGATGCTGACCAACGGCGTGCACTATCCGCAGCATGCGGTGCCGCGCGGCTGGCTGCGTCTGCGTCTGCTCAACGGCTGTAATGCCCGTTCGCTGCATGTCGCCGCCAGTGATAAACGTCCTCTCTACGTGATCGCCAGCGATGGTGGCCTGCTGGCCGAGCCGGTAAAGCTCGACTCGCTGCCGATCCTGCCGGGCGAGCGTTTTGAGGTGATGATCGATACCTCTGACGGTAAGAGCTTCGATCTGGTGACGCTGCCGACAGAGCAGATGGGCATGACGCTGCCGCCGTTTGACCAGCCGCTGCCCCTGGTGCAGATCCTGCCGCTGCGGGTGATGGCCAGCGCCACGCTGCCGGACCAGCTGGCGACGCTGCCAGCGCTGTCCTCAACCGACGGCCTGACGACACGCTGGCTGCAGCTGATGATGGATCCGCAGCTGGACCAGCTGGGCATGCAGGCGCTGATGCAGCGCTACGGCGAGAAAGCGATGGGCAAGGGCGGTCATCACACGATGCCGCAGACGCCGGAGAAAACGACGGCAGAGCTGATGCCACCGATGGATCACAGCATGCATGGCAATACGCCGCCCGCCGGTTACGATTTCCGCAACGGCAATAAGATCAATGGCCAGGCCTTTGATATGACGAAGCCGTCGTTTGCGGTGAAGCTGGGTGATTATGAGAAGTGGACGATTTCAGGTGAAGGCGACGCGATGTTGCACCCGTTCCACATTCACGGTACGCAGTTCCGTATTCTTTCAGAGAACGGCAAACCGCCAGCCCCGCATCGGCAGGGCTGGAAAGATATGGTGAATGTCGACGGCTGGCGCAGTGAAGTGCTGGTACGCTTCAACTATGTCGCCGCCGCAGAACACGCTTACATGGCGCACTGCCATCTGCTGGAGCATGAAGACACCGGCATGATGCTGGGCTTTACCGTAAGCTGATCACGCCTGATCCAGCGCCAGCTTCACATCTTCAATCAGATCACCGGCGTTCTCGATGCCAATCGACAGCCGCACCGTGGCGTCAGTGATACCAATACGCTGACGCACTGCCTGCGGTACGCCGGAGTGGGTGGTGCTGCCAGGATGGCTGGCCAGCGACTCCGTCCCGCCCAGGCTTACCGCCTGCTTAAACAGCGACAGCGCATTAAGAAAACGGAACGCAGCGGGCTGATCGCCGACGATATCAAATGAGAAGGTCGAACCGGCCCCGCTGCACTGCTCGCGATAAGTTTTCCCTTCGGCACTTTCTGCATCCAGATAGGGCAGCCAGTGCAGCTTCGCTACTTTCGGGTGATCGCGCAGAAACGCCGCGACCGCTTCCGCATTCTGCCAGGCTTTTTCCATGCGTAGCGACAAGGTTTCCAGCGAGCGGCTGAGCATCCAGCTTGAGTGCGGATCCAGCTGCGTGCCGATTGCGCTACGCAGGGCGCGTACTTTCGCCATCAGCGCTTTACTGCCCATCGCTGCGCCTGCAATCAGGTCAGAGTGACCGCCAACATACTTGGTCAGCGAGTACAGTGAGAGATCAGCGCCCAGCGTCAGCGGCTGCTGGAACAGCGGGCCGAGCAGCGTGTTGTCACAGGCGATAATCGGTCGTGAACCCTGCTGCTGGTCGATCTCATCAGCGATACGCGCCATCAGACGGATATTAACCAGGCTGTTGGTAGGATTCGCGGGCGTTTCAATCAGGATCACCGCTACCCGGCCTTGGGCCATCGCCTGCTGAGCGGCTTCACGCACTTTGACTTCATCATTGCCGTCGCTGAAACCCACCGCTTTGATATCCAGATTGTGCAGCGTCTTACTGAGCAGGGTTTCGGTGCCGCCATACAGCGGCTGGGAATGCAGGATCACCTCGCCCGGACGGGCAAACGTCAGCAGGGCAGTGGAGATGGCGGCCATGCCGGAAGAGAAGAGCGAACAGCTCTCCGCCTGCTCATAGACCGCCAGCCGATCTTCCACAATTTCGCTGTTAGGGTGGTTAAAGCGCGAATAGACCAGCCCACCCGATTTGCCTTCCGGCGGCTCACGCCGGCCAGAGACATAATCAAAGAAATCCCGTCCCTCTTCGGCGCTGTCAAAGACAAAGGTCGAGGTCAGAAAGACCGGCGGCTTCACCGCACCCTCAGAGAGGCGGGGATCATAGCCATAGTTCAGCATCTGCGTTTCAGGGTGCAGCGGCCTGTCGCCGATATGCGTTTTTTTGCTTGAAGATGAAGTCATTGTGATCTCCGGCCGGCGGCGCGAGTAGGGTAACGATCTGTTGGATAAAGGCTACCATGCAGCGAATCATGCTGGTAAATGCCAGAATGTTCTAAGGTAATGCGCAATTCAGTTACCCACAGGCGGCGGGTAATAATTTTCGCGACGTAATCGTTTGCTTATGGCGGTGCACAGCCGTCGCGGCTGCGTCTGTGATAGACTCCGGGGCTTTTCTGACGTAACCGGGCTGAACGCAATGAAACACACTGTTGAAGTGATGATCCCTGAACAGGCAATCGCCACGCGCATCGCTGAACTGGGCAAAGAGATTAACGACCATTACCGCGACAGCGGCAGCGATATGGTGCTGGTGGGGCTGCTGCGCGGCTCTTTTATGTTCATGGCTGATCTCTGTCGCGCCATCGATGTGCCGCATGAAGTCGACTTTATGACGGCTTCCAGCTACGGCAGCGGTATGTCCAGCACGCGTGATGTGAAAATCCTGAAAGATCTGGATGAAGATATCCGTGGCAAGGATGTGCTGATCGTCGAAGATATCATCGACTCTGGCAACACCCTGAGCAAAGTGCGTGAGATTCTGCAGCTGCGTCAGCCAAAATCCCTGGCGATCTGTACCCTGCTGGATAAGCCAGAGCGCCGTGAAGTCGACGTGAATGTCGAATATGTTGGCTTTGCGATTCCGGATGAGTTCGTGGTGGGCTTTGGTATCGACTATGCTCAGCACTATCGCCATCTGCCTTATATCGGCAAAGTGGTGCCGCTGGAATCCTGATCCCGCTCTACCGCACATTCTTCCAAGGCCTGCACCTGTTGCCTGGTGTAGGCTATGCCGCGCTTTACGCTGCGATCGGCTCAGGCCTCGCCGTTCTTCCGCAGATTAGCAATGCCGTGACGGTAGCGCTGTTCAAGGATCTCCCGGCTGTCTGCTGTCACATCAAGGTTACGCAGACAGCCGTCCTGAATGCCGTATACCCAGCCGTGCAGGGAGACATCCTTACCGCGTTTCCAGGCCGATTGCAGTACGGTCGAGTGCCCCAGGTTGTAGACTTGTTCAATAACGTTGATTTCACACAGTTTGTCCAGGCGCTTATCCGGCGGGAGTTCCCCCAGCAACACGCTATGCTTGTACCAGAGGTCGCGGATGTGCAGCAGCCAGTTGTCGATTAATCCCAGTTCAGGGTTATCCATCGCCGCCTGCACGCCGCCGCAGCCGTAATGGCCGCAGACGATAACGTGTTCCACTTCCAGCACTTCGATAGCGTACTGCACCACGGACAGACAGTTCAGGTCGGTGTGGATCACCAGATTGGCCACGTTGCGGTGAACAAAGAGTTCGCCGGGTTCGAGTCCGGTCAGACGTTCGGCAGGAACCCGGCTGTCAGAACAGCCAATCCACAGGAAGCGCGGTTTTTGTGCCTGGGCGAGCCGCTCAAAAAAGCTGGGATCTTCTTCAACCAGTAATTTTGACCATTCGCGGTTGTTTCTGATCAGGGTATTGATGTCTGTCATGGTGTTGAGCGACCGGTTACTGCGCAGAGTGCGCGCGCGTACTATATGACAGGGCCTGATAAATTTAAACGGCATTGCAATGCCATCAAAACAGGGTATGGATGCAGAATGACTTATGCACTGGAACTTTCCCGGCTGACCAAGACCTATCCCGGCGGCGTTCAGGCGCTGAAGGGCATCGATCTTAACGTTGAAGCGGGTGATTTTTATGCACTGCTGGGGCCAAACGGTGCCGGTAAATCGACCACCATCGGCATTATCAGTTCGCTGGTGAACAAATCCGAGGGCAGCGTGCGGGTGTTTGGCTACGATCTTGAAAAAGATGTGGTCAATGCCAAACGCCAGCTTGGCCTGGTGCCGCAGGAGTTTAACTTCAACCCGTTTGAGACGGTGATGCAAATCGTCGTTAATCAGGCGGGTTACTACGGTGTTGAGCGTCGTGAAGCCAATGAGCGGGCGGAGAAGTACCTGAAGCAGCTCGATCTGTGGGGAAAACGCGCTGAGCGTGCGCGCATGCTTTCCGGTGGGATGAAGCGCCGCCTGATGATTGCTCGCGCGCTGATGCATGAGCCTAAGCTGCTGATTCTGGATGAGCCGACGGCCGGGGTCGATATCGAACTGCGACGCTCAATGTGGGTGTTCCTGAAAGATCTCAATGCCAAAGGCACCACCATTATTCTCACTACCCACTATCTGGAAGAGGCGGAGATGCTGTGCCGCAACATCGGCATCATCCAGAGCGGTGAGCTGGTGGAGAACACCTCAATGAAAGGGCTGCTCTCCAAGCTCAAATCAGAAACCTTTATTCTGGATCTGGCGCCGCGTAGTCCGCTGCCCACGCTGGAAGGGTTCCAGTACCGCCTGACCGATACCTCAACGCTCGAAGTGGAAGTGCTGCGTGAGCAGGGGCTCAACAGTGTCTTCAGTCAGCTTAGCGCGCAGGGTGTGCAGGTGCTGAGTATGCGTAATAAAGCCAACCGTCTTGAAGAGCTGTTTGTGGGTCTGACGACGCAGGGAAAAACAGGAGCAAAAGCATGACACATCTCTACTGGGTGGCGCTGAAGAGCATCTGGGCCAAAGAGGTTAACCGTTTCGCCCGCATCTGGATCCAGACACTGGTGCCGCCGGTGATCACCATGACGCTCTATTTCATCATCTTTGGCAACCTGATTGGGTCGCGCATCGGTGAGATGCATGGTTTCAGCTATATGCAGTTCATCGTGCCGGGATTGATTATGATGGCGGTTATCACTAACGCCTATGCCAACGTGGCGTCGTCGTTCTTCAGCGCCAAGTTCCAGCGCAACATTGAAGAGCTGCTGGTCGCGCCGGTGCCGACTCACATCATTATTGCCGGTTATGTTGGCGGCGGCGTAGCGCGCGGTGTCTGCGTGGGTATTCTGGTGACGGCCATCTCGCTGTTCTTTGTGCCGTTCCACGTGCATTCCTGGACGATGGTGGCGGTCACGCTGCTGTTGACCGCAATTCTGTTTTCACTGGCAGGTCTGCTCAACGCTGTCTTTGCGCGCACCTTTGATGATATCAGCCTGATCCCGACCTTTGTCCTGACGCCACTGACTTATCTGGGCGGCGTATTCTATTCGCTGAGCCTGTTACCGCCGATCTGGCAGGCGGTCTCTAAACTGAATCCAATCGTTTATATGATTAGTGGATTCCGTTATGGCTTCCTGGGCATTAATGATGTGCCGCTGGTGTTTACGCTCTCGGTACTGGTGGCCTTTATTCTGGTGTTCTACTGGCTTGTCTATTCGCTGATTCAGCGCGGGCGCGGATTACGCACCTGATGATAAACTGAACGAAAAGGGCCACGCAGCGTTAAGGGCGTGGCTTTTTTTTGTGAATAAAAAATAACCATCATTAAAGTAGTCACTGGTCTTAAAGTTCACATTAATGCCTGCCCCACCGTTTTTGTTTTGTTACCGCAGCGGCGAATAACCTCACTTTCATCCTTCCTGATAAAAAATAATCCTAAGCTTTATCTGATAATAATGTGGCTGTTGCTTCTATCTTAATGATTCTAAACTGTTAAATTTTTTTTAAGAATAGCCTTAAAGTCTGGCTGTTGTTTATTTGATTATGAATTATCAGAATAGCGCCGGAATAAGGTTATTCCTCTGCTCAGGGACGAATGAGTAGGCTAAGAGTCTTCTTAATAAGAAAAATGGCATCCGAATCAGGGCCAGTTTTTAATCAAAGGCAGGAAAAGATGAATCGTATAACGTGGATCGATAATCTGCGGGGATTGAGTATTCTCGCAATCATTTTTTTGCACAGCACTATTGCCGTACATAATAATGCCGGACATTTTACCGCCTTCAGTGGCCTGTTAAATGAGATGCTGGCACCGGTAAGGCTGGGACTGATGTTCTTTGTTTCGGGTTTATTTGTCGATGCCGGTTTAAGAAAAGGCCTGGGTCCTTTTTTTAATAACAAGGTGCGCAGTATTCTCTATCCATTTGTGGTCTGGGTTGCAGTCTACGGCGGGTTGAAAATCCTGTTTAGCTCGATGGCAAATACGCCGCAATCACCGATGAATATTATTCTCTCCCACCTGACCGGTGGCGGTGATATGACCTGGTTCCTGCATTCGTTGTTTCTCTTCTTTATTGTGATTATCTTTGCCCGTCACTTGCCGTTCCTGCTGGTGTTTGCCATCTGTATGACGCTGAGCTGGGCGCTGCCGGCGATTGAGGCGGATGGCGTGTTTGCCAGCTTCGACAATACGCACATCAATAAATCGCTTTATCTGTTTGTATTCTTCTATCTCGGCGATTACGTCGTGAGGAAGCAGGTGGATATCGCGGAGAAAGTGCAGCATGGCCCGACGCTGTTTATCTCAGTAATTAGTTTTGTGCTGCTCTCCTGTCTGAATATCTTTGTACTGGATCGTCATTCCCAGGCGTTATTGTCACCGCTGGCACTATTATCCGTTCCGTTCTTTGTCTGGATTGCGCTGAAACTGAAGTCTGAACTGGTCTACTACATTGGCGTCAATTCTATCGTCTTCTACCTGTCGCATTATCTGGCGATTCAGTTCTTCAGTAAGATTGTGAAGTTTGAAAGCCCGTCTGCCTGGGTCAATGACCTGAAGTTTATTTCGGCGTTTCTGGTGGCGCTGGCGTTGCCGTGGACATTATGCCTGATGAGAAAACACGGCTGGTTTAATTTCCTCTTTACGATGAAAAAGTCATCGAAGCCGATGACAACCAAACCGGTTTAATTGCGGATGAAGAAATAAAAAGGGCCACCCGTTTAAGGGTGGCCCTTTTTTAAACAGGCTTTAATCAGGCGATCTGCACTGGCAGCGCTTTCGCCAGACGCTTCATTTGATTATCACCTTCGAAATAAGCGACCTTAGGCTGCCACTGACGCGCTTCGGCATCGTCTACCTGCACATAAGAGCAGATAATTAAAATATCGCCTTCGCAGGCGCATCGGGCTGCTGCACCGTTGACCGAGATAATTTTCGAGCCACGCTCAGCCGCGATAGCGTAGGTGGAAAAGCGCTGACCATTGGTGACGTTATAAATATCGATCGCTTCATATTGCAAAATGCCAGACGCATCCAGGAAGTCCTGATCGATAGCGCAGGAACCTTCATAATTGAGGTCCGCCTGCGTCACCTTCACGCGGTGCAATTTGCCTTGCAGAACTGTGCGAATCATAGCCAGAAACCTTATCAGAGAAATAAAATAACCTGCCGCGAGAGACTTACTGCGTCAGGTCAACGGTTTGATTATCAATCAGGCGGGCCTTGCCCAGCCACGCGGCCATCAGCACCACCGCGCGCTGGCTGTCCACCGTCAGTGGTTGCAGCGTTTCCGCATCACAGATCGCCAGGCCATCAGGACGCAATCCCTGCGCCAGCAGGGTCTCACCGGCTGCCTCAATGATCTCGTCAATATGACGCTCGCCATTCTCCAGCTGCGTTGCCATCTGATGCATCACCTGGCTCAGGGCCGGTGCCAGCTTACGCTCATCTGCCGTCAGGTAGCCGTTGCGCGAACTCAGCGCCAAACCATCTTTAGCGCGCACCGTAGGCACACCAACAATCTCAATGTCGAAGCCCATATCGGCCACCATCTTACGAATGATAGCCAGCTGCTGAAAATCCTTTTCACCAAAACAGGCAATATCGGGCTGTACCAGATTAAACAGTTTGCTGACGATAGTAGCCACTCCGCGAAAATGGCCAGGACGCGTGGCCCCTTCCAGCAGGGAAGAGAGCACCGGCACCTCAACAAAGGTCTGATTCTGCGCGCCCTGCGGATAAACTTCAGCAGGTGAGGGGGCGAAGACCACGTCAACCTGGTGGCGATTCAGTTTTTCACAATCTTCCTGCAGCGTGCGCGGGTAGCGCGCTAAATCATCGGCGCGATCGAACTGCATCGGATTGACAAAGATCGAAACAATCACAATGTCGCCGCGCGCCCGTGCTTCATCCACCAGCGTCAGATGGCCTTCATGCAGGTTGCCCATGGTCGGCACCAGCGCAATGCGTTTACCTTGCTGGCGCCAGCGACGGACTTCCTGGCGCAGCATCAGCAGCGTTTCAATGATCAACACGGTGACTCTCCTGGATTACTGGAAACTGTGCTCTGTCGCCGGGTAGGTTCCGGCCTCGACTTCGGCGATATAGTGGCGAATCGCCGCGCGAACATCGCCGGTCTCCGCCAGGAAATTTTTGGCAAATTTAGGGATGTGGCCGCCGGTCACGCCCAGCGCGTCATGCATCACCAGAATCTGACCATCGGTCACGTTACCGGCACCGATGCCGATCACCGGGATGGTGAGCGCGTCGGTAATCCGCTGCGCCACCGACACCGGCACACACTCCAGCACCATCAGCTGTGCGCCTGCGGCTTCCAGCGTCAGCGCATCGGCCAGCAGCTGCTCTGCACCGGCTTCATCCCGGCCCTGCACTTTATAGCCGCCAAAGATATTGACCGACTGCGGTGTCAGGCCCAGATGACCACACACCGGAACGGCCCGCTCGGTCAGCATCTGCACGGTCTCAGCCAGCCAGCTGCCGCCTTCCAGCTTCACCATGTTAGCACCGGCACGCATCAGCTGCGCGGCGTTGTCAAAGGTCTGCGGTGGCGTGGCATAACTCATAAACGGCAGGTCGGCGAGCAGCAGGGCCTGTGGTGCACCACGGCGCACGGCAGCAGTGTGATAAGCGATGTCGCTGACCGTGACCGGCAGCGTGGAATCATGCCCCTGCACCGTCATCCCTAAAGAATCACCAACCAGCAGCACCTGAATGCCTTCATCGGCAAACAAGCGGGCAAAACTGAAATCGTAGGCGGTCAGGGTCGCGAATTTTTTACCGCTGGCTTTCGCCTGACGCAGATGTGAAATCGTGGTGGGTTTCATGGCGCTCTCAACTCAGGAATTCTGATGGGCGCAGTTTACTGGATAGCGTGAAAGAGCGGAATCAGAGATGTGCGTTTGTCTGTTCAGCCGTGCCACAGCACGATGCTGCTGCTGTCGAGAGTCGTCAGGATTGTGCTGAGTGCGCGACCGTCGGGCAGGCGGGCGTCGGGCGCAATCGCCAGCAGAGGCACCAGCATAAACGCGCGATTCAGCAGATCATAGTGCGGCACAATCAACCGCTCCGTGTTGATTTGCGCCTCGCCAAACAGCATCAGATCGATATCCAGCGTGCGCGGACCCCAGCGTTCTGCCTTGCGCACCCGGCCATGCTCCCGCTCAATTCGCTGGGTATGGTCAAGCAGCGCTTCTGCACTGAGATCGGTCTCCAGCGCCACGGCGGCATTGAGAAAATCGGGCTGATCGGGCGGGCCATAAGGCGGCGTGCGGTAGAACGGCGAGGTTGCGATGCGTTGCGTCTGCGGCAACGCATCCAGTGCGGTCAGCGCTGCATCAACCTGATGCAGCGGATCGGCCAGGTTACTGCCTAACGCGAGGTAAACCCGTGTCATGAGACGTTCTGGTTGTCACGACGCGGCGCGGAAGGACGGCGGCGCGGACGACGCGATTTATTACGCGGCACCGGATCGTCACCCAGGTTATTAAGCATGTTTTTCTGATGCGGCGGCGCAGCCACCTGGAATTCACCCCACCACTGGCTCAGGCGCAGCAGTTCCGGGTTATTTTCCACTTCTGCACGCAGTGCCAGCAGATCGTAAGCGGCACGGAATTTCGGATGCTCCATCAGTTTCCAGGCGCGTTTACCGTGACGGCGGGACATGCGTAACTGCAGCAGCCAGATATCGCGGATGAGCGACGTAATACGTTTCGGAATTGCCAGCGCACGGCACGCTTCGTCCAGCGTATCGTTCATCGCCATCGCAAAAGCTTCGAAGTAGGTCAGGCCACTTTCCTGCGCAATGCGTTCTGCCGTTTCAAGCTGCGGATACCAGAACATCGCGGCAAACAGGAACGCCGGGTTAACGCGCATGTCATTGTGAATGCGGTTATCGGTGTTTTTCAGCACCTGCGCCAGCATTCTCTCCATGTGGCTATCGCTGTTTTCCGTGAAGTTGCGCGCCAGCGTCGGGAACAGCGGCTGGAACAGCTGATATTCACACAGCTTGTGATACGTGCTGTAGCCGTAGCCAGCCTGCAACATCTTCAGCGACTCTTCAAACAGGCGAGCAGGCGGAATATCACGCAACAGTGAGGCCAGGCGTGGAATCGGCTCGGCGGTTTCCGGCGCAATGCTCATATTGAGTTTGGCGGCAAAACGCGCGACGCGCAGCATGCGGACCGGATCTTCGCGGTAGCGGGTTTCCGGATCGCCAATCAGGCGAATGATGCCCTGTTCGAGATCGCTGATGCCGCCGACATAGTCACGCACGCTGAAATCAGCCACGCTGTAGTAGAGGCTGTTAATGGTGAGATCGCGTCGCTGGGCATCATCTTCGATAGAGCCGAAGATGTTGTCGCGCAGCAGCATGCCGCTCTGGGCGCGCTGCGAACTGTTGCGATCCTCTTCCGGCTCTTCCGCCTGATGATGTCCACGGAAGGTGGCGACTTCGATCACTTCCGGGCCAAACATCACGTGTGCCAGACGGAAACGACGGCCAACCAGGCGACAGTTGCGGAACAGCTTACGCATCTGCTCAGGCGTGGCATTGGTGGTCACGTCGAAATCTTTGGGTTTTTGCCCCAGTAGCAAATCGCGCACGCCACCGCCTACCAGATAGGCTTCATAACCGGCTTTGTTCAGGCGATAGAGCACTTTGAGGGCATTTTCGCTGATGTCTTTACGTGAGATGGTATGGCTTTCACGAGGGATGATGGTCATCAGACGCTCTGGTTCAACCTCTGCTGGGGCTTCCTCTTCATCACGCTTCAGGACTTTCCGGCAAAAATTAGCTACTCGGGTAAAAATGGGACACCTCGACAGTGGCAATTAGGGTGTAGGTAAAATCAGCGGCTAATCATAGCCTGTTGAGAACCGTTTGAGAATGCTGTTGTCTATGCATCCGGTTTCAGGGCGTTCTCTTGCGGCATCAAAGCGATATTCCACTGCGACACCGCATCAGACAGCAGTTTGTCCTGCGTTAAGTCCTGCCAGCCGCCTGAAACCGGCTGTCCGAGGAAGCGTAACGCCGCCACCAGCAGGGGTCTGGCATCGCCATCCGGCAGCGCAGGTGCATGATTCTGCTTCGACAACTTATGACCATCGTGGTTAAGCGCCAGCGGCAGATGCAGCCAGTCAGGCACCCGCCAGCCAAATTGCTGGTAGAGCGCAATCTGTCGCACCGTCGGCTCAATCAAATCTGCGCCGCGAACCACTTCGGTAATGCCCTGAAAATGATCATCGACGACGACCGCCAGGTTATAGGCAAACAGGCCATCACGGCGGTGAATAATAAAATCTTCCTGTGCCAGACGTCTGTCCGCCTCCACACGGCCACGCAGACGATCGTCAAACGCAAAGACCGGCGCATGCTGGCGTAAACGCAGCGCGGCATTCTCCGGTCCGCGTTGCCGTTCACGGCAGTAACCATCATAGAAACCGCCAATCTGCTGAATGCGACGCCGGGGGCAGGTGCAGTAATAACTCTGACGATGCAGCTGCAGCCAGGCCAGCGCGTCACGGTAGGCCTCATGACGTTGTGACTGCCATAGCACCTCGCCATCCCACTCTAAACCGTAGTGCTCCAGCTGCTGCAGGATACGGCTGGCGGCACCCGGCACTTCCCGTGGCGGATCGATATCTTCAATCCTCACCCGCCAGATGCCGTTTTGCGCACGCGCGCTCAGGTAACTGCCCAGGGCAGCAATCAGCGATCCGAAGTGGAGTTCACCAGAGGGAGAAGGGGCGAAGCGACCGATACAGGAGGATGACATAGGTTTCAGAAGTGACCACGCAGCGGACAAAACAGCAGGTGTTCCACTGCGTGGTAACAGGCTGGACGCGGCATCAGCCGGCCATTTGTTTCTCGCGAATTTCTGCTAGCGTCTTACAGTCGATGCAGAGATCGGCAGTAGGACGGGCTTCGAGACGGCGGATACCAATCTCAACGCCACAGGAATCGCAATAGCCGAAGTCGTCATCTTCAACTTTCTTCAGCGTCTTCTCGATCTTTTTGATCAGTTTACGTTCGCGATCGCGGTTACGCAGCTCCAGGCTGAACTCCTCTTCCTGCGCGGCACGGTCAACCGGGTCCGGGAAGTTAGCGGCTTCATCCTGCATATGAGAAACGGTACGATCGACTTCGTCCCGTAATTGATTACGCCAGGCTTCCAGAATCTTGCGAAAATGGGTCAGCTGCGCATCATTCATATACACTTCGCCAGGCTTCACCTGATAAGGTTCGACGCCAGCAATAGAGAGAATACTCAGGGACGATGTTTTACGGTTTTGACCTTCTTGCATGTTGCTTCTCCTGGATAACACGCACTATACCCTTCGAATTTCGTCTCGCAGGGGCCTTGCTGCCAGCCTGCATTTGACGTCTGCGGGGTACATCGATCCCCCATTGGGGAAAAAAACAGGCCGCTATAAATAACAGAAGCCGTCAGGGTTGGCAATTCTTCATGAACACACCTTGACAAGCCTGTGAGGAACCGCGTAATTGGCCCTTAGCTCAGAACATTCTTAACACATAAAATTGCAAAAGATATTACAAGGTTACGTTGATCGGCGATTTAAGAAACATTCCCTCCGCCGATAAGTCTGCCTGATACGCTAAAACCTCTACGCCCTCCTGCTGCGCCTGAGCCAGTTGTTCTGCATACGCCACATCAATGTGACGTGCCGGAGAAACGTCCTCAATCCCCGAGTGCAAAACGGCAAACAACAAAACGGCCCGATGACCCGCTGCCGTAACTGTCGCCAGTTCACGCAGGTGTTTCTGTCCTCGAATCGTCACCGCATCCGGAAAATAACCTTTTCCTTCATGTAGAAGGGTTACGGATTTCACCTCAATATAGCAGTTGCGTCGCTCATCTGCCTTGAGCAGGAAATCAATTCTGCTTTTTTCACTGCCATATCTCACTTCCGCCTGACGATGTGTATAACCGGCCAGCGCTGGCAGCCGATCCTGCTCAAGCGCCTCAGCCACCAGCTGGTTGGCGCGCAGGGTATTCACGCAGATCCAGTGGCCCTGTTGCGTTTCGGTCAGCTCCCAGCTGTGGGGGTATTTGCGCGTCAGGCTGTCGGAGGTCGAATACCAGACCCGATCGCCCGGCGTGGCGCAGCCGGTCATGGCGCCGGTATTGGCGCAGTGAATCGTCAGAACGTCGCCCTCTGGCGTCACCACATCGGCCAGGAAACGTTTGTAACGGGCAATCAGCCGGGCGGGTTTAAGGGGCGGAGAGAAGTGCATGGGGATCCTGAGAGAGTAATGGCCAGCTTGCCAGGGCGCGATAGCGGGTGCGGCCCCGGGCATATTCAGAGGCGAACAGAGAAAAGGTGGAGACGCGAAAACGCCAGTGAAAGCCGCGCGGCGGTAACGTCACCGGCTGGGTGGCGTGGCGTAACAGCGTGATGTGCGGATGAAACGGCTGGGGGCTCTGGTAACAGCCATGCCGGGCGGCCTGCGCCCGCAGCAGGCTGGCGAGCTGCAACAGACCGCGTGGCGCGCGCTGGCAGCCGAGCCAGACCACGCCGGGGCGCGGCCAGTGTCCGGCATCATCAAGGTCGAGATCAAAACCGGGTTGCACAATACGCGAGGCCAGCGTCTGCAGGCGCTGTGAGGTTTCCGGCGCAACTTCACCCAGAAACGCCAGCGTCAGGTGCAGATTCGCCGCGACCACCGGCTGGCCCGCCTCCGCAGGAAAGGTATCGGCCCGCCAGCGCACCAGCTCTTGCTGCATCTCGTCAGGCAGGCTGATGGCAAAAAATAAGCGTTGTGTCGCCATGGCGCTCTCCGGCAAATATCACGGATGGATGCTACAATGCGCGCCATCTTAGCACAGGCAGAAGCGGAGTTTGCTGTGAGCGATTTACCGGTCAGCGCGGTGCTGCCTGACATCCTGGCGGCGCTGCGTGACGCCTCTCAAATCCTGCTGGCCGCGCCCACGGGTGCGGGCAAATCGACCTGGCTGCCGCTGCAGTTGTTACAGCAGGCGGCGCTGCCGGGGCGGATCATCATGCTGGAGCCACGTCGGCTGGCGGCACGTAATGTGGCGCAACGGCTGGCTGAGCAACTCGACGAGCAACCGGGTGGCACGGTGGGATTCCGGATGCGTGGCGAAAGCTGCGTCGGGCCACAGACCCGGCTGGAGGTGGTGACCGAAGGGATGCTCACGCGCATGCTTCAGCACGATCCGATGCTGGAGGGCGTGTCGCTGGTGATCCTTGATGAATTTCACGAGCGCAGCCTGCAGGCCGATCTGGCGCTGGCGCTGCTGCTTGATGTGCAGCAGGGGCTGCGCGACGACCTTAAAATCATGCTGATGTCCGCCACGCTGGACAATGCCCGGCTGGCGGCGCTGCTGCCGGATGCGCCACTTATTGTCTCAGAAGGGCGCAGCTATCCGGTTGAGCGGCGTTACGCGTCACTGAATCAGAATGTGCGCTTTGAAGAGGCGGTCGCGCGTGAAGTCGCCCAGCAGCTGCGGGATGAGAGCGGTTCGCTGCTGCTGTTTCTGCCGGGTGTGGCGGAGATCGAACGGGTGAAGCGCGAGCTGGAATCACGCATCAGTGACGACGTTGATCTGACGCCGCTCTATGGCGCACTGCCGTTAGCGGCGCAGCGCCGGGCAATTCTGCCTGCCGCCGCCGGCCGCCGCAAAGTGGTGCTGGCCACCAATATCGCCGAAACCAGCCTGACGATTGAGGGGATTCGGCTGGTGGTCGACAGTGCGCTGGAACGCAGCGCACTGTTTGACGCCCGCAGCGGTGTGACACGCCTGCAGACCCAGCGAATCAGCCAGGCCTCGATGATCCAGCGTGCAGGTCGCGCCGGGCGACTGATGCCGGGGCTCTGCCTGCATCTGGTGCCGCAGGAGCAGGCATCACGAGCGGCGGCGCAGAGCGAACCGGAAATCGTTAACAGCGATCTCTCGTCGCTGTGGCTGGATCTGCTGCAGTGGGGCTGTACCCAGCCGCAACAGCTGCAGTGGCTGGACCAGCCGCCCGCCAGAAATCTGGATGCGGCGCAGCAGCAGCTGACCCGACTGGGGGCACTGGACAACAACGGCCTGCTCAACACGCTGGGACGGCGTATGGCGCAACTGGGCTGTGATCCCCGACTCGCCGCCATGCTGTGTGCCGCAGGCGATGAGCCGGATGCGGTCGCCAGCGCCGCGCTGCTGGTGGCGATTCTGGAAGATCCTCCCCGCAGCGGCAGCGCCGACCTGCGTGATGCGCTGCATCGGCCGCAGGCACAATGGCTGCGGCGGGCGCAGCAGTGGCAGCAGCGGCTTAAAATTCGTGGCGGGCGGGTCGATGAAGATCGTTTCGCCGGATTGCTGGCGGTGGGCTTTGGCGATCGGCTGGCGCGGCGACGCGATCAGAGCGGTCGCTATCAGCTGGCCAACGGGCTGGGGGCCAGACTCGATGAGCAGGATGGCCTGACGCGCAATGAATGGCTGATTGCGCCTGCTCTGTTGCAGGGCAGTGCTGCGCCGGATGCCCGGATGTTGCTGGCACTGCCGGTCGATATTGCAACGCTGTGCCAGCAGCAGCCCGCCCTGATTGAGCGCCGGACCGAAGTAGAATGGGACGAAGAGAAAGGCACGCTGCGCGCATTCAGGCGTGAGCAGATTGGCGCGCTGATACTGAAAATCCAGCCGATGGCGCGTCCGGAACCGGAGGTGCTGCACGCGGCCATGTTGCGCTGGATCGCCGAAAAAGGTCTGTCGGTACTGGGCTGGACGCCGGAGGCCGAACAGCTGCGCCTGCGTATCCAGTGTGCGGCCCAATGGCTGCCGGAAGAGAGCTGGCCCGCGACCGACGATGAAACCCTGCTTGAGAGCCTGTCGCACTGGCTGTTGCCGCAGATGTCAGCAGTGCGCGATCTCCGCAGCCTGCAGGCAGTGAACCTGACTTCGGCACTCTTACATTTACTCACATGGTCACAGCGTCAGCGGCTGGATACTGTGCTGCCAACTCATTACACTGTGCCCACCGGAAGCCGGCTGCCAATCCGCTATGATGCGGAGAAGCCGCCCGCGCTGGCGGTCAGGATTCAGGAGATGTTTGGCGAAGCGCAGAATCCCACCGTAGCGGAAGGACGTATTCCGCTGGTGCTGGAGCTGTTATCGCCCGCCCAGCGACCGTTGCAGATCACCCGCGATCTGGCGGCGTTCTGGCGCGGTGCCTGGCCGGAGGTCAGGAAAGAGATGAAGGGACGTTATCCAAAACATCCCTGGCCAGAAGACCCGGCCACCGCCTTGCCAACAAGGCGAACCAAAAAAATGTCCCCGCAGGGTTGAATCCGCTGGATCGAATTCAGAGGGTTCTGCCATGCGACACGCGAGAAAGCAGTTAGAGTAGCGGCGCTGCCGTAAGCACTGCCTGGAGAAGAAAAGTAATGTCTGGGAACGATCGCGAACCAATAGGGCGCAAAGGTAAACCGTTGCCGCCGCGCAGCAGTGCGGGCCGGGGACGACGCAGGGATATCGAACAGGATATCGGTCAGGACGATTTTAATGATGACGAGGAGGAAGCGCCGGTGCCACGTAAAGGTAAAGGTGGAAAACCGCCGCGCGGCAAACGCCGTTGGCTGGGATGGGTAATCAAACTGTTCCTGGTGTTTGTGGTGGTCATGGCCGCGTGGGGCATCTACCTCGACTCGGAAATTCGCAGCCGGATTGACGGTAAAGTGTGGCAACTGCCCGCCACCGTCTATGGCCGCATGGTCAGCCTGGAACCCGGCATGGCCTACAACAAAAGTGAAATGGTGGCGCTGCTGGAAGGCACGCAGTATCGCGAAGTCTCCCGGATTACCCGCCCTGGCGAGTTTTCGGTGAAGGGCAACACCATCGATCTGCTGCGTCGCCCGTTTGATTTCCCCGACAGTAAAGAGGGGCAGATCCACGCGCGCATGAGCTTCAGTAAAGATGAGCTGAGCGAGATTAAAAACCTCGAAACCGGCCGTGATTTTGGCTTTTTCCGCCTCGATCCGCGCCTGATCACCATGCTGCAGTCACCGAATGGGGAACAGCGTCTCTTTGTGCCACGCGCCGGTTTCCCGGATCTGCTGGTCGATACGCTGATTGCGACCGAAGATCGCCATTTCTATGAGCATGATGGCATCAGCCCTTATTCCATTGGTCGTGCCTTCCTGGCCAACATTACCGCTGGCCGGGCAGTACAGGGCGGCAGTACGCTGACCCAGCAGCTGGTAAAAAACCTGTTCCTCACCAACGAGCGTTCGCTGTGGCGTAAAGCGCGTGAAGCCTATATGGCGGTGATCATGGATGCGCGCTACAGCAAAGATCGCATCCTGGAGCTCTACCTGAACGAGGTCTATCTCGGTCAGGCTGGCAGCGATCAGATCCGTGGTTTCCCGCTGGCCAGCCTCTACTATTTTGGCCGTCCGGTTGATGAGCTGAGTCTGGATCAGCAGGCGATGCTGGTCGGTATGGTGAAAGGTGCGTCGCTCTATAATCCGTGGCGTAACCCGAAACTGGCGCTGGAACGACGCAACCTCGTGCTGCGCCTGTTGCAGCAGCAGAAAGTGATCGACCAGGAGCTGTATGACATGCTGTCGGCCCGTCCGCTGGGCGTGCAGCCGAAAGGCGGCGTGATTACGCCACAGCCTGCCTTTATGCAGATGGTGCGTAACGAGCTTCAGGCGAAACTGGGCGACAAGGTGAAAGATCTCTCCGGGGTGAAAATCTTCACCACGCTGGATCCGGTGTCGCAGGATGCGGCCGAAAAGGCGGTGATTGATGGCATTCCGACGCTGAAAAAACAGCGTGGCCTCAAGGATCTGGAAACCGCAATGGTGGTGGTTGACCGTTTCAGCGGTGAAGTGCGTGCCATGGTTGGCGGTGCCGATCCGCAGTATGCTGGCTACAACCGTGCGCTGCAGGCGCGCCGCTCGATCGGTTCACTGGCCAAACCGGCGACCTATCTGACTGCACTGAGTCAGCCGAACACCTATCGTCTTAACAGCTGGATCGCCGATGAGCCGATCGCGCTGAAACAGCCGAACGGCAGCGTCTGGAAACCGATGAACGACGACCGTCGCTTCAGCGGCAAAGTGATGCTGGTGGATGCGCTGACCAATTCGATGAACGTGCCGACCGTAAACCTCGGCATGACGCTGGGGCTGGATGCGGTGGTGGATACCTGGAGCAAGCTGGGCGTGCCGAAAGATCAGCTGCATCCGGTGCCAGCGATGCTGCTGGGGGCGTTGAACCTGACGCCTGTTGAAGTGGCTCAGGCGTTCCAGTCGATCGCCAGCGGCGGCAACCGCGCATCGCTGTCAGCGGTGCGTTCGGTAATTGCAGAAGATGGCAGCGTGCTCTATCAGAGCTATCCGCAGGCGCAGCGCGTTGAGCCTGCTCAGGCCGCTTATCTGACGCTCTACACCATGCAGCAGGTGGCGGATCACGGTACCGCCCGTGCGCTGGGCGCGCGTTTCCCGAATGCGCATCTGGCGGGCAAAACCGGTACCACCAATGATCTGGTGGACAGCTGGTTTGCCGGTATTGATGGTAAAGAAGTGGCGATCACCTGGGTGGGACGCGATAACAACCAGCCGACCAAACTCTATGGTGCCAGCGGCGCGATGCAGCTCTACCGTCGCTACCTGGACATTCAGGCCCCGATGCCGTTGCAGCTGACGCCGCCGGAAGATGTGTCGCTGATGAATGTGGATTCTGCCGGTAACTTTGTCTGCGGCACGGGCAGCAGCACCTGGCGTTCTCTGCCAGTGTGGGCGCTGGATCCGAATGCGCTGTGTCAGCAACAGCAGCAGCAGGTTCAGCAGCAACAACAGCTCTTCGATCAGCAGCAGCAACAACAGCAACAGCAGCAGCCGCAACAACCGGCCCAGCAACCGCAGGAGCAGAAAGACAGCGACGGCGTAGCAGGGTGGATAAAAGATATGTTTGGCAAATAAATCAGTCAGACAGGTTAAAAAGGGCGCTTCGGCGCCCTTTTTTTGTTCCTGATCAATACGCGTCAATCGGCCTGCAAACGGCGTCACTGCTGGGATTTCTTCTTGCAGTGCCTGCTGAATTTCGCATATTATCTAAGCGTTATAATAATCATTATCGTTTCGATTCGCCTGCCTGAGCCTATTGTTAAGAGACACTTTTATGAATGCGCGAACGACTTTTTCTGACAACACCAAAAAAACATTTTCCCGACCGCTTCTGGGCATCATGATCTCACTGAGCCTGAGCTCCTCTCTTTACGCGGCGCAGGCGGAGACGATGGTCGTCTCGGCTGATGGCGGTAGCGGCGTCGAGGCGGAAAGCGCCTGGGGGCCGGCACCCACTGTGGCAGCGAAACGCAGCGCCACCGGGACCAAAACCGATACCCCCATTGAAAAAAATCCGCAGTCCATCTCCGTGGTCACCCGTGAAGAGATGGAGATGCGTAACGTGACCAGCGTGAAAGGGGCGTTTAACTACACGCCTGGCGTGCTGACCGGTAACCGGGGCAGCTCAGACGTGATTGATGCGTTGTCGATTCGCGGTTTCAGCGAAACCAACACCAATCAGTATCTGGATGGTCTGAAACTGCAGGGTGATAACTACTCTGAGTTTGCCATCGATCCTTACTTCCTGGAACGCGCCGAACTGCTGCGCGGCCCGGTTTCGGTGCTCTATGGTAAGAGCAATCCCGGGGGCGTGGTTTCGCTGGTGAGTAAGCGTCCGACCCAGGAAACCCTGCGTGAAGTGCAGTTCCAGATGGGCAACGACAACCTCTTCTCGACCGGCTTTGACTTTGGCGGCGCGCTGGACGACGACGGCGTCTACAGTTATCGCCTGACCGGCCAGGCGCGCAGTCAGGATGCGCAGCAGGCGATGAACAAAGAGAAGCGCTACACCATCGCACCGGCTTTCAGCTGGCGTCCCGACGATCGCACCCGCATTGACCTGCTGACCTATTTCCAGAACGAGCCTGAAACCGGTTATTACGGCTGGCTGCCGCGTCAGGGCACGGTAGTACCGATCACCCGCGCTGATGGCAGCCAGTACAAACTGCCGACCAACTTCGATGAAGGCGAGCAGAGCAACAAGATTTCACGCAACACCAAAATGGTCGGTTATAACGCCGAGCACAGCTTTAACGACACCTGGACGCTGCGCCAGAACCTGCGTTATGCCGACCTGCGCACCGATTATCGCAGCATTTACGGCAATGGTTTCCTGCCAGCGACTCAGCAAATCACGCGCGGTTCGGCGGTTTCAGAAGAGAAGCTCAACCAGTTGGCGGTCGATACCCAGGCGCAGGCGAAATTCGCCACCGGCCAGGTTGATCATACGCTGCTGCTGGGCGTGGACTTCCAGCGTACCCGCAATGATATCGACGCACAGTTTGGTTCGGCCTCCAGCCTGAATGCGGTTAATCCGCAATATGGTGATAACAGCGTAACGCCATTTGCCGATCCCTATCAGCACCTCAACAAGCAGCGTCAGACCGGCCTCTATGCTCAGGACCAGATGGAATGGAACCGCTGGGTGCTGACGCTGGGTGGCCGCTACGACTATGCCATGAACTCGGTTTACGATCGGGTGGCAGATAGCGTTGATCGCCAGAACGATCAGGCCTTTACCTGGCGCGGCGGCCTGAACTATGTGTTTGATAACGGCATCGCGCCTTACTTCAGCTACAGCGAAGCCTTTATTCCGAATGCGGGTTCGACCTATGAGGGTCAGGCATTTGATCCGTCACGCGCTAAGCAGTATGAAGCGGGCGTGAAGTATGTGCCGAAAGATCGTCCGGTGGTGCTCACCGCAGCGCTTTATCAGCTGACCAAAACCAAAAACCTGACTGCCGATCCCGATACGAAGAATCACCCAAACTCCAGTGTGCAGAGCGGTGAAATCCGCTCGCGCGGCGTAGAGCTGGAAGCTAAAACGGCGCTGAATGCCAACGTTAACCTGACGGCGTCCTACACCTACACCGATGCGGAATATACCGAAGACACCCAACTCAAAGGCAAAACGCCGGTGCAGGTGCCGAAGCATATGGCCTCACTGTGGAGCGACTACACCTTCCACGAGACAGCCCTTTCGGGCGTAACGCTGGGCGCGGGTGTGCGTTATGTCGGTGAGAGCCAGGGCCTTTACAGCACTGGCACTGAGCAGAACCAGAACTTTAAAGTTGCCGGTTACACCACGGTGGATGCGGCGCTGAAATATGATCTGGGTCGTTTCGGTTTGCCGGGTTCGACCGTGGGCGTCAACGTCAACAATCTGTTTGACCGCGACTACGTCGCCAGCTGCTACCGTGAATACGCCTGCTACTGGGGGGCGGAACGCCAGATTGTCGGCACCGCGACCTTCAGATTCTGATTTAACCGGGCGCTTCGGCGCCCATTCACAGGGATAACCATGCCGCATCCGCACGCAGAAGAGGCGACCTTTACGCTGAAAAACGCCCGTTTTGACGTGCCGGGCCGGACTCTCCTTCAGCCACTGTCGTTGACCTTTCCGCCGGGGAAAGTGACCGGGCTAATCGGTCACAACGGCTCGGGTAAATCAACACTGTTAAAAATGCTGGGTCGTCACCACGCGGCCAGCAGCGGAGAGGTGCTGTTGAATCAGCAGCCCGTCGGGCGCTGGAACAGCAAAGCCTTTGCCCGTCAGGTGGCCTATCTGCCGCAGCAGTTACCGGCAGCCGAAGGGATGACGGTGCGTGAACTGGTGGCGATTGGCCGCTATCCCTGGCACGGCGCGCTGGGGCGCTTTGGTCAGGAAGATCGCGACCGGGTAGAGGATGCGATTGCCCAGGTCGGGCTTAACGCCTTTGCCGGACGGCTGGTAGATAGCCTGTCGGGCGGCGAGCGTCAGCGCGCCTGGCTGGCGATGATGGTGGCGCAGAACAGCCGCTGTCTGCTGCTGGATGAACCGACGTCGGCGCTGGATATTGCCCATCAGGTTGAGGTGCTGGCGCTGATAAAAGCGCTGAGCCAGCAGCGCGGCTTAACCGTGATTGCGGTGCTGCACGATATTAATATGGCAGCACGCTACTGCGATCATCTGGTGGCGCTGCGTCAGGGCGCGATGATTGCCGAAGGTGACGCAGAGGCGATTATGCAGGCTGAGGTGCTCGGTGCGATTTATGGCATTCCGATGGGCATTTTACCGCACCCGCAGGGCGGCGCGCCGGTCAGTTTTGTCTGTTAAGGAGAGGATGATGCCCGATCTTAATCGCCGCCGACTGATGCTGGCGCTGGCGGTCTCTCCGCTGTTTTGTGCGCTTCCCCTGCGTGCCGCCACGCCAAATCCGGGTCGGATTATTGCACTGGAGTGGTTACCCACCGAACTGCTGATAGCACTAGGCGTCACGCCCTGGGGCGTGGCCGATCTGCACAACTACAACATCTGGGTAGGGGAGCCGCCGCTTCCTCAGGGTGTGATCGATGTAGGTCTGCGCACCGAACCCAATCTTGAGCTGATGGCGCAAATGCAGCCGTCACTGATCCTCTGCTCCAACGGCTACGGCCCGCCTAAAGAGAAACTGACGCGCATTGCGCCCATTATGGGCTTCGACCTCCACAGCGGCGACGGGAAACCCCTCACTGCCGCGCGTGCATCGCTGCGTATGCTGGCGGCGCGCCTTGGGTTCAGCGAGCGAGCGGAACAGCATCTGCGCGAAGTTGATGATCAGCTGGCGGCGGCGCGCCAGCGGCTGGCGCCCTATGCCGGACGCATTATCCTGCTGATGTCGCTGCTCGACAGTCGTCACGCCATTACTTTCGGCAAAAACAGTCTGTTTCTGGAAGTGATGACTCTGCTGGGCCTGAAAAATGGCTGGCAGGGCGAAACGAATTTCTGGGGCAGCGCGGTGATCGGCATTGAAAAGCTGGCGCAGGTCGGGGATGTGGATGTCATCTGCTTTGATCATGACAACGAGGCGGAGATGCAGCAACTGATGCGCAGCCCGCTGTGGCAGTCGCTGCCGTTTGTTCGCACCGGACGCTTTCAGCGCGTCCCGGCCGTCTGGTATTACGGTGCGACGCTCTCGGCGCTGCACTTTGTTCGCGTGCTGGAACGCGCGCTGGAGACGCACTGATGCGCCATGCTCTGTTTCCCGCCGGCCTCCTCAGCCTGCTGTTTCTGCTGGCGCTCAGCCTGACGCTGGTCAATCTGCATCAGGCGTTGCCACAGGCTGAATGGTGGCAGGCACTCTGGTCACCGGTAGTCGATAGCCTGCCGCAGATGGTGTTTCACTACAGCCTGCTGCCGCGCACGGTACTGGCGCTGCTGGTGGGTGCCGGGCTGGGCTTAGCCGGTCTGCTGTTTCAGCAGATATTGCGGAATCCGCTGGCGGAGCCAACCACGCTGGGCGTCTCTTCCGGCGCACAGCTGGGCATTACCGTGGCAACGCTGTGGCATCTGCCGGGCGGGGCGCTGACACAGCAGTTTGCCGCGCTTAGCGGTGCGCTGCTGGTGGGGGCGCTGGTGTTTGGTGTAGCCTGGGGCAAACGTCTGTCGCCGGTAACGCTGATTCTGGCCGGGCTGGTGCTGAGCCTTTACAGCGGCGCGGTGAATCAAATCTTCGCGATCTTCAATCACGATCAGCTGCAGAACATGTTTTTGTGGAGCACCGGCGCGCTGAATCAGATGAGCTGGGAAAATGTGCAGCAGCTCTGGCCGCGCCTGCTGCTGGCGTTTGTGCTGGCGCTGGCGCTGCTGCGTCCGCTGACGCTGATGGGGCTGGATGATGGCGTAGCGAAAAACCTTGGTCTGGCGCTCTCCGTGGCGCGGATTGGTGGTCTGGGGCTGGCGATCCTGCTCAGCGCACAGCTGGTCAACGTCGCCGGTATCATCGGCTTTATCGGGCTGTTTGCGCCGCTGCTGGCGAAGCTGCTGGGTGGACGACGGCTCATCACCCGGATGCTGTTGGCTCCACTGACTGGTGCGCTGCTGCTGTGGCTGGCGGACAGTTGCGTGTTGTGGCTCAGCACCCACTGGCGCGATATTCCGACCGGCACCGCCACGGCGCTGCTCGGCGTCCCGATTCTGCTGTGGCTGCTGCCGCGACTGCGCACCGGTTCGGTGCCGCCCGCGCTGAATCAGGGTGATAAGGTGCCCGCCGAGCGACAGAACCTGCTGCGCTGGGTACTGACGGGGCTTGCCATCCTGGCGCTGCTGGGGTGGGGTGGTCTGGCGTTTGGGCGAGATGCGCAGGGCTGGGTCTGGTCAGCGGGTGAGATGCTGCAATCGCTGCTGCCGTGGCGCGCACCGCGCGTGCTGGCCGCGCTGGTGACCGGCCTGATGCTGGGCGTGGCGGGGAGTCTGATTCAGCGACTGACCGGCAACCCCATGGCCAGCCCGGAAGTGCTGGGCATCAGTTCGGGTGCCGCTTTTGGCGTGGTGATGATGATGTTCTTTGTGCCGGGCGATGCGCTGGCCTGGCTGCTGCCCGCCGGTGCGCTGGGCGCGGCGCTGACGCTGCTGGTGATCATGGCGGTAGCCAGTCGGGGCGGCTTCTCGCCGGAACGAATGCTGCTGGCGGGCATGGCGCTGAACAGCGCCTTCGTCACCCTGTTGATGCTACTGCTGGCGAGTGGCGATCCGCGTATGGGCGGGCTGCTAAGCTGGATCTCCGGCTCGACTTATAACATCAGCGGCACTCAGGCGATTCAGAGTGCAGTCTGTGCGCTGGTGCTGGTGTCGCTGGCACCGCTGGCCAGTCGCTGGCTGACGCTGCTGCCGCTGGGAAGCGCGACCGCACGCTCGGCCGGTATGGCGTTGACGCCTGCGCGGCTGAGTCTGCTGCTGCTGGCGGCCGCGCTGACCGCCAGTGCGACACTGACTATTGGTCCGCTGAGTTTTGTCGGATTAATGGCGCCCCATATGGCGCGCATGCTGGGATTCCGGCGGGCGTTGCCGCAACTGCTGCTGTCAGGATTACTGGGGGCGGGATTGATGGTGCTGGCTGACTGGTGCGGACGGATGCTGGCATTCCCGGATCAGATCCCAGCCGGGCTGATGGCGACCTTTTTAGGCGCGCCTTACTTTATCTGGCTGCTGCGGCGTTCAGGTTAAAAAAAGACCGGCGCAAACCGGTCTGAGATTATTAACAAAGTCTGGCCCGATTGGCTGTGAGACTGAGCCTGCGAAGGGAACACGGTCAGATCGGAAAGACGCAAAAGCCGTCATCCCTGACACGCTCGGCCCGCGCCGTCCCTGGCGCGGGACGCTTTCCTCCTCTGCCCGTGTTCCCTGCGCGTTGAGTTATATGTTGCTGTGAGATCCCGGACCGGTTGCTGCTGCCGGTCTTCATCTTTAACGCTGCCGAAATTACAGCTTCGCGAAACAACGACGCGCGGCGTCCACAGTGCGCTGAATATCCTCTTCGCTGTGCGCCAGCGACATAAAGCCCGCTTCATAGGCTGAAGGCGCAAAGTAAACGCCCTCCTCAAGCATCAGGTGGAAGAAGGTTTTAAAGCGTTCCACATCGCAGCGGGTCACATCGGCGTAACAGGTCACACTGTCAGCATCGGTGAAGAAGAGGCCGAACATCCCGCCAACATGGTTAATCACCAGCGGGATATTTTGCTGTTGTGCTGCTTCGCGCAGACCCTCTGCCAGCTTGCGGGTCAGGGCATCCAGCTTCTCATGGGTGCCCGGCTGTGCGATCTGCGTCAGGCAGGCGAAACCCGCCGCCATGGCGATTGGGTTGCCGGAGAGTGTACCTGCCTGATAAACCGGACCGGTCGGAGCCAGCGCCGCCATCACTTCGCGACGGCCACCGAACGCACCGACCGGCATCCCGCCACCAATAATTTTCCCAAGACAGGTCAAATCAGGGCGCACATTGTAATGAGCCTGCGCGCCACCCAGCGCGACACGGAAACCGGTCATCACTTCATCGATAATCAGCAGTGCGCCGAACTCGTCACACAGTGAACGCAGGCCCGGCAGGAACTCCGGCTGCGGTGGGATGCAGTTCATGTTGCCAGCGACCGGCTCAACAATGATGGCAGCAATCGACTCAGGATATTGCTCAAAAGCGCTGCGCACTGAATCGAGATCGTTAAAGGTGCAGGTCAGGGTATGTTTAGCAAAATCGGCCGGTACGCCCGGTGAGTTTGGCTGACCCAGTGTTAACGCACCTGAGCCGGCTTTAACCAGCAGATGGTCGGCGTGGCCGTGGTAGCAGCCTTCAAATTTGATGATTTTATCGCGGCCGGTAAAGCCACGCGCCAGACGGATAGCGCTCATGGTCGCTTCGGTGCCGGAGTTGACCATCCGCACCATCTCCATGCTCGGCACCAGCTCACACACCAGCTGCGCCATGGTCACTTCCATTTCGGTCGGGGCACCAAAACTTAAGCC
The DNA here is from genome assembly GCF_982223955.1 of Pantoea sp. E956-1. NCBI lineage: Bacteria > Pseudomonadati > Pseudomonadota > Gammaproteobacteria > Enterobacterales > Erwiniaceae > Pantoea > Pantoea sp. E956-1. The sequence continues at coordinate 44,562 of NZ_CEUYZP010000008.1, read as the reverse complement.
GCGCTGTGCCGCTTCAATCACGGCATTACGGATCCCCGCGTTGTTATGACCCAGCACCATCGGACCCCATGAGCCGACATAGTCGATATAGGCTTTGCCGTCAGCGTCATAGAGATAAGCGCCATCAGCATGTTCAATAAACAGCGGAACGCCGCCCACACCGGTAAATGCGCGTACTGGCGAGTTTACCCCACCCGGGATCAGGCGTTGTGCCTCGGCAAACAGTTGTTCGGACTTACTCATTTTCGGCTCCAGCGGTTCAGAAAAATATTGCGCCATTCTACGGAAGAGGGGCAGCAGACGAAAGGTGGATTCGCCCACTGTGCCCTTAACAGGCGTGAAAGCGGCACAGAGTGCGAAGGGCAGAGCTTGATTGCGCTGAGGTGCTGGCTGATAATAGCGTAATTAAGGTCGTTTTCTGACCTGGGCGTTAACCGGAGTAAAACATGAGTGATGAAGTAGTAGCACTGCCGTTGCAGTTTACCGACGCCGCAGCCACCAAGGTGAAGAACCTGATTGCCGACGAAGAAAACCCGGCGCTGAAACTTCGCGTCTATATCACCGGTGGCGGTTGCAGTGGTTTCCAGTACGGCTTCACCTTTGACGATCAGATGAATGATGGCGACATGACGATTGAAAAGCAGGGCGTCTCACTGGTGGTTGATCCGATGAGCCTGCAATATCTGGTGGGCGGTTCAGTGGATTACACGGAAGGTCTGGAAGGCTCACGCTTTATCGTGACCAACCCGAATGCCAAAACCACCTGTGGCTGTGGCTCTTCCTTCAGTATCTGATGATGCAGGCCGTCATACAGACGGCCTCGTTTACCATTCTATTGTGACCAGCCGGTTACTTTGCTTCACACTTCCCTGCGATTGAATCTGGCCGTTTGTTACGCGCGGCTGCGCGCTTGCCTGTCTGCCGCAGTTGATCTGCGGTGCGGGCTGACCGTTAGCCGTGTTGATTTCACAGCGTGAATAGATGACAAGCCTGGCGCCAATAGAGCCATTTATCGATCCTGCAAAAGCAGAACCGGCGATCGACAGCCCTATGGCCAGCAGCAGTGCTCTGGTCATATAAGGTTCCTGGTGTTTTAAAAAAGCGCCGGGGCGCTAAAAGGACGGCGAGCATACGTGGCGCGTTCGTCTCTGGTATTGATCAACGGCAAAAATCGCAGCGACTTTAATCAATTCGCCGATTTATTCATCGGGATGCAGGGCCGCACAGAGTTGCTGCGCGGCTAGCAGCAGTCGCGGGCCTGGCCGGCTAAGCCAGTCCTCGTTGATGGCGATCACCGGTACATCCAGCTGCGGTCGCCAGAACACCCGGATGTTTTCCGCCTGCTGCGCACTGCCACCCGTCACAACGGCCTGAGGATGGCGCATCAGCACCTGCTCACGGCTGACCTGCGGCCAGCTGACGCGGCTGTCAGCAAAGATATTCCTGCCACCACATAACGTAATAATGTCATTCTGCAGCGTGGCTCTGGCGGCGGTAAACAGGGGCTGCTGACCAAACTGCAAAAAAAGCGGAACCGCAGTCAGATGAGCATAGCGCTGACGCAGCGCGGCTTCCTGCTGACGTAACTGGTGGGCAGCGCGAGTTGCCTGCTCCGGTCTGGGGCTCCAGTGGCCCAGATCGGCCAGCGCCGTGAACATCTCATCCAGCGTCAGCGGATCAATCCATTTCACCGGCACGCCGAACTGCTGTAGCTGGTCAATCTGCCGCTGCGGATTACCGCCTCGCCAGGCTAATACCAGATCCGGCTTGAGCTGCAGAATACGTTCAGCCTTGATGCCCTGCCAGTTTGCGACCTGCTCAATCTGTTTCGCCTGCGGCGGATAGTCGGACCAGGCGCTGACCGCAATCGGGGTAATCCCGGCAGCAAAGGCGAGTTCGGTAAGGTGAGGGGAGAGGGTAATTACGCGTGGCGGGGAAGCCAGCAGGCTGCCGCTCAACAGCAGCAGCCAGCAGAGGAGTCGCGTTTTAGCCACGCGCCAGATGCGCCAGCAGGTTCTCCACCATCAGCGATGATTGCTTCGCCGCCACGCTTAAGAACTCATCAAAGCTGAGGTGAGATTGCTTATCGGCCACGTCGGAGATGGCGCGGACCACCACAAAAGGCACCTGGAACTGATGACAGACATGGCCGATAGCGGTGGCTTCCATCTCAACGGCAATCGCCTGCGGGAACAGATTACGAATGCGCGCCAGCGGTTCGGCACCATTGATAAAGGCATCACCGCTGACCACCAGACCGCGTACGGCATTCAGATCCAGCTGCTTAATGCAGGCTTCTGCAGCGGCAATAAGTTTGCTGTCTGCCACAAATGCGGCCGGACAACCCGCCATCTGACCCGGCTCATAACCAAAAGCGGTGACGTCAGCATCGTGATAGCGCACTTCATCTGACACCACGATATCGCCGACGCTGAGCGACGGCGCTAAACCGCCAGCCGAACCGGTGTTGATCACCACATCCGGCTTGCAGAGTTGCAGCAGCAGCGTGGTACCCAGCGCGGCAGAAGTTTTACCAATGCCCGATTTCAGCAGAGCCACTTCAACGCCCTGCAGGGTGCCGGTATAAATTTCACAACCCGCCAGTGTCAGCGTTTGACGGTTTTCAATTTTGTCGCGCAGCAGTGTGACTTCCTGCTCCATGGCGCCAATAATGCCTGCTTTCATAGTGAGTTCCGCTAATGTAAAGAATCAAAATTTAGGGCATAGTCTACCATGGCATTCAGGGGATTAATTCACGAAAAAATAAGGGGTAATCCATGTCAGCGATCAATTTCAGGAAGAAGATCAGCTTCTCGCGCCCTTATAACAGCCGCAAGGATCCGGAAGGCGAATATTACATTACGCGCCATTTTGAGAGCGATCGTGGTCGGATTATAAACTCCGCCGCCATCCGGCGTTTGCAGCAAAAAACACAGGTGTTTCCGCTGGAGCGCAACGCTGCTGTTCGTTCCCGCCTGACGCATTCGCTGGAGGTGCAGCAGACCGGGCGTTACATTACCAAAGAGATCCTGCAAACCCTGAAGATGCAGGGCGGGCTGGCGCAGTATGGTCTTGATGAACTGGAAGGCGCGTTTGAAAGTCTGATTGAGATGGCCTGCCTGATGCATGACGTCGGCAATCCACCCTTTGGCCATTTTGGCGAGGCGGCGATTAATGACTGGTTTGAAGAGAACCTCTCAGCCGAGCTGGTAGATCCGCTGGTGGCCGGCGTGGAAGGAGAAGCACAGCGTAAAGCCTTTGATCAACTCAACGCCATGATCCGTCAGGATCTCTGTCACTTTGAGGGCAACGCGCAGGCAATCCGGATGGTGCATACGCTGCTGCAACTGAATCTCAGTTATTCTCAGGTCGCCTGCATCCTGAAATATACCGCGCCTGCCTGGTGGCAGGGGGAAAAGCCCGCCGAATTTAGCGTACTCATGAAGAAGCCTGGGTTTTATCTCTCTGAGCAGGATTATATTGCCGACCTGCGTGCTGCCACCAATATGGAAGAACATCACCGCTTTCCGCTGACTTATATAATGGAAGCTGCGGATGATATCTCCTATTGTATTGCCGATTTGGACGACGCTGTAGAAAAAGATATCTTTAATGTTGAAAGCTTGTATGAGTTCCTGAATAAAGCCTGGGGGCCGGTTAAAAATAATGACGCTTTCAGCCGGACTATTGGCGAAGCCTGGCGTGAAGCCTGCAGTAAAAAACGCCGAAGCCGCAGCGATCAATTTTTTATGTCATTGCGCGTAAATGTTCAGAGCGTACTGGTAAGCTATGCGGTGAAACGTTTTGTTGATAATCTGCCTGCTATATTCGATGGAAGTTTTAACCATGCGCTACTGGAAGATGAGGGTGAAGAGGGGCGCTTACTGCTATTGTTTAAAACCGTTGCGCGCCAGCAGGTCTTTAATCATTCTGAAGTCGAGCAGCTGGAGTTACAGGGTTATCGGGTCATTAAAGGGCTGCTGGAGATCTATCAGCCGCTGATGCGACTTAATTACGAAGCCTTTACCACGCTCATAAATGAAGATTTCCTGCGTCAGCATCCGATTGAAACCCGGCTTTTTCATAAGCTCTCCGGTAAACACCGTAAAGCCTATTTGCATAAGATGCGTAATCTGGTTGTCGAACATAAATATCAGCGTCTGTTGTGGGAGCGTTATTATCGCTGCCGGCTTATTCAGGACTATATCAGTGGCATGACCGATCTCTATGCCTGGGATGAGTACCGGCGACTGATGGCGGTAGAATAAGCCGCCAATTGTAAAGGGCGCGAATAAATTTTTACCTTTGCCTTAAACTTTTAAAGGAACTTCGCGCTAAAACATTTATCTCACCTTTCGACCACAGCAATGGTCTGAACAGTAATCTTATAGAGAAACGAAAAATGAAAAAAAAGACCTTAATGTTAAGTGCGCTGGCGTTGAGCCTGAGCATGGCGCTCGCCCCTGTTACTGTTTCTGCTGCGCAAACGGCCTCTTCCGATAGCCAGCAACAGCCAAGTCTGGCCCCCATGCTGGAGAAGGTGATGCCGTCTGTGGTCAGTATCAGCGTTGAGGGAACCACCACGGTGAAAACCCCGCGTATGCCACAGCAGTTTCAGCAGTTCTTTGGCAACAATTCACCATTCTGCCAGGACGGTTCCCCCTTCCAGGGTTCACCAATGTGCCAGAGCGGCGACGGTTCAGGTGGTAACGGCGGCGCGCCAGCCCCTGATACCCAGCAGGAAAAATTCCGTGCTCTGGGATCGGGCGTTATCATTAACGCTGAAAAAGGCTACGTGGTGACCAATAACCACGTTGTGAATAATGCGACCAAAATTCAGGTACAGCTCAGCGACGGTCGGCGCTATGACGCAAAAGTGATCGGTAAAGATCCCAGCTCTGACATTGCATTGATTCAGCTGCAGGAAGCCAAAAATCTGACCGCAGTGAAAATTGCTGACTCTGACAACCTGCGCGTCGGCGATTATACCGTGGCGATCGGCAACCCTTATGGCCTGGGTGAAACGGTGACCTCAGGTATCGTCTCGGCGCTGGGACGCAGTGGTCTGAACGTGGAAAACTACGAAAACTTTATCCAGACGGATGCGGCGATTAACCGGGGCAACTCCGGTGGTGCGCTGGTTAACCTCAACGGTGAACTCATCGGGATTAACACCGCCATTCTGGCGCCGGACGGCGGCAATATTGGTATCGGCTTTGCTATCCCCAGCAACATGGTGAAAAATCTGACGGCTCAGATGGTCGAGTTTGGTCAGGTAAAACGCGGCGAGCTGGGCGTGCAGGGGACGGAGCTGAACTCAGAACTGGCTAAAGCGATGAAAGTCGACGCACAGCGTGGTGCCTTTGTGAGCCAGGTGTTGCCAGACTCGGCTGCCGCAAAAGCGGGTATTAAAGCGGGTGACGTGATTGTCTCGATGAATGGCAAACCGCTGAGCAGCTTTGCTTCGCTGCGTGCGGAAGTGGGCTCACTGCCGGTTGGCACCACCCTGAAACTGGGACTGCTGCGTGACGGCAAACCGGTCGATGTCTCTGTTCAGTTGCAGCAGAGCAGCCAGTCAAAAGTGCAGTCCGCGACCATCTACACCGGCATCGAAGGCGCCGATCTCAGTAATATCGAAGCAGGTGCTAAAGGTGTTCGGGTTGATAACGTGAAACCGGGCAGTGCCGCGGCGCGTATCGGTCTGAAAAAGGGCGATGTTATCCAGGGCGTTAATCAGCAGGTAGTCACCAACCTGGGTGAACTGCGCAAAGTTCTCGACAGCAAGCCGTCCGTTCTGGCGCTTAATGTGAAACGCGGCGACAGCAACATCTATCTGCTGATGCAGTAAGCGAACAACAATGGATTAAAAGGCGGACTGTGGTCCGCCTTTTTTATGTCCGCTCTGTGCCTCGTCAGAGTGTGATGCTCACCGCAAATTCGGCAAATGACAGCCTGGCTCTGTGCAATTGCACAATGTTCTGCATGCTGTGCATGCGTATTCTGTTTCTCCCCCTCTTTTTCAGGAGTAATGGATGGCTACCTATCACCTTGATGCCCGGCTGGCACAGGATATCGTGGCGCGCACCATGAAAATTATTGACAGCAATGTCAACGTGATGGATGCGCGGGGCCGGATTATCGGCAGCGGTGACCGGGAACGTATTGGGGAGTTGCACGAAGGTGCACTGCTGGTGCTCTCTCAGGGACGCGTTGTCGACATCGATGAAGCCGTGGCTAAACATCTCCATGGCGTGCGGCCTGGCATTAACCTGCCGCTGCGCATTGATGGTGACATCGTCGGGGTGATCGGCCTGACCGGTGAGCCGCTGGCGCTACGGCATTATGGCGAGCTGGTCTGCATGACCGCGGAAATGATGCTGGAGCAGGCCCGGCTGCTGCATATGCTGGCGCAGGACAGCCGTCTGCGTGAAGAGCTGGTGCTGAACCTGATCCGCAGCGATACTCTCTCGCCACAGCTGACCGAATGGGCGCAGCGGCTCGGCATCGATCTCAATCAGCCGCGTGTGGTCGCCGTGGTGGAAGTGGACAGTGGTCAGCTCGGGGTCGACAGCGCGATGTCAGAGTTACAGCAGCTGCAAACGCTGCTGACCACGCCGGAGCGGGACAATCTGATCGCGATTGTGTCACTGACCGAAATGGTGGTGCTGAAACCGGCCCTGAATGGGCATGGGCGTTACGATCAGGAAGATCATCGCCGCCGCGTAGAGCAGTTACTACAGCGGATGAAAGAGAGCGGTCATCTTCGGATGCGTATCGCGCTGGGCAACTTCTTTACCGGACCCGGCAGCATCGCACGCTCCTACCGGACGGCGCGTACCACCATGATGGTGGGTAAACAACGTATGCCTGAGGTGCGCAGCTATTTTTATCAGGATCTGGTGCTCCCGGTGCTGCTCGACAGCCTGCGGGGTGGCTGGCAGGCCAATGAGCTCGCCCGGCCACTGGCGAAGCTTAAGAGCATGGATAACAACGGCTTACTGCGCCGTACGCTGATCGCCTGGTTCACCCACAATGTCCAGCCGAGCGCCACCGCGCGTGCGCTGTTCATTCATCGTAATACGCTGGAATACCGGCTGAACCGGATTTCTGAACTGACCGGGCTGAATCTTGGCCATTTTGATGACAGGCTGTTGCTCTATGTGGCTTTGCAACTGGATGAGCAGGGCTGATGTGCAGATTTGCGGCATAAAAAAGGCCAGCAATGCTGGCCTCTCTCGGCGGGCAGGAAATTAACGACCGTTACGGGTTAATTTTTCCAGATCCGATTCAATTTCAGTAATCTTGTGGGAAACCACGCTTTCCAGGTGACGCAGGTCATCCAGAATTTTGCGTTTAAGATCCACTTCAACCTGATCGCGCTGGCAAATCTGGTCCAGCTCATCGATGACATAACGCAGATTCGGGCTGATTTCCTGAACTTCTTTGTAGCCCTGAGTTGCGTGATCGGCAACAACCGTTTTGCGCTGGCGCGGATATTTGAATTTGACGCTCTTCGCGAAAAACTCACCTTTATCTTTGCGGAAGTAGATTTTCAGAATGTCGTTATTGGCTTCCTGACGCAGGCTGTAGCGGTCAATGTCGTCCGGGTTACTGATACCTAAGCTTTTCAGATTGTCATACATAGCGTTGTTTCCATCAAAAGTGAGAAGCGCGCAGACTTGTTCATGACGTCCGTCAACTGTAGACATAAATAAGCGGGATGAACATTGCGCGACAGGATTTAACTGGCGCGGATTATGACCTGGATAAAAACTAAACGCACCAGTTAATTCGCGACGCGAAGCATGTTATTTGGGAATCACTGTAAAGAAAAGATGACGGGCTGGAAACCAGCCCGTCACTTAAATCAGTCGATGGTGCGCAGCAGTTCGTTGATACCTGTTTTACCCAGCGTTTTCGCATCCACTTTCTTCACGATCACGGCGCAGTAGAGGCTGTAGCTGCCATCTTTAGAGGGCAGGTTACCTGAGACCACCACGGAACCCGCAGGAACACGGCCGTAATGCACTTCGCCAGTCTCACGGTCATAGATTTTGGTGCTCTGACCAATATAAACGCCCATTGAGATCACTGAACCTTCTTCAACAATTACGCCTTCGACGATTTCAGAGCGCGCGCCAATGAAGCAGTTATCCTCGATGATGGTCGGGTTCGCCTGCAGCGGCTCCAGCACGCCACCGATACCCACGCCGCCAGAAAGGTGTACGTTTTTACCAATTTGCGCACAGGAGCCAACGGTTGCCCAGGTGTCCACCATGGTGCCTTCATCCACAAAAGCACCAATGTTGACGTAAGAAGGCATCAGCACTGTGTTGCGGGCGATATAGGCACCCTGACGCACAGCCGCAGGCGGCACGACGCGGAAACCGGCTTCTTTGAAACGCGCGTCATCCCAGCCTGCAAACTTCATCGGCACTTTGTCGTAAAAGCGGGTTTCTGCACCTTCCATCACCTGATTGTCATTGATGCGGAAAGAGAGCAGTACGGCTTTCTTCAGCCACTGATGCGTTACCCACTCGCCGTCGATCTTTTCAGAAACGCGCAGTGCACCGCTATCCAGCTGGGCGATCACCTGGTTGATAGCATCACGGGTTTCATTGTCGACGCTGGCGGGGGTGATGTCAGCGCGACGTTCAAAGGCGGATTCAATAACGCTCTGTAACTGTTGCATATTTTTTTCCTGATCTGTCATGTGCGATGCCGGGCAATACCCCGACACAAGTAAAGAGATGAATGTTTACAAATCGAGTCTGGTCACACTTTATCGTTTGGATTAAGGGCCTCTGTCAACCGTTGTCGCAACGCTTTTCGCATTTCTTCGTCCAGTGCCTGACGTTCACTGTTGGCCAGAATAAACAAATCTTCGACCCGCTCGCCGATGGTGCTGATGCGTGCGCCATGCAGTGAGACACCAAGATCCGCAAAGACTTCACCGACCCGCGCCAGCAGGCCTGGCTGATCCAGCGCCACCAGTTCCAGATAGCTGCGACGATCGGTATGCGTCGGCAGGAAATTGACCTCGGTATCGACGCTGAAATGCCTGAGTTTGGCCGACGGACGGCGGGTACGCGGCGGCGCCCATTCTGACTGGGTTATCGCCTGATCCAGTGCCTGAATGATCATCGGATGACGATCCGGAGAGAGCGGGCTGCCATCCGGCTCCAGCACAATAAAGGTATCCATCGCCATACCATCGCGGCTGGTAAAGATTTGCGCATCGTGCACGCTGAGATTACGGCGATCGAGTTCACCCGCTACGGCGGCAAACAGGTGCGGGCGATCCGGACTCCAGATGAAAATTTCGGTGCCGCCGCGCGTGGCCTGCGGGCTGACCAGCACCAGCGGTTTTTTCAGGTCGTGAACCAGTAAGTGGCGGGCATGCCAGGCGATCTGATTCGGCGTATGGCGCAGGAAGTAGTCAGCGCGGCAGCGATTCCAGATCTGGTGCAGACGCTCTTCATTGATGTTGTCCATCCGCAGCAGCGCCAGCGCCTGCAGACGATGATGACGCACCCGCTCACGCAGATCCGGACTGTTTTCCATGCCGCGTCGCAACTGCTTCTCGGTGGCGAAAAAGAGCTCACGTAACAGGCTCTGCTTCCAGCTGTTCCACAGACTTTCATTGGTGGCGCAGATATCGGCTACGGTCAGGCAAACCAGATAGCGCAGACGGTTCTCATTCTGCATCACTTCGGCGAACTGCTGTATCACCGTCGGATCCTGAATATCGCGCCGCTGGGCTGTCACCGACATCAGCAGATGATGACGCACCAGCCAGGCCACCAGTTGGGTTTCACGCGAGTTAAGGCCATGCATTTCAGCGAAATCGAGCGCATCCTGCGCGCCGAGAATAGAGTGATCGCCGCCGCGCCCTTTGGCAATGTCATGCAGCAGCGCGGCCATCAATAACAGCTCCTGCTGCGGCAGACGCGGCCATAACTCGACGCACAGCGGATGCTGCGGACGGGTGTTTTCATTGGCAAAGCTTTCCAGCTTCTGCAACACCCGAATGGTGTGCTCATCCACGGTGTAGGCGTGAAACAGATCGAACTGCATCTGTCCGACGATATGGCCCCACAGCGGCGTATAAGCCCACAACACGCTGTAGCGATGCATAGGCACCAGCGCCCGGCTGACCGCGCCGGGATGGCGCAGAATCGACATAAAGGTGCGGCGCGCTTCCGGGATCTGACACAGCGGCTGTTTAAGATGACGACGCGCATGGCGCAGGTGACGCAGGGTGGTGGAGTAGATCCCTTTGATGCTGTCGTTACGCACCATGACGTAGAACATGCGCAGAATCGCCTGCGGCTCTCGTCGGAACAGCGTTTCGTCGCGCAGGTCGATCAAATCGCCACGCAGCTGGAAATCGTCATCAATAGGCCTGGGCTTTTCGCTGGTGGAGAGCGCCAGAATCGCCTCATCAAACAGCTGCAGCAGCATCTGATTCAGTTCGCCGATACGCCGCGTGACCCGATAGAAATCTTTCATCATCCGCTCGACCGGCTCATTGCCCTCGCCCTGGTAATTCAGGCGTTGTGCCACGCTGAGCTGGCGATCAAACAGCAGGCGATTATCGTAGCGGGGCAGGGAAAGGTGCAGGGCAAAGCGGATGCGCCAGAGAAACGCCTGACATTCGTTGAGTTCGCTGCGCTCGGCGTCGGTGAGGAAACCAAAGCCGACCATCTCATCCAGCGTGGTGGCGCCAAAATGGCGTCGGGCGACCCACTGCAGCGTATGAATGTCCCGCAGGCCACCGGGGCTGCTTTTAATGTCCGGTTCGAGGTTATAGCTGGTGCCGTGGTAACGCTTGTGGCGCTCCTGCTGCTCTTCAATTTTGGCGGCGAAAAAGCAGGATGAGGGCCAGAAACCGTCGCTGAAGATGTTTTTCTGTAATTCCAGAAACAGCGCCACATCGCCGGTCAGCATCCGTGACTCAATCAGATTGGTGGCAACGGTCAGGTCAGACAACCCTTCCAGCAGGCACTCTTCCAGCGTGCGCACGCTGTGGCCCACTTCCAGCTTAAGATCCCACATCAGCGTCAACAGGTCGCTGGTGCGCTGCGCAGCCTGTTCATCCAGCGGCTGGCGGCTCAGGATCAGGACATCAATATCAGAGAGCGGATGCAGTTCGGCACGGCCATAGCCACCAACGGCGACCAGGGCGATAGCCGGCATCTCATCAAAGCCAAAGAAGCGCCACAGGCGACGCAGCAGCCGATCGATAAACAGCGTGCGGGCATCAATCAGCGGCTCAACGGGTTCACCGGCATCAAACGCGGCGGCCAGATGTTGCTGAAACAGTTCCAGCCGCGGCTTCAGAATGTCACGCGTCAGCTGGTCGTCACCCCATTCGGCTGGCGAATCGACCAGACCGTTTTTCACCTCTTCTGACAGACTCACGCTCATGCAGCTTTTCTCTTTTTTAGCCAAAAAAAAGCCGGCTCAGCGCCGGCTTGATCTGTAATGGGGGAATTACCCTTCGGCGACAAGCACAGCGGGCAGCGTGTCGTCTTTGCGCAGGGTTAAAATCTCACAGCCGTTCTCCGTCACCACAATAGTATGCTCATACTGCGCGGACAAGCTGCGATCTTTGGTTTTTACCGTCCAGCCATCTTTCATAGTGCGGATGCGGTAATCCCCGGCATTGACCATCGGTTCTACCGTAAAGGTCATGCCTGCCTGGAGTACCACGCCGCCATCATCGGCATCGTAATGCAGCACCTGAGGCTCTTCATGGAAACCCTTGCCGATACCGTGGCCACAATATTCGCGCACCACAGAGAAGTCGTTGGCTTCGACATATTTCTGGATGGCGCGGCCCAGTTCGCGCAGGCGGATGCCGGGCTTGATCAGACGCAGTGAGAGGTAGAGGCTCTCCTGCGTGACACGGCACAGGCGTTCGCCCTGAATAGTCTGCTTACCCACGATAAACATCTTTGAGGTATCGCCGTGGTATTCATCTTTAATCACGGTGACATCGATATTCACCACATCGCCATCTTTTAACGGACGATCATCGCTGGGGATCCCGTGGCACACCACTTCATTCACCGAGATGCAGACCGACTTCGGAAAGCCGTGATAGCCGAGGCAGGCGGAAACAGCCTGCTGCTTTTGAGTAATGTGATCGTGGCAGATGCGGTCCAGTTCACCGGTGGTCACACCCGGTTTTACGTAAGGCTCGATCATCTCCAGCACTTCGGCGGCCAGTCGGCCCGCGACGCGCATTTTTTCGATTTCTTCAGGGGTTTTAATTGAAATTGCCATTAAATTAATCCGCAGTTGTCGAAATTTTCGACAATAATAAGTTCTGTGCTGTCATGTTAGCAGCCAGCAAATGGGCTGCCAAATAGAGAACGCGCTGAGCTCCGTCAGCGATCATTTATTGGCGTCCCTGGGCTGGTTGTGGTATAAAGCGCGCCGACGATTCTCTGTATGGCCGTTTCGGTCAGCAGGAAACGCATAACTCTCATTATGTGTAATAAAACACACATGTATCGACACATACGCCGGGGTGCCTTGAAAGAGGTCGGTCGTATGGGATACATGGAGGCCCAACCCCAATCAAACTTTAGAGGTTTTATCATGGCAACTGTTTCCATGCGCGACATGCTCCAGGCTGGTGTTCACTTTGGTCACCAGACCCGTTACTGGAACCCAAAAATGAAGCCATTCATCTTTGGTGCTCGTAACAAGGTTCACATCATCAACCTGGAAAAAACTGTACCTATGTTCAACGAAGCTCTGGCTGAACTGAACAAGATCTCTTCCCGTAAAGGTAAGATCCTGATCGTAGGTACTAAGCGTGCTGCTGCTCAGGCGGTAAAAGAGTCTGCACTGAGCTGCGACCAGTTCTTCGTAAACCACCGCTGGTTGGGTGGCATGCTGACTAACTGGAAAACCGTGCGTCAGTCAATCAAGCGTCTGAAAGATCTGGAGATTCAGTCTCAGGATGGTACTTTCGACAAACTGACCAAAAAAGAAGCGCTGATGCGTGCGCGTGAGCTGGCCAAGCTGGAAAACAGCCTGGGCGGTATCAAAGATATGGGCGGTCTGCCAGACGCGCTGTTTGTTGTCGATGCTGACCACGAACACATCGCAATCAAAGAAGCAAACAACCTGGGTATCCCGGTATTTGCTATCGTTGATACCAACTCAGATCCAGATGGCGTTGATTTCGTTATCCCAGGTAACGACGATGCGATCCGTGCTGTAAACCTGTACCTGACTGCCGTTGCGACCACCGTTCGCGAAGGCCGCTCTCAGGACCTGGCTGAGCAAGCTGAAGAAGCGTCTTTAGAAAACGCTTAATAAGGTTTGCTCTGCATAAGAGCCCTTAGCATTCAGATGTGATCTGTAAGGGGCCTATACTGGCCCCTTTATTTTATCTAAGTCTGTCACGCCCCCAACCGGACGGCGGGACAGAGTAAATTTTCCGCAAATAAGTGTCTGCTGGTGCAAACGTACACAGGCACGAACCGAGGATTCTGGAATGGCTGACATTACCGCTGCATTGGTAAAAGAACTGCGTGAGCGTACTGGCGCTGGCATGATGGATTGCAAAAAAGCGCTGACTGAAGCGAACGGCGACATTGAGCTGGCGATTGAGAACATGCGTAAGTCTGGCGCAATCAAAGCAGCGAAAAAAGCAGGCAACGTTGCTGCTGATGGCGTAATCAAAACCAAGATCGTTGGCGACTACGGCGTGATTCTGGAAGTAAACTGCCAGACTGACTTCGTTGCAAAAGATGGCGGTTTCCAGGCGTTCGCAGACAAAGTTCTGGATGCGGCTGCAGCTGATCGCGTTACCGACGTTGAAGTTCTGAAAGCGCAGTTCGAAGAAGAGCGCGTTGCACTGGTTGCTAAAATCGGTGAGAACATCAACATCCGTCGCGTTGCTATCCTGGAAGGCGCAGAGCTGGGCAGCTACCTGCACGGCGCACGTATCGGCGTTCTGGTTTCAACCAAAGGCGCTAACGAAGATCTGATCAAACAGGTCGCGATGCACGTTGCGGCAAGCAAGCCTGAATTCGTTAAGCCAGAAGACGTTTCTGCTGACGTGGTTGATAAAGAGTACCAGGTTCAGCTGGACATCGCGATGCAGTCTGGCAAGCCAAAAGAGATCGCAGAGAAGATGGTTGAAGGCCGTATGAAGAAATTCACCGGCGAAGTCTCTCTGACGGGGCAGGCTTTCGTTATCGACCCAAGCAAAACTGTTGGCCAGGCTCTGAAAGAGCAGGGCGCTGACGTTATCAACTTCATCCGCTTCGAAGTAGGTGAAGGCATCGAGAAAGTTGAGTCTGACTTCGCTGCAGAAGTTGCAGCAATGTCCAAACAGTCTTAATGCTCTGAAAGAACCGCCAGATGGCGGTTCTTTTTTGTCTGTGAATCGCAACAGATACGTTTTCAGTTTCATCCCAATAGCAATTTCATTGCGGTAAGCGGATGATCGATCAGAATTTACTTCTCCTTTACACCCAATCTTCCAGGAAGAACTGACCATGGCGACCAACGCAAAACCTGTTTATCAACGTATCCTGCTTAAACTCAGCGGCGAAGCCCTGCAAGGCGCTGAAGGTTTTGGTATCGACGCGAGTGTGCTTGACCGTATGGCACAAGAGGTAAAAGAGCTGGTTGAACTGGGCATTCAGGTTGGCGTGGTGATTGGCGGAGGGAACCTGTTCCGTGGAGCGAGCCTGCAGCAGGCCGGCATGAACCGCGTTGTGGGTGACCACATGGGTATGCTGGCAACCGTGATGAACGGCCTGGCGATGCGTGATGCACTGCACCGCGCCTATGTGAATGCACGCCTGATGTCCGCGATTCCACTGAATGGCGTCTGTGACAACTACAGCTGGGCAGAAGCGATCAGCCTGCTGCGTAACAACCGCGTGGTGATCTTCTCCGCCGGTACCGGTAACCCGTTCTTCACCACCGACTCTGCAGCGTGCCTGCGCGGCATTGAGATTGAAGCGGACGTGGTGCTGAAAGCGACCAAAGTTGACGGCGTCTACTCTGCCGATCCGGTGAAAAGCCCGGACGCGACGCTGTATGAGCAACTGACCTATGCTGAAGTGCTGGATCAGGAGCTGAAAGTGATGGATCTGGCGGCCTTTACTCTGGCGCGTGACCACAAATTACCTATCCGTGTTTTCAACATGAATAAGCCTGGCGCACTGCGTCGCGTAGTGATGGGTGAAAAAGAAGGCACCCTGATTACGCATTAATACCCGAGGCGAGATAAAATAAGGTATATTCTGTCAGCGCGATGATAATGCATCGCGCACCAGTCAGGATTATCGATGATTATCGATCCCGCTTCCGGTTACGCCGGAACTGGCCAGGTCAAACCGAATCCAAGGGTTTCAACGTGATTAACGACATCAAAAAAGATGCTGACACGCGCATGGAAAAATGCGTTGAAGCATTTAAAACTACCATCAGCAAAGTGCGCACCGGTCGTGCTTCACCTTCGCTGCTCGACGGCATCGTCGTCGAATATTACGGCACGCCGACGCCACTGCGTCAGCTGGCTTCTGTCACTGTGGAAGATTCACGCACGCTGAAAATTAACGTGTTTGATCGTTCACTGAGTCCGGCAGTCGAAAAGGCGATCATGAAGTCCGATCTCGGTCTGAACCCAAGTTCAGCCGGTACCGACATCCGTGTTCCGCTGCCTGCGCTGACAGAAGAGCGTCGTAAAGATCTGATTAAAATCGTGCGCGGCGAAGCCGAGCAGGGCCGTGTGTCGGTACGTAACGTCCGTCGCGATGCCAACGATAAAATCAAAGCGCTGCTGAAAGATAAAGAGATCAGCGAAGACGATGAACGTCGTGCGCAGGATGAAGTGCAAAAAATGACCGATGCGTACATCAAGAAAGTTGATGCTGCACTGTCAGAAAAAGAGACGGAGCTGATGGATTTCTAATCCCATCACTGCCGGACAAAACGCCGTACAGAGAGGTATTCGTATGAATGCGACATCTGGCGGCGTTTTACATTGTGCCTGTGGGCACGCTGACTTCACACGGATAGCTCATGAAGCGATTAACTCTGCTGGGATCCACCGGCTCGATCGGCACCAGTACGCTGGCGGTAGTGCGCGCCAATCCGGCGCTTTATCAGATTACGGCGCTGGTTGCCGGCTATAACGTGGCGCTGATGGCCGAGCAGTGTGCGGCCTTTACACCGCGCTACGCCTGCATGGCAGACGAGGCATCCGCCGCTGCGTTGCGTGAGCGACTGAGAGCAATCAGGGTCAATACTGAAGTGCTCTCCGGCGTTCAGGCTGCGTGCGAGCTGGCCGCGCTGGATGAAGTGGATCAGGTGATGGCGGCGATCGTTGGCGCATCGGGTTTGCTGCCGACGCTGGCGGCCATTCGCGCCGGAAAAACGGTGCTGCTGGCCAACAAAGAATCGCTTGTCACCTGCGGCCGTTTGTTTATGGAGGCCGTGCGTCATCATAACGCACAGTTACTACCGGTCGACAGCGAGCATAACGCCATTTTTCAGAGTTTACCGGCTACCATCCAGCATCAGTTAGGTTACGCTGACCTGCGGGATAATGGCATTGAGTCGATTATCCTTACGGGATCGGGTGGTCCTTTTCGTGACACAGATTTAGCGGATCTGAGCGCCATGTCGCCAGATCAGGCCTGTGCACATCCGAACTGGTCGATGGGGAGAAAAATCTCTGTCGATTCGGCCACCATGATGAATAAAGGTCTTGAGTACATTGAAGCCCGTTGGTTGTTTAATGCCAGCGCAGCGCAGATGGAAGTGATACTCCACCCACAGTCGGTGATTCACTCCATGGTGCGATACTGCGATGGCAGCGTGCTGGCTCAATTAGGTTCTCCTGATATGCGTACGCCGATTGCCCACAGCATGGCCTGGCCTTCGCGCATTAATGCAGGCGTGACGCCGCTGGATTTTACCCGCATGTCGGCGCTGACCTTTGCAGAACCTGATTTTAGCCGCTACCCCTGTCTGAAACTGGCCATTGATGCCTGTGATGCAGGGCAGGCGGCGACCACCACGCTGAATGCAGCCAACGAGGTTGCCGTCGCGGCTTTCCTGAATAACCAGATCCGCTTCACCGACATTGCCGCGCTTAATAGTGAGGTGATGGCGGCACAAGTGTGTCCGGAGCCGGATTCGGTGGACGCTGTCCTTGAAATCGATCGCACTGCGCGCGCGCTGGTGACAGAAATGTTGCCGCGTTTCACGTCGTGATGCCGATCGTTATGAGGCCATTTGTTCGCTTCAGGTGAAAATGATATAGTCGCTGGCTCGCGTTTCACGGTCTGTCACCGAATTCGGTGTGGCCCGGCACTGAGAGTGTGTCGGGATTTGAATCGGGCGCAATGTATTCAGAAACCACAGCATTTCTGATGAAAGGAATTGGTTAAGCGTTATGTCGTCTAACAATCACAACAACACTGATGACCAGCAGGGAAACGGTCCGCGTCACGTCGCTATCATCATGGATGGCAATGGTCGCTGGGCCAAAAATCAGGGAAAATTGCGTATTTCAGGCCATAAAGCTGGCGTTAAATCGGTACGCCGTGCCGTCAGCTTTGCGGTCAGTAACAATCTTGAAGCCCTGACGCTTTACGCCTTCAGCAGTGAAAACTGGAGTCGTCCGCCGCAGGAAGTCACCGCGTTAATGGAACTCTTTGTCTGGGCGCTTGATAGTGAAGTGAAGAGCCTGCACAAACACAATGTTCGCTTACGCGTCATTGGCGATACCAGCCGTTTCAGCCCGCGTATTCAGGAACGTATTCGCCGTTCTGAGACGCTGACCGCAAATAATAGTGGCCTGACGCTCAACATTGCTGCCAACTATGGCGGCCGTTGGGATATTATCGAAGGCGTGAAAAAACTGGCTGAACAGGTTCAGGAAGGATTACTGCGACCTGACCAGATTACCGAAGAGAGCCTGACGTCGCAGCTTTGTATGCAGGAGCTGGCGCCAGTGGATTTAGTGATAAGGACCGGGGGAGAGCATCGGATTAGCAACTTCCTGCTGTGGCAGATTGCCTATGCTGAATTCTATTTTACCGATGTGCTCTGGCCGGATTTCGATGAACACGTTTTTGAAGGTGCACTGAATGCATTCTCTCTGCGGGAGCGTCGTTTTGGCGGCGCTGCACCAGGCGGCGCCTGAGCAATCTGGGGGTAACCTTTGCTGAAGTCTCGTCTGATTACCGCGTTGATATTAATTCCGCTGGTAATAGCTGCACTGTTCTGGTTACCGCCTGTTGGCTTCGCCCTGACAACCATCGTTATCTGCATGCTGGCAGCCTGGGAATGGGGTCAGTTTGCAGGGATGGCATCACGGCAACAGCGCGTCTGGCTGGCTGTACTTTGTGGTCTGCTGCTGGCGCTGATGCAGTTTACGCTGCCACCCTATCAACACACGGTGCATCTGCCACAGATCGCGACCTCGCTTTGGGCGTCGCTGGTGTGGTGGGTCGTTGCACTGCTGCTGGTGCTCTCTTATCCCGCTTCTGCGGCCTTCTGGCGCCATTCGCGTCCACTTCGCTTAGTGTTTGGCGTATTAACGCTGGTGCCCTTTTTCTGGGGCATGGTGGCGCTGCGCCAGTATCACTATGACACCGACCACTTCGCCGGTGCCTGGTGGCTGCTGTTTGTGTTGCTGCTGGTGTGGGGAGCGGATTCAGGTGCCTATATGTTTGGCAAGATGTTCGGCAAGCACAAGCTAGCGCCAAAGGTCTCACCAGGCAAAACCTGGGAAGGCTTCCTGGGCGGTCTGGTCACCTCGGCGCTGATTGCAGTGCTGTTTGCGACGCTGGCGCCACTGACGGTTTCCACCGGTACGCTGGTGATTTGCGCGATTATCGCGACGCTGGCCTCCGTGCTGGGCGACCTCACTGAGAGCATGTTCAAACGTGAAGCGGGCATCAAAGACAGTGGTAATCTGATTCCTGGTCACGGCGGCATTCTTGATCGTATTGATAGTCTGACTGCGGCGGTGCCGGTGTTTGCCTGTTTATTGCTGCTGGTGTTTCGCACCCTTTAAGGACAGGCAAAGATGTTGAGCATACTCTGGAGTTTCGTCGCCTTTATCGTTGCGCTGGGCGTATTAATTACCGTTCATGAGTTTGGCCATTTCTGGGTCGCTCGTCGCTGTGGCGTCAAAGTTGAGCGCTTTTCCATTGGTTTTGGTAAGTCGCTCTGGCAGCGCCGCGATCGCCACGGCACCGAATTTGTCATCGCGCTGATTCCCCTCGGCGGCTACGTTAAAATGCTCGACGAGCGTGTTGAAAGCGTGCCAGCCGAATTCCGTCATCAGGCTTTTAACAACAAAGCCGTCTGGCAACGCGCCTCCATCATTGCGGCAGGTCCTGTCGCTAATTTCATCTTTGCCATCTTTGCCTACTGGGTTGTGTTTATCCACGGCGTACCGGGTGTGCGCCCGGTAATCGGTGAAATTTTAAACGGTTCGGTGGCTGCGGAAGCGCAAATTACGCCCGGCATGGAACTTAAGGCTGTTGACGGTATCGAAACGCCTGACTGGGATGCTGTGCGTATGGCGCTGGTGGGTAAAATCGGCGACAGCAGCACCACCTTAACAGTGGCTCGATTTGGCGAGGACGCGACCCAGCAGAAACAGCTGGATTTGCGTAACTGGCAGTTTGAGCCTGATAAGCAGGATCCGGTCGTCGCGTTAGGGATTCAGCCACGTGGTCCGCAGATTGAGACCACGCTGGCAGAAGTGCAGGCGAACTCGCCAGCCAGTGAAGCCGGTTTGCAAGCAGGCGACAGGATCGTTAAAGTCGATGGTCAGCCATTATCGCAGTGGCAGACTTTTGTCACGCAGGTCCGGGATAATCCCGGCAAAAGCATGGCGCTTGAGGTGGATCGCGGCGGTGAGTCTATTGCGCTGACGATGACGCCAGAAGCGAAATCTGGCAGTAAAGCGGGATTTGCGGGTGTCATTCCGCGCATTGTTCCTCTGCCAGAAGAGTACAAGACGGTAAGACAGTATGGCGCGTTTGCGGCTATCGGTGAGGCCAGTGTAAAAACCTGGCAACTGATGAAGCTCACCGTCTCCATGCTGGGCAAGTTAATAACCGGTGATGTGAAGCTGAACAACCTGAGCGGGCCAATTTCCATTGCGCAGGGTGCAGGGTTGTCAGCAGAGTATGGGTTGATTTACTACCTGATGTTCCTGGCGTTGATTAGCGTCAACCTGGGCATCATCAACCTGTTCCCTCTGCCGGTTTTAGATGGTGGGCACTTGCTCTTCCTGGCGATCGAAAAGATCAAGGGTGGACCGGTGTCCGAGCGAGTTCAGGACTTTAGTTATCGCATCGGTTCAATTTTACTGGTGCTGTTAATGGGGCTTGCACTTTTCAATGATTTCTCACGTTTGTAACCGCTGGAACGCGAACATTCGAGGGATGTGTTAGGAAAACGCATAACAACGATGGCGATGAAAAAGTTGCTCATAGCGTCGCTGCTGTTTAGCAGCGCCACCGTTTACGGTGCAGACGATTTCGTAGTGAAGGATATTCATTTCGAAGGGCTGCAGCGAGTCGCCGTCGGCGCGGCTCTGCTGAGCATGCCAGTACGGGTTGGCGATACGGTGAATGACGATGATGTCAGAAATACCATTCGCTCGCTGTTCGCTACTGGCAACTTTGAGGATGTTCAGGTCCTGCGAGACGGTACAACGCTGATTGTCCAGGTCAAAGAACGTCCTACCATTGCCAGCATTACCTTCACCGGTAACAAAGCGGTGAAAGAGGATCAGCTCAAACAAAATCTGGAAGCCTCAGGTGTTCGTGTCGGCGAAGCGCTGGACCGGACTACCATCTCCTCTATCGAGAAGGGGCTTGAGGATTTCTACTACAGCGTAGGTAAATATACCGCCAACGTAAAAGCCGTGGTCACGCCACTGCCGCGTAACCGTGTAGATCTGAAGCTGGTCTTTACTGAAGGTGTCTCTGCAAAAATTCAGCAGATCAACATCGTCGGTAATAAAGCCTTTAGCTCCGATGAGCTGATTTCCCGCTTCCAGCTGCGCGATGAAGTGCCATGGTGGAACGTGGTCGGCGATCGTAAATATCAGAAGCAGAAACTGGCGGGTGACCTTGAAACCCTGCGCAGCTTCTATCTGGATCGTGGCTATGCACGCTTTAACATCGATTCGACGCAGGTCAGCCTGACGCCTGATAAAAAAGGCATCTACATCACGGTGAACATCACCGAAGGTGACCAGTACAAAATCGCAGGCGTGATCGTCAATGGCAGCATGGCGGGCCATTCAGCAGAAATTGAACATCTGACCAAGATTCCGGCAGGCGAGCTTTATAACGGCGCCAAAGTCACGAAAATGGAAGATGACATCAAGAAACTGCTGGGCCGCTACGGCTATGCCTATCCGCGCGTGGCAACACAGCCAGAAATCAACGACGCCGACAAAACCGTAAAACTGCATATCAATGTGGATGCCGGTAACCGTTACTATGTCCGTAACGTCCGTTTCGAAGGCAATGACACGTCGAAAGACTCCGTGTTACGTCGCGAAATGCGTCAGATGGAAGGCGCGTGGCTGGGCAGCGATCTGGTTGAACAGGGTAAAGAGCGTCTGAACCGTACCGGTTACTTTGAAACCGTTGATGTGGATACTCAGCGTGTGCCAGGTTCGCCGGACCAGGTCGACGTGGTCTACAAGGTTAAAGAGCGTAACACCGGTACCTTTAACTTCGGCGTCGGCTACGGCACCGAAAGTGGTGTGAGCTTCCAGGTCGGCGTAACGCAGGATAACTGGCTGGGCACCGGTAACACCGTGGGCATCAGCGGGACCAAGAACGATTACCAGACCTATGCTGAATTCTCGCTGACTGACCCTTACTTTACCGTTGATGGTGTCAGTCTGGGTGGTCGTCTGTTCTACAACGACTTTAAAGCAGATAATGCGGACCTTTCTGACTATACCAACAAAAGTTATGGTCTGGATGGCACGCTTGGCTTCCCGATTAACGAAAACAACACCCTGCGTGTCGGTCTGGGCTATGTCCACAATGACTTGTCAAACATGCAGCCGCAGGTGGCGATGTGGCGTTATCTTGACTCGGTCGGCAAGCCGCAGCAGCTCAATGATGAAGGTGATTTCTCAGCAGATGACTTCACCTTTAACTACGGCTGGACTTATAACACCCTGGACCGCGGTTTCTTCCCGACGTCCGGTAACCGTACCAACCTGAACGGTAAGGTGACGATTCCAGGCTCGGATAACAGCTTCTATAAGGCCACGCTGGATACTCAGCAGTATGTGCCGATTAACCAGGATCGTACCTGGGTGCTGTTAGGCCGTGGTCGCGTAGGTTATGGCGATGGTCTCGACGGCAAAGAGATGCCGTTCTATGAGAACTTCTACGCCGGTGGTTCAAGCACCGTGCGCGGCTTCCAGTCCAACACCATTGGACCGAAAGCAGCCTACTTAAATAACAACTCGTCGAACTGCCGAATCGCCGATCCAAATGGCGTCTGTAAGTCTGACGATGCGGTGGGCGGTAACGCCATGGCGATTGCCAGCCTTGAGCTGATTACGCCAACGCCGTTCCTGAGCGAGAAGTATGCTAACTCGGTTCGTACCTCGGTGTTTGTCGATGCCGGTACAGCGTGGGACACCCATTGGGAAAATACCGCAGAAACGCGTGCGGCCGGCATTCCTGACTACAGCGATCCAAACAATATCCGTGTATCCAGCGGTGTTGCGCTGCAGTGGATGTCACCGCTCGGCCCGCTGGTGTTCTCTTACGCCCAGCCGATGAAGAAAGTCGATGGAGACAAGTCAGAGCAGTTCCAGTTTAACATTGGTAAAACCTGGTAATGATCTGAGCATGGATGCATAGCTGAAGTATTGCTGCCGGACAGCACCTGTTGCTGTTCCGGGGCAAACACTGTGTCGCTGACACAAACGTTGATGGTAAGGAGTTTATAGTGAAAAAGTTGTTGTGTGCCGCAGGTCTGGGTCTTGCTTTAGCGGTCTCCGCTGGTGTTCAGGCTGCCGACAAAATTGCAGTGGTAAACGTGTCCAGCATTTTCCAACAGTTACCGCAACGTGCGACTGTTGCTAAACAGCTGGAAAACGAGTTCAAAGGCCGTGCAACTGAGTTGCAGAGCCAGGAGCGCGATCTGCAAACCAAAATGCAGCGTCTGCAGCGTGACGGTTCTACCATGAAGGCGAGCGAACGCAGCCGTATGGAAAAAGATGTCATGTCTCAGCGTGAAGCTTTCTCTACAAAAGCTCAGTCTTTTGAACAGGATAATCGCCGTCGTCAGATGGAAGAGCGTAACAAGCTGCTGAGCCGTATTCAGGATGCCGTGAAGAAAGTCGCTGACAGCGATGGTTACGACGTCGTGATCGACGCTAACGCGGTGGCTTATGCGTCAAACGCAAAAGACATCACTGCTGACGTGCTGAAACAGGTTAAATAATTCATGTCATCTATTCGACTGGCTGATTTAGCCCAGCAGTTGGATGCAGAATTGCACGGAGATGGCGATATCGTCATCTCCGGCATTGCTTCTATGCAATCCGCCACAACTGGCCAAATCACTTTTCTTGCAAACAGCCGTTACCGCGAGCAACTCGCCCTGATTAAGGCCTCAGCCGTGGTGCTGACGGAAGCGGATCTGGAGTGGTGCAATACCGCAGCGCTGGTGGTGAAAGATCCCTACCTGACCTATGCGCGTATGGCACAAATACTCGATACCACGCCACAGCCAGCGCAAAATATCGCTCCCAGTGCAGTGATCGATCCCTCAGCCCGACTCGGTAGCAACGTCGCTATTGGCGCCAATGCGGTGATCGAAGCGGATGTTGAGCTGGGCGATAACGTGGTCATTGGTGCAGGATGTTTTGTTGGCAAAAAAACCCGTATCGGCAGCGGTACCCGTCTCTGGGCCAACGTCTCTGTTTATCACGAAATTGAAATCGGTCAGGATTGCCTGATTCAGTCAGGTACCGTCATCGGTTCTGATGGTTTCGGTTATGCCAACGATCGCGGTAACTGGGTGAAAATCCCGCAGTTAGGCGCGGTGATAATCGGCGATCGCGTAGAAATAGGTGCCTGCACCACTATCGATCGCGGTGCGCTGGATAACACTCTGATCGGCAATGGTGTTATCATAGACAACCAGTGCCAGATCGCTCACAACGTAGTTATTGGCGACAATACTGCGGTTGCAGGCGGTGTGATCATGGCGGGTAGTTTGAAAATTGGGCGTTACTGTATGATTGGCGGTGCCAGCGTCATTAACGGCCATATGGAAATCTGTGACAAAGTAACGGTGACCGGTATGGGTATGGTCATGCGTCCTATCACAGAGCCTGGTGTCTATTCATCAGGCATTCCGCTGCAACCCAACAAAACCTGGCGCAAAACTGCAGCGCTGGTGATGAACATCGATGACATGAGCAAACGCTTAAAAGCCATCGAGCGCAAGGTCGGCAAAGACGACTAACCGCCATCCCAAAACTGACCGGCTTTCATAATAAAAATGTTAAGCAGGGAAGCCCGGCGCCACAGAACCTATTTGCGGCCTGCGGAAGATCATTTTGATCTGTGCAGGCCGTGTTATTGATGTCATCAGATTTTTAGGACAGGAAGAGTATTTTGACTACTGAAACTCATACTCTGAAAATTGAAGAGATTTTAGAGCTGCTGCCGCACCGCTATCCGTTTCTGCTGGTAGACCGCGTGCTGGAATTTGAAGAGCACAAATACCTGCGTGCAGTGAAGAACGTTTCTGTTAATGAACCGTTTTTCCAGGGGCATTTCCCTGGTAAACCGATTTTTCCTGGCGTTCTGATCCTGGAAGCGATGGCGCAGGCTACCGGTATTCTGGCGTTTAAAAGCGTAGGTAAACTGGAGCCAGGCGAACTCTACTACTTTGCCGGTATCGACAGTGCCCGTTTCAAGCGCCCTGTGGTACCTGGCGACCAAATGATCATGGAAGTCACTTTCGAGAAAACCCGCCGTGGTCTGACCCGCTTTAAAGGCGTGGCGACTGTCGACGGTAAAATCGTTTGTGAAGCGACCATGATGTGTGCCCGCAGCCGGGAGGCATAATTCGTGATTGATCCAACAGCCACTATCCATCCCAGTTCAGTCATCGAAGAGGGCGCTATTATTGGCGCCCGCGTTCACATTGGCCCGTTTTGCTTTATTGGTGCGAATGTTGAGATCGGTGAAGGAACGGTACTGAAGTCACATGTTGTGGTGAACGGCCACACGCGCATTGGCAAAGATAATCAGATTTATCAGTTCGCCTCAATTGGCGAAGTGAATCAGGATCTGAAATATGCCGGTGAGCCAACACGGGTTGAGATCGGTGATCGTAACCGCATCCGTGAAAGTGTGACGATTCATCGCGGCACCACGCAGGGTGGCCAGGTCACCACGGTGGGCAGCGATAATCTGCTGATGGTGAATGCTCACATCGCGCATGACTGCGTGATTGGCAACCGCTGTATCTTCGCCAACAACGCCACCCTGGGTGGTCACGTGACGGTCGATGATTTCGCCATTATTGGCGGCATGACAGCGGTACATCAGTGGTGCATCATCGGTGCTCACGTGATGGTTGGCGGCTGTTCCGGCGTGGCGCAGGATGTGCCGCCTTACGTTATTGCGCAGGGCAACCACGCTACGCCGTTCGGGATTAATATCGAAGGTCTCAAGCGTCGTGGCTTCAGCAAAGAGTCGTTGCACGCTATCCGCAACGCCTACAAGTTGCTCTATCGCAGCGGCAGAACGCTGGAGGAAGTGAAGCCGGAGATCGAAGCCATCGCACAGCAGCACAGCGAAGTGCAGCCTTTCTACGATTTCTTCACCCGTTCAACCCGTGGATTAATTCGTTAATCCATGTCAGCGCGTCCCTTAACGATTGCCCTGGTCGCCGGAGAAACCTCCGGCGATATTCTTGGTGCAGGTCTGATCCGTGCCCTTAAAGCCCGTCATCCGGATGCACGCTTTGTCGGCGTAGCGGGTCCCCTGATGCAGGCAGAAGGGTGTGAGGCCTGGTATGAGATGGAAGAGCTGGCGGTGATGGGCATTGTCGAAGTGCTCGGTCGCCTGCGACGCCTGCTGACAATCCGTCGCGATCTCACCCGGCGTTTTACCGGACTCCGACCCGATGTCTTTGTCGGGATTGATGCGCCCGATTTCAATATCACGCTGGAAGGCAATCTTAAACGCACTGGCATTCGCACTATCCACTATGTCAGCCCCTCGGTGTGGGCATGGCGGCAAAAGCGTGTCTTTAAGATTGGTCGTAACACCAATCTGGTGCTGGCGTTCCTGCCGTTTGAAAAAGCTTTCTACGATCGCTATAACGTTCCCTGTCGTTTTATCGGGCACACCATGGCGGATGCCATGCCGCTGCAACCCGATAAGCTGGCTGCACGCCGTCATCTGGGCATTGCCGATGATGCGCTCTGTCTGGCCTTGCTGCCCGGCAGCCGGGGTGCGGAAGTGGAAATGCTCAGCGCCGATTTTCTGAAAACCGCTCAGTTGTTGCGTCGTCACTATCCGGCGCTGGAAATCGTGGTGCCGCTGGTCAACGCCCGTCGCCGCGAACAGTTTGAGAAGATTAAAGCCGAAACCGCCCCCGAACTGCCGATGCATCTGCTTGATGGTCAGGGACGTGAGGCGATGATTGCGAGCGATGCCGCACTCCTGGCGTCAGGCACTGCCGCACTGGAGTGCATGCTGGCAAAATGCCCAATGGTCGTCGGTTATCGCATGAAGCCGGCTACCTTCTGGCTGGCGAAACGGCTGGTCAAGACCCCTTACGTCTCGCTGCCAAACCTGCTGGCAGGACGTGAGCTGGTCAAAGAGTTACTGCAGGATGAGTGTCAGCCTGAAGCCCTGGCCGCAGCGTTAGATCCGCTACTGCATGCCGGACCTGAGCGTGAAACACTCCTGCAGACGTTCCATGAATTACATCAACAGATCCGCTGGAACGCCGATGAGCAGGCAGCGGATGCGGTACTGGAGCTGGTGAATGCCTGATTTTATCTATCCTGTCGCCAGACTGATTGCCGGTGTGGACGAAGTGGGGCGCGGTCCGCTGGTTGGCGCGGTCGTTACTGCTGCGGTGATCCTCGATCCGGCAAACCCGATTACCGGTCTGGCTGACTCTAAGAAACTGTCTGAAAAGCGCCGCCTGGCGTTGTACGACGAAATTAAAGAGAAGGCGCTGGCATGGAGTCTGGGACGCGCAGAGCCTGAAGAGATCGATCAGCTCAATATTCTGCATGCCACCATGCTGGCAATGCAGCGCGCCGTAGCTGGCCTCGGCATTCAGCCCGATTATGTGTTGATTGATGGCAATCGCTGCCCGGCACTGCCAATGCCTTCACAGGCGGTGGTCAAAGGGGATAGTCTGGTTGCCGAAATCAGTGCGGCATCGATCATCGCCAAAGTGTCGCGTGATCAGGAGATGACCGAACTCGATCTGCTGTTCCCGCAGTATGGTTTTGCGCAGCACAAAGGTTATCCGACGGCGCTGCATATGGAAAAACTGACGCAGTATGGCGTCACGCCGCA
This sequence comes from Pantoea sp. E956-1, assembly GCF_982223955.1. Lineage (NCBI taxonomy): Bacteria > Pseudomonadati > Pseudomonadota > Gammaproteobacteria > Enterobacterales > Erwiniaceae > Pantoea > Pantoea sp. E956-1. The sequence continues at coordinate 16,945 of NZ_CEUYZP010000008.1, read as the reverse complement.
CCACCGTCGCAGTTTTGCGCCCGTACGCAATGCGCTGCTCGATGCTGAAGTACTGGCTGCCCGCCAGACCCTTACGCTTTAATAGCCTGACGCTGTTTTAACCGGAAACTGATATGGCTGAACCCCGTTTTATACATCTGCGTGTCCACAGTGATTATTCGATGGTTGATGGCCTGGCGAAAACCGGGCCGCTGATCAAGAAGGCGGCTGCCCTTGGCATGCCGGCTATCGCGATTACCGACTTCACTAACCTCTGTGGTCTGGTGAAATTTTACGGTGGCGCACACAGCGCAGGGATAAAGCCGGTCATTGGTGCCGATTTCAACGTTGCCAGTGAGCTGATGGGGGATGAACTGACACAGCTTACCGTGCTGGCGTCCAGTAATACCGGATACCAGAACCTGACGCTGCTGATCTCCCGCGCCTATCAGCGTGGTTATGGCGTAGACGGACCGATTATCGATCGCGACTGGCTGATTGAATTGCAGGAAGGATTAATCCTGCTGTCGGGCGGACGGCGCGGCGATGTGGGTCGCAGCCTGTTGCGCGGCAACAATGCCCTGGTTTCGCAATGCCTGTCGTTTTATCAGCAACATTTCCCCGATCGCTACTACCTGGAGCTGATTCGTACCGGCCGTCAGGATGAAGAGAGCTATCTGCATGCGGCAGTTGAACTGGCGATTGCAGAGGGAATACCGGTGGTTGCCACCAATGAAGTCTGCTTTATTAATGCAGAAGATTTCGATGCGCACGAAATTCGCGTTGCCATTCATGACGGCTATACGCTGGATGATCCCAAGCGTCCGCGCAACTACAGTCCTCAGCAATATATGCGCAGCGAAGAGGAGATGTGCGAGCTCTTCTCGGACATCCCGGAAGCGCTGGAAAACAGCGTAGAGATTGCTAAGCGTTGTAACGTCACGGTCCGGCTGGGCGAGTACTTCCTGCCGCAGTTCCCGACCGGTGACATGACCACCGAAGATTATCTGGTGGTGAAATCCCGTGAGGGTCTGGAAGAGCGTCTCGAGTTTCTGTTCCCGGACGAAGCCGAACGCCTGGAAAAACGTCCGGAATATGATGAGCGTCTGGAGATTGAACTCACCGTTATTAACCAGATGGGCTTCCCCGGCTACTTCCTGATCGTAATGGAGTTCATCCAGTGGTCCAAGGACAACGGCGTGCCGGTCGGGCCGGGTCGTGGCTCCGGTGCCGGTTCGCTGGTGGCCTATGCGCTGAAAATCACCGATATCGATCCGCTGGAATTTGACCTGCTGTTTGAACGCTTCCTGAACCCGGAACGTGTCTCAATGCCCGACTTCGACGTCGACTTCTGCATGGAGAAGCGCGATCAGGTGATCGAACACGTTGCAGATATGTACGGACGTGAAGCGGTTTCCCAGATTATTACCTTCGGCACCATGGCGGCGAAAGCGGTCATTCGCGATGTGGGCCGCGTGCTGGGACATCCTTACGGCTTCGTTGACCGCATTTCAAAACTGATCCCGCCGGATCCCGGCATGACGCTGGAAAAAGCCTTTATTGCTGAACCGCAGCTTCCCGCCATGTATGACGCGGACGAAGAGGTTAAAGCGCTGATCGACATGGCGCGCAAACTGGAAGGGGTCACGCGTAACGCCGGTAAACATGCGGGCGGCGTAGTCATTGCGCCAACGAAGATCACCGATTTTGCGCCGCTCTATTGCGATGAGCATGGGCAGTTCCCGGTGACCCAGTTCGATAAAAATGATGTGGAATATGCCGGCCTGGTGAAGTTCGACTTCCTGGGTCTGCGTACGCTGACCATCATCGACTGGGCGCTGAAGATGATCAACCCGCGCCGGGAAAAGCAGGGGCTGGAGCCGATCGATATCGCCTCTATCCCGCTGGATGATAAGAAAAGCTTCGATATGCTGCAGCGCTCGGAAACCACCGCGGTGTTCCAGCTTGAATCGCGCGGCATGAAAGATCTGATTAAGCGTCTGAAGCCCGACTGCTTCGAAGATATGATCGCACTGGTGGCGCTGTTCCGTCCTGGCCCATTGCAGTCAGGCATGGTGGATAACTTCATTGACCGTAAGCATGGCCGTGAAGCGATCTCCTATCCCGACATTCAGTGGCAGCACGAAAGCCTGAAACCGGTGCTGGAACCAACCTACGGCATCATCCTCTATCAGGAACAGGTGATGCAGATCGCCCAGGTTCTCTCCGGTTACACGCTGGGCGGTGCAGATATGCTGCGTCGCGCCATGGGTAAAAAGAAACCTGAGGAGATGGCCAAACAGCGTTCTGTATTCCGCGACGGTGCCGAAAGCATGGGTATCGACGGGGAACTGTCGATGAAGATCTTCGATCTGGTAGAAAAATTTGCAGGTTATGGCTTTAACAAGTCACACTCCGCGGCTTACGCACTCGTCTCCTACCAGACGCTGTGGCTGAAGGCGCACTATCCGGCTGAGTTTATGGCTGCGGTCATGACCGCCGATATGGACAACACCGAAAAAGTGGTGGGCCTGGTCGATGAGTGCTGGCGTATGGGGCTGAAAGTCCTGCCGCCCGATATTAACTCCGGTCTCTATCCGTTCCACGTCAATGAAGCGGGCGAGATCGTCTACGGTATTGGCGCGATCAAAGGCGTGGGTGAAGGCCCAATCGAAGCGATCATCGACGCCCGTAACGAAGGCGGTTATTTCCGCGAGTTGTTTGATCTCTGCGCCCGTACCGACACCAAAAAGATCAACCGTCGGGTGATGGAAAAATTGATCATGTCCGGGGCCTTTGATCGCCTTGGACCACATCGCGCTGCGCTGATGAGTTCACTCAGTGATGCGTTAAAAGCGGCCGACCAGCACGCGAAAGCGGAAGCGATTGGTCAGGCTGATATGTTTGGCGTGCTGGCGGAAGAGCCGGAACAGGTTGAAAAATCGTATGCCAGCGTCACGCCGTGGCCTGAGCAGGTGCAGCTGGATGGCGAACGGGAAACGCTGGGGCTTTACCTTACCGGCCACCCGATTAATCAGTATCTGAAAGAAATTGAGCGTTACGTTGGCGGGGTGCGGCTGAAAGATATGCATCCTACCGATAGGGGTAAAATTACCGTGGCGGCCGGTCTGGTGATCGCGGCACGGGTAATGGTCACCAAACGCGGCAACCGAATTGGTATCTGTACTCTGGACGATCGCTCCGGTCGTCTTGAGGTGATGTTATTTACCGATGCGTTAGATAAATACCAGCAGTTGCTGGAGAAAGACCGAATTCTGATCGTCAGCGGACAGGTCAGCTTTGATGACTTCAGTGGTGGCCTTAAAATGACCGCTCGTGAAGTCATGGACATCGACGAAGCTCGCGAAAAATACGCGCGCGGACTTGCTATCTCGCTGACGGACAGGCAAATTGATGACCAGCTATTAAACCGACTCCGTCAGTCTCTGGAACCTCATCGATCAGGGACTATTCCGGTGCATCTCTACTATCAGAGAGCCGACGCGCGAGCGAAGCTGCGCTTTGGTGCAGCATGGCGAATTTCGCCCAGCGATCGTTTACTTAACGATCTGCGCTCGTTGATTGGATCGGAGCAGGTGGAACTGGAGTTTGACTAGAACAGGAACATTATGAGTCTTAATTACCTGGATTTTGAACAGCCAATTGCAGAACTGGAAGCGAAGATCGATTCGCTGACCTCAATTGGTCGTCAGGATGATAAACACGTTAATCTGGATGAAGAAGTTCAGCGTCTGCGTGAGAAAAGCGTTGAGCTGACCCGTAAGATCTTCGCCGATTTGGGCGCATGGCAAATCGCTCAGCTGGCGCGTCATCCTTTGCGTCCTTATACCTTTGACTATGTGCGCAACGCCTTCGACGATTTCGATGAGCTGGCGGGCGACCGTGCTTATGCCGATGACAAAGCGATTGTGGGCGGGATTGCACGTCTTGATGGACGTCCGGTGATGATCATCGGGCACCAGAAAGGCCGTGAAACCAAAGAGAAAATTCGCCGTAACTTCGGCATGCCAGCACCGGAAGGCTATCGCAAAGCGCTGCGCCTGATGGAGATGGCTGAGCGTTTCAAAATGCCAATCATCACCTTCATCGACACACCGGGTGCCTATCCGGGTGTGGGCGCGGAAGAACGTGGGCAGTCTGAAGCGATTGCCCGCAACCTGCGTGAAATGTCTGGCCTGAAAGTGCCGGTGATCTGTACTGTCATCGGTGAGGGCGGTTCAGGTGGTGCGCTGGCGATTGGCGTGGGCGACAAAGTGAATATGCTGCAGTACAGCACCTATTCAGTGATCTCGCCGGAAGGCTGTGCATCTATTCTGTGGAAAAGCGCTGATAAAGCGCCGCTGGCCGCTGAAGCCATGGGTATTACTGCTCACCGCCTGAAAGAGCTTAAGCTGATTGACTCTGTCATCCCTGAGCCGCTGGGTGGCGCGCATCGCCGTCCGGTCGATATGGCGCAGTCACTGAAGCAGCAACTGCTGGCTGATCTGGCCGATCTCGATGGATTAAGCACTGAAGAGCTGCTGGACCGTCGTTATCAACGCCTGATGAGCTACGGCTACGCCTGATCTCATCCCATCCATAAAAGCGGACTCCGGTCCGCTTTTTTTATGCCGCCGGTTTATCTCCGCACACTGTTCCCCCCTTCTTTCAGCGCCTTCTGATAGCCGCCTTGCTACACCTGCCGTGGGTTAGCGGTTATGCTTGTCCGGTTCCACAATAATCAGGGAGAGGGGCAGTGAATATTCTGGCGATCATGGGCGCGCACGGCGTGTTTTATAAAGATGAACCGTTACGCGAACTCGACGCGGCGTTAAATCTGCAAGGCTTCAGGCTGCTTTACCCGAAAAACAGTGACGATCTGCTGAAACTGATCGAGCACAATCCGCGTATCAGCGGCGTCATCTTCGACTGGGACGCGCACAACAGTCCGGAACTGTGCGGTGAGATTAATCAGCTCAACGAATACCTGCCGCTGTACGCCTTTATCAATACCCACTCGCAGATGGACATCAGCGTCAATGAGATGCGCATGCCGCTGCACTTTTTTGAGTACGCGCTGAATGCCGCCGACGATATCGCGCTGCACATCCGGCAATATACCGATGACTATCTCGACCACATTACGCCGCCGCTGACTAAAGCGCTGTTCACCTATGTGAAAGAGGGCAAGTACACTTTCTGCACGCCGGGCCATATGGCGGGCACCGCGTTTCAGAAGAGCCCGGTGGGCTGCCTGTTCTACGATTTCTTCGGGGCCAATACCCTGAAATCGGACATCTCAATTTCCGTTACCGAACTGGGTTCGCTGCTTGATCACACCGGTCCGCACCTTGAAGCGGAGGAGTACATTGCACGCACTTTTGGCGCCGAGCAGAGTTACATGGTGACCAACGGTACTTCAACGTCGAACAAAATTGTCGGCATGTATGCCGCACCGGCGGGCAGTACCGTGCTGATCGATCGCAACTGCCACAAGTCACTGACCCATCTGCTGATGATGAGCGATCTTATCCCCATCTGGCTGAAGCCGACCCGCAATGCGTTGGGTATTCTCGGCGGTATCCCGAAGCAGGAGTTCACCCGCGAGAGCATTTCGCTCAAGGTGGCTGCCACCGACCGTGCCACGTGGCCGGTTCATGCGGTGATCACCAACTCCACCTATGATGGGCTGCTCTACAATACCCAGTACATCAAAGAGACCCTGGATGTACCGTCGATTCATTTCGATTCAGCCTGGGTGCCTTACACTAATTTCCATCCGATCTATGCCGGTAAAAGTGGCATGAGTGGCGACCGCATCCCAGGAAAAGTGGTGTATGAGACGCAATCAACCCACAAACTGCTGGCGGCGTTTTCGCAGGCATCAATGATTCACATTAAGGGCGACTACGACGAACAGACGTTTAACGAAGCCTACATGATGCACACCACCACCTCGCCCAATTACGCCATCGTCTCCTCTATTGAAACTGCTGCTGCCATGCTGCGTGGCAATCCCGGTAAACGACTGATCAATCGCTCGGTGGAGCGCGCGCTGCACTTCCGCCGGGAGATTCAGCGCCTGCGCGAAGAGTCCGACAGCTGGTTCTTTGATATCTGGCAGCCGGAAGAGGTTGACGAAGCGCAATGCTGGCCGATCCAGCCCGGCGACGAAAAGTGGCACGGATTTACTCAGGCCGATCGCGATCATATGTATCTCGATCCGATCAAAGTCACCATTCTGACGCCGGGCATGAGCGAGCTGGGAGAGATGGCAGAAGAGGGGATTCCGGCGGCGCTGGTGGCGAAGTTTCTTGATGAGCGCGGCATCGTGGTGGAGAAAACCGGCCCCTATAACCTGCTGTTCCTGTTCAGCATTGGCATCGACAAAACCAAAGCGATGAGCGTGCTGCGCGGGCTGACTGAGTTCAAACGCGCCTACGATCTCAATCTACGGGTGAAAAACATGCTGCCGGATCTCTATGCCGAAGATCCTGACTTTTATCGCAATATGCGCATTCAGACACTGGCGCAGGGGATCCATCAGCTGATCCGCCATCACGATCTGCCGCGTCTGATGCTGCAGGCATTTGATGTCCTGCCCGAAATGAAGATGACGCCGCACCAGGCGTTTCAGCAGCAGGTGAAGGGCAACATCGAAACGGTGGATCTCAGCGAACTGGTCGGGCGGGTGTCGGCCAATATGATTCTGCCTTATCCGCCAGGCGTTCCACTGGTGATGCCTGGCGAGATGATTACTGAGAAGAGCCGCGCGGTGCTCGATTTTCTGCTGATGCTGTGCAGCATTGGCCGACATTATCCGGGCTTCGAAACGGATATTCACGGCGCCAGCCTGACCGAAGAGGGCGAGTATCGCGTCCGCGTGCTGAAAAACGACCTCGCATAAACTTTTAAACAACTATCAGCGGCAGGGTGTCTGTGGACAGCCTGCCTGAATCAGGGAATTGAACATGTTGCAGTTAACCGTTATTCACCACATCGCCATCATCGCCTCTGACTATCAGCGCAGCAAAGCATTCTATTGTGATGTACTGGGTTTCCGTCTGACGGGCGAGTATTACCGCGAAGCGCGGGACTCCTGGAAAGGCGACCTTGCCCTACAGGATCGCTATACCATTGAGCTGTTCTCTTTTCCTGAGCCGCCGGCGCGGGTCAGTCATCCTGAAGCGTGTGGCCTGCGTCATCTGGCCTTTACCGTGCCGGATGTTGCCGCTGCCGTCGCGACGCTGGCCGATAAAGGCGTGATCTGCGAGCCGATTCGCATCGATGACCTGACCGGTAAACAATGCACTTTCTTTGCCGATCCGGATGGTTTGCCGCTGGAGCTTTATCAGGCGTAAAATAGCGCGCTCAGCGGGCGACATTCAGTGGCCCGACCTTCTGGATTCTGCCATGTCTTTGCCCGCTTTTGACACCCTGTTGCAACCTGATGCCGCCCTGGTGGTTGCATTCAGCGGTGGACTGGATTCAACCGTGCTGCTGCATCAGCTTCGCGGCTGGCAGCAGCAGCATCCTCAGTTGCGCCTGCGGGCACTGCATGTTCACCATGGGCTTAGCCCGAATGCCGATCGCTGGGCAGCCCATTGCCTGTCGGTTTGCGCGCAGTGGCATCTGCCCTGTGAAGTGCTCCGCGTCACTGTAGATGGCAGGGAAAACGGCATTGAAGCGGCCGCCCGCACCGCCCGTTATCAGGCGCTGCGTGCCGCACTGCAGCCGGGCGAAGTGTTACTCACTGCGCAGCACCTCGACGATCAGTGCGAAACATTCCTGCTGGCGCTGAAGCGCGGCAGTGGTCCCGCCGGGCTGGCAGCGATGCCAGCTACACGCACGCTGGACTCTCATCAGCTGGTGCGTCCGCTGCTGCATCAGACGCGACAGTCGCTTGAAGCCTATGCCGACGCGCATCAGCTGGTATGGATTGAAGATGAGAGCAATCAGGACCTTCGCTACGACCGCAACTTTCTGCGTCAGCGGCTGCTGCCTGAGCTTTACCAGCGCTGGCCCCATTTTGCCGAGGCAACGGCCCGAAGTGCGGCGTTGTGCAGTGAGCAGGAGCAGTTGCTGGATGAACTGCTCGCCGGACAACTGGCAGAGCTGATCCAGCCTGATGGCAGCCTGAACTTTCCGCCCTTAATGGCCATGAGTGAGCTGCGTGCTAATGCTTTATTACGGCGCTGGATCGCCGGACAGGGTGGGGCGATGCCGTCCCGAGAAGCGCTGAAACGTATTCACGACGAAGTGATGGCGAGCCGGGAGGATGCGCAGCCCCGGCTGCGATTCGGTCAGGCTGAACTCCGTCGTTACCGTCAGCAGCTCTACTGGCTACCGTTGTTCAGTTCACTGCGCGACACCGTGCTGGCATGGCCCGATCTTTGCCAGCCGCTGGCGTTACCGCAGAACCTTGGCATACTGCGTGCCAGCCAGTCAGAGAGCCTGTTGCGCTATCCTGCACCGGATGAGCAGGTCAGCGTGCGGTTTCACGCACAGGGTCATCACCATCTGGTGGGCCGTCGTGGCGGAAGGGAAATGAAAAAACTGTGGCAGGATTTGCATATACCGCCGTGGCAGCGTGAACGGCTGCCGTTAATTTTTTATAACCAGACGCTGGTCTGCGTTCCGACTCTCTTTGTCACCCGTGATGGCGCGGCACCTGATCAGCAGGGCTGGCAGATAGTCTGGGATGGGGCATCCGGCGCAGGAGAACAATAATGAAACAGTGGCTTATCGCCTGTTTAGCGGTCACCGTGTTACCGGCATGGGCAGCGGGTGATGCACAGCGCGGCGCACAGAAAGCGGGCAGTTGCATGGCCTGTCATGGCGCAGCGGGAAAAGCGGCGGTGCCGCTCTATCCTGACCTGGCCGGGCAGCATGCACCTTATCTGGAACATGCTCTGCAGGCCTATAAAAAGGGCGAACGCAGTGGCGGTCAGGCTGAAGTCATGAAGGCGTTTGTGGCGGGATTGAGTGACAGCGATATGGCGGATTTAGCGGCGTACTATGGGTCGTTGCAGCCCTGAATTTTTACAGGGCGGAAAGGTCCCGCCCTGAATGCGTAGGTTACTCTGCGCTGACAACCACCGTACCCAACTCGGGATGGGTGAAGCTGGCGATATGGTCGAGACGTAATTCGCGATGTTCACCGGAAAGATCGATAGCCAGATATTCAACGTTCTTACGTGAAAAGATCTCTTTGGCCTTAGCCTTAAGCTGCTCGCCATCTTTCATTTCCAGCGACAGCATCCAGTTGTTCTGGCAGGCGAGCTCCAGATTATCGTAATCATCGCAATTGATAGGTTGGTACGCTTCATTTATCAACATAGTCGCTCACCAATAAGTTAGCAGCGGCGTAGGCCGCCTGTTCCCTGACAGAAGAGTTTAGCTCAGTATTTGCGGCAACATCATTAAGTGCCTTCAATGCGCAGCCAATCGCATCCGGTATGTAACCTAAATCCCCGCTGCCGATTTCGGCATACTTCCGGCGAACTAACTCACAATAATTTTGCACGTGGCCCTCCTCGGCAGAGCGTAAATACTCTGGTTAACTGGCGACTATATCATAGCCATTTAGAGGAAATCAGCCTGTGTAAAGCAGGAACAGTGCGCGAATCACTGCTAAAGTGACAGATTCCGCTGTCTGAGGCGGAATGAATCGGAGCACAAAAGGTTAATTTGATGAACAGCTTATCGGAGGTCAACGTGGTTAAGGTGTGGGGAGCGAGCTTATGATTATGCTATCCCGTTCGGTTGAGATTCCGGAGAGTGAGATCGAGCTGACGGCGATTCGTGCTCAGGGCGCAGGCGGACAACACGTCAATAAAGCCAGCACCGCTATTCATCTGCGCTTCGATATTGCTGCCTCTTCACTCCCCGCGTTTTATAAAGAGCGGCTGCTCACCGCCACTCATCATTTGATTACCGGTGATGGCGTTGTGGTGATCAAGGCGCAGGAGTATCGCAGTCAGGAGATGAATCGTGAAGCGGCGCTGCAACGTCTGGTTAATCTGATCCAGGAACTGAGTACCGTTGAAAAAGCCCGGCGCGCCACGCGGCCGACCCGCGCTTCAAAAGAGCGCCGTCTGGAAGGAAAAGCCCGCCGCAGTTCAACGAAATCGATGCGCGGCAAGGTGCAATAAAAAACGCCCCGCAGGCGGGGCGTTTGAGTACTTACAACGTCAGGGGCTAGCCGCGAAGAGATCGAGCCTGCTCAGGGAACGGGGTCAGATCGGAAAGTCGCTAAAGCCATCCATGGCCGCTCGGCCCGCACCGTCCCTGGCGCGGGACGCTTTCCTCTCCTGACCCGGTTCCCTTCGCGTTGACATTATCTGTTGCGGCCAGATTCAGCCCGCTTTGATTAACGCTAAGAACTTACTTATCCAGAGCCTTCAGCAGGAATTCAACAATTTCATCCTGCTTAATCATCTGCTTCTCACCGGCACGACGTGATTTGTACTCAATCTCCTGATTATCGAGATTGCGGTCGCCAATGACGATGGTGTGTGGCACACCGATCAGTTCCATATCCGCGAACATCACGCCCGGACGCTCTTTACGGTCATCCAGAATAACCTCAACGCCTTTGGCACGCAGGGTGGCATACAGCTCTTCCGCCAGCTCTTTAACCCGGAACGATTTCTGCATGTTCATTGGCAGGATCGCAACTTCGAAAGGTGCCAGTGCGGCTGGCCAGATGATACCGCGATCGTCATGGTTCTGCTCAATGGCTGCCGCAACAACGCGCGTGATGCCGATGCCGTAGCAGCCCATGCTCATCACCTGATTGCGGCCATCTTCGCCCTGAACCGATGCTTTCAGCGCGTCAGAATATTTGGTGCCGAGCTGGAAAATATGACCGACTTCGATGCCGCGTTTAATCTGCAGCGTGCCTTTGCCATCCGGGCTTAAATCGCCTTCGACCACGTTACGGATATCCGCAACGCTGGCCAGCGGCAGATCGCGCTCCCAGTTAATGCCGAAGTAGTGCTTACCATCGACGTTGGCACCGGCGCTGAAGTCGCTCATCTTCGCCACGGTACGGTCAGCAATGACAGGCATCTGCAGACCAACCGGGCCGATTGAACCCGGTCCGGCACCGACTGCGGCGCGAATCTCTTCTTCGGTCGCGAACACCAGCGGTGACGCCACGATCTCTGACTTCTCCGCTTTGATTTCATTAAGCTGATGATCGCCGCGTACCAGCAGGGCAACCAGCGCGTGGCCGCTCTCTTCCGCACCTTTAACAATCAGCGTTTTCACTGTTTTTTCAACAGGCACACTGAATTGCTCAACCAGCTCCGCGATGGTTTTTGCGTCTGGTGTCTCGACCAGGTGCATCTCCTGCGACGGCGCTGCGCGCTCACCGGCGGGTGCGACGGCTTCGGCCAGCTCAATATTGGCCGCGTAATCAGAATCGGTAGAGAAGATCACATCATCTTCACCGCTCTGCGCCAGAACCTGGAACTCATGGGAGGCGCTGCCGCCAATCGAGCCGGTGTCGGCCTGCACGGCGCGGAAATCCAGGCCCATACGGCTGAAGATCTGGCTATAGGCGCGGTACATCGCGTCATACGTTTCCTGCAGCGACTCCTGCGAAACGTGGAACGAGTAAGCATCTTTCATGATGAATTCACGTGAACGCATCACGCCAAAGCGCGGACGGACTTCATCACGGAATTTGGTCTGGATCTGATAGAGGTTGAGCGGCAGTTGCTTATATGAGCTCAGCTCATTGCGGATCAGGTCAGTGACCACCTCTTCATGCGTCGGACCCAGCACGAACGGACGCTCGTGGCGATCTGCAATACGTAACAGTTCCGGGCCATACTCCTCCCAGCGACCGCTCTCCTGCCACAGGTCGGCGGGCTGCACAACCGGCATTAAAATCTCAACCGCGCCCGCGTTGTTCATCTCTTCGCGCACGATGTTTTCGACTTTTTTCAGCACGCGAACCCCGGTCGGTAACCAGGTGTACAAGCCAGAAGCCAGTTTGCGGATCATACCGGCGCGCAGCATCAGCTGATGGCTGATCACTTCAGCGTCGGAAGGCGTCTCTTTCTGAGTAGAGAGCAGATATTGAGTAGTACGCATTGATTACGGTTCCAGTTGATCGGAAAGTCACAGACAGAATTTTGCTGGCGGCTAGTGTACCAGTGAGATCACCGGCTCAAAAGCGGGTTTTAACGCGGGTCGATAGCGATCACTTCAGTACCGGCATCGTCAATGCGCCAGCGTACATTAAAATCCATCAGCCAGGCCGCATATTCCCGCGCCTGCGTCTCGCCCTGACGGTAAGCGGGACGGGGATCCTGTGCCAGCACTTCACTGATAAAGCGAGCCAGATTGGGGTAGCGCGACTGCTGGTGGAGCTGCTGTTGTGCCAGCGCGGAGAAGCGAACCGGCATATCAGCCGCAGGTGCCGCCTGAGCAAAACCCGCCTGGGCATGGGGCAATGCTTCGGCAAAGGGCAGATAAGGTTTGATATCCACCACCGGGGTGCCATCAACCAGATCCAGACTGCCAAGCTGCAGGATCACCTGCTGTTTTTCAATCCTGATACCTTTTAGTTCAACCAGCGACATGCCAATGGGATTGGGACGGAACGTTGAACGTGTCGCAAATACACCCATGCGCGCATTGCCGCCCAGCCGGGGAGGGCGAACCGTGGGACGCCAGCCGCCTTCCATCGTCTGATGGAAGACAAACAGCAGCCAGAGGTGGCTGAACGCTTCCAGTCCACGCACCGCTTCCGGCTGATTGTAAGGTGGCTGCAGGTGCAGTTCGCCGCCGCCATCCTGCACCAGCCCTGGCTGGCGCGGCACGGCAAACTTCTCCTTCCACGGTGAGCGGATTACCCCAATTTGCGCAAAGGCGAATTCACTCATTGATTGCTGACTTTCAGTGCCGAACCCTGACACACCGCCTGACGATAGCAGCCTGGCGTGCCGGTAACGATTTCACACTGATGCAGCAGCACCGCATTGGCTTTCATCTGTGACGCTTTGATCTGCAGGCGTTTACGTGCAGTAGCGATGTTGGCTGGGGAGTTCTGATTACTGATCTGGCAATCTTCAGCGGAGACTTCACCCAGATCGCGGAACGGCTTGCTGACCAGATCGGCGGCATCGGTATAGAGCTTAACCGGTGCCGGTCGTGACACAGGCTTGCGGGTGGGTTCACTGGATTGCTGCGGCCGGGACGGTGCGCTGCTTATCGGGTGATACTCATGAACACACCCTGTCAGCATCAATGCTAACAAGCAGAGCGGTAAAAAACGCATGGCAACATCCTCAGGTTTCAAAAAGTGGCGTTATTGAAACAAGGACAAGAATAAATAACAAGTCGGGCAGGGCACCCAATAACAGAAAGGGCGGCATAGCGCCGCCCTTAAGGAGATGAACAGCTGAATTACCAGCCTTTAACCGCGCCGCCGTTAAAGACTTTGTTAGCGGCATCGTAGACTTCGTCAGACTGGTAAGCCTTGACGAATTTCTTCACGTTTTCCGCATCTTTATTATCTTCGCGCGCGACAATCAGGTTTACGTAAGGTGAATCTTTATCTTCGACGAAAATGCCATCTTTGGCTGGTGTCAGGCCAATCTGGCTGGCGTAAGTGGTGTTGATCACCGCCAGCGCGATCTGCTGATCGTCCAGTGAGCGAGGCAGTTGCGGTGCTTCCAGCTCAACAATTTTCAGATGCTTAGGGTTTTCAGTGATATCCAGTGAGGTTGGCAACAGGCCCACGCCATCTTTCAGTTTGATCAGACCTACTTTCTGCAGCAGCAGCAGCGTACGGCCCAGGTTGGTCGGGTCGTTTGGAATGGCAACCTGAGCGCCATCCTGCAGCTCATCCAGTGACTTGATCTTTTTCGAATAGCCCGCGATCGGGTAGACGAAGGAATTACCCACTGAAACCAGCTTGTAGCCACGATCTTTGATTTGCTGATCCAGATACGGTTTGTGCTGGAAGGCGTTGACGTCGATATCGCCTTTGCTCAGCGCTTCATTCGGCAGTACGTAATCGTTGAAGGTGACCAGCTCAACGTCCAGACCATATTTCTCTTTGGCAACTTTCTGTGCTGCTTCAGCAACCTGCTGCTCAGCACCGACAATCACGCCCACTTTGATGTGGTTAGGGTCTTTCTCTTTTTGATCGCATCCTGCCAGCGCAATCGCGCCAATCAGTGCACCCACAGCGGCAATTTTCTTGAATCTGAAAGACATATCCTTTCCTTCTTAATAATGTGATATTGCTGGCTTATTTATGGGACACCGCACGCACGATGCGGTCGCCACAGAATTGAATGAGATACACCAAAACCACTAACAACACCAATACCGTATTCATCACAGTGGCGTTGTATCCGATATAACCATACTGATAACCGATCTGGCCCAGACCACCGGCGCCCACCGCGCCACCCATGGCGGAGTAACCAACCAGGGTAATCAGGGTGATGGTCGCAGCATTCACCAGGCCAGGCATCGCTTCCGGCAGCAGAACCTTACGGATGATCTGCATTGGCGTGGCGCCCATGGCACGTGACGCTTCAATCAGTCCGGTAGGCAGTTCCAGCAAGGCATTTTCAACCATACGCGCGATAAATGGCGCCGCGCCTACGGTCAACGGCACGATGGCCGCCTGCAGTCCGATTGAGGTGCCGACGATGACGCGAGTAAAAGGAATCATCCAGACCAGTAAGATAATGAAAGGAATGGAGCGGAAGATATTCACCAGCGCGGAGAGCACGCGATAAAGTCCCTGATTCTGCAGAATCTGGCCTGGACGGGTGACATAGAGTAAAACGCCGACCGGCAGACCCAGCACAAAACCGAAAAAGCCCGAGACGAAGGTCATCATCAGCGTTTCCCACACGCCCCGTCCCAGCAACCACATCATCGCTTCAGACATAACCTAACACCTCTACTTTCACATGATTCTCCTTCAGCCAGGCAATCGCCTCGCGGGTATCGCTTTCTGTGCCGTGCATTTCGGCCAGCATAATGCCGAACTTCACGCCACCGGCGTAATCCATCTGGGCACTGATAATGTTGTTATTCACGTTGTAACGGCGCGCGGCTTCAGACAGCAGCGGCGCATCAACCGATTTACCGGTGAATTCCAGTCGCAGCAGGGGCACGGTGCCTTCAGTGGCGGTGGCAGAAAGACGCTGCTGGTAATCATCCGGAATATCCAGATGCAGCGTAGACTGAATAAACTGCTGCGCCAGAGGTGTCTTAGGATGAGAGAAGACCTCACTGACGCTATCTTTCTCAATCAGCTCACCGTGACTGATGACCGCAACCTGATCGCAGATGCGTTTTACTACATCCATTTCATGGGTGATCAGCAGAATCGTCAGCCCAAGCCGGCGGTTAATGTCTTTAAGCAATTCCAGAATAGAGCGGGTCGTCGCGGGATCCAGTGCGCTGGTGGCTTCATCACACAGCAGAACCTTGGGATTGCTGGCCAGGGCACGGGCAATCGCGACACGCTGCTTCTGTCCGCCCGACAGATTCGCGGGCCACGCATCATGCTTGTCTGATAATCCCACCAGTTCCAGCAGCTCATTTACGCGAGCAGTGATCTGAGCGCGGGAGAGATTACCGAGTTCAAGTGGAAGAGAGACGTTGCCCGCGACGGTACGGGAATTCATCAGATTGAAGTGCTGGAAGATCATGCCGATCTGGCGGCGCGCCTGGGTTAACTGACGTTCGTTGAGTGCGGTTAAATCAGCCCCGTCTACCAGAACGCGGCCCGAAGTCGGGCGCTCCAGCAGGTTAACGCAACGAATCAACGTACTTTTACCGGCACCGGAAGCGCCGATAACGCCATAAATCTGTCCGGCAGGCACGTGCAGACTGACATCCGTTAACGCCGGAACAGACCGCGTGCCTTGCTGAAACACCTTGGTGATATTTTCTAGTTTAATCATTATGTTATTTATTATCGTGTTGCGTTGTCCGTGGTGTGGGAAGCCTCGTCGCTTTTATTCGGTATAAAAGCTGGATGGATGTTAAGGCATCCAGACGTCTAAATCAATGGAAGTGATTCAATCTGACATTCTCCCTTTTATAGCAATCATGCGATACTGATCGGCAATTTTTACAGCAGGAGTTTCTACGTGGCGAATAAAGTCCCCGCTATTTTTCTTGATCGTGATGGCACCCTTAATGTCGACAATGGCTATGTCCATGAGATCGATGACTTCCAGTTTATTGACGGCACGATTGAAGCGCTGCAACAACTAAAGGCAATGGGTTTTGCGCTGGTGGTCGTGACCAATCAGTCTGGCATCGCGCGCGGTATGTTTACTGAAGATACCTTTATGCGGCTGACAGAATGGATGGACTGGTCGCTGGCCGATCGTGATGTTGACCTTGATGGCATCTATTTCTGTCCTCACCATCCTGAAGCAACAGTAGCAGAGTTCCGTCAGGCCTGTGACTGCCGTAAGCCTCAGCCGGGTATGCTGCTGACGGCAAAGGAAGAACTGAATATTGATATGGCCGCTTCTTATATGGTGGGTGACAAGCTGGAAGATATGCTGGCAGGGCAGGCTGCCGGTGTCGGCATGAAAGTACTGGTGCGCAGCGGCAAACCGGTCACCGCTGAAGGTGAAGCAGCAGCAGATTGGGTAATTAATAGCCTGGCAGAGCTCCCGGCGCGCATTAAAAAGGGGTAAAACGGCGCTTTTGTGCAAATTTCAGACGAACAGAAAAAAAGTCTCAATTTGCACTTGCGCTATCTGAGCCGTTCCCTATAATGCGCCTCCACTGACACGGTAAACCGGAAACGGAAAACGGGTCAGGAGGCACAGGAGACTGCGCCGCCGGAGAAAAACTTCTGAAATAGAGGTTGACTCTGCAGGAGGAAAGCGTAATATACGCCACCTCGCGACAGGACGCTAACGCACTGTTCGCACTGCTCTTTAACAATTTATCAGACAAT
>NZ_CEUYZP010000007.1:0-250706 GCF_982223955.1 Pantoea sp. E956-1 | reverse complement strand
TGATATCAATCCTGCGAGTGCCCACACAGATTGTCTGATAAATTGTTAAAGAGCAGCGCGAACAGTGCGTTAGCGTCCTGTCGCGAGGTGGCGTATATTACGCTTTCCTCCTGCAGAGTCAACCTCTATTTCAGAAGTTTTTCTCCGGCGGCGCAGTCTCCTGTGCCTCTCAACCCGCTTCCCGTTGCCGGTGTTCCGTGTCGATGGAGGCGCATTATAGGGAGTTTCCGCGGGCTGACAAGCGTTTCTTTGAATTAATTTGCTGAGCGCATCTTTTTTAAACGAACGGCTTAAAAAGAGACGTTTCATGACGGAATAACGCACAAAAATCGCCATTAAACGTTGTAAAGAGACCTGCCGTTGCTTAATGCGGGTGCTATTATTTTGCTTCTTCTCGCAGGATAACCCCAGGAAGGACACTCAATGATAAAATCCGCGCGCAGCATGGCTGGTTTGCCATGGATAGCTGCCATGGCCTTTTTCATGCAGTCACTCGACGCCACCATACTGAATACAGCCCTGCCCGCTATCGCCACCAGCCTCGACCGTTCTCCTCTGGCCATGCAATCCGCCGTCATCAGTTACACCCTGACTGTCGCTATGTTGATTCCGGTCAGCGGCTGGCTCGCCGATCGCTACGGCACGCGCAAGGTGTTTATCGTCGCCGTTTCGCTGTTCACCCTCGGCTCGCTGGCTTGTGCACTTTCTCCCACACTCCAGGTACTGGTCATCTCGCGCATCATACAGGGCGTCGGTGGTGCAATGATGATGCCGGTCGCGCGACTGGCGCTGTTACGCGCCTATCCGCGCAGTGAGCTGTTGCCGGTGCTCAACTTTGTCACCATGCCGGGATTAGTTGGCCCGATACTGGGGCCAATGCTGGGCGGCGTGCTGGTGACCTACGCGACCTGGCACTGGATCTTCCTGATTAATATCCCGATTGGCATTCTCGGCATTATCTACGCACGCAAATATATGCCGGACTTCACCACCCCCAAGCGCCGCTTCGACTTTTTAGGCTTCTTATTATTCGGAGCCGGACTGGTGATGATCTCGATTGGGATTGAGCTATTTGGCGAGCGGATTGTTTCCGCCTGGCTGGCGGGTGGGATATTACTCAGCGGGATTGTGCTTTTGCTTCTTTATATAGTGCATGCCCGAAATCACCCTTCGCCACTGATCAATCTGCCGATGTTTAAAACCCGGACATTCTCCGTAGGCATCGGTGGCAACATCGCGTCACGTCTTGGCACCGGCTGTGTGCCCTTTTTGATGCCGCTCATGTTGCAGGTCGGCTTTGGTTATTCAGCGATTATCGCGGGCTGCATGATGGCACCCATCGCCATGGGTTCAATACTGGCGAAGTCGACGGTGACGCAACTGCTGCGCTGGCTGGGTTACCGCCGCCTGCTGGTTGGCATTACCGCCATTATTGGCATTCTGATCGCCAGCTTCTCTCTGCAGTCGCCCGCTGAAAGCATCATTGTGCTATTACTTCCGCTGTTTATTCTCGGCATGGCCATGTCTACGCAGTTTACTGCCATGAACACCATAACCCTGGCCGATCTGAATGATGATAACGCCAGCGGTGGTAACAGCGTGCTGGCCGTGACTCAGCAATTAGCGATCAGTTTTGGTGTGGCCGTCAGCGCTGCGGTGCTGCGCTTCTATCAGGAATTTGAAACCAGCACCATTTCACAGTTCCACGCCACGTTTCTGACCATGGGCGTGGTAACAGTACTGTCGGCGCTGACCTTTATGCTGCTGAAAAACGGTGATGGACGTAATCTGATCAGTAATCGCGACAAACAGAAAAAGCGTTAAACCGATCCACGCACCACCAGTTCCGGCGTCAGCACCAGCGTTTGCTGGCTGGCGTCGGGATCACTGAGCCGATGGAGCAAGGTGTCTATCGCCAGTTCACCCAGCGCATCTTTCGGCTGATGAATGGTACTCAGTGGCGGAGTGAGATAGCGCGCCAGCTCAATATCGTCATATCCCATTACCGCCATCTGCTGCGGAACCTGCATGCCAGCCTGATAGAGTGCGTGATAAACGCCAACCGCCATGGCATCGTTGCTGGTAAATACCGCTTCAGGCGGCGTTTCCAGCGCCAGCAGCTCGACCATCCCGTTATAGCCCCCCTGAAATTCAAAGTCACCATTCACTACATAGCCGGGCAGAATCGCCAGGCCACTTTTTGTCATGGCGTTGCGATAACCTTCCAGGCGCATACGTGCCGGGGTTTTATCCTGCGGACCCGCGATACAGGCGATGCGGGTGTAACCACTGTCGATAAGATGCTGAGTCGCCATCTCCCCGCCCAGTAGCGCGTTATCCTGAATAATGTCACCACGGCCTTCAAACGGCGCCCAGTCCATCATAACGGCAGGTACAGAGGGATAGCGGTTCAGAATGTCTGCCGAGGGCAGGTGACTTTCCGTACACATGATCAATAAACCGTCGACGCGCTTCTGCATAAGCGTTTCCAGGCTGCGGTTCATCCGCTCTTCATTACCCGCCGTGTTGCAGAGAATCAGGCTGTAGCCACGCTGATAGCAGCTCTCCTCCACGCCCCGCACCACTTCGGCATAAAATGGGTTACTACTGGTGGTCAGCAGCATACCGATGGTGTGCGTTTGATTGATTTTCAGACTACGTGCCAGCGCAGAAGGAGCATAGTTCAGCTCGCGTATCGCCTGCTCAACTTTTTCCCGTACGCCTTCACTGACAAAGCGATTGTTATTGATCACGTGCGAGACAGTGGAGGTAGAGACGCCCGCCAGGCGAGCGACATCTTTCATGGTGCTCAAATGCTTAGCCCTGCTGCTGCAAAAATTCATCGATCTCCGCGCGCCACGGCACGGAGGGCTGCGCACCCGAGCGGGTAACGGCGATAGCAGCGGCGGCATGGGCAAACCGCACCGCGTCATACATCGTTTTCTGCTCCAGCCGCGCGGTAATAAAGGCGCCATTAAAAGTGTCGCCCGCCGCGATGGTGTCGATAGCTTTAACGCTGAAGCCAGCAATACGCTGACCTTCTCCCTGCTCGCTCAGCCAGACACCGCGGCGACCCAGAGTAATCAGTACCGTGCCGATACCTTTCGCATGCAGTACTGCCGCAGCGCGGGCGGCATCTTCATCGTTGCTGACCGCAATGCCGGTCAGACTCTCGGCTTCAGTTTCATTCGGGGTAATAATGTCGATCAACGCCAGCAGTTCATCTGAGAGCTGGGTGGCGGGTGCAGGATTGAGAATAACCTGCGTCTGATGCTGTCGGGCGAGCGTCGCGGCGGTCAGCACACTCTCCAGCGGTGATTCTAACTGTATTAACAGTGCATCGGCGTCGGCGATAACCTGCTGATGACGCGCCACGCAATCTGGCGTTAACGCCGCGTTTGCACCGGAATAGATGCCGATGTTGTTCTCACCGTCTCCGTTGACGAAAATCATCGCCACGCCGGTCGACTCACCCTCAACCACCTCAATCGGCGAGGTATTAATATTGTCCTGCGCCAGTTGCTGACGAATACGTTCACCAATGTCGTCAGCGCCCACACAGGCGATAAATGCGATATCGGCACCAGCACGACCGGCGGCGACAGCCTGATTCGCACCCTTACCGCCAAACGCAATCTGATAATTCTGTCCGATCACCGTTTCACCGGGACGGGGGAAATGCGCCAGATTAAGGATGTGGTCAGCGTTAATGCTACCAAGAACGGCCAGTTTTGCGTTTTTGCTCATTAGGGGAGTCCGGAATAAGTGCGCCACCGGGAGGGTGGCGCAGTGCCCTGCTTTTCTTTGAGTTATTGAGTGACCAGCTTCAGGTCGACCGGGTTGATCGCCTTCACTTTTTCACCCTTCAGCACTTTATCAGCGGTATCCACGCCGATCATGCCAATTTTATCTGGCATCTGTGCCACGGTCGCAGACAGTTTGCCAGCTTCTACGGCTTTAACGCCATCAGCAGTGCCGTCAAAACCAACCACGATCACACCGGTTTTACCGGCGGTCTGCAGCGCACGCAGTGCACCCAGCGCCATTTCGTCGTTCTGAGCGAATACGGCCTGAACGTCCGGGTGTGCCTGCAGCAGGTTCTGCATGACGTTCAGACCTTTGGTACGGTCAAAATCGGCAGGCTGGCTGGCGAGGATCTGGAATTTATGCGCATCAGCGGCCTGTTTGAAGCCTTCGCCACGCTCACGGGCGGCAGAAGTCCCGGCAATGCCCTGCAGTTCAATAATTTTGGCGTTTTCGCCGACTTTTTTGGCGATGAAGTCGCCGGCCATTTTACCGCCGAAACGGTTATCGGAAGCAACGTGGCTGACCACGGTGCCCTGTGCTGCAACGCGATCCAGCGTGATAACCGGGATGTTCGCCTGGTTAGCCATCTTCACCGCATTGCCCACAGCATCAGAGTCGGTTGGGTTGATCAGCAGCAGTTTGGTGCCGCGAACGGTCAGATCCTGCACGTTAGCCAGCTCTTTCGCTGGATTGTTCTGTGAATCCAGCACCACCAGGTTGTAGCCCAGCTTGTCCGCTTCTTTCTGCGCACCCTCTTTCAGCGAAACAAAGAACGGGTTGTTCAGGGTTGAAACCACCAGCGCGATAGTATCTTTGGCCATAGCGCTGGTACTGAGCGTTGCGCCAAGGATCATGGCCAGTGCGGTTAACTTTTTCATCATGTCATCCTGTGTAAGGTCAGAGTTATTTACTGCTTTTATTATCTACCAGCACCGCCAGCAGGATTACTACCGCCTTAACGATCATCTGGTAGTACGAAGAAACGCCCATCAGGTTCAGGCCATTGTTCAGGAAGCCGAGGATCAGTGCGCCAATCAGGGTGCCGAAAATACGGCCCTTACCGCCTGCTAGGCTGGTTCCGCCCAGCACGACCGCAGCAATCGCATCCAGCTCATAGCCGGTGCCTGCTGTCGGCTGTGCCGAAGAAAGACGCGCTACTTCAATGGTGCCTGCCAGCGCCGCCAGCATGCCACTCAGGGAATAGACGATGATTTTGACGCGATTCACATTGATGCCGGAGAGACGCGTTGCCGCTTCATTACCGCCAAGCGCATAGATATAGCGACCCAGACGAGTGTGCTGCAGCATGTACCAGGCAGCAATAAAGACCAGCGCCATCAGCCAGACCGGCGCAGGGATACCCAGCGGACGACCAATACCAAACCAGCCCAGCAGATCGGCATTGGCACTGAAACCCGTGTTAACCGGACTGCCGTCGGTGTAGACCATGGTGACACCGCGCAGCAGCAGCATCATGACCAGCGTGGCGATAAACGCCTGCACTTTGCCGCGCGCCACAATGGTGCCAGTCAGGGCACCGATTGCCGCTCCCAGTGCCAGCGACGCCGCCACCGCGACCAGGGCATTCACTTCCATGCCCACCAGCGATGCCCCCACCGCGCCCGTCAGGGCCAGCAGCGATCCCACAGAGAGGTCGATACCGGAGGTCAGGATCACCAGCGTCATCCCGACCGCCATAATGGCGTTAACCGAGGTCTGCTGCAGAATGTTGAACAGGTTCGCCACGGTAAAGAAGTTCGGGCTCTGGCTGGCCACCACGGCGATCAGCACCATCAGCGCAATCAGCGACTTCTGTTCCAGTAGCCAGCTTTTGCTAAACCAGCGACGGCTGGCAGGTAAAGTTTGGGTCGTCATACCACTAAATCCTCACTGTGTTGCTTGCCTACGGCGGCTGCCATCAGGCTCTCCTGAGTGGCTTCTTCCCGGGTAAATTCGCCGCTGATACGGCCTTCATGCATCACCAGAATCCGATCGCTCATGCCCAGCACTTCCGGCATTTCCGAGGAAACCAGAATAATGCTCAGCCCTTCGGCTTTAAACTGGTTAATCAGTTGATAGATCTCTTTCTTCGCGCCGACATCCACACCGCGTGTCGGTTCATCCAGAATCAGTACGTTGGGCCGGGTCATCAGACCGCGGGCAATCGCCACTTTCTGCTGGTTGCCGCCCGAAAGCAGACCAATCGGCTGCTCCATGGAAGGCGTTTTAACGTTAAACAGCCGGATAAAATCGCCCACCGCCAGCTGCTCTGCCGCGTGTTTCAGCGTGCCGCTGCCGTGACTGAAATAGCCTAACGCTGTCAGCGACATGTTCTCTTTTACTGACATGCCCAGCACCAGGCCATCGCGCTTACGATCTTCGGAGATATAGACGATACCGTTAGCCAGCCCATCCTGCGGTGAGCGCGTCACCACCTCCCGACCATTGAGCCACAGCGTGCCTTCGCGACGCGGCAAGGCGCCGTAAAGCACCTTCATCAGTTCGGTTCGTCCCGCGCCCATCAGGCCGGAAACGCCCAGGATTTCACCTTTGCACAGGCTGAAACTGACGTTATCCACGCCCGGTCCGCTGACGTTCTCCACTTTCAGCCGCACGTCGCCTGGCGCCTGATCAATATGGGGATATTGATCTTCCAGCTTACGGCCGACCATCATTTCGATCAGGCTCTCTTCAGTCAGTTCGCTGACCGGACGTTCAGCAATAAACTGACCGTCACGGAACACCGTGACGTCATCGCAGATCTCAAAGATCTCTTTCATGCGATGCGAGATATAGACGATGCCGCAGCCCTGCGCTTTCAGTTCGTTGATCACCCGAAACAGCGACAGCGTTTCGGTATCGGTCAGCGCATCGGTCGGCTCATCCATGATGATCACCTGCGACTCAAAGCTCAGGACTTTGGCGATTTCGACCATCTGCTGATCGCCAATCGACAAATCCCCCACCAGCTTGTGGCTGTTGAAGCGCAGATTAAGCCGTTTAAGCAGCGCATCAGCTTCGGCATACATACGCGGCCACTGGATACGGCCAAAACGACCCACATATTCGCGGCCGAGGAAAATATTCTCCGCCACGGATAACTGAGGGATCAGGTTCAGTTCCTGATGAATGATGCCAATACCCGCTTCCTGAGACGCTTTCGGCCCACTGAAACGGGTCTCTTTGCCGAGCCAGCGCAGCGTACCGGCATCATGTTGATAGATCCCGGTCAGCACTTTCATCATGGTGGACTTGCCTGCGCCGTTCTCGCCCACCAGCGCCATCACGCGTCCTGCCCGGACATTCAGCGACGCACCCTTAAGGGCTTTCACACCCGGAAAGGATTTTTCAATGCCGTCGAGTTGCAGTAAAGGTTGCATAGCGGCCTCAGAAGGTCACACCGGCGCTGAGGATGACATTCGCAAACGGAGAGCACTCTCCGCTGCGAATGACCGCCTGACTACGCTGCGTTTGTTGTTTGAATTGTTCATGACTGGTGTAGCTGATGGTGATGATATTCCCCTGGTGCTGTTGCAAGGCTTCGAGCACGGCGACAAGTGCGCTATGAAGCTGCGGATTATGCTGTTTAATCTCTTCCGCGATCAGGGCGCTCTCTACCTGCATCTCCAGTGCGACAGCATTAACCACCTGCATAAAATCGGGCGTACCCGGCGTGAGCGCTAAATCAATGCGCTGCGGTCCGGCCGGAATCGGCAAACCTGCATCAGCAATCGTCAGCGTATCCGTGTGTCCCAGGCGGGCAATCACATGAGAGAGTTCAGCGTTTAACAAGCGACCTTTTTTCATCTTTTCACTCCACAGCGAAACGTTTCGCTGTCAGGAGTGTATGAAAAGACGCCATCAACTCAATCGGGAAATAAGAAATCTGTGATCGCTATCGAAACGTTTCGCTCACGCGGGGAGAAATTTGCATTAAGTCGGGGGAAGGGCTGAAAAAAGGGCCGCGAATGCGGCCCGATATTGCGGATATAGTCCTGTCCGGTCAGCCGTGCTGAGCAAAGAAACCAGGCCAGGATAAGAGGATTAAGGCAGTTTTTTAACCTGTTTGACGTCCATCTCAATGCTGTTGAAATCTTTATCCAGTTCACCCGTCAGCTCGACGTTGTCTTTAGGTGAGATAGTCTGACCGTTCCAGTGCTTATGGTCGATTTCGACTTTCATGGTGCCGGTCTGGTCGCGGAACAGATAATCTTCGTTGCCGATCTGTTTTTCCAGCTTACCGCGCACGGTGACCCAGCTGTCATCTTTCATCTCTTCAGCCTGCTTTACGGTCACCACACTGCTGTGATCGGCACTGAAACCGCCCTGACCGGCTGCTGACTGCGTCTGTGCGGCTGGCGCACTGGGATCAACAAATCCACCCTGCTGTGCAGCGAAAACCGGGGCAGAAGCCAGCATTACGACGGCCAGAATTGCAGCGTGCTTTTTCATTTTGTCACCTCTTTTCCATGATGTGGTTCGTCTTGTTGAGCTTAGTTGACCATAAAGTTCTTAACAGCTTCTTAAGAGGCAAAAATAAGCTATTTTCGCCGAAATCAGCTGTACAAGCAGGAAGTTGCTTCGTATAAAGCGTTATCGGAACAGGGAGACGTGATGCGTATTTTACTGATTGAAGATGACCGCTTAATTGGCGACGGTATCAAAGCGGGGCTGAGTAAACTGGGCTTCAGCGTTGACTGGTTTACCTCCGGTGAGGCGGGCTTTAACGCGCTTGAGGCCGCGCCCTGGGATGCGGTGATCCTGGATCTCTCTCTGCCCGAGCGGGATGGGCTCGATATTCTTCGGCAGTGGCGCCAGCAGGGAAAAGATGTGCCGGTACTGATACTGACCGCACGCGATGCGCTCGATCAGCGGGTCGAAGGCCTTCAGCTCGGAGCCGATGACTATCTGTGTAAGCCCTTTGCCTTAACTGAAGTAGCGGCTCGCTTACAGGCGCTGATCCGCCGCCGTCACGGCCAGCTGCAGCCCGAACTCCGGCACGGTAATGTGGTGCTGATCCCCGGCAGCCACAGTGTAATGCGTGAAGGTGAGGCGATTGCGCTGAAAAGCCGTGAACTGGCGCTGCTGGAACTGTTTATGCGAAACCCAGGCCGGGTGCTGACACGCAGCCAGCTGGAGGAGAAACTCTACAGCTGGGATGCCGATGTCTCCAGCAATGCGGTAGAGGTTCACATTCATCATCTGCGTAAAAAACTGGGCAGCCAGTTTATCCGCACGCTGCACGGCGTCGGTTATACCCTGGGAGCGGCTGAATGCGATCAATGAGCCTGTTTTTGCGGCTGGGTATCGGTTTTGTACTGCTGCTCGGGCTCTGCTGGGCCAGCGCCAGCCTGAGTGCCTGGCATCAGACACGTGAAACCCTTGATGAGCTCTTCGATACGCAGCAGATGCTGCTGGCCAAGCGTCTGCTGACGCTGGATTTCTCCTCGATGGACAAAACCACGCTGCCCAGAACCAAAGAGATACTGCACCACCATCGCGGCGATCAGGATGACGACGCGCTGGCCTTTGCCGTCTTCACGCGTGACGGCCGGCAGGTGATGAATGATGGTGACAATGGCCGCTACCTGCCGTTTGAGGCGGAGTATCAGGGATTTCATGAGGGCCAGCTCACCAATGATGACGATCGCTGGCGGTTTGTCTGGCTGACCACGCCCGATCAGCAGTTCCGGGTAGTGGTGGGTCAGGAGTCCGAATACCGTGACGACATGACGCGGGATCTGATGAAAGCCAGCATGCTGCCCTGGCTGATCGCGCTGCCCTTTATGTTGCTGCTGCTGATCGGTCTGGTCTGGTCTGAACTGCGGCCGCTGAAGGCGCTGGCGCAGCAACTGGCGCAGCGCGCGCCCGATGATGATACGCCGCTGCAGGCAGACCGCGTGCCGAAAGAGGTGCAACCGCTGATGGTGGCGCTCAATGGTCTGTTCAGCCGCATCAGCGCAATGATGCAGCGAGAACGGCGCTTTACCTCTGATGCCGCACATGAGCTGCGCAGTCCGCTGGCCGCGCTGCAGGTGCAAAGCGAGGTGATCCAGCTGACAGCCGATGATGAAGTGATGCGAACCCATGCGCTGCAGCAACTGGATGCCGGTATTATCCGCGCAACCCGGCTGGTGGATCAGCTGCTGACGCTCTCACGGGTTGAAGCTGATGATGCACGCAACGCCTTCGAACCGGTAGCGCTGAAACGTACGATCCAGGAGACGCTGGCTGCCCAGCTGCCGCTGGCGGATAAAACGGGTGTCACGCTGCGGCTGCATGCTGACGCCGATCCGCAGATTCAGGGGCATCCGCTATTACTGTCACTGCTGGTACGTAATCTGCTGGATAATGCCATTCGCTATACGCCAGCGGGCAGCGAAGTTGATGTGCGGCTTCAGGCGAATAGCCTGTCGGTAGAGGATAACGGCGAAGGTCTGAGTGCAGTCGAGCTGCAACGGCTTGGTGAACGTTTCTGGCGACCGCCAGGTCAGGAGAAAAGCGGAAGCGGGCTGGGATTATCGATAGTCCGCAATATCGCCCAGTTGCACGGGATGCAGGTCACCTTCAGCCAGCGATTGGGCGGCGGATTATGTGTCACGCTGCGCTGGTCAGCGCCCGCCCCGTAAGGCGGGCGCTGCAGATCAAATCTCGACCTGAGTGCCCAGTTCAATCACCCGGTTTGGCGGGATCTCAAACTGGTCTGGCGCGCGGAGCGCATTGCGCTGCAGCGCCAGGAAGAGTTTGCCACGCAGGCGCAGATACCACGGCCGTTTGCCGATAATCAGCGATTCATGCGACATGAAGAACGACGTCTCCATCATGCGGCAGTTGAGCCCTTCCAGCCCGCAGCGGTGGAAAATCTCCTCGACGTTTGGCGTTTCGCGCCAGCCATAGCTGGCCACCACCCGCCAGAAGGTGGGTGACAGCTGCTCAATCGTCACGCGACGCACGTTGTGCACGTAAGGCGCATCTTCCGTCCGCAACGTCAGCAGCACCACCCGCTCATGCAACACTTTGTTGTGCTTAAGGTTATGCAGCATGGCAAACGGAATCACATTCAGCGCACGCGACATATAGACCGCCGTGCCCGGCACGCGAACCGGCGGCGACTTCTCCAGTGACGCGATCATCGCCTCCAGGGAGTTGCCATGCTCGTGCATGCGGCGCAGCAGGCGGAAACGTTCGCTTTTCCACGTCGTCATAATGATAAACATGACCAGGCCGAGACAGAGCGGCAGCCAGCCACCAGAGAAGATTTTCACCAGGTTGGCGGTAAACAGCGGCACATCGATACAGAGCATCAGCACCAGGATGACGCCGACTGCCAGCTTATGCCAGTGCCAGTTTTTAATCGCCACGGTACAGGATAGGATCGAGGTCAGCACCATGGTGCCGGTCACCGCAATACCGTAGGCCGCAGCCAGATTGCTTGAATGCTCAAAGCTGATAATCACAATCAGGACGGCGAAGTAGAGCACCCAGTTGATCATCGGAATATAAATCTGGCCCGATTCACGCTCAGAGGTGTGGATGATACGCATCCCCGGCAGATAGCCCAGTCGCACCGCCTGACGCGTCAGCGAGAAGACGCCGGAGATCACCGCCTGTGAGGCAATCACCGTGGCCAGTGTCGCCAGAATCAGCATCGGGATCAGCGCCCAGTCCGGCGCCAGCAGGAAGAAGGGGTTTTTAATCGCTTTGGGATCGCTGAGCAACAGCGCGCCCTGACCAAAGTAGTTCAGGACCAGCGACGGCAGCACCACGGAGAACCAGGCCAGTCGGATCGGCACTTTACCGAAGTGCCCCATATCGGCATACAGCGCTTCAACCCCGGTAATAGCCAGCACCACCGCGCCAAGCGCGAAGAATGAGACAGATTTATAGTGCAGGAAGAACTCGACCGCATAGGCGGGATTCAGCGCATGCAGCACTTCCGGGTTTTTCATGATGCCGCTGACCCCAAGGATCGCCAGCACCAGGAACCACACCAGCATCACCGGCGCGAAGAGTTTGCCCACCATGCCGGTGCCATGTTTCTGAATCGCAAACAGCAGCGTCAGCACCGCAATCGACATCGGCACAATAAAGGGATCCAGCGACGGCGCGGCAATCTCCAGGCCTTCAATGGCTGACATCACCGAAATGGCCGGCGTGATCACCACTTCGCCATAGAAGAAGCTGCCGCCAATCAGGCCCATGATCACCAGCACTGCCGTGGCGCGTGCCCCCGTATGGCGGCCCGCCAGCGACATCAGTGTCAGAATGCCGCCTTCACCGGCATTGTCGGCGCGCATCACATAACTGATGTACTTCAGTGATACCACCAGCACCAGCAGCCAGAAAATCAGCGACAAAAAGCCAAACACCGCTTCCCGCTCAACGCCGAAGCCAAACTGTCCGGAGAGACATTCACGCAAGGTATACAGCGGACTGGTGCCGATATCC
The DNA here is from genome assembly GCF_982223955.1 of Pantoea sp. E956-1. Classification (NCBI taxonomy): domain Bacteria; kingdom Pseudomonadati; phylum Pseudomonadota; class Gammaproteobacteria; order Enterobacterales; family Erwiniaceae; genus Pantoea; species Pantoea sp. E956-1. Next base: position 238,451 of record NZ_CEUYZP010000007.1, on the reverse strand, counting down.
CCGTAAACAACACCAATAGCGGCCAGCGTTAATCCGCGAAGTGACTGCTTATTATCCGAGCTCATAGAGTTATCTTTTGTTGGAGTCTAAGAGGCGCAAAAACCCCTCGCTCAGGCCATCAAAAAGCGCACAGTATGCACGGTTTGCCGAAAATTCCTATACCCGCTTCGCCTGTCTGTCAGGGTAACAGGGTGGTTTCAGGCATTAAAGCGTCAATCAGCACCGCTTTCAAAGCAGGCAAACCTTATGAAACAAAAAAGCTGACAGCTATCAACGCTTTCACGCATGATGATCTATAGAGTAAGGCGCTTGCTGAAGCGCGGCGGCCCGACGATCGTAAGGACATTGAAGTGATTATGGCTCAACCCCATCTTTTGGCAGAAAGAATTTCTCGCCTTAGCAACGCATTAGAAAAAGGATTGTATGAGCGACATCATGCCATCCGCCTTTGCCTGCTGGCGGCGCTGAGCGGTGAAAGCGTGTTTCTGCTGGGACCGCCCGGCATCGCCAAGAGCCTGATTGCCCGCCGCCTGAAATATGCCTTTCAGCATGCCCGCGCCTTTGAATATCTGATGACCCGTTTCTCCACACCGGAAGAGGTGTTTGGCCCGCTATCCATTCAGGCACTGAAGGATGAAGGGCGCTATCAGCGCCTCACTAAAGGGTATTTGCCCGACGCGGAGATTGTTTTTCTGGATGAGATCTGGAAAGCCGGCCCGGCGATTCTGAATACCCTGCTGACCGCTATCAACGAACGCCGCTTCCGCAATGGCGACAGCGAAGAGGCCATTCCGATGCGTCTGCTGGTCACCGCCTCCAATGAAATGCCGGAAGCGGACAGCGGCCTTGAAGCGCTCTATGACCGGATGCTGATCCGCCTCTGGCTGGATAATGTGCATGAGAAGCAGAACTTTCGCAGCATGCTGACCCATCAGCAGGATGAGCACACCAATCCGGTTGCGGAATCCCTGCGCATCAGTGATGAGGAGTATGCGCAATGGCAGCTCGGCATCAGTCAGGTCAGCCTGCCGGATGCGGTGTTCGAGCTGATTTATCAGCTGCGCCAGCAACTGGAAAGCCAGCCCGCCGCGCCCTATATTTCCGATCGTCGCTGGAAAAAAGCCATTCATCTGCTGCAGGCCAGCGCTTTTTACAGTGGCCGCAGCGCCATTGCGCCGATAGACCTGATCCTGCTGAAAGATTGCCTCTGGCACGACGTCGCCTCCATGCAGCTGCTGGAGCGCGAAATCGATCAGCTGATGACGCAGCACGCCTGGCAGCAGCAGCCGATGCTACTCAAACTGCATCAGATAAAAGCGCGTCGCATGGCTCTGCAGCAGCAACAGAGCATCGCACAGGCGATCACCCTGGAAAAACACAGTGGGATGTTCAGTCGCAAACCTCATTACGATCTGCCGGAAAGCTTCACTGATGAGCAACTGACGCTGATGCTGCAAAAGCCGCTGATGCTGCATGACATGCAGGTGACACATCTGGTTATCGCGCGTGATGCACTGAATCAGTGGCTACAGAAAGGGGGCGAGGTTCGCGGCAAGCTCAATGGGATTGGCTTTGCGCAGAGCCTGGATTTACAGGTGGATGCGCAGCACTGCCTGGCTATCCGTGATGTCAGCCTGCAATCGTCGCGCCTGACACTGCCTGGCGTCAGCAACAGCGAGCCGCTGCCCGGTGAGATCACCGAAGCGCTGGATGCACTGGAGAGTGAACTGCGGTCGCAGCGTCATCTGTTCAGCCAGCACCAGCGCTGCCTGTTTATCAGTGATGACTGGCTGGCGCGGGTTGAAACCAGCCTGCAGGATGTGGCGGAACAGCTGAAACAGGCGCGTAAATGATCCCACTGGAGACGCTCAGCACACTGCTCTCCGTGGGTGAAACCGAACTGATTGAAGAGCTGATTATTGCTCTGCTGGCATCCCCACAGCTGGCGCTGTTTTTTGAAAAGTTTCCCGGACTGAAAAAAGCGCTGCTGCGCGATGTGCCGCGCTGGCGAGCGGAGATCAACGCTGAGCTCAAAACCACACCGGTTCCGGCCACGCTGGCCGAAGAGTTTCAGCTGTTCCAGCGGGTACAACTCCTCAGCGATCGTGAATTCAGCCACCAGCTGAATGCTACACTTCAGGCGCTTGAAAGCCTGCCTTCCCCTTTTCTTGATGAAGCTAACCGGCTACTGCAGCACACCGATATCAGCCATCTCAGCAGCGCACAGCACCAGCTTTTTCTACAGCGCTGGCGGCTGAGCCTGACCTTACAGACCCTGACGCTGAATCAGGCGTTGCTGGAGCAGCAGCGCGAACGCCTGCTGGCGGAACTGCAGCAGCGCATGGCGCTGAGCGGTCAGCTGGCACCGATTCTCGGCGACGATGACGAAGCCGCCGCTGGCCGGCTGTGGGACATGAGCAAAGCGTCACTGCAGCCTGGCGACTATCAGCTGATGCTTCAATATGGCGACTTTCTGACGCAGCAGCCGGAGCTGCTGAAGCTGGCCCAGCAGCTGGGTCGCAGCCGCGAGGCGAAATCGGTGCCGTCGCAGGATGCTCCCATGGAGGCCTTTCACCATATGGTCCAGGAGCCTGCGTCCGTGCCAGAAGAGGTCAGCGGCATTCATCAGAGCGATGACGTGCTGCGTCTGCTGCCGCCGGAGTTAGCTGCGCTGAGTATCAGTGAACTGGAGCTGGAGTTTTACCGGCGGCTGGTAGAGAAACGGCTGCTGACCTACAAGCTGCAGGGCGATGCCTGGCATGAAAAGGTGACGATGCGTCCGGCCAGCCACCAGCAGCATGAAGAGCAGCCGCGCGGGCCTTTCATCGTCTGCGTCGATACTTCCGGTTCGATGGGGGGCTTCAATGAGCGCTGCGCCAAAGCGTTCTGTCTGGCGTTGCTGAAAGTCGCGCTGGCCGATCGCCGCCGCTGCTACATCATGCTGTTTGCGCATGAGGTGATTGGCTATGAGCTGACCGGTGATGACGGGCTGGAACAGGCGATTCGCTTTCTGAGTCAGCGTTTTCGCGGCGGCACCGATCTGGCTGCCTGTCTCTCCTCTGTTGTCACCCGAATGGAAGGCGCATTATGGCAGGAGGCCGATGCGGTGATCGTCTCCGATTTTATTGCCCAGCGTCTGCCGGAAGAGGTGATCGGGGCGATTAAAAAGCGCCAGCGACACAATCAGCAACGTTTTCACGCGGTGGCCATGTCGGCCCACGGGAAACCAGGCATTCTGCGCATCTTCGACCATATCTGGCGTTTCGATACCGGCATGAAAAGCCGTCTGCTGCGTCACTGGCGGCGTTAAGTCATCAGGCAGAAATGCACATTTGCTATAGTGAATTACCGTTTCACTTACTCAGCAATCTGGAGCTCCTTGTGACGCTTGCTCAACCACATCGCGATCTGCCTGCGCCGACGCGAACGCTACTGCTCTCAGGCCATAATATTGAACAAAAACGTGCCGAATTGCTGGCCTATTTCCACCAGACCTGGGAACTGTATGAAAGTCTGTTTACCTGTCTGGCCGATCCCCAGGCCTGGTTTACCAAAGCCATTCCGCTGCGCCATCCTTTAATCTTCTATTTTGGCCACACTGCCACCTTCTACATTAATAAGCTGATGGCCGGACGCCTTATCGACGCACGTCTGGACGATCGTATCGAAGCGATGATGGCGATTGGTGTGGATGAGATGAGCTGGGACGATCTCAACGACAGCCACTATGACTGGCCCACCATTGAAGAAGTCCGCGAATACCGCGGGCGCGTTAAAGCGCTGGTCAGCGATCTCATCCAGACCCTGCCGCTGACTCTGCCGATCACCTGGGAGAGTCCGGCCTGGGTGATCCTGATGGGCATTGAGCATGAGCGTATTCATCTGGAAACGTCCAGCGTACTGATACGCCAGTTACCGGTTGAATGGGTGAAACCCCAGCCTGCATGGCCGGCCTGCCCGATGGCGCGCCACCAGCGCGAGGCTGTTCCGGCCAATACCCTGCTGCCGATGCCTGGCGGCACCGTCACGCTGGGTAAAACCGACGATACCTATGGCTGGGATGTCGAATGTGGCCGCCAGCAGATCGCGCTGCAGCCGTTCAGGGCGAGCAAAATGCTGGTCAGCAACGCTGAATTCCTGGCGTTCGTTGAGGCGGGGGGTTATCAGGACGCGCGCTGGTGGGATGACGAAGGCTGGGGCTGGTGTCAGTTTGCCAAAGCGGAGATGCCCACCTTCTGGGTCGGCACGCCTGCGATGCCCGAACAGCTTAAACTGCGTCTGATGTGTGAAGAGGTCGCGATGCCGTGGGACTGGCCTGCCGAGGTCAACCAGCTGGAAGCGGCGGCCTTCTGCCGCTGGAAAGCGGATCAGACGGGAATGAGCGTTCAGCTCCCCTGTGAAGCGGAGTGGGCTCAGCTGCGCGAACAGGTCGCGGGCGATCAGCCGGACTGGGATCGGGCACCGGGCAACATTAACCTGGCGTACTGGGCTTCCTCTTCACCGGTCGATCTTTTCGCCCAGGGTGACTTCTTCGATATCGTCGGTAACGTCTGGCAGTGGACGACCACGCCGACCAACGGCTTTGAAGGCTTCAAAGTCCATCCGCTTTATGATGATTTCTCTACCCCGACCTTTGATGGCAAACATTCGCTGATCAAAGGCGGCAGCTGGATATCGACCGGCAACGAAGCGCTGAAATCGGCACGCTATGCGTTCCGCCGCCACTTCTTCCAGCATGCCGGTTTCCGCTACGTGGTTTCCAATCATCAGGAAACCATGGCGCTGAACCCGTATGAATCTGACGCCATGGTGTCGCAATACCTCGACTTCCAGTATGGCCCGCGCTATTTCGGCGTGGATAACTATGCCGAAAGCCTGGTAAACCTGGCGCTGAACTACACCACGGCCCGTGGCGAGGCGCTGGATATCGGCTGTGCCACCGGACGCGCCAGTTTTGAACTGGCTCGCCACTTTAAACACGTCACCGGCATGGACTACTCGGCGCGCTTCATCGATGTGGCGCTTCAGCTGGCCAGCGGCGAAGACTTCCGTTATCTCCTGCCACAGGAAGGCGATCTGGTGGAGTATCGTCAGGTTCGCCTGAAAGATTTCGCGCTGGAGAGCGAACTGGCGCAGCGGATTCAGTTTGTTCAGGGCGACGCCTGTAACCTTAAGCCGCAACCCGCCCGTTACGATCTGGTACTCGCTTCCAACCTGATCGATCGCCTGCGTCAGCCCGCACGCTTCCTGCGGGATGTCACGCCGATGCTGCGTCAGGGCGGCATTCTGGTGCTCTCATCGCCTTATACCTGGCTGGAGGATTTCACGCCGAAGGAGAACTGGCTGGGTGGCGTGCGTGAAAACGGTGAGGCACTGACGACGCTGCAGGCACTGCAACGTCTGCTGGCAGCCGACTTCGACCTGGTCGATGAACCGCAGGATAAACCGTTTGTGATCCGCGAAACGGCCCGCAAGTTCCAGCACACGCTGGCGCAGGTCACCGTCTGGCGCAAACGCTAAGTGAACCGGCAGCGGCGCCCGTCGCTGCCGGGAGTTGCCTGAACCACTATTTTGCTGCACATTCATCCTTGTTTACTTAAGCAGACCAATAACGAGGATGGCCATGGCCGAACATCTGCAGCTCGATAACCTGGATCGCGGCATTCTGAATGCCCTGCTCGACAACGCGCGCACTGCTTACGCCGAGCTGGCAAAACAGTTTAATGTCAGCCCCGGCACCATTCATGTCCGCGTGGAGAAGATGAAGCAGGCGGGCATTATCCTGGGCACCCGGGTTGATATCGATCCGCGCCAGCTGGGGTTTGATGTCTGCTGTTTTATCGGCATTATCCTTAAGAGCGCGCGTGACTATCCGGCGGCGCTGAGCAAACTGGATGCGCTGGATGAAGTGGTTGAGGCCTGGTACACCACCGGCCACTACAGCATCTTTATTAAGGTAATGTGCCGGTCCATTGATGCCCTGCAACAGGTGCTGATCAACAAGATCCAGACCATAGATGAAATTCAGTCGACGGAAACGCTGATCTCACTGCAAAACCCGATCATGCGCACTATCAAGCCCTGATCCTTCTCCGCCTTGTGCATAATCTTATCCCTGACGAATGTGGCGGCTGACAACGGCTGCGTTCGCTTCTCTTAATCTATTAACCCTGTTGTCCACAGGTGGATCACCGCTTGATCACAGCGTACAATGCTCGCCTTAATGTCCGGGAGAGCAAGATGGCCGATATCACCTTAATCAGTGGCAGTACTCTGGGTAGCGCAGAGTATGTGGCTGAACATCTGGAAGAAAAACTACAGGAAACGGGCTTCTCAACGCAGATGCTGCATGGCCCGGCGCTGGATGAGGTGCCGCATGAGGGTATCTGGCTGGTGGTCTGTTCAACTCACGGTGCAGGCGATATTCCCGATAACCTGCTGCCGCTGTTCGAAGCCATCACGGAAAGCCAGCCCGATCTCTCTCAGGTCCGGTTTGGTGCCATCGGACTCGGCAATCATGAATATGATCTCTTTTGTGGCGCGATCCGCCAGATTGAAGCGCTGTTAATTGCTCAGGGTGCCCGCCAGATCGGCGATCGTCTGGAGATTGACGTGCTGGAGCATGAGATCCCTGAAGATCCCGCGGAAGCCTGGCTGGAAAGCTGGAAAAAGGCGATCTGAAGGGGGCTGGGGATCGCGAAATAGTGACGATCCCCAGTGGAAGATGCTGATTTTATCCTTTTCTGTTCGTTTATTTTGTGGATAACTACCCTCTTTTACTGCGTATAACCGGTAGTTATCCAAAGAACAACCGTAGAATGATTTTTGACCTGTGGATAACATGCCATTTTGATCCCAGCTTATACGGATCAGGATCACCGATCACTAACAGGTAGTGATCCTCTTCATCCTGTTGTTTCTGCTGTGCTTCTGGCACATATCCACAGAAAAGCGGGATCCTAATAAGAGATCTAACAGAAAGATCATATACAGATCTAAGATCCTTTCTTTTAAAACCAGACGATCCCGCGGCTTTCACCCCAGACGGAATTTGAGTAGAATCCACGCCCCAGGACGACGATCCTGCAAGTTCATCAACCGAGGTACCACTTCATGTTTTATCAGGATCCTTTTGACGTCATCGTAATTGGTGGTGGTCATGCGGGCACCGAAGCCGCAATGGCGGCAGCCCGAATGGGTCAGCAAACCCTGTTACTCACCCATAACATTGATACGCTTGGACAAATGTCCTGTAACCCGGCGATTGGTGGAATTGGCAAAGGACATTTGGTGAAGGAAGTGGATGCCCTGGGGGGTCTGATGGCCAATGCGATTGACCAGGCGGGTATCCAGTTCAGGATACTAAACGCCAGCAAAGGTCCGGCAGTGCGGGCGACCCGAGCTCAGGCGGATCGCGTGCTCTATCGCCAGGCAGTGCGTACGGCACTGGAGAACCAACCCAATCTGATGATCTTCCAGCAGGCGGTCGACGATCTTATCGTGGAAAACGATCGTGTGGTGGGTGCAGTCACCCAGATGGGACTGAAGTTCCGCGCGAAAACCGTCGTTCTCACCGTCGGCACGTTCCTTGACGGCAAAATTCATATCGGTCTGGATAATTACAGTGGCGGTCGCGCAGGTGATCCCCCGTCCATTCCGCTTGCAAAACGACTGCGTGCGCTGCCGCTGCGGGTAAACCGCCTCAAGACCGGTACGCCACCGCGTATCGATGCGCGCACCATCGATTTTTCAGTGCTCAGCCCGCAGCACGGCGATAACCCGATGCCGGTGTTCTCGTTTATGGGCAATGCGTCTCAGCATCCGCAGCAGGTACCGTGCTGGATCACTCACACCAACGAGAAAACCCATGAGGTGATCCGCAATAATCTGGATCGCAGCCCGATGTATGCCGGGATCATCGAGGGGATCGGTCCACGCTACTGCCCGTCTATCGAAGACAAAGTGATGCGCTTTGCCGATCGTAACTCGCATCAGATCTTCCTGGAGCCGGAAGGGCTGACCAGCAATGAGATCTACCCGAATGGCATCTCAACCAGTCTGCCATTTGATGTGCAGATTCAGATCGTCCGTTCCATGCAGGGCATGGAGAATGCGAAGATCGTGCGTCCGGGCTATGCCATCGAGTATGACTTCTTCGATCCACGCGATCTCAAGCCGACGCTGGAGAGCAAATTTATTCACGGCCTGTTCTTTGCCGGCCAGATCAACGGCACAACCGGCTACGAAGAAGCCGCTGCGCAGGGGATGCTGGCGGGGCTGAACGCCGCCCGCCAGTCTGCGGACAAAGAGGGTTGGGCACCCCGTCGTGACCAGGCTTATCTGGGCGTACTGGTTGATGACCTCTGTACGCTCGGCACCAAAGAGCCATACCGGATGTTTACCTCCCGTGCTGAATATCGTCTGATGCTGCGCGAAGACAATGCCGATCTGCGTCTGACCGAAACCGGTCGTGAACTGGGTCTGGTGGATGATGCGCGCTGGGCACGTTTCAATCAGAAGCTGGAAGCGATTGAACAGGAGCGTCAGCGCCTGCGCGATATCTGGGTCCATCCGAAGTCAGAACACGTGACGGAAGTGAATACGGTACTCAGCGCGCCGCTGACCAAAGAAGCGAGCGGCGAAGATCTGCTGCGCCGTCCTGAGCTGACCTATCTGAAACTGATGACGCTGGATGCCTTTGGTCCGGCACTGGCTGATGAGCAGGCCGCTGAGCAGGTTGAGATTCAGGTTAAATATGAAGGTTATATCGCGCGTCAGCAGGAAGAGATCGATCGCCAGCTGCGTAACGAGAACACACTGTTACCGGTGGAGCTTGACTATCGCCAGGTGAACGGCCTCTCAAATGAGGTTATCGCCAAGCTGAACGATCACAAACCGAGTTCGATTGGTCAGGCGACGCGTATTTCCGGCATTACGCCGGCGGCCATCTCAATTCTGCTTATCTATCTGAAAAAACAGGGTCTGCTGCGTAAAAGCGCCTGATCTGAAACGGGGCGAGGAGACTCGCCCCCGCTGAATGGACTTATGCTGTGATCAACACACTCACGTCGCTGCTACAGGCAGCCGGTATTTCCCTCTCCGATCCACAAAAACAGCAGCTGGTTGCCTATGTCGGCCTGCTGGATAAGTGGAACAAAGCCTACAATCTGACATCAGTGCGCGATCCGCAGCAGATGCTGGTACGCCATATCCTCGACAGCATCGTGGTGGCGCCGCATCTGCAAGGCTCACGTTTCATTGATGTGGGAACCGGACCTGGGCTGCCAGGCATTCCGCTGGCTATCGTGATGCCTGATGCGCACTTTACGTTGCTCGATAGCCTGGGCAAGCGGGTGCGCTTCCTGCGTCAGGTTCAGCATGAGTTAGGACTTACTAACATTACTCCGGTACAGAGCCGGGTTGAGGCGTTCCCGGCTGAGCCGCCTTTCGATGGCGTAATCAGCCGTGCATTTGCCTCACTGACCGACATGGTGAACTGGTGTCATCATCTGCCGGAAAGAGAAGGGCGCTTCTTCGCACTGAAAGGCGTGCGTCCGGACGACGAAATTGCGGCGTTACCGGCAGGCTATGTCTCTGATGCGGTGATCAAGTTACAGGTGCCGCAGCTGGAAGGCGACCGTCATCTGGCCATCATTCGTCACCAATAGGCTTTTGACCAGCAGATATTTAGCGTTCATCAGCCCGTGGTCTTCTTCAGGTCAGGGATGAAAAAAGTGCAGATGATGCGCTATCAATAAAAGATTTTGATTAAGCCCTGACTGACCGAAGGTTAAAACGCTGACGGAAATTATCCGAAAAGCTCTGTTACATTTAACGTTTAATTCACATTCAGTTATCAGAAATATCACTTGTATAGGCGGGTCACTGAATAAAAGTAGTCACGGCAGAAAATATATCGCGGTAATAACTTTGCGTGCGTAATATCAAATACAGGATTCTCAAGCACAGTTCGATGTCAATAGCGTGTTTTCTGCGAAATTAGTCTTACAGGGGCAATATTAAAATTTCAATACATTGATTTTAATCATTTATTTTGTTTTACAGATTGTTCTTAAATAGGTCACAGATAAAACTAAGTGTAGTGTGAGTGCTTATTATGTGATCTAAAGCACGCTTTAAAAGCAAGATGCGAGTGAATTTTCAGTCAGATTAGTGTGAATCTCTGCAGGGTAATCTTTGGAAAAATAGCCCTCCGGAAAGAAATTTAAATAATTGTTCACCTTTTCGCTACTTACCGATTGAAATCGCAGGTGCGGCCCGTATAATTTGCACGGCTTTTGCTGCTTGACTCAACTGCACAAAGGCAGTCTTATACGACACGCGACATACCCCTAACGGGGCAGGAGAGTAACAGCGTCATGTCAGTGTCTCTTTACAGTGTAAAATTCGCCAGAACGGTGCTGATGATTCAGCTGGTGACGATAGTCATCATCGGCGCACTCTTTGCTGTTAAAGATGTCACCTGGGGTGTTTCTGCTCTTGCTGGCGGAGCGGCAGCCTGGCTGCCAAACGTATTGTTTTTGTTTTTAGCCTGGCGCCTGCAGGGGCAACCCCCCGCTTCGGGGCGAGTCGCGTGGAGCTTCGCTTTAGGTGAAATAGCCAAAGTGTTTGCGACCATCATTTTGCTCATTGTGGCGTTGGGTCTGTTCGGGGCGGTCTTCTGGCCGGTCGGAATAACCTGGTTATCGGTGCTGGTGGTTCAAATGCTGGCACCGGCGGTAATTAACAACAAAGGGTAAGAGGCATCATGGCTGCAGGAGAAATCTCTACTCCGCAAGAGTACATCGGTCACCACCTGACTCATCTTCAGTTGGACCTGCGTACCTTCGAGATAGTGAATCCGCACGACGCTCCCGCGACGTTCTGGGTATTAAATATCGATTCCATGTTTTTCTCTATGGTGCTGGGAATCATCTTCCTGGTGTTGTTCCGTAGCGTGGCAAAATCTGCCACCAGCGGTGTGCCAGGGAAAATGCAGGCGGCTATCGAACTGGTTGTCGGTTTCGTCGATAGTAACGTGCGCGACATGTATCACGGTAAGAGCAAACTTATCGCCCCGCTGGCTCTGACAATCTTTGTCTGGGTCTTCCTGATGAACTTCATGGATCTGCTACCAATCGACTTGCTGCCATATATTGGCGAGCACGTGTTTGGGTTGCCGGCGCTGCGCGTCGTACCATCTGCAGACGTGAACATCACGCTATCTATGGCGTTGGGCGTATTTATTTTGATTCTGTTCTACAGCATCAAAATGAAAGGCATTGGCGGCTTCACGAAAGAGCTGACGCTGCAGCCTTTTAACCACCCGATCTTCATCCCGATCAACCTGATTCTGGAAGGTGTGAGCCTGCTGTCTAAGCCTGTATCACTGGGTTTACGACTGTTCGGTAACATGTATGCGGGTGAACTGATCTTTATCCTTATTGCCGGTCTGTTGCCGTGGTGGTCGCAGTGGGTGCTGAATGTGCCGTGGGCCATTTTCCACATCCTGATCATTTCGCTACAGGCTTTCATTTTCATGGTCCTCACGATTGTCTATCTGTCGATGGCATCTGAAGAGCATTGATTTTTTTCTCAACACTACTTTCCCTCTTGATTCCGGGTTGCAGCGCACACCGCTGAAGCCCGGAAGATGAAGGGAGCATTTAACTGAAACAAACTGGAGACTGTCATGGAAAACCTGAATATGGATCTGCTGTACATGGCTGCCGCTGTGATGATGGGCCTGGCGGCAATCGGTGCTGCGATCGGTATCGGCATCCTCGGAGGAAAATTCCTGGAAGGCGCTGCTCGTCAGCCTGACCTGATTCCTCTGCTGCGCACGCAGTTCTTTGTTGTAATGGGTCTGGTGGATGCAATCCCGATGATCGCTGTTGGTCTGGGTCTGTACGTGATGTTTGCTGTCGCCTAAAGCCCTGTGTTCACTCAGCGCACAATGTGCAAGGGTGAACGGATTCTGCCGCTTATCGTTGATAACGGCAGAAAAGTTAAATACTCAATCTAGAGGCATTGTGCTGTGAACATTAATGCAACAATCCTCGGCCAGGCTATCGCGTTCATCCTGTTTGTCGCGTTCTGCATGAAGTACGTATGGCCGCCGCTTATGGCTGCTATCGAAAAGCGCCAGAAAGAAATTGCTGAAGGCCTTGCTTCTGCTGAACGTGCGAAGAAAGATTTGGATCTCGCGCAGGCTAATGCGACCGACCAGCTGAAAAAAGCCAAAGAAGACGCTCAGGTCATTATCGAGCAAGCGAACAAGCGTCGCGCGCAGATTCTGGACGAAGCCAAAACCGAAGCTGAAAACGAACGTAATCGCATCGTGACGCAAGCGCAGGCCGAAATTGACGCCGAACGCAAACGTGCGCGTGAAGAACTGCGTAAGCAGGTCGCGTTGCTGGCTATGGCTGGCGCCGAGAAGATCATCGAACGCTCCGTGGATGAAGCTGCTAACAGCGACATCGTTGATAAACTGGTCGCTGAACTGTAAGGAGGGAGGGGCTGATGTCTGATCTGATTACTGTAGCTCGCCCCTACGCCAAAGCAGCTTTTGACTTTGCTGTTGAGCATCAAAGTATTGAACGCTGGCAACAGATGCTGGCGTTTGCCGCAGAAGTGGCTCGCAATGAACAGATGGCTGATCTTCTCTCAGGTGCATTAGCACCCGAAGCGCTGGCAGCGTCGTTTAACGCAGTCTGTGGTGATCAACTGGATGAACCCGCGCAGAACCTGATTAAGGTGATGGCGGAAAACGGACGTTTGACAGCGCTTCCGGCTGTACTGGCCCAATACATCGAACTGCGTGACGCTCATGAAGCCACCGCTGAAGTTGATGTAATCTCCGCCAGTACGCTGAGTGACGACCAGCTGAATAAAATCAGCGCCGCGATGGAAAAACGTCTGTCACGCAAAGTTAAGCTGAATTGCAAAATTGATAAGTCTGTGATGGCAGGCGTGATCATCCGTTCGGGTGATCTGGTTATTGATGGCAGCGTACGCGGCCGTCTTGACCGTCTGGCTGACGTCTTGCAGTCTTAAGGGGACTGGAGCATATGCAACTGAATTCCACCGAAATCAGCGAACTGATCAAGCAGCGCATTGCTCAGTTCAATGTCGTGAGTGAAGCTCACAACGAAGGTACGATTGTTTCTGTAAGTGACGGTATCATCCGCGTACACGGCCTGGCCGATGTCATGCAGGGTGAGATGATTGCCCTGCCGGGCAACCGTTACGCTATCGCCCTGAACCTCGAGCGTGACTCGGTTGGTGCAGTGGTGATGGGCCCTTACGCTGACCTCGCCGAAGGCATGAAGGTTAAGTGTACTGGCCGTATTCTGGAAGTACCGGTAGGCCGTGGCCTGCTGGGCCGCGTAGTGAACACCCTGGGTGCTCCTATCGACGGTAAAGGCGCAATCGACAACGACGGTTTCTCACCGGTTGAAGTCATTGCACCTGGCGTTATCGACCGTCAGTCAGTCGACCAGCCGGTTCAGACCGGTTATAAGTCGGTCGATGCGATGATTCCAATCGGCCGTGGCCAGCGTGAGCTGATCATCGGTGACCGTCAGACCGGTAAAACCGCGATGGCGATCGATGCGATCATCAACCAGCGCGACTCAGGCATCAAGTGTGTCTACGTTGCGATTGGTCAGAAAGCCTCAACCATTTCTAACGTGGTTCGTAAGCTGGAAGAGCATGGCGCACTGCAAAACACCATCGTTGTTGTGGCGTCTGCTTCTGAATCTGCTGCACTGCAGTATCTCTCTCCGTATGCAGGCTGTGCGATGGGCGAATACTTCCGTGACCGTGGTGAAGACGCGCTGATCGTTTACGATGACCTTTCTAAGCAGGCTGTCGCGTACCGTCAGATTTCTCTGCTGCTGCGCCGTCCACCAGGTCGTGAAGCATTCCCTGGCGACGTGTTCTATCTCCACTCCCGTCTGCTGGAACGTGCATCACGCGTAAGCGCTGATTATGTAGAGCGTTTCACCAATGGCGCAGTGACAGGTAAAACCGGTTCACTGACCGCGCTGCCGATCATCGAAACCCAGGCGGGCGACGTTTCTGCGTTCGTTCCGACCAACGTAATCTCGATTACTGATGGTCAGATCTTCCTGGAATCGAACCTGTTCAACTCCGGTATTCGTCCGGCCGTTAACCCAGGTATTTCGGTATCCCGCGTAGGGGGTGCTGCACAGACCAAGATCATCAAGAAACTGTCCGGTGGTATCCGTACCGCGCTGGCACAGTATCGTGAACTGGCGGCATTCTCGCAGTTCGCCTCTGATCTGGATGATGCAACCCGCAAACAGCTGAGCCACGGTCAGAAAGTGACCGAGCTGCTGAAGCAGAAACAGTATGCGCCGATGTCTGTTGCGCAGCAGGGTCTGGTTCTGTTCGCTGCAGAGCGTGGCTATCTGAACGACGTTGAACTGGCAAAAATTGGCAGCTTCGAAGCTGCACTGCTGGCCTTCGCCGATCGCGACCACGCTGAGCTGATGGCTGAAATCAACCAGTCGGGTAACTTTAATAACGATATCGAAGCCAAGCTGAAAGGCCTGGTCGAGACGTTTAAAGCAACCCAGTCCTGGTAATGTCTGGCGGCTTGTCTGAAAAGGCAGGCCGCAAGGCTTTGAGGAGAAGCTAATGGCCGGCGCAAAAGAGATACGAAGCAAGATTGGAAGCGTGAAAAACACGCAGAAGATCACCAAAGCGATGGAAATGGTCGCCGCCTCCAAGATGCGTAAAACGCAGGAACGCATGGCGGCCAGCCGTCCGTATGCAGAAACCATGCGCAAAGTGATTGGTCACCTTGCGTTGGGTAATCTGGAATACAAGCACCCTTACCTGGAAGAGCGCGACGTGAAGCGCGTCGGCTACCTGGTCGTTTCAACTGACCGCGGGCTTTGTGGTGGTTTGAACATTAACCTGTTCAAAAAGTTACTGGCGGATATGAAGTCCTGGTCCGATAAAGGCGTGCAGAGCGATCTGTCGATTATCGGTTCAAAAGGGGCGTCATTCTTTAATGCTGTGGGTGGCAACATTGTGGCGCAAGTCAGCGGCATGGGCGATAAACCTGCTCTGTCTGATCTGATTGGCCCGGTAAAAGTGATGTTGCAGGCTTATGATGAAGGCCGCATCGACAAGCTGATGATCGTCAATAACAAATTCAATAACACCATGTCTCAGACTCCGACCATCACCCAACTGCTGCCGTTACCGCCAGCGGAAGGTGAAGAAGAGATGAAGGCGAAGACCTGGGATTACCTGTATGAACCCGATCCGAAAGCGCTGCTGGATACCCTGCTGCGTCGTTATGTCGAATCGCAGGTTTATCAGGGTGTGGTGGAAAATCTGGCCAGTGAGCAGGCCGCACGTATGGTGGCGATGAAAGCCGCAACCGATAACGGCGGAAATCTGATCAAAGAGCTGCAGTTGGTGTACAACAAAGCTCGTCAGGCCAGCATCACCCAGGAACTTACCGAGATTGTCGGTGGAGCCTCCGCGGTTTAACCAGGTTTGGAATTAGGTAGAGGATTCAAGATGGCAACTGGAAAGATTGTCCAGATTATCGGCGCCGTTGTTGACGTCGAATTCCCTCAGGACGCGGTACCGCAAGTGTACAGCGCCCTCGAGGTTATGAATGGTGATGCGCGTCTGGTGCTGGAAGTTCAGCAGCAGCTCGGCGGCGGCGTAGTTCGTACCATCGCAATGGGTACGTCTGATGGCCTGAAGCGTGGTCTGAGCGTCAACGACCTGCAGAAACCGATTCAGGTACCCGTCGGTAAAGCGACCCTGGGCCGTATCATGAACGTTCTCGGCGAGCCAATCGATATGAAAGGCGAGCTGAAAGAAGAAGATGGCAGCGCAGTAGAGATCGCCTCTATTCACCGCGCAGCCCCTTCTTATGAAGATCAGTCTAACTCGCAGGAACTGCTGGAAACTGGCATCAAGGTTATCGACCTGATGTGTCCGTTTGCCAAAGGCGGTAAAGTCGGTCTGTTCGGTGGTGCGGGTGTAGGTAAAACCGTCAACATGATGGAACTGATCCGTAACATCGCGGCTGAACACTCAGGTTACTCAGTGTTTGCCGGTGTGGGTGAGCGTACTCGTGAGGGTAACGACTTCTACCACGAAATGACTGACTCTAACGTTATCGATAAAGTTGCACTGGTCTATGGCCAGATGAACGAGCCGCCGGGTAACCGTCTGCGCGTAGCACTGACCGGTCTGACCATGGCGGAAAAATTCCGTGATGAAGGCCGCGACGTTCTGCTGTTCATCGATAACATCTACCGTTATACCCTGGCCGGTACAGAA
The DNA here is from genome assembly GCF_982223955.1 of Pantoea sp. E956-1. Lineage (NCBI taxonomy): Bacteria > Pseudomonadati > Pseudomonadota > Gammaproteobacteria > Enterobacterales > Erwiniaceae > Pantoea > Pantoea sp. E956-1. The sequence goes on along the minus strand of NZ_CEUYZP010000007.1, from coordinate 222,113 downwards.
GTTTCTGCACTGCTGGGTCGTATGCCATCTGCGGTAGGTTACCAGCCAACGCTGGCAGAAGAGATGGGTGTGTTGCAGGAGCGTATTACCTCCACCAAGACCGGTTCAATCACCTCCGTACAGGCCGTTTACGTCCCTGCGGATGACCTGACTGACCCGTCACCAGCAACCACCTTTGCGCACTTAGACTCAACGGTAACGCTGAGCCGTCAGATCGCCTCTCTGGGTATCTACCCGGCCGTTGACCCGCTGGACTCTACCAGCCGTCAGCTGGATCCGCTGGTTGTCGGTCAGGAGCACTATGATGTTGCACGTGGCGTTCAGTCACTGCTGCAGCGTTATCAGGAACTGAAAGACATCATCGCCATCCTCGGTATGGATGAGCTGTCTGAAGAAGACAAACTGCTGGTGGCACGTGCGCGTAAGATTCAGCGCTTCCTGTCTCAGCCGTTCTTCGTTGCAGAAGTATTCACCGGTTCACCGGGCAAATACGTGACGCTGAAAGACACTATCCGTGGCTTTAAAGGCATCATGGAAGGTGAGTTTGACCACCTGCCAGAGCAGGCCTTCTACATGGTTGGCGCCATCGAAGAAGCCGTGGAAAAAGCGAAGAAACTGTAATAACGGTTTCCCGGGAGGAAGATTATGGCTATGACTTATCACCTGGATGTGGTCAGCGCAGAGGAGCAGTTGTTCTCTGGTCTGGTACAGAAAATTCAGGTGTCAGGTAGCGAAGGTGAACTGGGGATTTTCCCTGGCCATGCGCCGCTGCTGACTGCCATTAAGCCTGGAATGATCCGTATCGTGAAACAGCATGGCGAAGAGGAGTATATCTACCTCTCTGGCGGCGTGCTGGAAGTGCAACCGGGCAGCAGCACCGTTCTGGCCGATACCGCTATCCGCGGTACCGATCTGGATGAAGCACGCGCTCTGGAAGCAAAACGCAAAGCAGAAGACCATATGAACAGCAGCCACGGCGACGTGGACTATGCTCAGGCCTCTGCCGAGCTGGCGAAAGCCATTGCTAAACTGCGCGTGATCGAACTGACCAAAAAAGCGATGTAATCCAGCTTTATGCGTCATGAAATGCCAGCCCTCGGGCTGGCATTTTTTTTATCTGCGCCACCCGATCTGCCTGTCTGCCTAATTTCGGCCTGAGAAAAATGTAGTAATCTCAATCCCAAACCGTTTTACTTTCACCCGTAAAAATTCACTCAGGATAGTTATGTCTAACAGTGCGATGAGTGTGGTGATCCTTGCTGCTGGCAAGGGCACCCGTATGTATTCCGATCTGCCTAAAGTTCTGCATACGCTGGCAGGCAAACCCATGGTTCAGCATGTGATTGACGCGGCTAAGGGGCTGGGTGCACAGCAGGTCCATCTGGTTTATGGTCACGGCGGCGATCGCCTGAAGGCGACCCTCACTGACAGCACGCTCAACTGGGTGTTGCAGGCCGAGCAGCTCGGCACTGGCCACGCGATGCAGCAGGCCGCGCCTGCATTCGCTGATGATGAAGATATCATGATGCTTTACGGCGACGTGCCGCTGATCTCTCAGGCGACACTACAGCGGCTGCGCGAAGCAAAACCGCAGGGCGGCATTGGCTTACTTACCGTGGTACTGGACGACCCAACCGGCTATGGCCGCATTGTGCGTGAGAACGACACCATCACCGGCATTATCGAACAGAAAGATGCCAGTCCGGCGCAGCTCACCATTAAAGAGATCAACACCGGCATTTTGATTGCCAACGGCGGCGATTTAAAACGCTGGCTGGCGCAGCTCACCAACAATAATGCGCAGGGTGAGTATTACATCACCGATATTATCGCGCTCGCGCATCAGGAAGGTCGGGTGATCAACGCGGTTCATCCGGCACGCATCAGTGAAACCGATGGCGTCAATAACCGGCTGCAGCTGGCGACATTAGAGCGCACTTATCAGGCTGAACAGGCGGAAAAACTGCTGCTGGCCGGCGTGATGCTGCGCGATCCGGCCCGTTTTGACCTGCGCGGGACGCTGACGCACGGGCGGGATGTTGAAATTGACACCAACGTCATTATTGAAGGCCAGGTCACGCTGGGCGCACGCGTCAGAATCGGCGCGGGCTGCATTATCAAAAACAGCGTGATTGGCGATGACTGTGAAATCAGCCCCTATTCGGTGATCGAGGATGCGAATCTCGCCACTGCCTGCACCGTCGGACCTTTTGCCCGTCTGCGTCCTGGCAGCGAACTGGCCGATGCCGCCCACGTGGGCAACTTCGTCGAAATGAAGAAAGCGCGTCTGGGCAGAGGATCGAAAGCGGGGCACCTCTCCTATCTCGGTGATGCGGAGATTGGCGACAACGTAAATATCGGTGCAGGCACCATTACCTGCAACTACGACGGTGCGAACAAATTCAAAACCGTGATTGGCGATGATGTGTTTGTGGGCTCGGATACTCAGCTGGTGGCGCCGGTCAGCGTCGCGGCAGGGACCACCATTGCGGCGGGCACGACCATCATGAAAGATGTGACCCAGGCCGGTCTGGTCTATAACCGTAAAGAGCAGAATCATAAAGCGGACTGGCAGCGTCCGGTGAAGAAAAAATAAATTTTTAACGGCCCGCTTTAATGCGGGCCGATGCAGTGCATTGCCAAAACTATAATCCCCACTCTCTACAAGGCTCGGGGAACCGGCAAAGCCGGATATCAGGTCGCATGACAACAGAAGTGGCGAAAAGCCATGTAGTCAGGAAAACATCATTATGTGTGGAATTGTTGGTGCAGTAGCGCAACGTGATATCGCAGAGATTCTGCTGGAAGGTCTGCGTCGTCTTGAATATCGCGGATATGATTCGGCCGGTCTGGCCGTGGTCGATCGTCAGGGGCACGTCACGCGCCTGCGGCGTTTAGGGAAAGTGCAGAAACTGGCGGAAGCCGCTGAGCAGCAACCGCTGATTGGTGGCACCGGCATCGCGCACACGCGCTGGGCAACCCATGGCGAACCGTCGGAAGCGAACGCGCATCCGCACGTCTCAGAGCACATCATCATCGTGCACAACGGCATCATTGAAAATCATGAGCCATTGCGCGCTGAACTGATCGCGCGCGGTTACGTCTTTGCCTCTGAAACGGACACCGAAGTGGTGGCGCATCTGGTTCACTGGGAGCAGAAGCAGGGCGGTTCGCTGCGTGACGTGGTGCTGCGTGTCATTCCGCAGCTGCGCGGTGCCTATGGCATGGTGATCATGGACAGCCGCGATCCGTCACTGCTGGTGGCGGCCCGTTCCGGCAGCCCGCTGGTGATTGGTCGGGGCATGGGCGAAAACTTTATCGCCTCGGATCAGCTGGCTCTGCTGCCGGTGACCCGTCGGTTCATCTATCTGGAAGAGGGTGATATCGCCGAGATCAGCCGTCGTGATGTCACGGTGATCGACCGTGAAGGCAACACCGTGACCCGTGCTGAGATCGAATCGAACCTGCAATATGACGCCGGTGACAAAGGCATTTACCGTCACTACATGCAGAAAGAGATCTACGAACAGCCCATGGCGCTGAAAAGTACCCTGAGCGGTCGGTTCAGCCAGGGGCAGGTTGATCTCAGCGAACTGGGCGCGGGCGCAGAAGCGCTGCTGAGCCAGGTTGAGCATATCCAGATTATCGCCTGCGGCACCTCCTATAACTCCGGCATGGTGTCACGCTACTGGTTTGAGTCGCTGGCAAACCTGCCCTGTGATGTCGAGATTGCCTCGGAGTTCCGCTACCGCAAATCAGCCGTTCGCAAAAACAGCCTGCTGATCACCCTGTCGCAGTCGGGTGAAACGGCAGATACTCTGGCGGCGCTGCGTCTCTCTAAAGAGCTGGGCTACCTGGGCTCGCTGGCGGTCTGTAACGTGGCGGGTTCGTCACTGGTGCGGGAATCTGACCTGGCGCTGATGACCAAAGCGGGAACCGAAATCGGCGTCGCCTCTACCAAAGCGTTCACCACCCAGTTAGCGGTGCTGCTGATGCTGGTGGCGAAACTGGGCCGTCTGAAAGGGATGTCTGCCGAGACTGAACATGAGATCGTTCATGCACTGCAGGCGTTGCCGAACCGGATTGAGCAGATGCTGGCGCAGGATAAGCTGATTGAAAATCTGGCAGAAGGCTTCTCTGACAAGCATCACGCGCTGTTCCTGGGTCGTGGCGATCAATACCCGATTGCCATGGAAGGGGCGCTGAAGCTCAAGGAGATCTCCTATATTCATGCGGAAGCCTACGCCGCAGGCGAGCTGAAACACGGCCCACTGGCGCTGATTGATGCGGACATGCCGGTGATTGTGGTGGCACCTAACAACGAACTGCTGGAGAAGCTCAAATCCAACATCGAAGAGGTGCGTGCACGCGGCGGCCTGCTCTATGTGTTTGCCGATCAGGATGCGGGCTTCAGCGACAGTGACGGGATGAAGATTATCCCGTTGCCGCATGTCGAAGAAGTGATTGCGCCTATCTTCTACACGGTGCCGTTACAGTTACTCTCCTATCACGTCGCCCTGATCAAAGGGACCGACGTCGATCAGCCACGTAACCTGGCAAAATCGGTTACTGTGGAATAACCTGGTGGGCCCCGTCGCGGGCCCACTTCATTCTGGTCCTCTGTCATATAACTGTCATATTTCCTACATTTAGCTGTCATCAAACTGTCCTATTTTCCCTCCTGCAGCAATCACAGACTCTTACTAAAACGGCCCCAAGCCTGACTTTTCTCCCCTGGAGGGAATATGACACTGATGCGTAGCACCGTAGCCCGAATCCTCGCCACCACCTTCGCCGTAAGCGCGGTATCTGCTTTTGCGGCAACCGATCTCACAGGCGCAGGCGGGACGTTCCCGGCGCCGGTTTATGCCAAGTGGGCAGCAGAATATCAAAAAGCCACCGGTAGCAAAGTTAACTACCAGGGTATCGGTTCATCAGGCGGCGTTAAACAGATCATCGCCAAAACAGTCGATTTCGGTGCGTCTGATGCGCCAATGAAAGATGAAGATCTGCAGAAAAATGGTCTGTTCCAGTTTCCGACCGTGATCGGTGGCGTGGTGCTGGCGGTTAACCTGCCAGGTATCAAGTCAGGTCAGCTGACGCTGGATGGCAAAACCGTCGGTGATATTTACCTCGGCACCATCAAAAAGTGGAACGACCCGGCGATTGCCAAACTTAACCCAGGCGTGAAACTGCCAGAGACCAACATCAACGTGGTACGTCGCGCTGATGGTTCAGGCACCTCATTCGTCTTCACCAGCTATCTGGCGAAAGTGAACCCGGACTGGAACAGCAAAATTGGTAAAGGCAACACCGTCAACTGGCCGGTCGGTCTGGGCGGTAAAGGTAACGACGGCGTCGCCGCGTTTGTACAGCGTCTGCCGGGTTCAATCGGCTATGTCGAATACGCCTACGCCAAACAGAACAATCTGACCTACACCAAACTGATGGATGCCGATGGCAAGCCGGTTGCACCGAGCGAAACCAGCTTCAGTAATGCCGCGAAAGGCGCTGACTGGAGCAAATCTTTTGCTCAGGACCTGACCTTCCAGAAGGGTGCTGATGCCTGGCCAATCTCTTCAACCACCTTCATTCTGATTTACAAAGATCAGGCGAATGCGGCCAAAGGCAGCGAAGTGCTGAAGTTCTTCGACTGGGCTTACAAAAGCGGCAGCAAAACCGCCACAGCGCTGGACTATGCTGCGCTGCCAGAGAGCGTGACCGAACAGATTCGCGCGGCCTGGAAAGCCAATATCAAAGACAGTTCTGGTAAAGCGCTTTATCAGTAATTGACCGACCCTGACCGGACAGCGGTCCGGTCAGACCCAACGGGCGGCGTCATGCCGTCCTGATAACTTCTGAAGACTGAGACTTCTATGGCTGCAACGAAGCCGGCATTCAAAGCCCCAGGCAAACAAGGTGACAAGATTTTTGGCGCGCTGGTCAGGCTGGCTGCGCTGATTGTCCTGTTACTGATGGGTGGCATTATTGTCTCCCTGATCATCTCCTCGTGGCCCAGCATCCAGAAGTTTGGTTTCGCCTTTTTGTGGACCAAAACCTGGGATGCACCCAACGAACAATTTGGCGCACTGGTACCGATCTACGGCACCCTTGTGACCTCTGTCATCGCCCTGATTATCGCTGTGCCGGTGAGTTTTGGTATCGCGTTGTTCCTGACCGAACTCTCACCTGCCTGGCTGCGCCGTCCGCTGGGTACTGCCATTGAGCTGCTGGCGGCTATCCCGAGCATCGTTTACGGCATGTGGGGCCTGTTTGTTTTCGCGCCGCTGTTTGCCGAATATTTTCAGACGCCCGTTAATGACGTGATGTCGGGCATTCCGATCGTCGGCGAACTCTTCTCCGGGCCCGCTTTCGGTATCGGTATTCTCGCGGCGGGGGTGATTCTGGCAATCATGATCATCCCTTACATCGCCTCGGTTATGCGCGACGTCTTTGAGCAGACCCCGGTGATGATGAAAGAGTCTGCCTACGGCATCGGCTGCACCACCTGGGAAGTCATCTGGCGCGTCGTACTGCCGTTTACCAAAAATGGCGTGATTGGCGGCGTAATGCTGGGACTGGGTCGTGCGCTGGGTGAGACCATGGCGGTGACCTTTATTATCGGCAATACCTACCAGCTCGACAGCCCGTCGCTGTTTATGCCGGGTAACAGCATTACCTCGGCGCTGGCCAACGAATTCGCTGAAGCGGAATCGGGCGTGCACGTCGCCGCGCTGATGGAGCTGGGACTGATCCTGTTTGTGATTACCTTTATCGTGCTGGCGATTTCAAAGCTGATGATTATGCGACTGGCGAAAAGTGAAGGAGCGCGCTCATGACGACGATTGAAATTCAGGCGCGCGCCGAACTGGACGCATCACGCCGTAAAATGCAATCCTGGCGCAGTACTAAAAATAAAATTGCGCTGTCGCTGTCGCTGCTGACCATGGCATTTGGCCTGTTCTGGCTGGTGTGGATCCTGTTCACCACCGTCACGCGCGGTGTGGATGGACTTTCCTTGTCCCTGTTCACCGAATCAACGCCTCCGCCGAATACCGCGGGCGGCGGTCTGGCGAACGCCCTGGCCGGCAGCGGGTTGCTGATTTTCTGGTCTACCTTCTTCGGCACACCGCTGGGCATCATGGCAGGCATCTATCTGGCGGAATATGGTCGCAAATCGGCCCTGTCAGAAGTGATCCGCTTTATTAACGATATTCTGCTTTCGGCACCCTCAATTGTGGTCGGCCTGTTCGTCTATACCCTTGTGGTGGCGAAGATGCAGCACTTCTCCGGCTGGGCCGGGGTGATTGCGCTGGCGCTGCTGCAGGTGCCGATTGTGATTCGTACCACCGAGAACATGCTGCGGCTGGTGCCAGACAGTATGCGTGAAGCGGCCTATGCGCTCGGCACGCCCAAGTGGAAGATGATCTCGGCCATCACCCTGAAAGCGTCGGTCTCCGGCATCATCACTGGCGTGCTGCTGGCGATTGCCCGCATTGCCGGTGAAACGGCACCGCTGCTGTTTACGGCACTGTCGAATCAGTTCTGGAGTACCGACATGATGCAGCCGCTGGCGAACCTGCCGGTCACCATCTTTAAGTTTGCCATGAGCCCGTTCGCCGAATGGCAGAGCCTGGCCTGGGCGGGTGTGCTGATTATCACCCTCTGCGTACTGCTGCTGAACATTGTGGCGCGGGTGATTTTCGCCAAAGGTAAACACGGTTAACTTCCGGCGCGGCCCTGTGCGGCGCCGTATAAGAGAGATGAATTATGAGTATCGCGACAGCATCAGCCGATAAAATTCAGGTCCGTAATCTGAACTTCTATTACGGCAAGTTTCATGCGCTGAAAAACATCAATCTGGATATCGCTAAGAATCAGGTGACCGCGTTTATCGGGCCATCGGGCTGTGGTAAGTCGACCCTGCTGCGTACCTTCAATAAAATGTATTCGCTCTATCCGGAGCAGCGTGCCGAAGGGGACATTCTGCTGGATGGCGAAAACATTCTGGCGACTCAGCAGGATATCGCGCTGCTGCGCGCGCGCGTCGGCATGGTGTTTCAGAAGCCTACGCCATTCCCGATGTCGATCTATGACAACATCGCTTTTGGCGTGCGGCTGTTTGAAAAGCTGTCACGTGCCGATATGGACGCGCGCGTACAGTGGGCGCTGACCAAAGCGGCGCTATGGAATGAAACCAAAGACAAGCTGCATCAGAGCGGTTACAGTCTCTCCGGCGGCCAGCAGCAGCGTCTGTGCATTGCGCGCGGCATTGCGATTCGCCCGGAAGTCTTACTGCTGGATGAGCCCTGCTCTGCGCTTGATCCCATCTCCACCGGCCGTATTGAGGAGCTGATCACTGAGCTGAAACAGGATTACACCGTGGTGATCGTGACGCACAACATGCAACAGGCGGCACGCTGTTCTGACCATACGGCTTTCATGTATCTGGGCGAACTGATTGAGTTCAGCGACACCGACACGCTGTTCACCAAGCCCGCGCAGAAGCAAACCGAAGACTACATTACTGGCCGCTACGGCTGATCTGACAGGAGATCGACATGGATAATCTGAATCTGAATAAGCACATCTCCGGTCAGTTCAATGCCGAACTGGAGCATATCCGTACCCAAGTAATGATCATGGGCGGCATGGTCGAGCAGCAACTGACCGATGCGATCACCGCGATGCATAATCTGGATGGTGAACTGGCGCAGCGGGTGATCGACGGTGACCAGAAGGTCAATATGATGGAAGTGGAGATTGATGAAGCCTGCGTGCGCATCATCGCCAAACGTCAGCCGACCGCCATCGATTTGCGTCTGGTGATGGCGATCATCAAAACCATTTCCGAACTGGAGCGTATTGGCGACGTGGCGGAAAAGATCAGCCGCACGGCGCTGGAGAAGTTTGGTCAGCAGCATTTGCCGCTGCTGGTGAGCCTTGAGTCGCTGGGACGTCACACCGTGCAGATGCTGCATGATGTGCTGGACGCCTTTGCACGCATGGATCTCAATGAAGCGATCACTATCTACCGTGAAGATAAAAAGGTGGATAAAGAGTACGAAGGTATTGTGCGTCAGCTGATGACCTACATGATGGAAGATCCGCGCACCATTCCCAGCGTGCTGACGGCGCTGTTCTGTGCCCGTGCCATTGAGCGCATCGGCGATCGTTGCCAGAACATCTGCGAAATCATCTTCTATTTCGTCAAAGGTCAGGATTTCCGTCACGTGGGGGGTGATCGTCTTGATGAATTACTGTCGGGCGACGACGGCAGTAACAAACCCTCCTGATAAACCTTATCCCTGTGCCTGTCCGGCGCAGGGATAAGCCTTTTCAATTGGTCACATCCTGAACTCTCTTTATAATTGCGGCACTTTTCTCTCTGAGGTGCGCAAAGATGTCCCCTTCTCCCCAATCTAAGCCCGGCGTAACGCCAGGCAAAGCGATGCTGGCTGCAGTCAGCGGTTATGCCATGGATGGATTTGACCTGCTGATACTCGGCTTTATGCTGCCAGCTATCAGTGTTTCGCTGGCGCTCAATCCATCACAGGCGGGATCGCTGGTGACCTGGACGCTGATTGGCGCGGTCATCGGTGGCATCGTCTTTGGTCATCTCAGCGACCGTTATGGTCGCATCCGCATGCTTACCGTCACGATTCTGGTCTTCTCGGTCTTTACCGGCCTGTGCGCGGTGGCGCAGGGTTACTGGGATCTGCTCGCCTGGCGAACGCTGGCGGGTGTTGGTCTGGGTGGCGAATTTGGTATCGGCATGGCGTTGATTGCCGAAGCCTGGCCTGCGGAGAAGCGTAATCGCGCATCAGCATGGGTCGGCATCGGCTGGCAACTCGGGGTGCTGATGGCGGCCTTTATCACGCCGCCGCTGCTGACTATCATCGGCTGGCGCGGCATGTTTCTGGTTGGTTTGTTGCCTGCGCTGGTTTCGTTTGCCATTCGTCGCGGTATGGGTGAACCGGAGGCGTATCAGCGGCAGGTTAAACATGTGCCATCACTCTCGTTTCCGGCGCGCCTGAAACTGCTGGTGCGCGATCGCGCCACCGCCAAAGCCAGCCTCGGCATTTTTATTCTCTGTTCAGTGCAGAACTTTGGTTACTACGGGCTGATGATCTGGATGCCGAGTTACCTCTCCTCCAGCTTTGGCTTCAGCCTGACGAAGTCGGGCCTCTGGACAGCGGTGACCGTGGTCGGGATGACCTTTGGCATCTGGCTATTTGGCGTACTGGCCGATCGCTTCGCGCGCTGGAAAATCTTCCTGCTCTATCAGTTTGGCGCAGTGGTGATGGTGGTGGTGTATGCTCAGCTGCGCGACCCGAACATCATGCTGTTTACCGGCGCGATCATGGGGATGTTTGTTAACGGTATGATTGGCGGCTATGGTGCGCTGATTTCCGATACCTTCCCGCCGCAGGTGCGTGCCACCGCGCAAAACGTCCTGTTCAACCTTGGCCGCGGTGTGGGCGGCTTCGGCCCGGTAGTAATTGGTCTGCTGGCGAGCCAGTTCTCGTTTACGGCGGCGATTACCCTGCTGGCGCTGATCTATCTGCTGGATATTGCGGCGACGCTGTTCCTGCTGCCGAAGAAACAGGGTCAGGAAGACACGCTGGGCGCAATTGGCTGATGCTGCTGTGAGAATGATGCTGGGATCCGCGTGACCCCAGTGCTTACAGGATTAGTGGTAGTTATCTCCAGTGATGCAGAATGCCAGGCAAAAGGGCTAAATATGCCTGGCGTCCTCTTTACTTCATCAGCGGCAGGAGCTGTTGATACAGCGTCGCAAAGGTCTCACGACGCGGCTGGTAGTGCGCTACCCGGGCGGGATCCGGCTGGTGTCGCTGCACCAGAACCGGGGGCGGCACGGTGACCTCTGCATCCAGCGCCTGCTGTGCCAGCCTTGCGGCCCCCAGCGCCGGGCCCACCTCCCCACCATGGCAGTAGTCGAGCGTCTGGCCACTGATATCCGCCAGCATCTGACGCCACAGTGCACTGCGTGCGCCGCCGCCGATCAACATAATGCTCTTTGGCTGAACGCCGCAGTCGTGCAGCGCGTCCATGCCCTCCGCCAGCGCAAACCCTACGCCTTCCAGCACCGCTCTGGCCAGCTCGGGACGGCCATGCTGGTGGGTAAAACCAAAGAAAGCACCCCGGGCATTCGGGTTATTGTGTGGCGTGCGCTCACCGGAAAGATAGGGCAGAAACCACAGGCCGGGCACGTCATCGCGTGCGCGTTCAGCTTCAGCCAGCAGCTCAGGAACATCACTGCAACCGGTCAGCGTCGCTGCCCAGTCCAGACAGGAGGCTGCGCTGAGCATCACCGACATCAGATGCCAGCGCTGAGGTAACGCATGGCAGAAGCTATGCACAGCGCGCTCCGGATTGCTGAGATAGCCGTCGCTCACCACGAAATAGACGCCTGACGTACCCAGCGACAGCATGCCCTGGCCCGGTTCAGTCATGCCGACACCAATCGCACCCGCAGCATTGTCGCCGCCGCCCGCCGCCAGCGGCACCGCGTTCATCTTCCAGCGCGCGGCCAGTTCAGCATGTAAGGTGCCGGTCAGGGCATTGCCTTCATAGAGTTGCGGCATCTGATCGCGGCTGAGGTCGCAGGCGTGCAGCATCGCATCGCTCCAGTCACGCTGCGCCACATCCAGCCACATCGTGCCTGCGGCATCTGACATATCGGTGGCGAAATCGCCACTTAATCGCCAGCGCAGATAATCTTTGGGCAACAGCACGTGAGCGATCTGACTGAATATTGCCGGTTCATGTTGCTGAACCCACAGCAGCTTGGGAGCCGTGAAGCCGGGCATCATCAGGTTGCCGGTGATCGCCCGCGAATCTGGCACCTTCTGTTCCAGCTCCCGGCACTGCGCCTCGCTGCGCCCATCGTTCCAGAGCATGGCCGGTCGTAATACCTGGTTTGCCCTGTCGAGCAGCGTTGCACCATGCATCTGTCCGCTCAGTCCGATGGCCTGCACCGCGCGCAGATCCTGCTGCGCGCTTAGCGCCTGCATGGCCAAATCCAGCGCCTGCCACCAGCTTTCGGGATCCTGCTCGCTCCACAATGGCTGCGGACGCGAAACCTGCAGCGGCGCTGTTTCCGTCGCCACCACGTTGCCTTGTGCATCCGTCAGCACCACTTTGACGCCAGAGGTGCCTAAATCGATCCCGATAAACATGCTCTGCTCCTGAAGGGTTAGAAATCAAACAGGTAGTGATTCACCAGATTTTCCAGCTGCTCCTGACGTCCGCTCTGATGCTGCGGATTGAGCTGCTGCTGCTGAGCATGCGCCGCCAGTGCCTCCAGTGAAAACTCACCTTTCAAAATTTGCTGGCCGAACTCACCATTCCAGCCGCTGTAGCGCTGTGCCACACGCTTATCGAGTTCACCATCGCTGATCATGCGAGCGGCGACTTTCAGCGCCAGCGCCATGGTATCCATCGCGCCAATATGACCGTAGAAGAGATCGTATTTATCAGTGCTCTGACGACGCACTTTGGCATCAAAGTTTAAACCGCCAGTGGTAAAGCCGCCCGCCTTGAGAATTTCGTACATCACCAGCGCATTCTCTTCCACGCTGACCGGGAACTGATCGGTATCCCAGCCGCACTGCGGATCGCCGCGGTTGGCATCCACTGAACCAAAAATGCCCAGCGCAATGGCCGTCACAATTTCATGATGGAAAGAGTGACCGGCCAGCGTGGCATGGTTCGCCTCAACGTTAACCTTGATCTCTTTCTCCAGTCCGAACTGTTTCAGGAAGCCATAAACCGTCGCGACATCATAGTCATACTGATGTTTGGTCGGCTCCTGCGGTTTCGGTTCGATCAGCAGCGTTCCCTGGAAGCCAATTTTGTGTTTGTGCTCGACCACCATCTGCATAAAGCGGCCAATCTGCTCGCGCTCCTGGCGCAGATCGGTATTCAGCAGAGTTTCGTAGCCTTCGCGTCCGCCCCACAACACATAGTTTTCGCCGCCCAGGGTTTTGGTCGCCTGCATGGCGCTGCAGACCTGCGTCGCTGCCCAGGCAAAGACGTCAGGATCGGGATTGGTGGCAGCCCCGGCTCCGTAGCGCGGATGGGTAAAGCAGTTGGCCGTGCCCCACAGTAGTTTCACGCCGGTCTCCTGCTGCTTCTCCAGCAGTTTATCGGTCATGGCGGCAAAATTCTCTTTGTAGCTGTGCAGCGAATCGCCTTCTGGTGAGACATCAACGTCATGGAAGCAGTACCACGGCACATTCAGCTTGTGGAAAAATTCAAAGGCCACATCCGCTTTCAGTTTTGCCTGCTGCAGTGCATCTCCGCTTTTCTGCCACGGACGATCAAAAGCGCCGACACCAAACATATCTGCGCCATTCCAGCAGAAGGTGTGCCAGTAACAGGCAGCAAAGCGCAGATGCTCCGCCATGGTCTTGCCGAGGATTACCTCATCGGGATTGTAGTGGCGGAAAGCGAGAGGATGAGTCGACTGGGTGCCTTCATAACGAACCCGATCGATCTGATCGAAATAAGCGTGCATGGTTTGCTCCTTAGCATCAGTACCCGAATGGCCTGCGTTGAAGCAATATTTGATATTGGCTGCTGTCTCATCTCAATTACGATATTTCACTACGGGTGTCAGATAATTATTATTTGTGCGCTGGCTCGCAAAATAATGTTATTTACGGGGTGGTTTATCATTATCTCTCTCTTGTCCGAAAAAGATAAAACCTCGATCGCGCTCAAAAAAAATGAAATAAACCAAAAAACGTAATAGCCGGATAAAAATCAGTAATTGCTGTAACAGGAAAATAAGGGCAACAATTCATCCGCCTGGTTTATAGGCCTGAAACGACAATAGCCTCAACCTACAGGATGATCACAATGAAGATGAAGCATGCACTGCTCGCCGCCTGTGCGGCGCTGGCGCTGTTCAGCCAGACCAGCGCGGCAAAAGAAGTGAAGATCGGCATGGCGATTGACGATTTGCGACTCGAGCGCTGGCAGAAAGACCGCGATATTTTCGTAAAACAGGCTGAGACGCTGGGCGCTAAGGTGTTTGTTCAGTCAGCCAACGGCAACGAAGAGACACAGATGTCGCAGATTGAAAATATGATTAATCGTGGTGTCGATGTGCTGGTGATTATTCCCTACAACGGTCAGGTATTGAGTAACGTTGTCGCTGAAGCGAAACGGGAAGGCATTAAAGTGCTGGCCTATGACCGAATGATAAATAACGCCGATATCGACTTTTATATCTCTTTCGATAATGAAAAAGTGGGCGAGTTGCAGGCCGAAAGCATTGTGAAACAGGTGCCTAAGGGTAACTATTTTTTAATGGGCGGATCGCCTGTGGATAATAACGCACGCCTGTTCCGTGCCGGACAGATGAAGGTGTTAAAACCCTATATTGATAACGGCAGCATTAAAATTGTTGGCGACCAGTGGGTCGATGCCTGGCTGCCGGAAAATGCCCTGAAAATTATGGAAAATGCCCTGACCGCCAACGGCAATCATATTGATGCGGTGGTGGCCTCTAACGATGCCACCGCAGGCGGCGCGATTCAGGCTCTGAGCGCGCAGGGGCTGGCAGGAAAAGTGGCGATCTCCGGTCAGGATGCCGATCTGGCAGCCATAAAGCGTATCAAAGCGGGCACCCAGACCATGACGGTTTACAAACCGATCACTGAGCTCGCCACCGAAGCGGCGAAAATTGCCGTCGAGCTGGGCGAGGGCAAAACACCTGCCAGCAACAGCACGCTGAACAATGGTCTGAAAGAGGTGCCGTCACGGCTGCTGAAGCCGATTCCGGTCAACAAAGACAATATTGAAAGCACCGTGGTGAAAGACGGTTTCCACAAACAGAGCGAACTCTGACTGCGCATAGCGTGAGGGAGAACAGTCGATGCTGCTGGAAATGAAAAATATCACCAAACGTTTCGGTGCCGTGAAGGCGCTGAATGATGTCAGCCTGCAACTTGAGGCGGGCGAAGTGATGTCGCTGTGTGGTGAGAATGGCTCGGGCAAATCGACGCTGATGAAAATCCTGTGCGGACTCTATCCGCACGGCGATTTTGAAGGGCAGATTCACTTCTCCGGCGACGACATTCAGGCGCAGACCATTCGCGATACCGAGCGTAAAGGCATTGTGATTATTCATCAGGAGCTGGCGCTGGTGCGGCAACTGACGGTGATGGAGAACATCTTCCTCGGTGCCGAACTGAGCCGTTTCGGCATGGTGGATGATGAAACCATGACCCTGCGCTGCCAGCAACTGCTGGCGCGGGTCGGGCTGAACGTCTCTCCCGCTACCCGGGTCGGTGAGTTAGGACTTGGGCAGCAGCAACTGGTGGAGATTGCCCGCGCCCTTAACAAACAGGTCCGGTTGCTGATTCTGGATGAGCCGACCTCTTCCCTGACGGAGCAGGAAACGGACGTGCTGCTCGGCATCATCCGTAATCTGCGTGAACACGGCATCGCCTGCATCTACATCTCACACAAGCTGAATGAGGTTAAGGCGATCTCTGACACCATCTGCGTGATTCGTGACGGTCAGCATATTGCTACCCGTCCGGCCGCGGGCCTGAGCGAAGATGACATCATCACCATGATGGTGGGACGCGAGCTGACCGCGCTCTATCCCCACGCGCCGCATCAGATTGGCGACGTGATACTCAAAGTTGAAAACCTCACTGCCTGGCATCCGATCAACCGCCACATTCGCCGCGTTAACAATGTCTCATTTACGCTCAGACGCGGTGAAATCCTTGGCATCGCCGGGCTGGTGGGCGCGGGCAGGACTGAAACGGTGCAGTGTCTGTTTGGCGTCTGGCCGGGGCGCTGGCAGGGCGATATCTGGATTAATGACAAACCGGTCAACATCACCGATTGCCGCGCCGCTATTGCGCACGGCATCGCCATGGTGCCGGAAGATCGTAAAAAAGATGGCATCGTGCCGCTGATGGCGGTGGGCAAAAATATTACCCTGGCGGCGCTGGACCAGTTCAGCCACCGACTCTCAACGCTGGATGAAGCGCAGGAGCAGCAGGCGATCAACGACGCGATCACCCGCCTGCGGGTGAAAACCTCCTCCTCAGAACTGCCGATTGGTCGTTTGAGCGGCGGCAACCAGCAGAAAGCGATTCTGGCGAAATGTCTGCTGCTCAATCCAAAAATCCTGATCCTCGATGAACCGACGCGCGGCATTGATGTGGGCGCACGTCAGGAGATCTACCTGCTGATCAATGCGCTGGTTCAGCAGGGTATCGCGGTGATTGTGATTTCCTCTGAGCTGCCGGAAGTACTGGGCTTGAGCGATCGGGTGCTGGTGATGCATGAAGGGCAGATCAAAGCCGATTTGATTAACGATAACCTGACTCAGGAGCAGGTGATGGAAGCTGCCCTGCGGAGTGAACATTATGCTTAAAAGTGAAACTACCCAAAGCCGCCTCTCCGGCACGCCGGGCAAACCGTCACCAGGCAGGTTCACACTGCCCAATCTGCAGGTTCTGGTGATGCTGGGCGCAATTGTGCTGATTGCATTGTTCTTTACCTGGACCACAGACGGCTCGTGGCTCAGTGCGCGTAACGTCTCTAACCTGCTGCGCCAGACCGCCATCACCGGCATTCTGGCCGTGGGTATGGTGTTCGTGATTATCTCGGCGGAGATCGACCTGTCAGTGGGTTCCATGATGGGCCTGCTGGGCGGTGCGGCGGCGATATTTGACGTCTGGCTCGGCTGGCCGCTGCCGCTGACCATCGTGGTAACGCTGGTGATGGGATTACTGCTTGGCACGTGGAATGGCTGGTGGGTGGCCTACCGTAAAGTGCCTTCGTTTATCGTGACGCTGGCGGGGATGCTGGCTTTCCGCGGTGTTCTGGTCGGGATTACTGATGGCACTACGGTTGCGCCGATCACGCCGGGCATGTCGCAAATTGGTCAGAGTTATCTGCCGGGCGGCGTCGGTTTCGGCTTTGGCGTTGCTGGTCTGGCGCTGTTTACGTTGTGGCAGTGGCGGCTGCGGCTGCGTCGTCAGCAGCTCGGACTGGCGCAGGGCGCAGCCAGCGGCACAGTCGGGCGTCAGGCGATCACCGCCATCTTAGTGCTGGGTGCCATCTGGTTGCTCAACGACTATCGCGGCGTGCCGACGCCAGTGTTACTGCTGGCCGTGCTGTTGCTGGCGGGCATGTTTATGGCAACCCGCACCGCGTTTGGCCGTCGTATCTACGCCATCGGCGGCAACATTGATGCTGCGCGCCTGTCTGGCATTAACGTGGCACGTACCAAGCTGGCGGTGTTTGCCATCAACGGTGTGATGGTGGCGATTGCCGGGCTGATCCTCAGTTCACGACTGGGCGCAGGCTCGCCGTCGGCGGGTAACATTGCGGAACTCGACGCCATCGCCGCCTGTGTCATCGGCGGCACCAGCCTGGCGGGCGGCGTGGGTTCGGTGGCGGGCGCAGTCATGGGGGCGTTTATTATGGCCTCGCTGGATAACGGCATGAGCATGATGGATGTGCCGACTTTCTGGCAGTACATCGTTAAAGGCGCGATTCTGCTGCTGGCGGTGTGGATGGATACGGCAACGCGGCGTCGGGTGTAATCGCGCGGGCGATCACATTGTGGCGCAAACAATTTTTTTGCCCCTTTCAGCCGTGTTATGCAATGCGCTGAGGATTTAAGGGAACGCGCCATCATGCATGAGAAACGCTATCGCATTACCCTGCTGTTTAACGCCAACAAAGTGTATGACCGTCAGGTTGTGGAGGGCGTCGGTGAGTATCTGCAGGCGTCGCAGACTGACTGGGATATCTTTATCGAGGAAGATTTCCGCTGCCGCATCGACAACATCCGGGAGTGGCTGGGCGATGGGGTGATCGCCGATTACGACGATCGCTCCATCGAAACCCTGCTGTCGAATGTCTCCGTGCCGATTGTCGGCGTTGGCGGCTCTTATCACCGGCAGGAGGATTATCCGCCGGTGCACTATATCGCGACTGACAACGCCGCGCTGGTGGAGAAAGCCTTTCTGCATCTGAAAGAGAAGGGCATCAACCGCTTTGCCTTCTATGGTTTACCGGCCTCCAGCGGCAAGCGCTGGGCACAGGAGCGTGAACAGGCGTTTCGCCAGCTGGTGGGACGTGAGCGCTATCAGGGCGTGGTCTATCAGGGCATGGAAACCGCGCCGGAAAACTGGCAGCACGCCCAGAACCGTCTCGCCGACTGGCTGCAGACGCTGCCGCCGCAAACCGGCATTATCGCCGTCACGGATTCACGGGCGCGACACCTGCTGCAGGCGTGCGAACACCTGAAAATCCCGGTGCCGGAGAAGCTTACGGTGATCGGGATTGATAATGAGGAGCTGACCCGCTATCTGTCACGCGTGGCGCTCTCGTCCGTGGCGCAGGGCTCGCGACAGATGGGCTATCAGGCGGCCAAACTGCTGCATCGGCTGCTGGATAAGCAGCCCTTACCGCTTCAGCGCATCCTGGTGCCGCCGGTGAAAGTCATCGCCCGGCGCTCTACCGACTTCCGTTCACTGCGCGATCCGGCGGTGATTCAGGCGATGCACTACATCCGCTTCAACGCCTGTAAGGGGATTAAAGTGGAGCAGGTGCTGGATGCCGTCGGGCTGTCGCGCTCTAATCTGGAAAAACGCTTTCGGGATGAGACCGGCGACACCCTTCATGCGATGATCCACCGTGAAAAACTGGAGAAAGCGCGCGAGCTGCTGGCTTCTTCATCGCTCAACATCAATGAGATCTCGCAGATGTGCGGCTATCCGTCGCTGCAATACTTCTATTCGGTGTTCCGCAAAAGCTACGACACCACGCCAAAAGAGTATCGCCAGCATTTTGGGGAGAATGTATTGTAGGGGAAGCATTCAGTCTGAGGTGGATGGAAACCGGATGAATCAGAGCGGCCTGAGCCACTAGATCATCCGCTGCTCACTCTGCTCCAGTACCGCCAGCGCCAGCCCGTTGGCCGGATCGATCCGCTGCTCAGGAAAGTGCAGCAGGGTATGTGCGGCGGTAAAGGCCAGCGCGTTGCCGTGTGCGGTAGTGCGCACCGCCTTGCAGAAGACCTCACTGGCGTTCCACGGACTATCAATGATGATGGTAGCGGGATTGAGCAGCAGCATAATCTGACTCAGCGCCGCGCCCAGATAGCCACCCGCCTGCGCCATCACCTCATCCACCACGCGCGGCGCACTGTCGCGGTGCTGCCAGCTCAGGCCAGGCTGACGCTGCGCCAGCTGCTGTTTAACCGCAGGCTGGCTGACCAGTGCTTCCAGGCAACCGCGGCGGCCACAGCTGCAACGCGGGCCGTCAGGCTGGACAACCAGATGTCCCGCCTCGCCCGCCGTCCAGCTGTGCCCGGTAAATACTTCGCCATGCTGTACCAGTGCGCCGCCAATTCCTTCGGAAATACGCAGATAAAAGTGACCGCTCTCCACAGATAATCCACGCTGCTGTACCGCCAGCAACGCAGCGGCTTTGACATTATTCATAATGCGGATGGGGAGACTGACGTGCTTACTCAGCGCGACCAGCAGGTCAACATCCTGCCATTCGAGGGGCAATGAAATATGCATCCAGCCGCGCCGGGGATCGACGATACCGGGAAAACCCAGGCCAATGCCGAGCAAATCAGGATAGCTTTCCACCAGTTCACGGCACAGCATCGACAGTTCAGCCAGCAGTCGGGTCGGGTTACTGGTATCGGTGCGCAGCGTCTTTTCAGCCAGTACCTGTGAAAAATAGTCGCAGACCCGCCAGTGGATAACGTTGCGTTCCACCATGATGCCTGCGCTCTTGAGCTTTTCCGGTCGCAGGGTAATTCCGATTTTAGGCCGTCCGGCCGCCGCCACGCTGACCGGCCCCAGCTCTTCTATCAGGCCCTGCTCCAGCAGGTCATCAATGATTAAGGATACGGTGTTTTTGCTGAGTGTCAGCGTCTCCGCCAGATCCTGACGCGACGTCACGCGCAGCTTACGCAGCTGAGTCATCACCCGTTTCTGGTTATTCAATCGCAGTAGTGCAGGGCCTTTACCGTTCGTTTTCATTACGGGTTCACTCAACAGAGGAGTAAGAATTGAGTGTATCAGCCCATACGTATTCCACATCCCACACTTTTGCGGGCGGTTTCACACAACCCGATCGCCTGTGGCTAAGATCGTGACCGCGATCAGATCGTGGGATTAACGCCGGGTTTTCTGCTGCACCAGTGGCCGGGCGTCGGGATGATCCTGATTCAGCGTGTCCGGCTGCGCCGGCATGGGCGGAAGGACAAGGCGGTGTAGCTCGTCGCTGTGACGAGGGGCTTCAGGCCCGATGAGCGCAGTGACCCGGCGCTGCCGGGTCACTGTTTAATATTCGTCGCCGCGTACCCGACTACGATAGCTTTCCCAGTCGAAGCGCACCCACAGGCTGTTGCCGAGGCGCATACGGTCCATGACACGCTCGCCCAGCAGCGTATTCATGCCCGCATGGTCGAGGTTGGATAACATACCGGTCGGTCGTTTCGAGGAGGATCGGCGATCGACAATCTGGTTAATAATCACTTTTTCGTAGCGCGATTCGCTCTGCATACCGATCTCATCAATCACCAGCAGATCAACACTGCTGAGATCCTGAATCAGCCGCTCTTCGGTAATGCCGCTGCTGCCGCTGAAGGTGCCCTTCATGCTCGACATCAGATCGGCAACCGTCACGATCAGCACGCTTTTACCGCGCAGGATCAGGTCATTACCAATCGCGGCGGCCAGATGGTTTTTACCGGTGCCGGGACGGCCTGAAAAGACAAAACTGGCGATGCTGCCATCAAATTCAGCGGCATACTGACGCGCCAGTTCCAGCGCTTTGCGCTGCCCCTCATTCTCTACCCGGTAATTATCAAATGAGCAGTTCATATGCAGCTCGCGAATGCCGGAACGGCCCATTACGCGCTGCATTTTCATTGCGCGGTTCTCACGCACAATCGCCTCTGATCGCAGGCGGCCCTGCTCCTGATTCCACGCCAGCAGCTCTTCGCCATTGGCAAATTTAGGACGGGTGCCTGCGGGCATCATTTTTTTCAGACGGTTAAAGAGATCGTTTGGCGTTTTCATCATTCACCTCGGAAACCATCGGGAATGGTACGGTCAGGATCGGGCAACTGCGTGATATCACGCTTCGGTTGCCCGCCGTTTGCGGCACGGTTCATCTGAATGCTGCGTGCCAGTTTCTGTTGCCACTGTACATGATGGAACATCCGGCCTTCCGCCTGCCAGTAGGCCACAAAGGCCGCCAGCTCGCTGGGGGTCACTGGTTCGCCCAGCGACACACCCCAGATCGCGGCCTGGCGCGTAAAGTCGGCATCCGGCTGCCAGCCCTGAAACATGGCGAACTTACCTGCCGGCGTATGGATCGCGGCGGGGGAATCGTCATACAGGCTGTCATCCAGCGCCACATCATTCGGCTGCCGGGCGGCGGCTTCCAGCGCCAGCAGCTCAGCCAGACGCGCCGGGGTGATGGCGTACATCACCGGCGCATAATTATCTAACACCGCCAGCGTGCCCTTTTCCGCCTGCTGCAGGGCAGTCAGCGGATCCTGTCGGAAGGCATCCAGGCCAATGAGCGTTGAAGTTAAGATTTTAGCTGACATGAAAAGACCTGAGGTTAACGAACACCTTGCGCCGGGAACCCGTCGCCGACGCAGAAGTGTTTATTGTACCTTTTTTAATGATGCGGATCGCTTAAAAAGCAAGAGTGCGGATCAGTGCGAGGTGACCGGAGACGTGGCGTGACGGGCCGGTGCAGATTCGGTGGCGTGCACGCTGACGGCAGCGGCGGCCGGACGGGTCTGCCATAGATAGCGAACCGAGGCCAGCCAGCACAGGCCGTAACCCAGCAGTTCGGTGCCCTCTTCGGCCATGTTTTTCACCACGCGGTTGTAATCCCCCAGCATCAGGTGCTGCCACAACGCATGAATGCCAAACAGGCGGGAGAAGACCAGCACCACTAAAAAGCCGGAGGCCATTACCGGCCAGCTGCGGTGTTGCAGCAGCCTGGCCAGCGCGTGCAGGGTTTTTTTCGGCGTCCGCAGCGCGACGGCCAGGCAACCGGCCGTCACCGCCAGGGCGAACCAGATCCAGCTGCCATGCTGGATGGCATCAAACACAAAGTCGAGCTCACGGATCAGCATACAGCTATAGAAGCCCGCCACTAAGGTCAGCGCGCCGCGCTGAGCCGGACGGCGCTGGGCCGCAATAAAGAACAGGGCGGCAATCACCGCCAGCATGATTTCCTGGGTAGTTTCAGTAAAAGAGGTTTCGTGCAGCGCATCATTCATCCAGGCCACATCAATATAGATGGGCAATATCATCAGAGCGAGAAAGAGTGCTGCCAGTATGAAGACCGTCATTTCGCGGCCAATAATTGTCAAATCGTTGCGCATAGTGTTACCAGTATAATGATTAGCGGACTCATTATATTTTAAACGCCCGATTCCCTTTCTCTTTTCATGCCCCGGTCAGAAGCTGGCGCTGAAGCCAAAGGTGTAAAGTTGCTGCTCCTGGTTATTCAGCGCTTCGCTTTGTGAAAACGCGGCGAAAGCCGCCAGATTATCGTTCAGAGGCATTTGTGCACCGATGCTCAGATCGATGCCTTCGGACTGATCGGTGCCGTTCGTCGCCTCACGCCGGGAGTTCTGTGGCGTGTCTGCCAGCAGATAGTGATAACTCAGCTGCGCCCAGGGCGATATCCATCCCTGCTGCGAATCGATGCGCCAGCCGACGCTGGCGCTCTGCTCACGACTCTGTTGATCGCTGTAGTCACATTGCAGACAGTTCATCTGCTGCGGATCGACCGCATACTGCGCTACCGGCCCGGTGGTAAATGACGGGGCGATGGGCAGGTCAACCCCAGCCCGATAGCGTTTTCCCAGCGGGGTAGTGCCTACGCTGCCGGTTTCACTGTGGAGCGCGATGGGGGACGCGGTAGGAGAGTTGATGGCGGCTTCAAACAGGGCGCGGCTCTCATCGCTGAAGGCGAGTGGCGTCAGGGCGATCTTCTCCGCCAGAATCGTATCGTAGTCGGGCAGAAAGTCGGGATGCTGAGGCGCAGAGATGCCGCCGCGCGCAAAAGTCGGTTGCGTTAAGATTAACAGCCATACAGCACAGCAGATCCGCAGACCTTTCCAACCGCTTCTCGGCAACATCGCTTCTCCAGGCAAGGCTGAAGTTATTATCCGGCGTTTAAATTAAATTTCGGCCCGTCTCTGTTATTTAACCGGTGATCGTTTAACTATCAACCGATTAATTCTAAGATCAAGCGGACCGCTAAAATATTCTCGTTATAAAGGAACAAAGCGATGCAACGATGTGGTTGGGTAACGCAGGACCCCCTCTATCTGGCTTATCACGACAGGGAATGGGGTGTGGCGCAGAGAGACAAGCGTGCGTTGTTTGAGATGCTCTGTCTGGAAGGACAGCAGGCGGGGTTATCCTGGATTACCGTGCTGAAAAAGCGGGAAAACTATCGGGCGGCGTTTCACCAGTTTGATCCGCAGGCGATTGCACAGATGGATGCGGCAGAGATCGACACGCTGATGCTCAACAGCGGCATTATCCGCCACGCCGGTAAAATCGCGGCAATTATCGCCAACGCCCGTGCTTATCTCCAGATGGAAGCGCAAGGAGAGGATTTCGGCCACTTCGTCTGGCAATTTGTCGATAACGTACAAATCATTCACCATTATCCCGACTATAGCCAGGCTCCCACCACGTCAGAGCAGGCCATTACGCTCTCAAAGGCGTTAAAGCAGCGTGGTTTCAAATTCATCGGCCCCACAATCTGCTACTCCTTTATGCAGGCCTGCGGGCTGATAAACGACCATCAGAGCAACTGTTTTTGCCATCCTGACAACCAAAAGGCGTAATTCCCGCTAAATCAGGATTTTTCCTCACTACATTCCCGAGCGCCAGGCGGCATAATCGTGCCACTTATGGGAAAGGTTTTCCCCTGTGTGTCGAATGTAAGGGAACAAAAATGCAGAAGAAATTAATCGCCATCACCTTGTTACTAAGCGGCAGTCTGGCCCTGCCAGGTTGTACCACCAATCCTTACACCGGCGAATCTCAGGCGGGTAAGTCAGGTGTGGGCGCAGGCCTGGGTGCGTTAGTGGGTGCCGGTGTCGGCGTACTCTCCTCGTCGAAGAAAGATCGCCGTAAAGGTGCACTGATTGGTGCTGCAGGCGGAGCTGCACTGGGCGGCGGCGTGGGCTACTACATGGATGTGCAGGAAGCGAAACTGCGCGACAAGATGCGCGGTACGGGCGTCAGCGTGACCCGTAATGGCGATAACATCGTCCTGAATATGCCAAACAATGTCACCTTCGACTCCAGCAGCAGCAATCTGAAGCCTGCCGGCGCGAACACCCTGACCGGTGTTTCAATGGTGCTGAAAGAGTATCCAAAAACCGCGGTAAACGTAGTGGGTTATACCGACAGCACCGGCACCCGCGCGCTGAACATGCGTCTGTCACAACAGCGTGCTGAAAGCGTCGCCAGCGCGTTAATCGTGCAGGGTGTTGCCAGCGATCGCCTGCGCACACTGGGTGCAGGCCCGGATAATCCGGTTGCCAGCAACAGCACCGAAGCAGGCAAAGCACAAAACCGTCGTGTTGAGATCACGCTCAGCCCGCTGGGATAATTGCGGACGCCCCCGCCCGGGGGCGCCTTTTTCTGTAAAGCAGCGCGTTAAAAGTATCAGTAATGTTTCTGCGAATAGAGCCAGCAGAGGCTTTATGATAGTCTGATCAAAAATTGATCAATGGATGCCTTCCCATGTCTCTTAAAGCCATCGCTGCGGTTTTAGGTCTTTCCGTAACGACCGTCAGCCGCGCCCTCAACGGTTATCAGGATGTCGCTCAGGAGACGCGTAAACGCATCGAAGAAGAAGCGCAGCGGCGTGGCTACCGGCCTAATGCGGCTGCCCGGCGTCTGAAAACCGGCCGTGCTAACGCGGTGGGATTCGTCTACCCGATCAATGCTTCTCCCCTGAGTGGCAGCGATTTTAGCGACATGTTGCTGGCGCTGGATCATCATCTTGCCCGTTATGACATTAACCTGTTGTTGCTGGCGGATAAGCAGCAGCAGAGTCAGTCGACCCTGACACGCCTGCTACGCAGTGGGGCAGTTGATGCCCTGATTGTCGGCCACACCACGCCAGAAGACAGTCGGCTTCATTCGCTGCTTCAGACCAATTTTCGCTTTCTGACGCTGGGCCGCAGCGATCTGCCATCGACCTATGCCTGGTTTGATGTTGATCACCTGGCCGGTTCACAGCTGGCGGTGGGCTGGTCGCTGGCGCAGGGACGGCAGCGGATAGCCTGGCTTGGCAGCAATGAAAACAGTACGCGGGTACGTGACCGGCGTCAGGGGTATCTGACGGCGCTGGGGGAAGTTGCCCCTTATGCGATGGCGGCGGTCGCGCCGTCACGCCGCGCCGGCTATCAGCAAACGCGGGAGTGGCTTGCAGAGGGGCCAGTACCGGAAGTGATCATCACCGACTGCGCTGCGCTGGCTGAAGGAGCAGCCCTGGCGCTGCAACTGGCCGGGCGTGCCGCGGGCGAGGGTGCCATTCTGCTGGCGGGCTGGGAAGGATTGCCGCGAGATGCGATTCTCGATCATCCCATTGTCGCCATTTGCCAGGCGACGCCGCATCAGGCCGGTGAACAGGTGGCTGAAATGGTCATCCAGCTGATTGATGGCGCACCGCCGGAAACGTTACAGACCCTGTGGCAACCCTGGCTGCAATTACCGGCGTAGCGCTTTTTGCGCCGGGCTTTGCTTGTGCTAGTCTCTGCCTGGTTTCTTATTACGCAGGATATCTCATGAAAATCAGGCCGCCTCGCGCCACTATCAGCGATGTTGCTCACGCGGCACGAACCGGTAAAACCAGCGTTTCACGCTATCTCAATGGTGAACTGCATCTGCTTTCTGCCGGTCTGAAAGCGCGGATCGAACAGGCTATTGCTGATCTCAGCTATCGCCCGAGCCAGATGGCGCGCGGCCTGAAGCGCGGACGTACCCGGCTGATTGGGCTGATTATCGCCGATATCACCAATCCCTATTCTGTTGATGTCATGAGCGGTATTGAAGCCGCCTGCCGCGAGCAGGGCTTCACGCTGCTGATGTGTAACACCAATAACGAAGTGGATCTGGAGCAGCACTATCTGCAATTGCTGAGCAGCTATCAGGTTGAGGGCATTGTGGTTAACGCCGTCGGGATGCGTGAAGAGGTGCTGAACCATCTGCAACAATCCCTGCTGCCGATGGTGCTGATTGACCGTAAAATCCCCGATTTTCCCTGCGATGTGGTGGGCCTGAACAATGCCGAGGCAGCCGAAACGGCAACGCGGCATCTGGTCGACAATGGCTACGATGCGCTGCTGTTTCTTAGCGAGCCGCTGGGCAGCGTCAACACGCGCCGTGAGCGCCTGCAGGCCTTCCGCCAGCTACTGGCAGAGCATCCGCAGGTTGAGCATGAGAATACCGAGGTGGCGCTGCACCAGCCCGCTGCGCTGGATCAGGCGCTACTGGCCTTTCATCAGCGTCACACCGGCAAACGTTGCGCAGTGATGGTCGCCAACGGGGCGCTGACGCTGCAGGTAGCGCGATCGCTACAGCGACTCAATCTGCACTGGGGCCGCGATATCGGCCTGCTCGGTTTTGACGAACTGGAGTGGGCGGCGCTGGCCGGTGTGGGTATCACCACGCTGAAACAACCCACCTGGCAGATTGGCTACAGTGCGCTGGAACGCCTGATTACGCGCATCGAAGGCAGCGGATTACCGGTTGCCGAGCAGGTCTTCTCTGGCGAACTAATCGTTCGCGGCTCCAGCCAGCCTCTTAACTGAATTTCATTCAGCTGCGAAGTTTGAAGCCTGATGAAACGTAACGCATGCTAAGAACGTAATCCTATGATTTATCCTATGGATACTTACCATTCCTGGTCTTTTTTACGTTGATCGAATCACGCGCAGATAAAAGGGTCTCAGGAAGACCCTTTGAACGATGGTCAGTTCTGCTATATCAGTGGCTCTGTCCAGCGCACAGAAAAATACCCGTCATTGATGCCTTCAGTACGCTGCACATCATGCACAAACCACGCATAAAGGGCTTCCGGTGCTCTGTACCACATCACCGGCAGCGGCTTTCCGTCAAACCCTGCGGTTCCGCATTCAATAAAATGCCTCGCCCGGACACAGGCCGGTTCATAAACATTCTCCAGAAACATCTGAGGCGGAGAACTCATCTTTCTGGTGAGCAAAATATTCGCCGCGTTGACCACATCCGAGAGCCAGCCCCAGTGTTTTTTCAGAATACGGATATCTTCAGCTACCTCTCCCGACGCCTGTCTGGCCTGCGGAGTAATCCCCGCCAGTCCCATTGACGCGCCGGGAGACGACAGAATGCCGTACTGAATACTTTCCAGGCGGCGAAGCTCACTCTTGTACTCATAGTGCTGTTTACCCAGCCATTCAAAATAGCTGTCCAGATGCCTGTTCATCGCCGGGTAGCCGAGCAATTTATCAGGAATAGCTTTCTGATAGCGGCTTACCCACTGTCCGGCAGACTGGTTTTCCACCCCGTCACTTAGGTCGAAATAAGACCATACCAGTCGGTCGGTCTTGTACAGCGTGCTGAAATCAGGAAAGGGCACGGTGGCCTTCATGGCCTCCGCGTACATTTTTCTCAGCGACACCCGGCACAGCTCCGCGCTCGGCTTCTGTACATCCGGTTTCAGCCCGCCCCCGATATCCTCGCTGCACCCCGGCATCAGCATCTCCTGATGCCCGTAACCTTCCCGACCGGTACGGTACACGCACCGCCAGCGTCGCCGTTCATGGGCCGCCACCAGGTGCATCGATTTTTTGACCTCCTCCGGCAGCGGAGACATATGCTCAAGATATTTTCGTCCGAACAACGCCCCCACCGTTCCTGCCGTTTTCGCGACCGGGCCGGGTAGCCAGCTGACCGCCGACGCCGCATAGTCCAGACCGTCATCGCTGCTCTCCGGCGTATCCCGCGAGCAGTCAAACAGCCCGGCAAACACGATGTCGACCGGGACGCCGCGAAAGGTAGGGTTTCCACTCGTTTTTTGGTCGCATATCTCACCCAGCAGCATATCGATAAACTGCCGGGCCAGCGTGCCGCCCATGTCAAAACCAAAAACGGACACCGAAATCAGCCGCACGGGAACATCCTCGCCTTTTACCGCCTCCTCAAATGACTGCTCAAAGCGCATTTTCGTGCTGTTAAGGCGCGTATCCGCGCCGGTCACAAAGTTGTAGGCCATAAAGGCCGAGTCGCGCAACCACGGCGTCGCCTCAATGCTCACCCGCTTGAGGGCATTCACCGCCGAGTCCTTCAAAATCCCCAGCCGCCCCTTCGGGGTCAGCAGCGTGTCCTTCATCTCCGTCAGTACGTCTTTGCCGCTGGCACCGCCTACTGACGACTGAAAGGCCTCTTTGGTCATATCCACGGGCTTGTGCTTCAGATCTTCCAGCAGCGAGCCCAGAGACTTATCCATTATCCCCTGAAGCCGTTCTGCCGTCGCCTCATCAAACGGCGTGCCCAACCCGGATATGTAGTGCTTTTTATATGCAACTAAGTCCGTTTTATTTTCTTCTTCTGGGTAAGCTCTGAACAAACGGGCAATATTGCTCAGCCGGTTCGCTGGCGCGTCCTGCTCAATATTGCGCCCCACACCGTCAAAAAAGAACCCAATATGCAGCACCCGCGAGCAGTTCCCCAGTCGGTAGTCGCAGGACTGCTGCGCCCGGTTCGCCGCCGCGATAATCGCATCCAAATCCATTCCCATAGCTATTTTACTTTAAGAAGCTCCGAGGGGGTATAGTGCGGGCTGCGCGGATCGTAGGGCGAGAACGCGTTATCACTCCATCCCAGTAACACCTTATCTCCCGGTAAAAAGTAAACATGCAGATCGTTCTCGCCCCGCTTACGCTCAGGCAATGGCATCACCACCCGCCGCTGCTCCGGTCGCATCCCCGCCTCGTACTGGGGCCCGGTGACGCTGAGCGTCCAGATCACCTCGGCGCTCTTCCCGCTGATACTGCCGCAGCAGGTTGTCGCACCGCCGCTTTCATTTGTATATTTATTATTCGGATCATGAGCGCTAGCATTCCCCCCAGCGACACCGTTCACGCTGAACCCCAGAATAGGCCGATCGATTTTACTGTGAATAATCAGCGTCACGCCGCCCGCCGGCGGGGCCCAGAACATCACCCACACTATCCACCCGAGCAGAAACACCACCGGCAGCGACAGCACACCCCAGATCCACACTTTTCGGCGGGCATAAAACCGGTTTACTGCCAGGTCGACCCGCTCCAGTCGTTCGAAAAAATCCATAATTCATCTCTGTTATTCGTTAACGAATCTGCCCCTGCCTGGAGCTATCGTGATTTATCTGTTGCTGCAACCACTCTGGCTCCGGACTTAAGTCAGCAGGAGGAATACCAGAGCGGGTCACACAGTCGTTTGGGTAGATATTGCTACGCCGTGTATCGAAGTCGCTTCCAGTAACTGAATTAGATATGAAATCATGAAACCGCAACGCTACTGAAGACGGGCTTCTTTTCGGTATTAAAAACGTAATCCAGTGATATAATATCCACCAGGGAACATGATGATTGATGGTATGCCTGGCTTCCAGCAGACGTTTGCTGCATCAATCCATTTTCTTGATTGACTCCATTAAGATTAATGGTGTTCATTGATTCTCTTAAGTCGTTTAAATTCATTGCACCAGTAACACGTTCTGTTTCTTTCCTTTCTAAGCCTTTCATTTTTAAATCTCCTTTATTTGCATCCGTGTAACATTATATTCCTAATAACCTTTCCTAAAGGTTCCTGTTTGAGTATGTCGCCTGTTAATAGCGTGACACTCAAGTCTTCATATTCTTTTTTTATTTTTATTTTGTCTGATTTTTTTTCTCCCTAAGACCACAAGCGTCATAGGCCTTGGATTCAGGAGAGGATGTTGCATCTTCTATTATCGTTTGAAATATATTTACGGGATTGTTAACTGTTAATGCTTTTTCGTATATTATTTGTTGCGGCATTTTCTTGCGACAAAACCATTAAACCAGTCGAGAGTAAATTAACGGCGCATAATTCCTTTTCAAGTTACTTAATGGACTAAGTTGAGGCCGTTGATAACATTGAAATAACAAGTAAGGGTATTAGATTGCATTTCATCAAACGCTCCGTTTGTGATTTTTTTCCCGACTATAAAAGGATTTTAAACACAATGGAATGGATACGTATGTAAACTTCCTAACCAGCAACTTTTGATTCTATAAAGTTGATACGTTATCGATTAGTTTCACGTTAATCACATTGTTGCTGTTTTAACACCGCAAATGTCTGGATATCAGTATCTATCCGATAGACCAATAAACTCGTCTGCACTCATCAAACCTCATCAAAAATCCACTTAGCGTACAATCCTGCCCTTTTGTGCTTAAAAGCCTGTTTACGTGCTCGCTTCGTGAGCACGATCATAATTTCACAGTTTGCTGCTTTGCTTTGGAACCGGTTCCATTTAGGGTTTTTGTATTCGTTATGGGCAGAACCCTGCCATGGAGTAGAACATGAAACCTGACATCATCGTGGTGACCGCCGCTTATGGCCACGCACAGATTGTCGCTCTCGGCGGTCAGCGTGCGCTGCTGCCGATTATCCAGCAGGCGGGCGCTGACGGGGTCGAAATCCGCCGCGAACTGCTTGATGACGCGGCGCTGGCCGATCTGCCAGCACTGGCCCGGGCGGTGGCGCAGCATCAGCTGCACAGCAGCTATTCGGTGCCCGATACGCTGTTTTGTGACGGCGGCGAAATCAATCCCCGTATAACCCACTACGTTGAAGAAGCACGCCAGTTAAACGCTCAGCGGCTGAAAGTGGCGCTGGGAGCGTTCACCGGTGCGCTGCCTCGCGAAGCGTTGCAGGCGCTGCTGGCGGATCTGCCGTTTCAGCTGACGGTGGAAAACGACCAGACTGAACATGGCCGACTGGCTCCGTCAGTTGCGTTTTTTACGGCGGTCAGGGAAGCGAATCTGCCGATCAGCATGACCTTTGATATGGGTAACTGGTGCTGGACCGGTGAGGATGCCGATCAGGCGGCGCAGCTGCTGGCTGCACAGGTGGGCTATGTGCATGTCAAAGCCGCCGTGGCGCACCAGGATAGCTACCGCGCGATTGCGCTGGATGAGGCTGACGACCACTGGCGCGCACTGCTGCAACAGTTGCCCGCACAGGCACCGCGCGGTATTGAATTTCCGCTGGAAGGCGACGATCTCACTGCGGTGACACGCCACTACGTGTCGCTGCTGCGTAACGTGTAAGGAACAGATATGACGCACACTCATCACAACGGGCCGCTTGATGTGGTCACTATCGGTGAAGCGATGGCGATGTTCATCGCCCGTGAAACCGGCGACCTGGCCGCAGCAGAGACCTTTGTTAAACGCGCCGCGGGCGCTGAGCTCAATGTGGCGACCGGCCTGGCACGTCTTGGCCTGAAAGTGGGCTGGGTCAGTCGTATTGGCGATGACGCGTTTGGCCGGTTTATCTGCCAGCAGCTGGAAAAAGAGAGTATCGACCACGCCCGGGTGACGGTCGATAAGCGCCATCCCACCGGTTTTCAGCTCAAGTCCAAAGTCGATGACGGTTCTGATCCGCTGGTGGAATATTTTCGTAAAGGTTCGGCGGCCAGCCATCTGTCGGTCGACGATTTTGACGCGGACTATTTTGGTTCGGCGCGTCATCTGCACCTGAGCGGTGTGGCAGCCGCGCTGTCAGAAAGTTCGCTGGAGCTGCTGAAGCACACCGCCAAAGAGATGCGTGCGCGCGGTAAAACTATCTCGTTTGACCCTAACCTGCGGCCGGTGCTGTGGCGCAGCGAAGAGGAGATGCGTAAGCAGCTCAATCTGCTGGCGGAGTATGCCGACTGGGTACTGCCGGGCGAAAAAGAGGGGCTGATTCTGACCGGCTATCGTCAGCCAGAAGCGATCGCGGATTTCTATCTCGATAAGGGCGTGAAAGCGGTTGTGATTAAAACCGGTTGTGACGGTGCCTGGTATAAAACGGCGCAGGGTGAGCAGGGCCAGGTTGAGGCGATCAAAGTCGACAACGTGGTGGATACCGTGGGCGCCGGAGACGGCTTTGCCGTTGGCGTCATCAGCGCCCTGCTGGAAGGTCAGTCGCTGCCGCAGGCAATTCGTCGCGGCAATAAAATTGGTTCGATGGCGATTCAGGTCATTGGTGACAGCGAAGGTCTGCCGACGCGTCAGCAACTGGGCGACGTGTAGTTCGCGCCCCTCTACAGTCACAGGAGTTCCCGATGAAAAAGCAGACAATCGCGCCAAAACGCTGGTGGTTCATCATGCCCATCGTGTTTATCACCTACAGCCTGGCGTATCTCGATCGTGCAAAT
Organism: Pantoea sp. E956-1; assembly: GCF_982223955.1. Classification (NCBI taxonomy): domain Bacteria; kingdom Pseudomonadati; phylum Pseudomonadota; class Gammaproteobacteria; order Enterobacterales; family Erwiniaceae; genus Pantoea; species Pantoea sp. E956-1. The sequence continues at coordinate 189,605 of NZ_CEUYZP010000007.1, read as the reverse complement.
TTTAGCTTCGCTTCTGCTGCCGGAATTAATGACGACCTCGGCATCACCAAAGGCATGTCCTCGCTGCTGGGTGCGCTGTTCTTCCTGGGTTACTTCTTTTTCCAGATCCCGGGTGCAATTTACGCCGAACGCCGCAGCGTCAAGAAACTGATCTTCTGGTGCCTGATCCTGTGGGGCGGCTGTGCCTCACTGACCGGCGTGGTCAGCAATATTCCGATGCTGGCGGCCATTCGCTTTATTCTGGGCGTGGTGGAAGCCGCGGTGATGCCCGCGATGCTGATCTACATCAGCAACTGGTTTACCAAATCGGAACGTTCACGCGCCAACACCTTCCTGATTCTGGGTAATCCGGTCACGGTGTTGTGGATGTCGGTCGTGTCAGGCTATCTGATCGAATCGTTTGGCTGGCGTGAGATGTTTATCTTCGAAGGGATTCCGGCGGTGGTCTGGGCGATCGCCTGGTGGTTCCTGGTGCAGGATAAGCCGGCGCAGGCGCGCTGGATGAGCGATGCCGAGAAAGCAGCGTTGCAGGCTGAACTGCAGAAAGAGCAGGAAAATATTAAAGCGGTGCGCAACTACAGCGAAGCGTTCCGCAACCGCAACGTGATCATTCTCTGCCTGCAATATTTTGCCTGGAGCATCGGCGTCTATGGCTTTGTGCTGTGGCTGCCGTCGATTCTGCGTAACGGCACGCAGATGGGCATGGTAGAAGCGGGCTGGCTCTCCGCGGTGCCTTATCTGGCGGCGACCATTGCGATGGTGGTGGTCTCGTGGGCGTCGGATAAAACCCAGAACCGTAAGCTGTTCGTCTGGCCGCTGCTGCTGGTGGGCGCGCTGGCGTTCCTCGGCTCTTATCTGGTGGGGTCGAACAATTTCTGGATGTCCTACACCCTGTTAGTGATTGCCGGTGCCGCGATGTATGCGCCTTACGGGCCGTTCTTCGCCATTATTCCTGAGATGCTGCCACGCAATGTCGCCGGTGGCGCAATGGCGCTGATTAACAGTATGGGTGCGCTGGGGTCGTTTATCGGTTCATGGATTGTCGGCTATCTTAATGGAGCCACCGGCAGCCCGTCCGCGTCCTACATCTTTATGGGATCGGCCCTGCTGGTTTCGGTGTGGCTGACGCTGATTGTGAAACCGGCGCAGAACAAAGCGCCGCCGCTGCAGGGTGCGAAACCCGCCTGAAAGCGTAAACGTTAGCCTCTATTTCTCCGGGCGGCCTGCGAGCCGCCCGCTACTTATTGACCGGGAGCCACCGAATGAAACCCGCTGTAATTCTTTATAAAAAACTGCCTGACGATCTCTATGCGCGCCTGGCTGAACAGTGTGACGTGACGGAAATCAGCGATCTCTCGCCGGAAAGCCAGCAGGAACATGCTGCGGCGTTCCGGCAGGCAGAAGGTCTGCTGGGATCGGGCGGTAAAGTGAATGGCGATCTGCTGGCGAAGATGCCCAATCTGCGCGTCTGCTCCAGCGTCTCTGTAGGTTATGACAATTTTGATGTGGATGCGCTGAATCAGCGTCACGTGGTGCTGATGCACACGCCGACCGTGCTGACCGAAACCGTGGCGGACACCATGATGGCGCTGGTACTGAGCACCGCGCGTCGGGTGCCGGAACTGGATGCCTGGGTCAAAGCGGGCAACTGGCAGAAGAGCATCGGTCCGGCGCAGTTCGGCATCGACGTGCACCATAAAACGCTGGGTATTCTCGGCATGGGACGTATCGGGATGGCGCTGGCGCAGCGCGCCCACTTTGGCTTCGGCATGAAAATCCTCTACAACGCCCGCCGCGAGCATGAAGAGGCGCAGTCGCGCTTTGGCGCGGAGCGTTGCGAACGGGAGGCGCTGCTGAAGCAGAGTGATTTCGTCTGCATCAGTTTGCCGCTGACAGAAGAGACGCACCACCTGATCGGTGCCGCCGAGCTTGAACTGATGAAGCCGGATGCGGTGCTGATCAACGCGGGTCGCGGGCCGGTGGTAGATGAGAAGGCGCTAATCGCCGCGTTGCAGGCGGGCAAACTGCATGCCGCCGGGCTGGATGTATTTGAGCAGGAGCCGGTCTCTGCTGACTCTCCGCTGCTGTCGCTGCCCAATGTGGTGACGCTGCCGCATATCGGTTCTGCCACCCACGAAACCCGCTACGGCATGATGCAGGATGCGGTAGAGAATCTTCTCGCTGCACTCGGCGGAAGCGTTGAGAAAAACTGCGTGAATCCGCAGGCGCTGAAGTAATCCCCTCGCCTTTCCATTGCGCCCGCCCATGGCGGGCGTTATGGTGGACCCCCGATTCGCTATCACAAATATTTAACCGCTATGTCTTTTTCTCAGTTCGGCGACAAATTTACCCAACATTCCGGCATCTCACGTCTGATGGAAGATATGGGCGCGGGCCTGCGAACGCCCGGCACCATCATGCTGGGCGGCGGTAATCCGGCGCAGATCCCGGCCATGAACGACTACTTTCAGCAACTGCTGCAGCAGATGCATGAGGAAGGCAAACTCAGCGAGGCGCTGTGCAATTACGATGGCCCGCGCGGTAAAGCGACGCTGCTGGCGTCGCTGGCCGGGCTGCTGAGCGATCAGCTTGGCTGGCCCATCACCGCACAGAACATCGCGCTGACCAACGGCAGCCAGAGCGCCTTCTTCTATCTGTTTAACCTGTATGCGGGTCGCCGGGCCGATGGCAGCAAAAAGCGGGTGCTGTTCCCGCTGGCGCCTGAGTATCTGGGCTATGCGGATGCCGGTCTGGAAGAGGGGCTGTTTGTATCGGCGAAGCCGAACATTGAGCTGCTGCCGGAAGGTCAGTTTAAATATCATGTCGATTTCGAGCATCTGCCGATGAACGAGGAGGTCGGGCTGATCTGCGTATCGCGCCCGACCAACCCCACCGGCAACGTGATCACCGATGATGAGCTGATGCAGCTCGATGCGCTGGCGCAGCAGCATGATGTGCCGCTGCTGATCGACAATGCCTATGGCGTGCCGTTCCCCGGTATCATCTTCAGCGAGGTGCGCCCGCTGTGGAATCCCAACATCATTCTCTGCATGAGTCTGTCGAAGCTCGGCCTGCCGGGTGCGCGTTGCGGCATCATTATCGCTGACGAGAAGACCATTACCGCGCTGAGCAACATGAACGGCATCATCAGTCTGGCGCCCGGCAGTATCGGTCCGGCCATTGCCAATGAGATGATCCGTCGCGGCGATTTGTTGCGACTCTCCGAAGAGGTGATTAAGCCGTTCTATCAGCAGAAGGTGCAGCAGACCATTGCGATCCTGCGGCGCTATCTGCCGGAAGAGCGTTGCCTGATCCACAAGCCGGAAGGGGCGATTTTCCTCTGGCTCTGGTTCCGCGATCTGCCGATCACCACCGAATTGCTTTATCAGCGGCTGAAAGTGCGCGGCGTACTGATGGTGCCGGGACACTTCTTCTTCCCTGGACTGGAACAGGCGTGGCCGCACACCCATCAATGTATGCGGATGAATTACGTGCCGGACGCAGAGAACATCGAGCGGGCGGTGCAGATTCTGGCGGAAGAGGTTGAAAACGCCTGGCGCGACAGCTAATCCTGCCCATCCTGCCGAACGGTTAACGACAGCTGGCACCACTGTGCCAGCTGCTGAATCGCCTGTTCCACTTCCGCATTCCAGCCAAAACCGGCATTCAGCCGGAAACAGTGATCGTAGCGCTGATCGGTGGCAAAAATATGGCCCGGCGCGATGCCGATGCCCGCGTTGCGGGCTTTCAGAAACAGCTCGCGCACGTTCAGCGCCTGTCGGGGCATCTCGACCCACAGCACATAGCCTCCTTCCGGATCGGACACCCGGGTTCCCGCCGGAAATTCCCGTAACACCGACTGACGCATTTCACGGATTTGTCGCGCCAGCTCACGCCGCAGCTTGCGCAGATGCGCATCATAGCCGCCGCTGCGCAGCAGTTCCGCCACCGCCGCCTGCGACAACACCGAGGTGCCCATGGTTGAGGTATATTTCAGTGAGGCGATTTTGCGCATGTAGTTGACGCTGTGAACCCAGCCGATACGAATGCCTGGCGCCACGGTTTTAGAGAAGCCGCTGCAGAGAATGGCGTTGGGGCTGAAGGCGCGCATCGGGAAAGGGCGGCGTTCACCAAAGGCGGTATCGCCAAAAATATCATCCTCGATGATCACCACATCGTTTTCATCCGCCTGCCGCGCAATATAGGCCTTATGCTCGTTGGGAATGCTCTTGCCCAGCGGATTGTTGACGTTGCACAGGGTGAGAAAGACCCGCACCGCCTTGCGCTGAAACAGCCCGGTGAGCTTCGCGACATCGACATACCCTTCCGGCCCGGCTTCCACTTCAATTACCCGTAAATTGAGGTTATGCAGCATCTGCAGCAGCACGAAATAGCAGGGTGATTCCACGGCGACCACATCGCCCGGCTGGGTGGTGGCGCGCAGCGACAGCGAGATCGCCTCAATGCAGCCGTTGGTGATCAGAATATCGTCAGCGCTGATATTGCAGCCGTAATCCACTGCCCGGCGGGCAATCTCTGTTTTCAGCGGTGCATAGCCGGTGCCCTTCACCGTATTCCCGAGCAGGGCCGGTTTGCTGTAGCCCATCTGACGCATCAGCAGGCCGATGCGCTTGACCGGATAGAGCGCGCTGTCGCCGTTGGCCAGATCGAGACGCACCCGGCAGTCTGAGCCGAGCATCGCCAGATGCAGTTCTGTCTGCTCATCAAGGGGCGCGATGGCGCGCGGCTGTTCGCTGACGGCGGGCAGTTGACGGGAAGAGGGCCGCTGCGGCGCAACAAAAAAGCCCGATTTGGGGCGGGCAACGGCGTAGCGCTCATCTTCCAGCGTGCGCAGTGTCTTCAGGGCGGTGGTGAGGCTGACATTGTACTGCGTCGCCAGCGTGCGCACCGACGGCAGACGGCTGTCAGGGGCCAGTGAACCGGCATGAATGGCCTGCTTGATCTGTTCTGCGATCTGGCGGTAACGACTGCTCTGACTCTCCTGTTCCCCGATAATATCGGCCATCTGTTCCACCCCATATCGCGCTGATCTGTGCATATTCAACAGAGTACATTCAAAGTACTTTAGGCTGCATCTCTTAATTATTCATAACGCTAAACGGCCCGCAGACCCCGTCAGCCGCCGGGCTTCAGACCATAAAGTGATTCTGTTCACCTGAGGAAAACGTGAGAAATGAATAATCTGCCCGCCATGATGAAGGAGATGGCAGCGTATCTGTCACCCGCCATCATTGAGTCCGCTCAGCGCTGCTCTCTTCGCCTGCTGGCCGCGTTGCCGGATCAGCAGCAGCTGGAGAATAACCGTGTGCTGCTCGCCTATGGCGGGGGAAAAGACAGCAGCTACATGGTGGCTTACGTGCGTTACATTCAGGGGCTGATCTGGCAGCAGCAGGGCAGCACCTTTCATCTGCGGATCAGCACCAACCGCCATACGGCGATGAATCAGAGCGTGATGGAGAATATCCACCGCGTTTATCAGTCGCTGGCAATGCATGATGATGAACGGGTGGAGTGTCTGGTGGTGGATGGCCTGCTGATCCGGCCGTTTGACCGCGACCTGCCGATGCCGGAGAGCGTGCGGCAGCAGAACCGCAATGACGTGCTGATGAATGGCCACCGGTTTCGCGCCGACGCGCGCTCGACCTTCTGCAACGCCTGTAATCTCAGCATGGTGAACTCCTTTGGCCTGGCGGCAGACTACAACGGTGGCGTGGATCTGATTATCACCGGCGACTCGCCACAGGAGCAGGCCGCCTATGTCGCCTGGGCGCGGCACCTCTCACGGCTGTTTGATGCGCCGGTGGCGGATAAAAACCGGGGCTTCAGCGGGTTTCTGCAGACGCTGGATGGCGTGGCAGAGCGCTACTTCAGCGATGTTTATGGTGCCGATCAACTGACGCCTGCGCACCGCATCACCCACCAGCTGGCGCGCAATCCACTGTTCTTCAACATCTATCAGGACACCGCCTATGAAGCGGGTGCGCACTGGGCGCTGCTCAGCGAATTTATGCGCTTCCGTTTTGATGCGCTGATGTTCAGCTTCTCCGAGTCCGACTGCGGTAATCCGACGCTGATGGCGCACCTGCGCGGATTGCGGGCAGAAACGCTGCTGCAGCGCCATTATGCCGAAGGGATCCGCGAATATGTGCGCTTTGCGCTGGGACTGATGGTGAAGAAAGATTTTCCGCCCGCGCTAATTGATGAGATGGCGGCGCGCTATCAGGATGACGCCGCGATCCAGCAGCAGCGGCAGCGCGCGGCGGACTTTGCCATACAGGCGTTTGACCTCAGCGAAGATCAGCTGATCTGCATGATCTACTCCCCGTTCCTGGCGCAGGGAGAGCAGCTCGGACACTGGCTGATGCAGCAGCAGATTACGCTGGATGAGGCGGCCATCCGCGACCTGCTTGAGCAACGCAGTGAAGATCGCGCGCTGGTACAGCAGTTAACCCAACTCTCAGGCATGACGCTGACGCAGATGCGGCACTGCTGGCAGAGCAAGCCGGTCAGTTCGCTGCTGGCGGGAAAAAGCGCCGATCCGCTGTCTCGCGTGCTGCGTTTTGATCCCCACAAAGCGGTGATTCAGGTCAATAACGGTGTGCTCAATGACATCGTGACAGAAATCATTTCCGGGCGTTAACCCGGTAAGGCGAGGCGATGAAAAAGATTTTTCTGCAAATTGGCGCCACCCGCGACGGGCAAAATCCGTACTGCGCGGTGGCGAAGCGCGACGGCTATTTTACCGTGCTGGCTGAAATGGGTGATTTTGTCGATTACCAGTCGTTAAGCCTGGCCCTGCCGTTTGATCTGATCATTCGCCTCGACCGCCCCGAGAATCCCTGGGAGGTAATGCAGGCCTATCTGCACGCCGGTTTACTGGCGCATCCGCTGGTGGTGCTGGCGGGCTTTGAAGCCTACAACGCCAGCGCCGGACGACTGCGCGAGATGCTGGCCGGGCCGGATGCGCCCGCCGCCTTTATTCCGCTGGATAAATATGCGCAGCGCATGGCGCTGAAAAAAGCCTGGCCGCGCTTCCCCCAGCCGGAGTTCCGCTTTTTCGCCTCGCCGCTCAGCATTCTGGATGCCGGACAGGCGCTGATCTATCCCTGCGTCGTGAAGCCGGTGGATGGCGGCGGCGGCCTGGGCATCTGGCTGATTGAGCATGCCGATCAGCTGCATAGCGTGGTGAAACAGCTGGTGCAGACCATGAACTACGGCGGACGCGGCTTCAGTGGCTTTATTGTGGAAAGCGCCCTGATCGGCGATGAGTTTTCGTTGCAGGGCGTGGTGCATCAGGGACATCCTCACGCGCTGACCTGCTGCCAGAAGGTGATTGAGCAGCACCGGGATGCTGAGGGCTGCGTCAGCTTTTATGAGTCGGGGCATGTGGCGATGGCGGCAGCGGCCCTGCCGGCCTCGTTCAGCAGCCTGATGACCTTCTGTTGCGAAACCTTTGGCTACCATCAGGGTGCATTTCATATCGATTTTATTGTGGTCAACGGCGTGCCGCATTTCCTGGAGATGGGGTTCCGGCTCTCCGGCATGGGCGTGGCGACGCTGGTGCAGGAGGCGACCGGCATCAACTGGGCGGAAGTCACTTTCCGGCTGGAGGCGGGTGGCACCTTACCCGCTTTTACCTTCACCACATCCGGCGCGGTCGGCCAGCTGCGGTTGCGGCAACCGGCGCAGCTGCAGGCTGCCGAACGCTGGATCGATCAGCATCAGCAGGGCGCGCTGTTACCGCCACTCAGATTGCCTGCGTTACAGGTTTCGTCACGCTCCTCGCTCTATGCCGACCTGACGCGTCACGTGGGCATTCTGGCCACGTTCAGCCTGACGGCCACAGCGCGTGAGCCGATTATGACCACTTTTCAGCAGGTGATTGCCGCACAGTCAGTCACAGCCGGGAGAGACAAAGTATGTGCAGGATGATTCTGGCGCATGGCCGGTTCGACAGCGCAGAGATTCTGGAGGCGGCGCGCGCCATGAGCTGCGGTGAAAGCGCCGAACACGATGGCCCTATCAAATCACACCCTAACGGCTGGGGCTGTCTGTGGCTCGAAGAGGGCGAGATTCGTACCCTGCACGGCACCGGCGCGTTCGCAGAAGCGCTGCCGGGTATCGATGTGGATCGGCTGCGCAGCCGGTTTCTGGCGGTGCATGTGCGGCACGCCACGCTGAGTAAAAATCAGGGACTGGCGTTTTCTCATCCGCTGTGGCGCAACAGCGCCGGACATCGGTGGTACATGATGCATAACGGCTTTCTGCCGACGATTTACCGCCAGCTCGGTCTGGCGGAATCGCGCTTCGATTCAGAAGAGTATCTGCATTATCTGGTGGATCAGACTACGCCCGCCGATTTCACCCGCGACTATCTGCGCGCAAAGATGGCGCAGGTAGAGCCGGGCGGCAGCGCAGGCAATGCCATTTTTGTTACCCGTGACAAAGCCTGGGCGTGGCAGTGGTATCCGCACGATACGCCCTGGCCCGACTATTTTACGATGCATTTTCGGCAGCAGGACGGTTGCACGCTGATCGCCTCTGAACCCGTGACAATACCAGGCAGCGCCGGTAGCTGGCGGCGAATGAACAATCATGAACTCTATGAAATACCGTTTAGGGAGTGATAAACATGGCAATTTTCAATCAGTTCCGCGTGATTAATCCCAACATGTTTGTGGAATCGACCTGGCTGGATGACATCGTTACCGCACGGGTGCCGCTGCTGGTGCTGCGTAATTTTCTGTCATCAGAGGTGCGGGAATCGGTGGTGACTGACCTGCAGAGCTGCCGGGAAAAGATCCGTGTCTCCCACTATCCCAATGGCGCGCTGACCACGCTCGGCCCCTATCTGGCGCGTCATACTGCGGCTCCCGATAACTACTTTACCGAGCTGCGCGATATCCAGCCGGTGTTGCCGCCATCGCTGAATACGCTGCGCGAACAGATTTACCGCTGGGTTCAGCATGCGCTGCGGCTGGAAAGCTTAACCATCGCCCATGAACCGGGCTGTGGTGACTACGCCGGTTCTATCGTGCGCTTTCATGCCAATGGCGTCGCGAACCCGCTGCATAACGACAATATCGTGCGCGATGCCGCAGAGACTTCGCTGATGGTGACGCAAATCCTGCATCAGCTCAGCTGCGTGGTCTGCCTGCAGGAGTGCAACGCGGGCGGGGCACTGCGCATCTACAACAAAAAGTGGTCGCCGGAGGATGAGCAGTTCAAAACCGCCGGTGAGCTGGGTTATCGCAGTGGGGTGATTGAAAACAGCGAGATCTGCGAATTTTCACCACGCAGTGGCGATATCTATCTGTTTAATCCCGCGTTTTATCATGAGATCGATCGGGTCGAAGGCGATACCCGTATCACCATGGGTTTCTTTTTCGGGCTGACCGATAAAAAAATGAAACACGCTATCGCCTGGAGCTAAGCCGGGCTGTGCCAGAACAGGAGAAGGGAATGACGACGTTTGAAAAAATCACTGCGCTGCTGGATCAGCAGCAGGCCAGCTACCGCGTGGTCGAACATGAGGCGATAGGGCAGACCGAACAGATCAGCCAGATACGCGGCAACGCGCTGGGCCAGGCGGCCAAAGCGATGGTGCTGGAGGTCAGCATGCCGGATGGTGCGCCGTCGCGTCAGCTGCTGGCGATAGTGCCGGGCGACTGCCGGATCAATTTCAAAAGTGCGGCGCGCGCCATCGGCGGCAAAAAATCCTCTTTCGCCGCGCCGGAGCTGGCACAGGCACTGACGGGCTGTGTGATGGGCGCGGTGCCGCCGTTTAGTTTTGATGACCGGCTGGCGCTGCGGGTGGATACCCGGCTGCAACAGGTCGGAACGTTATGGTTTAACGCGGGCGAGCTGGAGAAGTCGATCGCGCTGGCTACAGATGATTATTTTCGCATCGTAGGTGAAGCGTGCTGTGCAGATATCGCATCCCCGATTGCGGTCACCGTCTGACGGCGGGACAAGGAGTTTCTGATGTCGGTAAAAGATATGCTGTTAGCGCTGTGCGTGGTGGTGGCGTGGGGCGTCAATTTTGTGGTGATCAAGCTGGGGCTTCAGGGTATGCCGCCTTTTTTGCTCGCCGGGCTGCGTTTTAGCCTGGTCGCCTTTCCCGCCATTTTCTTTGTGCGTCGCCCGCCGATTCCGCTGCGCTGGCTGGTGGTTTATGGCATGACCATCAGTTTTGGTCAGTTCGCGTTTCTGTTCCTGGCGATCAAGCTCGGCATGCCTGCCGGTCTGGCCTCACTGGTGCTGCAGGCACAGGCATTTTTTACCCTGTTGCTGGGCGCGCTGTTGCTGGCGGAGAAGCTGCGCTGGAACCATATCGTCGGGATTATCATCGCCACGCTGGGGATGTTTATGCTGGCGACGGCAGGCATGGAAGGACAGACCAGCGGCGGTATTACGCTGACCACCATGATGCTGACGCTGTCGGCGGCGCTGTCATGGGGGCTGGGTAATATCACCAATAAGATTATTATGCGGAACCGTAGCGTACCGATCATGTCACTGGTGGTCTGGAGTGCGCTGGTGCCGATCGTTCCTTTCTTTGCCTGTTCATTGCTGTTCGATGGCCAGGCCGCCATCGTTAACAGCCTGCTGCATATCGGCCTGCAGACCGTGCTGGCGCTGTTCTATCTGGCGTTTGTCGCCACCATTGTGGGCTACGCCATCTGGGGGAATTTGCTGAGTCGCTATGAAACCTGGCGCGTCGCGCCGCTGTCGCTGCTGGTGCCGGTGGTAGGGATTATTACCGCCGCGCTGGTGCTGGATGAGCATCTTTCCGGGCAGCAGATGCTGGGTGCGGTGGTGATTATACTGGGGTTACTGGTCAATGTGTTTGGTGGCGTGCTGGGTCAGCGCTTAGCGATGCGAACGCAGTCGTAAGGACAAGTCCGCCTTCAGATATAAGGGCAAAAAAAACGCCGCTAACGCGGCGTTTGTCATGATTACTTCAGAATCTCAATACGGCGTGGTTTTGCCTCTTCCGGCACCAGTCGTTCAAGATCGATGCTCAGCAGACCATTCTCGAGACGGGCATCGCGCACCACAATGTGGTCGGCGAGCTGGAATTTACGCTCGAAGTTACGCTCGGCGATACCCTGATACAGGTATTTACGCTCGGTCTGCTCTTCAGGATGGGCACCCCGCACGATCAGCACGTTATCGTGCGCCGTGATATCCAGTTCGCTCTGAGCAAAACCGGCCACCGCAATAGTAATGCGATAGTGATTTTCATCGACCAGTTCAACGTTATAGGGAGGGTAGCCGCCATTGCTCTGATTCTGATTAGATTCGAGCAGGTTAAACAGGCGATCAAAACCAATAGCAGAGCGATAAAGTGGGGTGAGATCAAAATTACGCATATTAAGACTCCTGAATTTCAGCAAGTTTTGGCAACCTTCCACTAGTGGACAGGCTGGATACGGCACCCCACTGTCCCTTGCGGCAACGGTGAGTGCGTCCGTAAACTAAAAATGGGTGCCACAAGACCATTTTCAAGAGGGCGAAACGCAATTTTTTTCGCCAAATTGCGGAAATGACATACACTCAGGACTACTTTTGCCAGACCCAGACGGACTTCGCCCCAGAGTGTTGACGTTGTCTGGCAAGCCAACTCAGCCAGGCTTATGCCATGACTGAAGGGATGATGATGATGAAATTGATGAAGGCCTTACCTCTGGCTGGAATGGTGTGCTGCGCAATGGCAACAACCGGCTGTTCCAGCGTGATGTCTCACACAGGTGCGAGTCAGGGCTACTATCCAGGCACCCGTGCCAGCGCTGATATGCTGTCCGATGGTGATACCAGCTGGGCGCTGAAGCCGCTGGCGTTAATCGATCTTCCTTTCTCTGCCGTGCTGGATACGCTGCTGCTGCCGTGGGACTACTATCGCAGCGACAAAGATAAATCTCTCGACTCTCCACGTGAACGCATCCTGCAGAGCGAAAGGCTGGCGCATACGCAGGAAAGCCTGGCGCAGGCGCAGCCTATGCCTCCTATGCGGTCACTGCCGCAACCGTAAAGAGTTGCCGCCAGCCATTCACCTCACGCATATAAGCAATCTGTGTACCATCAGGTGACCAGACCACCGCGTCACCTGATGGCGCCTCTTCCGTTCTGCGGGTCAGACGCTGACACGCACCGCTATCAACGTCACATCGCATCACGCTGTTATCGCAGATAAAAGCGATCGCCTGGCCGTCAGGATGCCAGCTAAAGGCGGACTGAATGCTGTGGCTGAGTCGGGTGATCTGACGCGGTTCACCGCCGTTGGGGGAGACCGTCCAGAGCTGGATCACCTCTGCGGCATCCGCCATCAGAAATGCTATCTGGCTGCCATCCGGTGCGGTGCGCAGCCAGTGGCGAGGTTGCAGAGCCACACCACGGCTGTGCGTCAGGCGACGCTGCTGCACGCCTGCCGGTGGCGCAGGTAACTGCTGGCTGCTGCCCTCCAGCGGCATCTCTCCGGCGCGGGCGTAATCCTCCAGCGCATCAGGCAAATCAACAATAAAAACTTCAGGCCGTTTTTCGCCCTGCGCCGTCAGCGTGTCGCCAATAAAGGCGATCGCCCAGCGCTGCCAGCTGCCGTCCGGCTTCTGGTAGCCACGCTCACCGACCCAGCACTCCTCACAGGCACGATTAATCTGGTCACTGCCTGGCAGCGGTTCCGCATGCGTCTGGCTCACCAGCAGGCAAAAAAAGGTGCCGTCATATTCGCGCGGATGCTGCTTTTCAGGCGTTACCGCGCAAAGGGGCACCGCGATGCCGACGTTGCGCAGATCGAGCCGGCTATCCAGTTCGTGCATCACGTGGTCATTGTAGGTAAAGCTCAGGCGGGAACCGTCGGGACTGAAGACATGTACATGCGAGCCGCCACGCAGCGCGCCAGGAGTAAACGGTGGCGTGATATCGCAGGCATCCAGATTCACCGCCGCACCGTTCTGAACGATCACCCCGCGCCGGTGGTGGAAGTCATACTGCCAGCTGGCATCGGGATGTTCCGGGCCATGAATGCAGACGTAGCGCGGTGGCAGATCGGGACTGACCGTGACGACGCCGACATGGGCACCGTGCCGGGCCTGATAGAGCACCTCTACCTCACCGGTCATCACATTGACCCGCTCAATGGTCTGGCTGGTAAACGACGCACCCGATGGACGAACGTCAAACGTCAGCCACTGACTGTCGGCAGTCCAGACATTAATATTGGTGAGCTGATGCTGACGGGCAGCAAAGGTGATCTGTTTTTCTGACATGATGAAACCCGCGGAGAAAGAGTTGCCCGACAAATTACGCGATTCTGTTTTGCGGTGCAGCTTTTTTGCCGGGTTAAGGGATCCGGGCCGTAGTGGCCCGGCAGAGAACAGGCCGTTACAGCACTAACTCTTCGATGGCATGCGCGACGCCATCTTCCATATTGGTTTTGGTAATGAACTGAGCCATTTTCTTAACAGAGTCAATGGCATTCCCCATTGCGACACCCGTTCCTGCGTATTCAATCATCGCCAGATCATTCTCCTGATCGCCAATCGCCATCACTTCTTCCTGCTTCAGGCCAAGCTTCTCAGCCAGCATTTTAACGCCCTGGCCTTTATTCACCCGACGATCGAGGATTTCGAGGTAATAAGGCGCGCTTTTCAGGATGGTGTAGGTCTGCTGAGCATGCCCGGGCAGGCGGGCAATCGCCGCGTCGAGCAGGGCGGGCCGGTCGATCATCATCAGTTTCGGGAAGCGCATGGCACGATCCATCTCCTCCACTGCGCGGTAGCGCACCGGAATGCCGGTCAGGCTCGCTTCATGGATGGTGTATTCGCTGATGTCTTTGTTAGGGGTATAGAGATGGGTTTTGTCGAATGCCTGGAAATGCACGCCAAGCTCACGCGCCAGATTCTCGATGTAGAGATAGTCGTCAAAGGTCAGCGTCACTTCCGCCACGCACTCACCATCTTCGGCCTGATGAACCAGCGCACCGTTGTTGCTGATCGCGTACTGGCCGGGCGCCTGCATATCCAGCTCCATCAGATAGCGCTGGATACCCACAAATGGCCGGCCAGTGGTCAGCACAATCGACACCCCTTGCTGACGGGCGCGATCCAGGGCGGATTTCACCGCCGGTGTGATCTCATGTTGCGGGTTGAGCAGGGTGCCATCCATGTCGATAGCGATCAATTTAATAGCCATAGAGTCCTCGTAGCGTCTGGGTTTTGTTCAATGCTAGCGCGATTCAGCGCACATTGACCAGTTTCATAGCAGGCGGGAACGGCCAGCTGACCGCCAGGTTCAGGCGGTAAAGAGATCGCGGTGGATTTTAATCACGGCTTTTCGGATAGTTGCGGGTTCGCCAGGGGCGCAGCAGGGGCGATGGATATCGTGCGGGAAAAAGAGCGCGAACATGCCGGGCATCAGCGTAATCACTGACTCATTCAATATCTTCTGATAAAAAACGACGTCACGTTGCTGAGCGAAATCTTCGGTGATGTGCTGGTCGGGATGGGCGCGGGCCACGCCAATATTTTCGGTGCCTGCCAGCAGATACTGAATATCGATGTAGTTGAAGTGGGACTCCGCTTTGCGTGCGCTGGCCGGTTCGGTCATCATCTCCTGCACCAGACAGAACATTTTGTTGTCGGGCAGGATCTCATATTTACCGGTTTCCAGCTGGCTGAAGTCTGTACTGGCAATCCAGCTTATCGCCTGGTCGACCACCGGATGAAAGGCGTGACGTTCTCTGTCCCAGTCGTGACGATCGCAAACAATCATGGTGTAACTCCCTGTGTTGAATGGTGCGCGGTAAATGCGCAAAGAGGGGCAAGAGTAAGGGAGCTGACCGGGTTAAAACGTGATCGGGATCGCAGCCTTTGGGCAGCAGGACGCGGCCGGGCGGGTTTCCGCTCGTACGGCACAAAAAAAGCCATCACCTGGGTGATGGCCTTTCATCTCTGATGCCGCTTAAATGTCGATATTGGCGGCTTTCAGCGCATTTTCTTCGATGAAGGCGCGGCGCGGTTCAACCGCATCGCCCATCAGGGTAGTAAACAGCTGGTCAGCGCCAATCGCATCTTTAATGGTGACGCGCAGCATACGACGGCTGTCTGGATCCATGGTGGTTTCCCACAACTGCTCCGGGTTCATCTCGCCCAGACCTTTGTAGCGCTGGACCGAGAGGCCGCGACGCGACTCTTTAATCAGCCACTCAATCGCCTGTTCGAAGCTTGCCACTGGCTGACGACGCTCGCCACGCTCGATGTAAGCATCTTCTTCCAGCAGACCACGCAGTTTGCCGCCCAGGGCGCAGATTTTGCGGTACTCAGGCCCCTGAATGAAATCAGCATCCAGCGGATAGTCAGTATCTACACCGTGGGTACGGACGCGCAGTACCGGCTCGAACAGGTTTGATTCGCGGTTTTCACGCACGTGTGCCAGATAGGTGCTGCCATGCGCTTCGCGTTCAGTCAGATAGCTCACCAGACCGTTCAGCCAGGTTGTAACCTCTGCTTCATTGCTCAGGTCGCTCAGCGTGTCGTGATAAATCATCGCACGCAGCATGGCCATCGGATAACGGCGCTCCATACGTTTGATCATCTTCTGGGTGCTGTTGAAGTCAGTGACCAGCGTCTCCAGCGGCTCACCGCCCAGCGCCGGCGCGCTGGCATTGGTGTGCAGCGTCGCACCATCAAGCGCGATAGCGATCTGGTATTGATCCATCGCCTCGTCATCTTTGATGTACTGCTCCTGCTTGCCTTTCTTCACTTTGTAGAGTGGCGGCTGGGCGATATAAACGTGGCCGCGCTCAATGATTTCAGGCATCTGACGATAGAAGAAGGTCAGCAGCAGGGTACGGATGTGCGAACCATCGACGTCGGCATCGGTCATGATGATGATGCTGTGATAGCGCAGCTTGTCCGGGTTGTACTCGTCGCGACCAATACCGCAGCCCAGCGCGGTGATCAGCGTGGCCACTTCCTGGGAGGCGAGCATCTTGTCGAAACGCGCTTTCTCAACGTTAAGAATCTTACCTTTCAGCGGCAGAATCGCCTGGTTTTTACGGTTACGGCCCTGTTTGGCCGAACCGCCTGCGGAGTCACCCTCCACCAGGTAGATTTCAGACAGTGCCGGGTCGCGCTCCTGGCAATCCGCCAGTTTGCCTGGCAGACCAGCCAGGTCGAGCGCGCCTTTACGGCGGGTCATTTCACGGGCGCGGCGTGCCGCTTCACGGGCACGGGCGGCGTCGATGATTTTGCCGACTACAATTTTGGCGTCTGATGGGTTTTCCAGCAGGTATTCAGCCAGCAGTTCATTCATCTGCTGCTCAACCGCTGTTTTCACCTCGGAGGAGACCAGTTTATCTTTGGTTTGCGAGGAGAATTTAGGATCCGGCACTTTCACCGAAACCACAGCGATCAGACCTTCACGGGCATCATCACCGGTGGCGCTGACTTTGGCCTTTTTGCTGTAACCCTCTTTTTCCATGTAGGCATTCAGGGTACGGGTCATCGCTGAGCGGAAACCGGCGAGGTGTGTACCGCCGTCGCGCTGTGGGATGTTGTTGGTAAAGCAGTAGATATTTTCCTGGAAGCCGTCGTTCCACTGCAGTGCCACTTCCACACCAATGCCATCTTTCTCGGTAGAGAAATAGAACACGGTAGGGTGAATCGGGGTTTTGTTTTTGTTGAGGTACTCAACAAATGCCCGGATGCCGCCTTCGTAGTGGAAGTGATCACTTTTGCCATCACGCTTATCATCCAGACGAATCGACACGCCGGAGTTCAGGAATGAGAGTTCACGCAGGCGTTTCGCCAGGATGTCATACTCAAAATCGCGCACGTTGGTAAAGGTTTCGTGGCTTGGCCAGAAACGTACACGGGTCCCGGTAATATCGGTCTCACCCGTCACCGCCAGCGGTGCCTGCGGTACGCCATGGACGTAAACCTGCTGATGCACTTTGCCTTCGCGACGAATGGTCAGCTCCAGCTTCTGCGACAGGGCGTTAACCACGGAGACACCCACACCGTGCAGGCCGCCGGAGACTTTATAGGAGTTATCATCGAACTTACCGCCCGCATGCAGCACGGTCATGATCACTTCAGCGGCAGAGATGCCCTCTTCTTCGTGAATGCCGGTAGGAATGCCGCGTCCATCATCCTGCACTGAAACGGAGTTATCCGCATGGATGGTGACCACAATGTCACTACAGTGACCAGCGAGCGCTTCGTCGATTGCGTTATCCACGACCTCGAATACCATGTGATGCAGACCGGTACCGTCATCGGTATCGCCGATATACATGCCCGGGCGTTTGCGTACCGCATCAAGTCCTTTCAGGACTTTAATACTTGAGGAGTCATAAGAATTCGACATCAACGTTTCTCGCTCATTTTAATCTTCAGGTTGAACCGCTATTTTACCCTGTTCCACGCGGAACATCTTGCCCTTTTCGTCGGTCATGTCGATTACATGTCCGGCAGAAATTGCGCTGACAAACACCTGAGCCTGAGTGGCTTTTAACCGTTCCGCCAACAGGCGTCGGCGGCTCTCATCCAGCTCAGAAGCAAAGTCATCAATGAGGTAAATACAGCGGCGTCCGCTCTGGCTTGTCAGGAACTCGCCCTGTGCCAGTCGCAATGCACACATCAGCAGTTTTAACTGCCCGCGTGAGAGTAAATCTTCTACCGGCGTCCCTTCAGCCCGAATACGAAAATCGGCTTTATGGGGACCGCTGGCGGTATAGGTCAGCGCGCGATCGCGCTCGAAGTTACGTTCCAGCAGTTCGGCGTAGTCGCTCTCTTTGTCCCAGCCACGCTGGAAGGAGAAGCGCAGCTCAAATTCCGGCAGAAACTGACCACAGGTGGCAGTGATCTCCGCTGAAATCGCCGCACTGTATTCCGCCCGCCACTGGCTGATCTGTTCAGCCAGCGGGACCAGCTCCTGATCCCAGGGACGAATCTGGCTATAACGTGAGACCTGGCGCAGCGCCGCGTTCCGCTGTTTAAGCAGGCGGCGCATGTTGTTCCAGGCGTTAAAAAAGCCGGGGGTGTTATGGAAGCAGCCCCAGTCGACATAGGCTCTGCGATATTTGGGGCCGCCATTCAGCAAACTAAAGCCTTCAGGGGTGATTAACTGCATCGGCAGCAGCTGCGCCAGCTCCGCGACCTTGTGACCATCGCTGCCATCAATGCGCACTTTGCTGTCACCGGCACGGTTTTTGGTCAGCCCGACTGAAATTTCCCGCTCTGTGTTTTCCAGACGCCCATGCAGCACAAACGCCGCCTCGTCGTGACGAATCACGCGTCCCGCCTGCAGGCTGCGAAACGAACGGCCATGCCCCAGAGTATGAATCGCCTCTAAAACGCTGGTTTTACCACTGCCGTTGGCGCCGACCAGGAAATTAAAGCCCGGTGCCAGCTGCAGGTCAGCCTGCTCAATATTACGAAAATCTTTGATAAGAAGGCGGGTTAAAGCCATGAATCAGTCCAGCGTGAAGGGCAATGATCGGGATGAAATGGTTTTGCCTTGTAAAAATTCAGGTCTTACCTTTAACAATCCAGGGCGTCGACGGCGAAGCAAGTTTGCGCACGGCCAGCGCACAGGCCCTGGGAGCATACTGAAGTATGTGACCAGGGACGAGCACTGCCCGGGCGCAAAATGGCGAGTAAGTTAGCCCGGCACAGACTATAGACGCATGGGCATGACGACATAGGCCGCTGCCGGGCTCGCCACATCCTCAATCTGCACGCTCGACACCGAATCGGTCAGCAGCAGGCGGACGTTTTCGCACTTCAGCGCGTTCAGCACATCCAGTACGTAACTGACGTTGAAGCCAATCTCCAGTTCCGTGCCGTTGTAGCTGACGTCCAGCATCTCTTCCGCTTCTTCCTGTTCAGGGTTATTGGCGGTGATCTTCAGCTGATTTTCGGTGATATAGAGGCGAACACCGCGAAACTTCTCGTTAGAGAGGATAGCGGCGCGGGCAAAGGCCTGTTTGAGCAGATCGCAGCCCGCTTCCAGCGCTTTGTCGGGGTTCTTCGGCAATACGCGACGATAATCGGGGAAACGGCCATCAACCAGCTTAGAGGTAAAGATGTAGTCGCCGACATGCGCACGGATATTGCTGCCGCCAATCTGAACCTGCAGCGGGGTATCGCCGCCATCCAGCAGACGCAGCAGCTCAATCACGCCTTTACGCGGCACAATCACCGAATGACTCGGCAGCGCCTGACCAATCGGCATAGAGCAGACGGCCAGACGGTGACCGTCAGTAGCCACGGTGCGCAGCTCTTCCCCTTCGGTTTCAAACATCATGCCGTTGAGGTAGTAACGCACATCCTGATGCGCCATCGAAAACTGGGTCGCTTCAATCAGCCGTTTCAGCGTCGCCTGCGGCAGGGTGAATTCAACTTCACTCTGCCAGTCGTCAAGATTCGGGAAGTCACTGGCGGGCAGGGTCGACAGCGAAAAACGACTGCGGCCAGAGCGCACCAGCATGCGATCGCCTTCCAGTGCCAGAGTAATTTCTGCGCCATCCGGCAATCCGCGACAGATATCGAGGAATTTTCGCGCCGGAACGGTGGTGGATCCAGGCTCATGTGCCTGAGTCAGCGCCACGCGTGCGACCATCTCCATTTCCAGATCGGTACCGGTCAGCAACAGCGAACCTTCTGTTACCTGCAGCAGCAGGTTTCCAAGGATCGGCAGCGTCGGACGACCACCCAGGGGGCCACTTACTTGTTGCAGCGGCTTCAGCAGCTGCTCACGTTCAACAATAAATTTCATAGCGTCAGGAAGATAATGTTCTGATGAGATTAGAGAAATCTTCTTTGATGTCGTGGCTCTCTTCACGCAGCTGCTCAATCTTGCGGCAGGCATGAAGCACCGTTGTGTGGTCGCGACCCCCAAAAGCATCGCCAATTTCTGGCAAGCTATGGTTCGTCAACTCTTTTGCCATCGCCATCGCCATCTGGCGCGGTCGGGCTACCGAGCGCGAACGGCGCTTGGAAAGCAGGTCCGCGACCTTAATTTTGTAGTACTCAGCCACGGTCTTCTGAATATTATCGATGGTGACCAGCTTTTCCTGCAGCGCCAGCAGATCGCGCAGCGCTTCGCGCACGAAATCGATGGTAATCGCCCGGCCAGTAAAGTTGGCATTGGCGATCACGCGATTCAGTGCGCCTTCCAGCTCACGCACGTTAGAGCGTAACCGCTTGGCAATAAAGAAGGCGACTTCACCAGGCAGACGGATGTCGTTCTCATCCGCTTTTTTCATCAGGATCGCCACACGCGTTTCCAGCTCAGGCGGCTCGATCGCCACCGTTAAACCCCAGCCGAAACGTGATTTAAGACGATCTTCCACCCCGTTGATCTCTTTGGGATAGCGATCCGAGGTGAGGATGATCTGCTGATTGCCCTCTAATAAGGCATTAAAGGTGTGGAAGAACTCTTCCTGCGATCGCTCTTTATTAGCAAAGAACTGAATATCATCGATCAGCAGCGCATCTACCGAACGGTAGTAGCGTTTGAACTCTTCAATCGCATTGTTCTGCAGTGCTTTAACCATGTCCTGCACGAAGCGCTCGGAGTGCATATAAACCACTTTTGCATTGGGTTTACGAGCAATGATGCCGTTGCCCACCGCATGCAACAGGTGCGTTTTACCGAGACCGGTGCCGCCATACAGAAACAGCGGGTTATAAGCGCCGCCTGGATTATCCGCCACCTGACGTGCCGCCGCGCGCGCCAGCTGGTTAGATTTACCTTCAACGAAGTTATCGAAGTTATGACGGTTGTTCACATTTGAGCGATAGGTCACGTCGGCCGGTGCCGGAACATTATCCCAGCTGGGGCGCATGATCTGCGTCGGGGCCGGACGAATATGGCTCTGTACGGGCATAACGGGTGCGCTGACGCTGGCCATTACGGGCTGGCTGACCGCTGCCGCCTGCTGCTGAACCGGGCGCGTACCCACTTCAAAACGCAGTGTGGGCACGTTTGGACCGCAGAATTCATTCAGCAGTGCATTGATACTGTTAAGGTATTTGTCCCGAACCCAGTCGAGTACGAAGCGATTTGGAGCATACAAGGCAAGCGTATTGTCGTTTAACTCAGCCTGTAGTGGACGGATCCACATGCTGAATTCTGTGGCAGGAAGCTCATCCTGCAAACGGGCAAGACACTGTTGCCAAAGCGTAAGTGACACGGCGGACTCCACTCGTACAAATTCGAAAAGAATAGTAGGCGTTACTCTAAGAAACGTTCATTTTTGACACAGACGCTAAGAAAGCGCCTGCGACCGCTATCAGCGGTTTTCCGTCCTGCAATCACCGGAGGATCGTCAGCGGAAGGGCGGATCATAGCGCAAAGCGAGGCAGAGATCTTCCCTTTCTACACAGTTTTGATCCTTTTTATCCACAGGCCAGAGGCGCGCAAAGAAGTTTACGCCAGTTGCGGGAAAAACCAGCAGGGATCTGGCGCAATCCATTAAAATTTCGGGCGACATCTCATTTTATCCCCAGGATCCGGCGAGCCGATCGCAATAAGATCCCGCGCGATCCTTGCGCTTTAGTGCGGAGCCCGTATAATTCTCCACCCGACATTGAGCCATCAGGCGAAAAGTCGGGACTCTGCGGGCTGTATGCGGGTTTTCAGGCACTATGACACGCGAAGTAAATTGACTCGGGACTGTACAATTATTACAATCCCGCCTCTTTATTAAAGACACATTGAGGCGTAGGTCGATTTTCTGGCCCGAAACGCGTCACCCAGTGAAAATTTTCAAGTTTAGGTAGAAACCGCCATGAAACGCACTTTTCAACCGTCCGTACTGAAGCGCAACCGTTCACACGGTTTCCGTGCTCGTATGGCAACAAAAAATGGTCGTCAGGTTCTGGCACGTCGTCGTGCTAAAGGCCGTTCTCGTCTGACCGTTTCTAAGTAATAAAGCAAGCCCTGATGGGTAAGCTCGCATTTCCCAGGGAGTTACGTTTGTTAACTCCCACTCATTTCACTTTCGTCTTCCAGCAGCCACAACGGGCTGGCACGCCGCAAATTACTATTCTCGGCCGCCTTAACGCGCTGGGGCATCCCCGCATCGGTCTCACCGTCGCTAAAAAACATGTGAAACGCGCTCATGAACGCAACCGGATCAAGCGATTGACCCGCGAAAGCTTTCGTCTGCGTCAACATGAACTGCCGTCGATGGACTTCGTGGTGGTCGCGAAGAAGGGGGTTGCCGATCTGGATAACCGTATGCTGGCGGAAGCGTTGGAGAAATTATGGCGTCGTCACTGTCGCCTGGCGCGCGGCTCCTGATCGTCCTGATACGCGTCTATCAACGCGGTATCAGTCCATTACTGGGGCCACACTGTCGGTTTCACCCTACCTGCTCTCATTACGGAATTGAGGCATTACGCAGGTTCGGCCTGATAAAAGGCAGTTGGTTGACATTAAAACGCGTATTAAAATGCCACCCCTTGAACCCGGGTGGTGACGATCCTGTGCCGCCAAAAACCTTTGATACCAGAGAACATTAACGATGGATTCGCAACGCAATCTCTTTCTCATCGCTTTTCTGTTCGTGACCTTTATGATCTGGCAAGCCTGGCAGACGGACCACGCTCCGCAGCCACAGCAGACGCAGACCACACAAGGCACAAACAGCGTAGCGGGTGATACCGCCAGTCAGGGTGTACCGGCCAGCGGTCAGGGCCAGACGATCACCGTTAAGACTGATGTCCTGTCATTGAATATCAACACCCGAGGCGGTGATGTTGAACAAGCACAGCTGCTGACCTTCCCGGACAAACTGGGTTCCAGCCAGCCGTTCCAGCTGCTTGAAACGACGCCAGCGTTCCTTTATCAGGCTCAGAGTGGTTTGACCGGCCGTAATGGCCCGGATAACCCGAACAACGGTGCGCGTCCGCTGTTCAACGCTGCGCAGGATCACTTCGAGATGGCCGATGGCCAGTCCGAACTGCGTGTGCCGATGACCTACACCGCTGAAAATGGCGTGGTTTACACCAAAACCTTCATCTTCAAGCGTGGCGAATATGCCGTTAATGTCGATTATCATGTCAACAACACCACCCAGCAGCCGCTGGAAGTGTCGCTGTTTGGCCAGCTGAAGCAGACCATCGATCTGCCTAAGCATCGTGATACCGGCAGCAACAACTTTGCTCTGCACACCTTCCGTGGCGCGGCCTACTCCACCAGCGAGTCGAAATATGAGAAGTATAAATTCGACACCATCGCGGATAACGAGAACCTGAACGCCACTACCAGCAATGGCTGGGTTGCGATGCTGCAGCAGTACTTTGCAACAGCATGGGTTCCGCGTACTGAAGGCACCAACACCCTTTACACCAGCAACCTGGGTAATGGCGTGGCGGCGATTGGCTATAAATCTGCACCGGTCACCATTGCTGCGGGTGCACAGCAGAATCTGGGTGCAACGCTGTGGGTCGGCCCGGAAATTCAGGACAAGATGGCAGCGATTGCGCCGCACCTTGATCTGACCGTGGATTACGGCTGGTTGTGGTTTATCTCTCAGCCGCTGTTCAAACTGCTGAAATTTATCCACAGCTTCATCGGTAACTGGGGCTTCTCCATTATCGTGATCACCTTCATCGTGCGCGGCATCATGTACCCGCTGACCAAAGCGCAGTACACCTCGATGGCGAAGATGCGCATGCTGCAGCCGAAAATTCAGGCGATGCGTGAGCGTCTGGGTGATGACAAGCAGAAGCAGAGCCAGGAAATGATGGCGCTGTATAAAGCAGAGAAAGTGAATCCGCTGGGTGGCTGTCTGCCGCTGGTGATTCAGATGCCAATCTTCCTGGCGCTCTACTATATGCTGTCAGGTTCGGTTGAACTGCGTCATGCGCCATTTATTCTGTGGATCCATGACCTGTCAGCGCAGGACCCGTACTACATCCTGCCGATTCTGATGGGCATCACCATGTTCTTCATTCAGAAGATGTCACCGACCACCGTGACCGATCCGATGCAACAGAAGATCATGACGTATATGCCGGTGATTTTCACCGTGTTCTTCCTGTGGTTCCCGTCAGGTCTGGTGCTGTACTACATCGTCAGCAACCTGGTCACCATTCTCCAGCAGCAGCTGATTTATCGCGGTCTGGAAAAACGTGGTCTGCATAGCCGCGACAAGAAGAAAGCGTAAGCGATCCAGAGCGGGAGCAATCCCGCCTTAAAATAGTCTATTCTCAGGCGGTCAAAGCGACCGCCTGTGTTTTTTGTAGCGAGAGAAAATTTATGAGCCACAGCGATACCATTGTTGCCCAGGCGACGCCACCCGGACGCGGCGGCGTAGGCATTCTGCGCGTCTCTGGTGCCCAGGCGGCAGAGGTCGCCCGCCAGCTGCTGGGCAAACTGCCTAAGCCGCGTTACGCCGATTATCTGCCGTTCACCGATAGCGATGGCCGCGTGCTGGATCAGGGCATTGCGCTGTGGTTTCCTGGTCCCCACTCCTTTACCGGTGAAGATGTGCTGGAGCTGCAGGGCCACGGCGGCCCGGTGATCCTCGATCTGCTGCTGAAGCGCATCGTGGCGCTGCCGGGCGTGCGTATCGCCCAGCCGGGTGAGTTTTCAGAGCGTGCGTTTCTGAATGACAAGCTCGATCTGGCGCAGGCCGAAGCGATTGCCGACCTGATTGATGCCAGCTCTGAGCAGGCGGCGCGTTCGGCCGTGAACTCCCTGCAGGGCGTCTTCTCCACCCGTATCAATCATCTTGTGGAAGCACTCACTCACCTGCGGATCTATGTCGAAGCCGCTATCGACTTCCCGGATGAGGAGATCGATTTCCTCTCTGACGGCAGAATCGAAGCGCAGCTGAATACGGTGATCGGTGACCTGGATGCCGTCCGTGCCGAAGCGCGTCAGGGCAGTCTGCTGCGTGAAGGGATGAAAGTGGTGATTGCGGGCCGGCCTAATGCGGGCAAATCGAGCCTGCTGAATGCGCTGGCAGGCCGTGACGCCGCCATCGTCACAGATATCGCGGGCACCACCCGTGACGTGCTGCGTGAGCATATTCATATTGATGGCATGCCACTGCATATCATCGACACCGCCGGTCTGCGTGAGGCCAGCGACGAAGTGGAGCGCATCGGGATTGAGCGAGCCTGGCAGGAGATCGAACAGGCTGACCGGGTGCTGTTTATGGTGGACGGCACGACGACTGATGCCACCGAAGCGGCGGCAATCTGGCCCGATTTCGTCTCCCGTCTGCCGCCGGAACTGCCAATTACCGTGGTCCGCAACAAGGCGGATGTCACCGGTGAGTCTCTCGGTCTGACAGAAGTAAATGGTCACTCACTGATTCGCCTGTCGGCACGCACCAGCGCGGGTGTGGATGAGCTGCGCGATCACCTGAAGCAGAGCATGGGCTTCGCCGGCAATATGGAAGGTGGCTTCCTGGCGCGTCGCCGTCATCTGCAGGCGCTGGAGCTGGCGGCAACGCACTTACAGCAGGGTAAAGCGCAGCTGCTCGGTGCCTGGGCCGGTGAGTTACTGGCGGAAGAGTTGCGTCTTGCCCAGCAGGCGTTAAGCGAGATCACCGGCGAGTTCACTTCTGACGATTTGCTGGGTCGCATCTTCTCCAGCTTCTGTATCGGTAAATAACCGTGCTGGCCTGATAGCGCTCTGCTGTCAGGCCAGATTTCCTGCCACGCTGCTCCCCCTGTTATTCCCGCCTCTGCGTTGATTCTTGCTGATATGTTATTTTGCGGCGGCATGGCATTGCCGTATAACGGTTGAAGCGCCGATCTGACGTGTGGCAGCGGATTGCGGTGAATAATCCCCGCCTCATCCCGCCGCGTCGGACCGGACGCAAACCCACTACGTGAATACCGTTGGGTGATTCTTTTCGCCTGAAACAGGAGAGTTGCATGAGTACACCGCTCGACACGGCCGCACTGGACACGCTGTTTAATGACGCCCGCACCCACAGTTACTGGCAGGCTAAGCCCGTTGATAACGCCCTGCTGGAGCAGCTCTATGCCCTGACGGCGCTGGGCCCGACTTCGGCAAACTGCTCGCCTGCGCGATTTGTTTTCGTGACCTCGGCGGAAGGCAAAGAAAAGCTGAAACCGGCACTCTCTTCCGGCAATCTGGAAAAAACCATGAGCGCGCCGGTCACGGTGATTGTGGCCTGGGACCGCGAGTTCTATGAGCAGCTGCCCGCCCTGTTCCCGCATGCTGATGCGCGCAGCTGGTTTACCGGCAGCCCGGAAGCGGCAAAAGAGACCGCTTTCCGTAACAGCAGCCTGCAGGCGGGTTACCTGATTCTGGCGGCCCGTTCGCTGGGTCTGGATGCCGGTCCGATGTCCGGGTTTGATCCGGCCAAAGTCAATGATGCCTTTTTCCCCGACGGTCAGTATCAGGTTAACCTGCTGATTAACCTTGGCTACGGTGATGCGTCAAAACTGCATCCGCGCCTGCCGCGACTGAGCTTTGAGCAGGCGAGCCGTTTCGCCTGATGCTGCCCGCGTCGCGAGTCGAATCGCGGCGCGGATGACTTTATAAACAGCGTGTCACAGCGGCGCAGCATTTTCTGCAGGCGTCCCCTGATGAAACACCATTCGCCAGTTCTGACCCTCGCACAGCCAGTGTGATGCGCGCAGTGCGGCCCGGCTGCCATCGGCATCACAGCTCTGGTAGTGCAGTATCAGACTCATCTCGCCCGTGCTCACCAGCTGAAAGTTACTACTAAGCATATCGGGCATCGCATCTTCTTTTATCAGCGCCGCGATGGTTTGCGCGCGAGTGACAACGCGCCCTGAACGGGTTATCTCACAAAAATCAGGATGGAGTATCTGCTCCAGCCACGCCAGTTCCCGTCGCCTGGCACTGTGCAGGCTTCGCTCTCGTTTCACCATTTCGTCCAGCAACATGGCTGACCCTCCTGTTATTCTGCGCTGACAGGCAGCGATAATAATTCTGTTAAGCTGTTGAAGGTGGCATCGTGACGTTCCTGTCCGGTCAGCTATCCCTCGCGACTTTGCTCATCCTATTCCGAATTTAACTTAATCTGTGCGTTGCCAGGTGCATTAAGGTAAGAAAATTCCTACAATGCTTCTGATGATTATCTGACCATTTTCACGGAGCGACAGATGGCTGGTCATTTTGTACGCTGGACGGGCGATCCCGGCTTCCCGGCTAACGATTTACGCATTCCCCAGACTATCACCGACACGGCACAGCAGTTTGCTGACAAACGCCGTGGGCGATTTCTCGCCGCGCGTACCCTGCTGGCACAACTGATGCTGCGGGTTTATGGCATTGGTGAACTGCCGCGCCTGCTTATCCAGAGCAACGGACGCCCCGTTTTTGCTGACAGCGATCTGCCCGATTTCAGCATCGCCTATGCGGGCAATACGGTGGGTGTGCTGCTGGCCGAAGAGGGTGGGCGTGCCGGTCTGGATATGGAGATTGTGCATGCCAGAAGCCGTCAGACTCAGGAGCAGCTGATTCAGGGATTAACTTCGGGCGAGATTGCCTGGATCAATGCCCAGCAGGATGCCATGGAGGCGGTAACGCAGATCTGGACATTACGCCAGAGCATTCTCAAGCTGACGGGAGAGGGCGATCGGGGACTGGATTCGCTGCGCCTGTTACCCGGTGCGGGTCGGCTGCGATCTTCACTCTTTCCCGATATTCAGGTGGTGTGCGATGCGGAGCCCATGCTGGTCTGGTCGTGTGCGCTGTCGTCTGCGACTCAGCGTCTGCATCTGTGGGAGATGGATAACGCCTTTCAGTGGCACGCATTACGCGAAATAGAGATGGGTAAGCCCAACATCGGGCCTCATGCTCTGCGGCTGACCAGCCTGCCCAGCGAGCGCAGCCTGCATCCTGAAATGTAAAAAGCCGCAACCCGGAAGTTGCGGCCCTGAATGCGCTTAGTGCACGTCTACAAAGACAATCTTCAGCACAAACAGCAGAGCAACAATCACTACGCAGGGGCTGATTTCACGCCAGCGGCCAGTACCCAGCTTCATGACGCAGTAAGCGATGAATCCCAGCGCAATACCTTCGGTGATGGAAAAACTGAAGGGCATCATGGCAGCGGTCACAAACGCCGGAACGGCTTCGGTCAAATCATCCCAGCGTACGCGCGACAGGCTGGCAGTCATTAATACCCCAACGTAAATCAGCGCGCCCGCAGCGGCGTAGGATGGCACCATCGCGGCCAGCGGTGACAGGAAGGTCACCAGCAGGAACAGCAGGCCGGTCACCACGGCCATCAGGCCAGTACGACCACCAATCGCCACGCCCGAGGTGCTTTCGATATAGGCGGTCACGGATGAGGTGCCCGCCAGCGCACCACTCACTGAACTGATGCTGTCGACATAGAGCGCCTGCTGCATGCGCGGGAAAGTGCCGGTTTCATCGGTCAGTCCCGCTTTGTCGGTGACGCCGATCAGCGTGCCGGAGGAGTCGAACAGATTAACCAGCATAAAGGAGAAGATCACGCCCGCCATGCCGATGTTGAAGGCGCCTTTGATATCCACCTGGCCGACCACAGAAGTAATGGAAGGCGGCGCAGAAAACAGGCCGACAAACTTCACGTCACCCAGCATCCAGCCGATAGCGGTGGTAACCACCATCGAGATCAGCACTGCCGCGTGGATATTGCGTGATGCCAGAATAGCGATGATAAAGAAGCCCAGCGCGCCCAGCAATACGCTGTGCGAGGTCAGGTTCCCCACGGCCACCAGGGTATCGGGATTCGGCACGATAATACCGGCATTCTTCAGCCCCATCATGGCGATAAACAGGCCGATACCGGCGGTAATGCCGACGCGCAGGCTCAGCGGGATATTGGCAATCATCCAGTAGCGAACCCGCAGCAGCGTCAGGATCAGCAGGCCGACCGCACCCCAGAAGATCGCGCCCATACCCACCTGCCACGAATAGCCCATCGCGCCAACCACCACAAAGGCGAAAAAGGCGTTCAGCCCCATTGCGGGCGCCAGCGCCACCGGCAGATTGGCAAACAGTCCCATCAGAATACTGCCAAAGGCGGCAATCAGACAGGTGGTCACAAACACCGCCTGGGTATCCATGCCGGCGACGCCGAGGATCTGCGGATTGACGAAGACGATGTAGACCATCGTCAGAAAGGTGGTGATACCCGCGATCACTTCGGTGCGCACCGTGGTGCCATGTTCCTGCAGCCTGAAGATGCGCTGCAAAACGCCTTGCTTGCTCATGCCATCCATCCAGAAGAAAAAATCATCGGCGCGTATCCTGGCGATTTTACCGGGGCAATACAATGATTTTTCGCAACCGATTGCCAGTCTCGCAATCTGTGCTGAGTGCGGTAGAGTGTGGAGCACACCCCTGAATCGAAGGATAGAGTCTGATGTCAGTAGAATGCGTCTTTTTTGATTGCGATGGCACGCTGGTGGACAGTGAGTTGCTCTGTACCCAGGCCTACGTCAACACCTTTGCCCGTTACGGCCTGGAACTGTCGCTGCAGCAGATGTTTGAGAAGTATAAGGGCGTCAAACTCTACGACATTATTCGTGACGTCGGCGATGCGCATCAGGTGACGCTACCGATGGAAGAGGTGGAGACCGCCTATCGCGCAGAGGTCGCGCGGCTGTTTGATCAGCAACTGCAGCCCATCCCAGGCGCGAAAGCGCTGGTTGAGCAGATAAAGGTGCCGATGTGCGTGGTTTCAAACGGGACGGTAAAAAAGATGCAGCACTCGCTGGGCTTAACCGGCATGCTGCCGCTGTTTGCGGAGCACCTCTACAGCGGCTATGACATTCTGCACTGGAAGCCCGATCCGGAACTGATGTACCACGCGGCGGAACAGATGCAGGTGCCGATTGAGCGCTGCATTCTGGTGGATGACTCCGAAGCGGGCGCCCGCGCCGGTATCGCCGCCGGCATTCCGGTCTACTACTACTGCGCCGACCCGCACAACCCTGAACTGGATCACCCGCTGGTGACGCGCTTCGATGATATGGCGCAACTGCCTGCGCTGTGGCGCGCCCGTGGCTGGGATCTGGTGTAGCCCGGGCCAGCATGACACACACCGTCTGGTTTTTAACCCTGCCCAGCGTGATGGCGCTGGATCTCACCGGCCCGGCCGAGACGCTGAAGCTGGCGGGCGAACACTTTACGCTGCGCTACATCGGCCCGCAGCCGGAGGTGGTCTGCTCCACCGGCATGACCATTGGCGGCATCGAACCGTTACCGGAACAGTTGCCCGCCGGGAGTCTGCTGGTGGTGCCTGGCGTCTATGACTCGCAGGTCTGTTACGCCACGCCGCAGGCCGGAGAGGCTCGCGACTGGCTGATGCGCCAGCACGCCGCGCTGCGCGCGCAGACCTTTATGCTGGTCTGCGTCTGCTCGGGAGCGCTGCTGGCGGCGCAGGCAGGCTTGCTGGATGACGTGCTCTGCACTACCCATCATGATGTGATTGCCCGCCTGAAAGCCGCGGCCCCGCGCGCACGGGTGCAGGAGAACCGGGTGTTTGTCGGGCATGAGAATATCTGGACCAGCGCAGGCATCACGGCGGGAATCGATCTGGCGCTGCATCTGATTAATCAGCTCTGCGATACGCAAAC
The DNA here is from genome assembly GCF_982223955.1 of Pantoea sp. E956-1. Lineage (NCBI taxonomy): Bacteria > Pseudomonadati > Pseudomonadota > Gammaproteobacteria > Enterobacterales > Erwiniaceae > Pantoea > Pantoea sp. E956-1. The sequence continues at coordinate 158,985 of NZ_CEUYZP010000007.1, read as the reverse complement.
TGCGCTGGCGGTAGCGCGGGAGATGGTGGTCTGGTTCCGCCGTGCCGGTGACGATCCGCAACTTTCGCCGTGGCTGCGTTACCGCAACCACATGCATCCGGCCATTCATCGGGCGCAGGATCTGATGATTGCCCATCCTGAACACGGCTGGACGCTGACCGAGCTGGCCGGACGCACACATGTCAGCAGCCGCCATCTGGCGCGGCTGTTTCGCCAGCATCTTGGGATTAGCGTGCGTGAATACCATGAGCAGCTGCGGGTTGGCGTGGCACGCCAGCGTCAGCAGCAGGGTGAATCTGCCGAAAAAGCGGCGCTGGCGGCGGGGTTTTCATCGGCGCGCCAGCTACGGCGCGCCCGCCAGCGTGAAGCCGATCAGCTGACAAAGTGACGGGTATCGACGCGTTTCAGTGCCATACCCAGCAGCAGGCTGCCGCCCAGTGTCACCCCGAACACCCAGGGCAGGTCGAGCCATGGACGCGACATATCATCGTAATGATGCGTACGCAGGTAGTGAATGAACAACGCATGAAAGCCGTAGATCGGCAGTGAATAGCGTGCAATCACCGTTAAACCCGGCAGCGTGCGCTGGTTCAGGCTGTTTTTAAACACGATCAGCAGGCTGATCGCGGCGATAAACACCAGCGGTCCGCAGTAGAGATACCAGGTGTCATTAAACGCCCCGTTGACGATCAGCGCCTGTTTCGTCCCCAATGTAATGCCAATCACACAGGCGATAAACAGTCCGGCAGCCAGCGGCGTCAGGCCGCGCCGGGTCGTCTCCATCGTGCCGATAGCCCGTCCCAGCAGCGCATAGAGCAGGTAGTAGATACTGTCACCGCTGACATAAAGATTAACCGGCAGAAAGTGAAACGGCCCCAGCGACTGGCTGACCGTATTGGGGTTGGCGAGCACCGCCAGCACCAGCACCAGCAGCGCCACGTAGCGCGCCTGCACGGTTTTTACCTGGATCAGGGGCGACAGCAGATAGATGCCGATCAGCGCAAAGAAGAACCACAGGTGATAAAACACCGGCTTCTGCAGCATCTTCAGGATTGATCGCCCTTCGCTGATGGGGGTCAGCCAGGTGATATAGGCCAGCGATACCGCACTGTAGAACAGCAGACAGAGCACCAGCCGGAGCATATGGCGCGGCTGGGCGCTGCGTTCGCCGAAAAACAGATAGCCGGAGATCATAAAGAACAGCGGAACACAGACGCGTGATGCTGAGTTCAGCAGATTAGCCGCATCCCAGGTGATGCCAGTCACCGCCATCGGCCCGGTGATATACCAGGTGGTGGTGTGAATCACGATCACCATCAGACAGGCAACCGCGCGTAAATTATCGATCCAGTAAATCTTCTGCGGCATGGCATCCTCTTGCGCATCGCGTCCGTGCGCAAAAGGGTAGCCAAATGCGACCAGAGCAACAACTGCTGCCAGCAGGATTCGGAGCCATCTGTATGCCAGCGCACTGAATCATCGCGAAAACGCGCCGGTAGCGCCTGGGATTTACGGCTGCACATCGCGCGGTCAAAGGGTATACTGTCGGCCTCTTTTTTTAATCTAACCGAAGCGCGTGCACACTCAACATGCAAAAGTTTGATACCAAAACCTTTCAGGGGCTGATCCTGACCTTGCAGGATTACTGGGCGCGTCAGGGCTGCACCATTGTCCAACCGCTGGACATGGAAGTGGGCGCTGGCACTTCACACCCGATGACCTGCCTGCGCGCACTCGGCCCGGAGCCGATCGCCGCCGCTTACGTGCAGCCATCACGCCGTCCCACCGATGGCCGCTACGGTGAAAACCCGAACCGTCTGCAACACTATTACCAGTTCCAGGTGATCATCAAACCCTCACCGGACAACATTCAGGAGCTCTATCTTGGCTCGCTGAAAGAGCTGGGTATGGACCCGACGGTGCATGACATTCGCTTCGTGGAAGATAACTGGGAAAACCCGACGCTGGGTGCCTGGGGACTCGGCTGGGAAGTGTGGCTCAACGGCATGGAAGTGACGCAGTTCACCTACTTCCAGCAGGTTGGCGGCATGGAGTGTAAGCCGGTGACCGGCGAGATCACCTACGGTCTGGAGCGTCTGGCGATGTACATCCAGGGCGTCGACAGTGTTTACGATCTGGTGTGGAGCGACGGTCCGCTGGGCAAAACCACCTACGGCGACGTGTTCCATCAGAACGAAGTGGAGCAATCCACCTATAACTTCGAATACGCCGACGTTGATTTCCTCTTTACCTGCTTCGAGCAGTATGAGAAAGAGGCGCAGCATCTGCTGGCGCTGGAAAAACCGCTGCCACTGCCCGCCTACGAACGCATTCTTAAAGCGGCACACAGCTTCAACCTGCTGGATGCCCGCAAAGCGATCTCGGTAACAGAGCGTCAGCGCTATATTCTGCGTATTCGCACCCTGACCAAAGCCGTGGCTGAAGCTTACTACGCCTCTCGCGAGGCAATGGGCTTCCCGATGTGCAATAACAAAAAGTAAGAGGCAGCCATGACTGAACAAACCTTCCTGGTGGAGATCGGCACCGAAGAGCTGCCACCAAAAGCCCTGCGCAGCCTGGCAGAAGCCTTTGCCGCGCAGGTCACTGCTGAACTGGATGCCGCTAACCTGAGCCACGGCGAGGTCAGCTGGTTTGCTGCGCCGCGTCGTCTGGCGCTGAAAGTCGCCAACCTGAGCGCCTCACAACCCGATCGGGAAGTAGAGAAGCGCGGACCGGCGGTCGCTGCGGCGTTTGACGCTGACGGCAACGCGACCAAAGCCGCTGAAGGCTGGGCGCGTGGCAACGGCATTACCGTCGATCAGGCTGAACGTCTCGCCACCGATAAAGGCGAATGGCTGGTTTATCGCGCCCAGGTTAAAGGCGAAGCGGCCCAGGCGCTGCTGCCTGCGATGATTGCTACCGCGCTCAGCAAGCTGCCGGTACCAAAACTGATGCGCTGGGGCGACAGCGATGTGCAGTTCGTCCGTCCGGTGCACACCGTGACGATGCTGCTGGGCGATGAGCTGATCCCAGGCACCATTCTGGGCATCGCGTCAGACCGGATTATTCGTGGTCACCGCTTTATGGGTGAAAGCGAAATCACGCTTGAAAGCGCCGATCACTATCCTGATGTGCTGGAAAAACGCGGCCAGGTCATTGCCGACTATCAGGTCCGCAAAGCGATGATTAAAGCCGATGCGGAAGCGGCAGCACGCCGTTTAGGCGGCAACGCTGATATCAGCGACAGCCTGCTGGAAGAGGTGACATCGCTGGTGGAGTGGCCGGTGGTCCTGACCGCGACCTTTGAAGAGAAATTCCTCAAGGTGCCTGCGGAAGCGCTGGTCTACACCATGAAAGGCGATCAGAAGTATTTCCCGGTGTATGACAATGACGGCAACCTGATGCCGAACTTCATTTTCGTCACCAACATCGAATCCAGCGATCCGCGCCAGATTATCTCCGGCAACGAAAAAGTGGTACGTCCACGCCTGGCCGATGCGGAGTTCTTCTTTAATACCGACCGCAAAAAGCGCCTGGAAGATCACCTGCCGCGTCTGGAGACGGTGCTGTTCCAGAAAGAGCTGGGCACGCTGCGTGATAAAACCGATCGCATTCAGGCCCTCGCGGGCTGGATTGCCGGTGAAACTGGCGCAGATGTGAATCACGCCACCCGCGCGGGCCTGCTTTCGAAGTGTGACCTGATGACCAACATGGTCTTCGAGTTCACCGACACCCAGGGCGTGATGGGCATGCACTACGCGCGTCACGACGGCGAAGCCGAAGATGTGGCGGTGGCGCTGAATGAGCAGTATCAGCCGCGCTTTGCCGGTGACGATCTGCCGTCCAGCCCGGTCGCCTGTGCGCTGGCGATTGCCGATAAAATGGATACGCTGGCCGGTATTTTCGGCATTGGTCAGCATCCAAAAGGCGACAAAGATCCGTTCGCACTGCGTCGTGCGGCGCTGGGCGTGCTGCGTATCATCGTTGAGAAGAACCTGCCGCTCGATCTGCAGACTCTGACCGAAGAAGCGGTGCGCCTGTATGGCAGCAAGCTGAGCAACGCCCGCGTGGTGGATGATGTGATCGACTTTATGCTGGGTCGCTTCCGCGCCTGGTATCAGGAAGAGGGTCACAGCATCGACACGCTGCAGGCGGTTCTGGCGCGTCGTCCGACCCGTCCGGCTGACTTTGATGCACGCATGAAAGCGGTGTCGCACTTCCGTACGCTGGAGGCCGCCGCAGCACTGGCGGCGGCGAACAAGCGCGTCTCTAACATTCTGGCAAAATCGACCGAAACGCTGAATGAGAGCGTGCAGGCGTCGCTGCTGAAAGAGAACGAAGAGATCCAGCTGGCGACCTTTGTCACTGCGCTGAGCAGCAAGCTGCAGCCTTACTTCGCTGAAGGCCGCTATCAGGATGCGCTGGTCGAACTGGCACAGCTGCGTACTGCGGTAGACAACTTCTTCGATAAAGTGATGGTTAACGCCGACGATCAGGCGGTGCGGGTTAATCGCCTGACGCTGCTGTCAAAACTGCGTGAGCTGTTCCTGCAGGTCGCGGATATCTCGCTGCTACAGTAATGCGATTTGTTGTGCGGAAAAGGGACGAGCAATCGTCCTTTTTTTATGGGATTTTTTGGCCGGATGTTTTCAACTCATACCTGAGTGTGACCGCTATAGCGGCCATTTTTAGGGTGCAAATGAAGACGTTAAAGTGCTCAGACTGCCATTGCCGGTCATCAGAAGTCGACTGTGGTTATGCACCAGATAATAAATTTTATATTATATATCAAAAGATTATTTGTTAACTTTTCTCCTGTAATACTCTAAGGATTTTCATAAATCCGGTGGTTAAGAAACCGCCCTAAAAATAGCCAACCCTCTTGTTTTCCCCTTCTCCTGATGGATAATTCGCCAGAATTTACACCCGGTTACAGTTAGTGAAATGGAATTTTCATGAAAAGGATTTGTTTATCGCTCTGGCATCCGCCAGTGCGTCTGCTCGCCATGGTGGCAGGCGCGTTGCTCTGCTCTGCTTTCCCGGTAATGGCAGCTCCGCCAGCCGATGATCCCCGCGAAGAAGGCCAGGCGATTGATGCCCGCGAGCAACTGCGTCAGCAGACGCGTGAAAATAATCCTAAAAGGTGTTTAGATGAATGTCTCAAATATGGATATGCAGCAAAAACTTGAACTTTCTATCACTAAGGCTGCAAAAATTTTGCCTGGTGATGTCGGTCAACAGTTGTTGGCAATGCTGACCCCTCAGGCATTGGCCACAATGGCTGCAATAACTGGTTTATGGGCTGGTGCACACTTTTTTGGTATTGGTGAGTTAGCTGACCTCATTCTGATTGTGGCGGGTTGGATTGCCGTAGGTGGTGTGGCTGTTGAGGCTTCAAAAAAGCTCTACGAATTCAGTAAGACCACATACAAAGCCAGGACCGAAAGTGATCTTGATGATGCGGCTGCCTGTTTAGCGGCAGCCATTACCATGATTGGCGTAGATACTGTGATGGCGATTTTACTGAAAAAGAACCCTCGCGACGCCTTCAGGCATTCATACAGAAATATACGTATGCCTAAATACAGCGCATCAGTGGGCCGCGCAATGAATGGCCACCGAAACACTTCTTCATCCTGGCGGTATCGCCCAAAAATCCGCTTTACTGATAGGCAAAATGCCGGGTTAGGTTCAACTAATTTATGGGGTGACATTACTATTGGCAGAGCCTACGACCGTACAGTAAAAACAGCGGAACAAGCGGCTGAGGATGTTCTGGCGGCCATATATCATGAGCGGGTACATTCCTCCATTGCGCCAAAGTTTTATCTGCTTCGAGAGCTTAGAGCCTTTATGCATACTAGCTCCTACAACAGGTCATATATTTTACGGTATCTGGAAGAAGCATTTGCCGAGATGGTTGGGCTAATGAGAGCGAAAGGAATGTCACCACGTTATGTTATTAATGGTTTCAAATTCCCGTTAACCAATAACTATGAGATTACTTTTACCGCACTTCGACATGAAGCAGCTGGCGTACTTCTTGGGCCGGTTGTTGTAGGCGGTGCTATGTACAATGTCTATTATGGAATTCAGCAATGATAAGCTTAGAAGACGCTAAGGACGCCGCTCGTGACTACGCATCCCGGCATAAAATGGGATGGAGTGAGAAATTTACTTTCATTCAAACGGCTTTTTATGATGGTGTTGAATGCTATATCGTTGAGACTTCTAGCGAAGATGTAGAAAACAAGTCATGGATGGAGATTGAGACCTCTACTCCCGTGAATATTTACGTCGATATGAAAACCGGAAAATGTTTTGGGCATCAGTTTGGTAATAGGGGTTTTAACAGGGGTATTTAATATCCTCAATCATTGACCAGCTAATACCGTGTGGCCTGGCCTTTACCGTGGACGGGGTCGCCCGCCATGACGGCGACACAGAACTTACGACGGGTAATAACACAACGGGTCGCCCACTGTTACCGGCAGAACTGGCCCTGACGGCGCTGCAACAACTGGAGAAAGTCGCCACAACCATCCCCAATAATGGTCTGTTCAGCCAGCATACCGCGGCGGGCAGCACGTTCCTGGTGGTGACTGACGAGCGCTTTACCAGCCAGAGCAAATTTATCAGCAGCGACTATCTGCTTGAACGGGTGGGCTATGACCCGTCACAGGCGCATAAACGCCTGGGCGACGGTTTTTATGAGCAGCGTTTGGTACGCGAGCAGGTCCTGAAACTGACCGGCAGGCCTTCCGTTAACGGCTGGGATGTGATGGCGCAGTATCAGGAGCTAATGAACAACGGCTCTAAAGTGGCGCAGGATTTCCATCTGGTGCCGGGCGTGGCGTTGACGCCGCAACAAATCGCGGCGCTGCAGCAGGATATCGTCTGGCTGGTCAGCGAAACGGTTGATACGGCAGATGGACCTCAGACGGTGTGGGTGCCAAAAGTTTATCTGGCCCAGAACACGCTGCGCCTGACCGGCGCGGGCGCGGTGATTGGCGGCGGTAACCTGCAGCTCTCGGCAGACAGCGTGACCAATGCCGGTAATCTGTTTGCAGACCAGGCGCTCTCTATAGACAGCGGGCAGTTTCAGCACCTGGGCGGCGATATTAAGGCGGGCAGCATCGACGTGCAGGCGGAAAGCCTCACGATCAGTACCGATCTGCAGAATGCCCTGCGTCAGGCGACGATGAGTGCTGAGGATATCAGCCTCAGCGGCAACGATATCCGGCTGCAGGGCGCGAAACTCAATGCCACCAATAACCTCAGCCTGAGCGCGCGCAACAACCTTGCGATCGGTGCCGCGAAAAGTAGTCACAGCGGCAGCCTGAACGTGATCTCCGGGGCGATGGGTAACCGCACCAGCAGCGGCATGGAAGAAGCGGGCGGGCGCATGGCCCAGGTCAGCGGCGAGTGGCAGCAGGCGCAGGGCAGCGAGCTTAACGCCGGTGGCAATCTTCTGCTCTCGGCCGGTCGTGACCTGATGCTGACGGAGCCAGACCAACAAGTGATGGCACAGGATTAGTCAGTGCTGATTGAACCAGAATTTATAGATCCCCTAAAGAAAAGCCAAATGCTCCGGATTCATTAAATCCAACGGGAACTCAGGCTAACTTTGAAAGTTATACAAAAAATATTTAAACAGGAAAAATGGATAAAACTGGTAACGGTCACTTGAATATTTCAGGGGAAAATAAATGAAAGCATCTCTGAGAAGTATTGGTTGTGATTGGCTTGATTTATCAAGTTATGAACCTGAAGAAGATGATTGTTTTCAATTTTTAGCCCATTTATGTATAGGGCCATCAGAAGAAAAAGGAATAAATCATTTTGAGGTTTATGTCTGTACCCCAGAATGGCTCTGCAAACACCACTGGCTACCAGAATTGATGCGCCATACGCTTCTGGTGCGTAAATACGATCTGGATGAGATCACCAAAACCATTACGGATTATATCGAGCAGTGCGAAGGGAGAGACTGGATGGAGATAGCGCATAAACTCTCCCGCGTATTTGCCTGGGAATATGAAGATTATCAGCTTTAAACGTTAAATCCCGGCCAGTGAGCCGGGATTTTGCTTTTAATCCCTAAATCCTCCCCGCTTACCGCCGCTGCAACCGGATCATACCGGGCGCAGCGGTTATCTCCAGCTGTCCCGCCTCGGTGATACCGAAACCAGTCAGCCAGATGCCGCCGATTATTACCTCGCCGTGATCCCGCACCCAGTCCGCGCCCAGATCCTGCCAATACTGGCTGGCTTCGCAGAGTTCTTCCCACTCCGCTTCATCGGTCACGGTTGTTACCGACAGCGTGTTATCCCGCAGCATCAGCCGGATCGGCGGATCGGTGGTAAATCCGAGAGCGGCCAGCTGGCCGCCCGTGATAGTCAGCTCCGGGACGGGTTCCTTAACAAAGGTGATGTTCATACGTTCTCCTCCGTGAGGTGCATGATGCGGATAATCAGCTGGCCCTTTTCGGCGATGATGCTGACCGGCTGGCCTTTGATAAATCCCCACTGTTCCAGCCATCGTCCCTTGATGGTCAGTTGGGGTAACGGATTCGGTCTGCCACCGTTGGGGCGGTAACCAACGATGCTTTTCCGTGCTTGGGGTACAGCGGCTTCTGACGTAGAATCTGTTCCAGCCATAATTAACTCCTGCTCAGTTAGTTGTGGTCAGCGGCTGTTGCGGGTTGGCGCTCGCTTCAGCCGCGCTAAAAAATCTCTGGTTACGTTCTTCCTTTTCTGTTTTCTCCTGTTCAAATATACATCGTCCGCTTTGTAAACTCGCTGAAAGCTAAGTAATAAACTGCGAGTCGTCTCTGAAAAACGGGTTGTTTTTTCCATTTACTATTTCGTTTACATCCTCTTCTCAATACTCTCTTCAGCATCTGCAGCCGGCCATTTGTTTATATGGGTATGGCGATTTCCGGCATCGCATAAGAGTGAAATGATGATGACAGGGAAAAGGATGACAGGCATGATGACACCACAAATGACACCACGCGAGAGTCAGGTTATGAGTACTATCCACTTCAGGATTGATGAGGACGTTAAACGGCTGGCGATGCGGGCAGCAGAGCGCCAGAAGATGACGCTGACAGAGGTTATGCGTCAGCGAGCGGAAGAGCTGGCTGCTGAAGAGCGGCAATATCAGGATGGCCAACATGATGCATGGCTGGAAGAGCAAATCACGGCGGCATTCAGTCGTTATGAAGCCGGTGATAGCGAGTTCATCAGTAACGATGAAATGAATGCCCGCATGGAAGAACTGAAAGCGCAGGCCGCGCGGGGAACGTTGTGATATCAGCCGTTCAATGGGAAAAACAGGCGCAGGCAGACAGGGAGACGATATTTCGTTATCTGTATCGTGAGGCTGGCCTGCTGGTAGCCAGTGCAACAGACGATAAGTTTACCCGTATGGCCAGTCTGCTTAGCGAAAACCCGCGGGCCGGAACAAAAGTCGGCACAGAAAAACAATATAAACTGGTGGTGCCACGCTTTCCGTTCATCATCATCTATGTTGCCGAAACAGATGGCGTTTGCATCCTGCGGGTACTTCATACATCCCGGAAAATATCAGGCCGCTATCAAAGATAGTTAGCCTGTTCATCCTGCATCAGATTGTCAGGCATAAGGACGTCGTCAGACAGAACGGCACGCCTCAGAGCTGGATTAGACAATTAGCCCCCAAACCGCACCTTTTAATTTTTCACCTGCCATCTACAGCACACCATCACGCCGCAGGCGGCGTCGTCCGCGCAAAGCTCTCGCGCTGAAACAGCGTTTCCGCCAGCTTCACCAGCGCCGGTCGTTCAACACACCAGTTCGGCACTACGCGGCGGAAATTGAGGTAGCCGATCATGCAACCAGTGGCGATATCTGCCAGATTGAGCTGGCCGTTGTTAAGCCATTTCCCCTCTGCCGCCTTCGCTTCCAGCATGTCGAGGCTGCGCTGAATCTTTTCACGATTGCGCAGCAGCACCTCTTCCGACTGCAAATCCCCCGGACGCATCTGCTCGCGCACGATCACCAGCGCGGCATCGCTGACACCATCCGCCAGCTTCTCCAGCTGACGGATGTTAAGCGATTCAAGCGGATCGGCAGGCAACAGAGCAGGCTCCGTGCCACGCAGTTCCAGAAACTCTGCAATGATGCTGGAATCGAACCAGATTTGCTTATCGTCAGCGACCAGCGCCGGGACTTTGCCCAGCGGATTGTAGTGCGGCACGTGGCTGTCATCGCTGTAAGGCGATGCGTTAACGAATTCAAAAGTAATGCCTTTTTCCAGCATGATAATCGAAATCTTACGCACAAACGGGCTGGTATAGCTGCCAATCAGTTTCATCGGGTTCTCCAGAGTCAGTGACTATTCGCCAGGAAACATAAAGGGATTGAGACTGCTGCGTGCGAAGCCTTCCTGCTCCATTCTGGCATCCAGTATCAGCGATGCCAGGTCATCTGCCACCGGTTCAATGGCCGGATCTTTCTCCTGATAGAGCATCTTCAGGTAAGTGCCGCAGTCACCACAGCTCTCTGCTTTCACCGCCGCCCGTTCGCTGTCGATCGACCAGTAGTGCAGATCACGGGACTGTTCGCACTGGGTACATTTGCTGCGCACCACATGCCATTCACTTTCGCACAGATTACAGTGCAGATAGCGCGCGCCTTCATGACTGCCCATATGCACCACGCTGGCGACCGGCATACTGGCGCAGACCGGACAGAACTGGCGCTGATCGCCCATCTCAGCGCGTGCTTTACCTGGGATCAGAGCCGCCATCTGCGCCCAGTAGAGCGAGAGTGCCGCCCAGATAAAGGGCGCTTTATCGCTGCTGACCAGCGCATACTCGCCGGTAAACAGCGCGCTGGCCAGCGTCTCCAGCTCGGTGGCAGACGCCTTCTCCAGATTCTCCAGCACCGCCAGTGCCTGACCGCTCATCTCCGGCTTCAGCTCAGCAATCAGCGAGTGCAGCAGCCGTTGCCAGTGCGGATCGCGCGGCAGGGTATGAATATTCAGCGGCGGCTTGCCCTCGCTGGCGCTCTGCGTCAGGCGGGCATGCAGGTCGATGTGCAGCGGATGGTCATACAGCACAATCTCCTGCGCTTCAGCGATCACCGCCGCAAAGCGCAGGTAGTCGCCGAGTGGGTTTTTCGCCGCCAGGTCACGCAGTCGCGCAGCACGACGGCTGTATAAATTTTTCAGCCGTGGAAAAAGTAACGGCGGAATCATCTCCGCCGTTGTCTTTTCGCCTTTCTCCAGCTGATCTTGCGGGATTATGCGAATACTCATCAGGGGCGTTTTTCCTGTTTTATTGGCGGATTACGCTGCTCGCGATACCAGCGAGGATGGTGCTGCCTGGCCCATTTGGCGCTGACCCAGCCTTCCACCATCGCGGTCAGTGTGCCTTTGACCCACAACGCAGCATAAACGTGCACCATAATGACAATGATCAGCGCCACCGCTGACACCGAATGCACCACCAACGCCAGACGAATCAGCGGAATGGCGAAGGCTTCGGCAAAGTAAGGTCGCCAGATCACGATGCCGCTGGCAAGCAGCAACACTAAGCTGATAATAGCAGCCCAGAACACACACTTCTGACCAAAGTTATATTTACCGGTATCACCCACCTCTTCATTCAGCGCAATTCGGTGAATGTTTCTGGCCCAGTAAAGGTCGTCGCGATTAATCAGGTTGTGTTTCCAGTAACGCAAAAACATCAGCATAAAAGCAACGAACATCACCACACCGACAAAAGGATGCAGAATACGCGCCAGCTGTGGTGTGCCAAATATCTGCATCAGCCAGTTAAACGACGGAAAGAAAAACCCTAATCCGCTTAAGGCGGCCATGACAAAGCAAATCGCGACAATCCAGTGATTGATGCGTTCGGATGCGCGGTAACGCACCAGATGATCGGGCTTTTTCATTATTTGCGCTCCTCAGGGTGATCGTCGTTGTCGTCGTGCTCTTCAGTGACGCGATTCGGGCCAACGCCGACATAGTGGAAGATTGAGGCGGCGAACGTAGCGGCAAAACCCACCGCCGCCAGCGGTTTCCAGATCCCCTTCCAGAAGGTCACCGTCGGGCTGATGCCCGGGTTAGCAGGTAGCCCGTGATAGAGCTGGGGCTTGTCGGCATGATGCAGCACATACATCACGTGGGTGCCACCCACGCCTTCCGGGTTGTAGAGGCCAGCCTGCGCAAACCCACGCGACTTCAGCTCCGCCACGCGTTCCGCCGCCAGCGTCAGCATGTCGCTTTTGCTGCCGAAATGAATGGCGCCGGTCGGACAGGTCTTCACACAGGCAGGCTCCTGGCCGACGCTGACGCGATCCACGCACAGGGTGCATTTGTAGGCGCGGTTATCCTCTTTATTGAGTCGCGGCACGTTGAACGGGCAACCCGCAATGCAGTAGCCGCAGCCGATACACTGCTCAGACTGGAAATCGACGATGCCGTTGGCGTACTGAATAATGGCACCTGCCGACGGACAGGCTTTCAGGCAGCCGGGATCGGCGCAGTGCATGCAGCCATCTTTGCGAATCAGCCAGGCCAGCTTGCCATTCTCTTCAACTTCCGAGAAGCGCATCACCGTCCATGATTTGGCGGTCAAATCGGTAGGGTTGTCATAGACCCCGATGTTATGACCGACTTCATCGCGGATGTCGTTCCATTCGGAGCAGGCGACCTGACAGCCTTTGCAGCCAATACAGGTGGTGACGTCAATTAGCTTCGCGACTTCACGCTGGTGATCGCGCGCCTGTGGCGGTGGGGTAAAGCCGTTAGTCGCTGAGCGACGGATAATATCTTGTGATTGATAAGCCATTGTCATCTACCGTTACGCTTTTTCCACTTTCACTAAAAATCCCTTGTATTCCGGGGTCTGCGAGTTGGCATCGCCAACCGACGGCGTCAGCGTATTGGCGAGGAAGCCTTTACGCGTGGTGCCCTCAAAGCCCCAGTGACAGGGAATACCCACGGTATCAACCGGCTTGCCGTCAATCATCAGACGCTGCAGACGACGTGTTACCACCGCTTTGGCTTTGATATAGCCACGGCGCGACGAGACTTTGACGCTGTCGCCGGCCTTGATGCCTTTCTCTTCTGCCAGTTCGGTGCCGATTTCAACAAACTGCTCCGGCTGTGCAATCGCGTTCAGCAGGGCATGTTTGGTCCAGTGGCGGAACAGTTCGGTAATGGAGTAGGTGGTGGCGACGCAGGGATAGTCAGCGGCCTCGCCCATTTGGGCGGCGTCGCTGCTGAACAGCCGAACGACCGGACTGTGGCGCTGCTGCGGATGCAGGGGATTGTCGGCGAGCGGGCTTTCCATCGGTTCGTAATGTTCCGGGAAAGGGCCGTCGGCCAGCTTATCGAGCGCAAACAGGTGGCCAAGACCATCGGGCTGCATGATAAACGGACCGGCCTGCTGCTGCGGCGACAGCTTTACCGGATAATCCGGCACGTCGATGCCGTGCCAGCGTGTGCCATCCCACTCAATCAGGCGGCGCTGCGGATCCCAGGCTTTACCCTGCGCATCCGCGGAGGCGCGGTTATAGAGAATGCGGCGGTTAGCCGGCCACGCCCAGGCCCAGCCGGAGACCGCGCCCAGCCCCGATGGATCGGCGTTGTCGCGTCGTGCCATCTGGTTACCTTCCGGCGTCCAGCTGCCGCTGTAGATCCAGCAGGCGCTGGCAGTGGTGCCGTCGTTACGCAGCTCTGAGAAGCCGTTGAGCTGCTGGCCTTTTTTCAGCAACAGCTTGCCGCTGGCGTCGTAAATGTCGGCCAGCGCCTGACCGTTGTTCTCCTGCGCCACCTCTTCCGGCTCAGGATTGAATGGATCGCGGTAGTCCCAGCGCATTGCCATCAGCGGTTCAGGGGTTGCACCGCCTTCCAGGCGATAGAGCGCCCGCAGACGCATGAACAGGTTGCCGAGGATTTTACCGTCGTGCAGCGCTTCAGCGGGCGGTTCAGCAGCCGCCCAGTGCCACTGCAGCCAGCGCGACGAGTTCGCCACCGATCCTGACTCTTCGGCGAAACAGGAAGAGGGCAGACGGAACACTTCGGTCTGGATTGACGACGGATCGACGTCATTAAACTCGTCGTGATGCTGCCAGAAGCTGGCGGTTTCGGTGCGAAGCGGATCGATCACCACCATATATTTGAGGCGGGACAGGGCCCGGACCGCTTTATTCTTGTCCGGGAAGGCGGCCAGCAGGTTGAAGCCCTGAATCAGACAGCCGTTCAGCGCGCCCTGTTCCATCATCTCCGCCTGCGCCATGCAGTCGTAGCTCTTATCCCATTTTGGCAGCCAGTCGTATCCCCACTGGTTTTCGGCGGTGGCGTTATCGCCGTAGAAACTCTTCATCAGGCTGACGAAAAATTTGTCGGTGTTCTGCCAGTAGTTGACCTGATCCGGCAGTGTCGCAACCGGCGTGGCCTGCTGCAGGTAGGTCGCCAGGGTGGTCATCTTCTCGAAGGGCAGTGGCAGATAGCCCGGCAGACTCTGCGCCAGCAGGCCGAGATCGGTATAGCCCTGCACATTGGAGTGGCCGCGCAGCGCGTTAATACCGCCGCCTGGCATACCGATATTGCCCAGCAGCAGCTGAATCATCGCCGCCGTGCGAATAATCTGCGAACCGTTGGTGTGGTGAGTCCAGCCCAGCGCATAGAGAATAGTCGCGGTGCGATTCGGCACACAGGTGGAAGCGAGCTGCTGGCACACCGTAATAAAGGCGTCCTGCGAAGTGCCGCACAGGCGCGTCACCATTTCCGGGGTGTAACGGCTGGCGTGGGTTTTCAGCAGGTTCAGCACGCAGCGCGGGTGAGTGAAGCTCTCATCGCGTTTCGCATGGCCGTTTTCATCCAGCTCATAGTGCCAGCTCTGACGATCGTACTGACGGGTTTCAGCATCGTAGCCGCTGAACAAACCGTCACTGAAGCTGAAGCCTTCGCTGACAATCAGGGCGGCATTGGTGAAGGCGCGAACATACTCCTGCTGAATCTGATTGTGTTGCAGCAGATAGTTGATCACCCCCATCAGGAAAACCACGTCGCTGCCCGCACGCAGTGGCGCGTAGAGATCGGCGACCGCCGCAGAGCGGTTAAAGCGTGGATCGACCACGATGACCTGCGCATTGTTATGGGTTTTGGCTTCTATCACCCATTTAAAGCCAACCGGATGCGCCTCGGCGGGGTTGCCGCCCATGATCATCACCACATTGGCGTTTTTGATGTCGTTCCAGTTATTGGTCATTGCACCACGACCAAAGCTGGGGGCCAGCGCGGCCACGGTCGGGCCGTGACACAGGCGCGCCTGGTTTTCCAGCGCCAGAATACCCAGCGAGCGGGCAAATTTCTGATCGAGCAGGCCGGTTTCATTACTGGCGGCGGAAGAGCAGAGCATAGCGGTGGTCGGCCAGCGGTTTACCGTCACGCCAGCGGCGTTGGTGGCCTGGAAATTGGCATCACGATCCTGCTTCATCAGGCGGGCAATTCGCTCAAATGCCTCATCCCAGCTGATGCGCTGCCATTTATCCGAGCCTGGCGCGCGGTACTCCGGATACTTCAGGCGCTGTTCACTGTGAATAAAGTCGAGCACGCCTGCGCCTTTAGGGCAGAGCGAACCACGACTGACCGGATGGTCAGGATCGCCTTCAATATGGTAAATCGAGGCGCTGGCATTTTTAGCGCCATCACCCAGACTGTAAATCAGCATGCCGCAGCCGACTGAACAGTAGGTGCAGTTATTACGGGTTTCTCTGGCGCGAATGAGTTTGAATTCTCTGACGCTGGCTAAGGCTGTGGTGGGGGCAAAACCGAGTAACGCCGCGCTGGTGCCCGCCAACCCGCCAGCACAGATTTTAAAAAAACTCCGTCTGTTAATTTGCATTTTATCGTTCTTCTTTATTGGCTCCATTGCGAAGCCTTGCAAAATAGCAGCCCTATCTGCCTGTAAGTTGACCAGGGTCAACAGGTTAGTCATTAGTAATACTTTTTCTAAATTTTGTTAAAAACCTTCGGCGGTGGATTTGCGCTGCAAGCAGATTTTCAAAGGCAGCAGATAATTACTGTTGTTTTATGCTTATCAATGTTAATGCGTAAAAGATACCCATTCTCATTGTGCCCGCAAGTGGGCGTGGCTACGCCTTTTGGGGGAGAAAACCGCATGAATTGCCCCACTGTTTATTTGCGCAGCCAGGGGCTAAAAGGCAGAATCAGGGCACGTCTGTGCTCTGTCATCCCGGGCACTGAATTACATAATTTATTAACAACAGGTCATACTTTTTGAAAGCTATCCAGCCTGACTCAGGCGAAGATTTAACAATTCAGGCCGGCGTCAGCAGGACGCAGGTTTGGCAGCGTAAAGACCTGACCGATGCCCAGGATGACTGGCTGGCGGACGAGGTTCCGGTGGCGCTGGTCTATAACGGCATCTCGCACGTGGTGATGATGACCACGCCTAAAGATCTGGAGGCGTTTGCGCTGGGTTTTTCACTGTCAGAGGGCATTATCGACGCACCTGGCGACATTTTCGGCATGGATATCGTGCCGGGCTGTCACGGCATTGAGGTTCAGATTGAGCTTTCCAGCCGCCGTTTTATGGCGCTGAAAGAGCAGCGTCGCGCGCTGGCAGGCCGTACCGGTTGCGGCGTATGTGGCGTTGAACAGCTTGACCAGATCGGCAAGCCGCTCTCTCCGCTGCCGTTTACCCAGACCTTCGCGCTGGACCAGCTGGATCGGGCGCTGGGCCAGCTGAAAGCATATCAGCCGGTCGGACAGAAAACCGGCTGCACCCATGCTGCCGCGTGGATCCAGCCTGATGGTCAGCTGGCTGGTGGCTGTGAAGACGTGGGTCGCCATGTGGCACTGGATAAGCTGCTGGGGTATCGCAGCCAGGCTGAGTGGGGGCCAGGCGCGGTGCTGGTCTCCAGCCGCGCCAGCTATGAGATGGTGCAGAAGTCCGCCATGTGCGGGGTTGAGATCCTGTTCGCGGTCTCGGCAGCAACCCGCCTGGCGGTAGACGTGGCTGAGCGCTGCAATCTGACGCTGGTCGGGTTCAGTAAACCTGGACGCGCCACGGTCTACAGCCATCCTCAGCGACTGCGTTAAATCACCATCACCTCGGGCAGCGTCTGCTGCAATGCTTCAAGGGCGGCACTGTTGTCGCCGCCGCTGTCGGTAATCAGCAGGGAGACCGTCTGCGGTGGCGCGTAAACCGTGCGGCTGACCACGCCGAGTTTGGTGTGATCGGCCAGCAGATAGCAGGCAGCGGATTGCTGCACCATCGCCCGGGCGATGGCCGCTTCGTGCGGATGAAAACTGCTGGCACCGCAACCCGCCTCAATGCCGACCGGTGACAGCAGCGCCACATCAGCGCGGTAGCGGATGATCTCACCCACGGTAATTTCGCCGCGCGTCTGTTGCGCACCCGCCGACATCGTCCCGCCCAGCAAAATGATCTGATTATTCAGCGGCTGATCTTCTTCTCCGGCGCTCAGCGCCAGCGCGGCCTGCAGGCTGTTGGTCACAATCGTCAGGCCGGAGAGGGCGTGCAGCTCCTCTGCCAGCAGCGTGGTGGTGCTGCCCGCATCCAGAAACAGCGTCTGTCCGGGCTGCAGCAACTGCGCCGCGGCGCGGGCGATGGCGCGCTTCTCGCGGGCCTGGTTACTGCGGCGTTCCGTCAGCGGGGGTTCAGCCCGCGTTTCAATCGCCACCAGCCCGCCGTGAACGCGGCGTGCCAGACCCAGCGCTTCCAGCTCAATGATATCGCGGCGCGCGGTTTCGCGTGACACCCCCAGCTCCCTGATAATGCGCTCGGTACTCACCTGGTTAAGCCGGGTCAGTAAGGCACGGATGCGGTGAAGGCGCGTTTCCTGCAGCATAAAGGTTTCCTTATAAAGCGCGAAGAGCACGGATGATACGCCACTGAAGCGAAAGATTCCGTCTGAAACAGAGAGCAAGCTTAGCGTGGGGATCGGCCTGCGTCATGTGTATTTTATTGTATTTGTGTATTTGGTTGCATTTTAGATTCAGGCAGGCATGATAAAGGCGTCAGCTCTTCCTCCATCATCCTTGTAACGGGAGTCATTATGGCCACGCGTTCCACTATCATGGATACCAACAGTTTCCGTGCCGAACATGCCGATGCGCTCGACAGCGAGACGCGCAAACTGACCGATAAACGCAGCAAAGTGCTTGGCGAATCCTATCGCCTGTTCTATCGCAAACCGGTGCATCTGGTGCGGGGTGAGGGGCAATATCTTTGGGATGCGGCGGGCGATAAATATCTCGACGTCTATAACAACGTGGCGAGCATCGGGCACTGTCATCCGGCCGTGACTGAGGCGGTGACGCAGCAGATGAAAATGCTGAACACCCACACCCGTTACCTGCATGAAAATATTCTGGATTACAGCGAAGCGCTGCTGGCGACCACGCCCGCGGCGATCGATCGCGCGATGTATATGTGCACCGGATCGGAAGCCAATGACCTGGCGATTCGTGTGGCGCGCGCCTTTAGCGGCGGCAGCGGGATTATTGTCAGTAAAGAGGCCTACCACGGCACCAGTGAACTGACATCCGGCGCTTCTCCGGCGCTGGGCAGTGGGCAGCCGCTGGCGCCCACCACGCGGCTGGTGATGCCACCGGATGCGTATCGTGTGGATGCGCCTGACCTGGGCGACTGGTTCGCTGACCAGATTCAGCAGCAGATTGATGATCTGGCGGCGCACGGCATTAAATTTGCCGGTTTCCTGGCGGACTCAATCTTCTCCTCGGACGGCGTGTTGCCCGATCCGCGCGGCTTCCTGAAAAAAGCGGTCGAGGTGGTGCATGCCAACGGCGGCATCTTTATAGCCGATGAAGTGCAGCCTGGTTTTGGCCGTACCGGCGACGCGTTCTGGGGCTTTGGCCGCCACGATGTGGTGCCTGACATCATTACCACCGGCAAGCCAATGGGCAACGGCATTCCGGTTTCCGGCCTGCTGGCAAAAAGCGACGTGCTGGCCGCCTTCAGCGACTCAATTCCCTACTTCAATACCTTTGGCGGTAATCCGGTGGCGATGGCGGCGGCGCAGGCGGTACTGAAAGTGATCACCGAAGAGGGGTTACAGGAACACAGCCGCGTGGTCGGCGCGAAGCTGCTGGCTGAGCTGCGAACCCTGATGGATCGCTATGAGTGCGTGGGGGATGTACGCGGTGCCGGACTGTTTATCGGTTTTGAGCTGGTCACCGATCGTCACAGCAAAACGCCGGACAAAACGCTGGCGCTGGATTTAATTGAGAAGCTGCGTGAACATCGTGTGCTGACCTCGGTCGCCGGCCCGTATGGGAATGTGCTGAAACTGCGTCCGCCACTAGCGTTCCAGGAAGGTGATATCGACTGGCTGGTCGGCGCGCTCGACAGCGGGCTGCGCGAACTGGGCAGGTAACGCGCAGGGCAGGGCAGATGCGGCGTTCGGGCGGGATGAGTGCCCGCTGGTGGTGCTGGCAGTGGGCGACAGTCTCCCTGTCTGATAAAGCTGAAAAGGCGGAGTCAGCAGCAGCATGCTGTAAAAACAACGGGTTGCTTTTGCCAGATTTCTCAAATCCTTATGGTTAATAGGGCATTGATTACCCTTTTACGCTACATGAATTTAACTATAATGATTCGACTGCTTACGCGGCACGTCCCGAATTCGTCGTGCTGCTCAAATTAAATGGAGAGGAAGAACATGAGTTATTCACTGCCATCCCTGCCTTACGCATACGACGCACTGGAACCGCATTTCGACAAGCAGACGATGGAAATCCATCACACCAAACATCACCAGACCTACGTGAACAACGCGAACGCGGCGCTGGAAGGCACTGAATTTGCCAATCTGCCGGTAGAAGAGCTGATCACCAAACTGGATCAGCTGCCAGCAGACAAAAAAGGCCCACTGCGTAACAACGCAGGCGGTCACGCTAACCACAGCCTGTTCTGGAAAGGCCTGAAAACCGGCACCACGCTGCAGGGCGACCTGAAAGCGGCTATCGAGAAAGATTTCGGTAGCGTGGAAAAATTCCAGGAAGAGTTCGAGAAAGCAGCAGCGACCCGTTTCGGCTCAGGCTGGGCGTGGCTGGTTAAAAAAGGCGACAAACTGGCTGTGGTATCTACCGCAAACCAGGACAACCCGCTGATGGGTGAAGCGGTTGCTGGCGTTTCTGGCTTCCCAATCATCGGTCTGGACGTGTGGGAACACGCCTACTACCTGAAGTATCAGAACAAACGTCCTGATTACATCAAAGCATTCTGGAACGTGGTTAACTGGGACGAAGCAGCAGCCCGCTTCGCAGCTGCCCAGTAAGTTAACCCAGTGTTAACGTGATAACGATAAACCGGTGGAATTTATTTCGCCGGTTTTTTTTATCTTTAACTTCTGTTGTCCCAGATTAAACCAAAAATAAACGGATCTCGCTTTTTAACCGCCGCGCTTTTAACCTTCTGCCACATTAACACGCCGTTGATACTCGTTGTCTTATGCTCAGTGACATTCCTGCTCACTGTGTGTCGATGACTATGTCAATTATAACTACTCATGAAACCACGACCGATTCTTCAGCTTCGCTTTTTTTTCAGTTAATTAGTGGAAAATACGTTCCGAATAAACTCTGGTTAAGTAAACGTTTCCGCCTGAAATTTGTGTTAAGAACCTTAATATCACCGCTGACGACGCTGCGTTATCTGGATAAGCTGTCGCATTTACCACAACTTCCTCTGTTGATGAGTACCCAGGGATTGCTGCCTGCCAAGCTGCACCGGCCCTATCTGCGCTCAGGGTTGAGCATTGCTGCCCGTGCGCAGGCGATACTCGATCATTACAGCCTGATGAATAACCTGGAAAATCCTGCACTGCGTCAGCTGCTGCAGAGCGCGACGGATAATCCGCTGGCTACGCTGACCGGTAAAAATGGCGAGACCTTTATTCTCTCCTGCAGTTCCGGATATTTCGATCGGGAAGGGGAAGTGACGCTGGTATTACGTTATAACGACGAAATTATTGCGTCGCTCTCATTTTCTATTCTCAATGAGAATAACCAGCGCACTCTGTTAATTGGTGGATTACAGGGGCCACGTAAACATATTAATAATGAGATGATCCGCGAGGCGACCAAAGCAGCTCACGGTCTCTTTCCGAAACGCCTGTTAATGGAAGCGGTGTTTATTGTTGCGAAGCAGTGCGGCGTGGAAAGTATTCAGGCGGTGGGCGATGAGACTCATGTCTTCCGCAGCCTGCGTTATCGTCACAGCAAAGGGGATAAGTTCTTTGCCAGCTACAGTGAGTTCTGGCTTTCGCTGAGTGGTGAAGCGCGCAAAGATGGCATGTTTACACTGCCGCTGAGTCTGCCGCGTAAAACGCTGGAGGAGATCGCCAGTAAGAAACGGGCAGAGTATCGCCGTCGCTATGAACTGCTGGATGCGCTGGCGGAGCAGGTGTATGCCGCCGCCGGCGATCGCAAAGCCGATGTCGATCAGGCAGCTGCCTGATCGACCCCGTCAGAATGCGGTTTTAGCGAAGCCGGTCATCGCAGTCAGACCCATCTCACGTCCCAGCGCGGTCATTGGATGCACCACCACCAGGCCGCGCACGCTTTTCTTCAGCGCACCCAGATTTGCCTGCTCTTTCTTGGTAATTTCGCGGCTGAAGCCCATTTTCTGCAGCTTCTGCGCCTCGGCACTGAGTTTTTCAACCCGCTGTCCGCGCAGACGCTCAATCTCAATGACCAGCGCTTCTTTCTCTTTCAGCAACGCGCCCAGTTTCTCGACATCACCCGATTCGAGTAACTGTGGCTCTTTGCGGTTCAATGCGTCCAGCTTATCGCTGAGAAGTTTAATTTCGTTCTTTTCTTGCTCTTTCATGACAACAACTCGTTGAGGAAAACAGGCCAAGGATACACCAAATCTGGCGCATATTCCCGCTCAGGTTAAGACGAAAAAGGCGCCGTGATGGCGCCTGACAGGATTAGCTGCCGGACTTTTTAAACGCCTGTTTCATACTGATGCGGGCGATCAGCTCGGTTAGCGACAGGACCATAGTGGATCGCACCATCTGCAGATAGCGCTGCTGCTGCATGCTGCGCAGCTCGGCATCTTCAGTGTGAAACACTGGCGCAGGCGGCCAGGCTGTCACACAGTGCAGCTCACCAAACGGGCCCAGGATCTCATCGTCGGTAAAACGATAATCGCCGCTGTCGTGATTCAGCTCTTCGCGCAACGCCAGCAGCAGCTCACCATCTTCATATTCGTGGCGACTGATTACGCCAAGTCCGTAAATCAGCTTCAGGCGAACCGAGAGTTCGCCCAGAGGACCATTGCCCAGCAGCAGCGGCTCTACGGCATATTTCACCGCATAGTCATCTTTACGGAACACCTGCAGCACCAGCAGATTGACGGCTTCAGCCAATAGCTCAACGGCGGCGATCAGAAAGCTTCTCACCGAACGACCGGCGTTCAGGCGCTCAAGCACCCGGTTCTCAAAAGCCTGCTTCTCTTCCATTATTGCCTGCATGGGTTCTATACCGCCGTTGGGCGCAGGCGAACTGCGCCCGGCTTGCGTCACTAACACGCGCGCATTATGCCATAGCGTGCCAGGCGCTCACCACAGAAGCCACGACTTCGCTGTTGGCATCCAGTCCTGAAATCTCAGCCAGCGTCGCCTGTGGGCCTTTTTCTGCCAGCAGCGTGGCCAGCTCCTGCGCCTGTGGGTCCTGGTCGCTGCGATAGTGCATCGCGGCGGCAATGCCCTGCACCAGGCTGGCGTGCGGCAAACCATACTCCAGCGTGCCCAGCGTCGGCTTGATCAGGCGATCGCCCGCGCTGAGTTTACGCAGCGGCTGACGACCCACACGCTCAACATCATCTTTCAGATAGGGGTTTTCAAAACGGCCCAGTATTTTCTGGATGTAGGCCGCATGTTTATCCGCCTCAAAACCGTAGCGCTTAATCAGCACCGCGCCGCTCTCTTCCATCGCCCCTTTGACCACGGCCCGGATTTTTTCATCAAGGATGGCGTCACGAATGGTCTGGTGACCGGCCAGCTGGCCAAGATAGGCGGTAATCGCGTGACCGGTGTTCAGAGTAAAGAGTTTACGCTCAACAAATGCCATCAGGTTATCGGTCAGTTCCATACCCGGAATCGCAGGCAGGTCGCCTTTAAACTGAGTTTTATCGACGATCCATTCGCTGAAGGTTTCCACGGTCACTTCCAGCGGATCGGTGCTGCCCGCTTCAGAAGGGGGCACGATGCGATCGACAGCGGAATCCACAAAGCCGACATGCTGCTCCAGCCAGGCGTGATAGTGCTCCGGCAGCGCCTTCAGCACATGCTGTTTCAGCTGGCTGGTGCCGCGCACCATATTCTCACAGGCGATAATATTTAGCGGGCGGGTATTGCCGTTGTCACTGCGTTTTGCCAGCCCTTTAGCCACACTGCCGGCAATACGCTCCAGAATCTGCGGACCCACGGCGGTGGTAACGAGATCGACTTCAGAAACCAGAGTGATGATCGCATCGCTGGTGCTGTTTACCGCACTGACGCCTTTAACGGTTTCTGTTTTGGCCTGCTCGCCAACTACATGAACGGGATACTCATGACGCGCGTTCAGTGCATCCAGCACCGTCTGATTCACATCAGCAAAAACCAGTTCGATACCTGCATCAGCCAGTAACTTGCCGATAAAGCCGCGACCAATGTTTCCTGCTCCGAAATGTAACGCTTTCATAATTTTTGACCCATATCAAATGACGATGGGGCGGGCAAACCCGCCCCAGGAAATCGGGACGGGCATGACCGCCCCAGGGAAAATAATTGCTATAAATTACGCGATTGCAGGCTTACCTGACAGCAGATCCAGCACTTCCTGCACGCTGGTGGTGTTCGCCAGCTTCTCAATCACGCTGTCATCATCCAGCGCATTGGTCAGGCTGGTGATCACCTGGATGTGCTCGTTGTTACGGGCAGCAATACCAATCACCAGGCGCGCCACATCGTCCGGCTCTTCGCCGAACAGGACGCCTGCCGGATACTGACAGAACACCACGCCGGTTTTCAGCACGCGATCTTTCGCTTCGACCGTACCGTGCGGCACGGCAATCGACTCACCGAGATAGGTCGGCGTCAGTTTTTCACGCGCCAGCATCGCCTCAACGTATTCAGGCTCAACGTAACCGCCTTTCACCAGCTGTTCGCCAGCAAAGCGAATCGCCTGCTCTTTGTTACTGGCGGTCAGGCCGAGGAAGACGTTATCCGCACCCAGTTTAAACAGGTGTGCGTTGCCTTCATCGTAGCTGTCAGAGAGCGCGGTATTCACCGTTTGACGATGCACATCGCTGCGGTTAGCCGCCACCAGACGCTCGGTCAGGGTGCTGTAGAGCGCGCTGTCGAGGAAGTTGTTCAGCGAGATATGCTGCGCATGCGGAGCCTGGCGGATAGCGCGTTCAGTCAGGTCACGGTGGGTAATCACCAGATCGACATCACCCGGCAGGGCGTTGATCGCGGTATTGGTCACCGACACATTGCTCAGCCCGGCGTCCTGCACTTTCTTACGCAGTACGCCTGCACCCATTGCGCTGGAACCCATACCGGCATCACAGGCGACGATAATTTTACGCACGTGATGCAGTTCAACGCTCATGGCATCGCTGGCGACTGGAGCACCCGCGCCGCTCTGGCCTTTGGACTGCGCTTTCATCTCATGCATGCGCTGGGTCGCGGCTTCGATATCGTCATCTTCTTTGACTTTGCTGGTTTTCAGCAGGATAGCGGACACTACGAAGGAGACGGCGAAGGCCGCAGCGATAGCGGCGATGTTCGCGAAGTAGGCACCTTTTGGCGTCATTGCCAGCACGGCCAGGATAGAACCCGGTGAGGCAGGGGAGACCAGGCCACCGTTCAGCACAGTCAGCGTGAAGACGCCGGTCATACCGCCAAGGATAACCGCCAGCAGCAGGCGAGGGGCCATCAGCACATACGGGAAGTAGATCTCATGGATGCCGCCAAGGAAGTGGATGATTGCCGCACCGCCCGCAGACTGTTTCGCACTGCCACGACCAAAGAACATATAGGCCATCAGCACGCCCATACCCGGACCCGGGTTGGCTTCGATCAGGAAGAAAATGGATTTGCCGGCTTCACTCGCCTGCTGAATACCGAGCGGCGAGAAGATACCGTGGTTAATGGCGTTGTTCAGGAACAGGATTTTCGCGGGTTCGACGAAGATCGAAGTCAGTGGCAGCAGGTTGTTCTGCACCATCAGATTCACGCCTGCGGCGAGAATGTGTGACAGACCTTCTACCAGCGGGCCGATCGCCAGGAACGCCAGCAGTGCCAGTATCATCCCGATAATACCGGCCGAGAAGTTATTAACCAGCATCTCGAAGCCGCTTTTGATTTTGCCGTCAATCGCCCGGTCAAACGACTTGATTGCCCAGCCGCCCAGCGGACCGGCAATCATCGCACCGAGGAACATCGGCATATCAGCACCGACAATCACACCCATGGTGGTAATGGCACCAACCACGCCACCGCGATC
The DNA here is from genome assembly GCF_982223955.1 of Pantoea sp. E956-1. Lineage (NCBI taxonomy): Bacteria > Pseudomonadati > Pseudomonadota > Gammaproteobacteria > Enterobacterales > Erwiniaceae > Pantoea > Pantoea sp. E956-1. The sequence goes on along the minus strand of NZ_CEUYZP010000007.1, from coordinate 133,413 downwards.
GCCGCCCACCAGACGCCCACCGGTGAAACCGATCAGCAGTGGCAGCAGGTAGGTGATCATCGGGCCAACCAGTTTGGCCAGCGTTTCGTTAGGGATCCAGCCAGTTGGAATAAACAGTGCGGTGATGATACCCCAGGCGATAAACGCCCCGATGTTTGGCATCACCATATTACTCAGAAAGCGACCAAAGCTTTGTACTTTGACCTTCACTGATGAGGACATAAACCCACCCCTTATTGAGACGCGCTGCAATAGGAGAGCGCGCTTGTTTTTGTTTAGCCACCCCGACGTAATGCCGGTGGTATTACTGTATGCACGCGGACTCTATCATGCGAATTTGACGCTGCGTAGCGTGCGGGATAAGTGTGATCTACATCACTGATTAAGGGTGGTGGCAGGGGTGTTTAGCGTGACTTTGATCACATTTTAAAGCATGGCTCAGGCTCTTTTGGCTGATTTTTAGACGGGGTGATCGGTTATCTGTGAGGTAAGTCACACTTGTCTGGCGTTGATTTGTTATTTATCTGTGACATAGATCACAAACTATTTTTGGTCGAAAATGCGCCAGATCACACTTCATTCTGCGGATGAGCGGGTGGGAGGAGAAAAGGGAGTGTAACGGGCAGACGATCAACGTCTGCCCGTCAAGCGGGTCTACTGCAGACCACCCTGGACGGCAGCCTGTGCCTGAGGAAGCGCCTGCGAATTGGCGGATAAAGTGCTCATCAGTGCGTTATATTGCGAAGCCTGATCCTGAGTCGGGAACTGCACGCCGCCATCATTGAAGCTGACACGGGTTCCCTGCGTTTGCAGGAAATCGCCGGTCTGCACTGCACCCTGGCTCAGCGCCTGGAGTTTTGGCAGCAGAGGAATCAGCTGATTGGCGGGCACCGTCACCACTTTGTTATAGGCGGTGTCGTAGACTTTTTTCAGGTCATCCGGCTGCTTCAGGGTCGCCTTGCTGCTGTCCGCCTGCATTTTGGCGCTTTCAATCTGCTGGGTGACGATCACCAGTGCGCTGGTCGCCTGACGCAGGGAATCACGACGGCTGAGATAATCCTGCGGAACGCGAATAGCAGAAAGCTCATCCACCACCGGACGCATACCCTGTTCAACCGCTTTGTTCGCCTGCTGCGAGAAGCCATACATGATGGCGTAATCGCTGGCGAAGTTGCCAAAGCTCTGCTTCTGGTTTTCGCTCAGGCTGGGCAGATGCTCGCCGCTGCGCATGACAGTGTTCTGGAGAAAATCGATAAATGCTTTGCGCTGCTCGCCTTCTTTATCACCACATGCGGTGAGTTGCAGCACGATCAGCGCGCCAGCGAGCATAATGCCGCCGCGTGCCATAAGGCGTGTAAGTCCTGAAGCCATAGGGTCAACTCCTGTCGGTGATACTGTCTGATGTCCAGGTAGGAATGGCCTAAAGAATAGAACAAACCCGAGCCACGGCACAACGTGAAACCACCGGTGAAACAGATGCTTTCTGAAACGCCGGTTACAGAAAGGGAATGTCTGCGCCTGAGGGCGTGCTGCGTTCCCTGCCATCGCAGGCTTCAGCGCGCAGAGTTGAAGGAGGGGTTGAGCAGCCTGACACTCACTGTCGCGACCTTAAAACACCACCGCCTGACCATCTTTGCGACTCTCACTGGCCGCAATGTAGAAGCCCTGCGGATCGCGCACTATCGCCTGCGCGCCACCAAAATTGTAATTACTCAGCGGGTCTTCCAGTACCACGTTGTGACCCATGCGGCGCAGCGTACTCAGGGTATTGCGATCGATCGTTGATTCAAACACCACTTCGCGCCCCTGCACCACGCGCCAGCGCGGCGCATCAATCGCGGCCTGTGGATTCTGCTGGTGCAGCATAATGCGCAGCGCCAGCTGAACGTGTCCCTGCGCCTGCATCGGACCGCCCATCACGCCAAATGCCATCAGCGGCTGGCCCTGCTGATCCCGCGCAAAGGCCGGGATGATGGTATGGAGGGGCCGCTTACCGCCCGCCACAACGTTGGGATGCTCTGGATCGAGTGAAAAGCCCGCGCCCCGGTTCTGCAGGCTGATGCCGGTATCGGGTACCACTACGCCGGAGCCAAATCCCATGTAGTTAGACTGAATGAATGAGACCATCATGCCGCTGGCATCACCGGCGGCGACATACACTGTGCCGCTCTGCTGCGGTGATCCAAAGCGGAAATCTCCCGCCTTGTCAGGATCAATTAACGCTGCCCGCTGGCGGATATAGTCGTTGCTGAGCAGGTGTTCAGCCGGAAATTCGAGGTGATCTTCATCGGTGACATAACGGTCCAGATCTACCAGCGCCAGTTTCATCGCCTCGATGGAGAGATGCAGCCACTGCGGGGAATCCGGTGCATAGCGATTGATTTCCCACGCTTCCAGTATGCCAAGTGCGATTAAGGTCGCAATGCCCTGACCATTCGGCGGCAGCTCCTGCACCGATCCTCCGGCAAACGGACGCGACAGCAGGGTAACCCAGTCGGCACGATGGTTTTTCAAATCTTCCAGCGTCAGGGCCGCGCCATGCTCACGGGCGAAGGCTGCCATCTTCTGCGCCAGTGCGCCGCGATAAAAGCTTTCGCCCTGCGTCTCAGCGATTTCCTGCAAGGTACGGGCCTGAGCCGGATTGCGGAACAGCTCGCCAGCACGAGGCGGACGACCCTGCGGCGCAAAACAGTCGCTAAAGCCAGGTTGATCCTGCAGCTTGTCATAGCCGCGCTGCCACAGCTGACCAATCAGCGGTGATACCGGAAAGCCGTCGCGCGCATAGTCAATGGCCGGTTGTGCCAGGGTGGTCAGCGGTAAGGTACCAAAGCGCTGTGCCAGTGTGACCCAGGCCGAGACGGCCCCCGGCACAGTGACGGATTCCCAGCCGGTTTCAGGCATCGCACTAAAATCGGCAAAGCGTTCGGGATGCCAGGCGGCTGGCGATCGGCCTGAGGCGTTTAACCCATGCAGTTCGCTGCCGTCCCAGACAATGGCAAACGCATCGCTGCCGATGCCGTTTCCGGTTGGCTCCAGCACGGTTAAGGCGATGGCGGTGGCGATAGCCGCATCCACGGCGTTACCACCCTGTTGCAGCATCCGTAAACCCGCCTGCGCCGCCAGCGGTTGAGAGGTTGCGACGGCATTACGACCCATCATCGGTACACGATGAGAAGGGTATCCGACGTTAAAATCTGTTTCACGCATCGCTTTTCCTTACAGAGATCAGGTATGGGTTTGGCCCGTCGTCAGTGCGTTATCACGGGGCTGCACTTTTACCGCGCATCAGGTCGATGGTTGCCGGGTAACTGCACCGGCATGAGGCGTCAGCCGTTTCGTTAAGATGACTGTTGATTAATCTGGCGGCAGAGCGCCGTTAAGAATAAAAGATTTACCCGCGCTGCACTGTGAGCCGCCGCGCGCCAGGCCTCAGGCCTCGACCAGGACTATTCTTAATTTAATAAGAAAAGTGAATATATGTGTTCAGGAAGTAAACCATTGGCGTATATTTTGCACTCACTACCTGAAGAGGTGTATTGCCTCACAGAAATGAGAATATGCCAGCTAAAAGTTTGATGGCATCCACATAAATAGCAAACACCATTTGATTTTTTTGCCCACACTGAAGGCCAAAAACTCAACTGCCTCAGCGGGTTAGAGGCGCTGGAACTTTTCCGGCAAACCATAGTTAAAAAAATAATTACAAATTGCGCGGCAAATAGTCAGGTCTCTATCCATACTTAGTCTCCCGGCATTTGTTGCATTGATCTGACATCTTTAAGTCAGTGCACCGCAGGCTGTGTCCCGTAATGGTTTCTCTCATAACAAAAACAAACCCTTGCGGGATCCAGCCTGAAACAGGCCCGGTTTCAGAGTCCTGACTTCAGGCTCGTACCTCTCTACTTTCACGTGCTTCATAGCGAGTTTTTAAGGAGTTCTCTATGGAATTAAAAGACCCGATGTTTGAATTGCTCAGCAGCCTTGAGCAGATTGTTTTGACACGTGATGATCGCGCCGCCGAATTACTTATTCAGCGTCAGCAACCCGCCCAGCCAGAGCCGCAGCGTCTGCGTGAAATGACCGGCATGCAGGTTGATGAGTTTGCAAAAGTAATGGGCGTGAGCGTTTCTTCCGTGAAAAGCTGGGAAGCCCGGCGTACCCGTCCTTCCGCGACGGCGCAGAAATTGATGAAGTTATTGCATGCCAATCCCTATCTGGGACGTCAGTTGCTTGAATAAACCGATATCACGAAAAGAACCCGCCGCTGGCGGGTTTTTTTATGAGCGCAATTCGCTGTATTTAGCTGCCTGCCTGGCAAACCAGCTCTCCGGCACGCTATAGGGCGGCTCCCGCAACTGTGCTAGACCGCTTTCAATAATCGTTGAAGCCTGCCGCCATAACTGCGCATCTCCCTGCTTCAGCAACTCAATCTGTATCTGCTTTTCAACCAGGTAGACCCGCGCAAAGTCGGGATCAAAACGCACAATCGCGCGCGTGTTATCAATAATGTCAGCGAGTTTAATAGTTTGAGCCTCAGGACTGGCACTGGCAGTATGGCGGAAGTGTGCCAGTTTACGGGCCGCCCGATTTTTTGCCGCAGCGGGCGCGCTGTTGGTCAGCATCTCCACCAGGCTTGCCACGTGCGCACCAAAATGGGCTTCAATATCACTCTGTGTGGTTGAGGTATCTTCCACGGTATCGTGCAGCCATGCCGCCGCTAACAACGCGTCGTCATGGCTGACACTGCGCACCAGTTCTGCCACCGCGGCCGGATGAACAATATAAGGCTCATCGGTATATTTGCGGCGCTGACCAGCACTGGCATGTGCCTCGGTGGCGAAGCGACGCGCCTGTTCTTCCAGTGAATCCTGCATGCTTTTTTCCCCTGAACAAAAGTTTGCTTGCAATTATCTAGCGCGCTATCTATATTGATATCCATGAACTGTGATCAAGATGACAAAAAAGTGAAACCGATGCCACTGTTGGTCGATCAGCAACTCTGTTTTGCGCTTTATTCTGCCAACCTGGCGATGAATAAAGTTTATCGTCAGATGCTGAGCCAGCTCGACATTACCTATCCGCAATATCTGGTGATGCTGGTGTTGTGGCAAAAAGATGATGTCACGGTGTCTGAGATTGGCGAGCAGCTTTTTTTAGACTCGGCCACATTAACGCCTTTGCTTAAGCGGCTGGAAAGCGCAGGTCTGATTAACCGGCAGCGCACCCGTCAGGATGAACGGCAGGTAGCAGTAACGCTGACCGAAGCGGGCCGTGCACTGCGCATTAAGGCTGAAGAGATTCCAGAAGCGGTGAAATGTGCCACCGCCTGTGATGATGACGCTCTGCTGGCGCTTAAATTACAGCTGGATGGGTTACGGGATAATCTGAATCAGTCACGATAAACATAGCTGACGGGTGCGCTGCACCCGTTGAACCTCATCGCCTTATTACGGTTAAATAAGTAGTGGGCGATTAAATAGCGTAACGGAGAAATGTCATGTCTTTAGAACAAGTGGTTTACCGCGCCAAAGCCAAAGCAACCGGTGGTCGTGATGGTCGTGCAACCTCTTCTGACGGTGTACTGGACGTGAAACTGGGCGTGCCAAAAGAGATGGGCGGTGCAGGCGGCGAAGTCACTAACCCTGAGCAGCTGTTTGCTGCGGGCTATTCTGCCTGCTTCCTCGGCGCGATGAAGTTTGTGGCGGGCCGTGACAAAATCACCATGCCAAAAGACGCCTGGATCGAAGGTGAAGTGGGTATCGGCCCTATCCCTGATGGCTTTGGTATTGAAGCGACCCTGAACATTCATTTGCCAGAGATGGATGAAGCAGACGCGCAGAAGCTGGTCGATGCGGCGCACATCGTTTGCCCTTACTCAAACGCCACCCGTAACAACATCGATGTCACGCTGAACATTATTCGCTAAGTGTTCTGCGGGCCTGAAACTATCAGGCCCGCATTTTTCTTCCCCTGTCATTCCTCTTTCCTGCTGCTCGCTGCGACAGACTGCGCGGCAATGCCTGCCCGCCGTGTACAAAAAATGTGCTAATCAGGTCGACAAAGATTATTTTCTGGTCTATCAAACGCGACCATGTTTTACTGAGCCACCTCGCGTTATAGCCCATAAATCCGTTCAGAATTTTCCTTCATCTTGTCCGGTCCGCTTATTCAGCGAACTCTGCCGCGTTTCGGCAGTCACATAAAAGATTTGGCCAAGCGCTTCACACCGGAGAAACACCTTTTTTCATGAATTACATTAAAACCCTGACTCAGCAGAAGTTATCGCTCTTGCTGGCGCTCTATCTCGGTATCTTATTGAATTTACCGATTTTCTATCGCCGTTTTGACGGTTTTCTCAGGCACTCTACAATAACGAACTGGCTGACTGCCGTCACCGAGGTGGTGGCCATTGTGGTGCTGACTTTCTTCCTGATGCGTCTGCTGTCGCTGGGAGGAAAGTGGTTTTATCGCGTGCTGGCCACGCTGATTGTGCTGATTTCTGTTGCCGCCGCCTATTACATGGCGTTTTTTAACGTGGTGATTGGCTACGGCATTGTGGCTTCGGTGATGACGACCGACACCGATCTCTCCAGAGAGGTGATTGGTTACCATTTCATCCTGTGGATGGTGCTGGTCAGCGCGCTGCCACTGCTGATGATCTGGCGCAATAAGCTGAGCATGACGCTGAACGAACAGCTGCGTACGCCGGGTCAGCGGCTCAAGCCCACCCTGATCATGCTGCTCTGCGTGGCGCTGGTCTGGCTGCCGATTCGTTTTTTCGACAAGCTGCAGAAGCATAACGAAGAGATCACCAACATCGATCTGCCGAGTTACGGTGGTGTGGTGGCGCACTCTTATCTTCCTTCGAACTGGCTGGCGGCTGTGGGCCTGTTTGCCTGGACCCGTGTGGATGAGTCGCTTAACAGCCAGGAACTGCTGGATCCGGCGAAGAAGTTTACCTACGTCGCGCCTGCCGGGCTGGATGATACCTATGTGGTGTTTGTGATTGGCGAAACCACGCGCTGGGATCACATGGGGATGCTGGGCTATGAGCGTGACACGACGCCAAAGCTGTCGAAAGAGAAGAACCTGGTGGCGTTCCGGGGCGAGTCCTGCGATACCGCGACTAAGCTGTCACTGCGCTGCATGTTCGTGCGCGAAGGCGGCACTATGGATAATCCGGGCCGCACGCTGAAAGAGCAGAATGTGTTTGCGGTGATGAAAGAGCTGGGCTTCACCTCTGAGCTGTTTGCGATGCAGAGCGAAGTCTGGTTCTACGACAACATCAATGCCAACAATTTTGCCTTCCGTGAGCAGATTGGTTCAGAGAAGCGTAATCAGGGCAAAGCGGTGGATGACATGCTGCTGGTACCGGAGATGAAAGCGTCACTGGATCGTTTCCCGAAAGGTAAACATCTGATTGTGTTGCACACTAAAGGTTCGCACTATCTCTATTCACAGCGTTATCCGCGCAGCTTCGCGAAATATCAGCCGGAGTGTATGGGCGTCGATGAGACCTGCAGCAAAGCGCAGTTGATCAACGCTTATGACAACTCGGTGCTGTATGTCGATACCATGCTGGATAGCGTACTGGATCAGCTGCGTGATAAGAAGGCAATCGTCTTCTATGCCGCCGACCACGGTGAGTCAATCAGTGAGAATATGCACCTGCACGGCACGCCGCGTGAGATGGCTCCGCCTGAGCAGTTCCGGGTGCCGATGATCGTCTGGGCGTCAGATAAGTATCTGGAAGACAGCCAGAACCGCAGCAACTTTGAACGTCTGCAGGCGCAGCAGCGCGTGGGCCGGACCCATCGCCACGTTGAGTTGTTCGATACCATCCTGGGCTGTCTGGGTTATACCTCACCAGATGGCGGCATTAACCCGGCCAACAACTGGTGTCAGGCACCGGCGAAAGGTCAGGCTAAACCGCTGTAATAGTGCCCGAAAAGGGTAAAGCAGGCGGTTGATTCCGGGTAACCGCGTGCTTTCCAGGCGATTGGCGGTAAAAGCTTAAAAAGCGGTTGACGCTGATCGGGGGTAGCAGTAACATGCGCCCCCATCGGCGAGTAGCGCAGCTTGGTAGCGCAACTGGTTTGGGACCAGTGGGTCGGAGGTTCGAATCCTCTCTCGCCGACCATATTTAAGAAACCTGTCTGAAAAGACAGGTTTTTTTTCGTCTGTATAAAAGTGGATGAAAGATACGGATTTACCGTTGAGCGGGCTTCAGGGAGCATACGCCAGGCAGACGCTGGGAGCCTCAGACGGCTAACAGATCCAAACCCGAGTGACTCTGACAGCAATGAACAATTTCAAGGCGCAGGGAACACGGGCAGAGGAGGAAAGCGTCCCACGCCATGGACGGCGTGGGCCGAGCGTCCAGGGAGGGTTTAAGCGCCTTTCCGATCTGACCGTGTTCCCGAAGCCGTCTCGATCTGACAGCCATTCATGCCACATCCTCTTCCCTGAACCTTCCCCCGCTTTCAGCCTCTGGCTATCATTTTCCAGAAAGTTCCAGTAAACCCCTTCCAACGCGCATTCTCTTTGCCAGCCGTTGTTATCATCACTAACCCGCTGGCAGGCCTTGCTATACAAGAGATGCGATCATAATTCGCGACACATTCTTCTTATGACCGAAAGCGGCAACATGCTGATTTCTTATGCTTCTTTACCAGCATATTCCGCTGGATGAACGTCATAACGCACGGTGAATCGTTCAGTTATTCAACATTTACCGGTAAAAGTTTTAAGTTTTTTAGCGGTGAGAATCACTAGCGATAGAACAACCATCCAGCACAATGCACGGAAATCATGCCTGTAGCACTGTGCATTGTGTGGCTTTTAGACCGAAAGGGTTTTTATTACCGTTGCATGCTATCCCTCACACTCTGTGTAAATAAGTAACCGTTGTATTGACGTTCTTTGCAACTGTTGACAAATTGATGCGTCAATAAACGCGCAGTTACGGAATTTTCTGAATGCATCATCTGCATCAGAAAAAACAAAAAAACGTAGCGCGCGTTAACCACCCGTTCGGTGGTACGCCTGAACCGCATAAAAAAATCAGAGGTCGGGCAATACACACAACATCACATCACAATGGAGCAAAAGCATGATCAACTCCCTGGCTAAATCCGGGATGCTGAAGGTCGGTCTGAGCCTGATTGCTATGACTGTCGCCGCCGGTGTTCAGGCAAAAACCCTCGTTTACTGTTCTGAAGGTTCTCCGGAAGGCTTTAACCCGCAGTTGTTCACCTCGGGCACCACCTACGATGCCAGCTCACGTCAGATCTACAACCGACTGGTTGAGTTCACTATCGGCACCACTGAACTGCACGCTGCGCTGGCAGAGAAGTGGGATGTCAGTGAAGACGGTAAAACGTATACCTTCCACCTGCGCAAAGGCGTGAAGTGGCAGACCACCAAAGATTTCAAACCAACGCGCGACTTCAATGCGGATGATGTGGTGTTCACCTTTGAGCGCCAGCTCGATAAAAACAACGCCTATCACGGCGTCTCCGGCGGCAGCTACGAATATTTCGAAGGCATGGATATGCCGAAGCTGATCAGCAAAATTGAAAAAGTGGACGAGAACACCGTACGCTTTGTGCTGACGCGTCCTGAATCGCCATTCCTTGCTGACCTCGGCATGGACTTCGCCTCGATTCTGTCGAAAGAGTACGCTGACAACATGCTGAAAGCGGGCACCCCGCAAAACGTCGACCTGAACCCGGTCGGTACCGGTCCGTTCCAGCTGCTGCAGTACCAGAAAGATTCGCGCATCCTTTACAAAGCTAACCCGGACTACTGGGGCACCAAGCCGAAAATCGATCGCTTAGTCTTCTCCATTACCCCGGATGCTTCAGTGCGTTACGCCAAGCTGCAGAAGGGCGAATGTCAGGTCATGCCTTATCCAAACCCGGCTGACATCGCGCGTATGAAGCAGGACAAAAACATCAACCTGTATGAGCAGGCTGGCCTGAACGTCGGCTATCTGTCGTACAACGTTGAGAAAAAACCGCTGGATAACCTGAAAGTGCGTCAGGCACTGACCATGGCGGTCAACAAAAAGGCGATTATCGAAGCCGTTTATCAGGGTGCAGGTCAGCCTGCTAAAAACCTGATCCCACCAACGATGTGGGGCTATAACGACGACGTGAAAGATTACGCCTACGATCCTGAGAAAGCTAAAGCGCTGCTGAAAGAAGCGGGCATGGCAGACGGCTTCTCAATCGACCTGTGGGCAATGCCGGTTCAGCGTCCGTACAACCCGAATGCACGCCGCATGGCTGAGATGATTCAGAGCGACTGGGCGAAGATTGGCGTCAAAGCCAAAATCGTCACCTACGAGTGGGGCGAATATCTGAAGCGCGCTAAAGCGGGTGAACACCAGACCGTCATGATGGGCTGGACCGGCGACAATGGGGATCCGGATAACTTCCTGGCCACCCTGTTCAGCTGTTCAGCGGCAAAAGATGGCTCTAACTACTCGCGCTGGTGTGATAAATCCTTTGAGGATCAGATTCAGCCAGCTCGCGCCACCGCCGATCAGGCGAAGCGCATCGAGTACTACAAACAGGCACAGGTTGTGATGCATGACCAGGTACCGGCGCTGATGATCGCGCACTCAACGGTATACGAACCGGTCAGCAAGAAAGTCTCCGGGTACAAAGTCGATCCGCTGGGCGGACACTACTTTGCTCAGGTAGACATTAAAGAATAATTGTCGCCTTTTCCGGGGCGGCTGTGCGTCGCCCCGGCTTTATCTCCCTGTTTTACTGGAAACGGTAGAGGCGCAGCCTGTCTGCGTCGCGGTCGGGCTTACCCGATCGTCAGATGTAAGCAATAACTACCCTCGCGGCGACGGTCGCGCGGACAAGAGAGAACCCGGATTATGCTGCAGTTCATACTCCGACGTCTGGGCCTTGTCATCCCAACGTTTATCGGTATTACATTACTCACCTTCGCATTTGTTCACATGATCCCCGGCGATCCGGTACTGATCATGGCGGGCGAACGCGGTATTTCTCCTGAACGCCATGCACAGTTAATGGCGCTGTTAGGTCTGGATCAGCCGCTGTGGAAACAGTACCTGAACTACATTAACGGCGTATTACATGGTGACCTGGGCATTTCACTTAAGAGCCGCATCCCGGTCTGGGATGAGTTTGTTCCGCGCTTCAAAGCGACGCTGGAACTCGGCATCTGCGCCATGATATTTGCCGTGGCCATTGGTATCCCGGTTGGGGTCATGGCTGCCGTGAAGCGGGGGTCGATTTTCGATCACACCGCCGTGGGAATCTCACTGACCGGCTACTCGATGCCGATCTTCTGGTGGGGCATCATGCTGATCATGCTGGTCTCGGTACAGCTCAACCTGACACCGGTTTCCGGGCGGGTCGGCGACACCGTCTTCCTGGATGACACCATGCCGCTGACCGGCTTTATGCTGATCGATACCTTCTTCTGGGGGGAGCCGGGCGACTTCCACGATGCGGTGATGCACATGATTCTGCCTGCCATCGTGCTCGGCACCATTCCGCTGGCGGTGATTGTGCGAATGACGCGATCGGCGATGCTCGAAGTGCTGGGTGAAGATTACATCCGTACTGCGCGTGCCAAAGGCCTGACGCGGATGCGCGTGATCGTAGTGCATGCGCTGCGAAACGCCATGCTGCCAGTGGTCACGGTAATCGGCCTGCAGGTCGGCACCTTGCTGGCCGGGGCGATTCTGACCGAAACCATCTTCTCGTGGCCGGGCCTGGGTCGCTGGTTGATTGAAGCATTGCAGCGCCGTGACTATCCGGTGGTGCAGGGCGGGGTGCTGCTGACAGCAGTACTGATTATTGTGGTCAACCTGCTGGTTGATCTGCTGTATGGCGTGGTTAACCCGCGCATACGTCATAAGAAATAAGGGGGCATCATGTCTGTTGTTGATCCCGGCAGCGTTACCGTTGCACCCAAGCCGATGACCCCGTTTCAGGAATTCTGGCACTATTTTAAACGTAATAAAGGCGCCGTCGTGGGCCTGGTTTACATCATCATTGTGTTGCTGTGTGCCATTTTTGCCGATGTGCTGGCCCCGCATGCACCTGCTGAGCAGTTCCGCGATGCGCTGCTGCATCCGCCGGTCTGGCAGGAAGGCGGCAGCTGGAGCTACATTCTGGGCACCGACGACGTAGGCCGCGATGTGCTGTCGCGTCTGATGTACGGCGCGCGCCTGTCGCTGCTGGTTGGCTGTCTGGTGGTGGTGCTGTCACTGATTTTTGGCGTGATATTTGGCCTGCTGGCCGGTTATCTCGGTGGCGTGGTCGATGCCATCATCATGCGTGTGGTCGATATCATGCTGGCGCTGCCCAGCCTGCTGCTGGCGCTGGTGCTGGTCGCTATCTTTGGCCCCTCAATCGTTAACGCCTCCATCGCGCTGACCTTTGTGGCGCTGCCGCACTATATCCGTCTGACCCGCGCGGCGGTGCTGGTGGAAGTGAACCGCGACTATGTGACCGCCTCCGGCGTAGCCGGTGCCGGTATGCTGCGCCAGATGTTTGTGAATATTCTGCCTAACTGCCTTGCACCATTGATCGTGCAGGCTTCATTAGGTTTCTCCAACGCCATTCTCGATATGGCGGCGTTGGGCTTTCTCGGTATGGGTGCGCAACCGCCAACGCCGGAGTGGGGCACGATGCTCTCCGACGTCCTGCAGTATGCGCAAAGTGCCTGGTGGGTAGTGACCTTCCCTGGATTGGTCATTCTGCTTACCGTGCTGGCATTTAACCTGATGGGCGATGGTTTGCGTGATGCACTCGACCCGAAACTCAAGCAGTAAAGAGGCACCGAGATGGCGTTATTAAATGTAGACAAACTGTCGGTGCATTTCGGCGACGATAAAGCACCGTTCCGCGCGGTTGACCGCATCAGTTATCAGGTTGAGCAGGGCCAGGTCGTGGGTATCGTAGGCGAGTCCGGCTCCGGTAAATCGGTGAGTTCACTGGCAATCATGGGGCTGATCGATTTCCCCGGCAAGGTGATGGCTGAGAAGCTGGAGTTTAACCAGCGCGACCTGCAGAACATCTCCGAACGTGAGCGCCGCCAGCTGGTGGGCGCCGAAGTGGCGATGATTTTTCAGGACCCGATGACCAGCCTGAATCCCTGCTACACCGTAGGTTTCCAGATCATGGAAGCGATCAAGGTGCATCAGGGCGGCAATAAACGTACACGGCGTCAGCGGGCGATTGACCTGCTGAATCAGGTTGGTATTCCCGATCCCGCGTCGCGGCTCGATGTCTATCCGCACCAGCTGTCGGGCGGCATGAGCCAGCGTGTGATGATTGCCATGGCGATCGCCTGTCGGCCTAAGCTGTTAATCGCCGATGAGCCGACCACGGCGCTCGACGTGACCATTCAGGCGCAGATCATCGAACTGCTGCTGGAGTTGCAGCGGCAGGAGAACATGGCGCTGATCCTGATTACTCACGATCTGGCGTTAGTGGCAGAAGCGGCGCACCACATTATCGTGATGTATGCCGGTCAGGTGGTGGAGAGCGGTAAAGCGACCGATATCTTTAAGGCGCCGCGCCATCCTTATACGCAGGCGCTGCTGCGTGCGCTGCCGGAGTTCGCGGCCGATAAAGCACGCTTGGCCTCGCTGCCTGGTGTGGTACCGGGCAAGTATGACCGTCCGATTGGCTGTCTGCTTAATCCACGCTGTCCCTATGCGACTGACCTTTGTCGTCAGGAAGAACCTGAACTGCGCACGATTCCAGGACGCCAGTCCAAGTGTCACTATCCGCTGGACGATGCCGGGAGACCCACTTATGAGTCATGAAACCACGAAAGATCAGTTCCTGCTGCAGGCGATTGATCTGAAGAAGCACTACCCGGTGAAAAAGGGGCTGTTTGGTCAGGAACGTCTGGTCAAAGCGCTGGATGGCGTCTCTTTTGATCTGGAACGCGGCAAAACGCTGGCGGTGGTAGGCGAGTCAGGCTGTGGTAAATCCACGCTGGGCCGCCTGCTGACGATGATTGAAACCCCGACCGAAGGGCAACTTTACTGGCACGGTCAGGATCTGCTGAAACACGATCCCCAGGCGCAGAAGTTGCGTCGTCAGAAAATCCAGATCGTGTTCCAGAACCCGTACGGCTCACTCAATCCGCGCAAAAAAGTAAGCCAGATTCTGGAAGAGCCGCTGGTGATTAATACCCAGCTGACCCGCGCGGAACGCCGCGAGAAGACGCTGGAGATGATGGCGAAAGTCGGCCTGAAAACCGAGCACTATGACCGCTACCCGCACATGTTCTCAGGCGGGCAGCGTCAGCGTATCGCCATCGCGCGCGGGCTGATGCTCGATCCGGACGTCCTGATTGCCGATGAGCCGGTTTCGGCGCTCGACGTGTCGGTGCGTGCCCAGGTGCTTAACCTGATGATGGATCTGCAGCAGGATATGGGGCTTTCTTATGTCTTTATCTCGCACGATTTGTCGGTGGTGGAACACATTGCCGATGAGGTGATGGTGATGTATCTCGGCCGTTGCGTTGAGAAGGGCAGCAAAGAGGCGATTTTCGCTAACCCGCGCCATCCTTATACCCAGGCTTTGCTGTCGGCGACGCCGCGGCTTAATCCAGACGACCGTCGTGAGCGCATTAAGCTGACCGGTGAGCTGCCGAGCCCGCTCAATCCGCCGCCAGGCTGCGCCTTTAATGCGCGCTGCCACCGACGTTTTGGCACCTGCGTGCAGTTGCAGCCGAAGCTGAAAAACTACGGCGGGCAGGAGATTGCCTGCTTCGCGGTTGATCAGGATGAAAATCAGCCGGTCGGCGTGGCAGAAAAGGTCGATTAAGGAGTGGCGCCTGAGCCGTTGATTCGTTGATTCGTTGACGGCTCAGGGAGCATGCGCCTTTTGCAAAAACGCCATCCATGACAGGCTCAGCGCGGGCAATTACACACCTTATCCCTGAGGTGCGCCTGTAGCCGGGTCAACGCTTTGTGTTCTTCAAAAACGCTCCCGGCGTTTTTGTCCATGGCCCGCGATGCTTTGCTTCCGGCTGTATGCTCCTCTCACTTTACGATGGTTAGCCGTCCTGGGATCTGATTGCACCCTGTGCCTTCTTGCTATTCTGAGGCTCCTTTCCGGAGCCTTTTTTTATTTGAACTCAGCTGCAAGCCGTACTGCTGGCAGGTCAGCGAGCACTTTCTGGTTATTCCTCCTCCTTTTCCGTTATCAGGCTTAACCTGTTTTTCTTCTGGCGATACTTGCAGTAGAAAAACATAAACAGCCTCAATGACTTATGGCAATAATGCGATTTTTGCGCCTGCAGCAGCCTGAACGTTCTCTGAAACGCTGTTTACAGGAGTCAGCCTGGCAGTACCAGAGGTTGTCAGAGCGGCATTTTCTGCAAAATTATTGAAACAGTGCTAATGAATTTAACTTAATCTTCGCTTATTAATTATCAGGGCTAATGACTCAACAGAGGCTTTATTCCGCCACTATTGAATCCTTATGATTAAATAATTTGATTGAATTTGCTTTTTTTGTAATCAGGTTTTTCTGACTGATATTAAAGGGATGTGTTATATTCCAGGAAAATTCCCACCTTGTTGCAGGCCACGGCCAATGAAGAATAATTACGATGATTTGCAGCGTTTTAAAGAGAAAACGCAAACGCTCGACATCGACTTTAAAGATATGTCTGGCCAGGCGCAGGAAGCGGCAGAACACAGTAAATGGGCATTGATTCGCCAGCTGGCGAAAGAAGAACATCAGACCCCGTTTGGCGGCGGCGAGCGTATTGACCTGCCGCAACCTCAGCCGCTGCGTGGTGATGAGTTCACGGCTCCACCGCCTGGGGCACCGGTACGACATGCCGCACTCACTGCGCAACCGGCAATGGCATCCCGCACCTCGATTCTCGATAGCCTGTCAGGCAGTAACCTGCCAGCAACCAGCACGACTGAACGCGGCCCTTCATCGCTCTTTCCGCCACCGCCGCCACTGCAAAAAGTGGCTGAGCCTTCGACTACGCTGCGTGCTGAGCCGGTCCGGCCTGCCACCGTGGCGGATCTTCAGCCCGTCGTCGCCCCCACCGCCACCCATTCTGAGCCAGGACGATTTGGTGCGCTGTTCCGCTCGCGCGAGATTAATCTGCCGAAAGAAACCTTACTCAAACCGTTACTGGAGAAGATTGCGCTATGCCATTAGTTTGTGTGTGCTCGCCGAAGGGGGGCGTGGGGAAAACCACGCTGGCGGCGAATCTGGCCTGGAGTCTGGCGCGTTCCGGCAGCAAAGTTCTGGCGATTGATTTTGATGTGCAGAATGCACTGCGTCTTCACTTTGGCGTGCCGCTTCATGATGGCCGCGGATTTGTGGCGCGCTCAGAAGAGCAGGCGGACTGGAGCCAGTCGATCCTCACCACCGGCGGCAATATCTTTGTCCTGCCCTATGGTGACGTTACGGAGCCGCAGCGTGAACGGTTCGAAGAGAACCTGATGAAAGATCCCCACTTTATTACGCGCGGTCTGGATACGGTGCTCAATTATCCTGGTCTGGTGATCGTGGCTGATTTCCCCCCTGGCCCAGGCCCCGCCCTTAAAGCAATGACGGCGCTGGCCGATATGCATTTAGTGGTGATGTTAGCCGATACCGCATCAGTATCGTTATTACCGCAGATTGAAGAGAACCGGATGATCGGTAAGCCGCTCAATAATAAGCAGGGTCACTATTTTATCCTTAACCAGTGTGACAACCGCCGGAATATCAACCGCGATGTCACCGCGTTTATGCAGCAGCGCCTGGGCGATAATTTACTGGGCGTGGTTCACCGTGATGAAAGTGTAGGGGAGGCCAATGCTTCCCAGCAGTCTGTTTACGATTTCAGCCCCGCCTCGGCTGCGGCATTTGATATTGAACTGATCGCGAAACGTGTCAGCAGCATTCTGAATATCACCGTGGGTAATGGCGAAGTTCAGGCTCCCATCCGCACAAACCACTTTTAGTCGGCTTCCGCCAGACGACTGACTTACACAGCTCTTCTCAGGGTGAATCATGAGTAAAATCGGGTTTTACCTGCTGCTGCTGGTGCTTGCACCCGTTGCCGCGGTGATCATCATTACGCCAATGGACAGCCAGAAACAGTATATTTTTGGTCTGATCAGCATCGGTATGATGTTTTTATTGGGTTTCAGCAAGAGCCGCAAAATAACGGTGGTGATGGTGATTCTCTCTGCGCTGATGTCCAGCCGCTATATCTGGTGGCGGACCACCGAGACGCTGCACTTTAATTCCGAAGTTGAGGCTATCTTAGGGATTGGCTTATACCTGGCGGAGCTGTACGTCTGGCTGATCTTAATTCTTGGCTTCCTGCAAACCACCTGGCCTTTAAAACGCACGATTGAACCCTTACCGGATGACACCAGCCTGTGGCCGACGGTCGATATTTATGTGCCTTCCTACAATGAAAGTCTTGATGTGGTGCGCGACACGGTACTCGCGGCGCAGTGTATCGACTACCCGCGTGACAAAATCAGGGTCTATCTGCTGGATGATGGCAAGCGCAGCGAGTTTGCCCGCTTTGCGGCGGATGTCGGTGTGGGTTATATCACCCGCGACGACAACAAACATGCCAAAGCCGGGAACCTCAACCATGCGATGAAAATCACCAAAGGTGAGCTGATTTGCATCTTCGACTGTGACCACGTGGCGACACGCACCTTCCTGCAGGCAACGGTAGGCCCGTTCCTGAAAGATCCGAAGCTGGCGCTGCTGCAGACGCCGCACTACTTCTATTCCCCCGATCCCTTTGAGCGTAACCTGCGCGCTGCGCGCAGCATTCCCAATGAAGGCTCGCTGTTTTATGGCCCGGTGCAGCAGGGTAACGATAACTGGAATGCCACCTTCTTCTGTGGCTCCTGTGCGGTGATCCGTCGTTCAGCGCTGGAAGAGATTGGCGGCTTTGCCGTTGAAACGGTGACCGAAGATGCACACACCGCCCTGAAAATGCAGCGACTGGGCTGGGGCTCAGCCTTTTTGTCGATCCCGCTGGCTGCCGGTCTGGCAACAGAACGTCTGGGCCTGCATATCATTCAGCGTACCCGCTGGGCGCGCGGTATGACGCAGATTTTCCGCGTCGATAACCCACTGTTTGGCCGTGGCCTGAAGTGGCAGCAGCGTCTTTGCTATCTCAACGCCATGCTGCACTTCCAGTTCGGCCTGCCACGCGTTGCCTTCCTGACTGCGCCTCTGGCTTACCTGCTGTTTAATCTGAATATTATTCACTCATCGGCCTCGCTGATCTTTGCCTACGTGCTGCCCCATCTGGTGATGTCGCTCTACGTTAACTCACGGATGAATGGCCGTTTCCGTTACACCTTCTGGGGTGAGATTTATGAGACGGTCATGTGCTTCCATCTGGTGATTCCGACCATTCTGACCCTGCTGTCGCCGAAACATGGCAAGTTTAACGTGACCGATAAAGGCGGCGTGCTGGATCAGGGCTTCTTCGATTTCCACATCGTGCGTCCGCATGTGATTGTGGCGCTGCTGCTGGGCATTGGCATTGTAGCCGGCGTGGTGCGCGCCGTGATGCATGACTACTTTGGCGTCGATCCTTACGTTATCGCGCTTAACGTCGGCTGGGCGATCTTCAGCCTGATCATTCTGATGGCGGCGATTGCCGTGGCGCGCGAAACCAAGCAGGTGCGTAAAACTATCCGTGTTGAAGTGCAAATCCCGGCGATTATTCATTACGCCAGCGGCATTTCATCGCGCACCCAGACCAGCAACCTTTCGATGGGCGGCGCGCAACTTGATGCACCCGATCGACGTCATGAAACGGATAAGATTGAAGAGATTGACCTGCTGCTGAAATCCGGCGCGATCACTATCCCGGTCAGTCAGATTTCCAGCGATGATGAGAGCATCCGTCTGCGCTTTGAGGCGATGCCGCTGGCGCGTCGTCGCGAACTGGTCCGTGTGGTGCTGGCTCGTGCTGATGCCTGGATTCAGCCGGAGTATAAGCAGGACAACCCGCTGATTTCGCTGGGCACCATTATCCGTACCGTCTTTGAGCTGTTCTGGCTGACCTGGAAAGGCCGTCACGATAAACGTAAAAATGTCGATCCGGTTGTCGCGGCGGCGAAAGAGGATGGCGCGGCATGAAGATCCTGACGCAAACTTTGCTGGTCAGTTCACTGACCGCAGCGTTATGGCTGACGCCCGCTGGCGCGGAAACGCCAGTGGCTACTGATAACAGCAGCGCTGTGCCGGTAAACAGTTCAGCCCCGACGCCGCCTGATGCTGCTTCCACCACGCAGCCTGCCAGTGCGCCGGTAAACAGTCCGGCTCCGACGCCGCCTGATGCTGCTTCCACCACGCAGCCTGCCGATGCCACTGCCATTCCACCCGCGACAAATCTGGCTCCGGCCAGCGATGCGGCCTCTGTGGCACCCATGAATAATGGTTCCACCCAGACGGCAGGTTCAGACCAGGTCGCGGTCCCGGTCAGCGGTGGAGAGTCTGCAATGCCGTCAGTATCACCAGCGGCAAATGCGGCATCTGCGACACCGTCCGCAGAATCTGCACCGGCATCGGCGCCACAGAGCGCATCACCCAATGCCATGGCACCCCCGGGGAACGCCTCTTACGCCTCAGGTCGCGAGGCGACATCACAAACTCAGCCATCTTCAGTGACCGGTGACGCGACTTCAACGCCTCAGACAGCGTCATCGACCGGTGAGGCGGCGGCTTCTGCCCAGACCACCGCGCCGATGGCTGCCTCCGGCGCGGTGACCCAGGACAGCAGCGCGCTGTCAGCAGTGCCCCTGCCGCAGGGCCTGAGCAGTGCCGATCCCGCGCTGGAAGCGGCCGCCAGTGCGCTGCCCTACGCGCCAGGTCAGGTAGCTGCACCGGTTGCAGAACCGCAGCCGCCGATCGCGACTGCCATCAATCAGCCGATCAGTAGCGTCATTTCAGTGGCCCAGATGGGCCAGTCGCGCGGCATCACGCTGACCGGCGGCCAGCTACAGTCGGGCATCACCTTTACCCTGCCCGGCGATGAAGTCATCACCAATGCGCGACTTAATCTGACGCTGCGTGTCTCAGCCGCACTGGCAGCACGCAATACGTCGCTGCAGCTGATGCTGAATGGTCAGCCGCTCGGCACGCTGCCGCTGGGTGCGACGGACAGCGACGTCAGTGACTATGAGCTGGATATTCCGGCGGCGATGGTGGTGTCGGCGAATAACCTGAGTTTTAAAATCAACGATGCGGACAAGTTGCTGTGTGAAAGAGAGAGCGCACAGCAGTATCAGGTCACCATTCTGCCAAACACATCGCTGCACCTTGAAGGTCAGAAGCTCAATATCGGCACCAGCCTGCGTAATTTCCCGCGGCCCTTCCTGGATCCACAGCGGATGACGGCGTCCAGCGTTACGGTGGGCTTTGCCAGTCATGTTTCAGCCGATGCCGTCAGTGCGGCGGCACTGGTGGCATCCTGGCTCGGCATTCAGAGTGATTATCGCGGCATCCGCTTCCCGGTGGTGCGTGGCGAACTGCCGGAACACAACGGCATCCTGTTTGGTCATCCTGGTGACCGGATCGGCACCCTGACTTTTCCGGCCAGTAACGGTCCGATGTTGCAGGTGGTGGATAATCCCAATAATCCGGTTTACAAATTGCTGCTGGTCAGTGGTAACAATGAGGACCAGTTGCGTCAGGCGGCGAACCGTCTGACGACGCAGCCACTGACGACGGATGAGAGTCAACTGCAGGTCCCTGCCCAGACTATTGCAAACCGCAAACCTTACGATGCACCGCGCTGGATTAACACTGACCGCCCGGTACGGCTGAGCGAACTGCTGCGTAAAGATCAGAGTCTGACCAGCAGCGGCATCTGGCATGATGCGCTGCGTGTTAACTTCCGCGCCGCGCCTGATTTGTTCCTGTGGGATGGCGACACAGTGCCGGTCAGTCTGCACTATCGCTTCCCATCTGAAAGCTGGATCGATGAGGATAATTCCTTCCTTAACGTCATGCTCAACGGCACTTTTCTGCGCAATCTGACGGTGAACAAAGTCGGCCTGCTGGAGAACGTCTGGCACCGTCTGGGCGGTGATGCGCGTCAGGAGCAGTATCAGCTTAATCTCGAACCCTACCTGATTTATGGCGATAACCAGCTGGCGCTCTACTTCAATATCAAACCGCGGGCTGATGCGCCCTGCGGTGTGTTACTGAACAACAACATCAAGAGCCGGATTGAAGAGGATTCATGGATCGATCTGAGCCATACCCGTCACTTCAGCATGTTGCCGAACCTCTCTTACTTTGTCGGCGCCTCTTTCCCGTTCTCACGTCTGGCCGATTTCAGCCAGACCACGCTGCTGCTGCCGGAAACACCCAGCGATGCTGAACTGTCAACGCTGATGGATCTGGCAGCGCGGGCTGGTAAAGCCACAGGTCTGGTGCTGACACAGAATCAGGTACTGTTTGGCCTGCCCAGCGGCGGCACCCATCTTGCGCGCCTGCAGCAGAGCGATTTGCTGGCGGTCAGCACCACCGGCAACAGCGCCTTCAATCAGGCGATGCTGGCGTCCTCACCGTATGACGCCACCAGCAGCACCTTTGGGGTGAAAGAGCCCGACACGCTGGAGAAATTACGCGGCTGGCTGACCGGCGACTGGAGCCTTCAGCAGCTGGATGCCGATCGTTACTTCTCCTCCAACGAAGCGTGGCGAGGCTTTCTCAGCTACCGATCGCCGTGGAATCACGATCGTCTGGTGGTGATGACGGTGGCAACCAGCGACGATCAGCTGCTGCGACTGCATAACGATTTGAGTTCGGCGCAGATTAACGCCGGCATTCGTGGCGATACCGCGATTATTACCGATGAAAACGGCATTCGCAGTTTCCGCGTCGGCGCGCAGTTCCCCAGCGGTGAGATGCCCTGGTACATGATGGTGGTGTGGTATGCCAACCAGCACTCTGTGCTGCTGGCGGTGGCGGCGATGCTACTCTCCGCGCTGGTGGGCAGTGCGGTCTGGGTGATGCTGAAGCGTCATGCGTGGCGGCGTCTGAACCCAAAGCAGGGCCGTGATTCCGGCAGGAAGTAAGGATAATAACAATGAAAAATAATCTGTTAAGTGCCGGTATCCGCAAGGCGTTGCTGCTGGGCAGCGCGCTGGTCCTGTCACCGCCGCTGCTGGCAGCAGAAAGCGCGAATCCGGCGTTGCAGGCGCTGTTCGAACAGGCGTCTTACTGGCATCAGAAAGCGCATGACGATCTGGCGAAAGCCTCGCTGCAAAAGGTGCTGATGGTCGAACCCAATAACACCCAGGCGCTCTATCTGCTGGCGCTCTATTCACAGCAGGGCGGCGACACGGCCGCCGCGGCGCAGTATCGCGCGCGTTTAAGCCAGGTCTCCCCCAACGATCCGCACCTCGGCGAGCTGGATAATGCGCGTCAGATGCAGACCATTCCGCAGGCGCAGCTTGCGCTGGCGCGTCAGCAGGCGCGCAGCGGCAACATTCCGGCGGCGTTACAGACCTGGCGCAACACCTTCAGCGGCAATGCGCCACCACCCAGCGTCGCGGCAGAATATTATCTCACTATGGCGGGCGACCGCACGTTGCTGCCGCAGGCAGTTGAAGCGCTGCGGCAGTTTGCGGCTCAGCATCCACAGGATACCGGTGCGCAGCTGGCGCTGGGTAAAGCGCTGACCTATCAGGAGCCGACCCGTCGCGAAGGCATTGAGGTGCTGAGTTCGCTGGCGAGTGGTAATCAGGATGCCGACCGCTCACTGCGTCAGGCGCTGCTGTGGCTCGGTCCACAGCCGTCAGATGCGGCGCTCTATCAGACCTGGCAGCAGCGTCATCCGCAGGACTCCGCCGTCATCGACTACTACCGTAAAAACGTCGGCGGCGCAGAAAAAGGGGCCGGATTCAGCGCGCTCAACAGCGGTGACGTCGGCGGTGCGCAATCCAGCTTTGAGAAAGTACTGGGCGCCAATCCGCAGGATGCCGATGCGTTAGCGGGCATGGGCTATGTGGCCCAGCGAGCCGGACGTTATCAGGAAGCGGCGGATTATCTGCAGCGGTCTGCTCAGCTTGGCGGCGATCAGGGTTCATCGCGTCAGCAGCAGGCGGACGATGCGCGCTTTTATGCACAGCTGGCCAGCGCCCAGCAGGCACTGAAAAGCGGAGACACGGCGCAGGCGCTGACATTAAGCGAACCGCTGGTGCAGGCTGACGGCGAAAAAGGGCTGGCCGCCAGACTGTTTCGCGCCGACGTGCTGCGCCGCACCAATCAGCCGCAGCAGGCGGAGCAACTCTACCGCACTATTCTGCAAAGCGATGCGGATAACCGCAGCGCCAAAGAGGGGCTGTTCTACGTTCTGCGTCAGCAGAATCGGGGGGCCGAAGCTAACACGCTGCTGGGGGCACTGCCGGACAGTGTGCGCCAGAGCGTCACGCCACGGGCCAATGAAGCCGATGCACTGCGTCAGCAGGCGAAGCGTCAGCTGGCAGCCGGTAACAACGCCGCTGCCATCGCGACGCTGCAGCAGGGTATTCAGCGCTATCCCACGGATGGCTGGCTGCGGCTTGATTTAGCCCGGCTCTATCGTCAGCAGGGCGACACGCTGCTGGCGGCCAACGTGATGCAGCCGGTGATGCGCAACGGGGCCAGCACCAGCGAACTGTATGCCGGTGCGCTTAACGCCAGCGAGAGCGGCGGCTGGCAGCAGGCCAGCACGTTGCTGTCGCGCATTCCCGCTAACGCGAAGACGGCGGCGATGCGTGAACTGGCGCAGCGGGTGAATTTCAATCTGCAGATGAGCACGGCCGATCAGTACCTGGCGCAGGGCGCGACGGCTGCTGCCGCCAATACCCTGAAAGCGCTCACGGTCACGCCGCCGGGCAACCCGGTTGACGCCGGAAACCTGGCGCAGAAGCTGGCGCAGGCGGGCGATCTCACCAGCGCCGTTTCGGTGGTGCGGACTAACCTGCAGCGTGGCGTGCAGGGCAATGCGGGCGATTATGCCGCGCAGATGACAGTACTGAATCAGGCGGGCCTCGGCAGTGAGGCGCAGCGCTTCCTCAGCAACCCGGAACTGCAGGCGCGGAGTACGCCAACGCAACTGGCCGGTATTCGCAATGGCTATCTGATTAACGAAGTAGATCGCCTGCGGCAGCAGCGTCAGTACGCGGTGGCGTATGACAAGCTGATTGGTGCACTGCAACAGGATCCGCAGAACCGCGATCTGATGTTCGCGATGGCTCGTCTCTACCAGGACGGCAAGATGAACCGGGATGCGGGCGTGGTCTATGACTACCTGATGACCCAGGATACGCCGACGCAGGATGCGCGCGTCGGGGCTATCAACGTCGCGCTGGCGCAGAACAATGTGCCGCGCGCTAATGAGCTGAGTCGCGGCCTGAACAGTACGGTTCAGACGCCGGATCGTCTGTTGCTGCTGGCGCGGGTCGCGGAAGCCAATGGCGAGCACTCGCAGGCGATGGCGTATCTGCGTTCAGCGCGCGGTCAGCTGATTGGCCTGCAGGGCGCGCAGCCTGGCAGCGTGCCGACCGTGGGCGGACTGGCGCTGGCGGATAATCCGTTTATCAACCGTGATACTTCGCCGGTGGGACGCTCACCCTCCAGCTACGGCACCGTGCTGCCGTGGCAGGCGGCACCTGCGGGTGTTGCCGCTGACGTGACAACGCAGGGTGAACCGGCCGCGGGCAGCGAAACCGTTTCTCAACAGTCACAGATTCTGCACGACGTCGACACCATGATGGATTCGCTGCAGGAGAAAACCGGCACCTGGAGTCAGGGCATGGTGCAGGTGCGCGGGCGTGATGGCGAGTCGGGCCTGAGCAAGCTGACGGAAGCGAAAGCGCCGCTGACCTTCTCTACCGTGCCGTTTGAAACGGCGCGCTTCGACTTTACCGCCACGCCGGTTTCACTCACGGCGGGCAGTGGCGCAGGCGATGCCTGGCGTCGTTTCGGCACTAATGCGCTGAGTCAGGGCAGAGTGGTGGCCGCAGGCGGTGCGACGGTAAATGACCTGCCGAATGCCACTACCGATTCGCAAACCGCCTCTGGCGTGGAGCTGAATCTGGCGCTGAAGGGCGACAGTTACAAAGTGGATATCGGCAGCACACCGCTGGGCCAGGATCTGAGTACTCTGGTCGGTGGCGTGCAGTGGTCACCGAAACTCACCGACTTCCTGACACTGATCCTCACCGGTGAGCGGCGCGCGATTACCGACAGCCTGCTCTCTTACGTCGGCGCTGAAGATAAAACCAGCGGCAAACGCTGGGGACGCGTCACGAAGAACGGCGCGAACGCCCTGTTAAGCTATGACAATGGCGATGCGGGCTTCTACGCTGGTGCCGGCGCGTACAGCTATCTTGGCGAGAATGTCGCCAGTAACAACAACCTGCAGGCAACCGCTGGCGCTTACGTCCGTCCATTCCACACTGACGATCGCGAGCTGAAAGTGGGCATGAGCCTGTCGTGGATGGACTTCTCGAAAAACCTCAGCTACTTCAGTTACGGGCAGGGCGGTTACTTCAGCCCGCAGAACTATGCGTCGGTCTCGTTCCCGATAGAGTTCTCACGTAAGTTTGACGACTTAAAAGTCAATATTGGTGGTGCAGCCGGTTATCAGACCTACAGTCAGGATAAGAGCGCGTACTTCCCGGCGGATGCCAGCCTGCAGTCAGAGCTGGAATCCCTTGCCGCCAGCGGCAGTGTAAAAGACGCTTACTATTCTGGCAGCAGTAAAAACGGCATCGGCTACAACCTGCACGCCGGGGCGGACTACAAACTCAATAAAGATGTGACGATTGGCGGCCAGCTGGGTTATGACACCTTTGGTGACTACAACGAAAGCAGTGCGCAGCTCTATGTCCGTTACCTGTTCGGAGAGAAGTAATGAGTGAGCATTCGGGGGTATCACATCCTTATCAGCCGGGCTGGTTTGACCTGGTCAGCGTGCTGATTGACGGGATGATCGCCAACGCCGGTCAGCATGATGCGGAAGCCTTTCTCTACAAGATGGGGGAATCGCTGGCGACCCGCTATCCTTTGCCGGAGTCACGTACCGTTCAGGATCTGGAGCGCGAGTGTAATCTTCAGCTGGCGCGGTTTAACTGGGGCTTTGTGCAGTTACAGCCGGAAGATAAGGCGCTGCTGATTGCGTATCACGCTTTACCGGCAGGCGATAACATCCACTCTCCGGCTGACTGGCAGGCAGCGTTTGGTGCGGTGATGGCTGGCCTTTTTTCGGGCTGGTTGCAGGGTCAGGGCGGCAGCACCATTGTGCCGGTTACGCTTGAACTCAACGATGGCAGCACGCTGCACTATCGATATCAATAGGATCATAAATGAAACGTAAGCCATTCTGGCTCGGCTGGATCTGTTCTGTTTTACTGCTGGCCTGCAGCGCACAGGCGAGTGCCAGCGGCTGGGACACGTTTAAAAGCCGCTTTGTGACCGCGGAAGGGCGGATCACGGACACCGCCAATAATAATGTCAGTCACACCGAAGGTCAGGGTTATGGCATGTTGCTGGCGGTGGCCAATAACGATCGCGCCACCTTTGATCGGCTGTGGCAGTGGACGCGCACCCAGTTGCGTAATCCGCAGACCGATCTCTTCTACTGGCGCTATGTGCCAGGCACTGACAACCCGGTTGCCGACAAAAATAATGCCTCGGATGGTGATGTGCTGCTGGCCTGGGCGCTGCAGCGCGCTGCACAGAAATGGCAGGTGGAGAGCTACCAGCAGGAGTCTGACCGTATTCAGCGCGCCATCATCAAACTGGATGTTACGAGCTTTGGCGGCCATACCGTCCTGCTGCCGGGCGCGCAGGGTTTTAATAAATCCAGCTATGTGGTGCTTAACCCCTCGTACTTCCTGTTTCAGGCATGGCGGGAGTTTGGTGAACGCAGCCATCTGCAGGTCTGGGATAAGCTGATTAACGATGGCTTTGATCTGCTGGGTAAGCTGAGCTTTGGCAAAACCGGCCTGCCGCTGGACTGGGTCGCACTGAATGCCGACGGGTCGGTTGCCCCGGCGGTCGGCTATTCGAACCGCTTCAGTTATGATGCGATTCGCGTGCCGCTGAACATCTGGTGGTATGACCCGCACAGTCTGGCGCTGGTGCCGTTTCAGCGCGTCTGGCAGGGTTACAGCCGCATGCTGACACCCGCCTGGTTCGACGTGCTGGCGAATGCGCCTGCACCTTACCATCTTGAGGGCGGTCTGCTGGCGGTACGTGACCTGACGCTGCATGAGACCGGTTATCTGAGCGATAAGCTGGCTGCGGATCAGAACTACTTCTCTGCCAGTCTGCAGTTACTCACCTGGCAGGCGTTTCAGGAGAAGCGCTGATAATGGGCAGAGCAGCGACACTGGCCGCTGCTCTGCCACCGACAGCCACGCGCTTAACCGGGGACAGGTGCTGAGCGGCCTTTTGCTGCCGGGTCACGGCTCTGTAACCCGGCGGTTACGTGTTACTCCGGATAGGGTACCCAGTCTCCGCCATTCAGCCTGATCCAGGGCTTGCCCTGATACATCATCACTACCGCACCGTCGTTTTCCGACACCACCGGCGTCTGCGGCAGCTTGTCAGTCAGAACCGACATATTCACATTTGGCGCATTAAATACCTGCCCATCCACCACGCGTGACACAATCTCTGAGACCGCCAGCAGGCTGGTTGGCGCATCAATATTGAGTGGCTGTCCCTGATGCGGGGCTTTCATGCCGACAAACTTAATGCCCACCGGCACATGCGTAATGCCCGGGCTGGGAATATCGCGCAGGCCGGACATCTGCATTTTGTCTCCCTGTAGCGCGGCACCATGCTCGGGCACCACCAGCACCATCACCCGGCGGCCCGACTTCTCCAGTTGCGTCATAAAGGCATCAAGCTGATCGAATAGGAGTTGCGCGCGCGGTTTCCACGGTGCCGTTTTGGTGCTGCCGAGTTCGCGGGTGCCATCGTGCAGCGGGATCAGATTATAGAAGGTGGCGCTGCGTGCATCGCTGCTCTTGTTGCGATCGTCGAGCCAGCGCTGCATCAGCTGGGCATCGTTGAACACCGGCGTGCTGTCGAATGAGGTCACCTCCGGTGCAATATCCGTCTGCGACATCAGCGGTGCCTCAATATCCCCGCTCTCGCGCAGCTCTTTGAGATAATTACCAAACACGCCAGTGTGGTCCATCATCAGCTGCTCTTTAAAGCCCAGCTTCGCCAGATTATCGAACAGATAGCAGCGTGAATCGGTGGGTTTATAAAGGTCGCTGTGCGAGGCCTGGCCGCAGCTGGCACGCAGCAGACGAATCCCCGCCGGTCCGCTGTAACTGGTGGCGGAGTTGTAGTTGGTCAGCATGATGTCGAAGTGCTGCCACAGCGGATGATTACGCAACTGGGAGGCATCCATGTCGGACCAGGCGAGTGAACAAATGTTGATCACCAGAATGTCGAACGGCTGCGAATCGGCAGGCAGGCTGTCGGGGAAGTGGGTGACGCGCTTGCGTTCACTCTCATAAAAACGGCTGAGCCAGGCGTTCAGGCTGGCGCTGGTTGGCGCGGCTGACTGATCAAGTCCGTCCGGCACGGCCGCCGCCTGGCTGGTGGCGGCGGGGGTCTGATTCAGCACCACCTGCGGGGTGGCCGCGCGGGTCGGCAGCAGCGACATCGCCGGGCCGGCAATCGTCAGCACGTTGAGCCAGATCAGCATCAGCGAAACCAGCACGGTGATGCGGATCCAGGGGGAAATAAACAGGTAGAGAACCAGCAGCACAAAGGCGGCCCCCACCATTTGCCAGTTAATAAAGCGATCGGCCAGGTCGAGCAGATAGGCCGCAGAGAAGCCCGCCAGCTGATCGCCCTGGCTGAGTATGCTGCTGAGTCCTGGCAGCCAGGTGTCGTGCCAGAACAGCGCGATGCCAACCGGAATCGAGATCAACTGGCGGATGCGATGCAGGCGCGCCGAGGGTAACGGAAAAAGCAGCCAGGCGAGAAACACCAGGTTGCTCAGAGCGTGAAAGTTGAGATAGCCGTACCACAACAGGGCGAACTTCACTAAAAAGTAGAAATTCCAGCCGCCCAGTCCGCGCCAGCAGGACCACAAACCTGAAGAGTGGGCCGCAGCGGGTTGATCATTTTTCATTAATTTTTGCATCCGTTTTTGGCGATTGACGCTGCCAGTGACCTTCAGACTTCAGCGCGCGAGCAGGTAACAGGCGATTCAGCAGGCCATTCCAGCGACGCGGCAGCCACCGCTGCCAGACTGGCTTTAAAATCAGCAGGATAAAAAGAGCCAGCAGCGTAATCTGTACCCAATCCATCAGGTTCATCGGGATTCTTTCTCCGGCAGTAAAGTGATGGGCTGCGGTGCCGCGCGTTCAGGCGCCTCCAACGGCTGGCGGGTGGATTCGCGCATTGATTCTGAAACTGGCGTCAGTTCCTGCAGTGCCATCGGCGTCATTTTTCTGATATTGCTGATTTCGGCCAGAATCTGGTTATCTTCAAACCAGATAATCCGGTTCGCAAACAGTTCATCATGTGGCAGTGAAAAGATAAATTTCAGTGCCTTATCCAGGTCGTTGTAGCGGCAGGAGGAGAGAAACAGAATGACACGATCCTCCAGCACCGTAACCAGATCGCCAAAGCGGCGCGGTTTGCAGAGCGTCAGCACCTGCTGAGGGGAGAGCTGTGGCACCGGACGCAGGGCGACCAGCAGACCTTTGTCATTCTCCGGCAGCAGGGTATTACTGATTAACTGGCCGACCGACTGACAGAAAGCATCCAGCCGCAGATAGCCCTTTTCATGTAACGGCTGCAGTGAGGCGATCAGGGCATCCAGACTGGCGGGGACGCGGCGACTGAACCGTTGCCCCTGAATTCCTTCGAGCATCGTGAGAAAGCGCGACATCGCAGCGGTGGTCGGGACGATGGTATTCACGCCACAGGCCTGCAGCAGGCGCTCATCGCTGTATCGCAGGCTCACGCCCAACTCGCGCACCACGATTTTCAGCCCGTTTCCGCGGGCGCGGCGCAGGCTGTGTACCATGTTTGCCAGTTCGCTGATCTGCTCACTGTGTGTCAGGCTGAAAATAACGGTTGCCGCATTGGCCTGTTGCGCCCGCAACCAGACCTGCTGATTATCGTCGAACAGCTGCCACTGGCGCGAAAGGGGCGGCGCACCTTCCAGTACGCTTTTATCGGCCAGATAATGCTGCTCGTCATTCAGGCTCAGCGGTTCCTGCGTCTCTTTTAAGGCAAAGAAATGGTTATCTTCACAGCCCAGACGCAAAGTACGATCGGCAAGCAGTCGTTCACCGGCGTACCACCAGCTTATTTGATACTGCCAGATATCCTGCTGAAAGGTTAAATAAGCCAGCCCGTCCATGTGACGAAAATAACGTTGAAGATTATTGGTCTGATAAAATTGCGTGATACCGGAGGTGACGATTAGAAGCGTCATCTTCCTTTTATGCAGCAGCCGGCGCATGCGCTTTATCCAGCCGCTTAATTCCGCCTCATTTAATTTATCCCATTGCACCCCACTGCTGCTAAAAATCACCAGTCCATTTTTACTGCCGAGCGTGCGGGAAAAATCACGTTCAAGTTGTAGCAGGCTTTTTTTATTTTCTGGCAGAGAAAACAGCGGAATGCGGTCTGGGCCACCCACCGGATCGGGCGTCAGTAGCTCGCGGGGCGACAGGCCGGCACTAATTAGCGTAACGGATTGCTGATGCGAAATAACCTGACGAATAAACGTGCGGGCATCCTGCTGGCATGCGCAGGTGACCCAATAACAGCCGGGAGTTTGCAATGTGGTCACTTCAGGCTGAACCTGCAGCAGCCCCAGCGAAAAAGAATTTTTCATTTTGAATTCGTTATTTTTCCAGCCCGAGCTAGTTTATTATAGACAGGTCAGGTTGTAACGTGACTAATTAAAAATTACTGAATACAGGCTACTTTCCTTTTTTTGTGATCGTGCTCATTCCGGAAACCCCTTTCCAGGAAAAAGGCAACTGTCACCGTCCCTGTATCCGACGCTGTTTTATTCATGGCGAACCATAATGAAAAACCAGGATATTTATATGCCGGACGTCGCTCACGCTGAACCCCAGGATGATATCAGCGCACTGCGTGATGCCTTTTCTCTGCATGCGTTCAGTTATGTCGATATTGCCCGCGAAGAACGGCTGAAAGAAATTGTGGCTCGCTGGCCGCTGTTAGCGGAAACCGTCGCCACGCTGCCAGGACATCTTCGCTGATGCCACAGATTGGGCTTCAGGGCATTCGTGGTGGCGTCGGCACCACCTCTCTCTGCGCGGGCCTCGGCTGGGCGCTGGCCGCATTGGGGGAACGGGTTCTGCTGATTGATGGTTCGCCGGTCAGCCAGCTGGGTGCGCACTTTAATCTGCCTGTGCATACAGGGCAGGGCTGGATGCAGGCGCTGTGTAGCGGCGGCGACTGGCAGCAAAGCGCGCAGCGCTATCCGCAGGGGCCCGATCTGCTGCCCTATGGGCTGCTCTCGTCGCCTGCTCCCGTTCAGGATGAGGCCATCGCTGCACCGTTGCTGAAAGCCCTCCCGGCGCTAAGTGTACGTTACTCATGGATTATTTTTGATTTGCCCGCTGAAACCGCGCCGTGGCATGAAACGCTCTGGCCACAGCTGGACGGCCTGGTCTGCGTCACTACACCAGATGCCAACTGCCATTTGCGGCTTAGCCAGCGGCGTTTTCCCGCGGCGACCCGTTTTCTGATCAACCAGTTTAATGCCAACAGCTGCCTGCAGCAGGATCTGCATCAGCTCTGGATGGCTTCGCTGAATCCGCTCATCCCGCTGCTGATCCACCGGGATGAGGCGCTGGCAGAAGCGCTGATGATGAAGCAGCCTGTAGGGGAATACCGGCCACACGCGCTGGTCAGTGAAGAGATCACCACGCTGGCTAACTGGCTGCTTCTGCACATTAAAGGCGAACGCGCTTGAATCCGCTGCGCTGGCTGCTGACCGGCCCCGCCTGGCAGGCATTGCAGAGGCGCTACACCACTGCACGTGGCAATGGCGCATCCCGCTTCGCCAGTGCGCTTCATCTGTTCTGGTGTGGACTGGCGGTGATGCTGTTCCGTGTCGAAGCACCAGGCTGGCAGCGGATTATCCAGCAGCGCCGCAGGCTCTATCCCCATATCTCACCCGAGCGTCCGCAGCCACTCGATTTTCTGCGCTATCTGATTCAGTCACTGTGGCTGCTGGTTATCCTGCCGCTGGATGACAATGGCCGCCGCACAAACGGCTTCGCGGCGCTGATTCGCTGGCGGCAGCAGGGCTACCGCTGGCTGGAAAGGCGCGCTAAGCAGGCAGAGATGCAACGGCTCGGCATGCGGGGTGAACGCCGGCTGAAGCGATTGCCGCCCCTGGTGCGTTACGTTCTGTTTATCGGGATGGGGCTGTTCGCTTCGCTACTGGCGTTGCTCTGTATTAGCCAGCCCTTTGACCTGATGACGCAGTTTATCTTTGTGCTACTGCTCTGGAGCCTGGCGATGGTGGTGCGGCGCGTGCCGGGCCGTTTACCCACCATGATGTTGATTGTGCTGTCGCTGACCGTATCCTGTCGCTATCTGTGGTGGCGCTACACCTCCACGCTGAACTGGGATGATCCGATGAGCCTGGTGCTGGGACTGCTGCTGATCGCCGCAGAAACCTACGCCTGGGTGGTCCTGGTGCTGGGCTATTTTCAGACGCTATGGCCGCTTAATCGGCAGCCGGTTTCTATGCCCGCTGACCGCTCGCAGTGGCCATCGGTGGACCTGCTGGTGCCGACCTATAACGAGCCACTGAACGTGGTCAGGCCGACGCTCTACGCTGCGCTGGGCGTCGACTGGCCAAAAGATCGTCTCAACATCTATCTGCTCGACGACGGCAACAGACCCGAGTTCCGCGAGTTTGCCGCCAGCATCGGCGTGAACTATGTGGTGCGTCCGTCTAACGAACATGCCAAGGCGGGCAACATCAACCACGCGCTGAAAACCCACTGCCGCAGCGACTTTGTGGCAATCTTTGACTGCGACCATGTGCCGACACGCTCTTTCCTGCAGATGACCATGGGCTGGTTTATCAAAGATCCCCGGCTGGCGATGCTGCAGACGCCGCATCACTTCTTTTCACCCGATCCGTTTGAGCGCAATCTGGGGCGTTTTCGCCGTACGCCCAATGAGGGATCGCTGTTCTACGGGCTGGTTCAGGATGGCAACGACACCTGGGACGCCACCTTCTTCTGCGGCTCCTGTGCCATTCTGCGGTGCACCGCGCTGGAAGAGATTGGCGGCATTGCGGTCGAAACCGTGACAGAAGATGCCCACACCTCACTGCGCCTGCATCGCCTGGGTTACACCTCCGCCTACATCCGCATTCCCCAGGCGGCGGGGCTGGCGACCGAGAGCCTGTCAGCGCATATCGGCCAGCGTATCCGCTGGGCGCGTGGCATGGTGCAGATTTTCCGTCTCGACAATCCACTGTTCGGCAAAGGGCTGAAGTGGGTGCAGCGTCTCTGTTATGCCAACGCCATGCTGCACTTCCTCTCTGGTATTCCACGGCTGGTGTTCCTGCTGGCTCCGCTGGCGTTTCTGCTCTGCCATGCTTACATCATCTATGCCCCGGCGCTGGCAATCGCCGTCTATGTGCTGCCTCATATGCTGCATACCAGTCTGACCAATTCACGCATTCAGGGGCGCTGGCGACACTCATTCTGGAGTGAAGTCTACGAGACCGTGCTGGCGTGGTATATCGCCCTGCCAACCACCGTCGCGCTGATCAATCCGCACAAGGGCAAGTTTAACGTGACCGCCAAGGGCGGACTGGTGGAGAAGCGGCATCTGGACTGGGTGATTACCCGGCCTTATATGCTGCTGGTTCTGCTTAATCTGGCGGGCGTGGTGATGGCGGTCTGGCGGATGCAGCACGGTCCGGCCAATGAAGTGCTGACGGTGTGGGTCAGCCTGGTGTGGGTGATCTACAACATGGTGATTCTGGGCGGCGCGGTTGCCGTCTCGGTGGAGGCAAGGCAGATCCGTGAAGCGCACCGCGTGGAGATTGCGATGCCTGCGGCGATTTCGCGCGAAAACGGACACATGCTGCCCTGTACGCTGCGTGACTATTCAGACGGCGGTGTCGGTCTGGAACTGCGCGAGCCGGATGCGCTGCAGGAGAGTGAAAAAGTCTGGCTGCTGCTGCGTCGCGGGCAACAGGAGTTCAGTTTTCCCTGCACGGTGCAGCGCGTCTTTGGTCGCCGGGCGGGCGTGCGTCTCGAAGATCTGACCACCCGGCAGCACATTGATTTTATCCAGTGCACCTTTGCCCGTGCCGATACCTGGGCGTTGTGGCAGGACGGTTTCCCGGAGGATAAACCGGTGCAGAGTCTGGCCGATATTATGATCCTCGGCTTTAAAGGTTATCTGCGCCTGGCGGAATATGGCCCACCGCAGTTACGTCGGTTGTTTAACCTGCTTACCGCTGGGGTAAGCTGGCTGGCTTCGCTGTTGCCGCAAGGCATTATGCGCGCGCCCGTCTCAAAAAATCTGCATTGAGTTGATGATATGACAACAACAGGAATAAACAGATGGGTCGCTGCGCTGCTGCTGGGCTCCGCAACGCTAAGCTGCGCACTGGCGCAGGAAAGTGCGCCGATCACTGTCGCCGGAGAAACTGCGGTGCAATCTTTGCCGCAGGAACCCGCCGCGCCGCTGCGTAACAGCCAGCTGAGCTTTGTTAAGCTGGCGCCGCCGCCGGGCAGCATGACGCTGCGTGGTACGCGCACCACCGGACAGATTGAGTTCGGCGTGCGCAGTGATGAGGTGGTGACGCGTGCACGGCTTAATCTCAGCTACCGGCCATCGCCTGCGCTGCTGCCCACGCTGTCGCAGCTCAAGGTCTATCTCAATGACGAACTGGTGAGTCTGATCACCCTGACGCCGGAACAAATCGGCAATCAGAATCAGATGCAGCTGGCGATCGATCCCCGCTTTATCACCGATTTTAACCGCATACGCTTTGAGCTGGTCGGTCACTACGCCAACATCTGCGAAAATCCGGCCAACAGCACCATCTGGCTCGATATCGGTAAAGAGAGCGGTCTGGATCTGACGCTGCAAAAACTGCCGCTGAAAAATGACCTGTCACACTTCCCGGAGCCCTTTTTTGATGCGCGCGACACACGACCGCTGATCCTGCCGATGGTGTTTGCTGCCCGGCCGGACATCAGGCAGCAACGCGCCGCTGCAATCCTCGCGTCCTGGTTCGGCAGCAAAGCCGCCTGGCGAGGACAGCGCTTCCCGGTGCTCTACAATCAGCTACCGCAACAACAGCATGCCGTGGTGTTTGCCACCAACGACGCGCGCCCGGATTTCCTGAAAGATCTGCCGCCGGTGACGAAGCCAACCGTGGAGATGGTGAGCCAGCCTGGCAGCCCCTATGAAAAAATGCTGCTGATTCTGGGACGCAACGACGACGATCTGCTGACGGCGGTGCAGGGCATCGCGCAGGGTGAGTTGCTGTTACGTGGCGACATCTCGACCATTGACCGCGTCACGCTGCTGGCACCGCGTCAGCCCTATGATGCGCCAAACTGGGTGCGCACCGATCGCCGCACCACCTTTGCTGAGCTGACGCAGTATGAAAACCAGCTGCAGTCTGACGGCCTGCAACCCAATCCGATCAGCCTGACGCTGAATCTGCCACCCGATCTCTTCCTGGTGCGGGCGCGCGGTATCGATATGGATCTGAGCTATCGCTACACCTCACCTGTCCGGCAGGATGGCTCAAGGCTGGCGGTCAATCTGAACAATCAGTTTATTCAGGACTACCCGCTGCTGCCGAAAAACACCGCCGGGCAGCAACTGCTGCATATTCCGCTGATTCAGGGGATGCTGGACAAGAATCGTGAGTTGCTGATTCCGGCATTACGCCTGGGCATGGTGAACCAGCTGCGCTTCGATTTTGACTATGCCAATACCTTTATGGGGGGCACCGCTGACGGACGTTGTGAAACCGTGACGCCGGTTGGCCATCATGTGGTGCTGGATGAGAGTTCCAGCATCGATTTTTCGGGCTATCGCCACTACATCGAAATGCCGTCACTGCAGACCTGGGCAAATGCAGGCTTTCCGTTCAGTCGCTATGCCGATCTGGCTCAGACGCTGGTGCTGGTTCAGCCAGAACCGGATGTGCAGCAGGTCAGCACGCTGCTGAATACGCTGGGCAATATGGGTGCGCAGACCGGCTATCCGGCGCTGCGCATGCAGCTCACCGATGA
The DNA here is from genome assembly GCF_982223955.1 of Pantoea sp. E956-1. Lineage (NCBI taxonomy): Bacteria > Pseudomonadati > Pseudomonadota > Gammaproteobacteria > Enterobacterales > Erwiniaceae > Pantoea > Pantoea sp. E956-1. The sequence continues at coordinate 97,088 of NZ_CEUYZP010000007.1, read as the reverse complement.
CTGGAGCACGGCGCAAAAGCAGGATGCGGATCTGCTGTTGATCGGCGTCATCCCCAAAGATCTTCAGGATGACCGCCGGATCTCTGCGCTGGTCGATGCTACTGCCAGCTGGCTGAAAACGCCGGTGAGAAAGGCTTCTCAAACTACTCAGCTGCTCAGCGAGGCTGAACGGGCAGCGGAAAGTACCACGGCTATCGGTTCACGTGGCCCGCTGGCGACCGTAATCGGTTTCCAGTCGCCGTTTTACGATCAGCGCAGTGTGGTGGCGCTGCTCGCCGATGGCAGTCCGCGCAGCTGGCAGCTGCTCGATGAGGCATCAGGCGACAGCGGCAAGCGCAGTGCGATTTCTGGCTCCACCGCGATTATCCGTGAGTCTGGCGTCAACAGTCTGCGCGTCGGAGAGACCTACTATGTGGGCCATCTGCCGTGGTGGGAGCGGCTCTGGGCCATGCTGGCGACGCATCCATTCTGGCTGGCGTTGTGCGCAGTGTTTGTTGTGGTGCTGTTTGCCGTACTGGTCTGGCGTCTGATGCGCCTTATCGCGAACCGCCGTCTGCTTGACGATGAAGATGAATAAGCGGCGTTTGCTGCGGGCAGGTGTACTGATCGGCGTGCTGGGTGCGCTGCCGGGGCAGGCTGCGCCTGTTACCGGGCCGCAGGTCTCGCCGGTTGACTGGCTGCTGACCCAGGTGCGAATCGGCGAATCCACTAATAAGTATGCGCTGGTGCAGCAGTCGCTCTACCGGCTGGAAAAGATGGACCCGGATAATCCCCAGGTGCTGGCGGCGCGTCTGCGACTGGCGCTGCATCAGGGCGATATCACCGCAGCGCAGAAACTACTGGATCAGCTCAACCAGCTGGCGCCCGACTCGGCGGCCGCGCGTGAGTCTGCCGCAGGCCTGCGCATGATGTCGCCTGAGGGACGGCAGCAACTTCAGCAGGCGCGCCTGCTCGCCACTTCTGGCCGTCTGGCGGAGGCGAAAAGCGCTTACGATGCGCTGTTTAATGGCGTGTTCCCCGATCCCAACATCGCCCTGGAGTACTGGCGGCTGCTGGCGCGCCTTCCCGGGCAGGACGATGTCGTCTGGCAGCAGCTTCAGGCGCTGGAGCAACGCTATCCTGGCAATGTTGGCGTCGGATTGCAGATTGCCCGCATGGCGTTTGATCGGCAACAGCCAGCGCAGGCGATAGCACAACTGACGCGGCTGGCTGAGAGCGGCGGCGGGCGTGATGCTGCGGCTGACCTCTGGCTGAAGCAGATCAACGATCAGCCAGTCAGCGACAGCAGCGTGGCGCAGTTGAAGGCTTATCTGACTGTTTTTACCGACGGCGACGCGCACCAGCAGGGCGTGGATGTGCTGGCGAAGCAGCAGGCGCAGCTCGCCGATCCCGCCTATCGCGAACGAATGCGTGCCCTGGCGCTGGTCGAGGCGGGCGATGTGAATAATGCAATGGCAGCGCTTAGCCGGGCACTGAAGGATAACCCCAACGACGCCGAATTAATGGGCGCGATGGGGCAGACCCAGGCCCGTGCGGGCCATCGTGAGACGGCGATTCAGTGGCTGGAATGGGCCATTAAAGCGGGTCAGCAGAGCACGTTGATCGGCAAATGGCAGTCGCTGCTGCAAAGCAATCGTTACTGGCTGGCGATTGAGAAGGGCGATAAGGCGCTGGCGCAGCACGATGTTGAGGGGGCCGAACGCGCTTACCGCGCCGCACACAAAATTGATAGCACCGACAGCTATGCCCTGACAGGACTGGGGGATGTGGCGATGGCGCGTAAAGATGCGGCAGGTGCCGAACTGTTCTGGCAGCATGCGCTGCGGCTTGACGCGACCAACACGACCACCGTTCGTCGCCTGGCTGGGTTGTATCAGGCCGAGTCGCCTGCCCGCGTAATGCAGTTTATCAGTACGCTACCTGCCGGGCAGCAGCGCGAGATGGCGGGAACGTTGCGTGCGCTGCGCAGTGACAGCCTGCGCGCCGAGGCCGATGCGTTTGCCCGGCAGAATAAATGGCCGCAGGCGGCAGAGAAGTATCGGGCGGCGCTGGCGCTGCAGCCGGATGACGTCTGGCTCAGTTATCGGCTGGCGAGCGCGCTACGCGACGGGGGGGCCACCCAACAGGCGGATGCGCAGATCGCGACGCTGCAACAGCAGCATGCCGGAGATGCAACCGCGCTCTACGCCGCCGCGCTCTATCTTTCCAGCCGGGATAATGATGACGCCGCACTGGCAACGCTGCATCGCCTGCCTGAAACGCAGTGGAACAGTAATATGCATGAGCTGGCTGACCGGCTCGGGCAGGATAAAATTTTTACCAGCGCCGAAGCGCTTCGTGCGGCAGGGCAGGAGCGGGCCGCGGTGACGCTGCTTTACCAGCAGCCGGTTTCCAGCCGACGCGACCTGACGCTGGCCGACTGGGCGATGGCTCGCGGGGATGCGCAGCAGGCACTGGAGACCTATCAGCAGGTGATGACGCGCGAGCCGGAAAACGGCGATGCGGCGCTGGGACGAATCGAAGCGCTGGTCGCGCTCCAGCGCACCGGTGAAGCACGGCAGGCACTTGAGCAGCAGCCAGCCCAGCCCAATAGTCTTAATGCCGATCGCCGCGCCGCGCTGGCATGGCAGGCGGTGGGCGAAACCACGCAGGCTGCCGTGCGCTTTGCCAGCCTGAAGCAGCGCGCTGCGGCACTGCCGTCTTCGCAGGATAAGGCTTTAGTGTTTCGTGATGCGGCCAGACTGGAGCGCACACAGCAGCAGCCAGAGATCGCGCTGGCGGACTATCGTCAGGCGATGACAGCCAGCGGTATCGGCAGCGGTGAAAGTATCAGCCGCGCGACACGCTCTGAGGCCCAGGATGACTGGCTGAAGCGCAGTATTCGAAGCGACACTGCAGATCTTTATCATCAGCGTGAGACCACACTGACGGTGCAGCAGGACTATTCACGCAATAAGGGTACGGCTGGGGTCTCCGACTTTACTGCCCATACCACCATGCTGCAGGCGGAAAGTCCGTTTGCCGACGGACGCGGCTTTTTCCGTCTCGACCGGGTTGACGTCTCGGCAGGGCGTTTTTCCACCCGAAACGGCAGCTTCGACGAGCAGTTTGGTAGCTGCGACGACGCCAGTTCCGGCGGATGCAGCCGCGATGCCAGTCAGCGCGCCGAGGGCACTGCGCTGGGCGTCGGCTGGCATAATGACCGCTGGTCAGCGGATCTGGGTACCACGCCGCTGGGCTTTGAGGTGACCCACTGGACCGGCGGTCTGAGCTGGAAAACTGACGTCAGGGATCTTGGCGTGACGCTGACCGCCTCGCGACGGCCGATCGCCAGTTCGCTGCTTTCCTATGCGGGCGCGCGCGATCCATCAGCCAACGGTGGAAAAAGCTGGGGCGGCGTAGTAGCAACGGGTGGCAGCATCGGGCTGAGTTACGATCAGGGTGGGGCGCACGGCGTCTGGGGCGACATCAGTGCGCATCAGATAACCGGTAAAAACGTTGCGGATAACAGTCGCGAGCGCTTAATGGCCGGTTACTACTACAAGGTCATTAATAGCGATAATCGGCGGGCCACCGTCGGGCTGAACAGTATGCTCTGGCGCTATCAGAAGGATCTCAGCGATTACACCTTCGGTCAGGGCGGCTACTACAGTCCGCAGCAGTATCTCTCCTTTTCCGTGCCTGTCACCTGGCGACAGCGTACGGAAAACTGGTCGTTCGACCTGGGCGGCTCGGTTTCCTGGTCACATTCGAAAACCGATGCGCAGCTGCGCTATCCGGTCAATCCCGGCTTTACCCTTGCCAGCAATCCCGTTTCCGCCAGCAGCACCAGTAGCGGCACGGGGTATACGCTGCAGGGCGTGGTTGAGCGACGTATCACACCCGACTGGTTTATCGGGGTGGGCGTCGATATTCAACAGGCGAAAGACTATACCCCAAGTCATGGTCTAATCTACGTGCGTTACTCTGCCGCTGGCTGGGAAGGGGATCTGGATATGCCGCCACAGCCGCTGACACCTTACGCGGATTTCAAATAATCCCGATCGGGAAAAAGCCGGACTTTTCAGACGGTAAAAAAGTCAGTTTATGGGATATACTGGCGGGCATTGTACTGTCTGCTATCTGGGCTTTTTTCATCGTCAGGAGAGAATTTTTTGCGCGTAAGCCGGTCACTTACGATAAAGCAGATGGCGACGGTTTCGCTGGTTGCGGTTATCACCATCAGTATCTTTATCGTCATCCAACTGTTTCATTTTGTGCAGCAGCGCAGGATTGACTACGCCCAGCAGATGGAGAATATCGCACACACCGTCCGTCAGCCGCTATCGGAAGCGGTGCTGCGCGCCGACATTCCTCAGGCCGAACGCATTCTTCACTCGCTCAAACCGGCCGGTATTTTATCGCGCGCCGATGTGGTGCTGCCAAATGCGTTTCAGGCACTGCATGCCGACTTCGAAACGGAGAAACCGGTGCCGCGTCTGGTGGCGCGCCTGTTTGAACTGCCGGTGCAGATTACCCTGCCGCTCTATTCGGTGGAAAATACCGGAATGCCGAAACCGCTGGCCTACCTGGTGTTGCAGGCAAACTCGACGCGCGTCTACCAGTTTATTCTCAGCACGCTCTCAACCATGATTATCACCTATCTGCTGCTGGCACTGATCCTGTCAGTGTCGATCAGCTGGTGTATCAACCGGCTGGTGGTGCATCCACTGCGCAATCTCTCGCGTGAGCTGCAGGAGCTGCCACCGCAGTCGATTCTGACGCATAAGCTGTCCCTGCCGCAGAGCCATCGCGATGACGAAATCGGTATGCTGATCCGCAGCTACAACCGCAATCAGCAGGTGCTGGAGTCGATACATGATGAGATGAGCCGGCTGACCACCCATTTTGCCGTGACCGATTTGCCCAACCGTACCTTGTTCCTGGCGCTGGTCGAGCAGTTCATGAGCAGCCCTGGGCAGTCTCTGGGGCTGATGGTGATCCGCATTGAAACCCTGCAGGAAGCCAATGGCGTACTGAGCGATGAGCAGCGCGATACGCTGATGCTGACGCTGGTGGAGAAGATCCGTAATACGCTGGATGACCATACTCTGCTGGCGCAGATCGGTATCAGTGATTTTGTGCTGTTAATGAAGCGCGCCAGTAATCCGTTCCGCGCACTGCGTCTGGCCCGCAACCTGATGATTCGTCTTAATCAGCCGGTTAATCTGCATCAACTGCAGCTGCGTCCCAATGCCAGTATCGGTCTGGCGCTGCGTGACGATCAACCACTGAGTGCCAATGAGCTGCTGGATCGCGCGACCTCGGCGATGATGTCGGCCCGTCATCAGGGCAAAAATCAGATTCTGTTCTTTGACGCCGCGCTGACTGAGCGCGCCCAGAAGCGCCTGACTCAGGAGCACGATATTTTGCAGGGGCTGCACGACGAGCAGTTCGCCCTCTATCTGCAACCCCAGGTCGATATGCGGACCGGTGCGTTAGTCGGCGCGGAAGCCCTGCTGCGTATGCGCCAGCCAGACGGCAGTTATGGTCTGACCGAGGAGTTTATTGCCAGCGCTGAAGAGATTGGCGTGATTAGCGCGATTGGCCGCTGGGTGTTTGAAGAGGCGTGCCGCATTCTGGCAGGCTGGCAGCGACAGGGCATTATGCTGCCGCTAAGTGTGAATATTTCCGCTGTGCAACTGCGCGATACGGGCGTGGTCTCTCATCTGCAATCCCTGCTGACGCGCCACTGCATCGCACCCGGCACCTTTGTGCTGGAAGTGACAGAGACGGCTCAGCTTAATGATGCTGAACAGGCGATATCGATGCTGCGGATGCTGCAGCAGACTGGCGTGGTCGTGGCCCTGGACGATTTCGGCATGGGCTACTCCAACCTTAACTATCTCCATCAGCTGAAAGCGTTGCCGGTTAACAAGCTGAAGATGGATCGCAGCTTCGTGGCAGCGCTGCCGCATGACGACACGATGGTCCGCATCGTGGCGGCCATCGCCGGGATTATCCATCTGGAAGTGATTGCCGAAGGCGTGGAAACAGCTGAACAACGTGACTGGCTGCTGGCGCGCGGTATCCATATCGGACAGGGCTATCTGTATGCTGAAGCGCTGCCTCTGACCCGATTCAATCAGGCATGGATTGAAAACTCCTCACTACCGCAATAATTGCCTGATTCATTGATTTTGCGAGAATTTTAGTTACAAAACCCCATGCTGAAGCGTTTCAGTTCAGAATTACGATCCCCGGGTTTCCTGGGCGTTTGTCACCCTGTATTAATCACGTAAACAGAGTGTTATTTTCGGGTTACTGTCAGGCGTCACCTCTGTTGCCCGCCAGTCACAATAACGAATCCGACAACATCACCTCACGGCGTTAGTGGACACCTGTTTATGAAAACCTCACTTTTTAAAAGCCTTTATTTCCAGGTGCTGATGGCGATTGGCATCGGCGTTTTGTTAGGCCATTTTTACCCGGAGTTAGGGACCCAGATGAAGCCGCTGGGCGATGGCTTTGTTAAGTTAATCAAGATGATTATCGCCCCGGTGATTTTCTGTACCGTGGTGACCGGCATCGCTGGCATGGAAAGCATGAAAGCGGTAGGACGGACCGGCGCAGTTGCCCTGCTCTATTTTGAAATTGTCAGCACCATCGCGCTGATTATCGGCCTGATCGTGGTTAACGTGGTGCAGCCAGGTGCCGGGATGAACGTTGATCCTGCCACGCTGGATGCCAAAGCCGTGGCGATATACGCGCAACAGGCAGAACAGCAGGGTATCGTTGCTTTCCTGCTGGATGTCATCCCCAACAGCGTAATTGGCGCTTTTGCCAGCGGCAATATTCTGCAGGTGCTGCTGTTTGCCATTCTGTTTGGTTTTGCCCTGCATCGTCTGGGTAACACCGGCACGCTGATTTTCAACGTGATTGAAAGCTTCTCAAAAGTGATTTTCGGCATCATCAACATGATCATGCGTCTGGCGCCGATAGGAGCATTTGGCGCGATGGCCTTCACTATCGGCAAGTATGGCGTGGGTTCACTGGTGCAACTCGGCCAGCTGATTATCTGCTTCTACATCACCTGTATTCTGTTTGTGGTGATTGTGCTGGGGCTGATTGCACGACTGTTCGCCGGATTCAGCATCTTTAAGTTCATCGCCTATATCAAAGAAGAGCTGCTGATTGTGCTGGGCACCTCCTCTTCCGAATCTGCGCTACCGCGCATGCTGGATAAGATGGAGAAGCTGGGCTGCAAGAAATCGGTGGTAGGGCTGGTGATCCCCACCGGTTACTCTTTTAACCTGGACGGCACCTCGATTTACCTGACCATGGCGGCAGTATTTATCGCTCAGGCGACCAATGCGCACATGGATATTTTCCATCAGATTACGTTGCTGGTGGTGCTGCTGCTCTCCTCCAAAGGTGCGGCGGGGGTAACCGGAAGCGGATTTATCGTGCTGGCGGCAACGCTCTCTGCGGTGGGACATCTGCCGGTGGCGGGTCTGGCGCTGATCCTCGGCATCGACCGCTTTATGTCCGAAGCCCGTGCACTGACCAACCTGATCGGTAACGGTGTGGCGACCGTGGTGGTGGCGAAGTGGGTCGACCAGCTGGATCATAAACAGCTGACCGACACGCTGGCAGGCCGGAATAAGGAGAATAAAGCGTCTGAATCTTCAATTTAATCATTGAATTTCACTTAAATCCCCACAAATGCCCGCTGTCGCTTGCCCTGACAGCGGGCATTTGCATAATAAAGCCCACTTGTTTTTTTTGACGTTTTTCACTTCGTTACGCGACATCCTGCGCTTCCTGTGGTCAAACACTTTGTTGTTGGATAACAGCGCGATTCGGCGCCAGCCGATTCGTTAATAACAGCGGCAATATGCGCCAGTGATAACGATATTTGAATTATTTGAGTAGGGGTTCACATGCAGGGCACCAGAATTCGGCTTTTGGTTGGTGGATTAGTGCTGGCAAGCAGCTTTGGTCTCCAGGCAGAAACGCTGCAACCGGATCCGGCCTGGCAGGAAGGCAAGCTGGATAATGGATTTAACTGGCAGTTACTGGCCACACCGCAACGCCCCAGTGACCGTATTGAACTGCGGCTGGTGGTGAATACCGGCTCGCTGGTGGAGAGTGCGCAACAGGCCGGCTTCAGCCATCTGCTGCCGCGTCTGGCGATGGTGCACAACACCGCGCTTGATAACAATCAGCAGCGCGCGCTATGGCAACAGGCGATGGATCCACAGCATCCGCTGCCACCTGTGATCACCTCCTATGACTCCACCCAATATAATCTGAGTCTGCCGAATAACCGCCCCGAGTTGCTGAAAGAAGCGCTGAACTGGCTGGCGGCCACGGCGGGCAATATGGCCATCACCGAACAGGTGGTTAATACCGCGCTGGCGGCATCGGATCCGGTGGCGACCTGGCCGAAGGATACCCAGGATGTCTGGTGGCGCTACCGCCTGAAAGGCTCCGCGCTGCTGGCGCATGACCCCGCAGCGCAACCACGCGTGCCGGTTGATTTAACCCAGCTCAATGATTTTTATCATCAGTGGTACACCCCGGATGCGATGACGCTCTACGTGGTAGGGAATGTCGACAGCCGCAACCTCTCTGAGCAGATCAATAAAACCTTCTCAGCGTTAACCGGTAAACGAGAAACGCCAGCGCCACTGCCCACCCTGTCGCCGCTGCCGCACGAGCCGGTCAATCTGGTCAGCAGCAATATGACGCAGGATCGCCTCTCGCTGGTGTGGGATACGCCGTGGCAACCGATTCGTGACTCCCAGAATCTGCAGCGTTACTGGCAGGGTGATCTGGCCCGTGAAGCACTGTTCTGGCATGTCCAGCGTGCGCTCAGTGACAGCAAGGCACAGGGCATACAGGTGGGATTTGATTGCCGGGTGCTCTATCAGCGTGCGCAGTGCTCCATCAACCTGGATGGACGCAACGAAAATCTGGCGCAGAATATGAATCTGGTAGCGCGTGAGCTGGCAAACGTGCGTGATAAAGGCTTGCCGCAGGAGGAGTTCGATGCGCTGATGGCGCAGAAGCTGCTGGAGCTGAACAAGCTGTTTACCACCTATGCCCGCACCGATACGGATGTGTTGATGAGCCAGCGTCTGCGCTCCCAGCAGAACGCCGTAGTCGATATCGCGCCTGAACAGTATCAGAAGCTGCGTCAGACTTTCCTGGCCGGCCTGACCCGCGAACAGCTAAACCAGGAGCTGCGTCAGCAGCTGACGCAGGAACTGATGATGGTACTGATTCAGCCGGAAGGCGAACCGGAAATCAACGTGAAGGGCCTGCAAAATAACTGGGACAAAGTGATGGCACCGCCAGCGGCACCGGCGACCAGCAATGAAGCCAGCCCGCCGGATAGCAACGTCAAAGACGTTCCGCCAGCCGCTTAAGGTCAGGTTTTTGCCCTGAGCCATTCGGTCACTAACATCGGCCAGCTGGCGAGGGGCAAATCTGCCACGCCGCGGATACCAAATCCGTGGCCGCCTTTCTGATAGAAATGCACCTCTGCCGGAACCTTATGTTCACGCAGCGCGCCAAAAAACGCCATGCTGTGATTCACGGATACATCATCATCGTCGGCGGCGTGGATTAACAGCGTCGGCGGCACCAGCGGATGAACCCGGGTTTCCATTGAATAAGCGTCAATGGTTTTCTGATCGGGCCAGGCACCCAGCAGGCGGGTTCTGGCACCTTCATGGGCGATGCCGTCACGCATGCTGATCAGCGGATAGACCAGGACCATCGCATCCGGACGCGGTGAGAAGTTTTCTGCACCATCCTGTACCGGATAGAGTTTCTCTGCGAAACGCGTACCCAGACTGGCAGCCACGTGGCCACCCGCCGAAAAGCCCATCATGACGATATATTTACCATTCAGGCCGCGCTGCGCCCGTTCACGCAGGACGCGTACCGCACGCTGCGCATCGGCCAGCGGCGCATCAGGGCCTTCATGATGTCCATCATAGGGCAGACGATAGGTCATCACCGCCAGGGTGTAACCCATTGAGGTAAAGAATGTTGCCAGGGCGCTGCCTTCACGATCGATCATCACGCGCTGATAGCCACCGCCCGGTGCAACCAGCAGGGTAATCCCGTTTGATTCAACCGGATGCCAGATCGCCATTTCCGGGCAACGCACGCCGGTAGCTGCACGATCGTAAGGCTCATACTCTTTTGCCATATCGACAATCTGCGGCTCTGCGCGTGAATCGCTGGCGCCTGGCGCATCACCGTGTGGCCAGACATTAATAATTTCTGTGTGCATAAATAGATCCTGATGCGGGGAATATTTTAATTGTTTTGTTCGCGGCCGGAGAGAACAGCGTCCTGCTGTCTTTTGATTAAAAGATGGTCTTTTTTCAGGCAGTCGTCCATCCGAAAAGGGCGAATCTGACCAGATTCGGACTATGCCTGGTGAGGGATTTGTTTATGTAACAGTTTAATTTTAATGAATAAATTATAAGGGCAGTTGAAGGAGATTGCTGCAGGAAGTCCATCATTAACCACTAATCTGCAGCTTAAGGTAAATGGCTGGTACAGCCCGCTTCGATAGCCGCAATTTACCGGACATCACACTGCCTGCTGTTAAGGCGACATAATGATTTTAGCGCCAGGGTCACTCCCGCCACATTGCAGAGGCTTAAGTGCCAGTCTCATTTGGGAACGATCAGCGTCGGATAGAACCGGGCAGTTTCCTGTTGGTTGATGGGGTTTAACATAACATCGGTCGTTCATTCACAACGGTAAGATGCATGCCATGTTTGATACCGATCTCTCCACCCGACAAACCTTTTGTCGCCTGTGGCCGACGATTTCTCCCTTCAGGCTGGGACTGCTGGTTGCGGGTGTTGCCCTGATCGTCAACGCCGCAATAGATCCCTTTATGCTGACCTTACTGAAGACGTTGCTGGACGATGTCATTGGCAAAAATAATCACGACATTCTGCGCTGGATGCCGCTGATGATTATCGGGCTGATTCTGATCCGCGGTGTCAGCGGCTATATCTCCAGTTACTGCATCTCCTGGGTGTCAGGCAAAGTGGTGATGACCCTGCGTCGTCGCCTGTTCAGTCATATGATGGGCATGCCGGTGGCATTTTTTGATCAGCAGTCGACCGGCACGCTGCTCTCCCGTATCAGCTACGACTGCGAGCAGGTCGCTTCCTCCTCTTCCGGCTCGCTGGTGACGGTGGTGCGGGAAGGGGCCTCCATTGTCGGCCTGTTTGTGATGATGTTCTATTACAGCTGGCAGCTTTCACTGATCCTGCTGGTGCTGGCACCCATTGTGTCACTGGCGATCCGCATCGTCTCCAGACGCTTCCGCACAATCAGCAAGAATATGCAGAACACCATGGGGCAGGTGACGTCTCATGCAGAGCAGATGCTGAAAGGGCATAAAGAGGTCCTGATGTTCGGCGGTCAGCAGGTCGAGACCTCCCGCTTTGAACAGGTCAGCAATAAAATGCGTCGCCAGGGAATGAAAATGGTCTCGGCGACCTCGCTATCCGATCCGATTATTCAGTTGCTCGCCTCCTCTGCACTCGCCTTTGTGCTCTATGCGGCCAGTTTTCCGTCGGTGATGGCAACGCTGACGGCGGGATCCATCAGCGCGGTGTTTTCCGCCATGCTGATGCTGATGCGTCCGTTAAAGTCCCTGACCAACGTCAATGCCCAGTTCCAGCGCGGCATGGCAGCCTGTCAGACGCTGTTCGCGATCCTGGATACTGAACAGGAGAAGGATGAAGGTACCCGGGTGGCTGATCGCGCCACCGGGAATATTGAATTTCGCGATGTCACCTTTACTTATCCGGGATCGGAAACGCCTGCGTTGCAGCATATCAATCTGACCCTTCCCGCCGGTAAAACCGTGGCCCTGGTGGGCCGTTCCGGTTCGGGTAAATCGACTCTCGCCAGCCTGTTAACGCGTTTTTACGATATCGACAGCGGCGAAATTTTGCTGGATGGTCATGACCTGCGCGATTACACCCTGGCCTCACTGCGCGAGCAGGTGGCGCTGGTCTCTCAGCATGTTCACCTGTTCAATGATACGGTCGCCAATAACATTGCCTATGCCCGTACCGACGTCTTCAGTCGGGAGGCGATCGAAAAGGCGGCGCAGAGGGCCCATGCCATGGAGTTTATTAATAAAATGGATAACGGGCTGGATACGGTGATTGGCGAGAATGGGGTGCTGCTGTCGGGTGGACAGCGTCAGCGCATCGCGATTGCCCGCGCCCTGCTGCGCGACAGTCCGATTCTGATCCTCGACGAAGCGACCTCGGCTCTGGACAGCGAGTCTGAACGCGCGATTCAGTCTGCACTGGAGACGCTACAGCAAAACTGCACCACGCTGATTATCGCTCACCGGCTCTCGACCATTGAAAGGGCAGATGAAATTCTGCTGGTGGAAGAGGGCAGGATTGTTGAGCGCGGCTCGCATCAGCAGCTGCTGCAAAAGAACGGCGCTTATGCCCGGCTTTATCAGATGCAGTTCAGTCAGCCACTTTGTGCGTAAGAGATGTTTGTGCCGAATGCCAAAGCAGTGTGAACCCAACAGCAATTAATATGCTCAACTCACAGAGAGTCGGGTCAGAGGAGAGAAGTGTTACAGCCACGCAGCCAGACGTTACCAGCAGCCTAAAAAATGCGCCCTCAGGCGCATTTTCTGGCATCGGCACGTTCAGTGCCTGTATCAACGACGCTGGCTGTCGCTCTGTCAGTCAGGCATCGCCTCTGCCGGAATAATCGCGCCACGATGCTGAATCACGGTGCTGGCAGTCAGATGTCCGCGCTGCGCGGCGACTTCTGCAGAAGCGCCGGTCAGACGGCGAGCCAGATAACCGGCACTGAACGAATCGCCGGCTGCGGTGGTATCGATCACTTTCTCTTTCGCCAGACGTACCGCAGGCACATCGATCAGTGGCGCATCGCCGGTGACCACCAGGCAGGAGTCTGCACCGCGCTTAATCACAATTTCGCTGGCACCCGCCTGACGGGTTCGCGCGATAACGTCATCCAGCGGCTCTTCGCCCCAGAGCAGATGTTCATCATCCAGTGTCAGGAAGGCGATATCGGTGCAGCTGAGCATGGCACGATAAGCGGCCTGTGTGCTGGCCCGATCGGCCCATAAACGCGGGCGGTAGTTGTTATCAAAAATCACCTTGCCGCCATTAGCCCGGCAGCGAGCCAGCAGCACCATCAGCTTTTCACGACTGTCAGGCGGCAGAATCGCCAGGCTGATGCCGCTAAGGTAGAGATAATCGTAGTGCGACAGCTGTTCAGCTATCTCTGCTGATTGCGGACTGTCTAGCCAGTAACGCGCGGCGGCATCGCTGCGCCAGTACCAGAAGGTTCGCTCACCGTCGGCATCGGTTTCAATGAAATACAGGCCCGGCATTTTATTATCGAGCCGCTGAATCAGGTCGGTATTGACCTTCTCCTGCTGCCAGGCAGCGATCATTTGATCGCTGAACGAATCCGTACCCAGCGCAGTGACATAATCAACCCGTAACTGCTGCTTATCAACCTGGCGGGCGAGATAAACGGCCGTATTGAGCGTATCGCCGCCAAAGCCACGTTTAATGTTCTCACCCTTTTCGGACAGCTCAATCATGCATTCGCCGATGATGGCGATTTTTTTCTGCGTCATGGTTTCAGACCTGTAGTGAAATATCGCCTTAGTCTCGCGTCTGGTATGGCAGACGTCAATGGTTTTAAAACGGTGTTTTAATTTACCTTTAAAGGTGGCGATTAGCCCCGGTCTGGGGAATAAACGCCGGGAATGTCGGCTTTTTTTACCGCTTATGCTCACGAAATGGCTGAGAAACCCCCTTTTCTGAATTGAATCATCTTACTCTCCCGCTTCCCTGATGCCGTTGCCCGCGGTCTCGACTATCTTTAACGCAGACCGTGAATGTGCAAGGAGAAAGCGTAATGTCGCGTACCGGGAAAATAGTCAGCTGGGTAGCAGGAATTCTGGTGTTGTTGATCGTGGTGATTATCGTCGTCATCGCGACCTTTGACTGGAATCGCCTGAAGCCCACCATCAATCAGAAAGTCTCAACCGAACTCAATCGGCCCTTTGCAATTCGCGGGGATCTGGGTATCGACTGGGCACGAAATCGCGACGAGGCAGGCTGGCGGCGCTGGGTGCCGTGGCCGCAGATCCATGCGGAAGATATCATGCTGGGGAATCCGCCTGACATTGCTGACGTCACCATGGTACATCTGCAGCGGGTCGATGCCACATTGTCACCGCTGTCGCTGCTGCACAAAGAACTGTTCATCCCGTGGATTAAATTGCAGCGGCCGGATGCGCGTCTGATCCAGACCGCGGATAAAAAGAACAACTGGACCTTTACGCTTGCCGATAGCGACAAGGATGAGAAGAATGCTGCGCCATCGGCCTGGTCATTCCGTCTGGATAATATTCTGTTCGATCAGGGCCAGATTCGTTATCGCGACGCCATTAACCGCGCAGATGTCACGGTGCAGGTTAATCCGCTGGGTAAACCGGTGCCATATACGCAGATTGCCGGAGGCAATGACCAGCAGAAGGGCGCAGGCGACTTCGTCTTTGGCTGGCAGGCGAAGGGCACTTATAACAATGAGTCACTCAGCGGCGACGGTAAGATTGGCGGCATGCTTTCACTGCGCAGTCAGAACACCCCGTTCCCGATTGAGGCCGATCTCCGCAACGGCACCACGCGCGTTCAGGTAACCGGCGGTCTGCAGGATCCGATGAACCTCGGCGGGCTTAACGTGCGACTGCGCTTCTCGGGCGATACGCTGGCGAATCTCTATGGCCTGACCGGCGTCCTGCTGCCTGACACGCCACCTTATGAAACCGACGGCCATCTGATTGCTAAATTCAGCGGCGAAAAGGGCGCGGTCTACCGCTATGAGAAATTCAACGGACATATTGGCGACAGCGATATTCATGGCTCGCTAATCTACAGTCAGGTTAAACCCCGCCCGACACTCAGCGGCGAGCTGACCTCTGAGCAACTGCGCATGGCCGATCTGGGGCCGCTAATTGGCGTCGACTCTGGCAAAGGCAGTGAAAAAACGGCGCAGGCCAAAGCCCGGCGCGGTGAGAAATCGAATCAGCCCGCCGACCGCGTGCTGCCACACGATAAATTCGATACCAAAAACTGGGACGTGATGGATGCCGACGTGAAGTTCAGCGGCAAACGGATCGAGCACAGTAATTCACTGCCGTTAAGCGATCTCTATACCCATTTACAGCTGAAAAACGGTGATCTGTTGCTGGACCCGCTGCGCTTTGGTGTGGCGGGCGGCGCGCTCAACAGCACCATCCGGCTGGAGGGCGATCACTCGCCGATGCGTGGTCGGGTTGATCTTCATGTCCGTAAGCTGCAGCTGCGTCAGCTCTTCCCGAATGTGGAGGCGATGAAGAACAGCCGTGGACAGCTTAATGGCGATGCCAGCTTTACCGGTACCGGTAACTCCATAGCCGATCTGCTGGCGACCAGCAACGGGCAACTTAAGCTGCTGATGAATGATGGTCTGATCAGCCGCAGCCTGATGGAAATTGCCGGACTCAACGTCGGTAACTACGTGGTGGGCAAACTGTTTGGCGATGACCAGGTGCGCATCAACTGCGCCGCCACCGATCTCAAACTGCAGAACGGTGTGGCGACGCCTAACCTGTTTGTATTTGATACCGAGAACGCGATTATCAATGTGTCAGGCAATGCGAACTTCGCCAGTGAGCGGCTGGATCTGTCGGTGAATCCGGAGAGTAAGGGCGTCCGCATCGTCACGCTGCGCTCCCCGCTCTACGTGCGCGGCACCTTTAAAAATCCTGATGCGGGCGTGAAAACGGGGCCACTGCTGGCACGTGGTGCCGCAGCCGTGGCACTGGGCGCAGTAGTGGGCCCGGCGGCGGCGCTGCTGGCACTGATCTCTCCAAGTGATAACGAAGACAACCAGTGCAGCACCGTCCTGCAGCAGATGAAGCAGAAGAAGTAACTAGTTGCGATAGAGCACTTTGATAATGTGATAACCAAAGCCGGTCTTTACCGGCCCGTAAGGCGTCAGCAGCGGGCAGGTAAAGACCGCTTTATCAAAAGCCGGCACCATCTGTCCCTGCCGGAACTCGCCCAGATCGCCGCCATTCCGGCCAGAAGGACAGGTTGAGTGCTTCTTTGCCAGCTGCTGGAAATTGCCACCCTTCGCCAGTTTCGCCAGAATCTATTGTGCCAGCGCTTCCTCTTTGACCAGGATGTGTAAAGCCGCCGCGGTTTTCGCCATGTTGGTATCTCGGTTGTGTATAATTGCCGCCCAGTATAAACCCCTTTCTTTTGATTCAATCAGGCGATTTCTCCTATGCGTTTAAACCCCAGCCAACAACGTGCCGTCGAATTTGTTACCGGTCCCTGTCTGGTGCTGGCGGGCGCGGGATCGGGCAAAACCCGCGTGATTACCAATAAAATCGCCCATCTGATCCGTGAATGCGGCTATCAGGCGCGCCATATCGCCGCGGTGACCTTTACCAATAAAGCCTCGCGTGAAATGAAAGAGCGTGTGGCGCAGACGCTGGGCCGCAAAGAGGCACGCGGTTTGCTGATCTCCACCTTCCATACGCTGGGACTGGAGATCATCAAACGCGAAACCGCGGCGCTGGGCATGAAGTCAAACTTCTCGCTGTTCGACGATCAGGATCAGCTCGCCTTGCTGAAAGAGCTGACAAAAGAGTGGCTGGAAGAGGATAAGACGCTGCTACAGCAGCTCATCTCCACCATCTCGAACTGGAAAAATGATCTGATCGATCCGCAGGGCGCCGCCGCGCTGGCGCGATCGCAGCAGGATAATATTTTTGCTCACTGCTACGCCCTCTACAGCCAGCATCTTAAGTCGTGCAACGTGCTCGATTTCGACGATTTGATTCTGCTGCCGACCCTGCTGCTGCAGCGTAATCAGGAGGTGCGTGAACGCTGGCAGCAGCGTATCCGCTATCTGCTGGTGGATGAGTATCAGGACACCAACACCAGCCAGTATGAACTGGTTAAGCTGCTGGTGGGCGCGCGGGCGCGCTTCACGGTGGTGGGCGATGATGATCAGTCTATCTACTCCTGGCGCGGCGCACGCCCGCAGAATCTGGTGCTGCTGAATCAGGATTTCCCGGCGCTGGAGGTAGTGAAGCTGGAGCAGAACTACCGCTCTTCGCAGCGCATACTGAAAGCGGCAAATATCCTGATTGCCAATAACCCGCACGTCTTTGAGAAGCGGCTGTTTTCGGAGCTGGGGCAGGGCAGCGAGCTGAAGGTGCTCACTGCCAACAGCGAAGAGCATGAAGCGGAGCGGGTCACCGGCGAGCTGATCGCGCATCACTTTATCAACCGGACGCAGTACAAAGATTACGCCATTCTTTATCGTGGCAACCATCAGTCCCGGACCTTTGAAAAGTTTCTGATGCAGAACCGCATCCCTTATCGCATCTCTGGCGGTACCTCGTTCTTCTCACGGCCAGAGATCAAAGATCTGCTTGCCTATCTGCGCGTGCTGACCAATCCTGAGGATGACAGCGCGTTTCTGCGCATCGTCAATACGCCGCGCCGTGAGATTGGCCCGACCACGCTGCAGAAGCTCGGTGAGTGGGCCAACCTGCGCAGCAAGAGCCTGTTTAACGCCAGTTTTGATGTCGGTCTGGGGCAGACGCTGAGTGGCCGCGGTCTGGAGCATCTGCAGCGGTTTACCCACTGGCTGAATGAGATTATCCAGCTGACCGAACGTGAGCCGGTGAACGCGGTGCGTGATTTGATTCGCGGCATCGACTACGAGAGCTGGCTGTTCGAAACCTCCGGCAGCCCGAAAGCCGCAGAGATGCGGATGAAGAACGTCAACACGCTGTTTCAGTGGATGACCGAAATGCTGGAGGGCAGCGATATCGATGAGCCGATGACGCTGGCGCAGGTGGTGACGCGCTTTACCCTGCGCGACATGATGGAGCGCGGTGAAAGCGATGAAGAGCTGGATCAGGTGCAGCTGATGACGCTGCACGCCTCCAAAGGGCTGGAGTTCCCCTATGTGTTCCTGGTGGGCATGGAGGAGGGGCTGTTACCGCATCAGAGCAGTATCGATGAAAATAATATCGAAGAGGAGCGTCGCCTGGCCTACGTGGGGATCACGCGGGCGCAGAAAGAGCTGACCTTTACCCTGTGTCGCGAACGCCGGCAATATGGCGAATTAATCCGGCCGGAGCCGAGCCGTTTTCTGCTGGAGCTGCCGCAGGACGATCTGCAATGGGAAACCGAGCGCAAAGTGGTCAGTGCGGAGGAGCGGATGAAAACCGGTCAGAGCCGGGTGGCCGGTCTGAGAGCGATGCTGGATAAGGCGAAAAAGAGTTAAACCAGTGCAGGAGGCGAAGGAGATTCGCCTCACGCGACGGTAATTACGACAGGGAACACCTACCGCAACTATTTTCACTTTCAGAAGATCTGATGAAAATTAAAATTAACCTTTAACCATGCGGCTTTACAGTGGCTGTAAATTTTTTAACGTCTATTGTAATTCGCCTATATTAAGGGTCATGACCGGGGCGCTCTGGTTCGATATAAAAACTGACCCTGAGATAAAATTAACTGCACGACAGGTAGAGACATGCAAGCCTAAAGGCAAAGCTTATAAACTTGCTGATGACATGGGATTGTACCTCTTTAGTTCCCTGACCAGAGAAAGCCATACCTGAGACTCGAAAATATGTCATATAGCATTCTGGTAATAGACGGTAAGCGCAGTGCGCCGATTGTGGCAACACGGCACAAATGATGCGTAAAATGCGAACAGGGCTGTTCAATATTTACACTCCCGTCTGCTTCCACGTATTATTCTCTGCTAAGGACGCAACGGACGATAATACAAGGAATGTATACGGATGGTCGCATTACAATTTCCCTGCACCCTATTCAAAACCCAGAAATGGATGGACGACTACAGCGCCAGTGATATGCAATGCGCCGATCTGACAGAAGCGGCGCTAAAATCCCATTACGGGCTGGGCTATATTTCTGACCGGGTTGATCCTTACACGCTGACCCGACGCTCTTCAATGGATCGTCCTCAGTCCATGTTCTGCTGTAATCTGCGCGGCCAGGGTGAAAAGATTACCCGGCAGCAGTGCGCCTCAATGCTGTTTGATGAATTCCGCTTGTTATCCCGTCAGTTTTCCCTTTACGGGCCATACAGTCATTTAATCGAAAAGATGATCACTCATATGCAAAATGGTAACGGTAAGCCGTTTCGGGATATGGCGCTGGATGGGGCTTTAAAGGAGCAGATTCTTAATGAAAAAAGTGAAAATAGTACATTGCTGCGAATAAATGAAGTAATTAAAAACTATATTAACTGGAAAGAAAATACCTATCCAATAGAAAAGAAAGACGAATTACGTAAAGCAATATCTGGTGGCAAACTACCTAAGTTTGACAGATTCCAGGATAATTATAATGGCATGGGGATTACCGTCCATGATACCTGGGTAACACATATTACCCTAAATTCAGTGCATATTGAAAATGATCGTTACAGGGCAGTGGTGCATTACAAGGTACAGGATCACTTTGGCCTCGACAGCGAGGATATACTGAAAAGAAAATTCTGTCAGTTCCATTTCTTCCGAATCTGGTTTGTGCTCCAGCGATACAATCAGTTTGGTTTTAAGCCGTTCATGACCAATATGGCGGCTACTGTAGAAGTTTCCGGTGGCCGTGATGAAAAGTAACCTTAAAAAAAATGTGTTGGCTCTTATTATAACCAGTTGCGCGTTAATAGGCTATTTTTTTTGGTTTTCCTCACGACCGATAGAAGTTATTGCAGTCCACGAGGACGGTAACTACAGCTTTGTTTTAGTGAAAAAATTCCCAATTACGGATAAAGGTAAAATAGATTGGTGGTTGAAGAATAAAGACATATTCAAAAATCGCTATGATATTCCAAAGCCCGCCGCATATGGTGGCTATGATGTTACTTTTTGGAATTTTGGTGATGGGTATAAAGAAGATAAATACGACAGATTATGTTTCGATGATATGAAAACGAAAATGAATTGCATCAATAAAGAACCATTATTGACTATAAAAAGATATAACTATGAAAGAGAGATATTTATCACTTACGAAGGACGCTATAAATTGAAGAACAACGGAGAGATAACGAAAGTTCATCGTTAATAAAGCTGCCCCCTCGTGTGAGGACAACAATACAATCATTCGCTCTACACAACCTTGCCCCAGCAAAGCGGAATTAGCAAAATGCTCAGGATGCTATCCCGGACGGAGAGAAGAGCGGCAATGCCTTACCGCCTGCCTCAACACCGATCCCGGCAGGTTTCACAGTATACAGATATGCGGATCGACAATATCGAGATCCAAACGCAGGCAATCACTGAAAGTCGGAAATATGTCATATAGCATTCTGGTAATAGACGGTAAGCGAAGTGCACCGATTATGTGAACCCGGCATAAATGATGCATAAAATGCGATCATTGCTGTACAATATTTACACTCCCGTCTGCTTCCACGTATTATTCTCGTTAAGGCCCCAACGGACGATAATACAAGGAATGTATACGGATGGTCGCATTACAATTTCCCTGCACCCTATTCAAAACCCAGAAATGGATGGACGACTACAGCGCCAGTGATATGCAATGCGCCGATCTGACAGAAGCGGCGCTAAAATCCCATTACGGGCTGGGCTATATTTCTGACCGGGTTGATCCTTACACGCTGACCCGACGCTCTTCAATGGATCGTCCTCAGTCCATGTTCTGCTGTAATCTGCGCGGCCAGGGTGAAAAGATTTCTCATCAGCAGTGCGCCTCAATGCTGTTTGATGAATTCCGCTTGTTATCCCGTCAGTTTTCCCTTTACGGGCCATACAGTCATCTGATCGAAAAGATGATCACCCATATGCAAAATGGTAACGGTAAGCCGTTTCGGAATATGGCGCTGGATGGGGCGTTAAAAGAACAAATTCTCAGCGATAAGTCACAGGAAAATAGTACACATGTTTTATTGCAGAAAGCGTTTGAAGACAATATAGACTGGAAAAATAAAATTTATTTATCTATTGAGAAGGCAAATCTGTATGAAGCCATATCAGGGGGTAAATTGCCTAAATTCAATAGACTTCAGGATAATTTTAACGGTATGGATATTACCGTTCATGATACCTGGGCAACACACATCACCCTAAACTCCCTGCATATTGAAAATGATCGTTTCCGAGCAGTGGTGCATTATAAAGTTCAGGATCATTTTGGTCTGGATAGTGATGACATTCTGAAAACAAAGTTCAGCCAGTTCCACTTCTTCCGCATCTGGTTTGTTCTCCAGCGATATAATCATTTTGGCTTCAAGCCTTTCATGACCAATATGGAAGCCACCATACAAATCACAGGAACTCGCAAATGATAGCGAAATACAAGAAAACTATAATTTCGCTCTTTCTGGCTGGTTGTGTGCTACTTAGCTATTGGCTTTGGTTGTTTCTTCGTCCTGTGAAGATCATAGATGTTCATCACAGAAGTAGTGGTTTTAGTGATGTTCTGGTCACCAATTTTCCGCCGACTGATAAAGGAAAAATCAACTGGTGGTTAAAAAACAAGGATATGTTAAAAGATAAATATGACATTCCAATGCCTGAAAGAAATGGCTATTTTTATACAACCTTCTGGATATTTGGCGAGGGGTATAAAGAGGAAGGAAAATATGACAGGCTTTGCTTTGTTGATATGTCCCCTCCTGTAAACTGCATTGAGAAAGATAGGGTTTTTTCGATCAGTTCCAGCAAAAACAGAGGCACTATATTTACAGTAAATGATGGCGAATACCGTATGAATAAAGAGGGTAAGATAATAAAAATTAAAGATGAGTAATCTCTGCGCCCCTCATGTAAAGAAAGCAATAAAACCAGTCTGGCTTAAAGCCATTCATGACCAGTATAGAGACTGCCATGGAAATTTTGGGGGGTCGTTAATGATAGTGAAAAACACCACTATTGTTCTGCTCTTTCTGGCTGGCTGTTTGTTCCCTTGCTACTGGTTTTGGTTATCTCTGCGTCCAGTGGAAATTGTCGCCATTCATCATCGAAGTCGTGGTTTCAGCGATGTTTTAGTCACGAGTTTCCCGCCGACTGATAAAGGGAAAATTAACTGGTGGATAAAAATAAATATGGTATTCCCAACCCTGATTCAGAGGGTGACTTTTATGTAACTTTTTGGTTGTTTGGAGAAGGATATAAGAAAGATGGGAAATATGACAGGCTTTGTTTTGATGATATGAAGACAAAAGTAAACTGCATAGAAAAAGATGCTGTTTTTTCTGTCGATAAAAGCAGAAATATGGGCGTAATCTTTACCGTGTACGATGGTGATGATTATCGCTTAGACCATAATGGTTACATTATAAAAGCCGCTTCCGATTAGGTTTGCTCCACGCGAAGAGACAGCAATACAATCATCTCCTGCACCAGCTATGCATAAGTAGCAAAATGCTCAGGATGCTATCCCGAAGGAGAGAAAAGCGGCAATGCCTTATCGCCTGCCTCAACACCCTCCCGGCAGGTTTCGCAGTATACAGATATGCGGATCGATAATACTGAGTTCCAGACGCAGGCCATCACTGAAAGTCTGAAAGATGTTATATCGCGTTCTGGTTGTAAACTGTAAGCGCAGTGCGCCGATTATATGAACCCGGCCCGGATAGTGCACAAAATGCGATCACGACTGTACAACGTTTACACTCCCGCCTGCCACCGCATATTATTCTCTTTTAAAAGCTCAACCGATGATAGCACAAGGAATGTGTCACGATGACCGCACTACAGTTCCCTGCACTCTATTCAAAACCCAGAAATGGATGGACGACTACAGCGCCAGTGATATGCAATGCGGCGATCTGACAGAAGCAGAGCTAAAATTCCAATACGGACTGGGCTATATATCTGACCGGGTTGCTCCTTCCTCGCTCACCCGGCGTTCTTCAATGGATCGTCCTCAGTCCATGTTCTGCTGTAATCTGCGCGGCCAGGGTGAAAAGATCACCCGCCAGCAGTGCACCGCAATACTGTTTGATGAATTCCGCTCATTATCCCGTCAGTTTTCCCTTTACGGGCCATACAGTCATCTGATCGAAAAAATGATCACTCACATGCAGAACGGCAACGGTAAGCCGTTTCGGGATATGGCGCTGGATGAGGCTTTAAAGGAACATATTATCAGAGATAACTCACAGGAAAATAGTACATATCTGTTATTGAAAGAGATTTTTGATACCTATATCGATTGGGGTAAAAAATACTACCCAATCAGGCAAAAAGGCGAACTAACAAAAGCTATTACTGAGGGACGATTGCCCAGGTTTGACAGATTTCAGGATAATTATAACGGTATGGGTATCTCCGTTCATGATACCTGGGCAACATACATCACCCTTAAATCCCTAAATATTGAAAATGATCGATACCGGGCAGTGGTGCATTACAAGGTACAGGATCACTTTGGCCTCGACAGCGAGGATATACTGAAAACAAAATTTAGTCAGTTCCATTTTTTCCGTATCTGGTTTGTTATCCAGCGGTACAATCAGTTTGGCTTCAGACCGTTCATGACTAATATGGAGGCGGCTGTAGAAATTACCGGATTTCGTAATGAAAGTTAAACATAAGACAGTACTATTCGCGCTGTCATTCTTCGCTTTGCTGCTACTGGCATGCATACTCTGGCTGTCACTGCGTACGATGGAAATCGTCGCTGTACACGAGAATGGTAATCACAGCTATATTTTAGTGAGAAAATTTCCTTTTACGGATCAAGGAAGAATAAATTGGTGGGAGGAAAACAAGGATATGCTCAAAGAAAGGTATGAAGTCCCCAGGCCTGATGCTGATGGTTTTTTTACTGTTGTCTTTTGGGCTTTTGGTGATGGTTATAAAGAAGAAGGTAAGTACGACAGACTTTGCTTTGAAGACATGAAACCACCAAGGAACTGTATAGAAAAAGATAAAGTTTTTATTGTCAGCTATGGCAGGAATAGGGGGCTCTCTTTTACAACGAATAATGAAATATATCGCATGAAGAAAGACGGTAAGATAGTAAAAGACGGAACCGATTAGATTTACTTCAGACGTAGAGACAGCAATAAAGCATCCCCTACCCGGCTTGCACCAGTCATACATAAGCAGCAAAATGCTCAGCAGGCTATCCCGAAGCAGAGAAAAGCGGCAATGCCTAACCGCCTGCCTCAGGGGCATTGAAAATAGATAACGATTACATCGTAGTTATTTCCATGCCACTCACTTCAGGGTTTATTCCTGCAGCGTTAATAACCAGTGGACGTAAGACTGATAGTGGCTTTCCTGCTCCAGCAGCTCACTGCGCAACGGATGGGCCTCCAGCCAGCCCGCGGGCAGGGTCAGATGCAGGGCATCATCGTCTGCCTGTAGCCGCACCGCAGGCAGGGTGTCATCGCGACGACGGGTGGAGAAAATAATCGCCAGCCGGAGCAGACGGCACATCCGTTCCGCCAGCCGCGGCGGCAGGGCATTCTGCTGAGTCAGCAAAGCCAGATCGATGCTGCCGCTCTGGTTTTGCAGTAAACAGGCCAGCAGCTTCTTCTGCGCCGGTGTGAAACCAGGAAGATCGAGGTGACGCACCAGATACGCCGCATGCTGCGGCGCATGACGGAAGTCAACGCTCAGGCCGATTTCGTGAATCGCGCAGGCGCTGAGCAGCAACTCACGACAGCGCTGATCCAGCTTCCACAACGTGGAAACCTGACGGAAAAAGCTCTCCGCCAGCTGACGCACGCGATCCGCCTGCTCAACATCAATGCTGAAACGGCGCTGGACGTTGTGTAGCGTACGGGTACGGATATCCCGGTCGATGGGCAGATGCAGCATGCCGTAGACCAGTCCTTCACGCAGTGCGCCGCCCGCCAGCGTCATGCTATCGATACTGAGCTCCTGGAAGATGGCGATCAGAATCGACAGGCCGCTGGGGAACACCAGCGCCCGCTCCAGCGTCAATCCTTCGATTTCCAGCTCTTCCAGTTTGCCGCACTGAATGGCGCGCTGCTTCAGCTGCTGCAGCTTATTCAGCGTGATGCGCTCATCCATGCCCTGCGCCACCATGATCTCCTGCAGCGCCTGAACCGTGCCTGAAGCACCAACACAGGCCTGCCAGCCCTGCTCACGCAGCTGCGCTGCAATGGGCTGGATCATCTCACGTGCCGCCAGCTCGGCCTGGTCAAAGTTCTCTTTTGCCAGATGACGATCGCTGAAGAAGCGCTCCAGCCATGTCACACAGCCCATCGACAGACTGAACAACACCGACGCGTGCGAACCATCGCCGGTAGCCAGCTCGGTGCTGCCGCCGCCGATATCGACCACTAAACGCTGGTCGGAACCGCCGGTGGTGTGGGCCACGCCCTGATAAATCAGGCGCGCCTCTTCTTCACCGCTGATGACGTTGATGGTACAGCCAAGGATCTGTTGGGCGGTGTCGAGGAAGGTCTGCGCATTGGCAGCCAGACGCAGCGTGGCGGTCGCCACCACGCGAATCTGATCGGGGGGAATATCCTGCAGTTGTTCAGAGAACAGTCTGAGGCATTGCCAGCCCCGCGACATCGCGTCGGCTGACAACAGGTTATTTTTATCCAGACCGGCAGCAAGGCGAACCTTGCGCTTAATTTTTGCAACGGTCTGGATACTGCCAGAGACCTCGCGCACCACCAACATATGAAAGCTGTTAGACCCTAAATCAATCGCTGCATAAAGTGACGATGCGCTTAGCATGGTGGCCTTAACCTGAACGTTTACGGTTGTTGTTGCGTGGAGCACCGCGACGATTGGCGTTATTCCCTCCGCGACGCGGGCCATTGCCGGAACGGCTGCGTTGCAGACGCTTAGGCGGCGGTAAATCCGTTAACAACGCTTCGCTGCTGTACTTGCTGACCGGGATGCTGTGGCCGATGTACTCTTCAATCGAAGGCAGATTCAGCGCGTACTCTTCACAGGCCAGGCTGATTGAATGACCGCTGGCGCCCGCACGACCGGTACGGCCAATACGGTGAACGTAATCTTCACAGTCGTCTGGCAGATCGTAGTTAAAGACGTGGGTAACAGCCGGGATGTGCAGACCGCGAGCAGCCACGTCAGTGGCGACCAGAATATCCACATCACCTTTGGTGAAGTCATCCAGAATGCGCAGGCGCTTCTTCTGCGCAACGTCGCCGGTCAGCAGGCCGACACGATGTCCATCGGCAGCCAGGTGGCCCCAGACATCTTCACAGCGGTGCTTGGTATTGGCGAAAATAATGGCGCGATCTGGCCACTCTTCTTCCAGCAGGGTCTGCAACAGGCGCATTTTCTCTTCGTTAGACGGATAGAAAAGCTCTTCCTGAATGCGATGGCCGGTTTTCTGTTCCGGTTCCACTTCCACATATTCAGCACTGTTCATGTGCTCGAATGCCAGTTCACGGACACGGTAGGAGAGGGTCGCCGAGAACAGCATGCTCAGACGCTGAGTCGCCGGCGGCATGCGACGGAACAGCCAGCGAATATCTTTAATAAAGCCGAGATCGAACATTCGATCGGCTTCGTCCAGCACCATGACCTGAATAGCACCGAGGTTAACGTGATTCTGTTTCGCGTAGTCGATCAGGCGACCGGTGGTAGCCACCAGAATATCAACGCCCTGCTCCAGCACTTTCAGCTGTTTGTCATAACCGTCTCCGCCATAGGCGAGACCCAGTTTCAGGCCGGTTGAGGCGGTAAGGGGTTCTGCATCTGCATGAATCTGCACAGCAAGTTCACGCGTCGGCGCAAGAATTAGTGCCCGTGGCTGGTTAACCTGACGACCTTCCGCCGCAGGATGAGAGAGAAGATGATGAAACGTTGACGTCAGAAACGCCATCGTTTTGCCGGTACCGGTTTGCGCCTGGCCTGCAACATCACGCCCTGAAAGCGTAAAAGGCAGAGCTAACGCCTGAATCGGCGTGCAGTATTGAAAGCCTTTAGTATCAAGGGCTTCCACCACTTTTGGGTGCAGGGCGAAGTCGGAAAACTTCTGTTCAGTTAAGTGTGTTTTGCTCATAGTGTGGTAGAATATCAGCTTACTATCGCTTTACGAAAGCGTATCCGATGAAATAAAGTCAACCAACATTGGTATATTTTACGCCAATTCGCCAGGCATAATCTTGTGGAGTAAAACATGAGCAGCGATAAAATCGTTCATCTGACTGATGACAGTTTCGACACCGACGTGCTGAAAGCCGACGGCGTTACACTGGTAGATTTCTGGGCTGAATGGTGTGGTCCTTGCAAAATGATCGCGCCAATCCTTGATGAAGTTGCAGAAGAGTATGATGGCAAGCTGACCATCGCTAAGCTGAATATTGATGATAACCCAGGCACGGCACCGAAGTATGGCATTCGTGGTATCCCGACGCTGCTGCTGTTTAAAAATGGTGAAGTCGCCGCGACCAAAGTGGGCGCGCTGTCTAAAGGCCAGCTGAAAGAGTTCCTGAACGCCAATCTGGCGTAATTCAGGGCTGAATGTCCGGCAGTGGTGAATTTATCTCCTGCTGCTGGACGTTCGCTTTCAGGCGTGCTAATTTACGAACACTGCATTACGAACTTACCTTGTAGTTAGCATCTAAAAGTTTTCCCTTGTTGAACCCTGTCGCCCTGTACCTTATAAAGATAGAACGGTTCAGCAATCTTACGGTTAGCTCCAACTCTGGCATCACATTCGGACATCTCCCTGCATACCGATCGCCATTCCATACGATGATCGTCAGGAAGAGCCGAAAAGAGCCATTAACGGCATGGATTAGTTGCCATACCATTCACGACAAACATTCCGAGTATTACCCCGAGTTTAAGAACCCATCACTATGAATCTTACCGAATTAAAGAATACGCCGGTTGCTGAGCTGGTTACTCTCGGCGAAAATATGGGACTGGAAAACCAGGCTCGTATGCGCAAGCAGGACATTATCTTTTCAATCCTGAAGCAGCACGCGAAAAGCGGCGAAGACATCTTCGGTGATGGCGTGCTGGAGATCCTTCAGGATGGATTTGGATTCCTCCGTTCCGGAGACAGCTCCTACCTCGCCGGCCCTGATGATATCTACGTTTCCCCTAGTCAAATCCGCCGCTTCAACCTCCGCACTGGTGACACCATCTCTGGCAAAATCCGTCCACCGAAAGAGGGTGAACGTTATTTTGCGCTGCTAAAAGTTAACGAAGTTAACTACGACAAGCCGGAAAATGCGCGTAATAAGATTCTGTTCGAAAACCTCACGCCGCTGCACGCAAATAAACGTCTGCGTATGGAGCGGGGTAATGGCTCAACGGAAGATTTAACTGCTCGCGTACTGGATCTGGCATCGCCAATTGGTCGTGGCCAGCGTGGTCTGATTGTTGCACCACCGAAAGCCGGTAAAACCATGCTGCTGCAGAACATCGCGCAGAGCCTGGCGCACAACTATCCGGACTGTACCCTGATGGTACTGCTGATCGATGAGCGCCCGGAAGAAGTAACCGAGATGCAGCGTCTGGTGAAAGGCGAAGTTATCGCCTCAACCTTCGATGAGCCCGCTTCACGCCACGTTCAGGTTGCTGAAATGGTGATTGAAAAGGCCAAGCGTCTGGTTGAGCACAAAAAAGATGTCATCATCCTGCTCGACTCCATTACACGTCTGGCACGTGCTTACAACACCGTGGTTCCTGCTTCAGGTAAAGTCCTGACCGGTGGTGTGGATGCCAACGCCCTGCATCGTCCAAAGCGTTTCTTTGGTGCTGCACGTAACGTGGAAGAGGGCGGTAGCCTGACCATCATCGCGACCGCGCTGGTTGATACCGGTTCGAAGATGGATGAAGTGATTTACGAAGAGTTTAAAGGTACCGGTAACATGGAACTGCATCTCGCCCGTAAAATCGCTGAAAAACGCGTCTTCCCTGCGATTGATTACAATCGCTCTGGTACGCGTAAAGAAGAGCTGCTCACCTCTCAGGAAGAGCTGCAGAAGATGTGGATCCTGCGTAAGATTATTCACCCGATGGGCGAAATCGACGCAATGGAATTCCTCATCAACAAGCTGGCGATGACCAAAACTAATGATGAATTCTTCGATATGATGAAGCGTTCTTAATCCGATACTGCCTGGCCGAACCTCAGATTCGGCTTTTTTAGTCCAGATGCGCAGAAAATCGACCTCACGCCACGTCTCAACGTGGCGTTTTTCATTTGTGAGCTATAGGATTGAACACTGGCAGGAGCATTTATAATGACTGTGGTAGCGATGGCGAACTTTTAACCGTTCGTCTGTCTCTTTATGCAGAATTCGGAATCCGACACAGCGATAGGCGCGTTTTTTCGCGTATTGTTGTGCGGGATGTTAGCTGAGAGCGTTTAACGTGAATTTACTCACTATGAGTACTGAGCTTGGTTTAATTTTTCTCTTTTCCCTGGCTTTCCTCTTTTTTGCTCGAAAAGCGGCTAAAAAAATTGGTTTAGTTGATAAGCCTAACTCACGTAAACGCCATCATGGCGCGATTCCGTTGGTGGGCGGCATTTCTGTGTTCGCAGGTATCTGCTTTACGTTTGCCATTACCAACTACTATCTGCCTCACGCACTGCTCTATCTGGGCTGTGCCGGTGTTCTGGTGCTGGTTGGCGCACTGGATGACCGTTTCGATATCAGCGTCAAAATTCGTGCGGTGGTGCAGGCCATTGTCGCGCTGGTGATGATGTTTGGCGCAAAACTCTATCTGCTTAGCCTGGGCTTTATCGTCGGCCCGTTCGAGCTTATCGTGGGGCCCTTCGGCTATGTGCTGACGCTGTTTGCCGTCTGGGCCGCGATCAACGCCTTTAATATGGTGGATGGGATTGATGGTCTGCTGGGTGGACTTTCCTCGGTCACCTTCGCCGCCATGGGGATCATCCTCTACTTCGACGGCCAGACCAGCCTCGCGATGTGGTGTTTTGCGATGATTGCCGCCACGCTGCCCTATATCCTGCTTAATCTCGGCTTCCTTGGCCGTCGCTTCAAAGTCTTTATGGGCGATGCCGGCAGCACCATGATCGGGTTCACCATTATCTGGATTCTGCTGGAAACGACGCAGGGTCTGAGCCATCCCATTACGCCCGTTACCGCACTATGGCTTATTGCCATTCCCCTGATGGATATGGTGGCGATTATGTATCGTCGCCTGCGCAAAGGCATGAGTCCGTTCTCGGCTGACCGTCAGCACATCCATCATCTGATTATGCGTGCCGGCTTTAGCTCGCGTCAGGCCTTTGTGCTGATTACTGTTGCGGCGGCCATTCTCGCCGGTATCGGTGTGCTGGGTGAATATCTGGCCTTCATCCCGGAGTGGGTGATGCTGTTGCTGTTCCTGGGCGCGTTTATGGTTTATGGCTATTGCCTCAAACATGCGTGGCGCGTGGCGCGACGTGTCCGCCGTATTAAGCGCCGTCTGAGCCATCATCGCGAAGCAAAAAACAAATTACCCTGAAAAGAGCTGATAAAGGATACCTCTGCCATGCCTTCTGACGTTGTGGACAACGAACTGGATATTCGCAGCTTTTGCTGCCGTTTATGGCGTGGCAAGCGCTGGATTGTCGGGCTGGCGCTGCTGTTTGCTCTGATCGCCTGGCTGGCCACGCTGCTGCTGAAGCAGGTCTGGAGTACTACGGCGATCACCGATCGTCCGACGGTGAACATGCTGGGTTCTTACTATGCACAGCAGCAGTTCCTGACCAATCTGGATGTGCGCAACAACGCCTTAACCCTGGCCGCACCTTCACCGACGGTGATGGATCAGGTTTATCAGGAGTTCACCATGCAACTCGCCTCCTGGGATACGCGTCGTGAGTTCTGGCAGCAAACGGATTATTACAAAAGTCGTAAAACCGGCAATGCACATAATGACGCCGCGCTGCTCGACGATATGATCGGCAATATCCTGTTCACGCCCGCTGACGCGGCACATAACCTGCCCGATAACGTCAAACTCAAAGCGGAAACCGCTGGCGACGCCAATAATCTGCTGCGTCAGTACATTGCCTATGCCAGTGAGCGCGCCGCGCGTCATCTGAATGATGAGCTAAAAGGTGCCTGGCGGGCGCGTACCGACCAGTTGCAGGCGCAGGTGAGACGTCAGCAAGATGTGGCTAACGCGGTGTTTCAGCGCCAGCAGCATCGGCTGGAGCAGGCGCTGAAGATCGCCAGCCAGCAGGGCATCAATGAGAAACAGACGCGTGAAGCGGGTGAGAATCTGGCAGACAGCGACCTGTTCCTGCTGGGCCAGCCCGTTTTACAGGGACAGCTGGATACCCTTCGCGCCACCGGTCCGGAGTTTGATATCAGCTATGATCAGAACAGAGCAATGCTGACCACGCTGCAGACCGGACCAAAACTGAACAGCCAGTTCCAGACCTACCGTTATCTGCGTACGCCGGAAGAGCCGGTATCACGTGACAGTCCGCGACGTCTGTTCATGATGATTATGTGGGGTGCCATTGGGGCATTAACAGGCGCGGGAGTGGCGCTGGCACGTCGTCCGCGTCTGATGTCAGACACGCATGAGTGAGAGAAACAGTGTGAAAGTTCTGACGGTATTTGGTACTCGCCCCGAAGCGATCAAAATGGCACCGCTGGTTCAGGCGCTGGCGCAGGATCCCGCTTTCGAATCGCGACTGTGCGTCACCGCACAGCATCGCGAAATGCTCGATCAGGTGCTGCGCCTGTTCAAGCTGCAGCCGGACTATGATCTTAATATCATGCGTCCTGAGCAGGGGCTGACCGAGATCACCTGCCGCATTTTAGAGGGCATGAAAACCGTCCTGCTCGACTTCAAACCGGACATCGTGCTGGTGCATGGTGACACGACCACGACACTGGCGGCGAGCCTGGCGGCATTTTATCATCAGATTCCGGTCGGGCATGTGGAGGCCGGTCTGCGTACCGGCGATCTCGCCTCGCCATGGCCGGAAGAGGGTAACCGTAAACTTACCGGTCATCTTGCCCATCTGCATTTTACCCCCACCTCCCGATCGCGGCAGAATCTGTTGCAGGAAAATCTGCCCGATGCGCGCATTATCGTAACCGGCAATACGGTCATTGATGCGCTGCTATGGGTTCGCGACAGGGTGCTGGATGACAGCAATCTGAATGCGCAACTGGCGGCGCGCTATCCGTTTCTCGACCCGGATAAGAAACTGGTGCTGGTCACCGGACATCGTCGCGAAAGCTTTGGTGGCGGCTTTGAACGTATCTGCAGCGCGCTGGCGCAGATTGCCCGCCAGCATCCCGAGGCGCAGATTGTCTATCCGGTGCACCTTAACCCCAATGTCAGCGAGCCGGTAAACCGGATTCTCAGCGGCATTGAGAATATCATTCTGATTGAACCGCAGGAGTATCTGCCTTTTGTCTGGCTGATGAACCGCGCCTGGCTCATCCTCACTGACTCCGGTGGCATTCAGGAGGAAGCGCCTTCGCTGGGTAAACCGGTGCTGGTGATGCGTGATACCACCGAGCGGCCTGAAGCGGTCGACGCCGGTACCGTCAAACTGGTGGGGACAGATATCGACCGAATCGTGGCGGAGGTCAGCACCTTGCTGACTGATGATGCTGCCTGGCAGGCGATGAGCCACGCCCATAATCCGTATGGCGATGGCAAAGCCTGTGGTCGTATTTTACAAGCCTTAAAAGATAACCGAGCCGAATTATGAGTTTTGAAACCATCTCCGTGATTGGACTGGGATACATTGGGCTGCCGACGGCAGCCGTTTTTGCCTCAAAGGGAAAAAAAGTAGTGGGCGTGGATATCAACGCGCGCGCCGTT
The DNA here is from genome assembly GCF_982223955.1 of Pantoea sp. E956-1. NCBI lineage: Bacteria > Pseudomonadati > Pseudomonadota > Gammaproteobacteria > Enterobacterales > Erwiniaceae > Pantoea > Pantoea sp. E956-1. Next base: position 64,186 of record NZ_CEUYZP010000007.1, on the reverse strand, counting down.
GAAACCATCAATCGTGGCGCGATCCATATCGTGGAACCCGATTTAGATCAGGTGGTGCATGCGGCCGTGACGCGTGGCGATCTGCGCGCCACCACGCAGCCGGAAGCCGCCGACGCTTTTCTGATCGCCGTACCGACCCCTTTTAAAGATGCGCATCAGCCCGATCTGCGCTTTGTGAAAGCCGCGGCGGAGTCGATTGCGCCGGTACTGAAAAAAGGTGATCTGGTGATTCTGGAGTCGACCTCACCGGTGGGCAGCACTGAACAGATGGCCGAATGGCTGGCGGCGGCGCGTCCCGATCTGCGCTTTCCTCAGCACGGTGATACGCCCGATATTTTTGTGGCCTACTGCCCGGAGCGCGTGCTGCCTGGCCAGGTAATGGTTGAGCTGATTAACAACGACCGGGTGATTGGCGGCATGACGCCAGCCTGCTCCGCCCGCGCCAGCGAGCTTTATCGGCTGTTTTTAAAAGGCGAATGCGTTGAAACCAACGCCCGAACCGCCGAGATGTGTAAGCTGACAGAAAATAGCTTTCGTGACGTGAATATCGCCTTTGCCAATGAGCTGTCGCTGATTTGTGCCGATCAGGGGATTAACGTCTGGGAGCTGATTGCGCTGGCGAATCGCCATCCGCGCGTCAACATTCTGCAGCCAGGTCCAGGCGTCGGCGGTCATTGTATCGCCGTCGATCCCTGGTTCATCGTGGCGCAGAATCCTGAATTAGCCCGCCTGATCCGCACCGCGCGCGAGGTCAATGACGCCAAGCCGCAGTGGGTGCTGGACCAGGTGAAAACCGCGCTGGCGGACTGCCTGACGCAGACCGGCAAGCGCGCCAGCGATATCACTATCGCCTGCTTCGGCCTGGCCTTTAAACCGAATATCGATGACCTGCGCGAAAGCCCGGCGGTGGGTGTGGCACAGAAAATTGCAGAGTGGCACAGCGGCACCACCTGGGTGGTTGAACCCCATATTGAGCAGCTTGCTGACGCCCTGGTGGATAAAGCCGGACTGGTCTCCTGTGAGCAGGCGCTGGAACAGGCCGATATTCTGGTGATGCTGGTCGATCACCGTGCCTTCCGCGCCATTGATGGTGCCAGCGTTCAGCAGAACTGGATTGTCGACACCAAAGGTGTGTGGCGATGAGACGCTTTCTGATCACAGGCGGTGCCGGTTTTATCGGTTCGGCTCTGGTGCGCTTTCTGATCGCAGAAACCGAACATCAGGTGGTGGTGGTCGATAAACTCAGCTACGCCGGCAATCTGGCGTCACTCGCCAGCGTTGCCGACTCGTCCCGCTTTCATTTTGAGCAGGTCGATATCTGCGATCGCCCGGCACTTGATCAGGTGTTTGCTCGTCATCAGCCAGACTGTGTGATGCATCTTGCGGCTGAAAGCCATGTGGATCGTTCAATTGACGGGCCGGTGGCCTTTATCGAGACCAATATTGTCGGGACTTATCAGTTGCTGGAAGCCGCGCGTTTCTACTGGCAAAACCTGGATGACGCGCGCAAAACCGCCTTTCTGTTCCACCATATCTCGACCGATGAAGTCTTTGGCGATCTGCATGACAGCCAGGCTTACTTCACCGAAACCACACCTTATGCGCCAAGCAGTCCTTACGCCGCCAGCAAGGCCAGCAGCGACCATTTAGTGCGGGCCTGGCTGCGAACTTATGGTCTGCCCACGCTGGTGACCAACTGTTCAAATAACTACGGCCCCTGCCATTTCCCGGAGAAGCTGATCCCGCTGACCATTATCAATGCGCTGGCCGGGAAGGCCTTGCCGGTTTACGGCAACGGACAGCAGATTCGTGACTGGCTCTACGTCGAAGATCACGCCCGCGCACTCTATCAGGTGGTCAGCGATGGCAAGCCAGGCGAAACTTATAATATTGGCGGCCATAACGAGCGGCGCAATATTGAGGTGGTCGAAACGATCTGCAGCCTGCTTGAAGAGCTGGCCGCGGAGCAGAAACCTGCCGGGCTGGTGCATTACCGCGACCTGATTACCTATGTCACCGACCGCCCCGGTCACGATCAGCGCTATGCCATTGATGCCAGTAAAATCGCGCATGAACTTGGCTGGGTGCCGCAGGAAACCTTTGAAAGCGGCATGCGTAAAACCGTGGCATGGTATCTGGACAATCCCACCTGGTGGCAGGCTATTCTGGATGGTCGCTATCAGGGCGAACGCCTTGGCTTATCGCAATAAACCCGCGTAAGGAGCAGCGATGAAAGGCATCATTTTAGCGGGAGGGTCGGGCACGCGGTTACACCCGATAACCCGTGCAGTATCAAAGCAACTTCTGCCGGTCTACGACAAACCGATGATCTACTATCCGCTCTCCGTGCTGATGCTGGCGGGTATTCGCGACATCCTGTTAATTACCACGCCGGAAGACCGGGCGCAGTTTGAACGTCTGCTGGGCGATGGCAGTGAATTTGGGATACGCCTCAGCTATGCGGTGCAGCCAAGTCCTGATGGGCTGGCGCAGGCCTTTATCATCGGCGAATCCTTTATCGGCGAGGATAATTGCTGCCTGGTTCTGGGGGATAACCTCTATTTTGGTCAGGGCTTCAGCCCCAAGCTCCGGAAAGTCGTCGAACAGAATCGTGGCGCAACGGTGTTCGGCTATCAGGTTATGGATCCGGAACGTTTCGGTGTGGTGGAGTTTGACGATAACTTTAAGGCGATCTCAATTGAAGAGAAGCCACAACAACCGAAATCGCGCTGGGCGGTAACCGGGCTCTATTTTTATGACAACCAGGTTATTGAATTCGCGAAACAGGTGAAGCCCTCAGCGCGGGGCGAGCTGGAAATCACCGCCATTAACCAGATGTATCTGGCGCGCGGTGAGCTGACGGTCGAACTGCTGGGACGAGGCTTTGCCTGGCTGGATACCGGCACTCATGACAGCCTGGTGGAAGCCAGCATGTTTGTGCAGACGGTGGAAAAACGTCAGGGCTTTAAAATTGCCTGCCTGGAAGAGATTGCCTGGCGCAACAGCTGGCTGAGTGATGACCAGTTGCGTGCCGCGGGTGAAGCGCTGACAAAAACCGGCTACGGCCAATACCTGCTGGATTTATTACATGCCCGTCCACGTCAGTATTAATCCCCTTCGCTGGGAAAGTGCATTCTTCGGTGTTGAGACCATACGGCTGGAGCCTCAGGGCGATACGCCGCTGGAACAGGCACTGGGTCATCCCTGTGCGCTGATGCAGATGAAAGTCGCTGCCAGCGAGACGGCGCTAATTGATACGCTGCAGCAGCATCAGTTCCGGCTGGCAGAAGGCGAGGCGGATCTGACGCTGGCGGTTAAAGAGACAGAACGGCAGGCGGGAATTCGCATCGCGCGCGAAGCTCAGATCCCGCTACTGCGCGATGCGGCCTCACAGCTCTTCAGCCAGAGTCGTTTTCGCGCGCCCTGGTATGCGCCGGACGCCAGCGGACGCTTTTATGCGCAGTGGATTGAAAATGCGGTGCGCGGGGCGTTTGACGATCAATGCCTGGTGGCAAGTGATGCCGCGGGTCAGCTGCAGGGATTTGTTTCGCTGCGCGCGGTGGATGGCGATGCCCGCATTGGCCTGCTGGGCGTATTGCCCCACGCGCAGGGCCAGGGGCTGGGTCAGCGACTGATGCTGGCGGCGGCAGACTGGGCGCGGGTACGGCGGCTGGCTCAGCTTCGGGTTGCTACCCAGCTCAGCAATCTTACGGCGATGCGCCTCTATTTACGCAGCGGTGCCCGGCTCGACAGCACCGCCTATTGGTTTTACAGGAAAGGTCATGATTCCATTTAATGCGCCCCCGATTGTGGGCACAGAAATTGAGTATATGCAGTCGGCGATGAACAGCGGCAAGCTGTGCGGCGACGGCGGATTTACCCGTCGCTGTCAGCAGTGGATGGAGCAGCGGTTTGGCAGCAAAAAAGTGTTGCTGACTCCCTCCTGTACCGCTTCGCTGGAGATGGCCGCGCTGTTAATTGATCTGCAGCCCGGCGATGAAGTGATCATGCCGAGCTATACCTTTGTCTCTACCGCCAACGCCTTTGTGCTGCGCGGCGCCCGCATTGTGTTTGTTGATGTGCGCCCGGACACCATGAACATTGATGAAACGCTGATCGAAGCGGCCATCACTGAAAAAACCCGCGCCATTGTGCCGGTGCATTACGCAGGCGTGGCCTGTGAAATGGACACCATCATGGCGCTGGCGACAAAGCATAAGCTGTTTGTGATTGAAGATGCGGCGCAGGGCGTGATGTCACGCTACAAAGGTCGTGCGCTGGGCACCATCGGTCATATTGGCTGTTTCAGTTTTCACGAAACCAAGAACTACACCGCCGGCGGCGAAGGCGGCGCGACGCTCATTAACGACGCCAGCCTGGTCGAGCGCGCCGAGATCGTGCGGGAAAAAGGCACCAACCGCAGCCAGTTCTTCCGGGGTCAGGTCGATAAATACACCTGGCGCGATATGGGATCGAGCTATCTGATGGCCGATCTGCAGGCCGCCTATCTCTGGGCGCAGCTGGAAGCCGCTGAACGCATCAACCAGCAGCGGTTACGCATCTGGCAGCGTTATTACGATGCGCTGCAGCCGCTGGCGGCTCAGGGACGCATCAGTCTGCCGGTGATCCCCGCCAGCTGTGAACACAATGCGCACATGTTCTACATCAAACTGCGCGATCACGACGATCGCCAGGCGCTGATAAACTGGATGAAAGAAGCCGAGATACTGACGGTGTTCCACTATATTCCGCTGCACAGTTCGCCTGCCGGTGAGCGGTTCTCGCAGTTTGTCGGCGACGATCGCTTTACTACGCGGGAAAGTGAACGCCTGCTGCGCCTGCCGCTGTTTTATAACCTGTCGGATAATAATCAGAGCACGGTTATCAGCTCACTGCTGAGCTTCTTTTCCTGATGTCATTAGCCAGAGCCTCAGTGTGGACCGCGTCGTCCACGCTGGTAAAAATTGTGGCCGGTCTGCTGGTGGTCAAACTGCTGGCGGTCAGCTTCGGACCCGAGGGGGTCGGCCAGGCGGGGAACTTCCGTCAGTTGATCACCGTGCTGGGCGTGCTGGCGGGCGCAGGCATCTTTAATGGCGTCACCACCTATGTGGCGCAGTATCAGCAGCAGCCCGAACAGTTGCGGGCGATGGTGGGCACGGCATCAACCATGGTGCTGGGCTTTTCCGGTGTGCTGGCGTTGCTGTTTCTGCTGGCGGCGGCACCCATCAGCATCGCGCTGTTTGGTCACGACCGCTATCAGGGCGTCATCCGCGTGGTGGCGTTTCTTCAGCTCGGCATCGCCTGGGCCAACTTTACCCTGGCGCTGCTAAAGGGCTATCGCGACGCGCGCGGTAATGCGCTGGCGCTGATTCTCGGCAGTCTGATGGGTGTGGCGGGCTATCTGCTCTGCTGGTGGCTGGGCGGCTATCAGGGTGCGCTGACCGGGCTGGCGCTGGTGCCGGCTTTGCTGCTGCTGCCTGCACTCCTGATGCTGAAACGCCGTGCGCCGCTGCCGCTGAGCTGGCTGCGTCCGCAATGGCATCCTGAGCTGGCCCGTAATCTGGCAAAATATACCCTGATGGCGCTGATCACTGCCGTGACCCTGCCGGTCGCCTGGGTGTTGATGCGTAATCTGCTGGCGGAGCAGCAGGGCTGGGCACAGGTCGGATTGTGGCAGGGCGTCACCAGCATTTCCGACGCCTACCTGCAGTTTATTACCGCGACGTTTAGCGTCTGGCTGCTGCCGACGCTGGCGCGGCTGGATAACAAACGCGACATCGCGCGCGAGATTGGTCGTGCGCTGCGCTTTGTCCTGCCCGCCGTAGCGGCCGCCAGCCTGGGTGTCTGGGTACTGCGCGATTTCGCCATCAGCCTGCTGTTCTCTGAAGCTTTTCGCGGGATGCGCGATCTCTTTGTCTGGCAGCTGTGCGGTGATGTTTTTAAGGTCGGCGCCTATGTTTTCGGATATCTGGTTATCGCCAAAGCCTCGCTGCGCTTTTATGTTCTGACTGAGATCAGCCAGTTCCTGTTGCTGACCCTGTTCTCACGCTGGTTGATCCCGTTACATGGCGCGACGGGTGCGGCGCAGGCCTATATGTTTACCTATATGGCTTACTTTGCCCTGTGTTGTGGCGCTTTTATCGTTTACTGCCGGAAAAAATGACTTTAATTCACGTTTTGGGATCGGACATTCCCCACCACAATCTTACGGTGCTGCGCTTTTTCAACGATGTACTCAGCGTTGAGCAGCCTGCGGCTGCGCCACGCCATTTTATGGTGGTGACGCAGCAGCCAGAGAGCCTGACGTCGTTCAGTGCGTTGCAGATTGAGTGCTTCACCAGCAAAAAAGCGCTGGCGCAGGCGGTGCTGCAGCGGGCCAGAAATCGTCAGCAGCGTTTTTTCTGCCATGGTCAGTTTAACCCGTGGATCTGGCTGGCGTTACTCAGCGGTAAGCTGCGCCGTTCTCAGCTCTTCTGGCACGTCTGGGGTGCCGATCTCTATGAAGATTCGCGCAGCCTGAAGTTCCGCCTGTTCTATCTGGTTCGCCGGATAGCGCAGGGGTGTGTTGCACAGGTTTTTGCGACCCGTGGCGACCTGCATCACTACCAGCAGCGCCATCGGCGCGTACCCGGTTCCCTGCTCTATTTTCCCACCAGAATGCCCGCCGCAGCCGTTGAATCTGCGCCGTCGCAGCCTTTTACGCTGTTGCTGGGCAACTCGGGCGACCCGAGTAACCGGCATATCGAAGGTTTAAAAGCGATTCACGCGCAGTTTGGTGAGCAGGTGCGTATTGAGGTCCCATTGGGCTATCCGCCAGGCAATGAGGCTTACATCAGCCAGATTCAGGCTGCAGCCGATGCGCTGTTCCCGCAGGGGCAGGTAAATCTGATGCGTGAAAACCTGGCGTTTGATGATTACTTAGCCCTGCTGGCGCGCTGCCATGTCGGCTATTTTATGTTTGAACGTCAGCAAGGGGTGGGAACACTCTGTCTGCTGATCCAGGCCAACGTGCCGTTTGTCCTGACCCGCAAAAATCCATTCTGGCGTGATGTGGCAGAGCAGCAGCTTCCGGTATTGTTCAGCGAAGATACGCTGTCGCCTGCGGTGATCGCCGAGGCACGTCGTCAGCTGATGAGCTGTGATAAACAGGCTATCGCCTTTTTTGCGCCGGGTTATCTGGCGGGCTGGCGAGCCGCGTTACAGCTTAGCGAAGGGGAGTTGTCATGAGTCTTATGCAGTTTGGCGGCCTGCTGGTGGTCTATCTGCTGTCGCTGGTTTTTATTCTGACCCTGACCTGGCGGGAGTTTAAGCGCGTCCGTTTTAACTTCCATCTGTTCTTCACGTTGCTGTTCTTACTGACCTTTTACTTCGGCTTCCCGCTGACCTCCGTGCTGGTGTTTCGCTTTAATGTCGACGTGGTGCCGGTTGAGAACCTGCTGGAGGCGCTGCTGTCGGCCACGGCGTTTTACGCCATTTATTACGTCAGCTATAAAGTGCGGCTGAAACCCGCCAGTGCGTCTCCGGCGAAGCCCTGGCTGCAGATGAATCGCGTCGAAACCCATCTGACCTGCGTGATCCTGGCGCTGGTGGCGCTGGGTACGGTGACGGTGTTCTTTATTCATAACGGTTTTCTGCTGTTCCGCCTGACCGCCTATAACCAGATTTTCTCCAGTGAAGTGTCGGGTGTCGCGCTTAAGCGCTTCTTTTATTTCTTTATTCCGGCGATGCTGATCCCCTACTTTTTGCGTCCGACGCGCCGCAACTGGCTGCTGTTCCTGGTGGTGACCGTTGCCTTTGGTTTACTGACCTACGCGCTGGTGGGCGGCACCCGCGCCAATATCATTATTGCGTTTGCCCTGTTCCTGTTTATCGGGATTACGCGTGGCTGGATCACTTTGTGGATGCTGGCAACGGCGGGCGTGCTGGCGATTGCAGGAATGTTCTGGCTGGCACTGCGCCGCTATAACCTCGACGTGATGGGCGATGAAGCGTTTTATACCTTCCTTTATCTGACCCGTGATACCTTCTCGCCGTGGGAGAATCTCGCCTTGCTGCTGGATAATTACGCCAGAATTGAGTTTCAGGGGCTGGCGCCGCTGTGGCGTGATTTCTACGTTTTCATTCCGACCTGGCTCTGGCCGGATCGGCCGCTGGCGGTATTAAACAGTGCTAACTACTTTACCTGGGAAGTGCTGAACAACCATTCTGGCCTGGCGATTTCACCTACGCTGATAGGGTCGCTGGTAGTGATGGGTGGCGTCTGGGCGATTCCGATCGGTGCGGTCGCGGTAGGGATGATTATAAAAGCCTTTGATGCGATCTATCAGCGTGGCTGCCTTGAGACCAACCGGTACACCGGCGCCATCCTGCAAAGCTTCTGTTTTGGCGCGGTCTTTAACATGATCGTGCTGGCACGCGAAGGCCTTGATGCGTTCGGTTCACGCGTGGTGTTTTTCTGCATTATTTTTGCTGCCTGTCTGGGCATGGCTAAATTACTTTTCTGGTTACTGGATCGCGCAGGTTTAATTCGCGACCGCAGCAGGCGGGTGTTGCACAGCTCCCTCTGATTAACCTCTGGGATTGACGGAAGATATGACAAAGTTAACTGAGACGCCGCAGTACCGGATTCGCGGCGTTGAGTTGTATGGCTTCGAAAACATGCCGTCGGCGGTGAATTTTCTGATGCCGCCGCAGAGCGTTCGCAGCGGTATTTTAGTAGCGATCAATGCGGAGAAGATCCTGACCGCTGAGCGGGATGAGGGATTACGCACGCTGTTAGCGCAGGCGGAATATGCGTACGCCGATGGCATCAGCATTGTGCGCTCGATTCGTAAAAAGTATCCACACGCTTCGGTGCAGCGCATTGCGGGTGCAGATTTATGGGAAGCGCTGATGGAACGCGCCGGGCGGGAAGGAACGCCAGTGTTTCTTATCGGTGGGCGTCAGCAGGTGCTGGATGAAACCTGCGATAAGCTACGTCGTCAGTGGAATGTGAATATTGTCGGGGCGCAGGATGGCTATTTTGCGCCAGCCGATCAGGATGCGCTGTTTGCCCGGATTGCTGCCAGCGGCGCGAAGCTGGTGACTGTAGCGCTGGGGTCGCCGCGTCAGGAGCTATTGATGCTGGCGTGCCGTGCGCACTGGCCTGATGCGCTCTATATGGGCGTGGGTGGAACCTACGATGTTTTCACCGGCCATGTGAAGCGAGCGCCTGAGATCTGGCAGCGGCTGGGGCTGGAGTGGCTCTACCGTCTGATTCGGCAACCAGGCCGCCTGCGCAGGCAATTAAAACTGCTTAAATATTTGCGCTATCACTGGCGTGGCGATCTCTGATATTGCTGATAAATGCCGCATTTTTACGCGTTGAGAGAGAGGAAATGCACTATTTGTCGACAAAATGCACAAAGCGTAATCAAACGCGTCTTTTTATTTAAAAAGCACTAGACACGATGGGCGCTTATCTCTAGTATGCACATCCGCAACGGCGCTACGCGCCCGTAGCTCAGCTGGATAGAGCGCTGCCCTCCGGAGGCAGAGGTCTCAGGTTCGAATCCTGTCGGGCGCGCCATATCGTTTGTGCGCATGAGCTTCGGTGGTTGATTTACCGCGGTTGGCAGTAGAGATTTAAATGCTGCAGGTTTTTAACTTGTGACATTAAGTATTGTGGTGGCTATAGCTCAGTTGGTAGAGCCCTGGATTGTGATTCCAGTTGTCGTGGGTTCGAGTCCCATTAGCCACCCCAGATTTTGCTGGGAAACGCGAAGGTGGCGGAATTGGTAGACGCGCTAGCTTCAGGTGTTAGTGTCTTAACGGACGTGAGGGTTCAAGTCCCTCTCTTCGCACCAGGCAAAACAGTTAAAAAAATCGGCGAGTAGCGCAGCTTGGTAGCGCAACTGGTTTGGGACCAGTGGGTCGGAGGTTCGAATCCTCTCTCGCCGACCATTTTAGAAACCTGTCTGAAAAGACAGGTTTTTTTTCGTCTGTAGAAAGAGGATGAGGACCTCCGAAGGAGGTTTGAGCCGAGCGCAGCGAGACAACGTTGCTTCAGCAACGGCCCGAAGGGCGCTGCTCGCAGAGCAGAGTCATCCTCTCTCGCCGACCATTTTAGAAACCTGTCTGAAAAGACAGGTTTTTTTTCGTCTGCAGAAAAGAGGATGAGGATCTTTGCAGAAGGTTTAAGCCGGGGCGCATGCTGTGGAACAACGTAGCGGTGAGTTCGAGCCTCCGAAGGGAATACGGTCAGATCGGAAAGGCGCTAATGCCATCCATGGCCGCTCGGCCCACGCGATTACGCACCTCATCCCTGAGGTGCGCCCGTAAACGGGCCAACGCTTTGCGTTGTTCAAAAACGCTCCCGGCGTTTTTGTCCCTGGCGTGGGACGCTTTCCTCCTCTGACCGTATTCCCTGCGCATTGAGCATCTTCATTGCTGTAAACCCTAGCCCGCACAGCGCTGAGAGCAGGCAGCGTATGAGCTTATCCGTTGCAACCAGAGTTACTATGCTTTGATTCCGTTCGCAATATAAGCAGGAGCAACAGCGTCGTGAATTGCCGACAAATAAGTCATTGTTATTGTTGAATTCACAAAGAGATTGACCTTGCTGTCTCCATTCAGAGACAGAGAAAATGCCAGCTGTCGCCTGATACCGACATTTCCCGGCAGGCCTGTTGGATGAAGCTTTGGGCTAATTCTTTAACCTGCTGATTTATTGTGATTTTAAAGATAATTATAAACCTGGCACGGCTTGTGCAATACTTCTGCTGTAGATGCTCATTCCACCTCTTATGTCTGCTAATGCTACATAAACCTGGGAATGATGCAGAGCCAATTTTAGGTACCTGTTGTCTGCCTGCCTGTATCGCGTAAGCCTTACAGGGTTAACAGACACCACGTTGAGTCAGGTACCTCCCGGTTGTCTTACCGACCTGATCTTACACCTGCCAGTGGCAGGTGTTTTTTTTGCCTGCGGAAACGTGCTGGCAGATTGCGGGCACAAAAAAGCCGGGCAAGCCCGGCTTTATCAGGTATCAAAAGAGGATCAGGCGTTGGGATTGTTCTTCAATGTGAGTAACAACCCTTCACGACGCATCTTCGCTGCTTCTTCCGGGCGACGCAGGCGATCATAAACATCCGCCAGCCATGCATAATCAAACGCGTCAGGACGCTGTGCCAGCGCCTGCTGCAGTGCCTCAGCAGCCTGTTGCCATTCACCATGACGCATCAGCAGCTGTCCCAGCGTACTGTGCAGCAATGGCGTTGCGCCATGCTGTTTGATCTGCTGGCGTAATGCCTTCTCCAGCGCTTCCGGATTACCGCTTTTGATGCGAGGCATCAGCAGTACCAGACGATCGTCATAATGACGCTTGAGGCCCTCCAGCACAATCGACTGCGCGGTGTCGTGATCGTTGCATTCAATCAGATGATCCGCCATGGCCACCTGCAGGGTTGTGTCCTGACGAGTTTTGCGGCTCAGATTGTTCCACCAGCGCTTCAGCCCATCGCTGCCCTGGTCGGCCATTGCCTGATTCATCAGACCCAGCCAGGCCTGCTGCTGTAACGCATCACGATGCAGTTCATCGCCAACCTGCGCCTTCTGCATGGCGGGCAGAATATCCAGCAATGCACTCCAGGCACCAGTACGGACATACGCCTGTTCGGCCAGGCGCAGCACTTCAGGATGACGCGGTGCCACTTCCAGCAGACGGTCAATGCTATGACGCGCAGCATGATCTTCGTTACGTGCCAGCTGAATACGGGCGCGGGCAATTTCTACCGGAATAGTGTTGTTTTCCGACAGCTCTGCAGCACGTTCAAGATGCTGATTGGCTCGGATTTCATCACCACGCTGTTGCGCAGCTTCTGCTGCCAGCAGGTAGTTCGCCACCGGCACATCAGCATGATCGGCATCTTTAGAAAGCAGTTTTTCCACCTGACGGTGGTCGCCTTCTGCCAGCTTCATCAGCGCCGACTGGGTATGACGCTGGGCGCGACGGCGTTTACGTCCGGTAAACCAGCCACGGGTTCGCGCCCCGGTGTGCAGCACGCGGCGCAGCAGCCATTCCACGGCCAGAATCACCAGCAGGCTGAGGATGAGAATAATGACCAGGCCGGTGACGCTGGTTTCGATATTCCAGTTATCTGTCTGAATCAGCACGTAGCCCTGATGACCGGCAATCATCGGTCCCAGCACTACGCCAGCAATCAGCAGGATAAAGAGGATAAATACCTTAAGCATGCTTAGCCTCCCTGCTGATTAGCAGCGGCAGAAGGTTGTGCTAACAGATTCCGAACGCGGGTCTGCATCAGCTGTTCCAGCAACGGCTGACTTTCCAGGTTATCCGGCAGATCCATATTGATGTTCTGCTGGCTCAGCTCATCCAGCTGGGCAAGGAAGGCTTTAGTCGCGGCATCGTTGGTGTCGTACCAGGCCCGAACCCACGCGGACACGGTGTCGATAGATTGTTTATAAATCTCATCCTGATGGCGCGGTACTGCCTGAGCAGCAATCAGCAGACGCGAACGGATATTCTCACGCAGGTAAACATCCTGATTAGGTGCCAGCAACGGCTGTGCAGTGTTATCGCGGCGACGGATGGTTATAAAGTCATCCATGAAGTTATGCCAGCTTTTCACCAGATTCTGACGCCATTCGCGCACGGAACCGGAGAGTTCACCGCCGTCGCTGTCCATCGGCGCATCATCGCTGTCGTTATCGGCCAGGCGCAGATTATCGACGTTGTTTGACAGCTGATTCAGTTTGAGGATGACGCCATCATAATCGACCTGCGTAACAGAAGAGAGGTTACTGATATCCTGGGTCAGCGCACGACGCACATTCATGACGCTGGGATCGTTCATGTCGGCCAGACTGGCGTCGGCGCTTTTCAGCAGTGCAGCGGCGGTGGTAACATCCTGGTCACTCCAGAGTTTGCGACCAGCCAGTTTCACCAGATAGTCCGCCTGTGCCAGCAACCAGCTGCGCACGTCGTTACCAGAAATCACGGCCACTTTTTCACGCAGGGTTTCCAGCTCTTTTGCTGACGCGTTCTGCTGTGTCTGGGCTGTCTGCAGCGCGGTTTCAGCACCGCTCAGTTGCTGAGTCAGCTGCTGTTTGTCGCTGCTGGCCTGCTGTTGCAGCGCGCTTAATTGTTCGCTCAGCTTCTGATTGGTTTGTGCCTGTAAATCAGCCTGATGTTTCCCGTTAAGGTATAAACCCGCACCAATCGCCAGCGCAATGACAATCGCAACTGCACCCAACACCATGCCACCATTTTTCGCATTACGCGGTGGTGTGCTGTTGCTGGAAGGAGAGCGATCGACCGCTGGGGTGGTTTCTTCAACCATGGCGGAGGAGTCTTTTTGTTCCGTCATATGTGGCACATCCCATTGTTAAAGTTCAGCGTAACGCGCGCAGCAGCGCATCGTTATCGGCACCATCGGCTACCTGAATATCCTGCCAACCCAATCCTGCGGCCAGGGTAGCCAAACGTTCACTGACGACAACCAGTCGGCAGTTGAGCAGCCATTCCTCGCGATCAACTGCGGGGAACAGCGAAAAAAGCTGTTGTAACATTTCACCGCTGGTCACCACCAGCACGGAGACACCGCGATCGCGCCAGCGGCGTCCTTCAACGGGTCCATCATAATACTTCTGGCAGCGCTGATAACAGGCTGCAAACGATACCTCAGCACCTCGCCGGGTTAACGTCTGAGCCAGCAACTCGCGTCCGGGATCGCCACGCAGGATCAGCGCACGTTTACCGGTAACCTGCTGAAGGGTATTCAGCTGGATCAATTCTTCACTGGTTTCATGCGCATGAGGCCAGGTCACCTGCTGTCCGCTGGCGGTATGAAAGGCCAGTGCAGTGCTGCGACCAATTGCATAATAGTCCAGCTCAGCGGGCCATGCTGTGACGGTATGTTGTGCGTAATGTATAACCTGCTGAGAAAGGATAAAAACCAGGTCGCCAGGGCGAAGCGCAGCGAGCTTTTGTGGCAGAGAGGCGAGGTCAGCGCCCGGCGCAAATTCGATCAGCGGCAGGCTCCACGCCTGTTTACCAAGGGCATGCAGGCGTGACACCAGCTCTGCCGCTGCGGGTTCCGGGCGCGTCACCAGAATGGTCATGCCGGCGGCTGCCCCTGGTAAACTTCTTGCAGGATTTCACGCGCGCCGCCATTCAGCAGTTCATCGGCCAGTGAAATGCCCATCTGTTCAGCCTGAGCGCGGGGCCCCCGGCGTTCACCGCTGACCATGACCCGGCCATCCGGTGCGCCGACCATGCCGCGCAGCCAGAGGTCATCGCCTTCCAGTACCGCGAAACTGCCGATTGGCACCTGGCAGCCGCCTTCTAAACGGGTGTTCATGGCGCGCTCCGCACGGACACAGACTTCGGTGTCATCGTGATTCAGCGCCTGCAACAGGCTGATTAAGGTGGTGTCGTCCAGACGGCATTCAATGCCGACCGCACCCTGACCCACGGCGGGCAGGGAAACTTCGGCAGGCATCGCCTGACGAATGCGATCTTCCAGTCCCAGGCGTTTCAGCCCGGCGACAGCAAGAATAATCGCGTCATACTCTCCGGCATCGAGCTTGCCGAGGCGGGTACCGACATTGCCACGCAGCGAGCGGATTACCAGATCCGGACGGCGCGCACTAATCTGGCACTGACGGCGCAAGCTGGACGTGCCGACAATGGCGCCCTGTGGCAGCGCGTCGATGGAGTCATAATGATGAGAAACGAACGCATCGCGCGGATCGTCGCGCTCGCAGATGGTTACCAGGCCCAGACCTTCCGGGAAACTGACCGGCACATCCTTCATCGAGTGCACCGCCATATCGGCACGGCCATCCTGCATCGCCAGCTCAAGTTCTTTGACAAACAACCCTTTGCCACCCACTTTTGCCAGCGGCGTATCAAGGATAATGTCACCTTTCGTGACCATAGGCACCAGCTCAACGCGCAGTCCCGGATGGGCACTCATGAGGCGTTGCTGTACATAATGTGCCTGCCATAATGCGAGCGGGCTTTGTCTTGTAGCAATTCTGAAAATTTTGTCTAACATGCTGTTAACCATTTTTATCGTTCACTGAATATCCTATCATCTCTGGGTGAATACTGTCAGTTTCAACGGATTGAAAACGGCCTGTGCGCGGTTTCAGGCACGGTTTATCACGCCACAACGTGGGAACCAGTGCTGAAAAGGCGGGAAGCTGGTAAGAACGTGCTAAACTGTCAGGTAGCGCAACTTTCTTTACGGTCAATCTGGCGAGTGTTAGATTGATCACGTTTCCAGCAATTATCTGCCCATTTTTTACTCTATAAGCGGCAGAGTGTGGAAACAGGGTGCTTAAACACTGGGACAATCAGGCGAAACGTCTTGTACCTCTACATTGAGACACTGAAACAGAGACTGGATGCAATCAACCAGCTGCGCGTTGATCGTGCGCTGGCTGCCATGGGACCCGCTTTTCAGCGCGTCTACAGTCTGCTGCCAACCTTATTACATTATCAACATCCGCAGATGCCGGGTTACCTTGAAGGTAGCGTTCCACATGGCATCAGCTTCTTCACGCCTGATGAAAATCAGCGCCAGCTGCTGGCCGATCTCACCGGCGACAGCGACCTGCGCCATGCCGATGCGCCGAAAGGCGAAATGCCGATCACGGCGATCTATTCTATGGGCAGCACCTCATCTGTCGGCCAGAACAGCGTCTCGGATCTCGATATCTGGGTGTGTCATCAATCCTGGCTCGATAATGAAGAGCGTCTGAATCTGCAGCGCAAATGTACGCTGCTGCAGAAGTGGTGCGTTTCGATGGGCGTGGAGGTGAGTTTCTTTCTGATTGATGAGAACCGCTTCCGCCACAACGAAAGCGGCAGTCTGGGCGGGGAAGATTGCGGTTCAACACAACACATTTTACTGCTGGATGAGTTTTACCGTACCGCGGTTCGTATGGCGGGCAAACGCATCCTGTGGAATATGGTGCCGGGCGAAGAAGAGCACAACTACGACGACTACGTCATGTCGCTCTACGCCAAAGGCGTTCTGACCCCCAATGAGTGGCTTGATCTTGGCGGTCTCGGCACGCTGTCGGCAGAAGAGTATTTCGGTGCCAGCCTGTGGCAGCTCTATAAAAGCATCGACTCCCCGTATAAAGCTGTACTGAAAACGCTGCTGCTGGAAGCCTACAGCTGGGAATACCCGAACACGCAACTGCTGGCGATGGATATCAAACAGCGGCTGCACGACGGTGAAATCATCTGCTTCGGACTTGATCCTTACTGCATGATGCTGGAGCGCGTCACGCACTATCTGACCAGCGTTGATGATCAGCCGCGTCTTGACCTGGTGCGTCGCTGCTTCTACCTCAAAGTGTGTGAAAAGCTCAGCACCGAAGATCATCAGCACCGCACTGGCTGGCGTCGCGAAATTTTATCGCAGCTGGTCAAAGAGTGGGGCTGGAACGAAGATAAGATCGCCATTCTGGACAATCGCGCTGAGTGGAAAATCGAGCGGGTGCGCGAAGCCCATAATGAATTGCTGGATGCGATGATGCAGAGTTATCGCAACCTGATCCGCTTTGCCCGCCGCAATAACTTAAGCGTCAGCGCCAGCCCGCAGGATATCGGTGTGTTGACCCGTAAACTGTATGCCGCGTTTGAAGCGCTGCCGGGCAAAGTGACGCTGGTGAATCCGCAGATTTCGCCCGATCTCTCCGAACCCAATCTGACCTTTATTCATGTGCCGCCTGGCCGCGCCAACCGTTCCGGCTGGTATCTCTATAACCAGGCACCGGACATGGATTCGATCATCAGCCATCAGCCGCTGGAATATAATCGCTACCTGAATAAGCTGGTGGCGTGGGCGTGGTTCAATGGACTGCTGACCCGTAAAACCCGGCTGCATATTAAAGGCAATGAGGTTTGCGATCTGGCGCGTCTGCAGGAGCTGGTTAACGATGTTTCCAGCCACTTCCCGCTGCGTCTGCCTTCGCCGACGCCAAAAGCACTCTACAGTCCGTGCGAAATCCGGCACCTCGCGATTATTGTTAACCTTGAACACGATCCGACGGCGGCCTTTCGTAATCAGGTGGTGCACTTTGACTTCCGCAAGCTGGATGTCTTTAGCTTTGGTCAGCAGCAGCAGTGCCTGATTGGCAGCATCGATCTGCTCTATCGCAACTCCTGGAATGAGGTGCGTACGCTGCACTTCAGTGGCGAGCAGGCGATGATCGAAGGGCTGAAAACCATTCTCGGCAAGATGCATCAGGATGCTGCGCCGCCCGATACGGTGGAGGTGTTCTGCTACAGCCAGCACCTGCGCGGTCTGATTCGGACGCGGGTACAGCAACTGGTCTCAGAATGCATTGAGCTGCGCCTCTCCAGCACGCGTCAGGAGCCGGGCCGCTTTAAAGCGCTGCGTATGGCGGGTGAGACCTGGGGCCTGTTCTTTGAACGCATGAGCGTTTCGGTGCAGAAGCTGGAAAACGCGGTTGAGTTTTATGGCGCGATCTCCAACAACAAGCTGCACGGGCTCTCTATCAAAGTCGAAACGAATCAGACGCCGCTGCCACCCGTGGTCAACGGTTATGCCAGTGAAGGCATCATTCAGTTCTTCTTTGAAAACACGACCGATGAGCGTGGCTTTAATATCTACATCCTCGATGAGACTAATCGGGTTGAGGTCTATCATCACTGTGAAGGCAGCAAAGAGGAGCTGGTACGCGACGTCAGCCGCTTCTACTCTTCATCGCACGATCGCTTTACCTATGGCTCAAGTTTTATCAACTTCAACCTGCCGCAGTTCTACCAGATTGTGAACACCGGTGAGCGATTCCAGGTGATTCCGTTTCGTAGCCAGACGCTGACACAGCTGTGTACGTCGCAGCCTGACAACGACAACAGCGACTATCAACCGCGCTATCAGGTGCATTGATGCTGACGGGCTGTCTGCGCTCTGCAGGTAGCCGCTATCTTCCTGGCTTGTCACCCGGTTCACGCTATTTGCGGGGATTTCCTGTTGCTTTTCCACCTTCAACTGCGATGATAAGCATCCTGATAAAGGACATGAAGAGCATAAAGAATGAAGAAAGTAATAAGCCTGTTGACCATGACACTGGCAGTAATCAGCCTTGCAGGTTGTGGTCTGAAAGGACCGCTCTACTTCCCGCCGAAGGACCAGCCGAAGAAACAACAAGCGCCGACTGAACGCCAGAAAGCGGATGCCACTAAAGCCGATGTCGGCGGTCTGGTTACCGGCAATTCAGGCGCACTAGCGAACTAATCTGATGGCTTATCCGGCGGAGCAAAAAATGCAGTTCTCCAAAATGCACGGTCTCGGCAACGATTTTATGGTTGTGGATGCGGTGACACAAAACGTCTTCTTTTCGCCGGAATTGATCCGCCGGCTGGCCGATCGTCATCTGGGGATCGGTTTTGACCAACTGCTCATTGTTGAACCGCCTTACGATCCCGATCTCGATTTCCACTATCGCATTTTCAACGCCGATGGCAGTGAAGTGGCACAGTGCGGCAACGGTGCGCGCTGCTTTGCCCGTTTTGTTCAGCTGAAAGGGCTGACCAACAAAAGCGACATCCGGGTCAGTACGCAGAATGGCCGTATGGTGTTGACCGTCACGCCTGACGACCAGGTGCGCGTGAACATGGGCGAGCCAAACTTTGAGCCTCAGCAGGTGCCGTTCCGTGCCAACAAAACCGAAAATCTCTATCTGCTACGTGTGGCCGAGCAGACGGTGATGCTGGGTGCGGTGTCGATGGGTAATCCGCACTGCGTTATTCAGGTTGAAAGTGTCAAAACTGCGCAGG
Organism: Pantoea sp. E956-1; assembly: GCF_982223955.1. Taxonomy (NCBI): domain Bacteria; kingdom Pseudomonadati; phylum Pseudomonadota; class Gammaproteobacteria; order Enterobacterales; family Erwiniaceae; genus Pantoea; species Pantoea sp. E956-1. The sequence continues at coordinate 45,359 of NZ_CEUYZP010000007.1, read as the reverse complement.
TTGAACTGCTGGGCCCGATTCTGGAGAGTCATGAACGCTTCCCGGATCGCGTCAATGTCGGTTTTATGGAGATCATCAATCCCGAACATATCCGCCTGCGCGTCTACGAACGCGGAGCGGGTGAAACGCAGGCATGCGGCAGCGGCGCCTGTGCTGCCGTTGCATGCGGCATTCAGCAGGGCATTCTGGCACCGAAAGTGCGTGTCGATCTGCCTGGCGGAACGCTGCATATCTCCTGGAAAGGCGCCGGTCAGCCGCTCTACATGACCGGGCCTGCGACACACGTCTACGATGGGTTTATTCATCTATGAAAAATATCGAAGAGCAGGCTGACAGTTCGGTTCTGCTGGACGATCAGGCCGTCAGTGATTATCTGCGGCAGAATCCCGATTTCTTTATCCGCAATGCCCGTGCAGTTGAACAGATGGCCGTGCCGCATCCGGTGCGTGGCAGCGTCTCGCTGGTCGAATGGCATATGGCGCGGCAACGCAACCATATCCAGCGGCTGGAAGAAGAGATCACGCTACTGATGGAGCAGGCCAGCGCTAACCACGAACTGTTTGACCGTCTGCTGTCGCTGGAAAGTCATCTGGCCGCGGCTGACTCGCTGCAGGATATGCTTAACCGTCTGCATCGCTGGGCGCGTGAGCTGGGCCTGGCGGGTGCCAATGTGCGGCTGTTCAGTGATAAATGGCTGCTGGGCGCGCCCTCCGATTTCTTTCAGCTGAGCCTCTCGCGTCAGGCGTTTGAACCGCTGCGTATTCAGCGCTTTGGTAACCAGCATCACTATCTTGGCAATATCAATGGGCCGGAACTGCTGCTGCTGCTGCCGCAGGCCAAAGCGATCGGGTCGGTTGCGATGTCGCTGATGGGTGAGGAGGGCGATCTCGGCGTGCTGGTGTTCAGCAGTCGTGACAGCCAGCACTATCAATCGGGCATGGGGACACTGCTGTTGCAGCATCTGTCGCAGATGATGCCTGATCTGCTCTCCCGCTGGGTTGAACGCACATGAGCAGCGCGCTGCAGGAGGCCGTCGACGGATTTCTGCGCTACCTGAAAGTGGAGCGCCAGCTCAGTCCGTTAACTCAGAGTAGCTATGCGCGCCAGCTTGCCGCGCTGGTGGCGATTGCGGATGAGATTAAGCTCAGCAGCTGGGCACAGCTTGAACCGGCGCAGGTGCGCAGCATGGCGGCACGCAGCCGTCGTGCCGGACTGGCCGCCAGCAGCCTCGCGCTGCGGCTCTCCGCTCTGCGCAGTTTTCTCGACTGGCAGGTGAGCCAGGGTTTGCTCTCTGCTAATCCGGCCAAAGGGGTGATGACGCCGCGTAAAGCGCGCCATCTGCCTAAAAACATTGATGTTGATGAAGTGAATCAGCTGCTGGAGATCGACCTTAGCGATCCGCTGGCGGTGCGCGACCGGGCGATGCTGGAAGTGATGTATGGCGGCGGTTTGCGTCTCTCTGAACTGGTGAATATGGATTGTCGCCACGTCGATCTCGATTCAGGTGAAGTGTGGGTCGTCGGTAAGGGCAGCAAAGAGCGCCGGATACCGATTGGTCGCACGGCGGTCACCTGGATCCAGCACTGGCTGCCGCTGCGTGAAACCTTTGGCGCCCAGGATGATGCGCTGTTTCTTTCGACGCGCGGCAACCGCATCTCGCCACGTAACGTGCAGAAACGCTTTGCCGAATGGGGCATCCGACAGGGCGTGGCCAGCCATATCCATCCGCATAAGCTGCGACACTCTTTTGCCACGCATCTGCTGGAATCCAGTGGTGACCTGCGCGCCGTACAGGAATTGCTGGGTCATGCAAATCTGTCGACGACCCAGATCTATACCCATCTCGACTTCCAGCATCTGGCTTCGGTGTATGACGCTGCGCATCCCCGCGCCAAACGAGGAAAGAACGAATGAAGTTTTATCGTCCGCTGTCGGCCATAAAAGCCATGACCTTCGACCTTGATGACACACTCTACGATAACTACCCGGTCATCCGTCGCACCACCCTGGAATCCCATGCCGCGTTGCAGGCTTTTCATCCGGCGCTGCGTGACTTCACGCCGCAGGATTATCAGCAGTTGCGCGATGAACTGCTGCAGCGCGAACCTGATATCTATCATGATGTTTCGGAGTGGCGACGCCGTTCGGTTGAGCTGGCGATGCTGAATATCGGCCTCTCTGCCGCTGAAGCTACAGCGGGCGCTGCAGAAGTGATGGCGGTCTTCCATCAGTGGCGGAGTCAGGTCGAGATGCCGGATGAGACGCACCAGACGCTGAAAGCGCTGGCGGAAAAAATCCCGCTGGTGGCAGTCACCAACGGCAACGCCTGCCCGGAAAAAATGGGCATTGCCGAATACTTCCGCTTCACACTGCGGGCCGGCCCGGACGGGCGCGCCAAGCCGTGGCAGGATATGTATCAGCTTGCCGCACAACGCCTGGATATCGCGCCACACCATATTCTGCATGTGGGTGATGACCTGACCACCGACGTGGCGGGCTCACTGCGCTGCGGGCTGCAGGCCTGCTGGATTAACCTCCGGCAGGGCAACCTGATGCATATCCCGGATGCGCGCCTGTTGCCGCATGTCGAAATTTCGCGGTTGGCATCACTCACCTCACTGCTATAATGGCTGTAAATTTATCCAGTCGTCTCCTCTTTTCTGTTTTGCCGCCGTCCCTTATCCGGCATCTGTATCGCAGCCTGACTGGCAGCGATAATGCCTTGCGGCAGGCGGAATAATCAGTGTGACGACGGCGTTTTTTCTTTGGTAATCGGTGCTTATGGACGTTTCTGAACTGCTCGATGGTTTGAATGACAATCAGCGCGCTGCCGTTGCGGCACCGCGCAGTAACCTGCTGGTGCTGGCAGGCGCGGGCAGTGGTAAAACGCGGGTGCTGGTGCATCGCATTGCCTGGCTGATGTCGGTGGAGAACTGCTCGCCCTATTCAATTATGGCGGTGACCTTTACCAATAAAGCGGCAGCGGAGATGCGTCACCGTATCGAGCATCTGATCGGCACCAGTCAGGGCGGGATGTGGATCGGAACCTTCCACGGTCTGGCGCACCGCTTACTGCGCGCCCATCATCTTGACGCCGGTCTGCCACAGGATTTTCAGATCCTCGACAGCGAAGATCAGCTACGTCTGCTCAAGCGCCTGATCAAATCAATGAACCTTGATGACAAACAGTGGCCTGCGCGTCAGGGCATGTGGTACATCAACGGCAAAAAAGATGAAGGCCTGCGGCCAAAGCATATCGAAAGCTACGGCAACCCGATTGAGCAGACCTGGCTGCGCATCTATCAGGCCTATCAGGAAGCCTGTGACCGCGCCGGTTTAGTCGACTTTGCCGAGCTGTTGCTGCGCGCCCATGAGTTATGGCTCAACAAGCCACACATTCTTAATCATTACCGCGAACGCTTTACCAATGTGCTGGTGGATGAGTTCCAGGATACCAACAACATTCAGTATGCCTGGATTCGGATGCTGGCGGGGGACAGCGGCCGGGTGATCATCGTGGGCGATGATGACCAGTCGATCTACGGCTGGCGCGGCGCACAGGTCGAGAATATTCAGCGCTTCCTGCAGGATTTCCCCGGCGCGGAAACGATCCGTCTGGAGCAGAACTACCGTTCAACCAATAACATCCTGAAAGCCGCCAACGCCCTGATCGCTAACAACAATGGTCGTCTGGGTAAAGAGCTCTGGACCGAAGGCAGCGATGGCGAACCGATCTCGATCTACTGCGCCTTTAATGAGCTGGATGAAGCGCGCTTCGTGGTTAACCGCATTAAGGTCTGGATGGAGAACGGCGGCGCGCTCAACGACTGCGCGATTCTCTATCGCAGCAACGCCCAGTCGCGTGTGCTGGAAGAGGCGCTGCTGCAAAGCAGCATGCCGTACCGTATTTATGGCGGCATGCGCTTCTTCGAACGTCAGGAGATTAAAGATGCGCTCTCCTATCTGCGTCTGATGGCGAACCGCAATGACGACGCGGCATTTGAACGCGTGGTGAATACCCCGACACGCGGCGTGGGTGATCGCACGCTCGACGTGGTGCGGCAGACCGCCCGTGAACGTCAGATGACGCTGTGGCAGGCAACGCGTGAACTGCTGCAAAGCCGTGCGCTGGCCGGTCGGGCTGCATCTGCGCTGCAACGCTTCTGTGAACTGGTTGATTCACTGGCAACCGAAACCGCCGAATTACCGCTGCATGTTCAGACCGACCGGGTCATCAAAGACTCTGGCCTGTGGCTGATGTATGAGCAGGAAAAAGGTGAGAAGGGTCAGGCGCGTATCGAAAACCTTGAGGAGCTGGTGACCGCTACGCGGCAGTTCAGCTATCAGGATGAAGATGAAGATCTGATGCCACTGCAGGCCTTTTTATCCCACGCGGCGCTGGAAGCGGGCGAAGGTCAGGCAGACAAATGGCAGGATGCAGTTCAGCTGATGACGCTCCACTCGGCAAAAGGGCTGGAGTTCAGCCAGGTGTTTATCGTCGGCATGGAAGAGGGCATGTTTCCGAGCCAGATGTCACTGGATGAAGGTGGCCGGCTGGAGGAGGAGCGTCGTCTGGCTTATGTCGGCGTGACCCGTGCGATGCTCAAGCTGACACTGACCTACGCCGAAACCCGGCGACTCTATGGTAAGGAAGTGTATCACCGGCCGTCCCGTTTTATCGGTGAACTGCCCGAAGCGTGCATAGAAGAAGTGCGTCTGCGCGCCAGCGTCAGCCGTCCGGTAAACCATCAGCGGATGGGTGCCCCGGTGACCAAAAATGACAGTGGATTCGCGCTGGGTCAGCGTGTTCATCACGCAAAATTTGGCGAAGGCACCATCATTAATCTGGAAGGCAGCGGTGAGCATAGCCGACTTCAGGTGGCGTTTCAGGGGCAGGGAATCAAGTGGCTGGTGGCGGCTTACGCGAAGCTGGAAACGCTTTAGCGTGCGGTTGACGGCTTTTTCGTCTCAGCGTAACATGCGCCCACTATTATCATGAGAGGACAATGCCTTGGACACGCCCAGTCGATGCTGGCTCAATGACCTGGATTCCAGGAATAACATCTAAGGCTACCTCTTTACGCGGGTAGCCTTAGCGGTTATCAGCGACCTCCCTTTTTGATTCCGTCGCGAGTCAGCACTGATTTATCTCTGAAACTCTGTTTCCGTGTTCAGGCTGCCCGTTCCATGTTGAGGAACGGCGGACTGCCTTGTCCCATTTAGTCTGCAATGGGGAGTATTGCTATGCTGAGCGCATTTAAACTGGATCACAGCCGCCTGACGCGACTGGAGCTGGAAGACGAAAACGACAAACTGACGACCTCTGTCTGGGTCGATCTGATCGAGCCGGAAGAGGGCGAACGTGATCGCGTGCAATCTGAGCTGGGCCAGAGTCTGGCAACACGGCCTGAGCTGGAAGATATCGAGGCCTCGGCACGCTTCTTCGAAGATGAAGATGGCCTGCATATCCACTCCTTCTTCTTCTATGAAGATGCTGACGATCACGCCGGTAACTCCACCGTGGCGTTCACCATCCGTGAAGGCCGCCTCTACACGCTGCGCGAACGTGAGCTGCCTGCTTTCCGTCTCTATCGCATGCGCGCCCGAAACCAGACCCTGATCGATGGCAATGCCTTTGAGCTACTGCTTGACCTGTTTGAAACCAAAATCGAGCAGCTGGCGGACGAAATCGAGAACATCTACAGCGCACTGGAGAAACTCAGCCGGGTGATCATGGAAGGTCAGCAGGGTGAAGAGTACGATCAGGCGCTGTCGCGATTAGCGGAACTGGAAGATATCGGCTGGAAGGTGCGCCTCTGTCTGATGGATACCCAGCGCGCCCTGAACTTCCTGGTACGCAAAGCACGTTTGCCGGGTAATCAGCTGGAGCAGGCGCGTGAAATTCTGCGCGATATCGAATCGCTGTTGCCGCATAACGAATCACTGTTTCAGAAGGTTAACTTCCTGATGCAGGCGGCTATGGGTTTCATCAACATCGAGCAGAACCGCATCATCAAGATCTTCTCGGTGGTCTCCGTGGTGTTTCTGCCGCCGACGCTGGTGGCCTCCAGCTACGGGATGAACTTTGAGTTTATGCCGGAACTGAAGTGGAGCTTTGGTTATCCGGCGGCGATAGGACTGATGATTCTGGCCGGACTGGCGCCTTATCTCTATTTCAAACGTAAAAACTGGCTGTAAAATAAGAACGGGCCATCTGAGATGGCCCGTTCTGCTGGCTCTCATCCCCGTTTCTGCGTACTCTGACCCTCCTGTTTTTACAAATTATTAACTTCTTATGGACGCTTTTTCGTTGCGCGCGCAGTGGACACTGCTGCTGCTGATCTCGGTATTACTGGGCGCGGTGCTGCACTATTTTCATGTGCCTGCCGCGCTGTTACTGGGACCAATGATTGTGGGTGTGGTGATGGGGCTGTCGGGTGCCACGCTGCGAATTGATAAACGGCTGTTCCTGCTCGCTCAGGCCGTGCTGGGCTGCATGATTGCGCAGAGCCTGTCGCCCTCGATTCTGACACCGCTGATTCAGGATTGGCCGATCGTGCTGGCAGTGCTGCTGCTGACGCTGGCGGCCAGCGGCCTGTCAGGTTTTCTGCTGGTGCGTTTCAGTCATCTGCCTGGCCCGACGGGCGCATGGGGATCGTCGCCTGGCGGTGCATCGGCCATGGTGGCGATGGCGGGTGACTTTGGCGCTGACGTGCGGCTGGTCGCATTCATGCAGTATCTGCGGGTGCTGTTTGTCGCCTCGGCGGCTGCACTGGTAGCGCGCATCGGGCTGGGCGATGAGGCGCACAGCGTCTCGCTGCTCTGGTTTCCACCGCTGAATCAGGGTTTTGCCATCACCCTGGTGGTGATGCTGACGGGCGCGTGGCTGGGCACCCGGCTGCGCATCCCTTCTGGCGCGCTGCTGCTGCCTGCGCTGGCGGGTGCGGCACTGAACAGCAGCGACATCGCGGTGTTACAGGTGCCGGAATGGCTGCTGGCCGTGGCCTATGCACTGATTGGCTGGAGCGTGGGATTACGGTTCACCCGCCCGATTTTTCTGCTGGCACTGCGCACGCTGCCGCAGATGCTGGCTTCGATCTTCGGACTGATGCTGTTGTGTGGCGGACTGGCGTGGATGCTGACGCAAATGCTGGATATCGATCTGATGACGGCCTATCTCGCCACCAGTCCAGGCGGGCTGGACACGGTGGCGATCATTGCCGCGGGGACTCAGGTCAACATGGCGTTTGTGATGGCGTTGCAGACGTTGCGTCTGTTTACCATCCTGCTGACCGGCCCGGCTTTAGCGCGCTTTATTTCACGCTATGCGCGAACGGGAACGGAATGAAAACGCCACCGCATCGCAGACAAATACCAGCAGCGCCAGCCAGATGAAACCAAAGGTCACCATCTTGTCTGGCGTGATGGTCTCACCGTAAAACGCGACCGCCAGCACAAACATCAGCGTCGGGCCGAGATACTGAAAGAAGCCTACGGTGGAAAGTCGCAGACGACTGCAGGCCGCCGCAAACAGCATCAGCGGAATGGTGGTCACAATGCCCGCCGCTATCAGCTTCAGGTTGAGACTCAGCGGGTTGGCAGATAAGTGGCTGGTGGCGCTGTCGGCAAAGCCAAACAGGTAAATCGCCGCCAGCGGAAACAGCCACAGGGTTTCAATCAGCATGCCGCTCTGCGCATCGACCTGAATCTTTTTACGCACCAGGCCATACAGGGCAAAACTCAGCGCCAGGCCCAGCGCGATAATCGGTAACGACCCAAACTGCCACAGTTGCACCAGCACGCCGACGGTGGCCAGCAGCACGGCGAGCCACTGCAGACGGCGAAACCGTTCGCGTAAAAACAGCATGCCGAACACCACGTTGATCAGCGGGTTAATAAAGTAGCCCAGGCTGGCTTCCAGCATATGCTGATTGTTGACTGCCCAGATAAACAGCAGCCAGTTGCCGCCGATAGTCACGGCCGTCAGCGCCAGCAGCAGCACTTTTTTAGGCTGGCGTAACACGCTGCGAACGCCGGGCCAGCTGCGGCTCAGGGTAATCAGTAACAGCATAAAAAGTGCAGACCAGATAACCCGGTGTGTCATGATTTCTGTCGCGGGAACCTGTTTTACCAGCTTGAAATAAGCGGGCGCAATGCCCCAGATAAAGTAAGCGCCCAGTGCAAAGCCAACGCCCTGGCGGGTTTGTTGCGTATCCATATGCGATCCATTCAATAGCGTATTTAGCCGATAAGATAGGTGGCGGTAGCCGTAGCGATATAGTCGCCCTGCTGATTGTGCAACTCCACGCGTGCCACGGCGACTTTGTTACCGGCGCGCAGCAGGCTGCTGGTGGCGGTGAAGCGTTCGCCGCGTCCGGGACGCAGATAGTCGACGCGCATATCAATAGTGCCCATGCGTGACAGACGCTGGCGCAGGTCCGCTTCACTGATGCTTTCCTGTCGGGTTAACGCATTACTGACGCAGACCATACCTGCAGCCACGTCCAGTACGGATGCGATAACGCCGCCGTGCAGAATCTGCTGCGCCTGGTTGCCTACCAGCATGGTTTTGTTAGCGAAGCTGATCTCAGCGTAGTCTGCGTCCAGGCGCACCAGTTCCAGGCCTAACGCCTGATTAAATGGCATGTGGTAAACGAAAATTTCGCCGACCAGCTGGCGAGCGTCCTGCTGTGTCAGCACGGGTGATGACATGATGATGTGTCCTGAAAAAATCGGGCCAGAGGGGCGCGGAACATGAACGAGTTGTGTATTCTATGCCGCCTGCGAGGGTGTTTCCAGTTTAAGAAATCAGCACTCATGCTCATTGCTGTTTGCGTGTAGAATGGCCTGCTTTTTACGACACCCTTTCAGTTATTCTGATACGCAGCTGCTCACCGGAGAATTATATGCGTAAGCATCGCGCCTTGCTGGCGGCAATGTTGATATTTCCTGCGCTGGCGCAGGCGGATGAAGCCCATATTAAAGAGGTTCATGACGCACCACAGGTTCAGGGCAGCATTATTGCTAACCTGCTGGAGAAGCATGATAACCCGTTTGTTCTCTATCCTTACGAGAACAACTACCTGCTCTACACCTATACCAGCGACCTCAATAAAGAGGCGATCTCCTCCTATAACTGGGGTGAGAATGCCCGCAAAGATGAAGTGAAATTCCAGCTCAGCCTGGCATTTCCGCTATGGCGCGGTATTCTGGGCGACAACTCGGTGCTGGCAGCCTCTTACACCCAGCGTTCCTGGTGGCAGCTGTCGAATAGCGCGGAGTCATCGCCATTCCGTGAGACCAACTATGAGCCGCAGATTTTCCTGGGCTGGGCGACCGACTATTCGCTGGCGGGCTGGACACTGCGTGATGTCGAAGTGGGTCTGAATCACCAATCCAACGGACGAAGCGATCCCACCTCGCGCAGCTGGAACCGCGTCTATGCGCGTCTGATGGCAGAGAATGGTAACTTCCTGGCGGAAATCAAACCCTGGTATCGTATCCCTGAAGGGGCGAACAGCGATGATAATCCTGATATCACCAAATACATGGGTTACTACCGCACCCGTCTGGGCTATAAGCTCGGCGACAATATCTTCAGCGTAGAGGGCAACTATAACTGGAACAGCGGTTATGGCGGCGCTACCCTGGGCTGGAGCTACCCTATCACTGAGCACGTTCGCTTCTATACTCAGGTGTTTAGCGGTTACGGTGAATCACTGATCGACTACAACCATCGCCAGACGCGTCTGGGTGTGGGTGTAACACTTAACGACTTGTTCTAATCCCTAACGAAAGACAGGAATCGCGTGGCAACCTCGGCAGTTCTTAATCAGGAAGCGCTGGCGCAGCAGGTATTGCAGGATACCTTCGGCTACCAGCATTTTCGTCCCGGTCAGCAGACGATCATTAATCAGGCGCTGAGCGGGCGCGATTGTCTGGTGGTGATGCCCACCGGCGGTGGTAAATCGCTCTGTTATCAGATCCCGGCGCTGGTGCGCGAGGGGCTGACACTGGTGGTGTCGCCGCTGATCTCGCTGATGAAAGATCAGGTCGATCAACTGCTGGCGAACGGTGTGGCGGCTGCCTATCTCAACTCCACCATGACGCGCGATCAGCAGCAGACGGTGATGGCCGATTGCCGCACCGGTCGGGTTAAGCTGCTCTATATCGCCCCTGAACGCCTGATGATGGATAACTTCCTGGAAAATCTGGCGCACTGGCAACCGGCGATGCTGGCGGTGGATGAAGCACACTGTATTTCCCAGTGGGGCCACGATTTCCGCCCGGAATATGGCGCACTCGGCAAGATGCGTCAGCGCTTCCCGGAATTACCGGTAATGGCGCTGACCGCTACCGCGGATGAAACCACCCGCAACGACATCGTTAACCTGCTGCACATGCAGGATCCGCTGATCCAGATCAGCAGTTTTGATCGCCCTAATATCCGCTACACGCTGGTGGAGAAATTCAAACCCACCGATCAGCTGCTGCGTTACGTTCAGGATCAGCGCGGCAAGTGCGGCATTATCTACTGCAACAGCCGGGCGAAGGTGGAAGACACCGCCGCACGACTGCAAAGCCGGGGCTTCAGCGTCGGGGCCTACCACGCCGGGATCGACAGCGAGCAGCGTGGCCGGGTGCAGGAAGCGTTCCAGCGTGACGATCTGCAAATCGTGGTGGCGACGGTGGCCTTTGGCATGGGCATCAACAAGCCCAATGTCCGTTTTGTGGTCCACTTCGATATCCCGCGCAATATTGAGTCCTATTATCAGGAAACCGGGCGTGCCGGACGAGATGGTCTGCCCGCAGAGGCGATGATGCTTTACGATCCGGCCGATATGGCCTGGCTGCGTAAATGTCTGGAAGAGAAAGTGCCAGGGCCGCTGCAGGATATTGAGCGTCACAAACTCAACGCCATGGGCGCGTTTGCGGAAGCACAGACCTGCCGCCGTCTGGTACTGCTGAACTATTTTGGCGAGGGTCGCCAGCAGCCGTGCGATAACTGCGACATCTGTCTCGATCCGCCTAAGCGTTATGACGGTCTGGTTGAAGCACAAAAAGCGCTCTCCGGCATCTACCGCGTGGGACAACGCTTCGGTATGGGCTATATCGTTGAGGTGCTGCGCGGGTCCAACAATCAGCGTATCCGTGAACAGGGCCATGACAAGCTGCCGATCTATGGATTGGGCAAAGATCAGAGCCACGAACACTGGGTCAGCGTGTTACGTCAGTTAATCCATCTGGGGCTGGTGACGCAGAACATCGCTATGCATTCGGCACTGCAGCTCACCGAAGCGGCGCGCCCCGTGCTGCGCGGTGAAGTGCCACTGATGCTGGCGGTGCCGCGACTGATTACTGCAAAAACAAAGAGCAGCAGTCCGGCGAAGTTTCACGGTGGCAACTACGATCGCAAACTGTTCGCCAAGCTGCGTAAGCTGCGAAAAGCGATCGCCGATGAAGAGAATATCCCGCCTTATGTGGTGTTCAATGACGCCACACTGATAGAGATGGCAGAACAGATGCCGGTCAGCGCGTCCGAGATGCTCAGCGTCAATGGCGTGGGTCACCGCAAACTGGAGCGCTTTGGCAAACCTTTCCTGGTGATGATCAAAGAGCATCTTGATGATGAAGAGTAAAGGACACTGATTATGCTGATGTTATTCGCTACTGTAGCGCTGGTGCATCTGGTGGCGCTGATGAGCCCCGGCCCCGATTTCTTTTTCGTATCACAAACCGCCGCCAGCCGTTCACGCAAAGAGGCGATGATGGGTGTACTGGGCATTACGCTGGGCATTGTGGTCTGGGCGGGTGTGGCGCTGATGGGGCTGCATCTGATTCTGGAAAAAATGGCCTGGCTGCATCAGATCATTATGGTCGGCGGTGGACTTTATCTGCTGTGGATGGGCTGGCAACTGATGTGTTCGGCACGTCAGCGCCATAAACAGCCGCAGCAGGATGAGCCGGTGGTTGCGCTGCCGAAACGCGGCATGAGCTTTCTCAAAGGCCTGCTGACGAACCTGTCGAATCCTAAAGCGATTATCTACTTCGGCAGCGTCTTCTCGCTGTTTGTTGGCGACGATGTCGGTTCGGCAGAGCGCTGGGGTCTGTTCCTGCTGATTGTCGGTGAAACCTTTGCCTGGTTTACCCTGGTGGCGGCGATTTTTGCGCTGCCGTGGATCCGCACCAGGTATCAGCGACTGGCTAAGTGGGTCGATGGCATGGCAGGCGTTCTGTTTGCCGGTTTCGGTATCCACCTGATTATCTCGCGTTAAGTCCTGCTATCGCCCTTATGCCGGAGAGCGCGTTGCGCTTCCGGCATAAACGTCACTTCTCACTCCTCTGACATGTCGCCTGAGTGACAGTTATCACCCTCTGCACCTGCTGATGATGCTCTGCTACAACTGCGGCTAAATAGTCACCATTCGTTAATAAATGAAACGATTACCTCCGGTATGGTTGTGTCGACGGACTATTTTTCATGGAGATGATGATGAGAGTAAAACCCCTGTTATTGCTGTTAATCGCGTCCTGCATCAGCGCCTGCGCCTCGCCTGATGCTGCCCATAACCGCGCCCCTAATCCGGCTAAAGGGGATAGCGTGTCGGCTATTCTGGCGCAGATACCCCCGGCGTCAGAGCAGCAGCAGGGCGAAAGGATTAGCCGGATCTCTGAGACGTTTCTCGGGACACCCTATGAAGCGGATACGCTGATCGGTTCTCCCACGCGTCCGGAAGCGCTGGTGATCAATTTCAACGGTGTGGATTGCTTCACGCTGCTTGATTATGTACAGGCGCTGAGCCGCAGCCACGATCGCGCCAGCTTTGAGGCCAGCCTGATTCGGACCCGCTACGCTGATGGTGAAGTCAGCTACCTTAAGCGCCGCCATTTTTTCACCGACTGGTTCGCTGAAAATCCGCGCAATGCTGATGACATAACACGCACCCTTAGTCCGGATGCGGTGACGGTGGTGAAGCACCTGAATCTTCAGGCCAGCGGAAAAGAACGGCTACCCGGTCTGGGTGTGATCCCACGCCGCATAACTTACCTTCCGGGCCGCGCGATCACACCGCAGGTGCTGAAGCAGATCCAGACCGGCGATTACATTGGGGTTTACACTCCCCGTCAGGAGCTGGATGTCTCCCATGCAGGGATTGCTGTCTGGCATGATGGGCAGCTATGGTTCAGGAACGCCTCTTCGCTGGCCGCTAATCGTAAAGTTGTCGATGCGCCGTTCAGAGAATATATGCGCTCGAAGCCGGGCATCATTGTGCTGCGTGCGGTTCCACTGACAGCGCCGTAGCGGGGATAGAGAAGAAGGGAGACTCTTTCGCGCCGACCTTAGTGCGTCGGCGCGTCGGGGCTTAAGCGATCTTTCTGGCACTGGCCAGCAGTGCGCCTACCGCCATAAACAGCCCGCCAAAAATGCGGTTCATTAATTTCATCTGTTTTGGACCCTTAATCCAGCCCGCAATCCGTGTTGCCAGCGTGGCGTAGCCAATCATCACGATGATATCGACCACAACGGTGGTGACGCCCAGCACCAGATACTGCATAAATAGCGGCTGATGCGGCTGGATAAATTGCGGGAACAGAGCAGCAAGAAAAACGATACTTTTCGGGTTAGTCAGGTTAACCAGCACGGCGCGTTTGAACAGGCGCCGACGCGGCATCGCTTTGGCGACCGCATCCAGATCAATACCGCCCGCTGAACGCCACTGCTGAATACCCAGCCAGACCAGATAAGCCGCACCGGCCCATTTCAGAATCTCAAACGCCAGCAGCGACTGAGAAAACAGCGCGCCCAGACCGATGCCGACCAGCACGATATGCAGCGCCAGGCCGACCTGCAGACCGGAGATAGAGGCCACCGTGCCGCGATAGCCGTGGCTGATACCGGTGCTCATGGTGTTAATTGCGCCGGAACCGGGCGACAGGCTGAGAATTGTCGTGGTAAGCAGATAGGTCAGCCACCATTCGATGGTCATGGGTCAGGCTCTCTTTAGTAGCGGAATTGTGACACAATACGCCAGAAATAAGCGCGGCGCTACAGCCTGCGCATGGCATTCAGGACTCTGTATCCGGTCATCAGGAGGGCGAATGAATCAACACAAAGCCAGTTGGCTGCGACGAGAAAAAGCCTTTGCTGCCTTCGCCACCGGGCCACTGCTCGATTTCTGGCACAGTCGTGAAGAACTTGAGTTTACCGGCGTGGGCAACCTGACGCTGCGCTACGTCCGTTTCACATCACCGCAACACAAGCGTGTGATTCTGATTGTGCCGGGACGCATCGAGAGTTACATAAAATATCCTGAACTGGCGTACGATCTGTTTCATTGCGGATTTGATGTGGTGATACTGGACCATCGCGGTCAGGGGCGCTCCGATCGGCTGCTGGAAGATTCACATCGCGGTCACGTGGCGGAATTTACCCATTATGTCGACGACCTTGAAACGCTCTATCTGAAAGAGATTATCAGCGGTCACTATCAGCAGCGCTATGCGCTGGCTCACTCCATGGGCGGCGCAATCTTAACGCTGTTTCTGGCGCGTCAGCCGCAGGCGTTTCATGCGGCCGCGCTGGTGGCGCCGATGTTTGGCATTGCGTTACCGTTGCCCTCTTTTCTGGCTCATCGGATTCTGGACTGGGCGGAAAAGCGTCCGGCCATGCGCGATGGCTATGCGCTCGGCACCGGCCGCTGGCGCGCGCATCCGTTTGGCATTAACCGGCTGACGCACAGCACCGAGCGTTACCGGCGAAACCTGCGTTTTTATGCGGACGATCCGGCGATTCGCGTGGGCGGGCCAACCTACCATTGGGTACGTGAAGGCATCCATGCGGGTCGCAATATCATCAGTCAGGTCGATAAAATCACCACGCCACTGCTGCTGTTACAGGCCAGCGATGATCGGGTGGTCGACAATCGTTCGCAGGACCTGTTTTGTGCCGCGATGGCGGCGGCGGGTCATCCGTGTGAAGGCAATAAGCCACGGGTGATCGACGGTGCGCGACATGAGATCCTGTTTGAAAAGGATGAGATGCGTGCCGAAGCACTCAATGCAGTGGTCGACTTCTTTTCATCGCACCACTGACGTTATTTATCCGACCGGTTAAACCGGCAGAACCAGATACCCGAGGTTTTCATGTACCACATCGTTGCATCCGATCTGGATGGCACGCTGCTTTCTCCCGAACATCGCCTGACTCCTTTTGCGCGTGAAACGCTGCAGCAGCTGGTCGCGAAAGATATTCACTTTGTATTCGCCACTGGCCGTCATCATATCGATGTCGGACAGATGCGCGACAGTCTGGCGATTCCGGCCTATATGATCACCTCAAACGGTGCGCGCGTGCACAACGCAGAGGGCGAGCTGGTGTTCAGTCATAATCTGGATGAGGATATCGCCAGCGATCTCTTTGGCCTGCAATATCATCACAGCGATATTCTGACTCACGTTTACCGCGACGATGAGTGGTTTGTCAGCCGTTCAAGTCCGGCTGAGCAGGATTATTTCCGCGAGTCTGTGTTCAACTATCAGGTCTATGAGCCGGGTCTGCTGCCAACCGATAACATCAGCAAAGTCTTCTTCACCTGCGAAAATCCCGAGCATCTGATCCCGATGGAGCAGGCGATTGAAGCGCGCTGGGGCGATCGGGTTAACGTCAGTTTCTCGCTGCCTACCTGTCTGGAAGTCATGGCGGGCGGCGTGTCGAAAGGGCATGCACTGGAAGCGGTTGCGAAAACGCTGGGCCATTCGCTGGACAGCTGTATCGCCTTTGGCGACGGCATGAATGATGTGGAGATGCTGAGCATGGCGGGTAAAGGCTATATCATGCAGAACGCCCATCAGCGGTTGAAAGATACGCTGCCGGAGCTGGATGTGATCGGTTCAAATGCCGATGATGCCGTGCCGCAGACGCTGCGCACGCTCTATCTTGCCTAAGGCGTCTGCGAAAAAAAGGGCCGGATATCCGGCCCTTTTTTTATTGCCGTCAGGCAAGGGTCTTTTTGTGTTTGTGTTCGCTGACCATGGTCAGTAATAGCAGGATAACCGCCAGCACACAGCCAGCAATCATCACCATGAAGCCGCCGTCCCAGCCGAAGTAATCGACGGTGTAACCGACAATGGCGCTGGCCGCCACCGAGCCACCCAGGTAGCCGAACAGGCCGGTGAAGCCCGCCGCTGTCCCCGCCGCTTTTTTCGGGGCCAGTTCGAGCGCATGCAGACCAATCAGCATCACCGGACCGTAGATCAGGAAGCCAATTACGATCATACAGGCCATGTCGACGCCAGGATTGCCCGCCGGGTTGAGCCAGTAGATCACGGTCGCGATGGTCACCAGCGTCATAAAGAACACCCCGGTCGCACCGCGATTACCGCGGAACACTTTGTCCGACATCCAGCCGCACAACAGCGTCCCTGGAATCCCCGCATATTCATACAGGAAGTAAGCCCACGACGATTTATCCAGCGTGAAGTGTTTTACTTCTCTGAGATAGGTCGGCGACCAGTCGAGGATGCCGTAGCGCAGCAGATAGACAAACACGTTGGCCAGTGCGATGTACCACAGTAGCTTGTTCGGCAGCACATATTTCATGAAGATCTGTTTTGCCGTCAGCTCCTCTTCATGGCTGGCATCGTAGTCAGGAGGATAGTCGTTTTTATACTCTTCAATCGGCGGCAGACCGCAGGATTGCGGGGTATCGCGCATCAGGGCAAAAGCCAGAATCGCTATGGCAATCGCGCCAAACGCCGGCATATAGAGTGCCGCTTTCCAGTCGTTAAACCACGCCATACCGAGCAGGAACAGCAGAGGCGGAATACCGCCGCCCACGTTATGGGCGCAGTTCCAGATCGAGACGATCCTGCCGCGCTCCTTTTGCGACCACCAGTGAACCATGGTACGTCCACAGGGTGGCCAGCCCATGCCCTGGAACCAGCCGCAGATAAACAGCAGCACGAACATCACCATAATGCTGGAGGTGGCCCAGGGGACGAATCCCATGATCAGCATTACTGTCGCGGCCAGAATCAGACCTGCCGGTAAAAAGACGCGCGGGTTTGATCGGTCAGAGACCGAGCCCATGATGAATTTTGAAAAGCCGTAGGCAATGGAGATGCCGGATAGGGCAAAACCGAGATCGCCTCGTGAAAAACCCTGCTCCACCAGATAGGGCATGGCGAGGGCGAAGTTTTTTCTGACCAGATAGTAGGCCGCGTAACCAAAGAAGATCCCGATGAAAATTTGCCAGCGCAGACGACGGTAGAGCGGATCAACGTGATCCTCCGCCACCTGCGGCTGACGTGGTGCAGGTTTAAAAATGCTCAGCATCAGTGAGGCCCTCCAGGGCACATTATGGTTTTTAATTCCCAGCAGGTTGGGGCAGGAAAAGAGCAGAAGAAAATGGACGCAGAATGTTCCATTTCGCGCAAAGAATAGTGTTAGTTGCAGAACGTTACTGTGATGAATGACACATTTGTTACAGTTTTATTACAACTTAGAGCGGAAGTGATCATGCGATGGATCATTTCGCGCATTTTATCTGGCTGAAAGATCTTTCTGTAGGCAGTTATATCAGGAGGCAAAAGCCCTTTTCCGATGGACATGCTGATCGCCTGGTTTGTAATCAGATGTCAACCAGATTTCACAGCCTGATGGCAGCACATTGTTTACACTGACGGCCTGTTAATTTCGGGATCGTCGCCGTGTTTTTATTGATTATTACCACCATCCTGTGGGCCTTTTCGTTCAGCCTGATTGGCGAATACCTTGCCGGGCAGGTGGACAGCTGGTTCTCTGTACTGATGCGACTGGCGCTGGCTGCACTGGTTTTTTTACCTTTCCTGCGCTGGCGTGGTCATCGCCCTTCAACGCTGTTGCTTTACATGCTGGTCGGGATGCTGCAGCTGGGCGTGATGTATCTGCTGAGTTTCGAAGCCTATCTCTACCTTAGCGTGTCGGAATTCCTGCTGTTTACGGTGATGACGCCGCTTTATGTGACGCTGATTTACGATCTGATCAGCCGTCGTCCACTGCGCATCGGCTATATCTTCAGTGCACTTCTGGCTGTGGCAGGTGCGGCGATTATTCGCTATGACAAAGTCAGCGATCATTTCTGGTTTGGTCTGCTGTTAGTGCAACTGGCAAACATCTGCTTCGCGGCGGGAATGGTGGGCTATAAGCGTCTGCAGGAGACCCGCCCGATGCCGCAGCACGCGGCCTTCTCCTGGTTCTATCTGGGTGCGGTGTTGATTGCGGTGATCGCCTGGTGTGCCTGGGGCAATCCGCAGAAGTTGCCAACCACCCCATTGCAGTGGGGCATTCTGGTCTGGCTGGGCATTGCGGCTTCCGGTCTCGGCTATTTTATGTGGAATTATGGTGCGACCCAGGTCGATGCCGGCACGCTGGGCATTATGAATAACATGCACGTTCCTGCCGGGCTGCTGGTGAATCTGGCTATCTGGCAGGAGAAACCGCACTGGCCAGGCTTTATTGCGGGCGCACTGGTGATCCTCGCCTCGCTGTGGGTGCACAAGCGCTGGGTGGTGGGGCGCAGTGAACGATCATAAACAGGGCGGCAACAGTGGTGCGGCCTCCCGGGCTGGCGCGTCCGATCGCGAAGGAATCTTACAGGATGGTTCAGAAACGCGCCCGGCGCTTTTTTCCCCCTGCGACGAATGCTCCACCGATGACCCGCTTTCACTCCCAGGGCTGGCCTGGTGTTGCTGATTAAAAAGCCATTAAGAAGCTTGAGGGAAGAGGTGGCGCAACTGAGGAGCAAAGCGTCCGAGCCAGGGATGGCGAGGCCGTGCTGCATGGATGCAGGCTTTCTTTGCGATCAGATGCGCCACTTCTGACCACGCAGGTACCCGAAGCGATCAGCAACAGACGTTAAGCGGGCTTCTCACTCTTAGGACGCTGAATCATCGCCAGCCCTTTCAGGAAGTTACGCAGAATCTGATCGCCGCATTCGCGGTAGTTCTTATGATCAGGTTTGCGGAAAATCGCACCAATCTCAGCCTGTGAAACGGTAAAATTCACGCGCTTCAGTACATCAGGAATGTCGGTGGTTTTCAGATCAAAAGCGATGCGCAGCTTTCTCATGAAGATGTTGTTGGTCATCTTGCGCTCAATCGACGGTGCGGGCGCATCTTCACTTTTACCGCGACGGTAGAAGATCAGGCCATTCAGGAAATAACCCATCAGCACATCGGGGCAGGGACGGAACGCAGCATCGTCATCTTTTTTCAGCCACGCCTGAATATCCGCCAGCGGCACGTCACATTGCGCCAGCGCAAAAATCTCCACCATTTTGGCATCGCTCAGGTTGAGCATGTAGCGCACGCTGCGCAGAATATCATTGTTAGTCATGGTGAAATCTTCTCGTGGTCAGTCGACAGGCTGCGCATTATAGGGGATTTTGCCCGCCTTCGCGCAGGTTTGTGCCCGCCAGATTACCGCTGCAACACCGCACCGGGCAGCGCGGCGTCGCGCACGAAAGGCAGATGCTCACAGGCATGCTGACGGGCAAAGCGGATAAACGCTTCCAGCACCGGCTGACGTTGCTCCCCTTCGCGCACGGCCGCATAAAGACGGCTCCACAAGCCATCGCCCAGCGTGCGGGTGACCACCAGACCCTGCTTCTCAAAACTCTCCACCACCCAATGCGGCAGCGCGGCAATCCCCATACGTGCAGAGACCATCTGAATCATCAGCAGGGTGTTATCCACACTTTTCAGTGCCGGACTGACGCCTGCGGGCTGCAGGAAGTGACGCCAGATATCCAGGCGCTGACGCTGCACCGGATAGATCATTAACACCTCATCGGCTAAATCTTCCGGCGAAATCTGCTCAACCTGCGCCAGCGGGTGATCCGTCGCCAGCACCAGCCGCACTTCATAATCAAACATTGGTGAGTAGAACAGACCCGAGCGCGCCAGGATATCGGAGGTCAGCACCACATCCAGCTCACCCTGTTGCAGGGCGGGTTGAGGATCAAAGGTCACGCCCGATTTGAAATCCATCACCACCTGCGGCCAGCTCTGGCGGAATTTATCCAGCGCGGGAGTCAGCCACTGGATGCAGCTATGGCACTCTATCGCCACCCGCAGCGTGGTCTGATGCGGCTCATGGCAGGCCTGCAATGCCTGCTGAATCTGCGGCAGCACCTGCTCTGCCAGTTGCAGCAGAATATCGCCCTGCGGCGTAAAACGTAGCGGCTGACTTTTACGCACGAACAGACGGAATCCCAGCCGCTGCTCCAGATCGCTGAACTGATGAGACAACGCCGATTGTGTCTGATGAAGCTGGGCCGCCGCCGCCGCCAGCGATCCCGTATTGCGCAGAGCCTGAAGCGTCCGCAGGTGCTTGAGTTCGATCATGAGAGTCCTTCACATCGAAAATGAACATATTGCGCTTGAGCAACATACATTACCCGCAGAGTATAGCAGTGTAAACATCTGGACGGCTAAACATCTTTGGCTGCCCATTTAAGCCAAAGTGAAAGATTATCTGGAGAACAGTACATGACTATCCTCAACCATACCCTGGGCTTTCCCCGAATTGGCCTGCGCCGTGAACTGAAAAAAGCACTAGAGAGTTACTGGGCTGGCGACAGCACACAGCAGGCGTTACTGACGACGGGGCGAGAGCTGCGCACGCGACACTGGCAACAACAGAAAGAGGCGGGCGTCGATCTGCTGCCGGTCGGCGATTTCGCCTGGTATGACCATGTGCTGACCACCAGTCTGATGCTGGGCAACGTGCCCGCGCGTCATCAGAACAAAGCCGGCACCGTGGACCTCGACACCCTGTTCCGCCTGGGACGCGGTCGTGCGCCGACCGGCGAGCCTGCGGCGGCGGCAGAAATGACCAAATGGTTTAACACCAACTATCACTACATGGTGCCGGAATTTACCCAAGGTCAGACGTTTAAACTGACCTGGACCCAACTGCTGGACGAGGTGGATGAGGCACTGGCGCTGGGACACAACATCAAGCCAGTGCTGCTGGGGCCGGTGACGTATCTGTGGCTGGGTAAAGTGAAGGGCGAGCCGTTTGAACGTCTGTCGCTGCTGGAGGGGATTCTGCCGGTCTATCAGCAGGTGCTGGCGGAACTGGCAAAGCGCGGCATCGAATGGGTACAGATTGATGAACCCGCCCTGGCACTGGAGCTGCCGCAGACCTGGCGTGAAGCCTTCCAGCCGGCGTATGACGCACTGCAGGGTCACAGCAAACTGCTGCTGACCACCTATTTTGACAGCATCGGCCAGAACATTGATGTGATTCGTGCGCTGCCGGTGCAGGGGCTGCATGTCGATCTGGTCCATGGTCGTGATGATATTCATCAGCTGAATCAGCAACTGCCCGCCAGCTGGCTGCTGTCACTCGGCGTGATCAACGGACGCAACGTCTGGCGCGCCGATCTGAGCAACTGGTTCAGCCGTTTGCAACCGCTGACGAAAGCGCGTGAACAGGTGTGGATCGGCTCCTCCTGCTCGCTGCTGCATAGCCCTATCGACCTGAGCGTCGAGACCCGTCTGGATGATGAAGTCAAAAGCTGGTTCGCCTTTGCACTGCAGAAATGTGCCGAGCTCTCGCTGCTGAGTCAGGCACTCAGCAACAACGATGCAACGGCGCTGGAAGCCTGGAGCGCACCGGTACACGCCCGTGCTCACTCCCGCCGCGTGCATAATGCGGCGGTGGGCCGGCGTCTGCAGGCCATTACTTCACAGCACAGTGAACGCCAGAGCGCTTATCCGGTGCGGGCGGTCCTGCAGCGTCAGCGATTCAATCTGCCAGCCTGGCCCACCACCACCATCGGCTCTTTTCCGCAGACCACGGAAATTCGCGGCCTGCGCCTCGACTTTAAACAAGGCCGGCTCGACAGCAACCATTACCGCACCGGCATCGCGGAGCACATTAAGCAGGCGATTCTCGAACAGGAGCGGCTGGGGCTGGATGTGCTGGTTCACGGTGAAGCGGAACGTAACGACATGGTTGAGTACTTCGGCGAACATCTGGAGGGGTTTGTCTTCACACAGAATGGCTGGGTTCAGAGCTACGGTTCACGCTGTGTGAAACCGCCTGTCATCATCGGCGATATCAGTCGTCCTGAGGCGATCACCGTCGAGTGGGCCAGATATGCCCAGTCGCTGACCGATAAACCGGTAAAAGGGATGCTAACGGGCCCGGTAACCATCCTCTGCTGGTCATTCCCGCGAGAAGATGTGTCACGTGAAACCATCGCGAAACAGATCGCGCTGGCGCTGCGTGATGAAGTCGAAGATCTGGAAAATGCGGGCATCGGGATTATCCAGATTGATGAGCCTGCACTGCGTGAAGGTCTGCCGCTGCATCAGTCTGAATGGGCTGCCTACCTGAACTGGGCGGTGGAGGCCTTCCGACTGAATGCGGCGGTGGCGCGGGATGAAACCCAGATTCACACCCATATGTGTTACTGCGAGTTCAACGACATTATGGACGCTATCGCGGCGCTGGATGCCGATGTGATCACCATTGAAACCTCGCGATCCGACATGGATCTGCTGGAGGCGTTTGAAAACTTCGACTACCCGAATGAAATCGGCCCCGGCGTCTACGACATCCATTCGCCTAACGTCCCCAGCGTAGAGTGGATAGAAGCACTGTTGCTGAAGGCGGCGAAACGTATTCCGGAAGCGCGTCTGTGGGTGAACCCGGACTGCGGTTTGAAAACTCGGGGCTGGACGGAAACGCGTCAGGCGCTGGCGAACATGGTGACGGCGGCGAAGAAATTGCGTGGCGAAACGGCGTAGGGAATCGGGTCTGGTGGGTGAAAAAATCAGGGGTGCATAAGCGTAATGCCAGTCAGTTAAGCGACAGGTGATAACGCAGTCTGGTGCCGGCCAGGGAGGGCCGATCCCCGAACGGTTCGTCGGCACGACGTCAAAGCCGAAGGAACCGCGTGAGCGGCGCGAGGACGGGCCGGCAGCAGCAGCGGTGCGCTGGCCCGCACTGCGGCTCGCTCGCCCGGAAAAAAAGCTGCCACGTTTGACCGTGACAGCCTTTACAAATCTGATCTTAACTGATCAGCATTAGGGCGCAGACGCGCCCCTTTTTCATTTACTGCGATGCAACACCATACTGCCTGAACCAGGCCAGCATCCGCTGCCAGCCATCATTGGCAGATTCAGCATGGTAGCTTGCACGATAGTCAGCATTAAAGGCATGACCCGCTTCGGGATAGACGATGATCTCTGCGGTCGCATTGGCGGCATGCAGTGCCTGACGCATCTGCTCGACGCTCTCCAGCGGAATGCCCTCATCCTGGCCACCATACAACCCTAATACTGGCGCATTCAGATCGACCGCAATATCAATAGGATGCTTCTGCTGCTTCAGCGTGCGCTCACCGGTCAGGCGTCCATACCACGCCACGGCGGCGCGCAGTTGCGGGTTATGCGCGGCGTAGAGCCAGCTGATGCGACCACCCCAGCAAAAACCGGTGATGCCCATGCGACGAATATCGCCGCCGTTGCGTGCGGCCCAGTTGGCGGCATGATCGAGATCGGCCAGCACCTGGCTGTCAGGCACTTTGCTGACCAGCTCGCTGAACAGCGTCGGGATATCGTTATACTCAGCGGGATCGCCCTCGCGGAAATAGAGCTCAGGCGCGATAGCCAGATAGCCTTCCAGCGCCAGACGGCGGCAGATATCCCGGATGTGTTCATGCACACCAAAGATCTCCTGCACCACCAGCACGACTGGCCACGGGCCCTCCGCTGACTGGGGTTTTGCAAAGAATGCCGGCATGTTTTCGCCCTGGCTGGGCACTGAGGTTTCACCCGCGTGAATCGCCGGGCTGTCGGTAATGATGGTGGTGGAGGCGGTGGGCTGCACGGCAGGGGCAAAGCCGCCCGTCGCCGGTTTTTGTGCCATATTTTCACTGGGTTTCATTATTCTCTCCGTGCAAGCATTTGCGCAATCACGTAACTATAGCCTGGCCGGAAAGCGTATGCGCCAGGTGTCGGGTCACAGAATCAGCAGCGAATTAAATCATCCTCCTCTTTAACATTGCGCTGACCCTGACACAGCCCCGCCGAGAGCTATCCGCACCAGGAAGATGCGATTGTGTGATTGTTATCACAATTTATCTTCCGGGAAATGTAACTTTCATTTTCTTAAGTGAATGTTGTCACATATTTATCGGGCGTGCTGGCGTAGAGTGGCGCGCTACCTTCCCTTAACAGGAGTCTGAAAATGACACAGTCTGACGTTTTCCATCTTGGCCTGACTAAAGCCGATCTGCAGGGCGCCACCCTGGCGATTGTGCCGGGCGATCCGGAGCGCGTGAAGAAAATTGCCGGACTGATGGAAGATGCCACGCATCTCGCCTCACACCGTGAATTTACCTCCTGGCTGGCAAAAATTGATGGTAAGCCGGTCGTGGTCTGCTCAACCGGCATTGGCGGTCCGTCTACCTCGATTGCGGTCGAAGAGCTGGCACAGCTTGGCGTGCGTACCTTCCTGCGTGTCGGTACCACCGGCGCTATCCAGCCGCATATCAATGTCGGCGATGTGCTGGTGACTACCGCGTCTGTTCGCCTGGACGGGGCCAGCCTGCATTTTGCGCCGATGGAGTTCCCGGCAGTGGCTGATTTCGCCTGCACCACCGCGCTGGTTGCCGCCGCAGAAGCCTGTGGCGCGAAAACGCATATCGGCATCACCGCCTCTTCTGACACCTTCTATCCGGGTCAGGAGCGCTACGACACCGTTTCGGGCCGCGTAGTCAGTCGCTTCAGGGGATCGATGAAAGAGTGGCAGGAGATGGGCGTTCTCAACTATGAGATGGAATCCGCTACACTGTTAACCATGTGCGCCAGCCAGGGTCTGCGAGCCGGCATGGTGGCGGGCGTGATTGTGAACCGCACTCAGAAAGAGATCCCGGATGCGGTCACCATGAAACAGACAGAAAGCGACGCAGTGAAGATTGTGGTCGAAGCGGCGCGTCGCTTACTATAACGACCGCGTCTGGCAGCAGGTTTTTTGTCCAGACTCAAAATCTGCTGCCGGTAGTTAACGGCGCGTAATTTCAGTGAAACCTGAGAGTTTTTATGCGCAATACTATTCCCGTCCGACGTCCTGCCCCTGGTGCTAATCCGGCCGCACTCCAAGCCATGCTGGAACGCAGTGCCGAACGTTTCCGTGCCGCCATGCAACAGGGCGACTATGCGCTGGCCGCTCAATGCTGCGAAGAGGTGCTGCGCTCAATGCCCAATCAGATGCAGGTGCTGAGCGACTACGCGCTCTGTCTGCTGCGTCTGGGTCAGCACAATAAGTCGTACAAAATCTACCAGAAGATTTATCAGTCGCCGCCCGCAGTGCAGGCTACCGCCTCTGAAACCTGGCTGGATGGCTTAACCGAAGTGTGTGGCTGGCTGGATAAAAAGGACGAGGTGGCGCGTCATGGCCTGGCCTCGCTGATGCGCGCTGATGCGCGTTTCAGTCAGGGGCAGCGCGCCGCGTTTCCTGCTCCGCAACCGGAGCCTGTCGATCTCACTCATCCGCACCAGAATGTCATCGCTTTCTGCCTCTATGGCGATCAGCCGCGCTACTGTGAAACCTTAATCAAAAACGTTGAAGTGGCGCCTGAACTCTATCCCGGCTGGGTCTGCCGCATCTACCTGGATGACAGCGTGCCGCAGCATGTCTGGCAGCGCCTTGACCAGCCGCACGTCCAGCTGATCGATATGTCCCACGAGAAAACCCTGTTTCCGACCCTGTGGCGTTTCCTGGTGATGGACGATCCTGATGTGAAACGCTTTATTGTACGCGATGCCGACTCGCTGCTTTCAGAGCGCGAAGCGGCGGCGGTAAACGCCTGGCTGGCGTCGCCTTACTGGTTCCACCATATGCGTGACTACTTCTCCCATACTGAGCTGCTGCTGGCAGGGATGTGGGGCGGCTGTCACGGCGTTTTCCGTGATGTGGAACAGGCGATGCGCGATTTCATTGCGCACTATCAGGGCAGCCAGCGTTTCACCGATCAATATTTCCTCAAAGTGGCGTTGTGGCCGACGGTGCGTGAAAGCCTCCTGAGCCACGATGCGCTGTTTCATTTTCATCAGGCCCAGCCGTGGCCTGAGCATGCGCCTGTGCGCTGGCAGACGCCGCATTTCCACGTGGGCAGCAATGCCGGATTTGCCAGTATGACCGGCAAATCCAGCGCCGCGGAGGGAAGCAGACAGCGCGTCGCGATCACCTCGGGCGGGACGACCTGGCACTATCTTGCGCAGGTTAAAAAGGGTGAATGGCTATTGCCCATGCCGTTTTTTCTGATTGATGAGTGGCAGGCTGGCAAGCTCACGGTGGCGGCGCTGTAAGGCGCTGAATCCTGCTAAAATTATCTGGACATTCATACAGTGCGACTCTACCTTTCCCTCAGCAGCCTGAGTCGCGGGGGAAATCATGGATCAGCACATCATTATCAGCGCCTGTCTGGCGCTTGCCGGGTTAGGGATTGGCTGGATGCTGGCACAGTTACGTGCCGGCCATCAGGTCGCCAGTTTCCAGACCGAGCGCCGTCTGCAGGAAGAGGCGCAACAGCGTCAGCAGCAGCAAATCGAACAGCTTCAGCAGCAGACGCAGCAGCAGACGCAGCAGCGTGAGCAGGAACTTCGTCAGCTGCACGGCGCGCTGAGCGGCGCCAATGAGCGGCTGCAACAGCTCGATTACTGGCGCAATGAAAGTGAGCAGCTTAATCGTGAACTGCGCAATCAGCTGGAGGTCAACAGCGCGCAGGAAGCGGAGCTGCGTGAGGTGACCATTCGCCTTGAAGAGACCCGTTTCGCCGCGGAAGAGAAACAGCGGCTGCTGACCAACAGCGAACAACGCCTTAGCGCCCAGTTTGAAAACCTCGCCAACCGTATTTTCGAAAACAGCGGCCGTCGCGTCGATGAGCAGAACCGGCAAAGTCTGGACGGGCTGATTGGCCCGTTACGTGAACAGCTTGATGGCTTTCGTCGCCAGGTTCATGAAAGCTTTGGTGCAGAGGCGCGTGAACGGCATACCCTGACCCATGAAATCCGGCAGTTACAGCAGCTGAATGCGCAGATGGCGCAGGAGGCGCTTAACCTGACCAAAGCGCTGAAGGGCGATAATAAGATCCAGGGTAACTGGGGGGAAGTGGTGCTGAGCCGGGTACTGGAGGCCTCCGGACTGCGTGAAGGCTACGAATATGAAACCCAGGTGAGCATCCAGTCAGAACAGCAGGGCAGGATGCAGCCGGATGTGATTGTGCGCCTGCCGCAGGGCAAAGATGTGGTGGTGGACGCCAAAATGACGCTGGTGGCCTATGAACGCTACTTCAATGCGGATGATGAGATCGAACGTGAGCAGGCTATCCAGGAACATGTCGCCGCCATGCGGGCGCACATCCGCCTGCTGGGACGAAAAGATTATCAACAATTGCCCGGCTTACGATCGCTGGATTATGTATTAATGTTCATTCCGGTGGAGCCCGCCTTTTTGCTGGCCATTGACCGCCAGCCTGAGCTGATCGGCGAGGCGCTGCAGCAGAACATCATGCTGGTCAGCCCCACCACGCTGCTGGTGGCATTGCGAACCATTAATAACCTGTGGCGCTATGAGCATCAGAGCCGCAATGCGCAGCGTATTGCCGATCGGGCAACGCGGCTCTATGACAAGATGCGGCTGTTTGTCGATGACATGAGCGGCATTGGTCACAGCCTGGATAAGGCGCAGAACAGCTATCGTGAGGCGATGAAAAAGCTGTCGGAAGGGCGCGGCAACCTGATTGCGCAGACTGAAGGATTTCGTGCGCTGGGCGTGGAGATCAAACGACCAATTAATCCTCAGCTGGCCGAACGAGCCATGCCGGAAAACCGGGCGGCTGATGACGCAGATGATGACAGTGATGCGGATGAAAGTGAGATGCGTGTGAGGCGCCTCCACGAATAGTATGGGCGCAGCGTGCCTGACTTCCGTGACTCTGATACACTTCGGGAAGTATTGTTTGTGGAGCAGGTAAAACCGATGGCAGATGAATCACAGCAGGAAACTACCCATTTTGGCTTTCAGACGGTCGCCAAAAGCGAAAAAGCTGACAAAGTCGCGGACGTGTTTCACTCCGTAGCGGCAAAATATGACCTGATGAACGATTTGATGTCGTTTGGCGTCCATCGTATCTGGAAGCGTTTTACCATTGACAGCAGCGGCGTACGTCGCGGTCAGCGCGTGTTGGATCTCGCGGGTGGTACCGGCGATCTGACAGCAAAATTTTCTCGCCTGGTGGGCGAAACGGGTCAGGTTGTACTGGCCGATATCAACAGTTCCATGCTGAAGATGGGCCGCGAAAAGCTGCGCAATCAGGGCGTGGTCGGCAACGTGAGTTATGTACAGGCCAACGCCGAAGCCCTGCCTTTCCCCGATAACTATTTCGACTGCATCACCATCTCTTTTGGCCTGCGCAACGTTACGGAAAAAGAGAAGGCGCTGGCCTCTATGTTCCGCGTACTGAAGCCGGGCGGACGCCTGCTGGTGCTGGAGTTCTCTAAGCCCGTGCTGGATCCGCTGAGCAAAGCGTATGACGCTTATTCGTTCCACATTCTGCCGCGCATCGGACAGCTGGTGGCGCAGGATGCAGAGAGCTACCGCTATCTGGCCGAATCGATCCGCATGCATCCCGATCAGGAGACCCTGAAAGCGATGATGAACGATGTCGGTTTTGAAAATACCACTTACTCCAATATGACCGGCGGCATTGTGGCGCTGCATCGTGGATTTAAGTTCTGAGTGAGATGGTAATGAACCTGACGCCCTTGATTACCGCGGGCCTGGAAACGGCGCTGAACCGTATTCTCTATCGCGATCGTGGCCTGAAACCGGCGCGGCAACGCCTGAATGGCAAAGTGCTGACGCTGCGCCTGAATGAGTTCTCTCATCCGCTGGTGCTGGTCTTTAGTGAACAGCAGATGGATGTGCTGGCTGACTGGCAGGATCGCAGTGATTGCACGGTGATCACCTCGCTGAAAACCCTGCCGAAGCTGCGCGATCGCCAGCAACTGACGCCGCTGATCCGCAGCGGTGAACTGCAGGTTGAAGGTGATCTGCAGGTGGTGCAGCAGTTCTCCGCGCTGATGGACCTGGCTGAGCTGGATCCGGCAGAATATCTGGCTCCCTGGGTCGGCGATATCGCCGCACAGGGGATCAGTCAGCGATCACAACAGGCATTTCGCTTTTTCAAAGGTGAAGTGCAGCGTCGCCAGGATTATCTCGGCCAGGCCATAACCGAAGAGTGGCGTGTTGCGCCTGGCTCGCTGGAATTAGCCTGGTTTTCTGAAGAGGTCGACGCGATGGAACGTTCGCTTGACGCGCTTGATGCGCGTCTGGCGCAGCTGGAGGCAAAATGAGTTTTGGAGAGATCCGCCGCTTATACCTGATCATGAAGGTGTTTCTGACCTATGGCCTTGATGAACTGATTCCTCAGACACGCCTCACTTTCCTGTTTCGTCTGTGGCGTCGCTCTGTTTTCTGGATCCCTAATCTGCATCAGCATGAACCGATCGGCGCACGTATGCGCATGGCGATGGAGCAGCTGGGTCCGGTCTGGATCAAGTTTGGCCAGATGCTGTCGACCCGTCGTGATCTCTTCCCGCCGCTGATTGCTGATCAACTGGCGATCCTGCAGGACCGTGTTGCGCCATTCGATGGCGTTAAAGCCAAAGCGCAGATTGAAGCTTCAATGGGTGCGCCGATTGAAACCTGGTTTGATGATTTTGATATCAAGCCACTGGCTTCGGCATCCATTGCGCAGGTGCACACCGCCACGCTGAAATCAAACGGCAAGAAAGTGGTGATCAAAGTGATTCGCCCCGATATTTTGCCGGTGATTCGGGCGGACATGAAGCTGATCTATCGCCTGGCCCGCTGGGTCCCGCGTCTGCTGCCGGATGGCCGTCGTCTGCGTCCGGTCGAAGTGGTGCGAGATTATGAGAAAACCCTGCTTGATGAGCTGAATCTGTTACGTGAAGCGGCCAACGCCATTCAGCTGCGCCGGAATTTTGAAGATAGCCGCATGCTCTATGTGCCGGAAGTCTATTCCGACTACTGCAGCGAAACCATGATGGTGATGGAACGCATCTACGGCATTCCGATTTCAGACGTTGCCACGCTGGAGCGTCATGGCGTTAATATGAAGCTGCTGGCAGAACGTGGCGTGCAGGTCTTTTTCACCCAGGTCTTCCGCGACAGCTTCTTCCATGCGGATATGCATCCTGGCAATATTTTTGTCAGCTATGAACATCCGGAAGATCCACAATATATCGGCATCGACTGCGGTATCGTGGGTTCACTGAATAAAGAAGATAAGCGCTATCTGGCTGAAAACTTTATCGCCTTCTTCAACCGTGACTACCGTAAAGTCGCGGAGTTGCACGTTGACTCAGGCTGGGTGCCGCCCGATACCAACGTTGAAGATTTCGAGTTTGCGATTCGCACAGTCTGCGAGCCGATTTTTGAAAAACCGCTGGCTGAAATCTCCTTCGGGCATGTGCTGCTGAACCTGTTCAACACCGCACGCCGTTTTAATATGGAAGTGCAGCCGCAGCTGGTGCTGCTGCAAAAAACGCTGCTCTATGTTGAAGGCATCGGCCGTCAGCTCTATCCGCAGCTCGACCTGTGGAAGACAGCCAAGCCCTTCCTGGAAGAGTGGATTAAAGATCAGGTGGGATTACCGGCTATTATCCGTGCGGTAAAAGAGAAAGCGCCATTCTGGGCTGAGAAGCTCCCTGAGCTGCCGGAGCTGTTTTATGACAGCATGCGCCAGCACAAACTTTTGCGGCACAGCGTCGATAAATTAGTGGGTGATATGAATGCGCAGCGCGTCCGGCACCATCAGGCGCGTTACCTGTTTGGCGTCGGTGCAACGTTGCTGTTAAGCGGAACGGCTGTGCTGCTTACCCGACCAGATTGGGACTTTTTCCCGGCGGTGTTAATGGCAGCAGGAATCGTCTCCTGGTTAATCGGCTGGCGTAAGACAAACTGATTGTCACGTCCGTCTAAAAAAAGGTAATGTCGCTGGCTCAGGCCCGGTTGAAAAGGGCTCTCTGTGGTGCATTACCTCATCGTTTTCACAGAATATTAGAGGCTATCTCATGGGCGGTATCAGTATCTGGCAATTGGTAATCATTGCCGTGATTGTTGTACTTCTGTTCGGTACTAACAAATTACGTAATATGGGTTCAGATTTGGGTTCTTCGATTCGTGGCTTCAAAAAAGCCATGAGTGACGAGGACGACAAAAAGGATCAACCGAAAGAGCAGGACGCTGACTTCGCTGCCAAAACGCTGGCAGACAAACAGCAAACTTCGGCTAACAAAGAAGAAGCCAAGAACGACAAGCAGGTGTAAACCGTGTTTGATATTGGTTTTAGTGAACTGGTATTGGTGTTCGTGATCGGGCTGATTGTACTCGGCCCGCAACGTTTACCGGTTGCGGTGAAAACCGTGGTCGGCTGGATCAGGGCGATTCGTTCGCTGGCAGCCAATGTACAACATGAACTGGCGCAGGAACTCAAGCTGCAGGAGTTACAGGATAGCCTGAAAAAGGTGGAAGAAGCGGGGCGTGGCACGCTCTCACCTGAGCTGAAAGAGTCGATGGAAGAGCTGCGTAAAACTGCGGATTCAATGAAACGCTCGGTCAGCCAGAGCATCGACATTGAAAAAGAGGAAGACGAGGCAAACACTATCCATTCGGCTCAGCACAGGCCCGCGCCTCATCCGGTATCTGAGCCTGCTCCGGCTGAGCCTTCGGCGACACCGGCTACTGCGGAACATCAGGCCAGTGCCCCGGTACAGACGCCCTCTGCGGTTTCAGACTCAGGCCCGGCTGTGCAATCCTCTGCTGCGCCTTCTGCCGTCGCCACTGCTCCGGCAGCGGCTTCTTCAGCGGTTTCAGGTACGGCGGTGCAATCCTCTGCCACACCAACCGCTGTGGCCAGCGCACCGGCACAGGCGCCCGCTGGCGACGTCGCCAGGCCGGCAGATCCTGCGCGTCATTCCGCTACCCCCTCTTCTGCAAGTGATGAACGATAATGGCCGTTGAAGATACCCAACCGCTCATCAGTCATCTGATTGAGCTGCGTAAGCGACTACTGAACTGCATCATCGCCGTATTAGCGATTTTCCTGGTGCTGGTTTATTTCGCCAACGACATCTACCAGCTGGTCGCGGCACCGCTAATCAGCCAGATGCCAGTGGGCTCCAGCATGATCGCGACCGATGTGGCTTCACCGTTTTTTACCCCGATAAAGCTGACCATTATTGTGTCGGTGTTTCTTGCGGTGCCGGTGATCCTCTATCAGGTCTGGGCATTTGTCGCCCCGGCGCTTTACCGGCATGAGCGCAGGCTGGTTATGCCGCTACTGTTTTCCAGCACCTTCCTGTTCTACTTCGGCGTGGCCTTTGCCTATTTCGTCGTTTTCCCGCTGGCATTTGGTTTTTTCACCAAGACAGCGCCGATCGGCGTTACTGTAGCAACGGACATCTCCAAATATCTCGATTTTGTCATGACGCTGTTTATGGCATTTGGCGTGGCGTTTGAGGTGCCGGTGGCGATTGTGTTGCTGTGCTGGACCGGGATCACCAGCCCGGAAGAGTTGAAGAAGAAACGTCCCTATATTCTGGTGGGCGCTTTCGTGGTCGGGATGTTGCTCACACCGCCGGATGTTTTTTCCCAAACTTTGCTCGCTATTCCGATGTACTGCCTGTTTGAAGTCGGCGTATTCTTTTCCCGTTACTATGTGGGTAAAGGCCGCCGCTTACAGGATGAGGAAGAGAATACCGACTCCTGATGCGGACAGCTTTACCCGCACTGGCGGGAAGCGATCAATCCAAACCGCCCTGATGGGCGGTTTTTGTTTATAAACTGTAGGAAAAATTATGTTTGATATCGGTGTAAACCTGACCAGCACGCAATTCGCCTCCGATCGGCAAAAGGTGGTTAAACGCGCGCGTGATGCGGGCGTCACCGGCATGCTTATTACCGGCACTAACGCGCTGGAGAGCCAGCAGGCTCAGCGACTGGCTGAGGATCAACCGGGCTTTTGTTGGTCTACCGCGGGCGTCCATCCTCATCATGCCAGCGAATGGTCAACGGACATTGCCAGCACCCTGCGTCGCCTGGCTGAAAAACCGGAAGTGGTTGCAATCGGTGAGTGCGGACTCGATTTCAATCGCAATCTGTCGGCTCATGAGCAGCAGGAGTATGCGTTTGATGCGCAGCTGGCTCTGGCGGCGGAACTCAATATGCCGGTCTTTCTGCACTGCCGCGAAGCCCATGCGCGTTTCGCCGCAGTGCTGGCGCCCTGGCTGCCAAAATTGCCTGGCGCGGTGATCCACTGCTTTACCGGCACGCGTGACGAACTGGAAGCCTGTCTGGCCATGGGATTATCGGTAGGAATTACAGGCTGGGTATGCGATGAGCGCCGTGGTCTGGAGTTGCGCGAGTTGCTGCCACTGATTCCGGCCGATCGCCTGCTGCTGGAAACGGATGCCCCATATCTGCTACCGCGCGACATGCGTCCACGCCCGACTTCGCGCCGTAATGAACCCTGCTTTTTACCGCATATTGTGCATCAGGTGGCGACATGGCGTGGTGAGAGTGCTGAGGAACTGGCGACCCGCATCGACCATAATGCGCGGACGTTATTCAGACTGGCTTAAATCTTGCGGAACTGCTTGTTGTCGACGCTGCGCATCACCTGCTTGTTCAGCAAATTAAGCAACAGAATCGAGCGCGTTTCACCATCCGGCTCGGCAAAGATGGCGCGCAGCCCTTCAAACGTCCCGTCGGTGATGACCACTTCATCGCCGCTTTGGGGCGTTTCAGGGTCAAGCAGGATTTGCGGAACGTCAGTTTCCAGCGCTTCGATCACGGCTGAAGGCACGGTCGCGGGCGTCGTGCCAAAGCGCACGAAGTGGCTGACACCACGTGTGCTGCTGATCGTCGTGGTGTGAATGGCTTCCGGATCAAACTCGATAAACAGATAATTCGGGAACAGTGGCTCACTCACGGTGGTACGTTTACCGCGCACGATCTTTTCCAGAGCGATCATCGGGCTGAGGCAATGCACTTCCTGCCGCTCCAGATGCTCCTTCGCGCGCAGTAGCTGTCCACGTTTGCAATAGAGTAAGTACCAGGATTCCATAACTGCTCCCATTGAATGGACGCTAAGAATAGCAAAACTGCTGCCAGAGTTATAGCGCAGGGGCAGGGTAAAGCGTCCCGCAAAGAAAATAAACTGAGACTTTTCTTAAGATGCTCAATGGCAGCAGAAAAGGTGACTGAAAATTGACGTCTGCTATTGCTCTGTATCAGACTCAATGACCATCACATCTTCAAAAGGATCCTCTGATGGAACTCTTTCTGTTGAGCAACGGCAAGCTGGCAGATGATGCGCCGCTGCTGAGCTATGCGCAGCCGCAGCTGCACGCCATGATCGCCCGACGCGCTATCCGCTCGGCGGTACTGATCCCCTACGCGATTATTCGTGGCGATCAGCAGCAACGCGCTGCCGAACTCAGTGCCTCTCTGGGCATTCAGGTAGAGCGGGTTCAGGCATTCGCCTCACCGGCTGAAGCGATTGCGCAGGCAGAGCTGATTTTAGTTAGCGGCGGCAACACCTGGTTCCTGAATCAGATGCTGCATGAGCAGGGTCTGATCGGGGCGATTCAGCGCGCGGTGCGGGAGCGGCAGGTACCTTATGTCGGCTGGAGCGCAGGCTGCAACGTGGCGACGCCCTCAATCCGTACCACGAATGATATGCCGGTGCGCAGCAGCGTGGTGCTGCCTGCGCTGGGACTCTTTCCGGTGCAGATTAATCCCCACTATCTGGATGCCAGCGTCAGCGGGCATATGGGCGAAACCCGCGACGAACGGCTGGCAGAGTTCTGTGCTGTGAATCCGACTGAGTCGGTGATTGCACTGCGTGAAGGCAGTTTTCTGCACGTTCACGACAATCAGCTGCGCTATCACAGCGTGCGAAACGAAGATTTTAAACTGTTTCGCCACGGCGAGCCGATTCAGGGGTATCACGATGCCCGCGCGTTACAACCGCTGGTTCCCTTTCAGTGCGTATGACGCTGTCATATAAACCTCAGCATAACCGCTTAATCAGACCTATAATGGCCGATTCACTCTGGCCGGAAAGCTAAAGCCGCATGAAATATCACGATTTAAGAGACTTTCTCGCGCTGCTCGAACAGCGCGGTGAGCTAAAGCGCATTACCCAGTCGATCGATCCTGAACTGGAAATGACCGAAATTGCCGACCGCACCCTGCGTGCCGGTGGCCCGGCTCTGCTGTTTGAAAACCCGAAAGGGTACGACATGCCGGTGCTGTGCAATCTGTTCGGCACGCCAAAGCGTGTGGCAATGGGCATGGGCCAGGAGGAAGTCAGCGCACTGCGTGAAGTGGGTAAACTGCTGGCCTTCCTGAAAGAGCCGGAGCCGCCAAAAGGCTTCCGCGATCTGTTCGATAAGATGCCGCAGTTTAAGCAGGTCCTGAATATGCCGACCAAACGCCTGCGCAATGCACCCTGTCAGGAAGAGGTGTTCAGCGGCGATGACGTCGATCTGACGCGCATTCCGGTGATGAAGTGCTGGCCGGGCGATGCGGCACCGCTGATTACCTGGGGGCTGACCGTGACGCGCGGCCCGCACAAAGAGCGGCAGAATCTCGGTATCTACCGGCAGCAGGTGATCGGCAAAAATCGGCTGATTATGCGCTGGCTGTCGCACCGTGGCGGCGCGCTCGATTATCTGGAATGGACGAAAGCGCATCCGGGTGAGCGTTTTCCGGTCTCGGTGGCGCTGGGTGCCGATCCCGCCACTATCCTTGGTGCAGTGACACCGGTGCCTGACACGCTGTCAGAATATGCATTCGCCGGGTTGCTGCGCGGCAATAAAACCGAAGTAGTGAAATGCCTCTCGAACGATCTCGAAGTGCCGGCCAGTGCGGAAATCGTGCTGGAAGGGTATATCGAAGCGGGCGATATGGCGCCGGAAGGACCTTACGGCGACCACACCGGCTACTACAATGAAGTAGATAGTTTCCCGGTGTTTACCGTTACGCATATTACGCAGCGCCATAAGCCTATCTATCACTCCACCTACACCGGCCGTCCGCCGGATGAACCTGCGGTGCTGGGCGTGGCGCTGAATGAAGTACTGGTGCCGATTCTGGTGAAGCAGTTCCCGGAGATCGTGGACTTCTATCTGCCACCAGAAGGGTGTTCATACCGGCTGGCGGTCGTGACGATTAAAAAGCAGTACGCGGGGCATGCCAAACGTGTCATGTTTGGCGTCTGGTCGTTTCTGCGGCAGTTCATGTACACCAAATTTGTTATTGTGTGTGACGATGACGTTAATGCGCGTGACTGGAATGATGTGATCTGGGCGATCACCACGCGTATGGATCCGGCCCGCGATACGGTATTAGTGGAAAATACCCCAATCGATTATCTCGACTTCGCGTCGCCCGTTTCGGGGCTGGGGTCGAAGATGGGGATGGATGCGACCAATAAGTGGCCAGGTGAAACGCAGCGCGAATGGGGTACACCTATCGTCAAAGATCCTGCGGTCACCGCGCGCATTGATGCTATCTGGGATGAGCTAGGTATTTTTGATCAGCCGCCACAGCGTTGATGGCGAGCACAACCATAAAGACGACCCGACAGAGGGAACGCATGACAACGTTAAGCTGTAAAGTAACTTCGGTTGAGGCGATTACCGACACGGTCTATCGCGTTCGCCTGATCCCTGAAGCGGAATTCAGTTTTCGCGCGGGACAGTATCTGATGGTGGTGATGGACGAGCGTGACAAGCGTCCGTTCTCACTGGCCTCAACGCCAATGGAAAAAGATATCATTGAGCTGCATATCGGCGCGTCCGATCTGAATCTCTATGCCATGGCCGTCATGGATCGCATCCGTAACGATCGCCAGATCACGGTTGATATACCGCACGGCGATGCCTGGCTGCGTGAAGAGAGCAGCAAGCCGCTGATCCTGATTGCAGGCGGCACCGGTTTCTCCTATGCCCGTTCGATTCTGCTCACTGCACTGGCGGAACAGCCAGAGCGCGATATCGCCATTTACTGGGGCGGACGTGAGCTCAAGCATCTGTACGATCTGGAAGAGCTGGATGCGCTGGCGGTGAAGCACCCGAACCTGAAGGTGATCCCGGTTGTCGAGCAACCTGAAGCGGGCTGGCAGGGCCGCTCAGGCACGGTACTGACGGCAGTGATGCAGGACTTCAGTACGCTGAGCGAGCATGAGATCTACATCGCCGGACGTTTTGAGATGGCGAAGATTGCCCGCGATCGTTTCTGTGCCGAGCGTGGCGCAGTGGAGTCACAGATGTACGGCGATGCGTTTGCCTTTATCTGATCCCCTGTAGCAGCCTGTAGCAGACAGAAAAAACCCGCCGGTTTACGGCGGGTAAATCTGACAAAGTATGACTCAACGTATTACAGACGCTCGAATACGGTCGCAATGCCCTGACCCAGTCCGATGCACATGGTGGCGAGGCCAAAACGGGCGTCGCGTCGCTCCATAATATTCAGCAACGTCGTGCTGATGCGTGCGCCAGAGCAGCCCAGCGGATGGCCTAACGCAATCGCGCCGCCATTCAGATTGACCTTGTCATCCATCCGTTCCAGCAAACCTAAATCCTTGATGCACGGCAGCGTCTGCGCGGCAAAGGCTTCGTTCAGCTCAAATACATCGATATCACTGATACTCAGTCCCGCCCGTTTTAATGCCAGTTTGCTGGCCGGTACCGGTCCATAGCCCATTATCGACGGGTCACAGCCTACCACCGCCATACTGCGGATGCGCGCGCGCGGTGTCAGCCCCAGTTCACGGGCGCGTGATTCACTCATGACCAGCATGGCGGCCGCGCCATCTGACAACGCCGACGACGTGCCCGCCGTGACGGTGCCGTTAGCTGGATCGAAGGCGGGTTTGAGTGCCGCCAGTCCTTCGGCGCTGGTCTCCTCGCGAATCACCTCATCGAAGTCATAGCGTTTAAGAATGCCGTCGCTGTCGTGACCATAGGTGGCGACAATCTCTGTTGCAAAGTCCCCGCGCTGGGTAGCCTGCCAGGCCCGCTGGTGCGAACGCAGGGCAAATGCATCCTGCTGCTCACGGCTGATATGATGCATCCGCGCCAGCATTTCAGCCGTTAAGCCCATCATGCCTGCTGCTTTTGCCACGGTACGGCCCAGACCGGGATGAAAGTCGACGCCGTGATTCATCGGCACATGTCCCATATGCTCCACGCCACCGATCAGACAGCACTGCGCATCACCGACCATAATGGCGCGGGCCGCATCATGCAGGGCCTGCATTGAAGAGCCACACAGCCGGTTGACGGTGGTGGCCGGCACTGAGTGCGGGATTTCGGCCAGCAGCGCGGCATTACGCGCGATATTAAATCCCTGCTCCAGTGTCTGCTGCACGCAGCCCCAGACGATATCGTCCAGTGATGTCGGGTTCACCGCCGGGTTGCGGCTCAGGAGTTCGCGCATCAGGTGCGCAGAGAGATCTTCAGCGCGTACGTGACGAAAGGCGCCGCCTTTTGAACGTCCCATTGGCGTGCGCACCGCATCAATAATCACCACATTTTCCATCTTTTTGCCCTCAGGCGCTTTTCAGCGCGGCTTCATCAATCGGTTTGGCGGCGGGATACCAGCTTTCATGCTGATGGGCTTTCTGCACCAGCAGCGCAGGCAGGGCATATAAGCCTCCGAGCGCGCTATAACGCCGGGCCTGATCCACCACGTTGCTGTTGCCCAGGGTATCGAGATAGCGGAAAGCGCCGCCACGGAAAGGTGGGAAGCCGAGACCATAGACCAGCGCCATATCCGCTTCCGCTGGCGAGGCGATAATCTTCTCTTCCAGACAGCGCACTACTTCATTCAGCATTGGCAGCATCATGCGATTCAGGATCTCTTCGTCGCTGAAGACCCGCTTAGGCTGACAGACCTGCTCCAGCAGCGTATCTACTTCGGTATCAGCCACTTTTGTCAGCTTGCCCTTTTTATCTTCTTCCCAGCGCCAGAAGCCTTTGCCATTTTTCTGGCCAAAACGACCGGCATCGAACAGCAGATCGATCGCATCACGATAGTCATGCTTCATACGATCCGGGAAACCGTCAGCCATGACGCTTTGCGCGTGGTGCGCGGTATCGATGCCCACCACATCCAGCAGCCAGGAGGGGCCCATCGGCCAGCCAAACTGTTTTTCCATCACTTTATCGATCTGACGGAAATCGGCGCCGTCGCGCAGCAGCAGGCTGAAAGCGGCGAAGTAAGGGAACAGCACCCGGTTAACAAAGAAGCCCGGACAGTCATTCACCACGATCGGGGTTTTGCCCATTTTGCTGGCCCATGCCACCACTTTACTCAGGGTCGCTTCACTGGTTTTCTCGCCACGAACCACTTCAACCAGCGGCATACGCGGCACCGGATTGAAGAAGTGCATGCCACAGAAGTTTGCCGGGCGCTGCAGCGCCTGCGCCAGCTGGCTGATAGGAATGGTCGAGGTATTGGAGGCCAGAATCGCATCTTCACGCAGATGCTGTTCGGTTTCCGCCAGCACTCTGGCCTTGATCAGCGGATTCTCTACGACCGCTTCAACCACCACATCAGCCTGGTCAAAACCGGCGTAATCCAGCGTGGGCTGGATAGTAGCGATCACACTGGCGAGTTTATTGCCGTCGATTTTGCCGCGTTCCAGCAGCTTATTGAGCAGTTTGCTGGCTTCGTTCATCCCCAGCGTTAACGCCTGTGGGTTAATGTCTTTCATTCTGACCGGCACGCCTTTCCACGCAGACTGGTAGCTGATGCCGCCACCCATGATGCCTGCGCCCAATACGGCCGCCTGAGCGGGTGCGCCGCTTTCGCTGCCGCGTTTTTTCGCCAGACTTTTGACGTACTGGTCATTAAGGAAGATACCGACCAGCGCGCGTGCTTCATCAGACTGTGCCAGTGGCACAAACGCTGCGGTTTCAAGTTTCAACGCGTCATCGCGACCAAGGCTGGCTGCAGCTTCAATAGTTTTTACTGCCATCAGCGGAGCGGGATAATGCTTGCCTGCGGTTTGCAGCACCATCGCTTTCGCGATAGTGAAACTCATGGCTGCTTCAATCGGGCTGAGTTTCAGTGGCGCCAGTTTAGGGGCCCGGCGCGCGCGCCAGCTGCCATCAGTGGCAGCGGCTTTAAGCATGATGATCCCCGCCTCACGCAGTTTCTCCCGGGCAACTACTGCATCGACCAGACCGAGTTTAAGAGCGGCATTGCCATCGACATCTTTGCCCGCCGCAATAATTTCCAGCGCACTGTCGGCGCCCAGCAGGCGCGGCAATCGCACGCTGCCGCCAAATCCCGGCATGATGCCGAGTTTCGTTTCCGGCAGGCCAATACGGGCGTTCGCAGTAGCGATACGCAGATCGGTTGCCAGAACGCATTCACATCCGCCGCCCAGCGCGTAGCCATCAATGGCGGCCAGGGTCGGAACCGGCAAATCTTCCAGCCGGTTGAAGATGCTGTTGGCGTAGCTCAGCCACTGACTCAGTTTTTCGGTGGGTGCATCAAACAGGGAAAGGAATTCGGTGATATCTGCACCCACAATAAATGCAGGTTTAGCGGAGCTCAGCAGCAGGCCGCGCAGTTCTGGCTGCTGCTCCAGCACAGCTATTGCCTCGCCCAGACTGGCGACAGTTTGCGTATCGAGCTTGTTGACCGAGCCTGTAGCGTCAAAAACCAGCTCGGCGATGCCATCGTCCAGCCAGTGAAGAGTAAGGTTAGCGCCTTGGTAGAGCATGTGCGTCTCCTGAAACCGCGAAAGGTGATCTGGTCATACCAGATGATCGTGAGTGTGGGAGCGATGTTAATTTTTTGCAAACTGCTCTTTGCTTATTTGCTAACAAGATCACAGCCGCGTCGACTTCGGCATCTGCGCAAGGGGTATGCTAAACTTGCGGCCATTTCGCGACACTGGAGAGACGTCAATGGATTCACTGAAAACCTTGTATCACGCGCACATCGCCACGTTGCAACAACGGGCGCAGCAGGTGCTGGCACGCAACAAACTGGATGCGATGTTGATCCATTCCGGTGAGTTGTTGACGGTGTTTCTGGATGACCACACCTATCCGTTTAAGGTGAATCCGCAGTTCAAGGCCTGGGTGCCGGTGACGCAGGTGCCCAACTGCTGGCTGTGGATTGATGGGGTGAACAAACCGAAACTGTGGTTCTACTCTCCGGTGGATTACTGGCATAACGTTGAACCGCTGCCGGATAGCTTCTGGACCGGGGATGTCGAGGTAATCGGCCTGAAAAATGCGGATGAGATTGCGCAGTTGCTGCCTGCACAGCGTGATAACGTCGCCTATATCGGCCCGGTTAACGCGCGCGCGTCTCAGCTCGGTATCGCTTCCGGCAATATCAATCCCAAAGCGGTGATCGACTTCCTGCATTTCCATCGCAGCATCAAAACTGATTATGAACTTGCCTGTCTGCGCCAGGCGCAGAAGCTGGCGGTTGCCGGGCATCGCGCCGCGAAAGAGGCGTTCTCGGCGGGCTTAAGCGAGTTCGATATCAATCAGGCGTATCTGACCGCTACCGGTCATCGCGACACCGATGTGCCTTACGGCAATATCATTGCGCTGAATGAGCACGCTGCGGTGCTGCACTACACGCGACTGGATCATCAACCGCCAGCTAAGCGTCACAGCTTTTTAATTGATGCGGGTGCCGAGTATCTTGGCTATGCCGCTGATTTGACCCGCAGCTATGCGGCGCAGAGCAGTTCGCTCTATGCCAGAATGGTTGAGGCGATGAACGCGGAAGAGCTGGCCCTGATAGCCACGCTGAAACCGGGCGTACGCTACACCGATTATCATCTTCAGATGCATCAGCGTATTGCGAAGATGTTGCTGAAGTTTGAGCTGGTTCAGGGAATCAGCGAAGAAGCGCTGGTGGCTGAAGATCTGACCGGTCCGTTTATGCCACATGGCCTGGGGCATCCGCTGGGTCTGCAGGTCCATGACGTTGCCGGTTTTATGCAGGATGAGCAGGGCACCCATCTCGCCGCGCCAGCGCAATATCCTTATCTTCGCTGCACCCGTGTGCTGCAACCGGGCATGGTATTAACCATCGAGCCGGGCTTCTATATTATTGACTCGTTACTGACGCCGCTGCGTGAAGGCCGTTTCAGTCAGCACTTTAACTGGCAGGCCATTGATGCACTTCGGCCTTATGGCGGGATTCGTATCGAGGATAACGTGGTCATCCATGCGCATCGCGTTGAGAACATGACCCGCGATCTGCATCTGGCCTGATGGAGGCCTTTGATATTCCCGCTGTGCCAGTGAGTAGCAGTGAGGAGACGATAAAAAAGAGTCGCTTCATTACGCTACTGGCGCACACCGAGGGTGCAGAGGCGGCGCGCGCGTTTGTCCAGCAGGTTAAAAGCGAGCATCCCACTGCCCGGCATCACTGCTGGGCCTGGGTAGCGGGCGCACCGAATGATTCTCAGCAACTCGGTTTCTCTGATGATGGTGAACCTTCGGGCACGGCAGGGAAACCGATGCTGGCGCAACTGATGGGCGCGGATATTGGCGAGATTACCGCTGTGGTAGTGCGCTATTACGGTGGCATCATGCTGGGAACCGGCGGCTTAGTGAAAGCGTATGGCGGTGGCGTCCAGCAGGGTCTTAAGCAGCTGCCACGGCAGCGCAAAGTGCCGATGAAGCTGTTCACATTGCAATGTGACTATGCACAGCTCAGTGATATTGAACGGCTGGTACAGCGTTTTGACGGTAAGGTGACCGACA
Source organism: Pantoea sp. E956-1 (assembly GCF_982223955.1). Classification (NCBI taxonomy): domain Bacteria; kingdom Pseudomonadati; phylum Pseudomonadota; class Gammaproteobacteria; order Enterobacterales; family Erwiniaceae; genus Pantoea; species Pantoea sp. E956-1. Next base: position 2,456 of record NZ_CEUYZP010000007.1, on the reverse strand, counting down.
GCCAGTTTCAGGATCGTATTGCGCTGACGCTGGCTGTACCTTACGGACAGATCGACGGGTTCAATAAAAATCTGTCAGACTTTAGTCGGGGCGCGTTATCGCTGATCCCGCTCACACCATGATGTTCATCTCTTTTATTTAAAGGAACGGCTGAATGCACTTTCGCGCCATTACCCGCATAGTCGGTCTGCTGGTGATCCTCTTTTCAGTGACGATGATTTTGCCAGGCCTTGTCGCCTTGATTTATCGCGATGGCGCAGGGCGGGCGTTCAGCCAGACCTTTATGATGGCGCTGGTGATCGGCTCGCTGCTGTGGTGGCCGAATCGCAAAAAGAAAACCGAACTCAAACCGCGGGAAGGGTTTCTGATTGTCGTCCTGTTCTGGACGGTGCTGGGCAGCGTAGGGGCGATGCCCTTTATCTTTGCCGAGCAGCCGCATCTTTCGGTGACGGATGCGTTCTTTGAATCTTTCTCCGGCCTGACGACGACCGGTGCCACCACGCTGGTGGGACTGGACTCGTTGCCTAAGGCGATTCTCTTTTATCGGCAGATGCTGCAGTGGCTGGGCGGTATGGGGATCATCGTATTAGCCGTGGCGATACTGCCGATTCTGGGCGTCGGGGGCATGCAGCTCTATCGCGCTGAAATGCCGGGGCCGCTGAAAGATAATAAAATGCGACCCCGTATCGCCGAGACGGCCAAAACACTCTGGCTGATCTACGTTCTGCTGACGATAGCCTGTGCGCTGGCATTGTGGCTGGCGGGAATGCCAGCGTTTGATGCTATTGGCCACAGTTTCTCGACTATCGCCATTGGCGGCTTCTCAACCCATGATGCCAGTATCGGCTATTTTAACAGTGGCACTATCAATACCATCGTGGCGGTGTTTCTGCTGATCTCTGGCTGTAACTATGGCCTGCACTTTGCCATGTTAAGCGGGCGCAATCTGCGGGTGTACTGGCGCGACCCTGAGTTCCGCATGTTTATTGGGGTTCAGCTGACGCTGGTGTTGATCTGTACCCTGGTGCTCTGGTTCCATAATGTCTATGACAGTGGCTGGCAGACGCTGAACCAGGCCTTTTTCCAGGTGGTTTCCATGGCGACGACGGCGGGATTCACCACCGACAGCATCGCACGCTGGCCATTGTTCCTGCCGGTACTGCTGTTGTGTTCCGCCTTTATCGGCGGCTGTGCCGGTTCAACCGGTGGTGGTCTGAAGGTGATTCGCATACTGCTGTTATGCAAGCAGGGTAACCGTGAGCTTAAGCGTCTGGTTCACCCCAATGCGGTCTACACCATTAAGCTGGGCAACCGGGCGCTGCCGGAACGTATCCTTGAAGCCGTATGGGGGTTCTTCTCGGCTTATGCGCTGGTGTTCCTGATCAGCATGCTGGCGATCATCGCTACCGGTGTTGATGACTTCTCGGCTTTTGCTGCCGTTGCCGCGACGCTGAACAACCTCGGCCCTGGCCTGGGGGTTGTAGCTGATAACTTCACTTCAATGAATGACGTGGCGAAATGGATTCTTATTTCCACCATGTTGTTCGGGCGTCTCGAGGTATTCACCTTGCTGGTGCTGTTCACGCCTACTTTCTGGCGTGAATAATTAATAAGGATGCTGACATGAAAGCGCTGATTCTCTACTCCACTCGCGACGGACAAACAAAGAAGATTGCCTCTTCTATTGCTGAGGTAATCCGTCAGCAGCAACCCTGTGATGTGCTGAACATTCAGGATGCCACTCTGCCTGACTGGGCACAGTATGATCGCGTGTTAATGGGTGCCTCTATCCGCTACGGCCATTTTCAGCCGGTCGTCGATAAGTTCGTTAAACAACATCTTCATGAGTTGCAGCAGCGTACCAGCGGTTTCTTTTCGGTGAACCTGACGGCGCGCAAACCTGAGAAGCGTTCTCCTGAAACCAATGCCTATACGCAGAAGTTCCTGGCACACTCGCCGTGGCAGCCTGATTGCTGCGCCGTGTTCGCAGGCGCGCTCTATTATCCGCGCTATCGCTGGTTTGATCGCGTCATGATCCAGTTGATTATGCGCATGACCGGTGGTGAGACCGATTCGACGAAAGAAGTGGAGTACACGGACTGGCAGCAGGTAAGCACTTTTGCTAATGATTTTGCACAGTTACCAGGCAAATCGTAGCGAAATAGCGCGATTTGATGAAAATTACTGCGAACGATAATCTTTTCGTAATAAACACTTGTCAGCCTGCGCGAACTCCCTATAATGCGCCTCCATCGACACGGAACACCGGCAACGGAAAGCGGGTTGAGAGGCACAGGAGACTGCGCCGCCGGAGAAAAACTTCTGAAAAAGAGGTTGACTCTGCAGGAGGAAAGCGTAATATACGCCACCTCGCGACAGGACGCTAACGCACTGTTCGCGCTGCTCTTTAACAATTTATCAGACAATCTGTGTGGGCACTCGCAGGATTGATATCA
>NZ_CEUYZP010000006.1:0-269809 GCF_982223955.1 Pantoea sp. E956-1 | reverse complement strand
TGATATCAATCCTGCGAGTGCCCACACAGATTGTCTGATAAATTGTTAAAGAGCAGTGCGAACAGTGCGTTAGCGTCCTGTCGCGAGGTGGCGTATATTACGCTTTCCTCCTGCAGAGTCAACCTCTTTCTCAGAAGTTTTTCTCCGGCGGCGCAGTCTCCTGTGCCTCTCAACCCGCTTCCCGTTGCCGGTGTTCCGTGTCGATGGAGGCGCATTATAGGGATCCCGTTTCAGAGCACAACCCTTTTTTAGGATCTTTTATCTGAACGGTTATAAATGATCCAGATTGATGAGATCGCCAGCGATCCAGGCCAGAATTGGCTTGTCAGCTGGCTAAAAACGCATCAGGCTGCATTGAAAACAGAATAAAGGAGAACATCATGACTTCCGCCCTACGTCCTTATAAAGACCTTTTCCCGCAAACTGGCCAGCGCGTTATGGTTGATCCAAGCAGTGTCGTTATCGGTGATGTGATTATGGAGGATGACGTGAGCATCTGGCCGCTGGTTGCAATCAGGGGTGACGTAAATCAGGTTCGCATTGGTGCCCGTACCAATGTGCAGGACGGCAGTGTTCTGCATGTCACGCATAAATCAGCATCCAACCCACAAGGCTTCCCTCTTCTTATTGGCGAGGACGTCACGATAGGACATAAAGCGATGCTGCACGGCTGCACTATTGGCGATCGCGTGCTGGTCGGGATGGGATCGATTCTGCTTGATGGTGTAATAGTAGAAGAAGAGGTAATGATCGGCGCCGGAAGTCTGGTGCCGCCAGGTAAAAGGCTGGAGAGCGGCTATCTCTATCTGGGTAGTCCGGTCAGACAGATCAGGCCGCTAAATGACGCAGAGAAAGAAGGTTTACGCTATTCCGCTAATAACTATGTCGCCTGGAAAAATGATTACATGGCGGGAGATAACCAGATCCAGCCCTGAGTATCCACATCATCCTGACGAATAGCCGCTTCGGCCTCATCTTCCAGATCCCAGCGATGGTGTTGAAACAGCGCCATCGCCTCCCCTTCGCCGAAACGTGAAGCCAGCGACTTCCCGCTGATTGCACAGGTCAGCCGCATACCGTTGACCAGCACCGGGAAACAGACCGCGTTCAGTTCAGCATCATAGGTTTCATCATCAGGAAACTGTATCGCCTGATTCATGGCTGCATGGCCTGTTTAAGCTGAGTAATCACCGGCGCGATTTCCGGCATCACACCGTGCCACAGATAGAAGGCATGAGCAGCCTGCCCCACCAGCATGCCCAGTCCATCTGCCAGATGAGACGTGCCCTGCGCCTGACACCAGCGCAGGAAAGGCGTCAGCCCGCTTTGATAAAACATATCATAACAGCGCACATCAGCATGGATGACTGCTGCAGGTAAAGGAGGAGTTTCGCCATTCACACCACTTGAGGTCGCATTAATGATCAGATCAAAGTGTTGATCTGCCAGCTGCTCAAAACCACATGCGCGGATAGTGCCGCTCTCTGCAAACAGGCTAGCCAGCTCTTCCGCCCGCGCGGCGGTACGGTTAACAACAGTGAGTGTCACGTCTGCTGAGAGAAGCGGCAGAATGACCCCACGTGCGGCACCGCCCGCTCCCACCAGCAAAACCTTGTCGCCAGCGTTAATCATCTTCAGCCTTTCAAGATCGCTTAACAGGCCAATACCATCCGTGTTGTCACCCAGGATCTGCCCATCACTGAGCTTTTTCACCGAGTTTACCGCGCCGGACTGGGCTGCACGTTCACTGAGCTGATCGGCAAATTCCCATGCCTGCTGTTTGAACGGTAACGTCACGTTGGCGCCACGGCCTCCCTGTTCGAAAAAGTCAGAGAGCGCCTGAGGAAAACCATCAATCGGGGCACAAATCCGACCATAGCGATGTTCAATGCCCGTCTGTTCAGCGAAAGCCTGGTGGATCAGCGGAGATTTACTGTGGTTGATCGGATTACCAAAAACGGCGAATTGATCCATGAATTAGCCCTGACGTATAAGTTCGCCGCTGATGACATCGCGGATTTCAGAGGGATTGAGCCGACCACCCGTTTTTCCCGACAGAACCGGGAACTGCTCACCAAACTGCTGCTTCACTTCTTCAGCCGTTCGGCAGGGAGGCAGGCCCGACAGATTTGCACTGGTTGAAACCAGCGGTTTACCAAATGCGCGGCAAAGAGCCTGCACATCAGGATGGTCACTGACGCGAATGGCCAGTGAATCAAACTGTCCGGTCAGCCAGCGAGGCGTTTGTGGCGGGACGGGTACAACAAAGGTCACCGGGCCGGGCCAGCATGCAAACATCCGCTCACGCTGGATCACAGACAGTTCCCGAGCGGAGATGTAAGGTTCAAGCTGGGTGTAATCAGCCGCAATCAGGATAAGTCCCTTTTCTACCGGACGCTGTTTCAGCGCCAGCAAGGCCATGACGGCAGATTCACTGTCAGGGTCACAGCCCAGACCAAATACGGCTTCAGTAGGATAGGCGATGACCGCCTGTCGATTCAGCTGCTCTAAGCAGGTTTCAAATGAATCGGCGAGGTGTTGATTTTCCATGGTCTATGAATTCTCTTCAGCGATGGCTTTGCCACAACTTTTATTGGCGCAACAGCGTTTGATCCCTTGTGCCGTCTTTTTTTCAACTAACAGAGGATACTGGCAATAAGGGCAGATTCCGGCAACGGGTGTCAGATTCACGACAAACTGGCAGGCTGGATAGCGATCGCAGGAGTGAAACGTTTTGCCGTAACGGGAACGCCGCTGAACTAACCGGCCTTCATGACACTGTGGACAGGCCAGCGAGGTTTCATCCGGTTTATCGATGGTTTCGGTGTATCCGCATTCCGGATAGAGGCTACAGCCAATGAACATGCCAAATCGTCCCTGCCGCAATACTTTATCCGCGCCACATTCGGGACAGGCATGGCCTTCAAGCACTTTGACCACATGGCCATCGGCCTGACCTTTTAAGGGTCGAATGTAGTCGCACGCCGGGTAGTTCGCGCAGCCCAGAAAAGGACCGTGCTTACCGAAGCGGATAACCAGTTCTGCCCCGCAAGCGGGGCAGGGATCCTGTTTACGCACGGTGAAGAGTGCAGCTTTACTCATAGCGATCAATGCATGAAAGGAAATTTAATGCAGCATACCTTCATTGGCGTCGAATAGCAGTTCTTCCATCTGCTGATAGGCATTTTCACATCCGGGAATGTTGAACAACACCATCAGTACCACCCATTTAAGATCCTCCAGGTCAAACTCAGAGGTATCCAGCGCCATAATGCGTTCGATGACCATTTCACGCGTTTCCAGGTTCAGCACCTGAATCTGCTCCAGGAACAGCAGGAAACCACGGCTGTCAGCATCTAAACGCTTGCTCTCTTCGTCGGTATAAATACGCATGGAGAGCGGATCATTTGTCATTAAAATTGGTGCGACCAGTCCTTCCTGATAGTCAGCCAATCTTTCTAACCAGTTCAGCGCACTGTAAATATCTTCACGATGGAACCCGGCATCCGTCAGGTCGTCTGTCAATCTGTCCTGATCAACACCCATTTCTGCTTCGTTGTGGATATATGTCTCAAACAAATACATCAGTACGTCGAACATGGCATGCCCTCCTCAATCGGACATAGCCGCCGGGTACAGCTGCGATCCATCCTGCTAACTCCAGTTCCAGCAACTGAGCTGAGATAACTGGCACAGATTGGCCGGCACGTTCAGCGACAACGTCAACAGGTGTAACATCATCACCTACGTTAGCCAACACATCAGCAAATGGCAATGGAGCATCGTCACTCACCTCAGAATAAATTTCATCGGCCTGTTTCATCGGCAGCCAGTTAAGTGCACTTGCCAGATCTTCCACGATGTTATTGGGATGGGCCACCAGCAGCGCCCCCTGCTGAATAAGCCAGTTTACGCCTTCGCTTAACGGGTTACCGAGCGCGCCTGGTAAGGCATAGACGTTTCGATTTTGCTCCAGCGCATACCGCGCCGTCACCAGGGAGCCACTCTTCAGAGAGGCTTCTACCACCAGCACCCCATGGCTCAGGCCACTGATGATACGATTACGGCGCGGAAAATTAAGCGGATGCGGCAGGGTCGTCAGCGGAAACTCAGACACCACCGCCCCACCCTGTTCAACGATCTCTGCGGCAAGATGGGTATGATTCCTGGGATAGAGCTTCTGCAAGCCATTCCCTAACACAGCCACCGTTTTACCGCCCACGTTGAGTGCGGCCTGATGCGCAACACCATCAATACCTCTGGCCAGTCCGCTGGTAATGGTCAGACCGCTAAGGCTTAAGTGCTGGGTAAACCAGTCGCACCAGTAACGGCCATAGTGTGAACAGTTCCGGCTGCCCACCACCGCTAACTGTGGTGTGCTGATAAGCGCAGGATCGCCATCAATATAGAGCAGCGGCGGAAAGCGGTTTGTTTCTTTAAGACGGGCAGGATAGGCCGCGTCCAGAGCAGTCACCAGATGATGAGCCGGGCTTTGAGCCAGCCAGGAATAGACTTCTGTAAGATTATTTTCATTATAATCATAATATTGCTTGCACTGGCTCTCATCTAAGCCAAGCCGGATAAGCTGCTCCCTGTCTGCCTGTCCAACACCTATTTGCTGCGCCACATCAACCCAGCGTTTCCCTGTCATTCCAGTAACGGCGGCCAGCCGTACAGACTGCGCTATTTTGTCCATCTTCAGCTCCCTGATCGCCCTTGCTTCCTGCCGCAGAATGCTGTCAATCAGGACTCGAAAAGTCTACAATATAAGGTAGTAATCTTTTCTTAACCGAATACAGATCTGGATATTTATGTCAGTTTTGCAGGTATTACATTTCCCTGACGAGCGTCTTCGCAAAGTCGCCGCGCCCGTTAAAGAAGTTAACGCAGACATTCAGCGTATCGTTGATGATATGTTCGAGACGATGTATGCCGAAGAAGGTATCGGTCTTGCGGCTACGCAGGTCGATATTCATCAGCGCATTATCGTGATTGACGTCTCTGAAAGTCGCGAAGAGCGTTTAGTACTGATTAACCCTGAGCTACTGGAAAAAAGCGGTGAAACCGGCATTGAAGAGGGTTGCCTCTCTATTCCGGAACAGCGCGCATTTGTTCCGCGTGCCGAGCGGGTCAAGGTCCGCGCACTTGATCGCGACGGTAAAAGTTTCGAGCTGGAAGCCAGCGAGTTACTGGCCATCTGTATCCAGCATGAGATCGATCATCTGGAAGGCAAACTGTTTATCGATTATTTGTCGCCTTTAAAGCGGCAACGGATCAAAACTAAATTAGAGAAACTGGCGCGTCAGAGCGCGCAGGCTTCCTGAGATTTTAATAAGGGATAAACGTGTCTGCCCCGCTAAAAATCATCTTTGCCGGCACACCTGACTTTGCAGCGCGTCATCTTGACGCGCTGCTTGCTTCTGAACATCAGGTTATCGGCGTATTCACCCAACCCGACCGTCCTGCTGGTCGCGGTAACAAATTAACCCCAGGCCCGGTCAAAACGCTGGCGCTGGCACATGATATTCCGGTTTATCAGCCTAAATCACTGCGACCTGAAGAAAATCAGCAACTGGTTGCTGACCTCAAAGCCGATGTAATGGTTGTCGTGGCCTACGGATTAATTCTGCCCAAGGCCGTGCTTGATATGCCTCGTCTGGGATGTATCAATGTCCATGGCTCACTGCTGCCACGCTGGCGCGGAGCCGCGCCTATTCAACGTGCGCTCTGGGCTGGCGACAGCGAAACCGGCGTGACCATCATGCAGATGGACGTGGGACTGGATACCGGCGATATGCTGCATAAGCTGGCTTGTCCGATTACGGCCCAGGATACCAGTGCCACACTGTATGACAAGCTGGCACAGCTTGGGCCACAGGGGCTGCTGGATACGCTGACATTACTGAGCACTCAGCAGGCTTCACCTGAAAAACAGGATGAAACGCTGGCCAACTATGCTGAGAAACTCAGTAAAGAGGAGGCACGACTTGACTGGACACTCTCTGCAGAACAGCTTGAGCGTTGTATTCGCGCCTTTAACCCGTGGCCGATGAGCTTTTTCACCATTGAAGATCAGCCGGTTAAAGTCTGGCAGGCAACCGTTCTGCCCCACAACGATCGTGCGCCTGGTGAAATTATCCATGCTGATAAGCATGGCATCCAGGTGGCGACCGCTCAGGGTGTGCTGAACCTGCTGCAGCTACAGCCCGCCGGTAAAAAGCCGATGTCGGCTCAGGATCTTCTCAACTCGCGCCGGGAATGGTTTGAACCTGGAACCCTTCTGGACTGACTCTCAGGCCCGGTCACTCACCGGGCTTTTTGTTTGATGACAAAACCCTATGACTAAATCAATCAACCTGCGTAGCCTCTCGGCTCAACTTATTGAGCGTGTGGTCGACAAGGGCGAATCCCTGAATACGGCACTGCCAGCCGCCCAGAAAAAGCTCTCTGACAAAGATAGCGCGTTAGTGCAGGAGATCTGTTTTGGCGTATTGCGCTCATTACCGCAGCTGGAAGCGCTCATTGGCAAACTGATGGAGCGTCCACTTACTGGCAAACAGCGGGTTCTGCACTATCTGATCATGGTCGGGCTTTATCAGCTGGAGTATACCCGTGTGCCTGCCCATGCTGCACTGGCAGAAACGGTCGCGGGCGCCGAAGTACTGAAGCGCACCAGTATGAAAGGCTTATTAAATGGCGTATTACGCCAGTTTCAGCGTCAGCGGGAAGAGCTGCTCGCCACTGTTCAGGATGGGCCGCAACGTTATCTGCATCCGGGATGGCTGCTAAAGCGGTTGCAGCATGCCTGGCCGGAACAATGGCAACAGATTGTCGAAGCAAATAATCTGCGTCCGCCGATGTGGCTGCGGGTTAATCGCCAGCACCACGATCGGGATACGTGGCTGGCAATGCTGACCGAAAGCGGCAGGAATGCACAGCCTGCGGCCGATGTGCCGGATGCGCTGCGGCTTGATGCCCCTGCCCCGGTCAGCCAGTTACCCGGCTTTAATCAGGGTTGGGTCACCGTGCAGGATTTATCTGCTCAGCGCTGTGCTTTGCTGCTTGAGCCCCAAAACGGCGAACAGATTCTGGATTTATGCGCTGCACCTGGCGGTAAAACGACCCATATCCTTGAAATCGCGCCTCAGGCCGAAGTTATGGCCGTCGATGTGGATGCGCAGCGTCTTAAACGCGTTAATGAGAATCTGCAGCGACTGGGGATGAACGCAGACGTGAAACAGGGTGATGGACGAACACCGCAACAGTGGTGCGGTGTTCGTCAGTTTGACCGAATTCTGCTGGATGCGCCCTGCTCTGCGACCGGTGTTATCCGACGCCATCCCGATATTAAATGGCTGCGTCGCGATCGTGATATCGCCGAGCTGGCAAAGCTTCAGCGTGAAATTCTTGACGCTATCTGGCCGCACCTGAAACCTGGCGGTACGCTGATTTATGCAACCTGTTCCATCCTGCCTGAAGAGAATCATCAGCAGATAGATGCCTTCCTGCAGCGCCAGCACGATGCGCAGGCAGAGTCCCTCAGGGATGCGCCGGCAAACGGGTTACAGGTATTCCCGGAAGCCGAAGGCGGAGATGGCTTCTTCTACGCTAAGCTGATAAAGAAATCGGGTACAAACTGAAATGAGTATTGATAAGCGATGAAAATAATCATTCTGGGCGCAGGACAGGTTGGCGGAACCCTGGCAGAAAATCTGGTGGGTGAAAATAACGACATTACGGTGGTGGATACCGATTCGTCACGCCTGCGTCACCTGCAGGATAAGTTCGATCTGCGCGTCGTGCAGGGTCATGGTTCCCATCCGCGAATTTTGCGTGAGGCCGGTGCGGAAGATGCCGACATGCTGGTTGCCGTGACCAACTCAGATGAAACCAACATGATTGCCTGTCAGATTGCTTATTCGCTTTTCAATACGCCGAATCGTATCGCCCGTATTCGCGCGGCCGACTATCTGCGTGATGCGGACAAGTTATTCATTCCTGAAGCGGTGCCTATCGATCACCTGATCTCGCCTGAGCAGTTGGTGATCGACAATATTTATCGTTTGATTCAGTACCCTGGCGCATTACAGGTCGTGAACTTTGCTGAAGGCAAAGTCAGTCTGGCTGTGGTGAAAGCTTATTATGGTGGCCCGCTGGTAGGTAATCCGCTTTCGATCATGCGTGAGCATATGCCACACATTGATACACGCGTAGCCGCTATTTTTCGTCAGGATCGCCCCATTCGTCCGCAGGGCTCAACCATCGTAGAGGCGGGTGATGAAGTCTTTTTCATCGCAGCCAGTCAGAACATTCGTGCGGTAATGAGTGAAATGCAGCGGCTGGAGAAGCCTTACAAACGGATTATGCTGGTAGGTGGCGGTAACATTGGTTTCGGTCTGGCGCAAAAGCTTGAGAAAAATTACAGCGTTAAGCTGATTGAACGTAATCCTCAGCGTGCAGCTGAGCTGGCGGAGCATCTGCAGGATACCATCGTTTTTTATGGTGACGCTTCAGATCAGGAGCTTCTTGCGGAAGAACATGTTGAGCAGGTTGATCTGTTTATCGCCGTCACCAATGATGATGAGGCCAACATTATGTCAGCCATGCTGGCAAAAAAAATGGGTGCGAAGAAGGTTATGGTGCTGATTCAGCGACGCGCCTACGTTGATCTGGTACAAGGCAGCGTTATCGATATTGCTATTTCACCTCAACAGGCCACCATCTCTGCCCTGCTGGGTCATGTGCGCAAAGCAGATATCGTTGGCGTTTCATCGTTACGGCGCGGTATTGCAGAAGCGATCGAAGCGATAGCGCATGGCGACGAATCGACTTCACGCGTGGTCGGCCGCTCGATTGATGATATTAAACTGCCGCCAGGGACCATTATTGGCGCAGTAGTTCGCGGAGACGATGTGATGATTGCCAATGATAACCTTCGTATTGAACAAGGCGATCATGTCATCATGTTCCTGACCGACAAGAAATTCGTATCAGATGTAGAACGTCTCTTCCAGCCGAGTCCATTTTTCCTGTAAACGTCCTGTTTATATACAAACAGGGTACATGGCAGGCAAAACTGCCGCTTAATTAGCTGTGTTGATGGCAAAAACAGTAGGGTTTGATAGACTTTATGGCATTGGCTTGGGCAAGGAGATAAGAATGAGTTTAATCAAAGAGTTTCGCGATTTCGCAATGCGCGGCAATGTGATGGATTTAGCCGTCGGTGTCATCATCGGTGCTGCATTCGGTAAAATCGTTTCATCGTTAGTCGCCAATATTATTATGCCGCCATTAGGCTTACTGATTGGCGGTGTCGATTTTAAATCATTCGCCTGGGTACTTAAGCCCGCAGTTGGCGATGCGCCAGCCGTTGTAATGCAGTACGGTATCTTCCTTCAGACCATCTTCGATTTCGTCATCATCGCTTTCGCAATCTTTATGGCGATCAAGTTAATGAATCGTCTGTACAAGAAAAAAGAAGTAGAGAAGCCCGTTGCTAAACCGTCAAACGAAGAAGTTCTGCTGACTGAAATCCGCGATCTGCTGAAACAGCAGAATACCCGGGTCTAGTTAATCAGCCGCCGCACAGGCGGTTTTTTTAACCGTAAAAGCAGAAGGGCAGTGATAAGATGCTTTCTTATCATTGCCCTCCCATCCAGTCCCCTTGCCATGTTTCTCTTTCCGCTTAAAACTACCCTTACCCTTTTGCTTCTGCTCGATGCGTTGCCGAAATAGCGGGTCGTGTAGCAGAGCCTGAATCGCGTTATCGCGGATTTGCCCTTTGGTGTGCTGATATTTACTCATAACGCCTCCTGTTGAGATGGTCTGATACTCTATTCTTTTGCAGCAAAATAACAATATGCTTATTTGCTCAAAACCTCTCCCCGCTCCAGCGCCTCAAGAATTGAGCACGAAATGCTACTGTGACTGTCACCACAACAGGCGTCGGAAAGGTGTCGCAGGGAACGCTGCATCGTTTCTAATTCTGCGATCATCTGAGCAACTTCACTCAACCGTTTTTCAACGATCGCTTTTGATTCCTGACAGGTGTGATGCACAGGATCAACCCGGATCGAAAGCAGCTCTCTGATCGCTTCAAGGCTGAAACCCAGTTTACGACCGTAGCGAATAAATTTCAGACGCTGGAGATCGCCCTCGCTGTAAAGGCGAAAACCACCTTCCGTCCGACCATCATGATCCATCATCTGCTGCTTTTCATAAAAACGGATCGTGTCTGGCGTCACCTCCGCAAGCTTAGCTAACTGACCGATGCGAAACATTTACTCCTCCTCGCGGAAACGATGCTGAATAGCAGTGGAATAATTACCATGAAGAAAATCGGTACTGATACCCGCCTGGCGTAATCTTAGCTCCAGCACCTGAAGCCGATGGCAATGATCCTGATAGGATTGATCCGCAGGATCGAGGTTGCGAATAAGATCGTTAACTTCCATGGCTTCCCGTCTGAGCTCAAGCTCCGGCGGCAGAAAGCCCGAATTTTTCAGTAACCGGTACCCCGCTCTTAACTCAGGCGGAACATGACTGTCGTCATCCAGCTGTAGCGGCTTACCGGAACCGGGAAGATTACTCAGCTCGCCTTTTTCCAGCGCCGCTTTGATATGCTGTTCAGCAAGCTCGTCAACCAGCCACATAGTTGGCTCCTTTGAACATGAAATAATAAGTTCTAAGGTAGTAAATTTCAGGCAATAAAAAACCCGCCGAAGCGGGTTTTTTACGTTGCTACAGATTACTCTGCGGCTGCTTCTGCTTGAGCTTCTGGACGATCAACCAGCTCGATGTAAGCCATCGGAGCGTTGTCACCAGCACGGAAGCCACACTTCAGAATACGAGTGTAACCACCGGCACGGCTCGCGAAACGCGGGCCCAGCTCATTAAACAGTTTTGCCACGATCTCGTTATCACGAGTACGGGCGAATGCCAGACGACGATTAGCTACGCTGTCGGTCTTGGCAAGAGTAATCAGCGGCTCAACTACGCGACGCAGTTCTTTGGCTTTCGGCAGAGTCGTTTTGATGATCTCATGACGAACCAGAGAACCGGCCATGTTGCGGAACATAGCCTGACGATGGCTGCTGTTGCGGTTCAGTTGACGACCACTCTTACGATGGCGCATGACCTTATCCTTCTCAGTGAAACCTTAACCTGTGATCTGATTATTCATCAGCAATGCTTGCTGGCGGCCAGTTCTCGAGGCGCATGCCCAGAGAAAGACCACGAGAAGCCAGCACATCTTTAATCTCGGTAAGAGATTTTTTACCAAGGTTAGGCGTTTTAAGCAGCTCAACCTCGGTACGCTGTACCAGATCACCGATGTAGTGGATAGCTTCTGCCTTAAGGCAGTTAGCAGAGCGGACAGTCAATTCCAGATCGTCAACAGGGCGCAGCAGGATCGGATCGAATTCTGGTTTCTCTTCTTTAACTTCCGGCTGACGTACATCTCGTAAGTCAACGAAAGCTTCAAGTTGTTCTGCCAGAATGGTTGCCGCACGACGAATCGCCTCTTCAGGATCGATTGTGCCGTTGGTTTCCATTTCGATGACCAGCTTGTCCAGGTCGGTGCGCTGCTCTACACGCGCTGCTTCAACATTGTAGGCGATACGGTCTACAGGGCTGTAGCAAGCGTCAACTAACAGGCGGCCGATTGGGCGCTCATCTTCTTCCGAATGAATTCGGGCAGAAGCCGGCACATAGCCACGACCACGCTGAACTTTGATACGCATGCTGATAGCAGCGTTCTCATCGGTCAGATGGCAAATGACATGCTGAGGCTTGACGATTTCGACATCACCATCATGGGTAATGTCGGCTGCAGTCACAGGGCCAATGCCAGATTTATTCAAGGTCAGAATAACTTCATCTTTCCCCTGAACTCTTACCGCCAGCCCTTTCAGGTTGAGCAGGATTTCCAGGATATCTTCCTGTACGCCCTCTTTGGTGCTGTACTCATGAAGTACACCATCAATTTCAACCTCGGTCACCGCGCAACCCGGCATGGATGAAAGCAGAATACGGCGCAGTGCGTTACCAAGAGTATGGCCAAAGCCACGCTCTAAAGGCTCAAGGGTCACCTTGGCGTGCGTCGAACTCACTTGCTCGATATCTACCAGGCGCGGTTTTAGAAACTCTGTCACAGAACCCTGCATTGTGTCCTCTCTTTGGTACTAAGCCTTACTTGGAGTAAAGCTCGACGATCAGGTGTTCGTTAATGTCCGCAGACAGATCAGTACGTTCAGGAATACGCTTGAACACACCTTCCATCTTAGTCGCATCAACTTCCAGCCAGGTTGGCTTTTCACGCTGCTCAGCCAGCTCCAGAGCGGCCTTCACGCGAGATTGCTTTTTGGCTTTCTCACGGATGCTAACGACATCATTCGGAGATACCTGATAAGAAGCGATGTTAACAACGCGGCCATTTACCAGAACAGACTTGTGGCTCACCAGCTGACGTGCTTCTGCACGAGTGGCACCAAAGCCCATACGATAAACTACGTTGTCAAGACGACCTTCCAGCAGAGCCAACAGGTTTTCACCGGTGTTGCCTTTCAGACGAGCTGCTTCTTTATAATAGTTACGGAACTGACGCTCCAGCACGCCGTAGATACGACGAACTTTTTGCTTTTCACGTAACTGACCGCCGTAATCAGACAGACGCGGTTTACGCGCACCATGCTGACCAGGGGCTTGTTCAATCTTACACTTGGAATCAATCGCGCGAACGCCAGACTTAAGGAATAAGTCAGTGCCCTCACGACGGCTCAGCTTGAGCTTAGGACCCAAATATCTTGCCATTTTCTTTCTCCAACTATCCTAAAAAAACGGGCGTTATACGCGACGTTTTTTCGGCGGACGACAACCGTTATGAGGGATAGGAGTCACATCAGTAATATTAGTGATGCGGAAACCAGCGGCGTTCAAAGCACGAATCGTAGATTCGCGTCCTGGACCCGGACCCTTTACCATAACTTCCAGGTTCTTAATTCCGTAATCTTTTACCGCTTCTGCACAGCGCTCTGCAGCGACCTGAGCAGCAAACGGAGTGGATTTACGTGAACCGCGGAAACCGGAACCACCGGCGGTTGCCCAACCCAGTGCGTTACCCTGACGATCAGTAATGGTAACGATGGTGTTGTTAAAAGAAGCATGGACATGAGCCACGCCATCTGAGACTTGTTTTCTTACACGCTTACGTGCACGAACTGGTGCCTTTGCCATTATTTACTCACCCCGATTATTTCTTGATCGGTTTACGCGGACCCTTACGGGTACGTGCGTTGGTCTTAGTACGCTGACCGCGAACCGGAAGACCACGACGATGGCGCAAACCACGGTAGCAACCAAGGTCCATAAGACGCTTGATGCTCAGGGTGATTTCACGGCGCAGATCACCTTCTACAACGAATTTCGCAACTGCATCACGCAGCTGATCAATTTGTTCTTCAGACAGCTCACTGATCTTAACATTTTCAGCAATACCCGTTGAAGCGCAGATGGCTTTAGAACGAGTTTTACCGATACCGAAGATCGAAGTTAATGCGATAACGGTATGTTTTTGATCAGGAATGTTAATGCCTGCTATACGGGCCACTATGCACTCCTATAATTAAACAAGCACGTCCCATGCTGAAAAGCCCGTTTTCAGGATACTCAAATGGAAACGCACTGACATACAAAAGATTGGCTGGCTAATCTAGCCAGCTCAACCCGACTTTGCAAGAAAAATATGTGACAAAATCAGCCTTGGCGCTGTTTATGCTTTGGCTCGGCGCTGCAGATCACACGGACGACACCGTCGCGACGAATGATTTTGCAGTTACGACATAATCTCTTGACGGAAGCACGAACTTTCATTTTTACTCTCCGTAACTTCTCAACCAACTGAATTAACGGCCGTAGCCTTTCAGGTTAGCTTTCTTCAGTGCCGACTCGTACTGACTTGACATCATCAGAGTTTGCACTTGAGCCATAAAGTCCATGATGACGACAACTACGATAAGCAGTGAAGTACCGCCAAAGTAGAAGGGAACCTTCATCGCATCACGCATGAACTCCGGGATAAGGCAGATAAACGTAATGTAGAGAGCGCCGATTAAGGTCAATCGCGTCATTACTTTATCAATATACTTCGCCGTTTGCTCTCCCGGACGAATTCCCGGTACGAATGCACCAGACTTCTTCAGGTTATCTGCTGTTTCACGTGGGTTGAAAACCAACGCCGTATAGAAGAAACAGAAGAAGATGATTGCAGTCGCATAGAGTAGCACATAAAGCGGCTGTCCTGGCTGCAAATACAGCGAAATTGTTGTCAGCCAGTTCCAACCGGTACCGCCCCCAAACCACGATGCAATCGTTGCCGGGAACAGAATAATGCTGGAAGCAAAGATGGCTGGAATCACGCCCGCCATGTTCACTTTCAACGGTAAATGTGTGCTCTGTGCAGCGTAAACGCGACGACCTTGCTGACGTTTTGCGTAGTTCACCACAATGCGGCGTTGACCACGTTCAACAAAGATAACAAAGAAGGTCACTGCGAATACGAGTACTGCAACCAACAGCAACAGAAGGAAGTGCAGGTCGCCTTGCCGCGCTTGCTCGATGGTATGGCCAATGGCCGGCGGGAGACCCGCAACGATACCTGCGAAGATAATGATCGAAATACCGTTACCGATACCACGTTCAGTAATCTGTTCGCCCAGCCACATCAGGAACATCGTTCCTGAGACCAGACTCACAACAGCGGTAAAGTAGAAAGCAAAGCCTGGATTCATTACCAGGCCTTGCATCCCTGGCATATTCGGCAGACCGGTAGCAATACCGATCGACTGAAATATGGCCAATACCAACGTACCGTATCGGGTGTACTGGCTAATCTTACGACGGCCAGCCTCCCCTTCTTTCTTAATTTCCGCTAACGCTGGATGAACCACCGTTAATAACTGGATGATAATCGATGCCGAAATATACGGCATGATACCCAGTGCGAAAATAGAAGCACGGCTGAGAGCACCACCAGAGAACATGTTAAACATTTCAATGATGGTGCCACGCTGTTGCTCAAGCAGTTTGGCAAGTACAGTGGCATCAATACCAGGGATTGGAATAAAAGAGCCAATACGGAAGACAATGAGTGCGCCGATTACAAACAGCAGTCTGCGTTTCAGCTCACCAAAGCCACCCTTGGCACTTTGAAAATCTAATCCCGGTTGTTTAGCCATCTGCTACTTATTCCTCGATTTTACCGCCAGCAGCTTCGATTGCAGCACGAGCACCTTTGGTGACACGCAGACCGCGAACCGTTACCGGTGTAGAAACTTCACCAGACAGAATTACTTTAACGAATTCAATCTGAACACCGACAATGTTGGCTGCTTTCAGCGCGTTCAGGTCGACGATACCGCCTTCAACTTTCGCCAGATCAGACAGACGAATCTCTGTGGTGATCATTGCTTTGCGAGAGGTGAAACCGAACTTCGGCAGACGACGGTACAGAGGCATCTGACCACCTTCGAAACCGCGACGTACGCCACCGCCAGAACGTGAGTTCTGACCTTTGTGACCACGACCACCGGTTTTTCCGAGGCCAGAACCGATACCACGACCCAGACGCTTGGTAGCGTGCTTAGACCCTTCGGCCGGAGACAGAGTATTTAAACGCATCTCTTACTCCTCCACTTTAACCATATAGGAAACCGCGTTAACCATACCGCGTACTGCAGGCGTGTCTTCACGCTCAACGGTGTGGCCAATACGACGCAGACCCAGGCCAACCAGAGTGGCTTTATGCTTAGGCAAGCGGCCGATTGAACTACGGGTTTGAGTGATTTTAATAGTCTTAGCCATCGTGATTACCCCAGAATTTCTTCAACGGATTTACCACGCTTAGCAGCGACCATTTCCGGAGATTTCATATTGCCCAGGCCGTCGATAGTTGCACGAACCACGTTAATCGGGTTAGTAGAACCATAGGCTTTTGCCAGTACGTTATGAACTCCAGCGACTTCCAGAACGGCGCGCATTGCACCACCGGCAATAATACCGGTACCTTCTGAAGCCGGCTGCATGAACACGCGGGAACCCGTGTGTGCACCTTTAACTGGGTGCTGCAGGGTGCCGTTGGTCAGCGCGACGTTAACCATGTTGCGACGGGCTTTCTCCATCGCTTTCTGGATCGCTGCTGGAACTTCACGCGCTTTACCGTAACCAAAACCTACGCGACCATTACCATCGCCTACCACAGTCAGTGCTGTGAAGGAGAAGATACGACCACCTTTAACAGTTTTAGAAACACGGTTTACCGCGATCAGTTTTTCCTGCAGTTCGCCAGCTTGTTTCTCGATGTGTGCCATCTTAGACCTCTACCTTAGAACTGAAGGCCAGCTTCACGGGCAGCATCTGCCAGTGCCTGGACGCGACCATGATATTGGAAACCGGAACGGTCGAAAGAAACACCAGTGATGCCTTTTTCGATTGCGCGTTCTGCGATAGCTTTACCTACTGCAGCTGCGGCTTCTTTATTACCGGTATACTTCAGTTGTTCAGTGATAGCTTTTTCTACAGTAGAAGCAGCGACCAGAACTTCGGAACCGTTCGGGG
This sequence comes from Pantoea sp. E956-1, assembly GCF_982223955.1. Classification (NCBI taxonomy): domain Bacteria; kingdom Pseudomonadati; phylum Pseudomonadota; class Gammaproteobacteria; order Enterobacterales; family Erwiniaceae; genus Pantoea; species Pantoea sp. E956-1. The sequence goes on along the minus strand of NZ_CEUYZP010000006.1, from coordinate 253,198 downwards.
CGATTACCTGTGCGTAAATATGACGCGGGGTACGATGTACCACCAGGCGAGTAGCACCCAGCTCTTTGAGCTTGCGACGTGCACGGGTCGCACGACGGATACGAGCAGATTTCTTATCCATAGTGTTACCTTACTTCTTCTTAGCCTCTTTGGTACGCACGACTTCGTCGGCGTAACGGACACCCTTGCCTTTATAAGGCTCAGGACGACGGTAGGCGCGCAAGTCCGCTGCAACCTGACCAATCAGCTGTTTATCAGCGCCTTTCAGCACGATCTCAGTCTGAGTTGGACATTCTGCAGTGATACCCGCGGGCAGCTGGTGATCGACTGGATGAGAAAAGCCCAGAGACAGGTTAACCACGTCGCCTTTAACGGCTGCACGATAACCTACACCAACCAGCTGCAGCTTCTTAGTGAAGCCTTCGGTAACACCGATTACCATTGCGTTCAGCAGCGCGCGAGAAGTACCCGCCTGCGCCCAGCCGTCAACGAAACCTTCGCGCGGAGCGAAAGTCAGAGCGTTGTCAGCATGCTTAACTTCAACAGCATCATTGATAGTACGAGTCAGCTCGCCGTTTTTACCTTTAATCGAAATTACCTGACCGTTGAGTTTTACCTCTACGCCGGCAGGAACAACGACAGGTGCTTTAGCAACACGAGACATATGTATCCTCCGATTACGCTACGTAGCAGATAATTTCGCCACCAAGACCTGCCTGGCGCGCTGCACGATCAGTCATGACACCTTTAGATGTAGAAACTACAGCGATGCCCATACCAGCCATTACCTTTGGCAGCTCATCTTTTTTCTTATAGATGCGCAGACCAGGACGGCTTACTCGCTGAATGCTTTCTACAACAGCTTTACCCTGGAAATACTTGAGAGTAAGTTCCAGTTCCAGCTTGATGTCGCCTTCGATTTTAAAATCTTCAATATATCCTTCTTCCTTCAGAACGTTGGCAATTGCCAATTTCAGCTTGGAGGAAGGCATGGTGACCGCAACTTTGTTTGCGGCCTGACCGTTACGGATACGGGTCAGCATATCCGCGATCGGATCTTGCATGCTCATCTGTGTTACTCCCGTGATTCAATTGGTGACAATTACCAGCTAGCCTTTTTCAGGCCCGGGATTTCACCGCGCATGGCGGCTTCGCGGACCTTGATACGGCTCAACCCAAACTTCCGCAGGAAACCGTGCGGACGACCTGTTTGACGGCAGCGGTTACGCTGACGCGAAGGGCTGGAATCACGCGGCAGACTCTGCAGCTTCAGAACAGCATCCCAACGATCTTCGTCGGAAGCGTTCACATCAGAGATGATCGCTTTCAGTTCAGCGCGTTTAGCGAAGAATTTGTCTGCTAATTTTGCACGCTTAACTTCGCGTGCTTTCATAGATTGCTTAGCCATTAAGTAACCCTACCTTACTTACGGAACGGGAAGTCAAAGGCAGCCAGCAGAGCACGGCCTTCATCATCAGATTTCGCAGTAGTGGTAATGGTGATATCCAAACCACGAACGCGATCGACTTTGTCGTAGTCGATTTCTGGGAAGATGATCTGCTCACGTACACCCATGCTGTAGTTGCCACGACCATCGAATGACTTAGCGGACAAGCCACGGAAGTCACGGATACGTGGAACAGCAATGGTGACCAGACGCTCAAAGAACTCCCACATGCGCTCGCCACGCAGAGTTACTTTACAGCCGATCGGATAGCCCTGACGGATTTTGAAGCCTGCAACTGATTTGCGTGCTTTGGTGACCAGCGGTTTTTGACCGGAGATTGCTGCCAGGTCAGCTGCTGCGTTATCCAGCAGTTTCTTGTCAGCGATCGCTTCACCAACACCCATGTTCAGGGTGATCTTCTCGACCCGAGGGACTTGCATGACAGAATTGTAGCCAAACTCTGTCATGAGTTTCTGGACTACTTCGTCTTTGTAGTAATCATGCAGTTTCGCCATCGTACTACTCCAAATTACTTGATAGTTTCGCTGTTAGACTTGAAGAAACGGACTTTTTTGCCGTCTTCGAATCTAAAGCCTACACGGTCAGCCTTACCAGTTGCCGCGTTGAACAGTGCAACGTTAGAAACCTGAATAGCAGCTTCTTTTTCAACGATGCCACCTGGTTGGTTCAGAGCCGGAACCGGCTTCTGATGTTTCTTCACCAGGTTGATACCTTCAACGATGACCTTACCAGAAGACAGGACATTCTTAACTTTACCGCGCTTACCTTTATCTTTACCGGTTAACACGATAACTTCGTCGTTACGACGGATTTTAGCTGCCATTGTTCGCTCCTTAGAGTACTTCTGGTGCCAGAGAGATAATTTTCATGAACTTTTCAGTACGAAGTTCACGAGTTACCGGCCCAAAAATACGCGTACCGATAGGCTGCTCACTGTTATTGTTCAGAATAACGCATGCATTACCATCGAAGCGAATGACAGAACCGTCCGGGCGACGAACACCCTTCCTGGTGCGCACCACTACCGCCTTCAGGACATCACCTTTTTTGACTTTACCACGCGGAATTGCTTCCTTGATGGTAACTTTGATGATGTCACCGACGCCTGCGTAGCGACGGTGCGAGCCACCCAGAACCTTGATACACATTACGCGACGTGCACCGGAGTTGTCGGCGACGTTCAGCATAGTCTGTTCTTGGATCATTTTAGTGCTCCGCTAATGTCAACTACTACTTCGGGACCTAAACCTCAGGTCGTTAGAAAGCCCCATAATTGAGGGCGCGGCATTGTAACACCGGTTCTCACAGATGGGTAGAAAAAATAAGCGGCTCTCAATCGAGCCGCTGATTTCCCCTGATGACAGGGAGGGCGTATTCTAGGGAATAGTGCGAACAGTAGCAAATGTAATCTGCCTTATTTTTCGTCGCCTCCTAAATAAAGTGCCCATCTGACTCAACCAGCCAGTTTCCTGGCCAGTTGGTTATGCTGACGCAGTACGGCTGGCAGTTCAATTCCCGCGAGTTGTCCACCCCGTACCCTGACTTTTCCGTTAATGATGCTATACGCAACCTGTCCCGGATTACAGAACACCAGGGCGGCGACAGGATCGTGCCCTGCCCCGGCAAGACCAATCCGGTTCAGGTCAAAAATGGCCAGATCGGCCATCATGCCTGGCGCAATGGTGCCCACATCATTGCGGTTAAGCACTTTAGCTCCACCTAGCGTCGCCAGTTCCAGCGCCTGACGTGCCGTCATCGCATCCGGGCCAAAGCCAACGCGTTGCAGCAGCATCGCCTGACGAACCTCGGCCATCATGTCTGAGCTGTCATTGGAGGCTGAGCCATCCACACCCATACCCACGTGTACGCCGGCATCACACATATGGCGTATCGGCGCAATACCGGAACCGAGACGCATGTTCGAGCAAGGACAGTGCGCGACGCCGGTACCGGTACGTGCAAAGAGTTCTATGCCATGCTGATCCAGTTTGACGCAGTGCGCATGCCAGACATCCGGTCCTACCCAGCCAAGGTCTTCAACATACTGTGCTGGTGTCATATTGAACTTTTCACGGCTATAACGAATATCGCTGTCGTTCTCCGCCAGATGAGTATGCATTGAGACGTTGAAGCTGCGTGCCATCGCAGCAGACTGCTTCATCAGCTCGCGGCTGACTGAGAACGGCGAACACGGCGCAACGACGATTCGTAACATCGAACCGTGGCTGTCATCATGGTAGCGCTCAATCACTCGCTGCGTATCTTTCAGAATTGCCGCTTCATTCTCTACCAGTGCATCGGGAGGTAAGCCGCCCAGGGATTTACCGACGCTCATGCTGCCCCGGCTCGCATGGAAACGCATGCCCATTAAGGCTGCAGCCTCAATACTGTCGTCAAGCTTACAGCCATTCGGGTAGACGTAGAGATGGTCACTGGTGGTGGTGCAGCCGGAGAGCATTAGCTCGGCCATGGAGATCTGTGTTGAGATATGAATCATCTCAGACGTCAAATTCTGCCACAGTGGATAGAGGTGGGTCAGCCAGTTAAAAAGCTCGCCGTTTTGCACGGCAGGAATAGCGCGGGTCAGGCTCTGATACATGTGGTGATGCGTATTGATCAGGCCAGGAATAACAATGTGTCCTCGCAGATCGATAATCTCATCCGCACTATCGGGTAACGATTCAGCCTCCCCGACTGCAACGATCTGATTTCCTTTTATCAGAACAGAAGCGTTACGTAGTTCCCGACGGTCGGCATCCATGCAGACCACGCATTCAGCATTCTTTAGTAACAGAGTTCGTTCCATGCTATTGCCTGTGAGTAGTGGTTGTGTGTTTCCCGATAATAGCGGCAAGCTTTTAGCAGAGCTAATCACAGGTAACGCAGCTAACAGTGGCAATTTTAACAGTGACCGGCGTAAGCGGTCATGACTCTCCATTTTCACGGCACATTTCCTTGTACAGTTATGATAACCCCGGCTTTTATAGCCTGGCGCTTTCAGGCCGCGTCGCCTGAAGAGAGACAGCTTAATCCTCGCAAGCCCCTGAATTTGTGAGCGCCATCAAATCCGCATTGCCACAGGCACAAATGGATCAAGCCCGAATTACAGGCAAAAAAAAACCCCCTGCCGAAGCAGAGGGTTTCCTCAGAAAAAACGATTCTTATTACAGAACAGCTTTCTCGATTACGCGAACCAGGGTCCAGGATTTAGTCTTGGACAGTGGACGGCATTCGCGGATTTCTACCACGTCACCAATTCCACATTCATTGTTCTCGTCATGGATGTGCAGCTTGGTCGTACGTTTAATGAATTTGCCGTAGATCGGGTGTTTCACGAAACGTTCGATAGCAACAACTGCAGATTTCTGCATTTTGTCACTTACTACACGACCCTGCAGAGTACGGATTTTATCGGTCATTACGAACCCGCCTTCTCAGTCAGTAAAGTCTTAACGCGTGCAACATCACGGCGAACCTGTTTCAGCAGATGAGTCTGCTGCAGTTGGCCAGATGCTGCCTGCATGCGCAGGTTAAATTGCTCACGCAGCAGATTAAGCAGCTCAGTGTTCAGCTCTTCAACGCTTTTTTCACGCAGCTCAGTTGCTTTCATTACATCACCGTCTTAGTTACAAAGGTGGTTTTGATAGGCAGTTTTGCTGCTGCCAGCTTGAATGCTTCACGGGCCAGCTCTTCTGGTACGCCGTCCATTTCATACAGGACTTTACCAGGCTGGATCAGGGCAACCCAATACTCTACGTTACCCTTACCTTTACCCATACGCACTTCCAGCGGCTTCTCGGTGATCGGTTTGTCCGGGAATACTCGGATCCAGATCTTACCTTGACGCTTAACTGCACGGGTCATAGCACGACGTGCTGCTTCGATCTGACGAGCAGTCAGACGACCACGGCCAACAGCTTTCAGACCGAAAGTACCGAAGCTGACATCCGTACCCGCAGCCAGACCGCGGTTACGGCCTTTGTGCACTTTACGGAATTTCGTACGCTTTGGTTGTAACATCAGCGACTCTCCTTACTTACGGCCTTTACGCTGCTGCTTTTTAGGTTGAGCAGCCGGTTCCGGTTGTTCAACAGCAGCCATACCACCCAGGATCTCACCTTTGAAGATCCATACCTTAACGCCGATTACACCATAAGTGGTGTGCGCTTCAGAGGTGTTGTAGTCAATGTCAGCACGCAGTGTGTGCAATGGCACGCGACCTTCACGATACCATTCGGTACGTGCGATCTCGGCGCCACCCAGACGGCCGCTAACTTCGACTTTAATACCCTTCGCGCCAAGACGCATGGCGTTCTGAACTGCACGCTTCATAGCACGACGGAACATCACACGACGCTCCAGCTGTGAAGTGATGCTGTCAGCTACCAGTTTCGCGTCCAGTTCCGGCTTGCGGACTTCGGCGATATTAATCTGTGCAGGAACGCCAGCGATATTCGCGACGACCGTGCGCAGTTTTTCTACATCTTCGCCTTTCTTACCGATAACGATGCCCGGACGAGCGGTGTGAATAGTCACACGGATGCTCTTCGCTGGACGCTCGATAACGATACGAGAGACAGATGCTTTAGCCAGTTCTTTAGTCAAAAACTGACGTACTTTAAAATCGCTGTCCAGGTTGTCAGCGAATTCTTTGGTGTTCGCAAACCAGGTAGAGTTCCATGGTTTTACAATACCCAGGCGAATACCATTAGGATGTACTTTCTGACCCATTGCTAGTCTCCAGAGTCTCAGCGATCGGACACAACCACAGTAATGTGGCTGGTGCGCTTCAGGATGCGATCTGCACGACCTTTGGCACGCGGCATAATGCGTTTCATGGTCGGACCTTCATCAACGAAAATTTTCGTGATTTTCAGATCGTCGATATCAGCGCCATCGTTGTGTTCGGCGTTAGCAATGGCAGATTCCAGAACTTTTTTGACCAGTACAGCCGCTTTCTTATTGGTGTAGGTCAAAATGTCCAGTGCCTGCGACACTTTCTTACCGCGAATCAGGTCAGCAACAAGGCGAACCTTCTGAGCAGAAGAACGAGCGTGGCGATGTTGAGCTAAAGTTTCCATCTCTTCCTCCTACTTATTTCTTCTTGGCTTTTTTATCAGCCGCGTGACCGCGATAAGTACGTGTCGGCGCGAATTCACCCAGTTTGTGACCAACCATTTCGTCGGAAACAAAGACAGGAACGTGCTGACGACCATTATGGACAGCGATGGTCAAACCGATCATGTTAGGAAAGATCGTTGAACGACGGGACCAAGTGCGCAAAGGCTTCTTGTCACCGCTTTCCACCGCTTTCTCTACCTTCTTCAGCAAGTGCAGGTCAATAAAAGGACCTTTCTTGAGAGAACGTGGCATGGCTTATCCTCTAATATTATTTGCTACGGCGACGTACGATAAACTTATCGGTACGCTTGTTGCTACGGGTCTTCTTACCTTTGGTCTGAACGCCCCACGGAGTTACCGGGTGCTTACCAAAGTTACGACCTTCACCACCACCGTGCGGGTGATCAACTGGGTTCATCGCGGTACCACGAACGGTAGGACGAACACCACGCCAACGGGCTGCACCAGCTTTACCCAGAACGCGCAGCATATGCTCAGCGTTGCCGACTTCGCCCAGTGTTGCGCGGCAGTCAGACTCGACTTTACGCATTTCACCTGAACGCAGACGCAGGGTAACGTAAGAACCTTCACGCGCAACGATCTGCACGTAAGCACCGGCTGAGCGAGCAATCTGACCGCCTTTGCCTGGTTTCATTTCTACGTTATGCACGGTTGAACCCACCGGGATGTTACGCATCGGCAGAGTGTTACCTGCTTTAATCGCAGCATCAACGCCAGATTGGATCTGGTCGCCGGCTTTCAGGCCTTTAGGGGCCAGGATGTAACGGCGCTCGCCGTCTTTGTACAGAACCAGTGCGATGTTCGCAGAGCGGTTCGGATCGTACTCAAGACGTTCAACAACTGCCGGGATACCGTCTTTGTTGCGTTTGAAGTCAACAATACGATAAGCCTGCTTGTGACCACCACCGATATGACGGGTAGTGATACGACCATTGTTGTTACGGCCACCGGATTTGCTGTTTTTTTCTACCAGCGGGGCAAATGGTTTGCCCTTGTGCAGCTCCGCGTTTACCACTTTAACTACATGGCGACGACCCGGAGATGTCGGTTTACATTTAACAACTGCCATTGTCTTTCTCCTCCGACTTACTCAGCGCCGCCAGCGAAGTCCAGATTCTGGCCTTCTTTCAGGGTGACGTAAGCTTTTTTCCAGTCGCTACGACGACCGATACGCTGTCCTTGACGCTTAACTTTGCCCTTAACTACCAGGGTGTTTACGTCTTTAACTTCTACTTCGAACAGTTTCTCAACAGCAGCAACGATCTCTGCTTTGGTCGCGTCATTAGCAACTTTGAGAACGATGGTATTGGTTTTTTCCATCGCGCTAGATGCTTTTTCAGATACGTGCGGCGCGCGCAGTACTTTCAGCAGACGTTCTTCACGGATCATGCCAGCATCTCCTCAACTTGCTTAACTGCATCAGCAGTCATAACGACTTTGTCGAAGGCGATCAGGCTAACTGGGTCGATACCGGATGCATCACGTACGTCAACCTTGTACAGGTTGCGCGCAGCCAGGAACAGATTCTCATCCAGTTCACCGGTGATGATCAGCACGTCTTCCAGAGCCATGTCTTTCAGTTTCTGTACCAGCAGCTTGGTTTTCGGTGCTTCTACAGCAAATGATTCGACAACGATCAGACGATCTTGACGTACCAGCTCGGACAGGATGCTTTTCAGCGCGCCGCGGTACATCTTTTTGTTAACTTTTTGACTGTGGTCCTGCGGCTTCGCAGCAAAGGTCACACCACCTGAACGCCAGATTGGGCTCTTTACAGAACCTGCACGCGCACGGCCGGTGCCTTTTTGACGCCATGGCTTTTTGCCTGAACCGGTTACTTCGGCGCGAGTTTTCTGCGCACGAGTACCCTGGCGGGCGCCAGATGCGTAAGCAACAACAACCTGGTGAACCAGCGCTTCGTTGAAATCACGACCGAAGGTAGTTTCGGAAACAGTCAGCGCGCTCTGCGCGTCTTTCAATACTAATTCCATTGCTATCCCCTTACGCCTTCACAGCTGGTTTAACGATCAGGTCGCTACCGGTAGCACCGGGAACTGCACCTTTAACCAGCAGCAGGTTGCGCTCAGCGTCAACACGTACTACGTCCAGACTCTGAACGGTTACGCGCTCATTACCCAGCTGACCTGCCATTTTCTTGCCTTTGAACACTTTGCCCGGAGTCTGGTTCTGACCGATAGAACCCGGAACGCGGTGAGACAAGGAGTTACCGTGAGTAGCGTCCTGGGTACGGAAGTTCCAGCGCTTAACGGTACCGGCGAAACCTTTACCTTTAGAGGTACCGGTTACGTCAACTTTCTTAACTTCAGCGAAAATCTCAACGCTGATGCTCTGACCTACAGAGTATTCTTCACCTTCAGCGGTGCGGAATTCCCACAGGCCACGGCCAGCTTCAACGCCAGCTTTAGCAAAATGACCAGCTTCAGGTTTGGTCACACGGTTTGCTTTTTTAGCACCGGTGGTAACCTGAATTGCCTGGTAACCATCGTTTTCCAGGCCTTTGACCTGAGTAACGCGGTTCGCTTCAACTTCGATTACGGTGACGGGGATAGAAACGCCATCTTCAGTGAAGATGCGGGTCATGCCCACTTTTTTACCGACTAAACCAATCATTGTTTCAACCTCTCAATCGCTCGATGACCTGATTAACCCAGGCTGATCTGCACGTCAACACCGGCAGCCAGATCCAGACGCATCAGAGCATCAACGGTTTTTTCAGTTGGCTCAACGATGTCTACCAGACGCTTGTGAGTGCGGATTTCGTACTGATCACGCGCATCTTTGTTAACGTGCGGAGAGATCAGAACGGTAAAACGCTCTTTGCGGGTTGGCAGCGGGATTGGACCACGAACCTGCGCACCAGTGCGCTTGGCGGTCTCAACGATTTCCGCGGTTGATTGATCGATCAGACGATGATCAAACGCTTTAAGACGGATACGGATTCTTTGGTTCTGCATGAGACCAGAGCTCCAAACTTTTTATAGACGAAAAAAATTACTACTCGAGCCCATTACGATTGATGGGAGAGTGTAATCGTTCAGCATATAACTCCACAATTGGGAGTATTGTCAGGCGGCCTATATTTCAGCCGTCTGCGATTCTGCTCGAATCGCGCCTGCAATATCTGCAGGCCCGCGCATTATACGTAAATCTGTTCAGGAAGCAACCCGTGTTGAAGTTTTACCCATTAAATTGTGGCTGGTTAGTGAGGCGTACTTCGCATTGCACTGCCGTATCGCTGATAAATCAGTTAGTCCGTTGTGAGTCTGTTTCCGCTGTTCTTAATCCACAGATGACACAGAACCCATTGCCGACGAGAGTGCATCTAACCTTTCGTCCGGAGCATAAACATGTTGCCCACTCTGATAACTCACATTGCTGCACTCGCAGGCGGCGGTGCATTGGGAAGCTTTCTTTCGCTGACCTGCCAGCGCTTCACCCCCGACCTCTCACCCGCTCAATGGTTTGCCCTACTCTGCTTTCCGGGTTCGCACTGTAATCATTGCCAGCAGCGCCTGCTGTGGCGCGATGCGCTGCCGTTAATAAGCTGGCCAGGTTTAAAAGGGCGGTGTCGCTTCTGTCATCACGCGTTCGGCGCAGAAAGTTTTGTCATTGAATGGCTGTTCGCCCTTCTGTGCCTGCTGGTGTTGCAGAGCTTTGACCACTCTGCGGAGGCTATTTTTATTATTACTGCCTCCGGCCTCTTGCTGCTCGTGGCAGCCATCGATCGCCGCCACTTCTGTATACCTGACCCGCTCAATTATCTGCTGCTCTGGTCCGGATTACTCCATGCCACGCTGTCCGGAACCGAAACAACGGCGATAGGGGGTGCTCTGACGGGCTACTGTGCGTTGTGGCTGCTCGCGTGGAGCTATCGGCAGATGCGGGGGTACGAAGGGTTAGGCTATGGCGATATCAAGCTCTTCGCAGCGTTAGGTGCCTGCTGTGGCTGGCAGACATTACCCTGGATTGCGCTGGGTGCCACCGTTATGGCGCTGACGTCGATTGTGATGCTACAACTGCGGGGTTTTATTCAGGGGGACAGCCCGCTGCCGTTTGGCCCTTTCCTGGCCATTGCGGGCTGGGTAACGATAGTGCTGCAGACCCGATTCACTCTTGTTTGATTTGAGCCTGCAGATAGTTCTGGATGCCCATTTTCTGGATTAACTCAAGTTCCGTCTCGATCCAGTCAATGTGATGTTCCTCATCAGCCAGGATTTCAATCATCATGTCACGGCTGACATAGTCATGCACTTTGTCAGCATAGGAGATGGCTTCACGAAGGTCTTTCGCACCCTCCAGCTCCAGATTCAGGTCTGAACTCAGCATCTCCTCAACATCTTCACCGATACGGAGCCGTCCCAGATCCTGAAGGTTTGGGATCCCTTCAAGGAAAAGAATACGCTCTATATATTTATCGGCATGTTTCATTTCATCGATTGATTCATGGTACTCAACGTCATTGAGGCGCGTCAGACCCCAGTTTTTGAACATGCGCGCATGCAGAAAGTACTGATTGATAGCAACCAGTTCATTTCCAAGCAGTTTGTTGAGATGACTGATAACTTTGATATCGCCCTTCATTGTTAACCCTCCGCGTCTGGTTTATTAGAGCGTAGATGCGGTTAAAAAGAAGTCAAAAAAACGCGACAGATATTGTGGGTATTCACGCACCGATCATCGGTCAGGCTATCTCTTTGTAGAGTGGTGCATGCTGCAGCTCTTCATCCATAATTTCACGCGCAGCACGAATGCATTTGCCGCATTGCTTGCCGACCGGCACAAGCTGGCGCAGTTGCTGAATAGATTTGGGCTGATAGCGACGCACGACTTCACGAAGGGTTTTATCACTGATGGCATTACACAGGCAGACGTACATTGATTCATCACTCGGGTACATTTTCTGTACACAGTGTAAATGCGAATCGTTTTTATTTCAAACCCACCCTTTGCAGGGTTATGGCGTTTTCAGAGCAAAAAAAAGAGCACCGAAGTGCTCTTTTTACTGTGTTGCAGTGGCCATTTACACGGCCACAGCAGATATCACAATTAAGCGATAACTTTAGCAACTACACCCGCGCCAACGGTACGGCCACCTTCGCGGATTGCGAAGCGCAGACCTTCGTCCATTGCGATTGGGTGGATCAGGGTAACAACCATTTTGATGTTGTCGCCTGGCATGACCATCTCAACGCCTTCTGGCAGCTCTACTGAGCCGGTTACGTCAGTTGTACGGAAGTAGAACTGTGGACGATAGCCTTTGAAGAACGGAGTATGGCGACCACCTTCGTCTTTAGACAGAACGTAAACTTCTGACTCGAACTGGGTGTGCGGCTTGATTGAGCCTGGCTTAGCCAGAACCTGGCCACGCTGGATGTCTTCACGCTTGATACCGCGCAGCAGAACACCACAGTTTTCGCCTGCCTGACCCTGGTCCAGCAGCTTACGGAACATCTCAACACCGGTACAGGTTGATTTCACAGTATCTTTGATACCCACGATTTCAACTTCGTCGCCGACTTTAACGATGCCGCGCTCAACACGACCGGTAACAACGGTACCACGGCCAGAGATTGAGAATACGTCTTCGATTGGCAGCAGGAACGGCATGTCGATCGCACGCTGAGGCTCTGGGATATAGTTGTCCAGATGCTCAGCCAGTTCGATGATTTTCGCTTCCCACTCTGGGTTGCCTTCCAGCGCTTTCAGAGCAGAACCACGAACGATTGGAGTGTCGTCGCCTGGGAAGTCATATGCTGACAGCAGGTCACGAACTTCCATCTCTACCAGTTCCAGCAGCTCTTCATCATCAACCATGTCACACTTGTTCAGGAACACGATGATGTAAGGAACGCCAACCTGACGGCCCAGCAGGATGTGCTCACGGGTCTGTGGCATTGGGCCATCAGTCGCAGCAACAACCAGGATCGCGCCGTCCATCTGCGCAGCACCGGTGATCATGTTTTTCACATAGTCGGCGTGGCCTGGGCAGTCAACGTGCGCATAGTGGCGAGTCGGGGTTTCATACTCAACGTGTGAAGTGTTGATGGTGATACCACGTGCTTTCTCTTCTGGTGCGTTATCGATCTGATCGAATGCACGAGCCTGGCCGCCGTAAGTTTTAGACAGTACGGTGGTGATAGCTGCAGTCAGGGTGGTTTTACCGTGGTCGACGTGACCGATGGTGCCCACGTTTACGTGCAGTTTGTTACGCTGAAATTGCTCTTTCGCCATGGCGATAATTCCTTACGTTGTGCCTTCACCATCTGGGTGAAGGCATCAGTTCAAATTTAAACCGTAGCTTATTTGCTACGAGCTTCAATAACGGCCTGCGCTACGTTGTTTGGCGCATCGTCATACTTCAGGAACTCCATGGAGTAAGAAGCACGACCTTTGGTCAGAGAACGCAGCTGAGTTGCGTATCCGAACATCTCAGACAACGGAACTTCAGCGTGAATCTGAACGCCAGTAGCGTTAGATTCCTGCCCTTTGAGCATACCACGACGACGGCTAAGGTCACCGATGACATCACCCGTGTTCTCTTCTGGCGTTTCAACTTCAACCTTCATGATAGGTTCAAGCAGAACAGGTGTCGCTTGTTTAAAGCCTTGTTTGAAGGCAAGAGACGCGGCCAGTTTAAACGCCAGCTCTGAGGAGTCGACATCGTGGTAAGAGCCGAAGTGCAGACGCACGCCCAGATCCACAACCGGATAACCAGCCAGAGGGCCTGATTTCAGCTGCTCCTGGATACCTTTGTCAACCGCAGGGATGTATTCACCAGGAATCACACCACCTTTGATGTCGTTGACAAATTCGTAGCCTTTCGGGTTCGAACCTGGCTCCAGTGGGTACATGTCGATAACAACATGACCATACTGACCACGACCACCAGACTGCTTGGCGTGTTTACCTTCAACATCGGTAACTTTGTTGCGAATCGCTTCACGGTAAGCAACCTGTGGTTTACCCACGTTTGCTTCAACGTTGAACTCACGCTTCATACGGTCAACGATGATGTCGAGGTGCAATTCACCCATACCGGCGATGATGGTCTGGTTAGATTCTTCATCAGTCCATACGCGGAATGATGGGTCTTCTTTTGCCAGACGGCCCAGAGCCAGACCCATTTTTTCCTGGTCAGCTTTGGTTTTTGGCTCAACGGCGATAGAGATTACCGGCTCCGGGAACTCCATGCGCTCAAGGATGATGACGTTATCTGGGTCACACAGGGTGTCACCAGTGGTCACATCTTTCAGGCCGATCGCAGCTGCGATATCACCCGCACGAACTTCTTTAATCTCTTCACGCTTGTTGGCGTGCATCTGAACGATACGGCCCAGACGCTCACGGTTTGACTTAACCGGGTTGAACACGGTGTCACCCGTATTAACAACACCAGAGTAAACGCGGAAGAAGGTTAAGTTACCCACGAACGGGTCGGTAGCGATTTTGAACGCCAGTGCAGCAAACGGCTCGTTGTCATCAGAGTGACGAACAGCCGGCGTGTCTTTACCGTCGTCCAGCATACCGTTGATCGCGGTAACGTCAGTCGGTGCTGGCAGATATTCAACAACTGCATCCAGCATCGCCTGAACACCTTTGTTCTTAAATGCAGAACCACAGGTTACCAGGATAATTTCGTTGTTCAGAACACGCTTACGCAGAGATGTTTTGATCTCTTCTTCAGTCAGTTCTTCACCACCGAAGAATTTCTCCATCAGCTCATCAGAGCCTTCAGCAGCGGCTTCAACCAGCTTCGCATGCCATTCTTCAGCCAGTTCCTGCATATCAGCTGGAATATCTTCGTAGTCGAAGGTTACACCCTGATCTGCGTCGTTCCAGTTGATTGCTTTCATTTTCACCAGGTCAACAACACCGGTGAATTTCTCTTCTGCGCCGATAGCCAGCTGCAGAGGAACTGGAGTTGCGCCCAGACGAACTTCCATCTGCTTAACAACTTTCAGGAAGTTAGCACCCATGCGGTCCATTTTGTTAACGAACGCAATGCGTGGAACTTTATATTTGTTAGCCTGACGCCATACGGTCTCAGACTGTGGCTGAACGCCACCAACTGCACAGTAAACCATTACCGCGCCATCAAGCACACGCATAGAACGTTCAACTTCGATGGTGAAGTCAACGTGTCCTGGGGTGTCGATGATGTTGATGTGGTGTGGTTCAAACTGCTTGGCCATACCAGACCAGTAACAGGTGGTCGCAGCGGAAGTGATGGTAATACCACGTTCCTGTTCCTGCTCCATCCAGTCCATGGTTGCTGCACCGTCATGTACTTCACCGATTTTGTGGTTTACACCGGTGTAGAACAGAACGCGTTCGGTAGTGGTAGTCTTACCGGCGTCGATGTGCGCACTGATACCGATATTACGGTAGCGAGCAATGGGTGTTTTACGAGCCATTTGATTCCTCTGATTCTCGGACGTTCAAGGTAAGTCGACCCCAGCGGGTTGGCTGATTGAGCGCCCGCTGGTTTAACAACTACGTGGTAATTACCAACGGTAGTGTGCGAACGCCTTGTTGGCTTCTGCCATGCGGTGAACGTCTTCACGTTTCTTAACTGCTGTACCTTTGTTCTCTGCAGCATCAGAAAGTTCGTTCGCCAGGCGAAGAGCCATTGATTTATCACCGCGTTTACGAGCAGCATCTACGATCCAGCGCATTGCCAGAGCATTACGACGAACCGGACGGACTTCTACTGGTACCTGATAAGTAGAACCACCAACGCGACGTGACTTAACTTCGACAGTCGGACGCACGTTTTCCAGGGCTACTTCAAAAGATTCCAGCGCGTTTTTACCTGAACGCTGAGCCAGGGTCTCAAGCGCGGTATAAACGATTGATTCTGCAGTAGATTTTTTACCATCTACCATCAGGATATTTACAAATTTGGCCAGCAACTCTGATCCGAACTTAGGATCTGGCAGAATTTTACGCTGACCAATGACGCGACGACGTGGCATGGAAATACTCCGTTGTTAATTCAGGATTGTCCAAAACTCTATGAGTTTATTTTGACATTTAATTTAAAACGTTTGGCCTTACTTAACGGAGAACCATTAAGCCTTTGGCTTCTTCACGCCGTACTTGGAGCGAGCCTGCTTACGGTCTTTAACACCTGAGCAGTCAAGCGCGCCACGAACGGTGTGGTAACGCACACCTGGCAGGTCTTTTACACGACCGCCACGGATCAGGATCACGGAGTGTTCCTGCAGGTTATGACCTTCACCACCAATGTAGGAGGTAACTTCAAAACCGTTGGTCAAACGCACACGGCAAACTTTACGCAGTGCGGAGTTTGGTTTCTTAGGAGTGGTGGTGTACACACGAGTACAAACGCCACGTTTTTGCGGGCAAGCTTCCAGCGCCGGCACGTTGCTCTTTGCAACTTTGCGGACGCGTGGTTTGCGAACCAGCTGGTTAACTGTTGCCATTAAATAGCTCCTGGATTTGCTTTTGCTTCGTAAACACGTAATAAATCGCCTCGTAGAATTACGAGGAGGCAGAATTTTAGGGCTGAGTCAAAGGGGTGTCAAGAAATAACCAGGTTTTAGCCGATTACCAGACCATTTGCTGCTGATGCCTGATCGTTAGCGTGACAAACCCAGTATAGTCTACTGACTGCACACGGGTCGAAATTTGTCCAGCAAGACCGCGAGCCTGAACATCTTCTTCCAGCACCCAGAGCGTCGCTTCGCTCTCTGAGAGCCGCATCAATGCGTGGCTGCCGGCTAAAGCAGCCAGCACGCCATCCTGCAACAGCAGCAGATCATCACCCGCACCTGCCATTAAAAGCAGGGTCTCAAGGTCACTGTGTGCCGGTGAGTGCATTAAAGTATGCAGCATTAACGTCTCTTAAAAAGTAAGAATGCGATCGTAGCTGGC
Source organism: Pantoea sp. E956-1 (assembly GCF_982223955.1). Classification (NCBI taxonomy): domain Bacteria; kingdom Pseudomonadati; phylum Pseudomonadota; class Gammaproteobacteria; order Enterobacterales; family Erwiniaceae; genus Pantoea; species Pantoea sp. E956-1. The sequence continues at coordinate 236,670 of NZ_CEUYZP010000006.1, read as the reverse complement.
CAGCGTCTGCCGCAGCGCCGGCGCGTCCAGTAGCGTAACATCCAGCAACCGGTCAGCGTCAACCTTTAATCCTCGCGCTATCAGCGATGACTGACAGAGATAACACTGTTCAATCTCATACAGCGCCAGCACGCCAAAGGTTGCGGCATAGTGGCGGCTCTTAATCGTGTCAGGTTGCTGATGCAGATTTAGCTGCAGCACACCATCACCGATAAAAAACAGGCCGATATCTTCACTGAGTGCGCCCGTGGCCAGTGCGGCATCCAGTCCCTCTCGCCCTGCACTGCTGCCGTGCGGTGCCTGGGTAAAGACAAATGCGACACGATTCATCAGAACTGTACCATGCGTTCACAGCTTAGCGCCGCTTCCGCCAGCGCACCGAGCCCACTCAGGGTAAAGCCCGGTTGCAGGTTACTGCCCGCCAGCTGGAGTCGTGCCGCTTCCTGCTGGTCGCTGACGCCACGACGCAGCGCGGCCGCCACACAAATATTCAGTGCCACACCCTGTTCCTGATGCAATGTCTGCCACGCGCGCACCAGATCAAATTCATCACTGGCGGGCGACGTCAGTTGGTTAGCGTTCAGCACCCCTTCGCGATAGAAGAAAACGCTGTCAAGCTGATGACCTGCCGTCAGCAGTGCGCGGGCAAACAGCCAGGCACTGGTCGCCTGTTGCGTACCGTAGGCCGGGCCGGTGACCAGCAGGGTGTAACGCATTACCTGTCCTGTCCCTGGAAGTCGCCATTTTTAAACTGGCGGATGTAAAGATAGACGGTGTGCTTCGAAATATTCAGCCGATCGGCCACCTGGTTGATGGCATCCTTGATGTCGAAGATCCCCTTCTCATACAGGTTCAGCACAATCTGACGATTCTTGGCATTGTTCGACACATTACGGTCAGCACTCACCTCTTCAATGGTGAACTCCAGCGTCTGCATCACCAGATCGTCTACCGAACTGGCGAAGTTGACGTTAGAGTCAACCTGCTGCATCTCAGGCGGCATAAAAGTCGACATGATCTGTGAGAACGGCACATCAAGGTTCATGTTGATGCAGAGCAAACCAATGACCCGTTGCTGACGGTTACGAATCGCAATCGTGACCGATTTCATCAGCACGCCACTTTTGGCACGTGTGAAGTAGGCACGGGAGACATTACTGTCCGCGCCATGCATATCATGCAGCATGCGCAGGGCTAAATCGGTAATAGGCGAACCGACTTTACGGCCAGTATGTTCTCCATTGGCGATACGCACTGCGGAACACTTAAGATCTTCAAGCGAATGCAGGACAATTTCACAATGCGAACCGATCAACATCGCCAGGCCATCCACGACAGCCTCGTACGATTTCAGAATATCGTAATCACTTTGTTCGAACGGGCGCTGCTCCAGAAGATCGAAGTCGCTCAGTTCACCCGGATTGAATGGATTAGACATTGAAGAGTATCACCCTGAATGGCTGGAGCCTGTCACAGCGGCTTATGGGCAGACTCAATATTGGGATAATTAGGCAGGCATTAGTCTGGCAAATGTCGTCGGCTTATGCCAGAGGTTTGTCGTGAAGCCGAAATGAAACCGCCGCCCGGAGGCGGCGGTGAGCAGATTACTGCGCTTTTTCTGCAGCAGCAGGCGCAGGAGCCTGTGCTTTTTCATCTGCCTTTGGCGCTGGTTTGATATCAAGCAGCTCAACATCAAACACCAGTGTGGAGTTAGCCGGGATGCCCGGAACGCCATTTTTGCCGTAAGCCAGATTTGGTGGGATCACCAGCTTGATCTTGCCGCCTTTCTTCACGTGCTTCAGACCTTCAGTCCAGCCTGGGATGACACCATCCAGACGGAATGAGAGTGGCTCGCCACGGGTATAAGAGTTGTCGAATTCATTACCGTCAATCAGCGTACCTTTGTAGTTTACCACTACGGTATCGCTGTCTTTAGGTGCGTCGCCGGTACCCGCTTTCTCAACTTTATACAGCAGGCCGCTTTCGGTTTTTTTCACGCCGCTCTCTTTCGCAAATTTGGTTGCGTAAGCTTCGCCCTTTTCAGCGTTCTCTTTCGCATCTTTTTCCATTTTCGCTGAGGCTGCGCCTTTCACGCGGCCTTCAAAGGATTGCAGCGTCTGCTCAATCTCTTCATCAGAGAGCTTGCTCTTGCCACCAAATGCATCCTGAACACCAGCGATCAGCTGTTGCTTATCCAGTTTGATGCCCAGTTTTTCCTGCTCCTTCAGGGAGTTGTCCATGTAGCGACCCAGTGAAGCACCCAGCGCGTAGGCAGACTGCTGGTCTTCATCTTTGAAGGCAGCATTTTTCGGTGCCTGTGGCGCAGACTGTGGCGCGGCGGCTGGTGCAGCCTGTGGCGCCGCAGCGGTATCTGCCGCCATTGCCAGCGGAGCATTCAGCGCAACAGCCATGGTGGTAGCTAACAATGTGACTTTAAACAGTGATTTCATCCATTCTCCAAAACCGAAGCGTCTAACCTCGGGAAACATTGCGGACTTCAGAGTCCACACTATAACTTTACGTGGCAGTGTCGAACACTCCCACAATGTAATTACCCGGTTTACCTCCGACCTTTATAACATCGGGAAGTTTCATCAGAGATGATGCCGCGCCGCCTTTTTTCAAGCGCAACGCCTCCGGGCGTGAAAAAAACAGGTGATTCCTGGCGGTCAGGTCGTAGAATCATGCCCCGAGTCGCACCTTAACAGAGGAACAGGTCATGCAACAATCTGAGTGGGAACAGCGTCTGGAGACGCTTGAGAGCAAACTGGCCTTTCAGGAGATGACTATCGATCAGCTGAACAGCGCGGTCGTTCAGCACGAGCTGGAGATGAATAAAATGCGTGAGCAGATGCGCATTTTAACTGACAAGCTCAAAGCAAATGCGCCATCGATCGTCGCCTCACAATCTGAAGAGACGCCACCACCGCACTACTGATTGCGGGCTATCTGGTCCCGGCTTTCACGGGCAGAACCAGAATGCGCGCCAAAAGAAAGGCCACCCGAAGGTGGCCTTAAAAGGTCTGTTGAGACTTAGTGGCTGCAGCCGCAACCGCCAGTGCCACAACCGCCTTTACCATCATCATGGTCGTGATCATGGCCGTGATCGTGGTCATGATGATGGCCATCTGCACCGTGAACATGGCCATGAGCCAGTTCTTCCGGCGTGGCTTCGCGAATAGCAACCACTTCAACGTTGAAGTTCAGGTTCTGACCCGCCAGCATGTGGTTACCATCAACCACGACGTGATCATCTTCCACTTCGGTGATTTCTACCGGTACCGGACCCTGATCGGTTTCTGCCAGGAAGCGCATGCCAACCTGCAGTTCGTCAACGCCCATGAAGACGTCTTTAGGCACACGCTGCACCAGGTTATCGTCATACTGACCGTAGGCATCGTTTGCCGGGATATGCACGTCAAACTTGTCGCCGGCAATGTGGTTTTCCAGCGCATTTTCCAGACCAGAAATCAGGGAACCATGACCGTGCAGATAGTCTAACGGTGCACTCACCGGTGACTCGTCAACTAACACGCCGTCTTCTGTACGTACCTGATAGGCCAGGCTTACCACCAGGTCTTTTGCTACTTTCATGATATCTCCTAACCGTTGAGAGCTGAGATCCCGTCTCATTGGTCTATTCTTTCGTGCAATAACACCAACCAGAAAGGTTCGGGGCTGAGTACAAGAGGGTTTTCACTTTCTCTTGCGACTACAGCCTTAATGGCGACAATTGTAACGGAATTCAATCCCGCTGTAAGTCCAGGCGTAAAAAAAGCTGCGCCATTCCGCTATTCAGGATGAAAAATACCGATAACCTGCTCATTAGTGCGAACCTGATCGCGCGCCTGCTTATCGGCCTCACGCATCTGGTGACCACACTTCACGCACTCCACCACATCGACATTATTTTCACGCCACATTGCCAGCGTGTCCTTCTCCTGACAGTGCGGGCATGTCGCACCAGCAATAAAACGTTTACGCATTAGCTTCTGCCTGTTTAAAGAAGTTATTCATCATCGTCCCAGCCGTCGATCTGCCGCTTTTCGCGCTGCATTTCGCGCTGGAAGATATCTTCCAGTTCACGTCGCGCTTCGCGGACGCGCGAAGCCTGCGCGCTTTCAGAGAGATTGGGCATCAACTCGCGCAGCATCCGCATGTCAAGATGGCGGAAATACTGCTGGGCGCGGTGCGCCTGATGCGGATGCATCCCCAGCGTCATCAGCGTTTTACGTCCCAGTTCCAGCGCACTGGAGAAGGTCTCACGCGAGAACTGCGTGACACCCGCCTGAAGCAGTTCATGCGCTTCTACACGGCCCCGGGCGCGCGCCTGAATCTGCAACTGCGGAAAATGCTGCTGGCACAGATGTACAATCGTCATCACATCTTCTGGCTCATTGCAGGTGATCACAATCGCCTGAGCGCTGGCCGCACCGGCTGCCCGCAGCAACTCCAGTTCGGTGGCATCGCCGTAATAGACCTTATAGCCATACTTCCGCATCAGACTGACTGCACTGATGTCGCGTTCAAGCACGGTGATGCGTTTGTTGTTCGCCATCAGCAAACGACCCACCACCTGCCCGAAGCGACCAAAGCCCACCACAATTACCTGCGGCTGATCGTCTTCAACAAAGTGCTTCTCTGCCTCGTCATCCGGCTCATTGAAGCGGCGTGCCAGCAGACGATCGATTCCCTTCATCAGCAGCGGCGTGGTCATCATCGACAGAGTCACCGTTACCAACAGCATCGGCAGTTGATCGCCAGAGAATAGCTTTGCCGAGGAGGCCGCTGAAAAGAGCACAAAGGCGAACTCGCCCCCCTGACTCAGCACGCCAGCGAACTGCTGCCGTTCAGAGCTGCGTAAGCCATAAATGCGCGCCAGCAGATAGAGCACCAGCGTTTTCACCGCCACCAGCGTCACGACGCCCAGCAGAATGGTCACAATATGGGTATAGAGCACACCGAGGTTGAGCGCCATGCCAACCGAAATAAAGAACAGGCCCAGCAGTAAGCCTTTAAACGGATCGATAGCCACTTCCAGCTCATGCCGGTACTCGCTTTCCGCCAGCAGGATCCCGGCAATAAAGGTACCCAGCGCCATCGACAGACCCAGCGCATCCATAAAGAGCGCCGAGCCCAGCACCAGCAGCAGTGAAGCGGCGGTAAAGACTTCGCGCACGCCCGACGCAGCGATGTAACGGAAGATAGGCCGCAGCAGATAGCGTCCGCCCACCAGCATGCCGGCAAACGCCAGTACTTTCATGCCAACCTTCATCCAGTCGATATGACCACTGTCGGTTCCGGCCAGCAGCGGGATCAGCGCCAGGGCTGGGATCACCGCGATATCCTGAAACAGCAACACCGAAAAGCCCAGTTGCCCCGCCTCGCTGCGGTTCATGCCTTTATCCATCATCAGCTGCAGGGCCATGGCGGTCGAGGACATCGCCAGACCAATCCCGCCAATGATCGCCGCCTGCCAGCTAAAGTTGGTCAGCCACAATAAGCCGCCGAGAATTGCCGCTGAGAAGATCACCTGCGCCGCGCCGACGCCAAAAATGGAGCGGCGCAGCGCCCAAAGCTTTGCCGGGTTCAGCTCCAGCCCGATAATAAACATCAGGAACACCACGCCAAGCTCAGAGAAGTGCAGAATCTCGTCGACGTCGCTGATAAAACCTAATCCCCACGGGCCGATAGCGATACCCGCCACCAGATAGCCCAGAACTGCACCAATACCGAGGCGAGCCGCCACCGGTACAATCAATACCGCCGCGACCAGATAAATCACCCCGGCGGTCAGCAGCGTTTGCCCTTCCATCTATACCCCTCCATTCGGCAGCGGTGCCGCCAGCCAGTCGCCATAGGCGCGGGCGTAATTTTTCATTAATTCAGGACTCTGACGACGCGCCCAGTAGACGATCATCGGCGGCATCCAGTGCATACGGCACATCTGCGCGGTCAGCTCAAAAGGACGCATAATGTCATTGAGCGAATAGCGGTTCAGACCCTGATGTCTGAAAGCACTTTCCGGTTCTCCGGTGGTGACGACGCTGCGCCAGTACTTTCCTTCCAGCGCATTGCCATCCACGCCATTGGCGAAACCGCGCGACAGAACCCTGTCCAGCCACTCTTTCAGCAGCGCCGGACAGCTATAGGTATAGAGCGGATGCTGGAAAATGATGACATCATGTTCACGCAGCAGCTGTTGTTCATGGTGAATATCGATAAAAAAATCGGGATAGGTTGCGTACAGATCGTGCACGGTAACGTGTTCCAGTGCCTGAGCCGGCTGCAGCAAGATCCGATTGGCGATCGAATCCTGTGATTCCGGATGAGCATAAAGCAGCAGAACCCTGGGTGGCTGCGACATCCTTTCTCTCCAAAGCGTCGTCATTGGTGCGGTTTTCCGCTACCATGCACGACGCAGCAAAATCTCATTATGTTGCCAGTAAATTAACATATTCTGACGATACGGCGCCTACATGATTGTCTTCTCAGCCTTACAAATTCGCCGCGGCATCCGCGTCCTGCTCGACAATGCCACCGCCACCATCAATCCCGGCCAGAAGGTCGGGCTGGTGGGTAAAAACGGCTGTGGAAAATCCACGCTGCTGTCGCTGTTAAAAGGTGAAATCACCAGCGATGCCGGTACCGTCACGTTCCCCACTCACTGGGCGCTGGCCTGGGTGAATCAGGAAACCCCTGCGCTGGAGAAAGCCGCGCTGGAGTACGTGATTGATGGCGATCGTCAGTTTCGCCAGCTTGAAGCGGAACTGGCGGACGCTAATCTGCGTGACGATGGCAATGCCATTGCGCTGCTGCATGGCAAGCTGGACGCGGTGCAGGCGTGGAGCATTCATGCGCGCGCCTCCAGCCTGCTGCATGGTCTGGGCTTCAGTCAGGAACAGCTGCAACGCCCGGTCAGCGACTTCTCCGGTGGCTGGCGCATGCGTCTCAACCTGGCACAGGCGCTGATTTGCCGTTCCGATCTGCTGCTGCTGGATGAACCGACCAACCACCTCGATCTTGATGCGGTGATCTGGCTGGAGCGCTGGCTGAAGAGTTATGAAGGCACGCTGATCCTGATCTCGCACGATCGTGACTTCCTCGATCCCGTCATCGACAAAATTATTCATATCGAACAGGAGTCGATGTTCGAATATACCGGCAACTACAGCTCCTTTGAGCGGCAGCGCGTCGCCAAACTGGCTCAGCAGCAGGCGCTGTATGAGAGCCAGCAGGAGAAAGTGGCGCACCTGCACAGCTACATTGATCGCTTCCGCGCTCAGGCCACCAAGGCGAAGCAGGCGCAGAGTCGCATCAAGATGCTGGAGCGCATGGAGATGATTGCGCCCGCCCATGTCGATAACCCGTTCAGCTTCACTTTCCGCAAGCCGGAGAACCTGCCTAATCCGCTGATGAAAATGGAGAAGGTCACCGCAGGTTATGGCGATCGTATTATTCTCGACGCCATCAAACTCAACCTGGTGCCGGGCTCGCGCATCGGCCTGCTGGGACGTAACGGTGCCGGTAAATCGACCCTGATTAAATTGCTGGCGGGTGAGCTGGAAGCGATGGACGGCAAGATGGGGCTGGCGAAAGGGATCAAGCTCGGTTACTTCGCCCAGCATCAGCTGGAGTACCTGCGGGCCGATGAGTCACCGCTGCAGCATCTGTCGCGCATTGCGCCTGACGTGCTGGAACAGCAGCTGCGCGACTATCTGGGCGGCTTCGATTTCCGCGGCGATAAAGTCACTGAAATCACTAAGCGCTTCTCCGGCGGTGAGAAAGCGCGACTGGTGCTGGCGCTGATTGTCTGGCAGCGCCCTAACCTGTTGCTGCTGGATGAACCCACCAACCACCTCGATCTCGATATGCGCCAGGCGCTGACTGAAGCGTTGATCGACTTCGAAGGTGCGCTGGTCGTGGTCTCGCACGACCGTCATCTGCTGCGCGCGACCACCGACGATCTCTATCTGGTGCATGATGGCAAAGTGGATGTGTTTGAAGGCGATCTCGAAGATTATCAGCAGTGGCTGAGCGATCTGCAGAAGCAGCAGGCGCAACAGGATGCCGCACCGAAGCAGGATAACGGCAACAGTGCCCAGGCGCGTAAAGACCAGAAGCGTCGTGATGCCGAACTGCGCACCCAGACGCAGCCGCTGCGCAAAGAGATAGAGAAGCTGGAAAAGCAGATGAGCAAATGGCAGAGCCAGCTGGCCGAAGCCGAAGCTCAGCTCTCAGACAGCGCTATCTATGATCAGAGCCGTAAAGCGGACCTGACCACCGCGCTGAAGCGTCAGGCGGAGAGCAAATCTGCGCTGGAAGAAGTGGAGATGGCGTGGCTGGAAGCGCAGGAACAGCTCGAACAGATTATGGCCTCATAAAAAAATCTCCCCGCTCGCGGGGAGATTCTCTTTTAACGGGGTTTATCGCCCAGCACCGTTGCCCGCTGCATGATGCGCCGGGCAGGATAGTAATCAGCATTGGCATAATGCTGCGTGACCCGATTATCCCAGATAGCCAGATCGTCTGGCTGCCAGCGCCAGCGCACCTGAAACTCCGGTTTGGTGGCGTGCGCAAACAGAAACCCCAGCACCGCATCACTCTCTTTCTCGCTTAAATCGACGATCCGCGTGGTAAAGCCCTCATTCACAAACAGCGCTTTTTTGCCGCTGACCGGATGGGTGCGGATGACCGGATGCTGCACCGGCGGATGTTTTGCTACCGCCTGCTGCCAGCGCTGATGCTCCTCCTCCGTTTTGCGGTACTTATACTCCCGGAATGACTTTTTGAAATCATGCTCGGCATGGAGACCTGCCAGCAGCTGCTTAAAGGGGTCAGAGAGCGCTTCGTAAGCCGCAATGCCGCTGGTCCAGAGCGTGTCACCCCCCGACTCCGGTAACACCTTCGAGGCCAGCAAGGCGATCGCTGGCGGCGTATCAATAAAAGTGACATCGGTATGCCAGTTGTCATTATCCGGCGGATTATCCTGATGGGTATCCAGCACAATAATCTCCTCGACGCCTTCCGCATGCGGATAGACCGGATGGATATGCAGATCGCCAAAGCGGATTGCCAGCGTGCGGTGCTGTTCGGGCGTTATTTTCTGGTCACGCAGAAACAGCACCTGATGACGCAGCAGGCCATGATAAAGCTGCTCAAACTGCGCATCACTCAATGGGCGAGACACATCGAGGTTTGAGACCTGCGCGCCAATGTACGGGCCAAGCGGGGTAAAACTGAGACGTTCGTTCATGATTGTTCTCCACTCCAGGGCGTCAGACGGCGCTGCAACGCGCGGAGCCCGAGTTCTAAGCTAAAAGCGATAAAGGCGATTACCGCGATACCCGCCAGCACCACATCGGTGGCGAGGAATTCTCCTGCTGACTGCACCATAAAACCCAGGCCCCGCGTGGCGGCAATGAGCTCAGCGGCCACCAGCGTTGACCAGCCAACTCCCAGACCAATGCGCAGACCGGTGAGGATCTCCGGCAGCGCGCCCGGCAGAATCACCCAGCGCAGCAGCTGCCAGCGGTTAGCCCCCAGCGAGCGCGCCGCACGAAGCCGGACCTGCTGCGTGTTACGCACGCCAGCCAGGGTGGAGAGCGTCACCGGCGCGAAAATCGCCAGATAGATCAGCAGGATTTTCGAGGTCTCACCAATGCCGAACCAGATCACCATCAATGGCAGATAGGCGAGTGGCGGAATCGGGCGATAGAGTTCAATCAGGGGATCGAGCAACCCGCGAGCGACCGGGCTGAGGCCCATCAGGATCCCTACCGGAATGCCGATGGCGGCAGCGGCAGTCAGCGCAATCAGCATCCGTATCAGGCTGGCGGCCAGATGCTGCCACAGCGTGGCATCCATAAAGCCCTGCGCGCTGGCAATCAGCAGCAGCTTGCTTAACACCTGCTGCGGCGACGGCAGGAACAGCGGGGCAATCAGGCCCAGCGCGGTCACGCCCCACCAGAGCAGCAACAGCAGAGAGAGACTCAGCATGCTCAGCGAAAAGGCGGTTGAAAACGGCCAGCGCAAACGACGGCGCACCGGCAGAGACTTGTCATTGATGAGTGCACTCATGCAAACGCCTCCCGCTGATCAAATACCCGGCTCAGCACATACTCGCGCTGGGCGATAAACTGCGGATCGGATTTGATGCTGCGGCACGACTCCCCTGCGGCAAAGCGCTGACCAAACCCAGGACGCAGCCGCTCAACGATGCGGCCCGGTCCTGGCGACAGCAGAATCAGTTCGCTGGCCAGGAAAATCGCCTCTTCTATATCGTGCGTAATCAGCAGAATCTGTTTACCACTGTCGCGCCACAGCGTCAGCAGCAGGGTTTGCATCTGCTCGCGGGTAAAGGCATCCAGTGCGCCGAAAGGCTCATCCAGCAACAGCAGTTGTGGATCGGTAGCCAGCGCGCGCGCAATGCCCACCCGCTGACGCTGACCGCCAGACAACTGCCAGATGGCGCGTTTTTCCGCACCTTCCAGCCCCACCTGCCTGATTAACCGGCGGGCAATCGTGTCGCGATCCGGGCGCGACATCCCGGCCAGCTGCAGGCCAAAGGCGACGTTATCCAGCACGTTGCGCCACGGCAGTAATCCTTCATGCTGAAACACCACGCCGCGCTCCGCACCAGGCCCGGTCACCGGCTGGTTATCCAGCGTGATGCTGCCCGACTCCACCGGCAGGAAACCGGCAACCAGATTGAGCAGTGTGGTTTTGCCGCAGCCGGAGGGGCCGAGCACCACCAGCAGTTCATGGCTATCCAGTTGCAGATTGATATCCTGCAACACCGGCTGTCCGGCATAACGGGCATTAAGGTGAGCAATGCGCAGCATAGTGCCTCCTTAAGGTTTAACTAATGGCTCGACGAAACGGGAGGTCACATAACTGCTGTAGTCATTATCCGCCTGCGGCACCCGGCCCTGCGCTTTCAGAAACTGCGCGGTATCGACGATCGCTTTATTGACAGGTTTGCCCAGTTGCTCAACCTGCTGCTGCGCCGTGAGGTAGGTATTGCCCTTTACCAGACCGGGCACCTGTGCTTCCGGCACACCGCTGAGGCGAGAAAGTTTACTAAGGTTATCGGACTGTTTCAGCCAGCTGTCGGGGCTGTTCAGGTAGGCCTGCTGCGCGTCAAGCGCGCTGCGGGCGAAGGCGGTCACGATCTCCGGATGCTGCTGAGCAAAATCTTTGCGAACCACCCAGACATCCAGCGTCGGCGATCCCCAGCTTCCCACTTCCGCAGAGTCGGTTAACACCTTGCCCTCTTTTTCCAGCTCATTAACCGCCGGTGCCCAGACGTAAGCGCCATCAATGTCGCCACGCTGCCAGGCCGCGATAATTGCTGGCGGCTGCAGATTGACCAGTTGTACCTGTGACGGTTTGATGCCCCAGTGCTTCAGCGCAGCCAGCAGGCTGTAGTGAGTGGTAGAGATGAACGGCACCGCGATGCGCTTGCCAATTAAATCTTTGGGCGTAGTGATGTTCTTCTTCACCACCAGCGCTTCAGAGTTGCCCAGCTGAGAGGCGAGTAAAAAGGCTTCAATCGGCAGCTTCTGCGCCGCCGCGACCGCTAACGGACTGGAGCCGATGTTGCCAATCTGGACGTCACCGGACGCCATCGCACGTAATACCCCGGCGCCGCTGTCAAACTTGCGCCAGTCAACGCTGGCCCCGCTCTCTTTCGCAAAACTGTTATCAGCCTGCGCCACTTTCGCCGGTTCGGCCGAGGTCTGGTAAGCCACGGTGACATTGACCGCATCAGCCCGAAACGCCAGCAGCGCCAGCGCTGCGGCTAAAAAAGTTAAACGTGTTGCTGCCATGATCACTACCCCACCGTTTTTAGAGTGGAGGCAGTGTCTCTGCACACGATAGTTTCATAAAGGAATTAAAAATTATCCCTAATAGAAATAAGTTCTTAGATCACTATCTGCAAAACTAAGTCAAAAATCGCAAATGCTGAAAATAGCTAAAGTAAGCAAAAATGTCAGGCGCTCACATTGTCTCTGTGCTATTCATATGCGTTCCCAATGATTGCCTGTTAAGGTTTCTGAATCCGATGTCGATCGAGAAAGTCGCTCAGCTGGCTGGCGTCTCCAAAGCCACGGTATCGCGGGTTCTCAACGCGCATCCCGGCGTGAAGCCCGATACGCGTGAGAAAGTTCTGGCGGCAATCTCTGCCTGCGACTATCAGCCCAACTTACTGGCGCGTCAGCTGCGTACGTCACAAAGCAACATGCTGCTGGTGCTGATCTCGGATATCACCAATCCCTTCTGTTCACACGTGGTTCAGGGCATCGAGGCCGAAGCGGAACTGCACGGCTATCACATCCTGCTCTGTAACTCCGCCTCGCAGCTCCAGCGTGAAGCCGCCTATCTGTCCCTGCTGACCGGAAAAGTGGTGGATGGCGTAATTACTATGGATGCGGCCTCTGGTTTACAGGATTTACAGGCGCTCATCGCCGGTGCGCCGTGGGTGCAGTGCTGCGAATTTGATCCGGATATCCCCGCCTCCTCGGTCAGCATTGATCACCTTGAAGCCGCGCGCGACACCGTCCACTACCTTGCCGGTAAAGGGCGTAAACGCATCGGGCTGATCAATGGCGACATGCGTTACCTTTACTCACATCATCGTGAAAAGGGCTACCGGCAGGCGATTGAGGAGCTGGGGTATGCGTGGTCCGGCGTCTCCTACACGTACGAAATCTCCTGTGAGGCAGGCAGTCAGGGGCTGAGAGCGTTGATGGCGCTGCCGGAACCGCCGGATGCGGTATTTGCGGTTTCAGATGTGCTGGCGGTGGGCGTGGTGCATGCGGCGCTGGAAGCGGGTCTGCGCGTGCCGGAAGATCTGGCGGTGGTCGGATTTGATGGCGTGTCGTTTACCCGCAGCCTGAATCCGCCGCTGACGACCATTGAGCAGCCGATGAACCAGCTGGGCGCGCGCAGCGTGCAATTGCTGCTACAGAAGATCCGTAACCCGAATGCGCCTGTGATCCGCGAGGTGCTGCCCTGGACGCGCGTTGAACGCGCATCCAGCTGACTCAGTGCCAGATTAACAGCACGCAGGCAGCGGTCAGCAGCCCCATGGCGAGGTTAAAGATTTTCCAGGCGCGACGGCTGCGCAGAATGCGGCCGATCATCGCACCAAATCCCATCCAGATAACTCCCGATACCAGATTAACCAGAAACATGCCGATGCTTATCGCCATCACGGAATGCCGATACGCGTCACCGGCCAGGCTGAAGCTGGCGACCGCGCCCAGCGCCATCAGCCAGGCTTTGGGATTGATCAACTGCAACAAGCCGCCCTGCCAGAAGGGCATCGGCGCATCCGGTGCCTGATCGGTTTCCAGCTTTTCATAACTGGACGTCGCAATCTTCCACGCCAGCCAGAGCAGATAGAGGCTACCGGCGATTTTCAGCACCAGGTGCAGCGAAGGATAGAGCAGGATCAGCCCGCCGACGCCAAAGGCCACCATCAGCAGCATCACCTGCATCCCGATCATAATGCCAATCATCAGCGGAATGGTGCGCATAAAGCCAAAATTAGCGCCCGAGGCGGTGAGTAACATATTATTAGGCCCGGGCGTAATGGCCGCGACCCAAAGAAATCCCAACATTGATAAGAAAAGACTCAGTTCCATGGCAATCGGGTACTCCTTACCCTGCAAGAAAAAACTTATCGAAGCTAACAGTGTGATATGGAACAGACAAGCTTTTACCACATGAAATTTACCGGACCAGAAAACGAGCACTTCACGCCACCTGAGAGTCTGCGTAACGCGCACCTGCAGACCCTGCTGCCGCGCCTGCTACGTCGTCGTATTACGGGCGATCCCCACTGGCAGCGTCTCGACCTGCCGGATGGCGACTTCGTCGATCTCGCCTGGAGTGAAGATCCGCAGTTCGCGCAGCATAAACCGCGCGTGGTGCTGTTTCATGGGCTGGAGGGCAGTTTTCACAGCCCCTATATTCATGGCCTGATGGCGATCTGCCGTGCGCGCGGCTGGCTGGCGGTGGTGATGCATTTTCGCGGCTGCAGCGGCGAACCGAATCGGCTCAACCGTATCTATCACTCCGGCGAAACCGAAGATGCCCGCTTTTTTCTGCACTGGCTGCGCACCCGCTGGGGCCGCGTACCCACCGCCGCGGTCGGTTTCTCGCTGGGCGGTAACATGCTGGGCTGCCTGCTGGGCCAGCAGGGCGCAGCCGCTGAGGTAGACGCGGGTGTCATTGTCTCCGCTCCGCTGCTGCTGGAGCCCTGTAGCCTAAAACTGGAAAGCGGCTTCTCACGCGTCTATCAATACTATTTGCTGGCGCAGCTCAAGAAAAATGCCCGCCGCAAACTGCACGCCTGGCCGGATACGCTGCCGGTCAATCTGGCGCAGCTGAAAGCGCTGCGGCGACTACGCGATTTTGATGATGCCATTACCGCCCGCGCCCACGGTTTTCTGGATGCGGCCGATTACTATCATCGTGCCAGCGCCATGCCCTGGCTGAAGCACGCAGAGAAACCGCTGCTGATCATTCACGCCAAAGATGATCCTTTTATGAGTGATGAGGTGATCCCGCACAGCAGCCAATTATCTGCCACTATTACCTATCAACTGACACCACACGGCGGCCATGTAGGTTTTGTTGGTGGGACATTACGCCAGCCTGAAATGTGGCTGGAACAGCGCATCCCCCAGTGGATCGCCCCTTTTCTGGATAACTGATCTCGTGATTATTCCCTGGCAACAGGTCTCACCTGAGACCCTTGAAAATCTGATTGAAACCTTTGTACTGCGTGAAGGCACGGACTATGGCGAGCAGGAACGCAGCCTGATCGACAAGGTGGCCGATGTGCGACGTCAGCTGGAAACGGGTGAAGTGGTACTGGTGTGGTCGGAACTGCACGAATCGGTCAATATCATGCCGCGCAAAGAATTTCGTGGCTGATGCACCCAACGGCATTTCGTGTTAACAATGCCTATTGCCCGACCTCACAGGGAGCTTTTCTATGTCTGCACGTCATCCCATTATCGCGGTGACTGGTTCCAGCGGCGCAGGGACCACCACCACCAGCGTGGCGTTTCGCAAGATCTTTCAGCAGCTCGATCTTCATGCGGCGGAGCTGGAAGGTGACAGTTTTCACCGCTTTACCCGTCCTGAAATGGATATGGCGATTCGTAAGGCGCGCGATTTAGGACGTCATGTCAGCTACTTCGGCCCGGAAGCCAATGACTTTGGCCTGCTGGAGCAGAGCTTTAAAGAGTATGGCCAGAGCGGACAGGGCCAGTCGCGTAAATATCTGCACACCTACGATGAAGCGGTGCCGTGGAATCAGGTGCCTGGCACCTTTACGCCGTGGCAACCGCTGCCGCAGAACACCGATATTCTCTTCTACGAAGGGCTGCACGGCGGCGTGGTAACGGCGCAGCACAACGTAGCAGAACAGGTTGATCTGCTGGTTGGCGTGGTGCCAATTGTGAACCTGGAGTGGATTCAGAAGCTGGTGCGCGATACCGGCGAGCGCGGCCATTCACGTGAAGCAGTCATGGATTCGGTGGTGCGCTCGATGGAAGATTACATCAACTTCATCACACCACAGTTTTCACGCACTCACCTCAACTTTCAGCGCGTCCCGACGGTCGATACCTCAAACCCGTTCGCTGCCCGCGCTATTCCGTCACTGGATGAGAGCTTTGTAGTGATCCACTTCCAGGCGCTGGAAGATATCGACCTCCCCTACCTGCTGGCGATGCTGCAGGGCTCGTTTATCTCGCACATCAATACGCTGGTGGTGCCTGGCGGCAAAATGGGTCTGGCGATGGAGTTGATCATGGGTCCGCTGGTGAAGCGGCTGATGGAAGGTAAGCGAATAGAGTAAGAGGTCAGCAAAAACCGCTCTGAGAGCAGATGTCTTTCACAAAGATGGTAAAACTGGTTTTCCTGCGGCTAAAGACTTACCGCTGAGCAGGCTTCAGGTAGCATACACCTTTCGCAAAGACGCAAAACCGCCATCCCTGGCAGGCTCAGCGCGGGCCATCCCTGGCCCGCGATGCTTTGCTACAGGTATATGCTCCCTTCACTTCCCGTCCGGCAACCGCATCCGGTTTCAGGAAGGTCGCTACAGACAACGCCTGGGCAGAAAGAATCTGGCAGCAATAGATAAGTTCAACACGCCGGGAACCGGGTCAGAAGAGGAAAGCGTCCCGCCGCCCGGATAAAAACGCCGGGAGCGTTTTTGAACAACGCAACGCGTTGGCCCGGTTACGGGCGCACCTCAGGGATGAGGTGCGTAATCGCGCGGGCCGGGCATGCCATGGATGGCGGCTTTTGCGTCTTTCCGATCTGACCCGGTTCCCTGCGCAGGCACAGTATCAAAGCGGATTCCCGATGCAGGCACAGTCTGACAGCAGAGCACGACAGATTTTGCCCGCGACCTTAAAAGATCCCTGCGGCTATTACAGCTCAATCACTAAAAGATCCCTTGCGGCTACTACAGCTCAATCACTTCATAGCTATGCGTAATGTTGACGCCTTTACCCAGCATGATGGCCACAGAGCAATATTTTTCAGCAGAAAGATCCACGGCGCGTGAGACCGCTTTATCCTGGAGCGCTTTGCCACTCACGATAAAATGCAGGTTGATGTGCGTAAAGATTCGCGGCGCCTCTTCACGACGTTCTGAAGTCAGTTTTACTTCACAATCAGCTACATCGTTGCGGCCTTTTTGCAGAATTGATACCACGTCAATCGCGCTGCATCCGCCCGCCGCCATCAGCACCATCTCCATTGGGCTGGGCGCTTTATCACCCGAATTTCCATCCATCAGTATCTGATGGCCGGATGAGGATTCTCCGAGGAATGTCAGCCCTTCTACCCATTTCACTCTTGCCTGCATGATTTTTGCTCCGGAATACGCTGTTTTGTCGCCAGAGTACGCTTTCGCCTGGTAAACAGCAATCCAGAGAAATCCGCCTGTAGCTGAAGCGAGACAACAGAAGACAGTCGGCAAAAGCTGTGCTACAAACAGTGCTGAAAATATTTTTCGTCACCCGATGGCGAAGCCGGGAAGAATGATGCGCACTGCGCCTGATGCGGCCCGAATAATTTCCTGAAATGGAAACGCTTGAAGCTTTCACCGCCTGACAGGGAAAACTGCCCCCTGTATTTTGGGCACGATTACAACAGAGGATAATAGCGAATGGTTCTCGGCAAACCGCAAACAGACCCTACACTCGAATGGTTCCTGTCCCATTGCCATATTCACAAGTATCCATCCAAAAGTACGCTGATTCACCAAGGTGAAAAAGCAGAAACGCTTTACTACATCGTGAAAGGTTCCGTTGCGGTTCTGATTAAAGATGAAGAAGGCAAAGAGATGATTCTTTCTTACCTGAATCAGGGCGATTTTATTGGTGAGCTTGGCCTGTTTGAAGAAGGCCAGGAGCGCAGCGCCTGGGTACGTGCGAAAAGCGCGTGCGAAGTGGCGGAAATTTCTTACAAGAAATTCCGTCAGCTGATCCAGGTTAATCCCGATATCCTGATGCGACTCTCATCGCAGATGGCGCGTCGCCTGCAGGTGACGTCTGAAAAAGTGGGTAACCTCGCTTTCCTCGACGTAACCGGACGTATTGCACAGACTCTGCTTAACCTGGCGAAGCAGCCAGATGCCATGACGCATCCCGACGGCATGCAAATTAAAATCACTCGTCAGGAAATTGGCCAGATTGTTGGTTGTTCACGTGAAACCGTGGGCCGTATTTTGAAGATGCTGGAAGATCAGAACCTGATCTCCGCACACGGCAAAACCATCGTCGTTTACGGCACCCGCTAATTCCTGTCACCCACGGCGTGATGGCAACATCACGCCGTTATTGTTTGTGTTGGGCCGATGTGGCGTCGAATTATTTACCATCCTGAAGTTAACTACGCCTTGCGGCAAACGCTGGTGCTCTGTCTGCCCGTGGCACTGGGCTGGCTGGCTGGCGACCTGCAAAAAGGTTTGCTGTTCTCATTAGTGCCCGCCTGCTGCAACATCGCCGGTCTGGATACCCCGCATAAACGCTTCTTCAAACGCCTGATTGTTGGCGGCAGCCTGTTTGCCCTCGGCAGCTTTCTGATGCAGTGGCTTACTCTGCATGCTATCCCTCTGCCGCTGATCCTGTTCGCCATGCCCTTGCTGCTCGGCGTCACTGGTGAAATTAGCCCGCTGCATGGTCGTCTGCTGCCCGGCACCCTGATCGCCGCCATCTTTACCCTGAGCCTGATTGGCCGCATGCCAATCTATGTCCCCCCGCTGCTCTATATCGGCGGCACGCTGTGGTACGGGCTGTTTAACTGGTTCTGGTTCTGGCTGTGGAAAGAGCAGCCAATGCGCGAAAGCCTGAGCCTGATCTACCGCGAGCTGGCTAACTACTGCGACGCCAAATATACCCTGCTGACGCAGCTGACCGATCCGGAAAAGGCGCTGCCGCCGCTGCTGGCACGCCAGCAGAAAGTGGTCGATCTGATCAACACCTGTTATCAGCAGATGCACATGCTGTCGGCAAGCCGCGATCACAGCCATAAACGGCTGACGCGCGCCTTTCAGGTGGCGCTGGATCTGCAGGAACATATCTCGGTCAGCCTGCATCGGCCGGAAGAGGTGCAGAAACTGGTCGAACAGAGCCACGCTGAAGCGGTGATCCGATGGAATGCCAAAACCATCTCGGCCCGGTTGCGGGTGCTGGCGGATGACATTCTCTATCACCAGCTACCCGATCGCTTTGCGATGGATAAACAGCTCGGCGCGCTGGAGAAAATCGCCCATCAGCATCCCGACAATCCGGTGGGTAACTTCTGCCTTTACCACTTCAACCGCATCGCGCGGGTTCTGCGCACCCAGAAACCCCTTTATCAGCGCGATCTGATGGCTGACCGCCAGCGCCGTCTGCCGCTGTTACCGGCGCTGCGCAGTTATCTCTCGTTCCGCTCATCGGCCCTGCGCACTGCCGGCCGCTTTGCGGTGATGCTGATGCTGGGCAGCGCGCTGGCGCTGTTCTTCAACATCCCCAAACCCTACTGGATCCTGATGACCATCATGTTCGTCAGCCAGAACGGCTACAGCGCTACCCGTGTCCGCATTCAGCACCGGGCACTGGGCACTTTTGCCGGTCTGGTGATCGCGGCCGCCACGCTGCGCATGGCGGTGCCGGAGTCGCTGGTGCTGCTGATCATGCTGGCGATTACCTTTATCAGCTATCGCTTTACCCGCCAGTTCTATGGCTGGTCGATGATTGGCTTTACGGTCACGGCGGTTTACTCGCTGCAATTGCTGTCGCTGAATGGCGCGCAGTTTCTGCTGCCGCGACTCATGGATACGCTGATGGGTTGTCTGATCGCTTTTGGCGGGATGCTGTGGCTGTGGCCGCAGTGGCAGAGCGGCTTACTACGGCAGAACGCCCATGACGCACTGGAAACCTATCAGGATGCGCTACGGCTGTTGCTGGGTGACGAACAGTCACCAGAGAAACTGGCTTATCAGCGGGTGAAGGTCAATCAGGCACACAATGCGCTGTTTAACTCACTGAATCAGGCGATGCAGGAACCCGCGTTCAACTCCCGCTATCTGAGTGATATGCGGCTCTGGGTCACGCACAGTCAGTTTATCGTCGAGCATATCAACGCCATGACGATTCTGGCGCGTGAGCACACCATGCTCACTGCGTCGCTGGCTGAGCGTTACCTGCAATCCTGTGAAATCGCGCTGCAGCGGTGTCAGCAGCGGCTGGAATATGATGGGGAAAGCTCACAGGTGAACCTGCTGGATGACCTGGAAAATATCAGTGAGGGACCGATAACGGTGGTGGAGCAGCATGTACGGCGCATTCTCGATCATCTGAGCGTGATGTACACCATTTCATCGCTGGCGTGGAACCAGCGGCCGCAACATGGCCGCTGGCTGATCAGACGCTTACGTAAAAACTAAGCTAGCCGTTGAGCACGTTGCCGACGGCCGTGGCGAAGCGGCTCATGCCCTCTTCGATATCGGCAGGCTCAATGATCAGTGACGGGGCAAAACGCATCACGTCGGTTCCGGCAACCAGCACCATCACGCCTTCTGCGGCCGCGGCATTCAGGATGTCGCGTGCTTTACCGGCATGCTGCGGTTTCAGCGCCGCGCCAATCAGCAGCCCCTTGCCGCGAATATCGCTGAAGAGATCATACTTCGCATCGATGGCCTGCAGCGCCGTGACAAAGTGCTGACGACGCGTCTCAACGCCTGCCAGCACGTCCGGCGTATTGATAATATCGAGCGCGGTTTCGGCAATAGCGCAGGCGAGGGGATTACCGCCATAGGTAGTGCCATGCACGCCCGGCGCCATCGTCGAGGCGATCTCGTTAGTGGTCAGCATGGCGCTGACCGGGAAACCGCCGCCCAGTGCTTTGGCTGAGGTCAGAATATCGGGCTGGACGCCATAATGCTCATAGGCGAACAGCTTGCCGCTGCGCCCCATGCCGCTCTGCACTTCATCCAGCACCAGCAGCGCCTGATGCTGATCGCAAAGCTCACGCAGTCCCTGCATAAATTCCTGCGTTGCCGGCACGACGCCGCCCTCACCCTGAATCGGTTCAACCACAATGGCGCAGGTGTGATCGTCAATCACCGCTTTCACTGCGTTCAGGTCATTGAATGGCACATGGACGATATCCGCCGGTTTAGGCCCGAATCCGTCAGAATATTTTGGCTGTCCGCCGACCGTGACGGTAAACAGCGTCCGGCCATGGAAGGCGTTATGAAAGGCGATGATCTTACTTTTGAATGGGCTGTGACGTTTGCAGGCGTAATAACGTGCCAGCTTAAAGGCAGCTTCGTTGGCTTCAGCGCCGGAGTTAGCGAAGAAGACACGCTCAGCGAAGGTCGCCTGAATTAACTTACTGGCAAGACGCAGCGCCGGTTCATTGGTGAAGACGTTGCTGGTATGCCACAGCGTCTCGCCCTGACTTTTCAGCGTCTCCACCAGCGCAGGATGGCAGTGTCCAAGTGCGGTGACGGCGATACCACCTGAGAAATCGATATACTCTTTGCCCTGCTGATCCCATACACGACTGCCCTTGCCTTTTACCGGCACGAACTGCGCAGGTGCATAAACAGGCAAAATAACGTTATCGAACGTCTCCCGCGTGACCGCAATTTTTTCCGCTGCCATTAGTGACTCCATTTAAATGATTATGGTGATGCCTTGAAATAATAATCATAAAATATGCATAAAAAATCACTCAAAGGCAACTTATTGCTCAAGGAAATTACGCAGCAGCTGATGTCCCTGCTCGCTGAGAATGCTTTCGGGATGGAACTGCACGCCTTCCAGCGCCAGGGTTTTATGGCGGAATCCCATAATTTCGTCAGGCTCGCCGTCACGCACCGTCCAGGCAGTCACCTCAAAGGCATCAGGCAGGGAGTCACGTTGTACAATCAGGGAATGGTAGCGGGTTACGGTCAGTGGATTATTCAGATTGCGGAACACGCCCTGGCCGGTGTGCTGAATCGCAGAGGTTTTGCCGTGCATCACCTGACGTGCACGCACGACCTGCGCGCCATACGCCTGCGCAATCGCCTGATGACCCAGACAGACGCCCAGCACCGGCAGCTGACCGGCGAAATGCCGGATCGCCGCCAGCGAAATGCCTGACTCCGACGGCGTGCAGGGACCAGGCGAGATCACCAGATGAGTCAGCGGTAATGCCGCCATCTGCTCCAGCGTGATGGCATCATTACGCACCACCTGAACCTGCGCGCCAAGCTCGCAGAAATATTGATAAAGATTCCAGGTAAAGGAGTCGTAATTGTCGATAAGCAGCAGCATGGTCAGTCCAGAATAATTACCCGCGCCGCTATTCTACGCGGTTAAGCCGCCTCGCTCACCACTTTCGCAAAGACCTGCTCCAGCAGAGTCAGATCTCCGGCCACACCGGCCTGATTCGCCGCTTTCCAGCTCTCAGCGTCAGTCTCTTCCCAGGAGAGCAGATAACCGGCATGCAGTGCCAGCTGTTCAAAGAAAATCCGCTGCGCCCGACCGTTGCCGTGGCGAAAAGGATGCAACATATTGATTTCGCAATAGTAGTGGGCGATACGCTCAATGAACGCGTCACGCGGCAGGTCAGCAAGTCCCTTCTCCTCCTCCAGCGCGGCCATCAGGGCGTTACCTTCCTTTTCGATATATTCGAAATGACAGAACGGCGTCTCATCGCGCCAGATATCGATGGTGCGCAGTTCTCCAGCCCAGCTGTAGATGTCCTGAAACAGCGTACGGTGGATCTGGCGCAGGTAAGGCAGTCCAGGATTACGGGGGCCCAGCTCCAGCGTGGCGGCACGCGCCGCACTGAAGCTCAACTCCGCCTTACGCAACTGCGCGGCATCATGAATATCGGGCAGGTTTTTCAGCACATTGTCATGCTGCCAGAGATAGGGATCCTGGCTGATGGCGGTATTAGAGTCCATATTGCCTCCTCAGTGACGCCAGACGTGCGGCCGCATCATCGCTGTTTACGCTGGTTTCATTTGGCGTAAAGCCTTCCAGCCGACAGCTGGCCTGATAGCTGGCGCTACGCCGCTGTCGCCACAGGGTGACCTTCTGTTTTTCGGTGAGTTTGTTCGCCATGCCGCCTCCTGCTCAGGTTTTTGCCCTAAGTATAAGAGCAAATTCTGGCTTTGCCGGATGCGGCAGGCGGTCGCCATCCGCAGATGGCGACGAACGGACTTAAGGCAGGACTTTGGCGGAGAGGATAACTACCGGTTTGGACGGAACATTCTGGTATGGACCGACATCTTTGGTCGGTACCTGAGAAATTTTTTCAACCACATCCTGACCTTTCACAATCTTACCAAATACGGCATAGCCAAAATCACGCTGCCCGTGGTCGAGGAATGCATTATCCGCGACGTTGAGGAAGAACTGGCTGGTCGCACTGTCTTTATCGGCGGTACGCGCCATGGAGATGGTGCCGCGCAGGTTACGCAGGCCGTTATCCGCTTCATTCTTGATCGGCGCGTTGGTCTGCTTCTGCTGCATGTCCGTGGTGAAGCCACCACCCTGCACCATAAAGCCCGGGATCACGCGGTGAAAAATAGTGTTGTTGTAAAAACCGTTGTTGACGTAATCAACGAAGTTTTTCACAGAAACCGGCGCTTTCTGGTTATTCAGTTCGAGTTCAATATTGCCGGCGGAGGTGGTGAGCAGAACGTGAGTGTCACCTTTTGCAGCCAGCGCCTGGGCGGAAACGGAAGAGAGCGCTAACAGGGTGATGGCCGCTGTTAAAGTACGTTTAAACATGAAAGATTCCTTACCTGGGAGAGCGGGCACAAAAACGTGATTGATTGTAAAGAGACTCTATTCCAGGAGCCAGCGTTTTACCTATATTTACGCTGTGACAGAAAATGAGATGAGCAAACGTTAAACCCCGGCAATTGCGTGATTAAAATCACACAACACATGAAATATGGATCTCTGGTTTCACTGGTTGTTTATTAAGATCACGGTTCCGTTTACACTTTCTGACACTTTTTGGCACCCGGTTCTCAACAGGTTCAGAACATGACAAACCGTAATCGTATTGGCCTCACCTGGATAAGCTTCTTCTCCTACGCGCTGACCGGCGCGCTGGTGATCGTTACCGGCATGGTAATGGGCGATATCGCAAAAGATTTCCAGATCCCCATCTCCAGCATGAGTAATACCTTCACCTTCCTCAACAGCGGCATCCTGGCTGCGGTTTTCCTGAACGCCTGGCTGATGGTGATTGTGCCCCTGAAGCGCCAGCTGATTTTCGGCTTCGTCCTGATGGTTCTGGCGATAATCGGGTTGATGACCAGCCGCGATCTGTCCGTCTTCTCGCTCTGTATGTTTGTGCTGGGCGTAGTCAGCGGCATTACCATGTCGATCGGCACCTTCCTGATCACCCATATGTATGAAGGCCGTCAGCGTGGTTCACGCCTGCTGTTTACCGACTCCTTCTTCAGCATGGCGGGCACGCTGTTTCCGGTGCTGGCAGGGATTCTGCTGGCGCGTCAGCTGCCGTGGTACTGGGTCTACGTCTGCATCGGCTTTATCTACGTCGCGATCTTCATCATGACGCTGTTTGTCGAGTTCCCGGTGCTGCGTAAGCCCGAAAACAGCCCGACAGTTGAGAAAGAAAAATGGGGTGTGGGCGTGCTGCTGCTGGCAGTGGCGGCGCTCTGCTACATTCTGGGCCAGCTTGGCTTTATCTCCTGGGTGCCGGAATATGCCACCAAAGTGATGGGCATGAATATTAACGATGCCGGACAACTGGTGGGCAGCTTCTGGACCGCTTATATGGTGGGGATGTGGGCCTTCAGCTTCCTGCTGCGTTTCTTCGATCTGCAACGCATTCTGATGGTGCTGGCGGGACTGGCTACCGTGCTGATGTACTGGTTCGTCAGCAGCAGCGATGCCAGCATGCTGAAGTGGATCATTATGGTGCTGGGCTTCAGCTCCAGCGCGATTTACACCACCATCATCACGCTCGGCTCACTACAGACCAAAGTGGCGTCACCGAAATTGGTGAACTTCATTCTGACCTGCGGCACCGTCGGCACCATGCTGACCTTCGTGGTGACCGCGCCGATTGTCGAGAAGAGCGGCGTGCACACGGCGCTGGCCACCGCCAACGGCCTCTACGCGGTGGTGTTTGTGATGTGTGTCCTGCTGGGGCTGGTCACTAAACATCGCTCACACGGTCACGTCACGCATTAATCATTCAGGGCGGCGATTGATCGCCGCCCTGCTGTTTAACGCCGGAAGTCTATCCGCTCCCGCTCCCGCCAGTAAATCTCGCTTTCTGCAGGCTTTGTCTCTGCCACCACGATGCCGCGACGCACTGAATAGCGCACCGGAACCTGCCTTCTTACCGCATCAAAACCACTCTCTGCCGGCAGAATGATCAGGCTGGCATCGTTGCCGGTCTGAATGCCATAGCCTGACAGCTGCAGCGTCTTCGCGCTGTTATGCGTAATCAGATCCAGACCCGCATCAATCTGCTCATAACCCATCAACTGACAGACGTGTAAGCCCATATGCAGCACCTGCAGCATGCTGGCGGTGCCCAGCGGATACCAGGGATCGAACACATCGTCGTGGCCGAAACAGACGTTAATCTCCGCCTCCAGCATCTCTTTCACCCGCGTAATGCCGCGCCGCTTAGGGTAGGTATCAAAGCGGCCCTGCAGGTGAATATTGACCAGCGGATTCGCGACAAAATTAATGCCCGACAGCTTAAGCAGGCGAAACAGTCGTGAGGTATACGCGCCATTGTAAGAGTGCATCGCGGTGGTATGACTGGCTGTCACGCGCGCGCCGTTGCCATCGCGATGCGCCAGCGCCGCCACGGTTTCCACAAAGCGCGACTGTTCATCATCGATCTCATCGCAGTGAACATCGATCAGCCGGTCGTAGCGGTTAGCCAGCGCAAAGGTTTTATGCAGCGACTCAACGCCATATTCACGGGTGAATTCGTAATGCGGGATCGCGCCGACCACATCCGCGCCCAGCCGTACTGCCTCCTCCAGCAACGCTTCACCGTTGGGATAAGAGAGAATCCCCTCCTGGGGAAAAGCAACAATCTGGATAGTGATCCACGGCGCCATCTCCGCCTTTAGCTCCAGCATCGCTTTCAGCGCCGTCAGTGACGGGTCAGAAACGTCCACATGGGTACGGACAAACTGAATGCCGTTGGCAATCTGCCACTTCAGCGTCTGCATAGCCCGCCGCTTAACATCTTCATGGCTGAGCATGGCTTTGCGTTCAGCCCAGCGCTCAATGCCTTCAAACAGCGTCCCGGACTGGTTCCATGCGGGTTCGCCAGCGGTCTGGGTCGTATCCAGATGAATATGCGGTTCAATAAAAGGCGCGCAGGCTAAGCCGCCCTCGCCGTCCAGCGATTCATCCGCCGGTGAAGCGTGCTGCGGCTGGGCTGAGAGCCGGGCAATTTTGCCGTCGGCGATCGCGATCTGCCATAACCCGTCCCGCCAGGGTAAACGCACGTTATTGATCCACTTAGGTGACATCATTGCCGACTCCTTTTCCGGTTTGGTGTTTTAAAACTAACACGATTCAGGTAACCCGCCGCAAGCCCGAATAATCAGCAGGTTATCCGCACCGGAAAAAATTATTTCAAATCAACCATATACCTCTTAATGGGTATATGGCGTCGTGGTTGATGTATATCAATAAGTGCCAGAAACGGCGCGCTATTGTAGCCGCAGATATCGCAAATTTGAGGCAAAAATGAGCAAGCACAATGTCGTCATTATCGGTAACGGCATGGTCGGCCACCGCTTCATAGAAGAATTACTTGAGAAAGCGGAGCCTGACCAGTTTTCGCTGACCGTCTTTTGTGAAGAACCCCGCGTCGCCTATGATCGTGTCCACCTGTCCGCCTACTTTTCCCATCACACCGCTGAAGAATTGTCACTGGTTCGTGAAGGCTATTACGACAAGCATCAGGTCAATCTGCTGCTGGGTGAACGCGCCATCACCATTAACCGTGATGAGAAGCTCATCCACTCCAGTACCGGTCGCGCGGTGCATTACGATACGCTGATTTTTGCCACCGGCTCTTATCCGTGGATCCCGCCAATTAACGGAGCCGAAGGCAGCGACTGCTTTGTCTATCGCACCATCGAAGATCTCAACGCCATCGAAGCCTGTTCACGCCGCAGCAAACGCGGTGCGGTGATTGGCGGCGGCCTGCTGGGGCTGGAAGCAGCGGGCGCACTGAAAAACCTGGGCATTGAAACCCACGTTATTGAATTTGCGCCGGTGCTGATGGCAGAGCAGTTAGATCAGCAAGGCGGTGAGCAGCTGCGCCGCAAGATTGAGCAAATGGGCGTGCGGGTCCATACCGGTAAAAATACCCGGCAGATTGTGCATCACGAGCATGGCGGCAAAACGCTGCAGTTTGCTGATGGCAGCGCGCTGGAGGTCGATTTTATCGTCTTCTCGACCGGTATCCGGCCGCAGGACAAGCTGGCGAAGCAGTGTGGATTAGCCCTGGGTCCGCGCGGCGGCATCGCCATTGATGACCAGTGCCGGACCAGCGATCCCACCATCTACGCTATCGGTGAGTGCGCTGCCTGGCAGAATCGCGTCTATGGCCTGGTGGCGCCGGGGTACAAAATGGCCCAGGTCGCCAGCGACCATCTGCTGGGCCGCGACAATGCGTTTACCGGCGCGGACATGAGCGCCAAACTGAAGCTGCTGGGTGTCGATGTCGGCGGCATTGGCGATGCGCGCGGCACTACGCCAGGCGTACGCAGCGTGGTCTGGCTGGATGAAGGCAAATCGGTCTATAAGCGCCTGATTATCAGCGAAGATCAGAAAACCCTGCTGGGTGCCGTACTGGTGGGTGACACCAGCGATTATGGCAACCTGCTGCAGCTGGTGCTGAATGGTATTCCGCTGCCTGCTAATCCGGAAGCGCTGATTCTGCCAGCCGGCAGCGGGGATAAACCGGCCATCGGCGTCGATTCTCTGCCTGATACCGCACAAATCTGCTCCTGTTTTGACGTCAGTAAAGGCGACATCATTAAGGCGGTTCAGGGTGGCTGTCATACCGTGGCAGCACTGAAAAGCAGCACCCGTGCCGGCACCGGTTGCGGCGGCTGTATCCCACTGATCACCCAGGTTCTCAACAGTGAACTCAGCCGTCAGGGCATTGAGGTCAATAATCATCTTTGCGCCCACTTCGCCTGGTCACGGCAGGAGCTTTATCACCTGATTCAGGTAGAGGAGATTAAAACCTTTGACGAACTGCTGGCCCGCTATGGTCAGGGTTACGGCTGTGAAGTGTGCAAGCCGGTGGTTGGCTCACTGCTCGCCTCCTGCTGGAATGAGTATGTGCTCAAGCCCCAGCACGCGCCGTTACAGGACAGCAACGACCTCTATCTTGGCAACATCCAGAAAGATGGCACCTACTCGGTGATCCCGCGCTCGCCCGGCGGTGAAATCACGCCCCGGGGACTGAAAGTGATTGGCGAGATCGCCGAGCGCTATCAGCTCTACACCAAAATTACCGGCTCTCAGCGCATCGGTCTGTTTGGCGCGCAGAAAGACGATCTGCCCGCTATCTGGTCACAGCTGATCGACGCCGGATTTGAAACCGGCCAGGCCTACGCCAAGGCGCTGCGGATGGCGAAAACCTGCGTTGGCAGCGCGTGGTGCCGTTATGGCGTGGGTGACAGCCTCGGCTTCGGCGTGATGCTGGAGAACAGCTACAAAGGCATTCGTACGCCGCATAAGATGAAGTTTGGCGTCTCTGGCTGCACCCGCGAATGTGCGGAAGCACAGGGCAAAGATGTCGGTATTATCGCGACGGAAAAAGGGTGGAACCTCTACGTCTGCGGCAACGGCGGCATGAAACCACGCCATGGCGATCTGCTGGCGGCCGATCTCGATCAGCAGACGCTGGTCACCTATCTCGACCGTTTCATGATGTTCTATATCCGCACCGCCGACCGCCTGCAGCGCACCTCGCTGTGGCTGGAGAGTCTGGATGGCGGCATCGACTATCTGCGTAAGGTGATCGTGGATGACAAACTTGGCCTCAACAGCCAGATGGAGCAGCAGCTGGCCGCGCTGCGCGCCAGCGTCAGCTGCGAATGGAAAGCGACGCTGGAGGATAAGGATCATCTGACGCGCTTTGCCCACTTTATCAACTCGCCGCAGCGCGATCCTGGCGTGCAACGGGTCGCGGAGCGCGACCAGCACCGCCCGGCACGCGCCGATGAACGCATTGCCGTGACACTGATTGAGGAGACCGAATCATGAGCCAGTGGAATCCGGTGTGTCCGCTGACGCAGATCCTGCCCGCTACGGGCGTCTGCGCGCTGGTCAAAGGCCAGCAGGTGGCTATCTTCCGTCCCCGCAACGATGAGCAGCTCTATGCGATCAGCAATATCGACCCCTTTGCCGGTGCCAGCGTGCTGTCACGCGGCATTATTGCTGAACATCAGGATGCGTTCTGGGTGGCCAGCCCGCTGAAAAAGCAGCGTTTCCGTCTTAGCGATGGCTACTGCATGGAGGATGAAACGCGCTCCGTGGCGGCCTGGCCGGTGCGGGTCAATGCCGGACAGGTTGAAGTCTGCCTGTAACTCCCGTTAACAGCCCGCCTCCGCGGGCTTTTTTAAGGACGTCTGATGGACTACTTCCCCTTGTTCTGCCGCCTGCAGGGCCGACGCTGCCTGCTGGTCGGCGCAGGTGACGTGGCTGAGCGGAAAGCCCGCCTGCTGCTGGAGGCCGGCGCCGAGCTACGAGTCGGTGCCCTTGATTTCTCCCCCGCCTTCCGGCAATGGGCGCAGCAGGAAACCGTCACGCTGCTGCCAGGGACGTTTAATCCGCACTGGCTGACCGGCTGCTGGCTGGTGGTCGCCGCGACCAGCGACGATGCGGTTAATCAGCAGGTGGCTGAAGCCGCCGAAAAACAGCAGATCTTCTGCAACCTGGTGGATGCGCCGCAGCAGGCCAGCGCCATTATGCCGTCGATCATCGATCGTTCCCCGCTGATGGTCGCCGTCTCTTCCGGTGGACGCGCGCCGGTACTGGCGCGCCTGTTGCGGGAGAAGCTGGAGGCGATGCTGCCGCAACACCTTGGCCAGCTGGCGCAGCTGGCAGGCACCCTGCGCGCGCGGGTTAAACAGCAGTTCAGCGCTGTCAGTGCCCGCCGCCACTTCTGGGAACGCTTCTTTAACAGCGAGCGGCTGGCCCAGACGCTGGCCAACGGCGACAGTGAACGCGCGGAGCAGATTACCGACCAGCTCTTTAACGCTGACCTTCCCCAACAGGGTGAAGTGGCGCTGGTCGGTGCCGGTCCGGGTGATGCCGGATTACTGACCCTGAAAGGCTTACAGCTAATCCAGCAGGCAGACGTCATCGTCTATGACCGGCTGGTCTCCGATGAAATCCTGAATCTGGTGCGCCGCGATGCCGAGCGCATTTTTGTCGGGAAACGCGCCGGACATCACTGCGTGCCGCAGGATGAGATCAACCAGCTGCTCTGCGAACAGGCGCAGCGGGGAAAACGCGTAGTGCGGCTGAAAGGCGGCGATCCCTTTATCTTTGGTCGCGGCGGTGAAGAGCTGGAAGCGCTGGCGCAGCGGCAGATTCCGTTCAGCGTGGTGCCGGGGATCACCGCCGCATCGGGCTGTGCGGCCTACAGCGGTATTCCCCTGACCCACCGCGATCATGCCCAGAGTGTCAGACTGGTTACCGGGCATCTGCAGAAAGAGGGCACGCTCGCCTGGCAGACGCTGGCGGCGGAACAGCAGACACTGGTCTTTTATATGGGACTCACGCAGGCCGGCGAGATTCAGCAGCAGTTGATAAAGCACGGTATGCGCAGCGATATGCCGGTGGCGCTGGTGGAAAACGGCACCACTACGCGTCAACGCGTGGTCACCGGGACACTGAGCGAGCTGGAAGCGTTAGCCGGTCAGGTAACCAGTCCCAGCCTGATGATCATCGGGAGCGTGGTGAGTCTGCGTGACAGCCTGCGCTGGTTCTGAGTCCGGCAAATAAAAACGGCGGGCACAATGCCCGCCGTCGTGGTTGTCTGCTCAGCCATTACGGCATCGCGACAAAGCCTACCGCCTGATAGACCTTCTTCAGCGTTTCCTGCGCCTGTGCGCGTGCTTTGGCCGCGCCATCACGCATCACCTGCTCCAGCAGTGCCTCATCGTTGCGGAAGCTGTGATAACGCTCCTGCAGCTCAGAGAGCATACCCGACACAGCATCGGCTACTGCGCCTTTCAGGTGGCCATACATCTTGCCTTCGAACTCCTGCTCCAGCTCGGCGATGGTTTTACCGGTCACGCCCGACAGAATATCCAGCAGGTTAGAGACGCCTGCTTTCTCTTTGATGTCGTAGCGCACCACTGGCGGCTCTTCAGAATCGGTAACGGCGCGTTTAATCTTCTTCACGACCGCTTTCGGATCTTCCAGCAGGCCGATCACGTTATTGCGGTTATCGTCAGACTTGGACATCTTCTTCGTCGGTTCCAGCAGCGACATCACGCGTGCGCCAGACTTCGGAATGAACGGCTCTGGCACCCGGAAGATATCGCCATAAATCGCATTGAAGCGATGCGCGATATCGCGGCTCAGCTCCAGATGCTGCTTCTGATCTTCACCTACCGGCACCTGATTGGTCTGATAGAGCAGAATGTCAGCTGCCATCAGCACCGGATAGTCGAACAGACCGGCGTTAATGTTCTCTTCGTAACGCGCTGATTTATCCTTGAACTGCGTCATGCGGCTCAGTTCACCGAAGTAGGCGTAGCAGTTCAGGATCCAGCTCAGCTGCGTGTGCTCTGGCACATGCGACTGAACAAAGATGGTGCTTTTTTGCGGGTCGATACCACAGGCCAGATAGAGCGCCAGCGTGTCCAGCGTCGCTTTACGCAGTGCAGCAGGATCCTGACGCACGGTGATCGCGTGCAGATCAACGATGCAGTAAATGCAGTGGAAATCATCCTGCATCTGCACCCACTGACGCAGCGCTCCCATATAGTTGCCAATGGTCAGTTCGCCGGACGGCTGTGCGCCGCTGAAAACGATGGGTTTCATACTTAAGTCCTGATATTTACAGCCCCAGAGCGGGCAAAAGTTCGTCGAAAGAGTCGAGGGTTAAATCGGGCTGGCTGGTGGCAATCGGCTCGCCATAGTTATAGCCAAAGGTCATACCGATATTGGGTACGCCTGCCGCCTGCGCCGCCTGGATATCATTGCGTGAGTCGCCGACAAACAGCAACTCATTCGGCAACACACCAAAGGTACCCAGCACCATAAAGATTGCCGCAGGATGCGGTTTTTTAACCGGCACATCGTCGCCGCCGATGATCAGCGAAAACGCATCGGCAATGCCAAGTGATTCCAGCAGCGGCGCCACAAACGGTGTCGGCTTGTTGGTCACAATTGCCATCGGCAGCCCGGCAGCCTTTAATGCGGCCAGCGTCTGCTTGACGTGTGGGAACAGCGTACTGCCCGCATCCACGGTATCGGCATAATGCCGGTCAAACAGCACACGCGCATCACGCTGCTCTTCCGGCTGCGGCTCACGGCCCAGCGCGAAGGTCAGCGCACGGGTCATCATGATATCCGCGCCGTTGCCGATCCAGGTTGAGACACGCTCAAGGCCTGCCTGCGGCAGACGGAGGTCGTTTAGCGTGCGATCAATCGCATCGGCCAGGCCTGGTGCGCTATCCACCAGTGTCCCATCAAGATCAAACGCCAGCGCACGAATATCAGTGAAATGAGCCATTGGCCTTCTCCAGTTCGTTACGCATATCGTCGATCACTTTTTTATAGTCAGGGTGACCAAAGATCGCAGAACCGGCGACAAACATGTCGGCACCGGCGGCGGCAATCTGGCCAATATTGTCGATCTTCACACCACCATCCACTTCAAGACGAATGCTGTAGCCGCTCTGATCGATACGTCTGCGCGCTTCACGCAGTTTATCCAGGGTGCCAGGAATAAATGACTGACCGCCAAAGCCGGGGTTCACTGACATCAGCAGAATGATATCCAGCTTATCCATGACATAATCGAGGTAGCTCAGCGGGGTCGCCGGGTTAAACACCAGGCCCGCTTTGCAGCCATGCTCTTTGATGATTTGCAGGGTGCGGTCAACGTGTTGACTGGCTTCGGGATGAAAGGTGATGTAGGTGGCACCCGCTTTGGCGAACTCAGGGATCAGCGCATCTACCGGCTTCACCATCAGATGCACATCGATGGGAGCTGTGATGCCGTAGTCGCGCAGTGCTTTCAGCACCATCGGACCCATGGTCAGATTAGGCACGTAGTGATTGTCCATCACGTCGAAGTGAACCACGTCACCTCCGGCCGCCAGCGCTTTGGCTGTGTCTTCGCCCAGGCGAGCAAAGTCCGCCGAAAGGATTGAAGGGGCCAGCAAATATTGTTTCATCCGATTCTCCCACTGTTGTGCGCCAGCACGCAGGCTGGCGTAATGCGTTGGTCGCGGACGAAACAGACTAGCTATAAAGTGCCAGCAGTTCGTCGACCTTGGTGCGACCGGTTATGCTTCGGCTGATAGAACGCCGGGCTTTGACCACATGTAACTCTGCATCCTGATACCATAAACGCGTCAGTGCAGTATCGTGGTTAGAAATCAGTACCGGAATCCGGTTCTCCGACGAAGCGAGCTGTGCCGCTAACGCCGCCAGATTCTCCTGCTCCCGCAGGCTGAAGCTGTTGGTGTGATAAGCCGTAAAATTGGCCGTTGCCGACAGCGGTGCATAAGGCGGATCGCAATAGACCACCGAGCCTTTACCGGCATTGGTCAGGGTAACATCGTACGATTCACAGACAAACGTCGCTTTTTGCGCGCGTTCGGCAAACCATAACAGTTCTGCTTCCGGAAAGTAGGGTTTGCGATAGCGGCCAAACGGCACGTTGAACTCGCCACGCAGGTTATAGCGGCAGAGGCCGTTGTAACAGTGACGGTTCAGATAGAGGAATAACAGCGCGCGCAGGTAAGCGTCGGTGCTGGTATTAAATTCGGTGCGACGCTGGTAATAACAGATCTCGTTGTTACTTTCCGGCGTAAAAAGCAGCTGCGCGTCACGGATGAAATCCGCCGTGCGCATTTTGACAATGTTGTAGAGATTAATCAGGTCACTGTTGATATCAGCCAGATGGTAGCGATCGAATTCAGTGTTCAGAAACACCGAACCCGCGCCAACAAAGGGTTCGACCAGACAGTCGCCTTGCGGCAGATGGCGATGGATCTCTTCTACTAAGGGAAATTTTCCCCCTGCCCATTTCAGGAAAGCGCGATTTTTTTTCATGCTGTCGTGGTTATTACATCTTATTGTGAGGCTGTGGCTGGACCGACAGCAGATCTGCGCTTAAAACGGGGCCACAAACTGGCCCCACATCCGCTATTGGCTGGCTTCTTTCTTCACCTGGCTTACTGGTTTAACCCACGGGTTCTTCGCACGCACTTCGGCAGGCAGTGAGGCTACCGCGCGTTTGGCATCAGCCGGTGTGGCATAGGAGCCACTCACCAGCACGTACCACGACTGACCGTTACGGGTGGTTTTGTAGACGTGATACCCACTCAGATTCTGCTGCTTAGCCCAGGCATTCAGGCTTTCCGCCTTCGATGCACCGCTCAGCTGCAGGGTATAGCTGCCGCCTGGCAATGATTTGCTGGCTGAACTGCTGCCTGCCGCCGCAGTGGCCGGAGCAGAAGGGGCTGGCGTACGTGCTGGCGTGGTGTGCGTTTTGCTGTCACGAGTTGCAGGCTTCGAGGCAGTTTTATGCGATGAATCGTGCGCCGGACGCGCAGACGCGTTTGATTTGTTGGGCGTCTGACGGCCTGCAGGGGCCGTAACCGGATTCGCAGTCGTTCCGGCATTGCCGCTGACCGTGGCAGGCGCCGTTGGCAGTGAACTGCCACCCTGCGTGCCCATTGCGGCATTGTCGACCTGCTGCTGCTGATTAGTCAGCGCGCTGTTCAGATCGCCCGGCAGCGTGACACGCTGCTGATTCGCTGGCGCGTCAACCGGGGCGGCCTGCGTAGGGGTTGAAGCCACAGGCGGCATCGAGACGTCACGCTGCGGGTCAGACGCAGCATTACCGCTGGTCGCCGCGTTATTTTCGCTGGTAGCTGGCGAGGTCTGCCCGCCAGTCGGCGTCGTCTGTCCACCTGACATGGAAGAGGAGCCGGCCAGGTCGATATTCTTCTCGCTGCCGGAACCGCCGCCAGCGGCAGGTGTATTGCCCGCAGTCGCAGGTTTTTTCTCATCCGGGCCATTCAGCGCCGAACCAATACCCAGTACCAGTAACAACAGAACCAGAATCCCGACACCCATCATGATGCGCTGGCGCGAAACCGGTACTTTGGCTGCGGGAGACGACTTACGAGGGCGCGAGGGACGGCGGTCGCTGGCGTCAGGTTTTAACTCATCTTCCGGTTTAAACTCATCCATTTTGCCTCCTCCGTAAAGCGGCATTCCGCACTGCGCACCCTGCGCGCCGCGTCACCACTCAACTGCTTAATCTCAGGGTTGCTGACAATCATTAATTGCAGCCAGCACCATATCATGTGCCACGCCACCACGCACTTCAGAGCGGCCAATCGACAGCGGGAGTACCAGCCGCAGTTCGCCCGCCAGAACTTTCTTGTCGCGCATCATGTGCGGCAGATACATCTCTGCACGCATCACCTGCGGCCCATGCACTGGCAAACCAGCACGATGGAACAGAGCAATAATCCGCTCCGTCTCCTGCGCCTGGAACTGACCCAGACGTTCAGCCGTGCGTGCCGCCATCACCATGCCCGCCGCAATCGCTTCACCGTGCAGCCAGTTGCCGTAGCCCATGTGTGCTTCAATCGCATGGCCAAAAGTATGGCCCAGATTCAGCAACGCCCGCTGACCGTTTTCACGCTCATCGGCGGCCACGACTTCGGCTTTCAGTTCACAACAGCGGCGAATGCAGTACGCCAGTGCCTGTTCATCCAGCGCCAGCAGGGCATCAAGATTCTGCTCCAGCCACTGGAAAAACGCACCGTCGAGGATGATGCCGTACTTAATCACTTCCGCCAGACCCGACGCCAGTTCGCGCGCGGGCAGCGTCTGCAGACAGGCCGTATCAATCACCACCGACGCGGGTTGATAAAATGCGCCGATCATGTTTTTGCCCAGCGGATGGTTAACGGCCGTTTTACCGCCAACCGAAGAATCAACCTGCGACAGTAAGGTGGTTGGTACCTGAATAAAGCGTACGCCACGCTGATAACTGGCCGCAGCAAAACCGGTAAGATCGCCAATGACGCCGCCGCCTAAGGCGATAAGCGTCGTATCACGACCGTGCGGCTTTTGCAGGAGTGCGGTAAAAACCTGATCCATCACGGCCAGCGTCTTATATTGCTCGCCGTCGGGTAAGATCACCTGATCCACTTTTACACCTGCCGCCGTCAGCAGCGCCGTCAGCTGGTCAAGATAAAGCGGAGCCAGCGTCTGGTTTGTCACCACCATGGCGTTTTCGCCCGCGGTTAGCGGCCAAAAAGAAGC
This sequence comes from Pantoea sp. E956-1, assembly GCF_982223955.1. Lineage (NCBI taxonomy): Bacteria > Pseudomonadati > Pseudomonadota > Gammaproteobacteria > Enterobacterales > Erwiniaceae > Pantoea > Pantoea sp. E956-1. Next base: position 200,578 of record NZ_CEUYZP010000006.1, on the reverse strand, counting down.
CGGATCGTTAAACAGTCCGGCAGCGATAGTGATGGGGTAACTGCGTTCCCCCAGTGAGACGGTGATCTTCTCCATGATGCCCGATACCTGTTAAGGAGCCTTCGAACGTTGGATCAACTTTTTTCCAACATGTGGATAATCTGATTCGCCACCACTTTCGCACTCTGATCATCTGTGCGAATGGTTACATCGGCGATCTCTTCGTAGAGCGGGTTACGTTCGCCAGCCAGCGCTTCGAGCACTTCACGCGGCGGTGAATCCACCTGCAGCAACGGACGTTTTTTGTCACGTTGGGTGCGCGCCAGTTGCTTCTCGATGGTGGTTTCAAGATAAACCACAACACCGCGGGCGGAGAGACGATTACGCGTTTCCCGGGATTTGACGGAACCACCGCCTGTCGCCAGGACGATGCCTTGCTTCTCGGTCAGTTCGTTAATGATTTTTTCTTCGCGATCGCGAAAGCCAGCTTCGCCTTCGACATCAAAAACCCAGCCCACATCCGCTCCGGTGCGTCGCTCAATTTCCTGATCGGAATCGAAGAACTCCATGTTGAGTTGCTGAGCCAACTGACGGCCAATAGTGCTTTTGCCGGCACCCATCGGCCCAACCAGAAAGATATTGCGTTTCTCTGCCATTTTGTCGGTATTACTAAGAATTCGTTAATGATACCCCGCGTTCAGCATTTGCTGGCGGGACAGGAACTGAGACCTCATGAGCGTTAGCAAGAGTCAGATGAAAAATTATCTCAACACTCAAGGCTGTTTGGCAACCGATTATATTGCCTTCAGCACATCCATTTCTGAATTGGCCTGTGTTCGCGAAACTGTAACGCGCCAGCGCTGCGTCTTTACAACGCTGCGTACAGAGGAGTTTTCTGATCTGTTTGCCGGGATTTACCCAGCATAGACGGTTACACCGTATTGAAAATCGCTAAACCTTGTAAGCTAATTCCTCTCCTGCGTCAACGCAGATGGCCTTAAGGGACGCATTTTCCGTTTTATCCAGCCGTAAGCGCTGCTTCCCTGACCAATCGCGGCGTAATGAAGATCACCAGCTCTCTTTTTTTGCGCTGATCAGATTGCTGGCGAAACAACCCGCCAATCAACGGTACATTACCCAGTAGCGGCACCTGATTCTGTCCGCGGGTGCGCTGCTGCTGAAAGATACCGCCTAACGCCAGTGTTTGCCCGTCACTGACCGTGACCTGAGTCTCAATTTCCTGTTTATCAATGGATAATATGTCGCTATCGCCGGTTCTGATGCTGCGACCCGGCATATTCTGACTGATATGGATCTTCAGCTGGATGCGGCCATTGCCGGAAATCGTCGGTGTCACCTCCATACCCAGCACCGCTTCTTTAAACTCAATACTGGTGGCACCGCTGTTTCCTGCCGACACCTCATAAGGAATTTCTGTGCCCTGCTTAATCGAAGCGGTCTGCTGATGAGAGGTAAAGAGACGCGGACTGGCGATGATTTCAATCTGGTTCTCCTGCTCCAGCGCACTTAACTCCAGATCCAGAAGCTGCCCGCCGATCCGCGCCAGCGCCATACCCACGCTGATGCCGGGTGAACTCACCGCCAGCGGAACATCCAGCCGGGGATGATGCAGAATATCAGTTACGGCGGCGTCCCCCGCCTGCAACCCCCACTTCACTCCCAGCTCCTGCAGATGCTCCTCGCTGATAGTGACGATATGGGCTGACAGTTCAATCTGTTCCAGTGGCAGATCCAGCGCCCGTATCCAGCGCTCCGTCTCTTTTAAAGCCGCCGCAGTATCGCGCAGTAACAATGCGTTGGTGCGTTTGTCGACCGTCACGCTACCGCGCGGTGTCATCAGCGACTGACGCTCGCTCACCAGACTGGTATACACCTCGCTGGCGCTGGCATAGCGCAATATCACAGCGCGCTGTTGCAAAGGAACCTGCTGCAACTGCGACTGCTGCTCAGCCTCACGTGCCTGCTGCTGAGCCTGCTGCCAGCTTTCCGGATAGACCAGCAGGACATTATCCTGTTCAACCAGCGTCAGCTTTGCCATGCGCGCCACCAGGTCCAGCGCCTGATGCCAGGGGAGGTTATCCAGCCGCAGCGATAACGAACCTTCAACCTCTGGCGCAATCATCAGATTGATCTGCTGATAGTCAGCCAGCGCCTGCAAAATACGCTCTACCGGCGCGTTATCAAATGCCAGGCTGAGAGGCTCTTCATCAGCGGCGTGAGCCGACAGCAGGCAGCTTAGTACCAGCAACAGAGTGGCTATCCTTATCATGCGAACGTCCTTTTAAATAAAATGCGATCTGTTGTGCGTTGCAGCTATTCGGCACCGCTAAGGTGAGGCTGCGGTGGGTCATATCCGCCAGTTGCCAGGGTGCGAATGGAAATGGCTTGCCGGTGCGGGCCGTAATGCTCTCTCCCTGCGGGGTCAGCAGCCAGGCATGGAAATGCGCCTCCCGGCCAATAATCCCCTGCAGACGCCAGCCGGTGAGCGGCTCCACTGACGCCTCACAGACGGAACCGGCAACAGGCCGGAACGGATCGCGCGCCCATACGCCGCCACAGTACAACAGCAAAATCAGCAGGCTATGGCGCATCGTCAGGCTCCAGCCAGAGTTGAGCCACCAGGTACTGCGGCTGCGCCAGCAGCTGGAAATGCACCGGAAACGGTGCGGAGGCCTGGGCAAGCTCGGCAAAAAGCGACTGGAAGGCCGGCCACTGCAGATGCAGCGTGAGCGTGCGAGAGGGGGCGTCCGGCTGCCACTCCTCCAGCTGGGTACGGCGCCCAGCCAGGATCTCTTCCACCGCACGACCCGATGCAGATGCTGATCTCGCCATCTGCATCGACTGCAGACGCGCCTGCAACTGCGCATTATCAGGATTCAGACGCCACTGTTGCTGACGTTGCTGCAGAGTACGGGTCAACTGCAACTGTGCTTCCTGTTCAGCTATTAGCGCCTGCTGCTGTGGCCGTAACCACAGGATCCAGGAGAGAAGCAGCAGACCGGATGAGAGGGCGGCGAGCGAGCCATAGCGTGCAATAGCAGCCATCTGCCACCAGCGATCCCACCACTCATTCATCGTTCACCTCCTGCATTTCTGCCCGCAGTGAAAACCGATAACTGCCATCAGCCTGACGCTTAACACTGCCCTGCTTCACCTGACCAAACAAGGCGACGGTAGCTAATTGCTGGCGGAACTGTCGGACCGCTACCATATCCTGCGCCCGCCCCTCCAGTGTCAGACGGTTGTCGCGCTTCTCCAGCCGGGTCAGCCAGGCAGTGTCGGGCAGCAGCGCAGGTAAATCGAGCCAGAACTGCTGCCAGGCTGCCAGTTGCGCAGCCTGCTGGCGATGCTTCGCCTGCTGTTTTTGCATGACCGCGAGCTGCTCCAGTAACTGCTTCTGCTGCGCTAACTGCTGCTTCAGGATCTCCAGCGCCTGCTGCTGTACCCTGCTCGCCTGCGCCACATGTTGACGCGCGTGATGGATCTGCCAGGTTTGCTGCATGACCAGCAGCAGCAGGATGCCCATCATCAGTGACAGCACGACCAGGCTCTGTCGCCGCTGCTTTTGCCGACGGCGCTGCCGCCAGGGCAACAGATTAACCGCGACCATCATGCATCTCCGTCACGCAGCGCCAGCCCGGCCGCCAGCGCAAAAGCGCCCGGATTCTCCGGTAAAGGCGGCTGTTTATAACGAAACAGATCAAAGGGAGAAAACGCACTCACGTCGGCGGGCAACAGCGTCTGCTCTGCGGTACACCAGGCGACAGAACGCGCCTCCGGGAAGGCCTGCCGTTGCAGTGCCGCCAGCGTGTCAGCTTCGCCTGTGTCAGCCGCGATGCGCGCATCGCTCCAGAGCCAGCGGTTATCCTGCTGCAGAGCCAGCACCGCACCGGCAGGCAGCGCTGCCTGCCGGGCTAACCGCTTCAGCGCTTCGGTGGTCAGTTCGAACACCTGCGGCTTTAAACCTGCCTGTAACAGGGGGGCCGCCCACTGGTCGATAATCTCCAGCCGCGCTGCCGTGACGCAGAGCTGACCGCTCTGCGCATCCGGCCGGTAATCCAGCGCCAGCGCAGTGGGTTCCAGCGGAAAGAGACGGCGCGCGGCCGCCTGCACGTAGTGCCCCAGCGCGGGCTCATTCAGCGACTGCGCAGGAAGGGGAAGCTGGCGCTGCAGCACCAGCTGGGCTGGCAGCCCGACTCGCAGCGAATAACGGCGTGGCAACCGCTGACGCCAGGTCGTTAAGGCCGCCAGTAATTCAGGCGAAGATTGCAGCACGCCGTTTCTTAACGTATCTTGCGGCAGCCGCTGCTGCCACCAGTGGCGTAGCTGCCAGCCATCACGACGCGGCTGGAGGGCCAGGGCGCAAATCTGCCTATTCTGAATATCCAGCCCAATTTGCCAGGTATGAAAAGCCATGCGCGCGATCTCCTTATCGTCCGGGAAAATGGACATATCAAAGCGTCTGGCTTGCCTTTATACTACCGCGCGGTTGTTTATAAACTGCTCAAACGACAACAGATGGGAAATTCCAGGTGAAGTTCGTAAAGTATTTATTGATCCTTGCAGTGTGTTGCATCCTGTTGGGAGCTGGCTCGATTTATGGTTTATACAAATACATAGAGCCACAGCTGCCCGACGTAAACACGCTGAAAGATGTGCGTCTGCAAACCCCTATGCAGGTTTACAGCGCCGATGGCGATCTGATCGCCCAGTATGGCGAAATGCGCCGTATTCCTTTAACTCTGCAGCAAGTGCCACCTGTGATGGTGAAAGCGTTTATTGCGACCGAAGATAGCCGTTTTTATGAGCACCATGGTGTTGATCCGGTGGGTATTTTCCGTGCGGCCAGCGTTGCGCTGGTCTCCGGTCACGCCTCGCAGGGTGCCAGTACCATTACTCAGCAGCTGGCCCGTAACTTCTTCCTGAGCCCGGAACGCACACTGATGCGTAAAATAAAGGAAGCGTTTCTGGCGATCCGTATTGAGCAGTTACTGAACAAGGATGAAATCCTTGAGCTCTACCTGAATAAGATCTACCTCGGCTACCGAGCTTATGGCGTCGGCGCAGCCTCGCAGGTCTATTTTGGTAAGCCGGTTGACCAGCTGTCGCTGAGTGAGATGGCGATGATTGCCGGTCTGCCGAAAGCGCCTTCTACCTTTAACCCGCTTTACTCGCCGAGTCGCGCTCTGTCGCGCCGCAACGTGGTGCTGGCGCGTATGCTGGATCAGCATTACATCACGCAGCAGCAGTATGACGAGGCACGTAATACGCCGCTGGTCGCGAAGTATCACGGCCCGGAAATTGCTTTTTCTGCTCCCTATCTCAGCGAGATGGTGCGTCAGGAGATGGTGAAACGGTACGGTGAGAATGCCTACACCGACGGTTACAAGGTCTACACCACCGTAACCCGTCGCCTGCAGGAAGCCGCGCAGACCTCCGTTCGCAATAACGTCATGGCCTACGATATGCGTCATGGCTATCGCGGCCCGACCAGCGTGCTGTGGAAAGTGGGTGAACCGGCCTGGGATCAGACGCAGATTGAGAAAGCGCTGAAGGCGCTGCCGGTCTACGGCCCGCTCCATCCGGCAGTCGTAACGGAAGCGCGCAGCGATGAGGCGACCGTGATGCTGAAAGATGGCAGCAATGTGTCGCTGGCATTAGCCGGTGTGCGCTGGGCGCGTCCTTATAAGTCTGACACCGTGCAGGGCCCGACGCCGAAAAGCGTGACGCAGGTCTTGCAGGCCGGCCAGCAGATCTGGGTGCGTAAAGTGGGTGATGAGTGGTGGCTGGGCCAGGTGCCGGATGTGAACTCGGCGCTGGTCTCGCTGGATCCGAATGATGGTGCCGTGCGCGCGCTGGTGGGCGGTTTCGCCTTTAACCAGAGCATGTTTAACCGTGCGACCCAGGCGCTGCGTCAGGTCGGCTCTAACATCAAACCTTTCCTCTATACCGCCGCAATGGATCGCGGGCTGACGCTCGCCTCAATCCTTAACGATGTGCCGATTTCACGCTGGGATGCAGGTGCGGGTGCTGACTGGCGTCCCAAGAACTCACCGCCAACATACGATGGTCCGATTCGCCTGCGTCAGGGTTTAGGCCAGTCGAAAAACGTGGTGATGGTGCGTGCGATGCGTGCGATGGGCGTGGACTACGCCGCGGAGTATCTGCAGCGCTTTGGTTTCCCGGCGCAGAACATTGTTCATACCGAATCGCTGGCATTAGGTGCGGCCTCGTTTACCCCGTTACAGGTGGTGCGCGGCTACTCCGTGATGGCGAATGGCGGCTTCCTGGTCGATCCTTACTTCATTACCCGAATTGAGAACGAACAGGGCGGCATCGTATTTGAAGAGAAACCGAAGATCGCCTGTCCTCAGTGCAATCTGCCGGTGATCTACGGCGAGACCAAAAAAGCGCTGGCTCTGAATGAAGAGAGCGTCGAGAACGTTGCGGCCTCAAATAACAACCAGAATCAGGCCGTTCCTCAGCCTGAACTGGAGCAGGTTCCTGCTCAGTCACAACAGGGTGAGCAGCAATATGCACCCCACGTGATCAACACCCCGCTCACCTTCCTGATCAAGAGTGCGCTGAACAGTAATATCTTTGGCGAACCGGGCTGGATGGGCACCGGCTGGCGTGCCGGACGTGACCTCAAGCGTAATGATATCGGCGGTAAAACCGGTACCACTAACAGCTCGAAAGATGCCTGGTTCTCGGGTTACGGCCCTGGCGTGGTCACCTCCGTCTGGATTGGCTTTGATGATGCGCGCCGCAATCTGGGCCGCAGCACGCTCTCCGGCGCCATTCCCGATCAGATTTCGGGCTATGAAGGCGGCGCGAAGAGTGCGCAACCGGCATGGGATGAGTACATGAAGAGCGCGCTGGAAGGTGTACCGGTGCAGCCGTTAACGCCGCCGGATGGTGTGGTCACCGTCACTATCGACCGCAGCACCGGTAAGCTGGCAAATGGGGGCGGTAACACCCGTCAGGAGTACTTCATCAATGGCACACAGCCAACCGAATATTCGGTTCATGATGCAGGTACCACCATTATGGATAACGGTGAGAGTCACGAGCTGTTCTGATGTGATATCTGCAATGTGAAATATCTGAGGCTGATCACCTGAAGTGATCAGCCTTTTTTATCGGCCCGCTTATCCTGATGAAACACGCGATACTTTTCGTGCCTGAGCGACTTAGTCAACTGGGATGGGGAAAAAGAAAGGTAAAAGCCGGAGAGAGATCATCATTTGTTGCTGAGGAAAATGCCGATCATCCTGAGCGATCGGCATTAAATCAGTCAGATAATATAAAGCAATGTGTATGAAGCGATTCAGAAAGTGAACCTAAAAAAAGAATTTAGTTATTATATCGCTATGATTAGCTTAGTCTTCCCTGGTGTCAGCAAACATAGTTATTGGCATATCAGCTGAACAACGATAACCAGCTTAATATTAATTGCGTTCAATAACAGGAGGGATATTAACTCTTGCACATCGCTTATCATCATGATAGGAATAGAAAGCCCGATAACCTCTATTTTGATTTAATCACCTATGGATACTTTTATATATGGAAATTAAAGTGGGCCATATGCAAGACCCCGATACTGAAGAGTATATTATTCAGCGACTCTGGCAGCATAATGGACGCTTTGCTGACATCAATATGAAAACGCTGAATGTTATCCTGTATGACGATCAGAAAAATATCCAGGGTGGCCTGTTAGCCCACACCTGGTGTGGCACGCTGGATATTCATTATTTATGGATAGAGGATACCTGGCGCCTGCATGGCACAGGACGTCAGCTGATGCAGGCAGCGGAAGAAGAAGCGCGTAATCGAGGCTGCCATATGTCCGTCGTTGACACGTTAAGTTTCCAGGCACGTGGTTTTTACGAAAAACTGGGTTATCGCGTCTATGGCGAACAGGATGGATATGCGCAGCGCTACGCACGTTATTATCTGGCAAAAAGATTATAATCGGAATGCTTTCAGCGAGGCGCCATGGACAGCCCATACCGTAGTATTGATGATTTCATTTCTGCATTCGCCACCACCATGGATTTATTACCGACACCCTGGGGTTTCAAGAATGCCGCATCGCAGCATCTTTATATGAATGAAGCTGCAAAAATGTATACTGCTACGCCTAAAAGTTATTTATTTGAGGGAAAAAGAGACAGTGAGTTCCCCACGCGCTGGAGTGATTGCGCCGATGAATTCTGCGAGCATGATCAACAGGTAAAATTGAATAACAGTAGCGTGGCCGTGATTGAAACCCACTACTGGTATGGCAACAATTATCTCACCCCTTTCATCAGCGAGAAATACCCTGTTTTCGACAACCGAAATCAGTGGCTGGGCTGCATCTGGAATGCACGTCCGGTGGATAACCTTACGGCAATGAGTTTTATCGATCCCAAAAAATCCTCTGTACTGACGACGCGCCTGGAACATTCCCTGTTCACCCCCGCCGAGCTGGATGTCATTTTCCTGTTGCTACGGCGATTCAGCGCGAAAGAGATCGCCCGCATCTACAACCTCAGCGTAAAAACTATCGGTAACCGCATCACCACGCTTTATCAAAAAGCGGGTGTACATTCGCTACAACAATTTGAGAGCTACTGTCGTGCGGAGTCACTGGAGAATTATCTGCCAGAGAGGTTTCTCAGCACAGGCGTTATTTATATATAAATCGGTAAGGAAACCATGTTGTGAGTAAATTTGATGATTATCCACTGAGCCCTGTACCTGCAAATAAAAGGCTCTCACTGCTTAGCGTCGCTATTGTGCATATGGGCATGCTGACTGCGCTGGATCAGTTTATGCTTGGCGCGGTTCTGGGCAACAGCATGACGCCGGGCGAGGCGTTTACCGCAATCACTCTGGCCAGCCTGCTTTTTGGCGTGCTGACCTTCGCGCTCGGCTATGCAGGGATGCGCGAGGGATTGCCGGGCAGTCTGCTGGCTCGCTGGTGTGGTTTTGGTCGCCACGGCTCAGTGTTCATTGGTCTGCTGGTCGCGGTCAGCCTGCTGGGCTGGTTCGGCATTCAGAACGCCGTTTTCGCCCGATCGCTGAGCTATGCCCTTAACGGCAAAATCAGCTTTGCAGAGTCGGCAGCGCTTTCAGGAGCCGTGTTGACTTTACTGGTTACCTTTGGCTTTAAGGCGCTGCGCTTTACCGCACGCATTGCGGTTCCGCTCTTCATCGTGCTGGTCGGCTGGATTTTCTGGCACGCTTTCCACGGCCAGACTGGCCAGATGACGCCGCCGGTTATTGCGAGCGAAACCATTACCGTGAGCGCCGCCATTACCATGGTAATTGGCGGTGCAATCCTGGCCAGTCTGATGACTCCCGACCTGACGCGTTTCTCACGTAACGGTAAAGATGTCTTCGCCATTACGCTGCTGACCATTCTGGCGGGAGAATATGGGATTAATGGGCTGGCGATTCTGATTGCCAGAGAATTGCAGACCTCAGACATCATCGCGATTATTACTCAAACTACCAGCTCACTGGGTTTGCTGGTTGTGGTCTTTTCTACCCTGCGCATTAACGACCTGAATCTCTATTCGTCAACGCTGGGCATCGCCAATGCGATTGAAGGCTTAACCAGCTATAAACCGCGTTATCCTGTGATTACGCTGCTGCTCGGCATGCTTGGCACACTCTGTTCAATTCTTGGGATTCTTGATCGTTTTGTCGATTTTCTGGAACTTCTGGGGATCATCTTCCCGCCAGTACTGGGCGTGATGATCATTGATTACTATGTGCTTAAAACTGACCGCCAGACGCTGGCGCTGAGCCGCAACAGCAATTCCTTACCGGCAACGTCTCAGCTTATCGGCTGGCCCGCACTGATTGCCAGCGCAGCGGGCGCAGCCACCGGGCTGTTGGTTGAGCACGGCGTACCGGTGCTTAATTCGATTCTCGTGGCATGCGTGGTTTATCTGTTGATCGCCCCGCTGTTGAAGCCCGCATCAGCCATACAGGAAAATGCAAGAGCAGAATAAAATCGAAACGCGCCTGCTGACAGGCGCGTTTCCTTACCGATGCGCTCGCTCAGTAACTCAGCCGCCCCTGCTTCACCAGCCATTCGCGCGCCATAAACAGCGCACTGACATTACGTGCCTCGCGGAAATCGGGTTCATCCAGCAGCGACATCATATCGCTCAGCGGCCAGCGGTGGACAATCAGCGGCTCCGGCTCATCGCCTTCCAGCGTTTCGGCATAGAGACCTTCCGCCACCACAATATTCATTTTGCTGGAAAAGTAGGAGGGCGCCATAGTGAGTTTGCCCAGCGTTGTCAGCTCATCAGCACCAAAACCGACCTCTTCTTTCAGTTCGCGCACCGCCGCTTCATTCACGGTTTCACCTGAATCGATCAGCCCCTTGGGGAAACCAAGCTCATAGGTTTCCAGTCCGACGGCATACTCCTGAATCAGGATCAGATGGTCATCAATAATCGGCACAATCATCACCGCTTCACGCTCTGAGGGCTTCATCCGCTCATAAACGCGATGCGCACCATTGCTGAAAGTCAGATCGACCGATTCAATGGTGAATAACCGTGAACGTGCCACGGCGGTGATATTGAGGATGTCAGGTTTTTTTGGAATTTTCATATCAGCCTCAAATTATTCTGCGCCGGCTATCAGGAGCGAATTAGCATACCTAACCGCAGGCAATTGTGCGACAGTCAGACCATGACGTTATCGTTGCACAGATTACAGCGCTTGAATAACAGCCTTTGGTTATCAGTTAAGACTAAATTTGCATTAGTCAATATGCTGCGATAAGTTTCAGATAATACCGATATTTAATCCAGTCTTAGCCGGTTACCATTCGGACAAGGCAGGGTTTAACAAATGCCAATCAGATATACGCTGGCACTATTTCATCGGGTGTCTGACTCCTCAGGGTTATATAATCTTCCGGAATGCCTCTTTTATAGTGAGCATAACCGGAAGCGAAAGTTTAAAGTGAAGGCAGCATTTTGGCTGAATTGAGCAGAGCATGAGCACAATCTTGATGATCCTGGCCATAGTGCTGACCTGTTCAATCCTGGCAGGCATTGGGTTCTGGTACGCTATGCGGCATCGTCCGCCGTTGGCGAAACCGCTGCCATTTATCAGTCCGCCCTGCCGTAAACTCTCTGCTCAGGAGCGTGAGGCGGTTGATAAGTATGTCGCCGCGCTGGAAAAGCAGCCCCGTACCACGGTGACGACCGATAAGCGCAGCGCGTCCGAACGTCTGACGCTGACGGCACAGAGCAACAATGTCTATCCCGTTACCCGTGCGATTACCCGCTACGGACTCTCCACGGACGATCCCCATAAATGGCGCTACTACCTTGATGAAGTTGAAGTTCATCTGCCGCCGCTGTGGGAGCAGTACATCGCCGACGAAAACTACGTAGAGTTAATCCGCACCCAATCTATTCCGCTGGTGATCTCGCTGAACGGCCACTCGCTGGTGGATTACGCCGTGGATCAGCAATCGCTGCCGACGCTGATGCGTCCGGTGTCGACCAACGCCTCTATCCGCAAAGCGGAAACGGAAAACGTCGAACTGCTGCAGGTGCGCAAAGAGACACCGGAAGAGTATCGTCTGTCGCGGCCAGATGGCACGCGTGAAGCGGTGCTCATCTCTCTTGCCTTCTTACTGTTTTTCTTCAGCCTGTTAGTACCCGCAACGCTGATGATCTGGCTGGTGCTGACGGGTGCAGTCATGATTGCCGCCAGCCTGTGGCTGCTCTACCGCATTCCGGGTGAGCGCGGCCTGCGTGACATACACTGCCTGCGCGGCGCGCCAAAGCGCTGGGGCCTGTTCAGCGAATCGAACCAGGAGCAGAGCAATATCACGCTGGGGATTATTGACCTCGCCTATCCACCGCACTGGCAGCCTTATGTCGCGCACGATCTCGGCCAGGTGACGGATGTGGAGATCTACCTCAACCGTCAGGTGGTACGTCAGGGTCGCTTCCTGTCGCTGCAGGATGAAGTCAAAAACTTCCCTATTCAGCGCTGGCGGAAAAACGTGGTGCTGGCCTGTGGCTCGCTGATGGTGCTGACCATGCTGGTCACCTGGATCCCGCTCGGCATGCCGATCAAGCTCAGTCTGGCCTGGGCCAGGGGCACCGACAGCCTGGAGGTCAGCAGCGTCGATAAACTCAGCAGCGTGCCCCTGAATATTGGCGACAACCTCAAGGTGAGCGGTACCGGCATGTGTTCGGTGCCGGACAACTATCAGAGCAACCGAAGCTACGCTTATATGCCGTTCGACTGCTCGGCGGTCTACTGGAATAACGCCACGCCGTTGCCGCAGCCACAATCGGATATTATTGATAAAGCCGCTGCTCTGCTGGAGACCACCACCAGGCAGCTGCATCCGGAAACCAATACCGATCCCAAACTGAATCCGCAGCTGGCGTCCGCGATTCAGAAGTCAGGGATGATCCTGCTGGATGACTTCTCAGATCTGGTGGTGAAAACACAGGATCTCTGTAATCAGCCACAGGATTGTATGCGTCTGAAAAATGCGCTGGTGAACCTGGGCAATGCCAAAGACTGGGAAGCGCTGATGCGCCGGGCAGATTCCGGCCAGCTAAACGGCATGAATGTGCTGCTGCGGCCGGTCAGCGCCGAAGCCCTGGAAAACCTGGTCAATACCGCCACCTCGACCTTCTTTTTCCGCGAAACCCGTCGTGCAGCAGAAAATCTTAACAGCCCGCCGCCAGGCGGGTTCCTGATCGTCAGCGATGAGGGTCGCCAGCTGGTGAATCAGCCTCAGCCAACCGTGTCGCTATTTGATCTCGATCCGCCTGCTCAGTGGCGTGAGCTGCAACGTATCTCCGCCATGCTGCTGCATACGCCATTCAGCGCCAGCGGCATCATCACCAGCATTTCAACAGATGCCAACGGCACGCGTCACATCATGCTGCACAATGAACCGGATGCTATGGCCCAGTGGCGTTATCTCGGCACGGTATTGCTGCTGCTGGTGCTGCTGGCCTGCGGTGTGATCAATGGGTTAATGGCCCTGCGCCGTATGCACCGTAATCGCCAGCGCATGCTCGATATCCAGCAGTACTACGACAAGTGCTTCAATCATAACCTCGGCACTTTGCAGAGCGTGCGCCCGATATTCTGAGCCCTGCCCTTCTGTGCTACCCTGTCGCCCGGTTTTTTACAGGGTGAATCATCCGCATGCTCAACTGGTCTGAGATTGATACCGTGCTGCTCGACATGGACGGCACGCTGCTGGATTTGGCGTTTGATCGTCACTTCTGGCTGGAGCATGTGCCTGAACAACTCAGTCAGCAACGCGGCATCACCCGGGCGGAAGCCGAAGCGATCATCGCGGAAAAGTATCAGGCCGTCGCCCATACGCTAAACTGGTATTGTCTGGATTACTGGGCAGAAGCGCTGGCGCTGGACATCCGTGCCATGACCTGGGCGATGCGCAGCCGCATTGCGCTGCGTGACGATACGCTGCCTTTTTTGCAGGCTCTGCGCTGCGCGGGCAAGTCCACTATCCTGCTGACCAACGCGCATCCTTACAATCTGGACGTCAAACTGGCGCAGACAGGTTTAGCGCCGCACCTTGATTTATTACTTTCCACCCATACCTTTGGGTATCCGAAAGAAGACCAACGTTTATGGCAGGCGGTACAACAGCACACCGGCTTTTCTGCGCCGCGCACGCTGTTTATCGATGATAGCGAAGTGATTCTGGATGCTGCAACGTCATGGGGCATCGGCGAGTGCTTAGGCGTAAAGAACCCCGATTCGGGTCGTCCTGAGCAAATCTTTCAGCGTCATCGCGCCACCGGCGATTACCGGACGCTGATCTGAGTCAGGAGCAGCAATGAAGAAAGAGAAAAGCAGCGAAGAGGTTCGCCTCGACAAATGGCTGTGGGCCGCGCGCTTTTACAAAACCCGGGCGATTGCGCGGGAGATGATTGAAGGCGGCAAAGTGCATTACAACGGCCAGCGCAGCAAACCCGGCAAGGTGGTAGAGCTGAATGCGGAACTGACACTGCGTCAGGGCAACGATGAACGCACCGTGGTGGTGGCGGACATCAGCGCTCAGCGCCGTCCCGCCAGCGAGGCCCAGCAACTCTATCGCGAAACCGATGCCAGCATTGAAAAACGCGAAAAAATGGCGCAGGCGCGCAAAATGAATGCGCTGACTATGCCCCATCCCGATCGGCGACCTGACAAAAAAGAGCGTCGCGATTTGATGAAGTTTAAATTATCGGGCGATGAGTAACGCCGTCTTAGCTGACGCGCCATCGCCCCGTACCAGTGAGAGAAAAATATGTCAGTCCAGGATCAACTGCACCGTTATCTGTTTGAAAATGCCGCCGTGCGCGGCGAGCTGGTGAACGTCTCTGACACCTGGCGTGAAACCGTAAAGAACCATGACTATCCGGCACCGGTTAAAACGCTGCTGGGTGAGATGCTGGTCGCCACCAGCCTGCTGACTGCCACACTGAAGTTTGATGGCGAAATAACGGTGCAATTGCAGGGTGACGGTCCGCTGTCGCTGGCGGTGATCAACGGTAACAACAACCAGGAGTTGCGCGGCGTGGCGCGTATCAAAGGCGACATCCCGGACGACAGTACCCTGAAAAGCATGGTGGGCAATGGCTATCTGGTGATTACCATTTCCCCTGAAAAGGGCGAACGTTATCAGGGTGTGGTGGGACTGGAAGGTGAAACTCTGGCGGAGTGCCTGGAAGATTACTTCATGCGCTCAGAGCAGCTGCCAACGCGCCTGTTTATCCGCACCAGCGACAAAGGCGCCGCGGGTATTCTGCTGCAGGTGATGCCGGCGCAGGATACGGAGAAAGAGGTTTTCGACCATCTGGCAACGCTGACCGAAACCATTAAAACGGAAGAGCTGATCGATCTGCCTGCGAATGAAGCGCTGTGGCGTCTCTATCATCAGGAAGAGGTCACCCTCTACGATCCGCAGCCGGTGATCTACAAATGCACCTGCTCGCGTGAGCGCTGTGGCGAAGTACTGAACACGCTGCCGCAGGAAGAGGTGGATGAGATCATCGCGGAAGATGGCAAAATCGACATGCACTGCGACTATTGCGGCTCAAACTACGTGTTTGACGCCGTCGATATCGCCGGTATCCGCAGCCACTCCCTTGAGAATAATAACCAGCTTCACTGATTTATCGGGCGGCTTCTGCCGCCCCTTCCCCGCCCCCCATCTCTATCCCCATAATTTTTCAGACAAATTATCTTTTTTTACTTTCATAACATCTTTTAAACGTTCGAAACATAGCCTTAACGCGCCCTGAGTCGCATTTTTAGATCACTGCCCTTTTTCCCTTAACGCAGAAGAGTAAACTGCGCGCGATCGTGCAAACGCCCGGAAGTCAGAGGCAGATGCCCTGAACAGTCCGGTGATCTTTGCAGGCTGTCGTGACGAAGCGCAGTCGACTGTCAGTGATTTGCCGCAGCCGATGCAACAGCCGCTGGCACGATCCCAACCTATCTCTGCTTTGCAGAACAGACACCGATTTAAGGAGCAGTAAAATGCGCGTTAACGGCCTGACCTCGCAAGACCTTGCCGCTTTGGGCATCGTGGATACCACGGAAGTGGTTTACAACCCTGATTACGACACGCTATTTCAGGAAGAGACGCGCCCGGACCTCGAAGGTTTTGCTCGTGGCACCCTGACGCAGAGCGGCGCGATTGCAGTAGACACCGGGATTTTCACCGGGCGATCGCCAAAGGATAAGTACATTGTGCGTGACGACACCACGCGCGATACCCTGTGGTGGAACGACCAGGGCACCGGCAAAAATGACAATCAGCCCCTGTCGCAGGAGACCTGGAACGCGCTGAAAAGCTGCGTCACCCGCCAGCTTTCCGGCAAGCGCCTGTTTGTGGTGGATGCGTTCTGTGGTGCCAATGCCGATTCGCGTCTGAGCGTACGTTTTGTCACCGAAGTGGCCTGGCAGGCACACTTCGTGAAGAACATGTTCATCCAGCCTGACGACGCTGAACTGGCCGAATTCACCCCTGACTTTGTGGTGATGAACGGCGCCAAATGCACCAATCCAGACTGGCAGGCGCAGGGTCTGCACTCTGAAAACTTTGTCGCCTTCAATCTGACTGAACGCATGCAGTTGATTGGCGGAACCTGGTACGGCGGCGAGATGAAGAAAGGTCTGTTCGCCATCATGAACTACCTGCTGCCGCTGAAAGGCATCGCCTCGATGCACTGTTCAGCAAACGTCGGTAAAGCGGGCGATGTAGCGGTCTTCTTTGGCCTCTCGGGCACCGGTAAAACCACACTCTCTACCGATCCTGACCGCCAGCTGATCGGCGATGATGAGCACGGCTGGGATGATGATGGCGTGTTTAACTTCGAGGGCGGTTGTTACGCCAAAACCATCAATCTCTCTGAGCAGGCTGAGCCGGAGATCTACCGCGCCATTCGCCGCAATGCGCTGCTGGAAAATGTGGTGGTGCGTGAAGATGGCAGCGTCGATTATGACGACGGCAGCAAAACCGAAAACACCCGCGTCTCCTATCCGATCAATCACATCGACAACATCGTGCAGCCGGTCTCAAAAGCGGGCCACGCGAAGAAAGTGATTTTCCTGACCGCGGATGCGTTTGGCGTGCTGCCACCGGTATCACGTCTGACGCCGGAGCAGACGCAGTATCATTTCCTGTCAGGTTTCACCGCCAAACTGGCGGGTACCGAGCGTGGCGTCACTGAGCCGACCCCCACCTTCTCCGCCTGTTTCGGCGCGGCATTCCTGATGCTGCATCCGACGCAGTATGCGGAAGTGCTGGTGAAACGGATGGAGGCGGCCGGTGCGCAGGCTTATCTGGTTAATACCGGCTGGAACGGCAGCGGCAAACGTATCTCACTGAAGAATACCCGTGCCATTATCAATGCCATTCTGGCGGGTGAGCTGGATGATGCGCCGATGGAAACGCTGCCGATCTTTAATCTGCAGATGCCGGTTATGCTGGGCGAACTGGATAGTGACACGCTCGATCCGCGTCGTAGCTGGGAGAGTGAGGAGAAGTGGACCGCCGCCGCCGAAGGTCTGGCACAGCGCTTTATTGATAACTTCGACAAGTACACAGATACCGCCGCAGGTGCTGCGCTGGTGAAAGCTGGCCCGCAACGCTAAAAGAAGCGGCGCGGCAATGAAACTGCCGCGCCGTTTTTATCATCCCGACACGCTGTTGCTGCCGTTATTGTGGCTCAGCGCCATGCTTTCCACTAACGGCAACCAGGCACGAATGCGTAAACCGCCGCGTTCGCTCTCGCCAATCTCCAGCGAGCCCTGATGGGCATCAATAATACGCTGCACGATCGCCAGACCCAGACCGGTACCGCTGGTGCTGCGGGCACTGTCGCCACGCACAAAGGGCTGGAACAGATGCGCCAGCTGATCCGGCTTGATGCCAGGTCCATCATCTTCCACCTGGAACCAGGCACGATGCAGTTCCCGTCCGCTGCTGACCCTGATCCAGCCATTACCGTATCGCGCGGCGTTGACCACCAGGTTAGCCAGTGCCCGTTTAATCGACAGCGGGTTGATATCCAGCATTAACTCTTCCGGCATCACCGCATTTTCGATCTCACGTTCATAGCCGCTTTCAGCGGCCACCACTTCGCCCAGCACACTGTTAAGATCGGCGCGCTCAGTCTGCATCTCCTGACCGGTACGCAGGTAGTCGATGAACTGTTCGATAATGGCGTTGCACTCTTCGATATCTTTATTAATCGATTCGGCCAGATAGCCATCCTGCTCGCTCATCATCTCGGTGGCGAGACGAATACGGGTCAGCGGCGTTCGCAAATCATGGCTCACGCCCGCCATTAACAGCGTGCGGTCATCCGCCAGCTGCTTCACCCCGGCCGCCATCTGGTTAAAGGCGCGGGTCACCGATCGCACTTCTGACGCGCCATACTCGCGCAGCGGCGGAGGAATAATCCCGCGCCCGACCTGCAGGGCGGCGTGCTCCAGATCCACCAGCGGTCGGTTCTGGATGCGGATAAACAGCCAGGCACCGCCAATCGCCAGCAGCATAATCGCCAGGGTGTAGCGGAACAGCGGCGAGAAGTCACCCTGATGAATCTCCGTCAGCGGCACCCGCACCCAGATATCGGGCGACAGCCAGGTTTTCAGCCAGACGACGGGTGAGTTTTTGTTAACCTCAACCCGCACATCGGTGGGGCCGCCAAGCTGCTGGCCCATCTGCTCGCTCAGGAATTCATAGTGCTGCGCCCATCGCAATCCGCTCTCCTCTGCTGCTGCATTGGTGTAGAGCGAGATCCCCAGTTCGCGGTAGATTTCCCGGCGAAACGCCGGTGGCACTTCCAGCTGCGTGCCATCCTCCAGCTGCAACCGGTCGGTCATCAGCATACGAACTTCGTAAGCGAGCACCTTATTGAACTGTTGCAGGCTGGGAAGAATGGCGAAGTTCAGCACCACCAGATAGGTCGTTACCAGGCTGACAAACAGCAGGGTAACGATCAGCAGCAGGGTGCGGGCAAACGAACTGCGAGGCGAGAAGCGCAGTCGCTTCATGCTTTACTGCCGTCCGGCACAAAGACGTAGCCCAGACCCCAGACGGTCTGGATATAGCGCGGATGCGCAGGATCCTCTTCCACCATGCGACGCAGGCGGGAGATCTGGACGTCAATCGAACGTTCCATGGCGCTGTATTCACGGCCACGCGCCAGGTTCATCAGCTTATCGCGAGACAGCGGCTCACGCGGATGGCTGACCAGTGCTTTCAGCACCGCAAACTCACCGCTGGTCAGCGGCATCGGCTCATCTTCACGGAACATCTCGCGGGTGCCGAGGTTAAGTTTGAACTTACCAAAGGCAATGATCGCCTCTTCCTGCGAAGGCGCACCTGGCAGTTCATTGGCCTGACGGCGCAGCACCGCACGGATGCGCGCCAGCAGCTCACGCGGGTTAAAGGGTTTGGGAATATAGTCGTCAGCGCCGATCTCCAGCCCCACGATACGATCCACCTCTTCGCCCTTGGCGGTCACCATAATAATCGGCATCGGGTTACTCTGACTGCGCAGACGACGGCAGATAGAGAGACCATCTTCGCCCGGCAACATCAGGTCGAGCACCATCAGATGAAAGGATTCACGGGTTAACAGGCGATCCATCTGCTCGGCATTAGCGACACTGCGCACCTGAAAGCCCTGCTCGGTGAGATAGCGTTCAAGCAGTGCACGCAGACGCATATCATCATCGACGACCAGAATTTTGTAGTTCTCTTGCATTTTCTACTCCCAAAGGCGCTATTGCCTGAGCCAACATTGTTAAAAAAAGATGCCTTATAGTGACAGTCATTAATGGTTTATATTCTAGCCAAAATTGTTACAAAGCATATTAAACAGGAGCTTATATTTGATTTAAGGCGATTTCGGGTCAGTTTTAACGCGTCTGGCGCTGCCCGGCCCCGGTTACGGCAAATCTGAAAAAACCGCCCTGTTTCTCTGAATCACTGGCGTCAGAAGCAGGCCATTTTTTATTCGATGAACGAATTCAGTGAGTTAGCAGACAATTTGACTTAATGATCAGCCATCATTGTGGATAAGCTCCAGATAATCTACCTCAACAGCAGTCAGACAGCATAATATTCCAGTAAACCTGCGTAACGCCTCACTCTCCTCTCGGATTAGTTTCAGCGGTGCCACCAGCAAGGCCAGTTGAAATTAAAGTCCGTTAAATCAATCAGTAAAGCCAACTTTTCGCCTTCTCCGTTTTCAACCAGACTGCTCAGGCAACATTCGATGTCTCAACGGGGAATACATACAATGAAAAAAACCATTTTACTGCTGAGCGCGCTGGCATTAAGCAGCGTCAGCCCAGCTTATGCTGCTACCGCCACCGGTGAAGCGGCTGGCGCAGCGGCAACCACGACAGCACAAGGTAACTCTAACGCCATCGGTGTTGGCGCAGTCGCAGCCCTGCTGGGCGTTGCGCTGGCCACCATGGGCGGCGGCGGCGGTGACGGTCACAGCACCGGTACATCGACCACCACGGCGACTCACGCCGGTAAATAACTATCACGACGTCTTTCACAGCTTC
This sequence comes from Pantoea sp. E956-1, assembly GCF_982223955.1. Lineage (NCBI taxonomy): Bacteria > Pseudomonadati > Pseudomonadota > Gammaproteobacteria > Enterobacterales > Erwiniaceae > Pantoea > Pantoea sp. E956-1. The sequence goes on along the minus strand of NZ_CEUYZP010000006.1, from coordinate 180,466 downwards.
AGATTATTGTTCAGCACTAACCCTTTCGCCGCCGGGGAAGTCAACGTGGGTTTTTAGCCTTTAAAAACCCTTTCCCCGCCCTTTTTTGCCGCGCCCCCTTTGTCTTACACTGTTCCTCTTTGGATCTCTCTGGCCGGTATAGCATGAAAACCCGACTCATTACCCGCGAAGGCTTCGACAAGCTGAAAGCAGAACTCGACTATCTCTGGCGTGAAGAGCGACCGGAAGTGACAAAAAAAGTCACCTGGGCCGCCAGTCTTGGCGATCGCAGTGAAAATGCCGATTATCAGTACAATAAAAAACGGCTGCGTGAAATCGACCGTCGCGTTCGCTATCTGACCAAAAGTCTTGAACAGCTGCGTATCGTTGACTATTCACCCCAGCAGGATGGCAAAGTCTTCTTTGGTGCCTGGGTGGAAATTGAAAACGATGAGGGCGACCTCAAACGCTTCCGCATTGTGGGCTACGATGAGATTTTTGGCCGCAAAGATTACATCTCCATCGACTCGCCCATGGCGCGGGCGCTGCTGAAAAAAGAGGTCGGCGATGCCGCCACCGTCGAGACGCCAGTGGGGCCGGCGCTGTGGTATATCAACGCGATTGACTACCCGCAATAACCCTTCAGATTATCGCTGAAAGCCGCCCGCGTCTCTGGCAATTTTAACCATCAATCCGTATAACTGTCGGCTATTTCTCAACCCGGAAAGCAAGACAATCCTGATGATGAAAGTTCTGAGCCAGATAATTGCCAGTGAGCTCAAGGCGCGTCCAGAGCAAGTTGACGCCGCCGTTCGCCTGCTGGATGAAGGGAATACCGTGCCGTTTATCGCACGCTATCGTAAAGAGGTCACCGGCGGGCTGGATGATACCCAGCTGCGCCAGCTGGAAACCCGCCTCAGCTATCTGCGTGAACTTGAAGAGCGACGCCAGTCGATTCTGAAGTCGATTGACGATCAGGGGAAACTCACTGACGACCTCGCCCGCGCGATCAACACCACCCTCAGCAAAACCGAGCTTGAAGACCTCTACCTGCCCTACAAACAGAAACGCCGGACGCGTGGACAGATCGCTATCGAAGCCGGTCTGGCGCCGCTGGCGGAGACGCTGTGGCAGGAGCCGTCTCACGTCCCTGAGCAGCTTGCCGAACAGTATGTCGATGCCGACAAAGGTGTCGCCGACGTTCGTGCCGCACTGGATGGTGCCCGCTACATTCTGATGGAGCGTTTCGCTGAAGATGCCGCGCTGCTGGCGAAAGTGCGTAATTACCTGTGGAAAAATGCCCATCTGGTGTCACGCGTGGTGGAAGGCAAAGAGGAAGCGGGCGCGAAGTTCCGCGACTACTTTGATCACCACGAAGCGCTGAGCGGCGTGCCGTCGCACCGTGCGCTGGCGATGCTGCGTGGCCGCAACGAAGGCGTACTGCAACTTTCGCTGAATGCCGATCCACAGTTTGATGAAGCACCGCGTGAGAGCCACGGCGAAACGCTGATTGCTGAGCACCTGAACCTGCGCCTGAATAACGCTCCTGCCGACAGCTGGCGTAAAGCGGTGGTGAGCTGGACGTGGCGCATCAAGGTGATGCTGCATCTGGAAACGGAGCTGATGGGCACGGTGCGCGAACGCGCAGAAGATGAAGCGATTAACGTCTTTGCCCGCAACCTGCACGATCTGCTGATGGCCGCACCCGCCGGTATGCGCGCCACCATGGGGCTGGATCCGGGTCTGCGCACCGGTGTCAAAGTGGCGGTGGTCGATGCCACCGGCAAGGTCGTCGCGACCGATACCGTTTATCCGCATACCGGCCAGACCGCGAAAGCCGCAGCCGCCGTAGCGGCACTCTGCATTAAGCATCAGGTTGAGCTGGTGGCGATTGGCAACGGCACCGCTTCACGTGAAACTGAGCGCTTCTTCCTGGATCTGCAGCAGCAGTTCCCGCAGGTCACGGCGCAGAAAGTGATTGTCAGTGAAGCTGGCGCATCTGTCTATTCGGCCTCTGAACTGGCGGCGCTGGAGTTCCCGGATCTCGATGTTTCGCTGCGCGGCGCGGTGTCGATTGCGCGGCGTTTGCAGGATCCGCTGGCAGAGCTGGTGAAAATCGACCCGAAATCGATCGGGGTGGGTCAGTATCAGCATGACGTCAGTCAGAGTCAGCTGGCGAAGAAACTCGACGCCGTAGTAGAAGATTGCGTGAACGCCGTCGGCGTTGACCTCAACACCGCCTCGGTGCCGCTGCTGACCCGCGTGGCGGGCCTGACGCGCATGATGGCGCAGAATATTGTCGGCTGGCGTGATGAGCATGGCCGCTTCCAGAACCGTCAGCAGTTGCTGAAAGTGAGCCGCCTTGGGCCAAAAGCCTTTGAACAGTGTGCGGGCTTCCTGCGCATCAACCATGGCGATAACCCGCTGGATGCCTCAACTGTGCATCCGGAAGCCTACCCGGTGGTGGAGCGCATCCTGGCCGCCACCGAGCAGGCACTGAGCGACCTGATGGGCAACGCAGGCAGCCTGCGTAACCTCAGCGCCCGCGATTTCATTGATGAACGTTTTGGTCTGCCGACCGTCACCGACATCATGAAAGAGCTGGAGAAGCCAGGCCGCGATCCGCGTCCTGAGTTTAAAACCGCCCAGTTCGCTGAAGGCGTAGAGACGCTGAACGATCTGACGCCGGGCATGATCCTCGAAGGTGCCGTCACGAACGTAACCAACTTCGGTGCATTTGTGGATATCGGCGTGCATCAGGATGGCCTGGTGCATATCTCTTCGCTCTCCGATCGCTTCGTGGAAGATCCGCATCAGGTGGTGAAAGCGGGCGATATCGTTAAAGTGAAAGTGATGGAGGTCGATCTCCAGCGCAAGCGTATTGCCCTGACCATGCGTCTTGATGAGCAGCCAGGCGAAGGTAATGCACGTGGTGGCGCGAAGAACGGTGCTCCGCGTGAAGAGAAACGTCAGAACACCGCGAAAGGTCGTCCGCGTCCGGTCAGCTCGTCAGCAGGTAACAGTGTGATGGGTGATGCGCTGGCTGCGGCTTTCGGTAAAAAACGCTAAGCTTTTCAGGGGGCCACTGTCTGGCCCCCTCTTTACACGCTTTTCCCCGGTTGAAAATCCCCGCCATCGCGCTACGCTAAAAAGACGCCTGTCATAAAAACAACACCTGCTGTGGCACCCAATTCACGATGGAAACGATCACCGATCTGATTGATAAGATTTATGCTGGCACATTTCCGGAGGCGACCTTTGCGCGCCTGCTGGCTGACATCGCCACGGCCCGCGAGGCCATTAAGCTGCCGCGCAAGGCACACTGGGATGAGCAGGATGTGGTGCTGATCACCTATGCCGATCAGTTTCGCGAAGCCGATAAACCGACACTCAGTACCTTTTCCCGGTTCTATCAGCAGCACCTGCAATCCACGTTTCCGTTGGTTCACCTGCTGCCCTTTTTCCCCTGGTCGTCCGATGATGGCTTTTCGGTAATTGATTACCATCAGGTCGATCCGCTGTGCGGCGACTGGCAGGATGTTGCACGGCTGCATCAGGAAACCCGGCTGATGTTTGATTTTGTCTGCAACCATATGTCGGCACACAGCGCCTGGTTCAGCCACTTCCTGGCACAGGATCCCGGCTGGGACGATTTCTTTATCAGTATGCCGCCCGCCACCGATCTCAGCGCTGTGACACGTCCACGTACCTCGCCGCTGCTGACGCCGTTTAAAATGGCGGATGGCGATACCCGCTTTATCTGGACCACTTTCAGCGCCGACCAGATCGACCTCAACTTCGCCAATCCTGAAGTGCTGCTGCGCATGGCTAATGTACTGCTCGACTACCTGATACGCGGTGCCGACTATGTGCGTCTCGATGCGGTCGGCTACATGTGGAAAACGCCCGGCACGCGCTGTATTCATCTGGAAAAAACCCATCAGCTGGTGAAGCTGTTTCGCGCGATTGCCGACCAGGTTGCGCCAGGCACGGTGATTATCACCGAGACCAACGTGCCGCATCAGGACAACATCAGCTATCTGGGTAACGGGCATGATGAGGCGCAGATGGTCTATCAGTTTTCACTGCCGCCACTGGTGCTGCATGCGATTCACACCGGATCGGCGCGCGCACTGCGGCAGTGGGCGAGCGCCCTGGATCTCAGCAGCAATGACACCACCTTTTTCAACTTCCTGGCGTCACACGATGGCATCGGGCTTAATCCGGCGCGCGGCATTTTGTCTGAAGTGGAAATTGTTGCGCTGGTGCGCGATCTGGCGCTGGAAGGCGCGCTGGTCTCCTATAAAAACAACCCTGACGGCACCACCAGCCCCTATGAAATCAACGTGACCTATCTGGATGCGCTCAACCGCGAAGACGACGACGACGCCACGCGACTGAAACGTTTTATGCTGGCCCATGCCATTCTGCTGGTCTTCCCCGGCGTGCCTGCCATCTATATCCAGAGCATTCTGGGCGGTCGTAACCATTACGAGGGCGTGCGCGCCGCCGGACACAACCGGGCGATTAATCGTCAGAAGTATGATTTACAGCAGATAGAAGCGGAGCTGGCGGGCGGTAACTGGCTGCGCCAGCAGGTCTATACCCGGCTCGGACAACTGATTCAGCTGCGTCGTCGCCAGCCTGCGTTTCACCCGGATAATCCGATGACGCTTTATGAGAGCGAAAACGCCGTGCTGGTGCTCAGACGTCATCAGCCAGAAAGCGGCGATGGGCTGCTTTGCGTGTTTAATCTCAGTGGACGGTCAGTGGAGACGCAATTGCCGGTGGCGCATACGTTGCAGGATGTGGTGAGCGGAGAGAAAATTGATGGCACCCAGCCGGTTAAGCTGGATGCCTGGCAGTTTATGTGGCTACGTTAATTACTTGTAGACTTCAGCCGTGGCGCTGAATTTACCGTGTTCGCGGCCCGCGATCACCAGGTAGTATTTACCGCCTTTTTCGTCAGCGAGCTGCGACAGCACTTTTTTAGCATCCATTGGCGAGGTGGTTTCCGCCGTGGTGTTAACGGTGCCGATCTTCTGCAGGTTCATTGTTTTAACTTCTTCTTTGGTGACTTCTTTCGCTGCCATCGCAGAAAATGAAATCGCGCCCATCATCATTGAAGCCACAACCCATTTAAAAACCTTCATTATGTTTACCCTCATTCATGATCCATTGTGAGATGTAAGCAGCCGCTAAACGCGTAAGGCAGTATGGAACGGCATAGTCATTTCCATGACTAATCACATAAAATTGCAACGGCCTCGCTCACAGAGAGAAGTATTGCTGCTGTCAGCGATTTTGCCAATGCAAAGCGTCATTATCCCGGCAGATTACTGATAAAATTAACAATATGCTGACAAAATCGCTCAGGATGCGAAATAAAAGGCGCATGTGCTGCTTTTTCGATAACCACTGAGGGCGACGCTGGCAACATGTCATCAATCTCCGCCGCAATCCGGCGCGGCACCAGTCCATCTAATGCACCATAGAGTCGCAGGAACGGCAGCGTAATTTGCGGTAACGCGTCGCGCAGATCGACCTGGCGCAGAATCTCCAGTCCGCCATCCAGTACCGCCACCTCCGGCATCGGCTGCGACAGCACCACTTCTTTCAGTTGCCGCGCATCGGCGCGGGCCGTTTCGGTACCCAGCGTCTGCAGCGCCAGAAAGCGTTCTACCGTGCGCTGAAAATCGTTGCTGAGCATCTGCTGAAAGTTCTGCAGCGTCTCCGGTTTAATGCCGGGCCAGCTCTCTGTGGCGGTGAAACAGGGCGACGAGGAAACGGTGATCAATGCAGCCAGTTTTTCTGGCGCACTCAGCGCCAGCTGCGTCGCCACCAGTCCGCCCAGCGACCAGCCCACCACAATCGCCTGGGGTGGCAGCGCAGGCAGCAACTGCGCTGCCATTTGCTCCAGCGTCAGCGCACCGAAATGCTGGCTGCGGCCATAGCCCGGCAGATCGACCAGATGCAGGCGATAGTGCGCGCTGAGTCGCGGAATTATGCTTTGCCAGACTTCGGCATTCAGTCCCCATCCGTGCAGCAGCACAAGATCGCGTTTTCCTTCTCCGCAGGTGTGCCAGTAGAGCGACGTCATCAGTTACTATCCCGAAAATGATAAGGAGGTCGCTATGCTAGCAATGCCCGCCCTGTGTTGGCTATGCCGGATGCCGTTGCAAATAGCCCGGCACGGCATCTGCAGCTTATGTTTGCGCAGATTACCGCCGTTACCGCTGCTCTGTCCGCGCTGCGGCTTGCCGGCAGGTTCAGCACAGGTCGCCTGTGGCCGCTGCCAGCTTAAACCGCCCGCCTGGCAGGCGCTGGTCTGCGTCAATGACTATTGTCCGCCGTTCAGCCAGTGGGTTAATCAGCTAAAATTTTCTTACATAACCGCACTCAGGGTGATGCTGGCGCGGCTGCTTTTGCTAAGCTGGCTTAATGTTTACCGGCGTGGCAGTGTGCCGCGTCCCGATCTGCTGCTGCCGGTTCCGCTGCATCGGCGGCGACGCTGGCAGCGCGGCTTCAATCAGACGGTATTGCTGGCCGCACCGCTGGCACACTGGCTGGGATGTGAATGGCGCGAAGGTGTTTCCCGCAAGCGACGGGGCGCACTGCAGCATCAGCTCAGTGCCCGCCAGCGCCGCACCAACTTACGCGGTGCTTTCCGCCTTGAAATGGCGGTGCAGGGACGCCATATCGCCCTGCTGGATGACGTCATTACCACCGGCAGTACGGTAGATGAAATCAGTCGTCTGTTACTGGCGCAGGGTGCCGCCAGCGTGCAGGTCTGGTGCCTGTGCCGTACCTTGTAGAGCGTCTTTGATGGGCGTATTATAACCAACTAAATTAGTCAACTATTGAGCAATCGACATGATCCGAATTACTGACTCTGCCCAGGAACATTTTTCTAAACTGCTATCCAAACAAGAAGATGGCACCCAGATTCGCGTATTCGTGATTAACCCGGGTACGCCAACAGCCGAGTGTGGCGTCTCTTACTGTCCGCCCGATGCTGTTGAAGCCACCGACACCGAACTGAAGTTCGAAAAGCTCTCTGCTTATGTTGATGAACTGAGCAAGCCTTATCTGGAAGATGCTGAAATTGACTTCGTTACCGACAACCTCGGTTCGCAGCTGACGCTGAAAGCGCCGAATGCCAAAATGCGTAAAGTCTCTGATGATGCGCCAATGGTTGAACGCGTTGAGTATCTGCTTCAGGCGCAGATCAATCCACAGCTGGCCGGCCATGGTGGTCGCGTGTCGCTGATGGAGATCACCGATGAGGGCTACGCCATTCTGCAGTTTGGCGGTGGTTGTAACGGCTGTTCGATGATCGACGTGACTCTGAAAGATGGTATTGAGAAAGAGCTGCTGGCAGCCTTCCCGGAACTCAAAGGCGTGCGGGATATTACCGAGCATCAGCGCGGTGAACACTCGTTCTACTGATGTTAAGCGCGGCAGCCTGGCTGCCGCGCTTCTGTTATTGCCCTTTCTGTCCTGACTGACGCTGCTGGCTGACCACTTTCAGCAGTGCATTCACTTCCTTGTCGGCAAAGATCTCCTCCAGCGTTTTACTCAGCTTGCGTCGCCAGTTAGGGTACTGCTCCACCGTGCCCGGGACATTGACCGGCGTGGTCATACCGAGCCAGTCCTCAGGCTGCAGGCCAAGCAGCGCACTCTCAGTATCGGCCAGGAAGCGATGTATTGCCCGGTTCAGCGCAGGTGTCATGGCGAGCTTCTCCGCCTTCTTCTGGCTGCGTGCCGGTAAGGCACCCGCCTGATGCAGCGCATCCAGCAGCGCCTGCTTCTGCGCGGCGCGCTGCTGATGTAACGCTTTCACCGCATCGCCCGGATAGAGGCCAATCTTCTCCCCCAGCGCCAGGTCGCCCTGCTCCCAGAAACCGGTCAGCGTGGGCAGATCATGCGTACTGGCGCTGGCGATCGACTGGCGCGGATAGTCCTGCGGCGCGCGATAGCGCGCATCCTTTTCCTGCTCAAACCAGAGCACCTTCCATGAAAAGACGCCACTTTTGCGCAGCAGACTGACAATCTCCTGGGGCACGGTACCCAGGTCTTCGCCAATCACCATGCAGCGCAACCGGTGGCTCTCCAGCGCCAGGATGCCCAGAAGATCGTTGACCGGATAGGCCACATAGGCGCCTTTATCTGCCGTCTCCCCGGCGGGTACCCACCACAGACGCAGCAGCGACATCACATGGTCGATGCGCAACGCGCCGCAGTCGCGCATGTTGGCGCGCAGCATGTCGATGAATGGCTGATAGCCGCGTGCCTGCATCACATGCGGATCCATCGGCGGTAAGCCCCAGTTTTGTCCCAGCGGACCGAGACGGTCAGGCGGCGCACCTACCGAGGCTTTCAGCCGGTAAAGCTCCGGATCGTGCCAGGTTTCAGCGCTGCCTTCTGCGACACCCACCGCCAGGTCACGATAGAGTCCGACGCTCATGCCCAGCACCTGGCTGTGCGCCCAGCAGTCAGAGAACTGCTGCTGCGCCAGCCATTGCAGCCACTGCCAGAAGGCGATCTCCTCTTCATGCTGTGCACACCACTTCTGTACCTCTGGCAACTGGCTGTTGCGCCACGCTTCCGGCCACGCAGGCCAGCCGCCCTGCTGCCCCTTGTCTGCCCGCCGCTCCAGCTGTATGCCGTCGTAGGCGGCCTGATAACGCAGGCTGTCGCCGCCTTCACGCACAAAGGCCGCCCAGGATTGATGCTCTTCGCTCTGGCTGTCTCGCGCCTGAAAGTGCGCCCAGGCGTGCCGCAGCGCAGCAAGCTTCAGCGCCATTACGGCCTCGTAGTCAACCAGCTCCGCCTCACGCGCTTTGGTCAGCGCCTTCTGGGTTCTGGCGCTTTTCCACCACTTCTGCGCCGCCGCGCTTTGCTGAAAATCGGCGACCTGACTGACGTCGATATAGATCACGTTCAGCCAGCGGCGCGACGACGGACTGTACGGACTGGCGAAACCGGCGCTGGCGGGATAGAGCGCATGCAGCGGATTCAGCCCGACGAAATCGCCACCGCGTTCAGCCAGTTGCACCAGCAGCTGGTCGAGATCGCCGAAGTCGCCAATGCCCCAGTTCTGTTCAGAGCGCACGGTGTAGAGCTGTACCAGCGCACCCCAGCGTTTTTCCCCCGCCTCCAGCGCCGGAGGCAGATAACAGCGGCGCGGGGCGACAATAACCCGCGTCTGCCAGCTTTTCTTACCCTTACTGAGCGTCAGCTGGTGATACCCCTGCGCCAGCGGGCCAGGCAGCGTAAAAGGCTCACCGGCGGTTAACTCACCGCTATGCTGTTTGCCCTTTTCGGTCTGCAACTGCCAGCGGTAAACGCCGCTGCCCTGCGGCGTCAGCTGTCGCTTGCCACTGCCGCTGAATACCGCGACCGGCGGCAGCGGCAATTTTTTTGCATCCTGCGGGTCATCCATCACCGCCAGCAGCGCCTGCAGGGTCTCATCGCTGATCGCCTCTTTCTCGCCATTAACGTTGATGTAATCCAGTGAAATACCCGCAGCACGGGCGGCCTGATCGAGTGAATAGTGCTTCATTGCTGCTCCTTAGCGCGGTGCCTGCCAGATACGTTGCTGATAGTCACGAATTGAACGGTCCGAACTGAACATGCCGGTTCGTGCTGTATTGAGGATGGCGGCGCGGGTCCAGCCTTCCGGGTCGTGCCACAGGGCTTCCACCCGTTGCTGCGCCTCGACATAGGCCTGGAAATCGGCCAGCACCAGCCAGGGATCGCCCTGTTTCGTCAGGCTCTCCAGCATCAGGTCAAACGCGTGTTTATCCCCGTCGCTGAATTTGCCCTTCTCCAGCGATTTCAGTAAATCATCCAGCGGCTTGTTCTGTTTACGCACCTTTTTCGGGTTATAGCCTTTTGCCTTGAGCGCTTTGACCTCATCCACGGTATGACCAAAGATAAAGATATTCTCCTCGCCCACCTGTTCAGCAATCTCAACATTGGCGCCATCCAGCGTGCCGATCGTCAGCGCGCCATTCAGCGCCAGCTTCATGTTGCCGGTGCCGGAGGCTTCATACCCGGCGGTGGAGATCTGCTCTGAGAGATCGGCCGCCGGGATCATCAGTTCGGCCACGGTGATGCGGTAATCGGGGATGAACACCACTTTAAGTCGGTCACCGACGCGTGGATCGTTGTTCACCACCTCCGCCACCTTGTTAATGGCGTAAATGATATTTTTGGCGAGGTAATAGCCCGGCGCGGCTTTGGCACCGAACAGGAAGACGCGTGGCGTAAAGGTGACATCCTCCGGGTTATTACAGAGCTTCTGATAGCAATAAAGGATATGCAGCAGGCTGAGGTGCTGGCGCTTGTACTCATGCAGCCGTTTGATCTGCACATCGAACAGCGCGGCCGGGTTCACGATAATCCCCGTGTGGCGGGCGATATACTCTGTAAGCTGCGCTTTGTTCTGCTGTTTGATGCTGCGATAGCGCTGACGAAACGCCTGATCGTCGGCATAGGCCTCCAGACCGCTTAACGCCTCAAGGTTATTGGCCCACTCGGTTTTCAGCGTCTCATCAATCAGCCCGGCCAGCGCCGGATTGCACTGCTTCAGCCAGCGGCGCGGCGTGATGCCGTTGGTGACGTTGTGGAATTTTTGCGGCCAGAGCTGATGATATTCGGGGAAAAGATCGCTGACCACCAGGCTTGAGTGCAGCGCCGCCACGCCGTTGACCGCAAACCCGCTGACGACACAGAGATTGGCCATCCGCACCTGACCGTCAGCGACCACCGCCAGCTTGTGCCACATCGCTTTGTCATCCGGCCAGCGCTGCTTCACCTGTTTTTTCAGCCGCTGGTTGATCTCTTTGATGATCAGCATATGGCGCGGCAGCAGACTGCGCAGCAACTTCTCATCCCAGCGCTCCAGCGCCTCCGGCATCAGCGTGTGGTTGGTGTAAGCAAACAACCGGCTGGTGATCTGCCACGCCTCATCCCAGTTCAGCTGATGCTCATCCAGCAGCACCCGCAGCATCTCCGGGATGGCGATGGTGGGATGGGTATCGTTGAGCTGAATCACTTCGAAGTCAGGCAGGCTGTGAATGCTGCGCCCCGCCAGATGGTGACGACGCAGGATATCCGCCACCGCACAGGCGCACTGGAAATATTGCTGCATCAGGCGCAGCCGCTTGCCGGCCTGATGGTTGTCATTGGGATAGAGCACTTTGGTCAGTTTTGCCGCCTCAATGCCCGGGTGCTCTGCCTGCAGAAAGTTGCCGTCATTAAACGCCATCAGATCAAACGGATGCGCACTCACGGCCTGCCACAGACGCAGCGGCAGCGTGACGCCGTTGCGGTAGCCGGTCACCGGCAAATCCCAGGCCTCGCCGCGCAGCGTAAAATCGGGCAGCCAGCGTACGCCGCCGTTTTCCTGCTTTTCTACCCGGCCCCCCATCGCCACCTCAACATCCAGCGCCGCGTTGTGGCGAAACCAGGGATAGCGCTCACGCTGCCAGTCATCGGGCGCTTCAATCTGCTGGCCATCATCGAAAGACTGACGAAACAGGCCGTACTGATAGTTCAGTCCGTGACCGGTGGCGGACTGCCCCACCGTTGCCATCGAATCCATGTAGCAGGCAGCCAGGCGTCCCAGCCCGCCATTGCCCAGCGCCGGATCGACCTCCTGCTCCAGCAGTTCCGTTAAATCGAGTTGCTGCTCAGCCAGCGCCGCTTTGACCTCGTTATACCAGCCGAGATTGAGCAGGTTGTTGCCGGTCAGACGGCCAATCAGAAACTCCATCGAGAGGTAATTAACGTGACGCTGCTGCACAGCCGGACGCGGTGCCGGTTGCGTGTCCAGTAGCTCCGCAAGCGCCCCGCTGACCGCCTGCCACGCCTGGTGCGGGGTCATCTGTTGCGCGGAACGGAGGCTTAACTGTTGCCACTGGCGGGTCAGGGCGGCATTAAAACGGGCTTTATTAAATTTTTGCTGCGGCATATCACTCCCTTCTGTTACGCAATGAGGTGAAGCAAAAATAGAAAGCGCACGGGCTGGCAACCGGGTGCCAGCAACCGTTAAGTAAAGACGGGAGTGAGGAAAAAAGCGACAGCAATCAAAGAAAAACGCCAGCCGGGAGGCTGGCGTGGCAGGAATCAGCAGAGTTCGAGGTGAACCTCATGCTGCTCAATCACCTTCATTACGCTGGCAGGCGGCGTTTTATCGGTGTAGAGGTAGTCAAGCAGACTCATGTTGCCGAGGTTGACCATGGCGTTACGGCCAAACTTCGAATGATCCACCACCAGCATCACGCAGCGTGAATTTTCAATGATGGCGCGCTTGGTGCGGACTTCGTGATAGTCAAACTCCAGCAGCGAACCATCCATATCGATGCCGCTGATCCCCAGAATGCCGTAATCGAGCCGGAACTGAGAAATAAAGTCGAGCGTCGCTTCACCCATCACCGCGCCATCGCGGGTCCGCACTTCACCGCCCGCGATAATGACCCGGAAATCAGGTTTATCCATCAGCAGCATCGCGACGTTAAGGTTATTGGTGACCACGCGCAAATCGCTGTGGTTGAGCAGCGCATGCGCCACCGCTTCCGGCGTGGTGCCGATATCGATAAACAGCGTGGCACCATCCGGGATCTGGCTGGCCACGCGCTGGGCAATCCGCGCTTTTTCCGCTGACCACATCATTTTACGATCGTGCCAGGCGGTATTCTCAGAGCTGGAGGGAAGCGCCGCGCCGCCGTGGTGGCGCTGAATTTTGTTCTGATCGGCCAGATCGTTGAGATCGCGACGAATGGTTTGCGGGCTGACCTCAAAATGGTCCACCAGCTCCTCAGTACTGACATATCCCTGACGACGGACTAAATCGATAATCGCGTCATGACGTTGCGTCTGCTTCACGTTCCTCTCCTGTTAACCCGCATAATCCTGTCTAACGACGCGTGACTTTACGCGTATCCACCAGTGCCATCGCCAGCCCGACAACCAGACCAGCGACATGCGCCGCGTTGGCAATAGCCAGACCAAAGACGCCGAACCAGCCAATCACCAGCCAGACCAGCGCAAAACCGATCAATCCCCGTTCAAGATAGACGCCGCTGTCGGGATCGCGCTCCCCGCGCAGCCAACAGTAACCCATCAGGGCATAGACCACGCCCGACAGACCGCCAAACCAGATGCCGCTGAACTTCGCCTGCAGCCAGCCGCTGAGCAGGGCCGAAATCAGCAGGATGACAAAGAGTTTGCCGCTGCCAAGCCGCTTCTCAACCGCGCCGCCCAGATACCACCACCACATCAGATTAAACAGAATGTGCAGCAGTGAAAAGTGCAGCAGCGCATGGCTGAACCAGCGCCAGACCTGAAGATGCTGATCGGCATCCGGCCAGGAGAGCCAGGCCATCACGGTGCGATCGCCCATAACCTGCATCAGAATAAATATCGCAATACAGAGCACCATCAGCGTCATGGTCAGCGGACCGGCACGCTCACGGATATTCGCCCAGATATTGCTGCGCTCATAGCGCAGGCCACTGTCGGTTTTTCCGCTGTGCCAGCTGGCGGCCTGATAACGCGGATGATTAGGGTCGTGCAAAAACTGCTGAAGTTCGTTTTCGACCACTGAAATCTTGCTCTCATCATCCAGCATGATGACGTAGTGATTTTCATGCTCAATACGCAGCGTGATGCCCCGCGTCGCCATGTAGTCAACAAAGGCCTGCGCCATGCGGGGCTGATTAAATTGGGTAATGCGCATCAGTAACTCTCCATGTGACGAGCAGCAATCTATTCACTGCCGAGGGCAACCTGCTGAGGAAAGGCAGCACGCCAGGCATCGAAGCCGCCATCAATGCTGTACGCCGCGCTGAAGCCCTGTCCCAGCAGATATTGTGCCGCGCTTTTGCTGCTGTTGCCGTGATAGCACATCACCAGCACCGGCAGGCTGTGATCGGCACCACTGACAAAATCGCTGAGGTTGCTGTTGGTCAGATGCAACGCGCCCGCCGCATGACCCAGGGCATAACTCTGTGGATCGCGGATATCCACCAGCAGCGCACCCTGCGCCAGACGCGCCTGCGCCTGCTGCACATCAATACATTCGAACGTTTCCATGGGATCTCTCATAACAGCATCACAATAGCGCGTAGTGTAACCCGAGAATCCACGCCGATAACCTGACAATCGTTACGGCTATCGGTTTTTTTGGTGGGCAGAATGTTAGCTATATCACGCAAAAATGTTTTTACCGGGTTAAAAGCTGGCATCAATGTTGGTTTACGATTATCATTATGCTCGAAAACGAACATTAATGAACTATTCCGAACATCGGAGGAGATGACGTGGAAACCAAAGACCTGATCGTGATCGGCGGCGGCATCAACGGTGCCGGCATTGCAGCAGACGCTGCAGGACGCGGACTGTCGGTGTTAATGCTGGAGGCGCGGGATCTGGCTTGCGCGACCTCCTCTGCCAGTTCAAAACTGATTCACGGCGGCCTGCGCTACCTTGAACATTACGAATTCCGTCTGGTCAGTGAAGCACTGGCCGAGCGCGAAGTACTGCTGAAAATGGCACCGCATCTGGCGTTCCCGATGCGCTTCCGTCTGCCGCACCGTCCGCATTTGCGTCCGGCATGGATGATCCGTACCGGCCTGTTTATGTATGACCATCTCGGCAAGCGTACCAGTCTGCCAGGCAGCAAAAGTTTGCGATTTGGCGCGGATTCGGCCCTGAAGCCGGAAATTACGCGCGGATTCGAATATTCTGACTGCTGGGTCGACGATGCCCGCATGGTGGTACTGAATGCGCAGGAAGTGGTGAAGCGTGGCGGCGAAGTACGTACCCGCACCCGCGTGACCCGTGCCTGGCGTGAAGGTGGCCTGTGGATGGTCGAAGCAGAAGATGTCGACAGCGGTAAAACCTTTACCTGGCAGGCAAAAGGCCTGGTCAATGCTGCCGGCCCGTGGGTCAAACAGTTGTTCGACGACAGTCTGAAGCTGAAATCGCCTTACGGTATTCGCCTGATCAAGGGCAGCCACATCGTGGTGCCGCGCGTCCATACCGAAAAGCAGGCTTACATCCTGCAGAACGAAGATAACCGCATCGTGTTTGTCATCCCGTGGATGGATGAGTTCTCTATCATCGGTACCACCGACGTGGAGTACAAAGGCGATCCGAAAAGCGTCAATATTGATGACAGCGAGACCGACTACCTGCTGAAAGTATTCAACGGACACTTTAAAAAGCAGCTGACCGCTGACGATATCGTCTGGTCCTATTCCGGTGTCCGTCCGCTGTGTGATGATGAATCCGATTCGCCGCAGGCGATCACGCGTGATTACACCCTGGATGTACGCGACGATAATGGTCAGGCTCCGCTGCTGTCGGTGTTTGGCGGCAAGCTGACCACCTACCGTAAGCTGGCAGAACATGCGCTGGAGAAACTGGCGAAGTACTACCCGAACGCCGGCCCGGCATGGACGAAGAACTGCGTGTTGCCAGGCGGAAATATCTCCGGTACCCGTGAAGATTACGCGGCCAGCCTGCGTCGTCGCTATCCGTTCATCAGTGAGAATATGGCGCGCCACTTCTCGCGCACCTACGGCAGCAGCACTGAAACCCTGCTGGCTGGCGCGAAAAGCCTGGACGATCTGGGTGAGAACTTCGGTCACGAGTTTTACGAAGCAGAGTTACGCTACCTGGTGCAGCATGAGTGGGTTCGTGAACTGGATGATGCTATCTGGCGTCGTACCAAACAGGGCATGTGGCTGACCAAAGAGCAGCAGGCGCGAGTCACCGAGTGGCTGGCAGCGAAAGCCAAACCCGCCCTGTCGCTGGCATCATAAACTGTCCTAAGTAAAGCATCAGAAAGCAGGCTTCGGCCTGCTTTTTTTATGTCTGCGATAGCGGGTCGCTGCATCCGGGCGCTGATCCGACAGGCTGCTCCTTTCAGCGTGTAGCAGAGTTTATTTTTGTAGGACGTACTTTTTATTAAAAATGCCAGGCGCACACCATTCTTTATACAGAAATCCGTTTATGCGATCACATTTTTGGTCAGCGCCTAAACTCAACTCTTTCTGCTTCGCATATCAAAACGTTCACATCCCATTGTTACTGTAAATATAACGTTCAGGCTTTTTGCTTAATTGAACGACGTCATCAGAAAGCACAAACTTTCCTCAGTAAAAACGAAACAACCGTTATTTTAATCAGGAGGTTGAAATGAACACAGGCCAAACGCCTGCCCGGGAATGGAACACGCGCCGCAGTGAAAAAGCGCGTCGTCTGGCATCCTTCCCTGTTGATGGCAAAGTCATTCCTACTGAAAGAGCTGTAGAAGCATTTGAAAAACTGATTGCACCGGGTGACCGGGTGGTACTGGAAGGGAATAATCAGAAGCAGGCCGATTTTTTATCGCGCACCCTGGCTGAGGTTAATCCGGCAAAAGTACACGACCTGCATATGATTATGCCGAGCGTCGGCCGCAGTGAGCATCTGGATATTTTCGAAAAAGGCATTGCCCGTAAACTCGACTTCTCTTTTTCCGGTCCGCAAAGTCTGCGTATTTCTCAGCTATTAGAAGACGGGCAGCTGGAAATAGGCGCAATCCACACCTATATCGAACTCTATTCCCGCCTCTATGTTGATCTGAGTCCAAACGTTGCGCTGATTGCCGGTTATAAAGCTGACCGCAAAGGCAACCTTTACACCGGCCCGAGTACGGAAGATACGCCTGCCCTGGTGGAAGCCGCCGCGTTCCGTGACGGTATCGTGATTGCCCAGGTGAATGAGCTGGTCGATGACGAGACCGACCTGCCCCGCGTCGATATTCCCGGCTCCTGGATCGATTACATCGTCGTAGCCGATAAACCTTTCTTCATCGAACCGCTGTTTACCCGCGATCCGCGCCTGATTAAGCAGGAACATATCCTGATGGCGATGATGGCGATTAAAGGTATTTACGCCGAACATCAGGTGCAATCACTTAACCACGGCATCGGTTTTAACACCGCCGCGATCGAACTGCTGCTGCCTACCTACGGCGAACGACTCGGCCTGAAAGGCAAAATCTGTAAGCACTGGACCCTTAACCCGCATCCGACGCTGATCCCGGCGATTGAGAGCGGCTGGGTTGAGAGCGTGCACTGCTTCGGCGGCGAGCTGGGGATGGAAGAGTACATTCGCGCCCGTCCCGATATCTTCTTCACCGGCAGCGACGGCTCTATGCGCTCGAACCGCGCCTTCTGTCAGCTGGCAGGTCAGTATGCGGTGGATATGTTTATCGGCGCCACCCTGCAGGTCGATGGCCTGGCAAACTCCTCAACCGTAACCCGCGGTCGCCTTTCCGGTTTCGGCGGTGCGCCTAATATGGGCCACGATCCGCACGGCCGACGTCATGCCACGCCTGCATGGCTCAATATGATCACCGAACCAGACCCGATGCAGCGCGGTAAAAAGCTGGTGGTTCAGATGGTGGAAACCTTCCAGGCCGGTGCCAAACCGACCTTTGTAGAAACGCTTGATGCCGTTGAAGTGGCGAAATCGACCGGTATGCCGCTGGCCCCCGTGATGATCTATGGCGATGACGTCACCCATGTGCTGACCGAAGAGGGTATTGCCTATCTCTATCGTGCGGAAAGTCTCGAAGAGCGCCGTGCGATGGTCGCTGCGGTAGCCGGCATCACCGATATCGGCCTTGGCGTCGATGCGGCACGCGTAGCGGCCCTGCGTAAAAGCGGCAAAGTGGTCTATCCGGAAGATATGGGCATTCGTCGTTCAGATGCGACCCGCTCGCTGCTCGCCGCCAGCAGCGTCTCTGACCTGGTGGAATGGTCGGGTGGTCTTTATAACCCACCGGCAAAATTCCGGAGCTGGTAATGAAACTTCTGTCGCAGACGCAAACCGAGGCGCAGGCCAGTCAACTGGCGACGATTGCGCGCGATTGTCTGACCGATGAAGCGCGGCTCAGCCCCAAGCCGGGTCTGGTCGACAGTCGGGGAAACGGCGCGCATCAGGACCTGACGCTGGCGCTGATGGAGCGTTCCGCTCACAGCCTTGTGCCGACCTTTCTGGCGCTGGCCCGTCACAGCTGGCTGCGCCCTGCTGATATTGCCCTGCGCGAAACGGTGGGTCGGCTGGGCCGTGACGGTGAACAGCAGATGATGGCGGCAACCGGCGGCGTCAACACCCATCGGGGTGCGATCTGGGCGCTGGGACTGCTGGTCAGTGCTGCAGCCATGCACGGTGGCGCGGCCAGTGCCGACCAGCTGACCCGCACCGCAGCCGCGCTGGCCAGCCTGCCCGACCGCGCCGCGCCAAAACTGTTCAGCAAAGGGTTAAAAGCGACGCACCGCTATCAGGTGCCTGGCGCACGCGAAGAGGCGCAACAGGCGTTTCCTCACGTGATGAAGCTGGCGCTGCCACAGTTGCTGACAAGTCGTGCAACGGGTGCCACTGAAAGCGAAGCCCGCCTTGATGCGCTGATGGCGATCATGACCTCGCTCAGCGATACCTGCGTGCTGTCACGGGCCGGCATGACCGGACTGAAAGCGATGCAGCAGGGAGCACGCGCCGTGCTGCTGTCTGGCGGCTGTCGCACAGCAGGCGGCCAGAAGGCGCTGGCGCAGCTCGACCACCGCATGCTGTCGCTCAACGCTTCGCCTGGCGGGGCCGCCGATTTGCTGGCCGCGACGCTGTTTATTGATCGGGTCTGTTCACCTGAACATTCTTATTTCTAGAGGCCATTATGGAACACATCACATTATCTTTACCTGCTAACCGCTCACTTAGCGGTAAAGCTCTGGCAGGGGTCGTTGGTTCCGGTGATATGGAAGTGCTGTACACCGCAACCGAAGGACAAACGCTTAGCATTGATATCACCACCTCACTGGATAACAGCGACGCCCGCTGGAAGGCGCTGTTTGACCGCCTGAATTTAACCAACGGTCTGCCTGCCGGAAAGCTGATTATTCACGATTTCGGCGCGACACCCGGCGTGGCGCGTATCCGTATTGAACAGGTTTTTGAGGAGGTGAGCCATGCGTAACGATGCCAGTTTTATTGAATTACGCGCCCGTGAGCGCGCCCGTGCACTGCTGGACGACGGCAGCTATCGCGAACTTCTGGACCCTTTCGAAGGCATCATGTCGCCGTGGCTGGCACCGCAGGGTGTGGTGCCGCAGTCAGATGATGGCATGGTGGTGGCACGCGGCACGCTGAACGGTCAGCCTGCGGTCGTTATCGCCATTGAAGGCACCTTCCAGGGTGGCAGCATGGGCGAAGTCTCCGGTGCCAAAATGGCGGCGGCGCTGGAACTGGCAGCCGAAGACAACCGCAACGGAATACCCACTCAGGCGGTGCTTTGCCTGGAAACCGGCGGCGTGCGTTTACAGGAAGCCAATCTGGGGCTGGCGGCGATTGCCGATATTCATGCCGCGATTGTCGACCTGCGTCGCTATACCCCGGTTATCGGCATTATTGCCGGTACCGTCGGCTGCTTTGGTGGGATGTCCATCGCCGCTGCGCTGTGCAGCTACCTGATTGTGACGCGTGAAGCGCGCCTGGGGCTGAACGGTCCGCAGGTGATTGAGCAGGAAGCAGGCATTGAAGAGTATGACTCGCGCGATCGCCCGTTTATCTGGAGCATGACCGGCGGTGAAATCCGCTACGCCAGCGGCCTGGTCGATGCGCTGGTCGGTGATGGCGTCAATGCGGTTAAAAGTGCGATGAATGACTGCATCGCCAAAGGCGTTCCGGCGCAGCACCGCAGCGATAAATATGCCGATTTCCTGCCCCGTCTGACGCAGTTCGACACCCGTCAGCAGGCGGACACGGCGCAGATTAAACAGCTTTTCGCCCGGGAGGATAAATAATGATCCAGACAAACAGCCGCGGTGCAACCTGGCTGGAAAAACTTGCACCTGATGCGCAGCGCCTCAGCGGCCTGTGCGCCTCTGTCCAGGTGGCGGACGGCCAGCTCAATGGCGAAAGCGTGCGCTTTATCGCCGTGGTGCCCGATGCACAAAACCACTATCCGCGTGCCGCGCAGGGCGAAGTCGGCCTGCTGGAAGGCTGGACGCTGGCGAAAGTGGTGAATGAAACGCTGGAAGAGGACAAGAACAGCGACGTGAAACGCCCGATTGTGGCGGTAATCGACGTGCCGAGTCAGGCCTATGGTCGTCGCGAAGAGGCGTTCGGTATTCATCAGGCGCTGGCCGGGGCTGCGGGTGCTTATGCAAAAGCACGCCTTACGGGCCATCCGGTGATTGGGCTGATTGTTGGAAAAGCGATGTCTGGTGCCTTCCTGGCACACGGTTATCAGGCCAACCGCCTGATTGCACTCAACGATCAGGGTGTGCTGGTGCACGCGATGGGTAAAGAGTCCGCCGCGCGTATCACACTGCGTTCTGTGGAGGCGCTGGAGAAACTAGCGGCGACCATTCCGCCGATGGCCTATGACGTCAGCAACTTCCACACGCTGGGTCTGCTCTCCGATCTGCTGAACGTAGCCAACCCTGATGCACCTTCTGACGCCGATGTTGCGATGGTTGAGATCGCCTTGCAGAAAGCCATTAGCGATGCGCGCCAGGATCCGAGCCTGAAAAACCGGCTAGGCGCATCCAATCGCCACAGCTCCTCCCTGGTCCGCGAGCGGATGCGCGCAACCTGGTAATTAAATAAAAAAATAAACCTGCCGAAACCGGTCTGACGGGGCGCATTGCTAAGTGCGCCCCGGGGCAGTGGCCGTGTTCAGAATTATAAACATCGCTGTTAACAGAAAATTCTTTCTTAAATACAGGTGATTTATGATTTATATAATTGTTCATGCCCTTGCTCCAATTTTTGTCATCATGCTGCTGGGTTTCTGGGCCGGTAAGGCCGGAATGGTCAACAACAAAGACGTCTCTCTGCTGAATATTTTCGTCATGGATTTTGCGCTGCCCGCCGCGCTGTTCAGTGCCACGGTACAAACGCCCTGGCCGGGCATCGTGGCGCAATGGCCGCTGATTGTGGTTATTACCGGCGCAATGTGGATTACCTACGGAGCTGTCTATTTCGCGGCTACAAAAGTTTTCAAAAAGTCACCGCAGGATGCGGCTGTGCTGACACTGACTGTGGCGCTGCCAAATTACGCCGCGCTGGGCCTGCCCATTCTGGCCAGCGTGCTGGGTGAAAATGGTGCCACCTCGCTCTCGGTAGCGGTCTCCATCGCCTGTGGTTCAGTGCTGCTTACACCGCTTTGCCTGCTGATTCTGGAACGTGAAAAAGCGTTTGCCGATGGCACCGAACACGGTTCAACCCTGACCATGCTGCCGATTCTGATGTGGCGTTCAGTGAAAAAACCGATCGTACTGGGACCGTTGATTGGCGTGGTGTTATCAGCGCTGGGCGTTAAAATGCCTGATCTGGTGCTGGCCGCCATCAAACCGCTGGGTCTGGCTGCCACCGCCGCTGCACTCTTCCTGACCGGTGTTATCCTGTCGGCACGCAAACTGAAACTCAACGCGGTGGTGGGCGTCGGCACGGTAACTAAACTGCTGATTCAGCCCTTTATCGCCTGGGGTCTGGTGCTGGCATTGGGTCTCAGCGGTCCGGTGGCAATTACCGCTATTCTGATGATTGCGCTCTCCGCCGGTTTCTTCGGGGTGGTGTTTGGCAACCGCTTTGGCGTGCAGTCGCCGGATGCAGAGGCTGTGCTGCTGCTCAGCTCTATTCTCTGTATTTTGTCATTACCACTGTTCATTACGCTGACATCAGGAATGTAATATGAGTGCTGTTCCGCGCCCCCACGATCTGCTCTGGCTGCGAGACGGCAACGCCTTAGCCGCCGTCAGTGAGAGCTGGGTCAGTCAGTTCTGGCATCCCGGCCTTCCGGTCGTGGTGCGGCGCGACAGGAGCGAAACCGGGCTGATACCGGTGGGTGTGCGCGGCGAGCGCCGCGAACAGCGCGCCGCCGGATGGGTCAATGCAGCGGATATTGTTCGCGTTGTCACGCCGGAGATGCTGGCAGCGCGTGCGCAGTTGCTTGCCTCGCCGTTCACCGCTTATGCGCCGGTCGGCGCGGCGATTGCTCTCAGTGAGCACGACTGGCCGTGGCGCTGGGGCATTACCGGCAGTACCGGTTACGCACTGGCAACACAGCAACCCACGCTGCATGCCGCCAGCGATCTTGATTTAGTTATTCGCGCGCCAGAGCCGCTGGCGCGCGATGCACTGCAACGCTGGCAGGCGCAAACCGATACGCTGGCCTGCCGGGTCGATACGCAGGTAGAAACGCCGTCCGGCGCGTTTGCCCTCAGCGAATGGCTGCGTGAAGGCCGCGCGCTGGTTAAAACCGTCACCGGGCCGATACTGACCGCTTCACCCTGGAGCAGGGAGCTACAATGAAAATACTCTTTACCTTTCCCGGCCAGGGCACTCAGCGTGCCGGGATGTTACAGCACCTTCCCGACGGCGACGCCCTGTTAAACAGCGTGCGTGCAGTACTGGGCGACGAAACCGACCAGCTCGACAGTGCCGATGCACTGCGCCACACGCGCGCCGTACAGCTCAGCCTGCTGATTTGCGGTGTCGCCTGGGCGCGGGAGCTGATTCGCCGTGGGGTGAAACCCGATATCGTCAGCGGTCTGTCGATTGGTGCGTTTCCTGCTGCGGTGATTTCCGGCGCGCTGGATTTCAGTGATGCTCTGCGGCTGGTGGCGCTGCGCGGCGATCTGATGGAGCAGGCTTATCCGGAGGGATATGGCCTGACCGCCATCACTGGCCTGACGCTGAGTCGTCTGGAGAAACTGCTGCCCGGCAGCAATACCTATATCGCCAACCTGAATGCGGAAACGCAGATTGTGATTGCGGGTCGTGACGAGGATATGGCGGTAGTGGCGCAGAAAGCGCTGGATGCTGGTGCCAGCAAAGCCATTAAACTTGCGGTGAGCGTGCCGTCGCACTGCGCGCTGCTGGATAAGCCCGCTGCAGAACTGGCGCGCGCGTTCGGGTCCGTCAGCCTTTCCCGTCCCCATTGCGCTTACCTCAGCGGCTCAACCGGACGCGTGATTTGGGAGCCGGAGAAGATTGCCGACGATCTTGCCTTTAATATGGCGCGTACGGTGCAGTGGAATGATGCGATGGTTTCAGCCAATCAGCGCGATGCCCGACTGGCGATTGAGATGCCGCCTGGCAATGTGCTGACCGGCCTGACGCTTCAGGCAGGCTGGCAGGGCGACGCGATTTGTCTGGAGCGCAACAGCGTTGAGGTTGCACTCCATCTGGTTAAACGGCTGAGTCAGTAAGGCTGCGGGCGTACATCCGCCCTTCTGCCGCCAGTGCCAGCAGGTCATTATCCCGTTCGCGGCGATGTGAGTAGACAATCGAAATCTGCTGACGCATCGGGTAAGGTTCAGCGAGCGTCAGCAGCTGAATATTGTTTTCATACACCTTCTTCATTCGTCCCGGAATCAGTGCCAGGCCAACGCCCGCCTGCACCAGGCTTATCATTGAGAAGATGTCATTCACCTGGGTGACGATTCGCGGTTCAAATCCGGCTATCTGAAACGCCTCCTGCGAACCGGCATAGGTGGCAAACCCTTCAGCCAGTGAGACAAAATCACGGTCGGCATAATCACGCAGATCCACCGGACCGGCTCCGTCCCGCGTCTCCCCGGCCGGTGTGGCCAGAAAGATCCTGTCTTCAAACAGCGGAATCACATCAAAATGCGCGTCGCTGAGTTCGCCGTCATCGGTGGCGATCAGAATCGCATCCAGCGCGTCATCTTCCAGCATATTCAGCAGCATTTGATTAGAACCCATGGTCAGATCAAGCTCCAGCGTGGGCCGACGCAGCTTCATGCCCATGATCAGTCGGGGAATGGTCTCCAGCGTCAGGGAGTAGAGCGTGCCAAGTCGCAGGCGGCCCCCGCCGATGCCTGCGACTTTGCGCGCCTCTTCAATGCCTTTGCCCATCAGGGAGGTCACGTCGCGACAATAATCCAGCAGCGTCCAGGCAGCAGGCAGCGGCACCAGGTTGCGGCCCTTGTGGATAAACAGCGGGCAGTCGATGCCCTCTTCCAGCGTATGCAGTGCGCGATGCACGCTGACGCTGCTCAGCTCCAGCGCTTCCGCCGTACGGGCGATATTGCCCTTGCTCATAAACATCATGAAGACGCTGAGTTTACGGAAGGTAATTTCCTGGTTGATGTTGTCACTCATTGCTGCTGTTGCCTGTAGGGTCATTTTGCTTTCCCGCATAGTAGCGATTCTCAGCCAGGGTGTAATGATCTGGCTCGCACAAGAGGCACTTACGGACGCAGAGGCGAACCTTCTGAAAGAGGTGCAGGATGGGCGGTGAGCAAAGAGTACACAGAAGAGTGCGGCCGATCCCTCGGCCGCAAAAAAGTCAGAAACCTGACTGCACGCGCCTTACAACCTTACTGGCGAGATATTCCAGATCTCATCAGCGTACTCCTGAATCGTACGGTCCGACGAGAAGTAGCCCATTCCGGCGATATTTTTAGCCGCACGGCGTTGCCACTCATCCGGTTTACGGTAGAGCGCATCCACCTTATCCTGGGTATCCACATAGCTGCGATAATCCGCCAGCAACTGGTAGTGATCGCCGAAGTTGACCAGTGAATCGAACAGATTGCGGTAGCGGCCCGGATCCTGCGGACTGAACAGACCGGAAGCAATCTGAGTCAGCACCTGATGCAGCTCTTCATCCCCTTCGTAATAGTCACGCGGGTTATAGCCCCCTTTACGCAGGGCTTCGACCTGCGGCGTGGTATTACCGAAAATGAAGATGTTCTCTTCACCGACGTGATCCAGCATTTCAACGTTGGCCCCATCCAGCGTACCGATGGTCAGCGCGCCATTCAGCGCAAACTTCATATTACTGGTGCCGGACGCCTCCGTCCCTGCGGTAGAGATTTGCTCAGAGAGATCGGCCGCCGGAATAATGATCTGCGCCAGGCTCACGCTGTAGTTCGGGATGAAGACCACCTTCAGTTTGTTCTTCACCTGCGGATCGTTGTTGATCACATTCGCGACATCGTTGATCAGATGAATGATGTGCTTGGCAACGTAATAAGCCGACGCCGCTTTACCGGCAAAGATATTGACGCGTGGCACCCAATCCGCCTGCGGATCGGCCTTGATACGGTTGTATCGGGTGATCACATGCAGCACGTTGAGCAACTGGCGTTTGTACTCGTGAATACGCTTGATCTGCACATCAAACAGCGCGTTCGGGTCGAGCACCACGTCCAGATTCTTCGCCACCCAGTCGGCCAGCCGACGCTTGTTCTGATACTTGGCGTCCGCCACTTTTTCAATAAACGCCGGATAGTCGATCTGCGCCTTCAGCTCGCCCAGCTGGCTGAGATCGGTGCGCCAGTTGCGGCCAATCTCCTCATCCAGCACCTCTGATAGCGCCGGGTTCGCCAGCGCCAGCCAGCGACGTGGGGTGACGCCATTGGTTTTGTTACAGAAGCGGCCAGGGAACAGACGGGAGAAATCAGCAAACAGCGACTGTACCATCAGGTTGGAGTGCAGCTCCGAAACGCCGTTTACTTTGTGGCTGACCACCACCGCCAGCCAGCCCATGCGTATCCGGCGGCCATCGTTTTCGTCGATGATCGAAATGCGCGACAGCAGATCCAGGTCATCGGGATAGTGATCCTGAATGGTCTTAAGGAAGAAGTCGTTAATTTCAAAAATAATGCTGAGATGACGCGGCAGGATCTTGCCGATCATATCGACCGGCCAGGTTTCCAGCGCTTCGGTCATCAGCGTATGGTTGGTGTAGGAGAAGACCTGACAGCAGACGTCAAAAGCGTTGTCCCAGCTGAATTTATGATCGTCAATCAGCAGGCGCATCAGTTCGGGGATCGCCAGTACCGGATGGGTATCATTCAGGTGAATAGCGATTTTATCCGCCAGGTTGTCCCAGGTCTGATGCATCCGCCAGTGACGGTTCAGAATGTCCTGCACCGTCGCGGAGACCAGGAAATATTCCTGACGCAGTCGCAGTTCGCGGCCTGAGTAGGTCGAGTCATCCGGATAGAGCACGCGCGACACGTTCTCAGAGTGGTTTTTATCTTCCACCGCCGCAAAGTAGTCGCCCTGGTTGAACTTGCCGAGGTTAATTTCGTTGCTGGCCTGCGCGCCCCAGAGTCGTAAGGTGTTGGTGGCGTCGGTGTCAAAACCCGGAATGATCTGGTCATAGGCCATCGCCAGGATCTCTTCGGTTTCCAGCCAGCGCACTTTCGCGCCTTCGTGCTGGACGCGGCCACCAAAGCGCACTTTGTAACGGGTATTGAAACGCTGGAATTCCCACGGATTACCATATTCAAGCCAGTAATCCGGCGACTCTTTCTGCTCACCTTCCACAATGTTCTGTTTGAACATGCCGTAATCATACCGGATGCCATAGCCACGGCCCGGCATGCCCAGCGTTGCCAGCGAGTCGAGGAAACAGGCCGCCAGGCGACCCAGACCGCCGTTCCCCAGCCCCGGATCGTTCTCCTCTTCCATCAGCTCGGCCAGATCCAGACCCATCTCATCCAGCGCCTGGTTGAGATCGTCATAAATCCCCATCGCCAGCAGCGCATTGCCCAGCGTGCGGCCCATCAGAAACTCCATCGACAGGTAATAGACCTGCCGGACATCCTGCGACAGCTGAGCACGGCTGGAACGCAGCCAGCGTTCCACCATCCGGTCGCGCACCGCCAGCAGCGAGGCGTTAAGCCACTCATGCTTATTGGCGATAGAGGGATCTTTGCCAATGGTAAACATCAATTTATAGGCAATCGAATGCTTTAAGGCATCAACCGTCAACGTTGGTGAGGCGTAAGTGAAAGGTGCATTCATATCCAGTTTTCCCAATCCGTTACATCAAACGTTGGTAGAGATCACGGTAGGCTTGTGCTGCCACCTGCCAGCTAAAGTCCATCGCCATTGCCTGGCGCTGAACATAGCGCCAGAGCGAAGGACGGGACCACAACACAAACGCGCGCCGGATGGCCCGAAGCAGTGACCAGGCGTTGGCATCTTCAAAACTGAATCCACTGGCGATGCCGTCGGCCAGATTCTCCAGTGAGCTGTCATTCACCGTATCGGCCAGCCCGCCGGTGCGGCGCACTAATGGCAACGTACCATACTTCAGGCCATAAAGTTGTGTCAGACCGCAGGGCTCAAAGCGACTCGGCACCACAATCACGTCCGCGCCGCCGACAATGCGGTGTGAGAACGCTTCGTGATAGCCAATCTGCACGCCAACACTGCCCGGATGCTCTGCCGCTGCCGCCAGGAATCCCTGCTGCAGTTCCGCATCGCCCTGGCCCAGCAGCACCAGCTGACCGCCCTGCGCCAGCAAGCCGGGCAGCGCCTCCAGCACCAGGTCCAGCCCTTTCTGTTTGGTCAGACGGCTGATCACACAGAACACCGGCGCTTTATCATCCACCTTCAGCCCCATCGCCACCTGCAGCTGACGTTTGTTCTCCGCTTTCGCTTCCAGCGTGTCGCGGTTATAACGCGCGCTGAGCAGCAAATCGTGCGCCGGATCCCAGATAGAAGGATCAACGCCGTTGAGAATCCCGCTGAGACGGCCTTCCAGCATCCGCTGCGCCAGCAGCGTTTCCATGCCGTAAGCATATTCAGCCGAGGTAATTTCATGGGCGTAAGTCGGACTGACCGCCGTGATATGGTCGGCGTAAAAGAGTCCCGCTTTCAGGAAGGAGATCTGACCGAAGAACTCCAGCCCATGCATGTTAAAGAACGACCATGGCAGGCCAATCTCTTCCATATGGTGCGCTGAGAACAGCCCCTGATACGCCAGATTGTGCACGGTGAAGACTGATTTAGCCGGACGGCCACGCGCTTCCAGGTAGGCGCAGGTCAGGCCTGCGTGCCAGTCATGGGCATGCACGATATCGGGACGCCACATGGCGTCCATACCGCACGCCAGTTCGCAGCCAACCCAGCCCAGCAGCGCAAAGCGCAGATAGTTGTCGACATACGCAAACTGCGATTCGTCATGGTAGGGGCTACCCGGACGATCGTAGAGGCCGGGAGCATCAATTAAGTAGATGCCCACGCCGTTAAATTCACCAAATAGCAGACGTACATGACCGGCAAATGTCTCTCGCTCTGTCACGACCTGGAGATCAGGTATACCTTTGCGCAATGCGGGAAAAGCGGGCAGTAGTACCCGCGTATCCGTGCCGCCCGCTATTTGTGCCTGAGGTAATGCCCCGACGACATCAGCCAGTCCGCCCGTTTTTAGCAGCGGGAAAAGTTCCGAACAGACATGTAAAACCTGCATCCTCGACCTCATTAAGTTATCCGGCACGCTCCGCGTGCCGATTGCGTAAGTTTCGCTTATCGCTTACAGCCCCGCTTTGGCCAGTCTGGCCAGCATGGCGCGGGTTACCAGTACGATGCCTTCATCCGAACGGTGAAACCGGCGACTGTCTTCATCCGGGTTTTCGCCAATAACCATGCCTTCGGGTAACTCGCAGGCGCGATCAATGACGCAGCGACGCAGACGACACGATCGACCCACTACCACATCAGGCAGCAGTACAGTTGAATCAATATTGCAAAAAGAGTTAACGCGTACCCGCGGGAACAGCACCGAATTGACCACCACCGACCCGGAGATGATGCAGCCGCCCGAGACCAGCGAGTTCATGGTCATCCCGTGACTGCCGGAACGATCCTGAACAAATTTGGCCGGCGGCAGCGGCTCCATATGGGTACGAATCGGCCAGGTGACGTCATACATATCGAGTTCAGGCATTACCGACGCCAGATCGAGATTGGCGCGCCAGTAGGCTTCCAGCGTCCCGACATCGCGCCAGTAAGGCGGCGCATTGTCGTCGTTTTGTACGCAGGAGAGCGCAAAGGAGTGCGCATAGCCTTCGCCGCTTGCCACGATTTTCGGCAGGATATCTTTGCCGAAGTCATGGTTAGAGCCTGGCGTCTGCAGATCCTCTTCCAGCAGTTCATAGAGATAGTCTGCATTGAAAACGTAGATCCCCATGCTGGCGAGCGCCTGGGTATCATCACCCGGCATGGTGGGCGGTTTCGCGGGTTTCTCCACGAAGTCGATCACCATGTTCTCTTCGTCCACCGCCATCACCCCAAACGCCGTGGCTTCATGCACCGGCACCGGTAAACAGGCGATGGTACATTTCGCCTCGTTGACCACGTGATCCAGCAGCATGCGTGAATAATCCATCTTATAAATGTGGTCCCCGGCAAGGATCACGATGTACTGCGCCTGATAGCGGCGAATCACATCAAGGTTTTGCGTCACGGCATCGGCCGTTCCGCGATACCACTGTTCGGTCGAAAATCGCTGCTGCGCTGGCAGCAAATCGACAAACTCATTCATCTCTTCATTGAAGATCGACCAGCCACGCTGGATATGCTGAGTCAGGGTATGGGACTGATACTGAGTAATCACGCCAATCCGTCGGATACCGGAGTTGACGCAGTTGGAGAGGGCAAAGTCGATAATGCGGAACTTGCCGCCGAAATGCACCGCCGGTTTGGCACGTTTGGCCGTTAAATCGACCAGGCGCGTACCGCGTCCGCCGGCGAGGATCAGAGCAACCGTCTGTGTAGGGAGCTGGCGGGCCAGCATCAGGTGATCTGTTCTATCTAACTTAACCATGTCTGACTCCTTATGATTGCTTTTGGAACACGCACACACCGTGTGCGGGACCATGCCAGACAGTTAGCAGGATGGGGTTGTCGTCCCCGGCGAAAGGAGGAAGGGCGCGCCATTCTCCGTCTGGTAACACGATGTCATTCACCGTATCCGTGGCGTTTATTGTTATTAACCAGCGGCCGGACAGCAGGATCTGCAATCTGTGCATCCCCTGTGCCCATTCATCGTGTTGCAGTGGCTGGCCACCAGCATTAAGCCACTGCACATTGCCGTCACCATCCTGCCACCAGCGATCTGCGGTCAGCGCCGGAATGCGCTGGCGCAGCTCGATCAGTGCAGCGGTGAATCCGACTAATCCCTTCTCATCCGCCTGCCAGTCAAGCCAGCTCAGGGCGTTGTCCTGACAGTAAGCGTTGTTATTGCCACGCTGGGTGTGGCCGCGCTCATCGCCTGCCAGCAGCATCGGCGTGCCCTGTGACAACAGCAGCGTTGTCAGCAGTGCCCGCACGCTGCGACGGCGCCGTTCAATCACGTCGAAGCTGACGTTCAGCCCCTCTTTGCCGTGGTTGTGGCTGTAGTTATCGCCGTGACCATCACGGTTATCTTCCCCGTTCGCTTCGTTGTGTTTACGTTCGAAGCTCACCACATCCCACAGCGTAAAGCCGTCATGGGCGGTGATCAGGTTAACCGTGGCGTGTGGCGGCCGGTCATCATGCTGGTAAAGATCGCTGGAGGCGGCAAAGCGACGGACAAACTCGCCGTTGCTTATGTCGCCGTGCAGCCAGTAACGACGCGCGATGTCGCGAAACTGATCGTTCCATTCAGCAAACGGCGGCGGAAAACGGCCAACCTGATAGCCGTCAGGGCCGATATCCCAGGGTTCAGCAATCAGCTTGACCTGAGAGAGCAGCGGACAGGCGCGTATGGCCTCAAAAAATGGCGCATCACGCTGGTAATCCGGTGTGCGGCCCAGCACCGGCGCGAGGTCAAAGCGGAAGCCGTCGACGTGGCAGACCCGCACCCAGTAGCGCAGCGCCTCTAAAGCCCACGTCATCACCTGCGGATGATGAATATTCAGCGTGTTGCCGCAGCCGGTCCAGTTCTGATAATCGCCCTGCTCATCGAGCCAGTAGTAGCTGGCGTTGTCGATGCCGCGCATGGAGATCGTCGGGCCAATCTCATCCAGTTCAGCAGTGTGGTTGAACACCACATCCAGCAGCACTTCGATACCCGCGGCATGCAGGTTTTTGACCGCCTGCTGAAACTCCTGCAACGGCGTCACGCCCGGCTGGCCGGAGGCGTAACGGGGATCCACCGCCCAGAGCGCAAAGGGGTTATAACCCCAATAGTTGCTGAGGCCGAGCTGCAACAGTCGTGGCTCACTGGCGAAGTGCGCCACCGGCAGCAGCTCAAGCGTGGTAATCCCGAGATCGCGCAGGTAATTCACCATAACAGGATGACCCAGCGCCGCGTAAGACCCGCGCAGCGTTTCCGGAATTTCCGGATGCTGCTGCGTCAGGCCTCGCACGTGGGCTTCATAAATCACCGTGTTACCCCACGGGGTGCGTGGGGCGACATCGCCCTGCCAGTCAAAATCCTCCGCGACCACCTGTGACTTCGGCGCAATCGCCGCATTGTCATGCGGATCGGGCTGCGCCTCGCCGCCATGAAACAGCGGGTCATCCGGTACATCGCCCTCAACCGCGCGGGCGCAGGGGTCAACCAGCAGCTTCGCCGGATTAAAACGGTGTCCCTGCTGCGGCGCCCAGGGCCCATGCACCCGGTAGCCGTAGCGCTGTCCCGGCTTCAACGCCGGAACATAACCATGCCAGATATCCCCGCTGCGGCCAGGCAGGTCAAGACGCTGTTCTGCACCCTGTTCATCAAACAGGCAGAGCTCTACGCGCCCGGCATGCTGTGAAAACAGGGTGAAGTTAACGCCTTTGCCATCGTAACTGGCACCCAGCGGTTCAGGATCTCCGGCAGTGATAATCATTCAGCCTCCCGCACCAGCCATACCGTTGCCAGCGGTGGCAGATTGAGACTCAGCGACTGCGATCGCCCGTGGCTCTCCTGCTCATCGGTATGCACCCGATGATTGCGCACGTCGCTGCCGTGATACTCATGCTGATCGGTATTCAGCACTTCACGCCAGTAGCCAGGCTGGTTAACACCAAAGCGATAGCCCGGGCGCGGCACCGGCGTAAAGTTACTGACGACGATCACTTCGTTGCCTTCACGGTCACGACGGACAAAGGCGAAGACGGAGTGCTCCGCATCGTTTACCACCAGCCACTCAAAGCCTGCCGGATCGAAGTCGAGCTGATGCAGCGGCGTGTAGTACTGATAGGTGTGGTTGAGATCGCGCACCAGACGCTGGACACCGTGATGCCAGTTATCGCTGCCTTCCAGCAGATGCCAGTCGAGGCTGACGTCGTGGTTCCACTCGCGCCCCTGGGCAAATTCGTTGCCCATAAACAGCAATTTCTTGCCGGGGAAGCCCCACATCCAGCCGTAGTAAGCACGCAGATTGGCGAACTTCTGCCACGCGTCGCCCGGCATACGATCAAGAATCGAGCGCTTACCGTGCACCACTTCGTCATGCGACAACGGCAGCACGAAGTTTTCGGTGTAGTTGTACATCATGCCGAAGCTCATCAGGTCGTGATGGTGCTTGCGGTAGATGGGATCGACCTTCATGTAGTCGAGGGTGTCGTGCATCCAGCCCAGATTCCATTTGAACCAGAAGCCCAGCCCGCCGCCTTCGGTGGGACGCGTGACGCCAGGGTAGTCCGTAGACTCTTCGGCCATCGTCACCGAACCGGATGCCACGGTGCCGAGCGTACGGTTGGTGTAACGCAGAAACTCAATTGCTTCCAGGTTCTCACGGCCGCCATACTGATTCGGCACCCATTCCCCTTCGCTGCGGCTGTAGTCGCGGTAAATCATCGATGCCACCGCATCCACACGCAGGCCATCAATCCCAAAGCGCTCCGTCCAGTAAAGCGCGTTGCCCGACAGGTAATTGCTCACTTCCCGGCGACCAAAGTTGTAGATCAGGGTGTTCCAGTCCTGATGGAAGCCTTCACGCGGGTCGCTGTGTTCATAGAGCTCAGTGCCGTCGTACTTCGCCAGACCGAAATCGTCGCTGGGGAAGTGACCCGGCACCCAGTCGAGCAGCACGTTGAGGCCCGCTTCATGGGCGGCGTCAATGAAGGCACGGAACTCATCACGGGTACCAAAACGGCGGGTCGGCGCATACATGCCCAGCGGCTGATAGCCCCAGCTGCCATCAAACGGATGTTCGTTGATCGGCAGCAGTTCGATATGGGTAAAGCCCATCTCTTTGACGTAGGGTACCAGCTGTTCAGCCAGTTCTTTATAGCTCAGCCAGAAGTTGTTGTCGGTGTGACGACGCCAGGATCCCAGATGTACTTCATAGATGGAGATCGGCGCGTCAAAAGCGTTGGCAGCTTTGCGCTCTTCTTTCATCTCAACCGGTTCAGGCAGACCACAGATCATCGACGCAGTTTGCGGACGCATCTGCGCTTCAAAGGCATACGGGTCCGCTTTGATACGCAGTTCGCCATTGGCATCGATGATTTCATACTTGTAGAGCTGGCCGTTGACCGCGCCCGGCACAAACAGCTCCCAGATACCCAGTTCCTGACGCAGACGCATCGGATGACGGCGGCCATCCCAGAAGTTGAAATCGCCAACCACTGAAACGCGACGGGCATTGGGTGCCCAGACGCAGAAGCGGGTGCCAAAGACGCCATCAATAACGTCGCCATGCGCGCCCAGCGTCTCATAGGGACGCAGGTGTGTCCCTTCCGCCAGTAGCCACAGATCCATCTCCTGCAGCAGCGGGCCAAAGCGATAGGCATCATCTATCAGGTTTTGCTGGCCGTGCCAGTTCACCGCCAGTTGATAGCGGAACGGGTTTTTGCGGCGTGGAATGACGCCACTGAAGAAGCCGCGTGCATCTTCACACGCCAGCTGTGCCAGTTTGCGCCCGGTGGAGGTTTCAATGACCCACACCTCAAGCGCTTCGGGGAGCAACGCCCTGACTTCAAGGCCTTGCTGAGTTCGGTGCATCCCTAGTAATGAAAAAGGGTCGGCATAATTACCCGCAAACAGGGCATTGATCGCCTCGCGATCGGGAAGCTCTGACATGACTTTCTTCCTGTGATAATTGGCAGCCGAAATGAACGCGACACAGCCTGTCGCGCTTCACCTGCGCTGCTCTTCATTGAGCCATACGTACAACGACAAAAGGTGTCAGACCATTCCGTGGTAAAAGTATTTTTGCCGTGTACCACAACCATTTAGTCCGGAAAGCACAAGAGTTACCTGTGGCACATCATGGTTAAATCATAGCTTGGTCACAGCAGTTGCCATGGACTAAAGCAAAATATTCTTTACCGACCGGCAAAAAAGGGAAGTTGATCACTGAGTAAGCGAAACGGCAGAGTGTTTCGTGTACGACAAAGACAAAAAAGGCCGGATAAATCCGGCCTTTGGCGATGTTTTTTTGTTTAGCTGGTTAATAACCGCAGCATGCGACGTAGCGGTTCGGCTGCGCCCCATAATAGCTGGTCGCCCACCGTAAAGGCGGAGAGATATTCCGGCCCCATATTCAGTTTACGCAACCGTCCAACCGGCGTGGTCAGCGTGCCGGTAACGGCGGCGGGCGTCAGTTCACGCATCGTCAGTTCACGGTCATTCGGCACCACTTTGACCCACTCATTGTGGGAGGCCAGCAGCTGCTCGATTTCAGCCAGCGGCAGGTCACGTTTCAGCTTCAGCGTAAACGCCTGGCTATGGCAGCGCAGTGCCCCGACGCGCACGCACAATCCATCCACCGGAATGACTTTAGAGGTGGCGAGGATCTTGTTGGTCTCCGCCTGGCCTTTCCACTCTTCACGGCTCTGACCGTTTTCCAGCTGTTTGTCGATCCACGGAATCAGGCTGCCCGCCAGCGGTACGCCGAAGTTATCGGTCGGCAGGGTGCCGGAACGGGTGAAGTCAGTCACGCTACGCTCGATGTCGAGGATAGCGGAAGCCGGGTTCTGCAGCGCAGGCGCAACGTGATCGTGCAGCATGCCCATCTGGGTCAGCAGTTCACGCATGTGGCGCGCGCCACCGCCAGAAGCCGCCTGATAAGTGGCAACCGAAGCCCACTCCACCAGGTCCTGAGCAAACAGGCCGCCCAGTGACATCAGCATCAGGCTGACGGTACAGTTACCGCCGACAAAGGTTTTGATCCCACTGTCGATGCCCTGGCGAATCACCGCATGGTTGACCGGATCGAGGATGATGATGGCATCATCTTTCATGCGCAGCGTGGAGGCCGCATCAATCCAGTATCCCTGCCAGCCGCTGGCACGCAGCTTTGGATAAACGTCACTGGTGTAGTCGCCGCCCTGGCAGGTAATAATGATATCCAGCGCCCGCAGCGCCTCAATATCAAACGCATCCTGCAATGTGCCCTGCTGTTTGCCCGCAAATGCGGGTGCCGCCTGACCATGCTGCGACGTCGAGAAGAAGACCGGATTGATTGCATCAAAATCGCGCTCTTCACTCATGCGGGACATCAGCACGGAGCCGACCATACCGCGCCAACCAACAAAACCTACATTCTTCATGTCGTGTCCGTCTAAGGCAGTTACACCTGCTTTTCATTTCAGAGGAGAGAGCGGCGTGCTATTTTCACGCCGCTCTGCGTAATAATAAGATTTACCTGTGTCCCCTCACTCTACAAAATGCAGGCCGGGTAGCAAGTGAATTAATTCGATTACGCTAACTTTTTCAGCAGCGTAACTAATAACTCCGCTTTTTCGCGAACAACATGGCGCAAAACCGATGACTGAAATGATTTCGGCGACAATATTATTGTTGTTAATTATGGATCCGCTGGGCAATCTGCCGATTTTTATGTCGGTTTTAAAGCATCTGGAGCCGAAACGGCGGCGGGTGGTGCTAATCCGTGAAATGTTGATCGCGCTGATCATCATGCTGCTGTTCCTGTTTACCGGCGAACGCATCCTGGCGTTTTTAAATCTGCGTACTGAAACGGTGTCGATTTCCGGCGGGATTATCCTGTTTCTGATCGCCATCAAGATGATTTTTCCGTCAGCGGAAAGCAGCAGTTCTGGCTTACCGGCGGGTGAAGAGCCCTTCCTGGTGCCGCTGGCGATTCCGCTGGTGGCCGGGCCATCGCTGCTGGCGACGTTGATGCTGCTGTCGCATCAATATCCGCATCAGATGTCGCACCTGGTCGGCGCGCTGCTGATCGCCTGGGGGGTGACGGTGGGCATTCTGCTGATGTCAGGTCTGTTCCTGCGTCTGCTGGGTGATAAAGGCGTGAATGCGCTGGAGCGGTTGATGGGATTGATTCTGATTATGCTGGCAACTCAGATGTTCCTGGACGGCATTCGGGCTTATCTGAAGCTGTAGGATAATATCTGCGCTTCCCCTGAAACCAGGGAAGCGCAGAACCGACATGATTAAGAGAGCAGCGTGAAGGCGATCATTCCGACCACCGCGCCAACGGTGCCGAGAATGGTCTCCATCAGCGTCCACGTCTTCAGCGTTTCCGCTTCGCTGGCCCCGGTGAAGCGACCAAACAGCCAGAACCCGGCATCGTTGACGTGGCTGATGATAATCGACCCGCCGCCGATACAGATCGACAGGGCCGCCAGCTGAGCACCGCTGTAGTGCAGCGGTTCAATCACCGGCATGATTAAGCCCACCGTGGTGAGACAGGCGACCGTCGCCGATCCCTGAATCACCCGCACCGCACCCGACAGGATAAAGCAGGCCAGCGCAATCGGCAGTCCTGCGCCGGTCAGCGCATTGCCCAGCACCGGACCCACGCCGGAGTCCACCAGCACCTGCTTAAACACGCCGCCCGCGCCAATCACCAGCAGGATAATCCCGGCCGGTTGCAGCGCGCTGCCGCACACCTGCATTACCCGCTCTTTATCCATACCCTGACGGTAAGCCAGGCCATAAATCGCCACCAGCAGCGCCAGCAGGATGGCGGTGAATGGATGGCCGATAAATTCCAGCCACTCATACAGCGTGGTGCCTTCGGTCGTGAAGCGCGCGCCGATGGTTTTCAGGCCAACCAGCACCAGCGGAAAAAGAATCAGTGAGAGGCTGAAGCCAAACGAGGGCAGTTTGCTCTCATCGACATCCGGTTGATGATCTTCCGGCGGCGCGCTGAACGAGACGTGGTTGCCAATGAAGTTGCCAAACAGTGGCCCGGCAATCAGCATGCCCGGGATCGCCGCACAGAGACCCAGCAGGATCATCCAGCCAAAGTCTGCGTGCATCTGCGAGGCCAGCAGCATCGGGGCCGGTCCGGGCAGCAGGAACGCCGCCGCCGCGGCCACACCGGCAAACAGCGGGATCACCAGCTTCACCAGATTGCCGCCGGTACGCCGTGCCACCGCAAAAGCGATGCTGATCAACAGCACGACTGCCACCTCAAAAAAGAGCGGCAGCGCGCAGATCAGACCGGCAATGCCCATCGCGTAATGGGCGCGGCTCTGACCAAAGGTGTTCAGCATCCGGATGGCGATCTGATCAACTGCGCCGGTTTCATGCAGGATTTTGCCGAACATGGCACCCAGCGCCACCACAATCGCGAGGAAGCCGAGCGTGCCGCCCATCCCCTTCTGCATGGTTTCAGCGATCTGATTCAGTGGCATGCCGGAGAACAGCCCGGCACCGATAGACACTAGCATCAATGCGACGAAGGCGTGCATACGGGCCTTCATCACCAGAAAAAGCAGCAGCAGGACGGAGCCTGCTGCGGTCAAAACGAGTGTTGCGGTATTCATCTCTAACCCTGGCTGATAGCGTCCTGGATAGTCGCAACCGTAGCCGCCACCACGTCGTCCAGTGAATGCGCGATATCCACCACCAGTACATCCGGTTCATCGCGACCCGGCTCTTCCAGCGTCGCAAACTGCGTCACCAGCATCTGCGGCTTGAAGAAGTGGCCTTTACGCGCTTTCAGGCGAGCTTCGATGGTGTCGAAGTCGCCCTTCAGGTAGACGAAACGCAGATTGTCATTTCCCTGCCGCAGGATGTCGCGATAACTTTTCTTCAGTGCTGAACAGACAATCACGGAAATCGCCTGGGTGCGCTGCATGGCAAACGCGGCGTCGTTCAGTGCCTGTAACCACGGCTGGCGATCGTTGTCATCCAGCGGATGACCATCGGCCATCTTCAGGATGTTGGCGCGGGGGTGGAGAAAATCACCGTCAAGAAAGGCTGTATTCAGCTGGTGAGAGACCTGATTGGCGACGGCAGACTTTCCGCTGCCTGAAACGCCCATCAGGATAAAAACGTGATGCGACGGGGATTGCGTTGTCATTTTTCTGCTCCGGCAGGTGAGAATTTGCCAATGTTACCGATAACAATATCGTTTCTCATTCTCCTGGCCGCTTAACAGCCTGGCAACCTTTTTACCAGGAAAAGCATGAAAGTGTGAGCTGACTCATAAAAACGCCACAATCAGATGCTGCCACCTTCACTGATCTCAAAACCGACATCCAGCGGCTGGCAGGTGCTGGTTTCTCCGGCAATGCGCGCCAGCAGCAGCGCCGCGGCTTCACGTCCCATGCGGTCGCGTGGCGTCAGCACTGTCGCCAGTTGTGGCGTGACAACCTGACTGATGTCGTGACCGTGGAAACCGGCAATCGCCATCTGAGAGGGCACCCGCAATCCCTGACGCTGGCACTCAAACATCGCGCCGACCGCCAGGTCATCGTTGGTACAGAACAGGCTATCCGTTTCGGGGTAAAGGCGCTGGGCCTCACGCAGCAGATCACAGCCGGCGCTGAATGAAGAGGCATCTTCCATCATCACACTACGCGGCGTCAGCCCCGCTTCGCGCATCGCGATTTCGTAACCACGCTGCTTCTGCAGCGTACGTTCATCCAGGCGTGCGCCGAGATAGACAGTGTGACGATGACCTTTGCTGAGGATCGCCTGCGTCATCTGCCGGGCCGCTTCAACGTTATCGAAGCCTACCGCCATATCCAGGCAGGGTGTGACGCTGTCCATCACTTCAATCACCGGGATACCGGCCACTTCCAGCATGCGCAGCGTGCCTGGTGTATGGGTGCGTTCGGTGAGGATAACCCCATCAATGTTCCAGCCCAGCAGCGAGCGCAGTTGCAGCTCCTCTTTTTGCGGGTTGTAACCAAAGTGGGCGACCAGCGTCTGATAGTTGGCTTCGTCAGTGACGGCTTCGATGCCGCGTAAGACGTCAGCAAAAACCTGGTTAGTGAGTGACGGCAGCAGTACGCCAATGGCGCGGCTGGTGGCGTTAGAAAGCATATCGGGGGCGCGATTGGGGATATAACCCAGCTCATCCAGTGCCACCGCGATCTTATCCCGCAGGGCAACGGAGACCTGCTCTGGATTACGCAGGTAACGGCTGACGGTCATTTTAGTAATGCCGACGCGATCGGCAACGTCCTGTAATACCGGTCTTTTCTTCTTCATCGTAGCGCCTGGGATCGCCCTTAAAGCTAAAGTACGATGAGTCTATCACTTTTCTGTCACAAAATTGCCAACCGGGCGCGACGATGCGCGCCCGTTATCGGCTTAGACTGGTGGCAGATCAAACAGCAGGACTTCTGCAGCCGAGCTGGCTTCAATGGTCAGCGCGCTTTCGTCCCAGATCGCCAGGGCGTCGCTGGTGGTGATGGCGTTGCCGTTAACGGTAACATCACCTTTCACCACCTGAATCCAGATACGACGTCCCGCCTCAATCGCGACATTGTCCTGTTCGCCGGCAGCCATTACCCAGCGCGATAAGGTCATGTCCTGAAAGACTTTCAGCGATCCTTCACGGGCATCCGGGCTTAACACCAGCTGACGTCCCTGCACATCCGGGAAGCGGCGCTGATCGTAGCGTGGCTCGATACCGGTACGTTCAGGGATGATCCAGATCTGATAAAGGTGCAGCGGCTCGCTTTCGCTGGCGTTGTACTCAGAGTGACGTACACCGGTGCCGGCGCTCATGATCTGGAACTCCCCTGCCGGGATCTGCTCTTTGTTGCCCATGCTGTCCTGATGCTCAACCGTACCGGAGAGCACGTAGGTCAGGATTTCCATATCTTTGTGAGGATGGGTACCAAACCCCTGGCCGCCATCAATCACATCTTCGTTGATGACCCGCAGCGCGGAGAAACCCATAAAGTTCGCATCGTGATAGCTGGCGAAAGAGAATGTGTGCCAGCTATCCAGCCAGCCATGGTTTGCGTGACCGCGTTCTTCAGCTTTGCGTACATAAATCATGTTCAAATCTCCTCAATGTTTTTTATAGTCTGTCCCTGAGGGGGTCTGATTGATAGCTGAAAAACTTCACGCCTCTGTTCAAAATCGTTGAATGAGCATTGAGCAGTGACTGAAAAGCACTGAAGAAGGGCAGGCAAAAAAAAGCCAGCGGATAAGCTGGCTAAATAATACTGGAAGCAATGTGAGCAATGTCGTGCTTTCTCAGGCTGTCGGGCGACCTCCCGAGAACGCATGACAATAATAATCATTATCATTCGCGTCTGTAAAGTCATTTTCACATTTTTTACTCTGATTAACGCGGTGAATACCTTGATGTTTAAAGGGTTTTAATGGACTAAAGGAGAAACCATGAGTGAAATAGTTGTCCGCCACGTTAGGCCAGAAGATGCTGCTGCGCTGCACAGGATCTACGGTCAGCCTGATACCCAGGCCAGCACACTCCATTTGCCCCACTCCTCACTCCAGATGTGGCATACCCGTCTCGCGACGCCTCAGCCTCATGCGCATCTGCTGGTGGCCTGTATCGATGATGTCGTCGTCGGTCAGTGTGCGCTGCATGTGGAAGAGCGCGCCAGACGCCGTCATGTCGCCTCACTGGGAATGGGCGTGGATGAACGCTATCGTCAGCGTGGCGTCGGAACCGCACTCATGTGTGAAATGGTCGCGTTGTGCGACAACTGGCTACAGGTGAGCCGAATGGAACTGACCGTGTTCGTCGATAATGGCCCGGCTATCACCCTTTATCAGCGTTTCGGTTTTGAGATTGAGGGAACGGCTAAAGGCTTCGCAATGCGGCACGGTGAACTGATCGACGCGCATTATATGGCGCGGGTTAAAGCCTGAGGTGTGGAAGCAGAAAGAGCCCCGAAGGCGTCCTTTCTGCTGATAAACCCTGACAAGGTTCGCTGTCATTTAGCGCCTGCGCAGGAAACAGGGTCAGATCGGAAAGACGCAAAAGCCGTCATCCATGACATGCTCGGCCCGCGCCGTCCTGGCGCGGGACGCTTTCCTCTTCTGACCCAGTTCCCTGCGCATTAAGCTAATTTATTGCTATCAGATTCACCCGGGTTTGAGTTTGTCAGCAGTTTTAAATCTCAATAACCCGCACTCAAATCATCAATGCTGCGCGGATCGGAAGCGCCATAGAGCATGCCATCCGGCCCGATCATGATGCTCTGCGTACTGCCCATCGACGGTAGTACCTTCACATGCTGACCTTTGCTTTCCAGCAGACGCAGCGTATCGGGACTGAAGCCCTTCTCCACCCGCAACTGATCCGGCAGCCACTGATGATGGAAGCGCGGCGCATTGGTGGCTTCCGCCACGTTCATCCCGAAATCGATGCTGTTAACCACCATCTGCAACACCGTAGTGATAATGCGGCTGCCGCCAGGACTGCCGGTCACCAGCCAGGTTTTGCCCCCTTTAGCGACGATGGTTGGCGACATGGATGACAACGGACGTTTCGCCGGTTGCACCGCATTCGCTTCCCCGCCGACCAGCCCGTAAACATTGGGCGTGCCTGGCTTGGCGGAGAAGTCATCCATCTCGTTATTCATCAGGATGCCGCTGTTGCCCGCCACAATTCCGCTGCCGAAATAGGTGTTAAGCGTATAAGTCACCGCGACCGCATTCCCCTGCTTATCCACCACCGAGAAATGGGTGGTCTGATTGCTTTCATAAGGTTCGAGCTTGCCCGGTTTAATCTCGCTGGAAGGCCGTGCCTTCGTCACATCGATCTGCTGCGCCAGGGTTTTGGCATAGGCTTTACTGGTCAGCGCCTGCCACGGTACCTTCACGAAATCAGGATCGCCAAGATATTCCGAGCGATCCGCGTAGGCATATTTCTCCGCTTCCGCCATCACCTGCATGGCATCAGCACTGCCAAAGCCCATTTTCGCCAGATCGAAGTTCTCCAGGATATTCAGAATCTGCACGATGTGGATGCCACCGGATGACGGCGGCGGCATTGAGAAGACTTCATAGCCACGGTAGGTTCCGCTTATTGGCTTACGCTCGACCGCACGATAGGCCGCCAGGTCAGCTTTGTTGATCAGGCCGCCATGTTGCGCCATCTCTCCGGCGATCTCATCCGCGATTTCACCTTTGTAAAACGCATCCGGCCCCTGACGGGCGATCAGTTGCAGGCTGTGAGCCAGGTTCTTCTGCACCAGCCTATCGCCTTTCTGCCACGGTGTGCCGTCCGGTTTGTAGAAAATCGCTTTGCTGTTGGGATGGGTGATCAGCACTTCTTTGCCGTAGGTTTTCAGGTCATCCGCCAGCGCGTCGTTGACCGGAATACCGTCACGCGCCAGTTTAATCGCCGGAGCCAGCAGGGTGCTCAGCGGCAGAGTGCCATATTTCTGCGCAGCCAGCGCCAGTCCGGCCACGGTGCCCGGCGTGCCGGAGGCGAGGTGTGATGTCAGCGACAGCTTGCTGTCGGCGTTGCCCTGCTTATCCAGGAACATGTCACGCGACGCGTGTCCCGGTGCCATTTCACGGAAATCGATAGCCGTGGCGCGGCCAGAGGCAGTGCGCAGCAGCATAAAACCGCCGCCGCCGAGGTTGCCCGCCTGCGGATGCGTTACGGCCAGCGCAAAGCCCACCGCCACTGCGGCA
Organism: Pantoea sp. E956-1; assembly: GCF_982223955.1. Classification (NCBI taxonomy): domain Bacteria; kingdom Pseudomonadati; phylum Pseudomonadota; class Gammaproteobacteria; order Enterobacterales; family Erwiniaceae; genus Pantoea; species Pantoea sp. E956-1. The sequence continues at coordinate 137,889 of NZ_CEUYZP010000006.1, read as the reverse complement.
TCCACAGCATTACCGCCCTGACGCAGGATCTCCACGCCAACCTGCGTCGCCATCGCATCCACCGATGCCACCATGCCGTGCTGCGCTTTTACCGGGTGAAAAGTGTCACTGTCTACGCCGTAGGAGACCGGCGGAGCCTGCGTTGGCGCGGCATTAGCGCCTGCCACGACGGTGAAACTCATCACCAGCGACCAGCTAAGCTGACGCACTGTTTGCTGCATTTTCATCCTGCCACCATCCCGTATTGTTATTTACATTTTTTTATCATTTCTGCAAGTGCCTACAAATACAGCAAAATAACCGGGGTTAAGTCAAATCAGGAATAGATCGGAAAGTAAGGTCTGTGATATCGGGTAAACTTATGGCTACGACCCTGATATCGGTGTACGCGGTTGTGCACCCAAAACCCTGTCGCTTTAAGGAAGGAGGAGTGATGAAAAAGTGGATGATTATTCTGGCCGCTCTGCTGCCTTTCGCCAGTCAGGCGAACACGCTGAACAGCACTAACGATCCGAATAAACCTGGCTATAACCCCAGCCAGCAGCGGATGCAGTCGCAGATGCAGACCCAGCAGCAGCAGCAACAGCTGAAGCTGCGCCAGGATCAGCAGCGTCAGACGCAGGACACGCAGCGTAAAATGCAGGAACAGCGGAACAGCGCCCAGCAGCGGGTGATTACCACGCAGCCGGGCCAGCAGAATCAGAATCTAAACCAGAACTAACTAAAATCGGGGCCGATGATGTCGATGGCGTCAGTACAGATGGCATCGACGCCCCATTTCAGCAATTCCCGCGCCCGATCCGTGCTGTTCACGGTATAAACCAGAATCTTCAGGCCTGCGGCTTTCAGTTCGGCGACCCGCTCAGCGGTCAGCACCTTATGATTAAGATGAATTGAGACACACGCCAGCGCAGCAGTTTTCTCCTGCCACTGCGGATCCCAGCTGTGCGACAGCAGGCCACGCGGCAACTGCGGCTCTGCCTTCATCGCGGCTTCCAGCGCCTCAAAAGAGAACGAAGAGAGCAACGGTGCGACCTGATCCTGCCACAGTATCGCGGCAGCCTGCGCCACGGCGCGTCCGGTTTCAGCATCGCTGCCGGTGGTCGGTTTGATTTCGATGTTCGCCATCATCTGATGCTGACGGCAGCGTGCCGCCACCTGATCCAGCCGCGCCAGCTTTTCACCGGTAAACGCGTTGCCAAACCAGCTGCCCGCATCAAGCTGCGACAGCTTCTCCCACGGCAGCTGACCCGCCACGCCCCAGCCGTTGCTGGTGCGATCGAGCGTGTCGTCATGCAGCAGGAAGATCTGCGCATCGGCCGATAATTTGGCATCAAATTCAATCATCTGATGACCATATTTCGCGCCAGTGTCGATCGCCGCCAGCGTATTTTCCGGTGCCAGTTTACCGCCGCCGCGATGGGCAACGATGCGGGGATAAGGCCAGTGTTGTGTGCTCATTCCAGACGCTTCCCATGAGTTGAATCGAAGAAGTGTAACGCATCTGACGGCAGATGCAGCCACAGCGTACTGCCTGGCTGCGGGCGTTCACTGTGGGCTAAGCGTACCACCAGTGGCGTGTCACCGATGCGACCATGTGCCAGATTATCCGCCCCCAGCATCTCCAGCGTATCGACCCGCAGTGGCACACCGCCCTGCTCGCGGCTACTGAGCCGGATGTGCTCTGGCCGGATACCCAGCACCACCGGTCGGTTAGCCCATTTCGCTTTACTGTCGCTGAGCGGCAGCGCGTGTGAGGCATCAAGATTAAAGCGCGTGCCGTCACTGCTGAACTGCCCTTTCAGCAGGTTCATCGCGGGCGCGCCGATGAACGAGGCAACGAACTGGCTGGCGGGACGCTCATAGACTTCGACCGGCGTGCCAAGCTGCTCGACCACCCCTTTGTTCATCACCATCACCCGCTGCGCCAGCGTCATCGCCTCCACCTGATCGTGCGTCACATAGAGGCTGGTAGTCTGTAAGCGGCGATGCAGCTGTTGCAGTTCCAGCCGCATCTGCACCCGCAGGCGGGCATCAAGGTTAGAGAGCGGCTCATCAAACAGAAAAACTGCCGGTTCACGCACGATGGCGCGACCCATCGCCACGCGCTGACGCTGTCCGCCCGAGAGTTCGCGAGGCCGACGCATCAGCAGGTGATCCAGCTCCAGACTCCGCGCCGCGTCGAGCACCCGCTGACGAATCTGCTCTTTGCCCATCCCACGGATTTTCAGGCCATAGGCCATGTTCTCCTCCACTGACATATGGGGATAGAGCGCGTAGTTCTGGAACACCATCGCAATGCCGCGATCTTTTGGCTCTTCCTGGGTGACACGCCGGTTGTCGATATAGATATCGCCCGAGGTGACGCGCTCCAGTCCGGCCACCATGCGCAGCAGAGTCGATTTCCCGCAGCCGGAAGGCCCGACCATCACCATAAATTCGCCGTCATTGATGGTGACATTCAGCGGCTGGATGATCTGATTTTTGCCATCGTAGGTTTTAGTTACTGCCTGAAGGGTTACGCCTGCCATCTTATTTCTCACTCTCAACCAGACCGCGCACAAAGGCACGCTGCATGACTAACACCACCACCAGCGGTGGGATCAGGGTTAATAACATTGCCGCCATCACTTCGTTCCACTGTGTCGGTGAACCGCTGGTGGAGATCATACTTTTTATCCCCGCTACCGCCGTGCCGAGGCTGGCGTCATTGATGATCAGCAGCGGCCAGAGATACTGGTTCCAGCCGTAGATAAAGGTGATCACGAACAGCGCCGCCAGATTGGTTTTAGACAAGGGCAAAACAATGTCGATAAAGAAGCGCATCGCGCTGGCACCGTCGATGCGCGCCGCCTCCACCAGCTCATCCGGCAGCGACATAAAAAACTGACGGAACAGGAAGGTGGCGGTGGCCGAAGCCATCAGCGGCAAGGTTAATCCGCTGTAGCTGTCGAGCAGGTTGAGATCGGCGATCACCTGCACTGTCGGGAAGATACGCACTTCAACCGGCAGCATCAGGGTGATGAAGATCAGCCAGAAAAAGAGCGTGCGCAGCGGAAAACGGAACCAGACCAGCGCAAACGCCGACAGCATCGACACCGTAATTTTGCCGAAGGTGATGCCGAGCGCCATGATCATGCTGTTGAGCAGCATCAGGCCAAACGCCGGCCCGTTGCCGTTGACGCCATGCGTCCAGATGCGCGAGATGTTCTCCCACAGGTGCGTGCCGGGCACCAGCGTCATCGGCACCTGATAGACCGCTTCGTTATCCAGCGTCGCCGCCACAAAGGCGACATAGAGCGGAAACAGGATGGTGAGCACGCCCAGCACCAGCACAATGTGGCTGAAGAGATCCAGCCCGCGACGATTCTCAATCATTGGTATTGCACCTTACGTTCAACAAAGCGGAACTGGAGCACCGTCAGGCCGATCACCAGCAGCATCAGCACCACCGACTGCGCCGCGGACGAAGAGAGATCCAGACCGGTAAAGCCTTCGCGATAGATTTTATAGATCAGCGTGGTGGTCGCCTGCACCGGCCCGCCGCCAGTGGCGGCATCGATCACCGGGAAGGTATCGAAGAAGGCGTAGATCAAATTCACCACCAGCAGGAAGAAGCTGACCGGCGTAATCAGTGGCAGCGAGAGGTTGAAGAAGCGACGCACCGGTCCGGCACCGTCAATGGCGGCGGCTTCCACCAGCGATTTGGGGATAGACTGCAGTGCGGCGAAGAAGAACAGGAAGTTGTAGCTCATCTGCTGCCAGATCGACGCCAGCACCACCAGGAACATCGCCTGACCGCTGTTTTGCGCATAGTTCCAGTTGTAGCCTAAGTGGTTCAGCAGATAGCTGAACAGGCCCAGGCCCGGATTAAACAGGAACATCCACAGCACCGCGGCCACCACAGGCGCAACGGCGTAGGGCAGCAGCAACAGCGTCTGATAGAGACGGCGCAGCCGCACCACATAATCCACCAGCGCCGCCAGCAGCAGCGAAAAGACCATGCCGAACACCGTGACCATGCCGCTGAATTTTATGGTGGTCCAGAACGAATCCAGATAGTAAGGATCGGCAAACAGGCGTCTGAAATTTTCCAGCCCGACAAAGCTGCTGGAGATGCCAAAGGGATCGAGGCTTTGCAGCGAGTACCACAGCGTTTCACCGGCAGGCCAGAGAAAGAAGATGGCGGTAATCAGCAGTTGCGGCAGCACCAGAAGATAGGGCAACAGGCTGGTGCGAAAGACCGGATGAGATGAAGACATGGCGTACCTGGCGTCAGAGAGAGGGGCCAGCCTGAGCTGGCCCGCAAGGAGAGATTACTTCATCTGCTGCTGGAAGCGGCGCAGCAACTCGTTACCGCGTTTCACTGCGTTATCCATCGCGTTCTGCGGCGACTGCTTGCCGGTCCAGACGCTTTCCAGCTCTTCGTCGATCACGGTACGAATCTGCGGCATATTGCCCAGACGTATGCCTTTGGTGAACGGCAGTGGCGGCTTGTTCATCATCTGACGGGTGGCGATATCCGCACCCGGATTCTTATCGTAGAAGCCCTGCTGTTTAGTCAGCTCGTAAGCGGCGGTGGTAATCGGCAGATAGCCGGTTTTCTGGTGCCATTCCGCGGCGATTTCCGGTTTAGCGAGGAACTGCATAAACTCGGCCACGCCTTTGTAGGTTGCGGCATCTTTGCCTTTCATCACCCACAGGCTGGCACCGCCGATCAGGGCGTTCTGCGGCGCATTCGGCACGGTCTCGTCATACGGCATCATGCCAACGCCGAAGTTGAACTTGGCGTAATGACGGATATCAGCCAGCGAACCGGATGAGGCGGTGGTGATACCGCAGTCGCCGTTGTAGAACTTGGCGGTGGACTCATCTTTGCGGCCAAAGTAGGTGAAGTCCCCTTTCTTGTTCATCGCTTCCAGCAGCTCGATATGACGAACCAGTACCGGCTTGTTGAACTCCAGCACCGCATCAAGTCCGTCAAACCCGTTATTTTTGGTCGCTACCGGCAGAGCGTGCCAGGCGCTGAAGTTTTCAATCTGGATCCAGCCCTGCCAGCCGCTGGCGTAGCCACAGCTCATGCCCGATTTGCGCAGTGCGGCGGCATCCGTCGCCAGCTCCTGCCAGGTTTTCGGCGGCTGGTCCGGGTTCAGACCCGCTTTTTTAAAGGCGTCTTTGTTGTAGTAGAGCACTGGCGTCGAGCTGTTGAACGGCTGAGAGATCAGCTGGCCTTTACTGTCGCTGTAGTAGCCCGCCACCGTGGGCACGAACTGCTTTTCATCAAAGGGGATACCGGCGTCTTTGAAGACCTGATGCACCGGCACAATCGCCTGCGAGGCCATCATGGTCGCTGTACCGACTTCATAAACCTGGAGCACCGCAGGGGCTTTGCCGCTGCGCACTGCCGCAATCCCTGCTGCCAGGCTCTGCTCGTAGTTACCTTTGTAGGTCGGAACAATTTTGTAATCGGGATGCGTCTGGTTAAAACGCTGTGCCAGCGAATCCACTTCTTTGCCTAGTTCGCCTTCCATAGAGTGCCAGAAAGGGATCTCAGTGGCGGCCATGGCATGGCTGCTGAGCGTCAGACCGAGCAGCACGCTCATCAGGCTACGACGAAAGGTAACGACGGACATAGAATTTTCCTGTGCAGGTAAATACGCGTGAAATCACAGATTTCTGTTTCGCGAAGTAACATGACACGGGGAAATGAAGGATTAATAACAGAAAGATGACAGCCGGGTGACAGACTGAATAGCGGAAAAGGCAGAGCGACTAACTGCAGCTGAGCTTGTTGACAAAGTCTGGCCTGGTTGCTGTAAGACTGAGCCCTGCACAGAGAACACGGTCAGATCGGAAAGACGCAAAATCCGTCATCCATGACATGCTCGGCCCGCGCCGTCCATGGCGCGGGACGCTTTCCTCCTCTGCCCGTGTTCCCTGTGCGTTGAGTTTGTTAGTTGCAGCCAAATTCACCCTGATTTGGGTTTTCAGCAATCTGAGCGGCTATACACCATTACAAAGTCGCGTTTATTTACATAAATTGTAACGGATACTGGCAATGACAGCACTTGTCCCTGCTTTTTAAGGGCAAACTCAAAGCCCGTTGGCGGCAACACCCACACCGATACTCAAGGCCGTCGGCGGCGCATCACACACCCATTTCGAAGGCCGTCGGCGGCGCAGGCAGGTTGCGGGCGGACAGCGCGCAGCCACCGGAGCGTACACGTAGTACGTGAGGATGGCGAGCACTGCCCAACCGCAACCTGACCAGTAAGCCAGGCCTGTGTACCAAAGCGCGCATCCACCAGAGCGTACACATATACGTGAGGATGGCGAGCACTGCCCAACCGCAACCTGACCAGTAAGCCAGGCCGTGCCCCATCAGGCACCTAAGTACGCGCTGCGGACGGCTTCGTTGGAAAGGAGAGCTGCACCTGTGTCTTCGAGCACCACATGCCCGTTCTCCAGCACATAGCCCCTATCCGCCAGCTTCAGCGCCTGATTCGCATTCTGCTCCACCAGGAAAATCGTCATCCCCTCGCTGCGCAGCTGCTCAATGGTGTCGAAGATCTGTTGAATAATGATCGGTGCCAGTCCCAGCGACGGCTCATCCAGCAACAGCAGCCGCGGCTGGCTCATCAGCGCACGGCCAATCGCCAGCATCTGCTGTTCGCCGCCCGACATCGTCCCGGCGCGCTGGATTTTACGCTCATCCAGACGCGGGAAGAGTTCATAAACGCGCTTGATCCGCGTCAGATAGTCCGGACGGCTGGCAAAAAAGCCCCCCATCGCCAGGTTCTCTTCTACTGTCATGCGCGAAAAGACCCGTCGGCCTTCCGGCACGATGGCGATCGCTTCACGCATAATGCGTGAGGTTTGCCAGTCGGTGATGGTTTTGCCATCAAAGGTAATGGTGCCCTGCGTCGCGCGCGGCTCGCCGCACAGCGTACCCAGCAGCGTGGTTTTTCCGGCCCCGTTAGCGCCAATCAGGGTGACGATTTCGCCCTGATTGATATAGAGGCTGACGTTGTGCAGCGCCTGAATTTTGCCGTAGTGGGCGCTGACGTTCTCAATGGTTAACATCGCATTTGCCATCTCAGGCCTCTCCTAAATAGGCACGAATGACATCCGGGTTATTACGAATCTCTTCCGGCGTTCCGTTAGCCAGCGGCGTTCCCTGATTGACCACATAAATACGGTCAGAAATCCCCATCACCAGCTTCATATCATGTTCAATCAGCAGCACCGACACCTTATGTTCGCCACGCAGCTCCGCAATCAGCGCGTCCAGCTCGTGGGTCTCTTTGGGGTTAAGGCCCGCCGCCGGTTCATCCAGCATCAGGATCTCCGGGCGCGTCACCATACAGCGCGCAATTTCCAGTCGACGCTGCTGACCATAGGCCAGATTGCCCGCCTGACGGTTAGCCAGATCCAGCAACCCTACCCGCTCCAGCCAGGTCGCCGCACGATCCAGCGCCTCGCTCTCACTGCGGCGAAACGCCGGGGTTTTCAGCAGACCGGAAAATACGCCGCTTTTCAGATGCTGATGCTGCGCCACCAGCAGGTTCTCAATGACCGTCATCTCACGGAACAGACGCACGTGCTGGAACGTCCGCACAATGCCCATCCGCGCAATCTTCTGGCCCGGTAACCCTTCCAGATGCTGCTCACGGAGTTTAATCGTGCCACCGGTGGGCTTGTAAAAGCCGGTCAGGCAGTTGAACACGGTGGTTTTACCGGCGCCGTTGGGGCCAATCAGCGAAACGATCTCCTGCGGACGCAGCTCCAGCGCCACATTGTTCACGGCTAACAGACCGCCGAAGCGCATCATCAGGCCTTCAACGGCTAATAAAGGCTGACTCATGCCTGCTCTCCTTTTTTAGCGGCTCTGAGCTTCAGATGCGGACGCTTCATCGGCAACAATCCCTGCGGACGCCAGATCATCATCAGCACCATAAGGCCACCCAGCACCAGCATGCTGTACTCATTGAGATCGCGCATCAGCTCGCGTGACACCACCAGCAGAATGGCGGCCAGAATCACCGCAAACTGCGAACCCATCCCGCCCAGCACCACAATCGCCAGCACAAAGGCGGATTCGACAAAGGTAAAGGATTCCGGGCTGACAAAGCCCTGACGCGCCGCGAACAGGCTGCCGGCAAAACCGGCAAACGCGGCACTGATGGTAAAGGCGGTCAGCTTAATGCGGGTCGGGCTGAGACCCAGTGAACGACAGGCAATCTCATCCTCGCGCAGGGCTTCCCAGGCACGGCCCAGCGGCATCCGCAGCAACCGGTTAATCACAAACAGCGTCAACACCACCAGCAGCAGCGCCACCAGGTAGAGGAAGATAATGCGGTCGCTGGGATCGTACTTCAACCCAAAGAAGTTATGGAAGGTATCCCAGCCGCCTTCACGCGGCGTACGACCAAATTCCAGACCAAACAGCGTCGGTTTCGGGATCTGGCTGATGCCATTCGGCCCGCCGGTCAGGGCGGTATTGTTCAGCAACAGAATACGCACGATCTCACCGAAACCCAGCGTCACTATCGCCAGATAGTCGCCGCGCAGTCGCAGCACCGGGAAGCCCAGCAGCAGACCAAACAGTGCAGCGACTATGCCGGAGAGCGGCAGACACTGCCAGAAGCCGAGACCGTAATAGTGGTTCAGCAGCGCAAAGGTGTAGGCACCGATGGCGTAAAAGCCGCCATAACCCAGCACCAGAAGACCAGAAAGGCCGACCACCACGTTTAAGCCCAGACCGAGCATCACGTAGATCAACGTCATGGTGGCGATATCGACGGTGCCGCGTGACACCAGGAATGGCCAGGCAACGGCGGCGATAATCAGCACCGCCATCACCAGCTTCTGCTTCGGCGTCGAGCCATCCAGACCCGGTAATACCAGCGCCGGACCGGAGATTTTCTTCAGGCCGCTTTGCCATACCGGACGCAGCAGCTGAAACAGAAACACCACCGCACAGCCTGTGGCGATCCAGTTCCAGCGCACGCTACCGGCGTTCTGCACCACCAGATTAGTGCCGTCCAGATTCAGGCGCAGCCCCATAAAGAAGGTGGCAAGCACCAGCAGCATCACGGAGGAGATCAGGGCATTGATAAAGGAAGTCTTCATACTTTTTCGACCTCCGGGCGACCCAGAATCCCGGTCGGCATCACCAGCAGCACCACAATCAGCAGGGCAAACGAGACCACATCTTTATATTCCGTGCTGAGATAGGCCGAGGTCAGCGCCTCGGCGATGCCCAGCACCAGACCACCAATCATCGCGCCCGGAATACTGCCAATCCCGCCCAGCACGGCGGCGGTGAACGCTTTCATGCCTGCCATAAAGCCGATGAAGGGGTTGATTGAACCGTAGAACTGTCCCAGCAACACGCCCGCCACCGCGGCCATCGCGGCACCGATCACAAAGGTCAGCGAGATCACGCGGTCGGTGTTAATTCCCAGCAGGCTGGCCATTTTCAGGTCTTCAGCGCAGGCGCGGCAGGCACGGCCCATGCGCGAGTAGCGGATAAAGGTGGTCAGCGCCAGCATCGCCAGGAACGTCACCACCCAGATTACAATCTGCATGGTGGAGATGGTAGCGGCAAAGCCGTTGCTCTCGCCTACCGTCCACTGTCCGGTAATCAGACTCGGCAGCGCCAGGTCGCGTGAACCCTGCGTCAGGCTGACGTAGTTTTGCAGGAATATCGACATCCCGATGGCGGAGATCAGCGCAATCAGGCGCTTGGACGAGCGCACAGGCCGGTAGGCGACGCGCTCGATGCTCCAGCCGTAGGCGCTGGAGATAATTACCGCCATCACAAAGCCGGCCGCAATCATCAGCCAGGTGGTGTCGATGCCCATCATCATCAGGGCGGCAATCACGATAAAGGATACATAGCTACCGATCATATAGACCTCGCCGTGGGCGAAGTTGATCATGCCGATAATGCCGTAAACCATGGTGTAACCGATGGCGATCAGCGCGTAGGTGCTACCCAGGGTCACACCGTTAAACATCTGCTGAATAAAATAGAGGAACTGCTCGGACATACCTTGACCCTTACTTAACCGATCGTGGGCGATCGGGGTACAAAAAACGCCTGGCAGACGAGCACCAGGCGTTCGTGTCGCTGGTCAGGGAAAACCGGTTAACCGGCCTCCCGCTCACCACAAAACAGCCTGGTTTACTTCACAGCAGTCGAGGTGCCATCGGCGTGCCATTTGAAGACGCCGAATTCAAAGCCCTTGAGATCGCCTTTCTCATCCCAGTTCAGGTTGCCCATCACGGTTGGCACCGCAGCGCCTTCCTTGAGGTTTTTCACGATAGCGTCCGGCTCAGCGCTCTTGCTGCGCTCCATGCCGGTTGCCAGCGACTGCAGTGCAGCATAAGTGGTCCAGACGAACGGCCCGGTCGGATCCAGTTTCTTCGCTTTCAGCGCGTCAACAATCGGTTTGTTGGTTTCAACCTGATCGTAACGTTTCGGCAGGGTCACCAGCATGCCTTCAGATGCGGCACCGGCGATGTTCGACAGCGAGGCGTTACCCACGCCTTCTGGTCCCATAAACTGGGTTTTCAGGCCCGCAGCACGTGCCTGACGCACGATCTGGCCCATTTCCGGGTAGTAACCGCCGAAATAGACGAAATCAACGTTCTCTTTCTTGAAGCGCGCCACCAGCGTAGAGAAATCTTTATCGCCAGCGGTGATACCTTCAAACATCACGATATTGGCGCCCTGCTTTTTCAGGCTCTCCTGTACGGAGCGCGCAAGGCCTTCGCCATACTGCTGTTTGTCATGGACCACAGCGATGCGCTGCGGTTTAAGTTCGCTCATCACATATTTCGCGGCGGTTGGCCCCTGATCGGAGTCGAGACCGGTGGTGCGCATAATCAGTTTATAGCCGCGGGAAGTCAGGTCAGGTGCGGTCGCCGCCGGGGTAATCATCAGCACGCCTTCATCTTCATAGATGTCAGAAGCGGGCTGGGTGGATGAAGAGCAGAGATGGCCGATCACGTAGCGGATGCCGTCGTTAATCACCTTGTTCGCGACCGCAACCGCCTGTTTCGGGTCACAGGCGTCGTCATATTTCACCGCAACCAGTTTGTTGCCGTTAACACCGCCTTTGGCATTGATATCTTCAATTGCCTGAGTCGCACCGGCGAACTGCATGTCGCCGTACTGTGCCACCGGGCCAGACATTGCGCCGACAATCGCCACTTTGATATCTTCAGCCAGCGCCGCATGGCTCATCGCCAGTGCTACACATCCCGCCAGTAATGCGCGACCTTTCATTTTCATCCTGACTACCCCATTTGTTTTGTCGTGTATGTTGTGAGTGTTTGCGCTGCCAGATAAAGCCGAAAACTGATTAAGCATGAAGGAGTTAGCGTGCTTTTCTGACATTTTTTAGTAATAAGGCTTTATTTTTCAGGTTATTAAACAGGAAGTTTCTTCTGTAAATCAACTGACATATTCAGAATTGACTGAGTGAAACAGCATAATACACTGGAGGCAACGGCCGGTTTTTCACCACTTTTCCAGCGCGTTATGCTGGATTGATCGCCTGCTATCCCTGTTTACAACTATCATCCTGGCATCCAGGCCACCTTTTGACCTGTTTTATTGGTGAAAATGTGGTAGCACTCTGGTTGTACACTTTCGCTGCACTTTCCCCTGTTACAGAGGTTTTTGTTATGAAGCTTACTATCCAGCGTTTAACCACGCTGACCGCGCAGGACCGCATCGATCTTGGCAAAATCTGGCCGGATCTTGAGATTCAAAAACTGGAGCAGCAGCTGGATGAGCGCCATCGTCTCTATGCTGCGCGCTTTAACGATCGCTTACTGGCGGCTTTGCAGCTGGAAATTTCCGGGATCCACGGCAAGATTCACCGGCTGTCGGTGCGCGATGTCACCCGGCGACGTGGAGTGGGACACTATTTACTGGAGGAGACGATCCGGCAGAATGGGTCGATAGCTGACTGGTGGATTGCCGATGATGGCAGTGACGATCAGCAGGTGCGGGCAGCCTTTATGCAGGCGTGTGGCTTCAGGGCGCAGAGTGATGGCTGGATACTGGCGGTAGAGTAGTCAGACGCAGAAAAACAAAAAGGGCGACATAAAGTCGCCCCTTGAGATGTCGAAGTACGTTACGCTTCGATCGCCATACGCAGTTTCTTCATGGCGTTCTTTTCCAGCTGCCGGACACGTTCGGCTGACACGCCGTACTGATCGGCCAGCTCCTGCAGCGTGGTTTTATTGTCTTCGTCCAGCCAGCGGGCGCGAATGATGTGCTGACTACGCTCATCCAGACCTTCCATCGCATAGCTCAGCTTGTCAGCCGCGTGCGCATCCCAGTTGTCCTCTTCAATGCCGTCAGCAAAGTCAGAGGTTTTATCCTGAAGATAAAGCACGGGTGCCATAGAGCGGCCTTCGCTGCTCTCGTCGTCGGCAGACATATCAAAGGTCATATCCTGCGCGGCCATACGCGATTCCATTTCACGCACATCTTTGCTGCTTACGCCCAGCTCACGCGCAACCATCTCGACTTCGTCCTGATTGAACCAGCCCAGACGCTGCTTGGTTTTACGCAGGTTAAAGAACAGCTTACGCTGTGCTTTAGTGGTCGCGACTTTCACAATACGCCAGTTACGCAGCACGTATTCGTGAATCTCCGCTTTAATCCAGTGCACGGCGAACGAAACCAGACGCACACCCACTTCGGGGTTGAAGCGACGTACCGCTTTCATCAGGCCGATGTTGCCTTCCTGGACCAGGTCAGCCTGTGGCAGACCGTAGCCGGAGTAATTACGAGCGATATGAACTACAAAGCGTAGGTGAGACAGGATCAGCGTCTTTGCCGCATCCAGATCGCCCTGGTAATGCAGCCGTTCAGCCAACGCTTTTTCCTCTTCTGCCGAGAGCATCGGCCAGGTATTCGCCGCCCGGACGTAAGACTCCAGGTTGCCAAGAGGAGCAATAGCTAAAGTTTGCATTTCTTTGGTCATTCAAACCCTCACAAATTCAGTGGAATTGCCGCACATTTCCCTGCGCAGACGATACATTACGTCAACGTCGCGCGGAATCCGAAAGCAATCTGTGCTACTTAGAGTGGTAAAGTTATCCACAAGTTCAATTATAGCGGTGAATATTTTACACACAGATGACAGGAAGGGAAGAGGGGAACTATCCTCTGCACCCGCCATCGGTAGCAGAGGACCATTATAACAAAAAAATGTTGCAGGCGTTTACTGCGGCGTAAATCGACGTAAATGTTGTACCGTTGCCAGCCACGCAGCCACCCAGCCGATGATCGCCGCAATCAGTAACAGCAGCAGCGCCTCATCCCACGAGAAGCCTTCCAGTGAGAAGGTGGTACCAAATACCGTCGCCACACTGGCCACAACGGACTGCAGACGCAGCACCAGCACTTCCGACAGCAGCAGCGACAGTACCGCCCCGCTGAAGCCCAGCAGCGCGCCGCCATAGAGGAACGGACGCAGGATAAAGCCGTCAGTGGCACCAATCAATTTCTGCACGTTAATGGTGTCGCGTCGGGCAAAGATGCTGAGCCGGACGCTGTTACCGATCACCAGGAAGACGGCCACGATCATCAGCACGCCAATCATTGAGGCGATCTGTCCCACCAGCCCGGTCAGCGCCGCCAGGCGCGCAAACCAGCTATCATCCATCCGCACTTCATCCACGCCCTGCACTTTGGTCACCCGATCGCGCAGGCTTTGCATGGTGTCTGAGTTCTGGAAATTGAGCTTAGGTGTGATGATGGCCACCGCAGGCAGCGGATTCTGCTCCAGCATATCCATTGCGCCGCCAAAGCCTGACCAGTTGCGGAACTCGTTCAGCGCCTCTTCCCGCGTCAGGTAGTTGACGTTATCCACGCCTTCCACCTGCTTGAGTTGCGCCACCACGTTTTCTGCCGCCGTGTCATCCAGCGTTTTGGAGAGATAAACGGTTAACTGCGGCGCCGGATACCACTGCGTTGCCGCCTGGCTGACGTTTTTCCACACCATGTAGCAGACGCTGGGCAGCGTCAGTGAAATGGCGATGACCATCACCGTCAGCAGGGTTGCCAGCGGCTGACGCCACATATCAGAAAGCGTGCCGCGCAGCGCATAGCGCCACTGCTCCTGCCAGCCGCCCTTCAGCGCTTTACTCTTCGACTGCTGTTTCGCTTTCGGCGCAGCCGGACGTTTAATGCGTTTATTGACCATCGTGGCCTCCGTGCAGGCGTCCCTGATTCAGCGTCATCATCCGGTAATTGCGTCGGGCAATCAGGCCGCTGTCATGCGTCGCCATCAGGACGGTGACGCCGACGCGGTTGAACTCTTCGAACAGGCGCAGAATATCTTCTGACAGCGCGTCGTCAAGGTTACCGGTCGGTTCATCGGCCAGCAGCACGGCGGGCTTGTTCACCACCGCACGGGCGATGCCCACCCGCTGCTGTTCACCGCCAGAAAGCTGAATCGGATAACTCTTCGCTTTGTCGAGCAGACCCACTTTATCCAGCGCCGCCGAAACGCGACGACGAATGTCTTCGCCGCTGGCACCGGAGATAATCAGTGGGATTGCCACATTGTCATAAACCGAACGATCCATCAGCAGGTGGTGATCCTGGAAAATCATGCCGATCTGACGACGCAGGAAAGGCACCTCGCTGTTACGCAGACGGGAAATGTCATGGCCGCTGAACCAGATTTTTCCGGCACTCGGGCGCTCAATGCCACAAATCAGCTTCAGCAAGGTACTTTTACCGGCACCAGAGTGGCCGGTCAGAAACGCCATTTCGCCGGGACGCAGACGGAAATCTACCCCCTGCAGCGCCTGACGTCCGCCGAGATATGCCTTACTGACCTCTTCAAAGCGAATCATCCTAATTAGTCCTCTCGGGCAAACAGTGCCTCAATAAAATCTTCCGCCTTAAACGGCCGTAAATCTTCAATGCCTTCACCGACGCCGATGTAGCGAATCGGAATACCGAACTGATCGGCCACCGAGAAGATCACGCCGCCTTTGGCGGTGCCATCCAGCTTGGTGAGCGCAATCCCGGTCACGCCGACGGCTTCATTAAACAGTCGGGCCTGGCTGACCGCATTCTGTCCGGTGCTGGCATCCAGCGTCAGCATCACTTCGTGTGGCGCTGAATCATCCAGTTTTTTCATCACGCGGGTGATTTTTTTCAGCTCTTCCATCAGGTGCGATTTGTTCTGCAGACGACCCGCGGTATCGGCAATCAGCACGTCAACGCCACGCGATTTAGCCGCCTGAATAGCATCGAAGATCACCGAAGCGGAATCTGCACCTGTGTGCTGAGCAATCACCGGAATGTTGTTGCGCTGACCCCACACCTGCAGCTGCTCCACAGCCGCGGCGCGGAAGGTATCACCAGCCGCTAACATCACGGATTTGCCTTCGGCCTGATACTGGCGCGCCAGTTTACCGATGGTGGTGGTTTTACCTACGCCATTAACACCAACCATCAGGATGACAAACGGCGTTTTGCCTGAGACATCCAGTGGCGCATCCACTTTTGCCAGAATCGAGGCCATCTCCGCTTTCAGCAGACCGTAGAGCGCTTCCGCGTCACGCAGTTGCTTGCGGTTTGCCTGCTGGGTCAGATGCGTGATGATGCGGCGCGTGGTATCCACACCCACATCCGCAATCAGCAGTTGCTCTTCCAGCTCGTCAAACAGCTCATCATCAATCTTTTTGCCACGGAACAGGCTGATAAAACCGGAACCGAGATTCTGACGGGTTTTTACCAGGCTGCGCTTCAGGCGGGCAAAGAAGCCCTCTTTGCTGGGTCGCTCCTGCTCCTGCACGATGAGTGGCGCGGCGGCCAGCGGGAGATCGCTGACAGTATCGGATACCGTTTCTGCCGGTTCCGCGTCAGTGACGTCGGCGTCGCCCAGTGCCAGCGCGGTCAGTTCTTCTTCGGTCAGCGGTGCTTCCGCTTCGCTGTCCGGCGTTTCAACGATCGCAGCCTCGTCCGGCGTCAGCGCGTCATCGCTTAACGGCGCTTCGGCTTCGCTGTGCGAGGTTTCAACGATCCCGGCGTCATCCAGCGCCAGCGCGGTCAGCTCTTCTTCGCTTAATGGCGCTTCCGCTTCGCTGTCCGGGGTTTCAACGATCAGGGCGTCGCCCAGCGCCAGCGCGGTCAGCTCTTCTTCGCTTAACGGCGCATCTGCCGGAGCCTCGTCAGTGATCGGCGTGACCACGTCGTCGGCGTCAATCACCGGCGTCGCGTCATGTTCAGGTGCGGAGACTTCCAGAAGCGCTTCAGGATCGGCCTCAATCGACTCAGCCTCATCCAGCAACGCGGGTGCCGGTTCATGCGGCGCTGCCGCGGTGACTTCCGCCTCGCGCTGCTGTCCGGCCACCGTTTCGGTGATAACGACAGTCTCTTCCGCTTGTGCTTCAGCCTGGCTTAATGCCGGGGCTTCCTGTTCTGCCTGCTGCTGTGCGGGTTCTGCGACCTCTTGTGTCTGCTCCTCCGCGACAGGTTGTTTCTCTTCCTCTTTGCCAAATCCCAGCCAGGAAAAAAAGCCACGTTTTTTCTCTTTTGCCATTGTGTGACGACACTCCTCGATGGCTTTGTCCCGGTCGCGCATGGTTTCCAGGGGTAAATCAATGAAAGTTGGTCAGCGCCAGACCGGCGTAAACCGCAGAATAATGCATGACTTCAGCAACTCAGTAGTCTAACACTTTCCAGCCAGCTCACCACAGCACCCTTTTTTAACGTTTCTTCTCACCGATTCGCCCGTTAAACTACGCAACAAATTATGACGAGTTGTGAGCAAGATGAATAAAAACCCCCGCAGTACAGGCGGTGCCGGGCAGATTCGCATCATTGGCGGCCAGTGGCGCGGACGCAAACTGCCGGTGCCGGACAGCGCCGGACTGCGCCCGACCACCGATCGGGTGCGTGAGACGCTGTTTAACTGGCTGGCCCCGGTGCTGCCAGAAGCGCGCTGCCTCGACTGCTTTGCCGGTAGCGGCGCATTAGGACTGGAAGCCCTGTCGCGTTACGCGGGATCGGCAACGCTGCTGGAGCTGGAACGTCCGGTGGCGCAGCAGCTGACAAAAAATCTGCAGACGTTGCGCGCCAGTAATGGCACCGTGATTCAGACCAATGCGTTAAACTGGCTGGCACAACCAGGCGAACCGTTCGATGTGGTGTTTATCGATCCGCCATTTCGTCAGGGATTGCTGGAACAGACGTTACAGTTGCTGGAGCAGAATCACTGGCTGGCCGATCAGGCGCTGATTTACGTCGAAAGTGAAGTGGAAAATGGCGCACCGCCGGTGCCGCCAGAGTGGGATCTTTATCGCGAGAAAATAGCCGGACAAGTGGCTTATCGTTTGTATCAACGTCAACAGGAGACGCAGGATGTTACTTAATTTGGGGCGTCTGTTGATGCTATGCGTATGGGGATTTCTGCTGGCTAACCTGATTCATCCCTACCCTAAACCGCTGACTTATTTTATTAACGTTGCGCTTATTTTCATGATCCTGATGCATGGTCTGCAGCTGGTGTTACTGCGCACCACGCAGACCAAAGATGCGCCGCCGATTGACCGCGTCACCCAGGCCAAAGTGTTTCTGTTCGGGGTGTTTGAACTGGTCGCCTGGCAGAAGAAAAACTTCCCACGCAAGAAATAATCCCGGGCGGGCGCAATGCCCGCCGGTTACTGCAGGGGCGTGAAGCTGATAAAGCGCGTGCCCTGCATCTTCAACTCGCCTCTCGCGCCTTTATCCAGCTGATGATATTCCCCCTCTTTCAGCTGCACTTTGATGTCGCTGGCACCGTTCAGCGGATGAAACAGCACCTCATAGCGCATCTCTTCCCCGGCGATCACTTCGCGCTGCCGTGAACGGCGATTGGGAGAAGGAAATTCACGCTTGGTTTTGACCTCAACCTGCAGAGAACGCTCGGGTGAAGCGTCATTTACCGCCACTTCCCGGCGCTGCTTAAAGAACTGACGGGTTGCCAGTACGGCGATAATTGCCAGAACGATAATAAAAATTAGCGGCGGTTTGCTCATAGCGATCTCGGGCCTGCGGGATGATTAATCAGGCGGCAAAGCATACAACCAGAGTTGCCTGATTGTCACATCGCAGAGGCTTAACCTAAACTGGAAGTGATATTTTGGGATCTTTCACCATTTTGAGTAAAAAAGGGAGAAACAATGCTCTGGTCTTTCCTCGCTGTACTTTTCTCCGGCTGGCTCTATGTCGATGCCACCTATCGCGGCCCGCAATGGCAACGCTGGCTGTTTAAACCGGTCACGCTGCTGCTGCTCGTCGGCCTGGCCTGGCAGGCACCGGTGCTGCAGACTACGGACTACCTGATTCTGGCCGGTCTGGTCGCGACGCTGGTCGGTGATGCGTTAACGCTGCTGCCGCGTCAGCAGATGCTCTATGCCATCGGGGCTTTCTTCCTGTCGCACCTGCTTTATACCCTCTGCTTCGCCGCCAGCATGACCATGACCTTCTTCTGGCCGATTCCGCTGACGCTGCTCATCATTGGTGCCGCCCTGATTGGCGTCATCTGGAGCCGACTGGAAGATCTGCGCTGGCCTGTCTGCACCTTTATCGGCATGACGCTGGTGATGACCTGGATAGCGACCGAACAGTACTTCTTCCGCCCGACCGATTACAGCTTCTCGATCATGGTTGGTGCCGGTCTGCTGCTGCTGGCCAACGCCGTCTGGTTTATCTCACACTATCGTCGCCGCTTTTCCGCCGACAGCGCGATTGTCGCCGCCTGCTACTTCGCCGGTCACTTTATGATCGTGCGCTCGTTGTGGGTCGTCTGAAAAATAGCCTTGACTCTGGAGTTAACTCCAGAGTGTAGGATAAAGGATGGGCTGCGTTGCTCATCCCACTATTCTTACACTCTGGAGGTCATATGCATCAACATCACGCCTGTGGCTGCGGCAAACCCCGTGCCAGTCACGCCGCAGCAACACCGCTGTGCCAGGTTCGCCAGGCCCGCCCCCGCTCCCTTTCTATTCACGCCGCCACGCCTGTACCTGCGGAAACGGCAGGCTGTTGCTGTGACAGCAACTGCAGCCCTGGCAACGACGCCGACCCCGCTGAGGAAAGTGACCGGCGAGGCGCCGACAGTTATCCCTTTAGCTGGCAGGTCAGCGGGATGGATTGCCCGTCGTGTGCCCGCACCATTGAAACCGCTGTCCGTCAGGTAAGTGGCGTGACCGACGCCCGTGTGTTGTTCAGCAGCGAGAAACTGGTGGTCAACGCTGACCAGGATGTACAAAACGCCGTTGAACAGGCGGTGAAAAAAGCCGGCTTCCAGCTCGCAACCCCATCAGCCACGTCGGCCACATCCCCCGCTACGCCGGGCTGGCAACATAACCGGATGCTGATTTTGCTGGCGCTGCTGGTGCTTGCCAGTAGCATTCTCAGCTACTTCGCGCCCGCCTGGGGCGATCGGCTGTTTGTGCTGACCACGCTGGTCGGCCTGATCCCGGTGGCGCGCGGCGCCTGGCAGCGTCTGCGCAGCGGATCGCCTTTTACCATTGAGACATTAATGACGCTGGCGTCAGCTGGCGCGCTGATTATTGGCGCACACGCTGAAGCCGCAATGGTGCTGGTGCTGTTTCAGCTGGGCGAGCAGTTGGAAAGTTATGCCGCCTCCAGGGCGCGCAGCGGCGTTACCAGCCTGATGGCGTTGCGCCCTGAATCGGCGATTCGTCTTGAACAGGGCAAACGGACTGAGGTACCACTTGCGGCGCTGCAACCCGGCGATGTGATTGAAGTCGCGGCGGGCAGCCGCTTGCCGGTCGATGGCAGCTTAATCAGTCCGCTTGCCAGTTTCGATGAGAGCGCGCTGACCGGTGAATCGCTGCCGGTAACGCGGGCCAGCGGCGAAAAAATTCTCGCCGGTGCCACCAGTGTTGATCGGCTGGTGATGCTGGAAGTGGTGTCGAAGCCGGGTGAAAGCGCGATCGACCGTATCCTGCAACTGATTGAAGAAGCGGAAACACATCGTGCGCCGGTCGAACGCTTTATCGACCAGTTCAGCCGTATTTACACGCCGCTGGTCATGCTGCTGTCGCTGCTGGTGATGGTGGTGCCGCCACTGCTCGGTGCAGGCGACTGGCAGCCGTGGATCTACAAAGGGCTGACACTGCTGTTGATTGGCTGCCCCTGTGCGCTGGTGATCTCCACGCCTGCAGCCATTACCTCCGGGCTGGCTGCGGCGGCGCGACAGGGCGCACTGATCAAAGGCGGTGCGGCGCTGGAGCGGCTGAGTTCGGTGCGCAGAATGGCGTTTGATAAAACCGGTACCCTGACGCTGGGCAAGCCACAGCTGACGCAGATCCTGCGGTTTGGCACGACCAGCGAGTCAGAGATGCTGGCGCTGAGCGCCGCTGCAGAACAGGGTGCCACCCATCCGCTGGCCAGCGCTATCGTGGCGGCCGCGCAGGCGCGTGATCTGGTGATTCCTGACGCGCAGGATCAGCAGGTGCAGGCGGGACGCGGCATCAGCGCGAAAGTCGCTGGCCAGCAGATTCAGCTGCTGACGCCCGGCCATGCGCCCGGTCTGACGCCGCAGCAAAATGCGCAGATAGCGCAACAGGAAGCTGAAGGTGAAACTCTGGTGGTGCTGATGCGCGATGGCGAAGCGCTGGGTGCGCTGGCTCTGCGCGATCAGCTGCGCGACGATGCCGTCGAGGCGTTAAAGGCGCTGAAAAAGCTGGGTATTGAGAGCCTGATGCTCACCGGCGACAATCCGCGCGCTGCGGCGACCATAGCCCGCCAGCTGGATATTGATTATCGCGCCAGTCTGCTGCCCGCCGATAAAGTCGCGGCGATCCGTGAACTGAGTCAGCAACAGCCGCTGGCGATGGTCGGGGATGGCATTAACGACGCACCAGCAATGAAAGCGGCAACGCTGGGCATTGCGATGGGCAGCGGCACCGATGTGGCGCTGGAAGCGGCCGATGCTGCCCTGACGCGTAATCAGCTCAGCAATCTGGCTCCGATGATTGCGCTGGCACGCTGGACTCGGCGCATCATCCGTCAGAATATCGGTATTGCGCTGGGGCTGAAGGCGATTTTCCTGGTTACAACCCTGCTGGGTCTGACCGGACTCTGGCTGGCGGTGCTGGCGGATTCGGGTGCGACCGCGCTGGTCACCGCCAACGCGCTGAGGTTACTGCGTCGCCGCGCCTGAGCAGGCGGCTACTGATCAGAAGAGTGAGGTTAACGGCGGCCTGTACGGCTGTCGTTAACCCGCCATGCCTTTGCGGATCAGAAACTGATAGGGCAGCGTGTCGGTTTGCTGCGCCAGCAAGCCATGTTCCATAAAGCGGCAGAAGCCGGGAATATCGCGCGTGGTGGCCGGATCATCGGCGATGATCAGCAACGTCTCGCCATCCTGCAGGCTGCGTACGGTTTTGCGCACCATCATCACCGGCTCCGGGCAACGCAGGCCACGGGCATCCAGCTGATGGTCGGCAGAGGAAAAAGCATCGCTCATAATCAACTCGGTTCAGGTAAGGGGCGCTCATTCTAGCGCGTGCTGGCGGTGAAGCAAGGCGATAACGATTGCGCTAAAATTAACCATTGCATAAAAAGCACAACGCGGTAAGATGCCGCCGTTTTTTGCTCATAAAACTGCCAGGCGCTGCCCGAACGGCGTCCCGCAATGGGTTCCCTCACCCCAACATTAAAAAGGTTGAATATGCTCGCATTTTCTTCACGTCAGCGTATGCATGCGCTTTTCTGGTTATCGCTGTTTCACCTGCTGGTGATCACTTCAAGTAACTATCTGGTTCAGTTGCCCATTTCAGTGTTTGGCTTCCACACCACCTGGGGTGCATTCAGCTTCCCGTTTATCTTCCTGGCGACCGATCTCACCGTGCGTATTTTTGGCGCACCGCTGGCCCGACGCATTATTCTGGCCGTAATGATCCCGGCGCTGTTTATCTCTTACAGTGTCTCGGCGCTGTTCTATCAGGGTGAATGGCAGGGCTGGCAGGCACTGGAAGTGATGAATCTGTTTGTTGCCCGTATCGCCTGCGCCAGCTTTATGGCTTATGCGCTGGGTCAGATCCTCGACGTTCATGTCTTCAACCGTCTGCGTCGCTTGCCACAGTGGTGGATTGCGCCGGGCTGCGCTATGTTCCTGGGGAATATCAGCGATACGCTGGCCTTCTTCTTTATCGCCTTCTATAAAAGCCCCGATGCGTTTATGGCTCAGCACTGGGTTGAGATTGCCCTGGTGGATTACAGCTTCAAAGTGCTGATCTGCATGGTCTTCTTCCTGCCCGCCTACGGCGTGCTGCTCAACGCGGCGCTGAAGCGTCTGGCTGAACGCCAGACCGCCCGTCAGGTAAATTTCGGCTAAGAGTTTGTTCCATCAGGCGTAATGGGTGCAGGCAGTCTGGACACGGACAGTGCGCAATAACCGGAACGTACAGGGAGTACGTGTGGATGACTCGCTGTGCTCGCCCCTTCAGGGCCGTCCTGTCGGGCGTACAGGTTGCTAAAGCAGCCTGTGTGAGCACTGATCAGGTTCAGACTGACAAATCTGACTGGCCAGGCGCTAACCCGCCATACAATTTTCCGCCATTACCCGCTAAGATCTTCTGACAATCATCAGGTTGCGTTTGCAACCTGATTCCTGTTGTATTAATGACTGACTGGAAACTGAAAAAAGGGATTCTGATGCGCAACCTGGTGAAATATGTAGGAATGGGTTTACTGGTACTCGGCTTAGCGGCCTGTGACCAGAAGAAAGATGAAGCGGCGAATGATAACGGCGTCAGCGCCAGTCAGTCGGCGCAAACCGTCACGCTGATGGATGGCAAACTGAGCTTCTCGCTGCCACCAGGCATGTCCGA
Source organism: Pantoea sp. E956-1 (assembly GCF_982223955.1). NCBI lineage: Bacteria > Pseudomonadati > Pseudomonadota > Gammaproteobacteria > Enterobacterales > Erwiniaceae > Pantoea > Pantoea sp. E956-1. The sequence continues at coordinate 114,993 of NZ_CEUYZP010000006.1, read as the reverse complement.
TAAAAGCGGTAAACTGGGTTCGCAGACCACTAACATGCACGTTTATGCTGATGAAACCGGTGCCCGCGCAATTATTGTGATTGCCGGTGACCCGACCAATGATGGTCTGGATGTGCTGTCGCAGCGCATGGAACAGCAGCAGCGTAACCGCGATCCGCAGTTGCAGGTGGTGTCGAACAAATCTGTGACGCTGAAAGATCAGCCCGCACAGCAGCTGGATACCGTGATTTCTGCCAACAACCAGACCTCATGGTCTTCAGTGGTTCTGGCGAAAGTGGATGGCAAACTGGTGACACTGCAGATTACGCTGCCAGGTGATAATCAGCAGCAGGCGCAGAGCGATGCTGACAACATTGTGAAAAGCATTACGCTGAAGTAAACCAGACGGCTGGCTTCCCTGTACGTCTGGGAAGCCAGCCTTCGGTCAGAAGGGCTTTTTATAGACCTGCATTCTCGCGAATATATTTCCGCGCTTTCACCGCATATTCAAACGGATTGGCCAGTGCCGGATCCTGCTCCGCTTCAACCACCATCCAGCCTTTATAGCCGTAATCATCCAGGATTTTGAACACCGGTCTGAAGTCGATCACGCCATCGCCCGGTACGGTGAAGGTGCCCTTCTTCACCCCTTCCAGAAACGAGAGATGGTTCTCACGCACCTCAGTGACCACCTCATCACGCACATCCTTAAGATGAACGTGGAAAATGCGCGGCAGATATTTTTCCAGAACCGCCAGCATCTTCTGCTGGGAGCCTTCGGAGTAGTAGACGTGGCCGGTGTCATAGAGCAATCCGACCTGCTCGTCGGTCATCTCCATAAACCGATCAATCTCTTCCGTGGTCTGAATACCGGTGCCCATGTGGTGATGCAGCGTCACGCGCATCCCCTTCTCCGCGGCGATGCGGGCCAGTTCGTTGTAGCCTTCCGCGGTTAACTGCCACTCTTCATCGCTGAAAATCGCTTTCTGCTCGAATACCGCCAGCGTGGTGCCCTGAATACTTTTACTCTGCTCAGAACAGCCAATCACCCGCGCGCCCATCGCATGCAGGAAGTTCATATGCTCGATGAACTGTTCGATGGTTTTCTGTTTGTCGCCGTTGGCGAAAAAGGTGCTGAACCAGGCGTTGCAGATTTCGATGCCGCGAATGTCGAGCATCGGTTTCAGGATCGCCGGATCGCGGGGATATTTGCTGCCTACTTCGCTGCCGGTAAAGCCAGCCAGCGCCATCTCACTGACGGTTTGCTGGAAGGTATTCTCACTGCCGAGATCCGGCATGTCATCGTTGGTCCAGCCGATCGGTGCGATCGCCAGTTTTACATTCTCTTTGTTCATTATCTTATTCCCAGGCGGAGAGCGGCCATGCCGCATAGACAGCTAAATCAGTTATAGAAAGCAGGACGCGGCGGCATCTCTACCGGCTCAATCGCACCACTGTTCTGCGCTTTGATACAGGCATCGGCGGCGACTGAGGCGGCGAAGCCATCCCAGGCGGACGGACCGGTCAACTGGCCCGCTTTGATGTCGTTGATAAACGCCTGCAGCTCAACGTCATACGCCTCGATAAAGCGATCTTTCCAGTCCACCAGAATGGTGTTCGACAGGCGGGCCTCTTTGCGCAGCTGCACCGAAGAGGGCTCTGGCAGGCGCGCAATCCCCTCTTCGCCCACCACTTCACACTGGATGTCATAGCCGTAAGCGCAGTTAACGAAGATCTCGACGTCAATGCGAACCCCTTTCTGGGTTTCGAACAGCACGATCTGCGGATCTTTCAGCTGACTGTGTGACTTCGAGGTGACGCGCGGGAAGACCACCTGCACCGTTTTATAGTCATCGTTTGTCAGCCAGCGCAGCACATCCAGCTCGTGGATCAGGGTGTTAGTGATCGCCATCGGCGTGGTGTAGTTCTCCGGCACGGTCGGGTTGCGGTGCGCGCAGTGCAGCATCAGCGGCTCACCGATATCGCCATCGGTGATTACTTTTTTCAGTGCACGGTAGCCCGCATCGTAGGGACGCATAAAGCCGACCTGCACCAGGCGTTTACCCGCCTGAATCTCTGCATCCACGACCCGGCGGCAGCCCTCAGCGCTCATCGCCAGCGGCTTCTCACAGAACACCGGTTTACCGGCTGCAATCGCCGCTAAGGTGAACTCTTCATGGGTCGGATCCCATGAGGTGACCAGCACCGCATCAACATTCGGAGACTGAATCACGTCGTGGCCATTTTCGAATACCTCCGCCTCAATGTTCAGGCGCTGCAGTGCGGCACGCGCGCCTTCGACATTGATGTCAGAGACGGCAACCACCTGGGCGCCCTGCAGCACATGGCTGCAGCGGCGAATATGTTCCTGACCAATTGCACCTGTACCGATGACGCCAAGTTTCAAAGTCATAATTACACCTGTGTAGGGTTCGTACGGAGAAGAGGAAAACGGGCCGTAGCACGGCCCTGAAATTAGTACTTACGTGCCTGATCAAGATGGCTGTTGAGCTTGTCCGCCACCGCCTGAGCGCGATCGGTCTTCGAGGCCTGCGCCACGCCGACGTGCCACCAGCTGAAATATTTGTGGATCATGGTTTTTGGCAGCACTTTGATGTCGATAAGGGTGGATACCGTCTGCGTGCGGGCATCTTCCAGCGCCGCTTTGAGCTGCTCCAGCGTGGTCACACGATAGGTTTTGCAGCCATAACCGGCGGCAATCGCGGCGAAATCGACCGGGATAAAGCCGCCGTCCAGCTTGCCGCCTTCCGCATTACGGAAGCGGAACTCGGTGGTAAAGCTGTCCATGCCGTGTTCCATCTGCAGGTTATTGATGCAGCCGTTGGTCATGTTATCCAGCAGTACCACGTTGATCTTCGCCCCTTCCTGAATCGAGGTGACCAGCTCTGAGTGCAGCATCATAAAGGAGCCATCACCGACCAGCGCATAGACCTCGCGCTGCGGTTGCGCCAGCTTCACACCCAGCGCGGCATTCACTTCATAACCCATGCAGGAGTAACCATATTCGACGTGGTAAGCGTTGTAATCTTTGGTGCGCCAGACGCGCTGCAGGTCGCCCGGCAGACTGCCCGCCGCTGCCACCACCACTGCATCTTTCGGCAGTTGCTCATTCAGGGTGCCGAGCACGCTGCTTTGCGTCAGTAGCGACCGGGTCAGGCGGTTAAACTCGGCGAACACCGCTTCGCGGTCGAGATGATCCGCAATCTCCGGCACAAAGTCGCCATCGTGATATTCCACCTGGTAGACACGCTGCGTCTCTTTCAGCAGCTGGCTCTGCGCCTGCTCAATCTGGTTGCCCCAGTCGTTGCTGTAGTGCTGCGAGGCCAGCCCGGCGGTGAGCGCGGTCAGCCCTTCGCGCGCATCGGCCAGCAGCTGCACGCCATCGAGCTTGTAGCTGTCGAAGTTACTGACGTTGATGTTCAGGAAGCTGACATCGGGATGCTGGAAAATCCATTTCGACGCGGTAGTGAAGTCGGTGTAGCGGGTGCCGATGCCGATCACTAAATCGGCCTCTTTCGCCAGCAGGTTAGCCGCCAGACAGCCGGTTTCGCCCACGCCGCCGACATTCAGCGGATGGTCAGAGACCAGCGTGCCTTTGCCCGCCTGCGTCTCTGCGAAAGGAATCTGGTAGCGCTCGGCAAACTGGCGCAGCGCCTCGCCCGCTTCGGAGTACTTCACCCCGCCGCCGCAGATAATCATCGGTTTGCGCTTACGGTTAATCAGCGTCAGGGCATCTGCCAGCTGCGCCGCCACCGGCAGGCGGCGATCCAGACGGTGTACCCGTTTCTGGAAGAAGTAGTCCGGGAAATCCCAGGCTTCACCCTGCACATCCTGCGGCAGCGACAGCGTGACCGCACCGGTTTCTGCCGGATCGGTCAGTACGCGCATGGCGTTTATACAGGCGGACATCAGCTGTTCCGGGCGGCTGACGCGATCCCAGTATTTGCTGACGGCGCGGAAGGCATCGTTGGTGCTGATGCTGAGATCGTAACTCTGCTCAATCTGTTGCAGCACCGGATCGGGCTGGCGGGTGGCGAAGACGTCGCCTGGCAGCAGCAGCAGAGGAATGCGGTTGGCGGTCGCGGTCGCCGCGGCGGTGATCATATTGGCCGCACCAGGCCCCACAGACGAACTGCAGGCGATAATCTGGCGGCGCAGAGACTGGCGCGCAAAGCCGGTGGCAGCATGGGCCATGCCCTGCTCATTACGGCCCTGATAGACCACCAGATCGCCGCTATCCTGTTCCAGCGCCTGGCCCAGCCCCAGCACGTTGCCATGTCCGAAAATGGCGAAGATACCTTTTACGAACTTCGTCTCAACGCCATCGACATCAATGAATTGATTATCAAGAAATTTAACCAGCGCCTGTGCCGTGGTCAGTCTGATAGTGCCCATATTCTTCCTTACATGCTGGTGGACCCCGACTTCCGCGACAGCACGCCAGGCGTTGTCATCGGCGGAAAAGGCGACCGTAATAACTGAAACGTGAGGCGATTATAAACAAATATATTTTTCATAAAACACGATTACAGAAGAAACATTTCATTTTGCGAGTGAGATCAAATTTAATGACGGCAACAGGTCTGGCGGGCGATTACAGTGGGGAAATCTGGAACGTTTAGCAGAGAGTGGTGCCTGATGAAAAAATTCATTTCAATGCAGCAGCTTGCCTGACTGGCGTGAGGATTCCTGCGATCCCCTTCACAACCCTGACATACCGCACATCCCGCTGGCACAGGTCGCGCAGGCGGGCGGCAATCAGGAGTTTTACCTGGTTCACAAAATTGCGATGGATATTTCATTTCGTGTTGAATATGGAATTTTTATTCCTCATACTCCCCTCATAGCCAGTCAGACACCTACAGACCCGGAAGCAGAGCGCACCTGGTGTCGGTCTTTTCGCCCGCCAGCTCTGCTAATCACAGAAGGAAACCACAGGTATGAGTACACAACAGAAACCGCTTGATGTGATTTGTATCGGGCGCATCGCCGTTGATTTTTATGGCCAGCAAATCGGGGCGCGACTGGAAGATGTCACCTCCTTTGCTAAATATCTGGGCGGCTCGTCGGGCAACGTTGCCTATGGCACCGCAATTCAGGGGCTGAAATCGGCGATGCTGGCGAGGGTGGGAGATGAGCATAATGGTCGCTTTCTGCGTGAAGCGTTGCAGCGCGTAGGCTGTAACACCGATGCGCTAATCACCGATCCGCAGCGTCTGACCGGACTGGTGATCCTCGGCATCAAAGATGAAGAGACTTTTCCGCTGATTTTCTACCGCGATAACTGCGCCGATATGGGTCTGGTTCCGGACGATATCGACGAAGCCTTTATTACCTCTGCGCGCGCCGTGGCGGTTACCGGCACCCACTTATCCCATCCTCAGACCCGCGAAGCGGTGCTAAAAGCGCTGGATATCGCTCGCCGCAACGGCCTGCGCACGGCGCTGGATATCGATTACCGCCCGGTGTTGTGGGGACTGACCTCTCTGGGCGACGGTGAAACGCGTTTCATTGAGTCGTCTCAGGTCACGCAGCAGTTACAGGAAGTGGTGCATTATTTCGATTTGATCGTTGGTACCGAAGAAGAGTTTCATATTGCCGGTGGCAGCACTGACACCCTGACCGCGCTGAAGAATGTGCGTCAGGCGAGTCAGGCGACGCTGGTCTGCAAACGTGGTCCGCTGGGTTGCGTGGTGTTTGAAGGTGAGATCCCGGATAGCTGGGAACAGACTGAGCTGCACACTGGCGTACGCGTCGAAGTGCTCAACGTCCTGGGCGCAGGTGATGCCTTTATGTCTGGCCTGCTGCGCGGCTGGCTGAATGATGAGGGCTGGACTCAGGCGTGCCGTTACGCCAACGCCTGCGGGGCGCTGGTGGTGTCACGCCACGGTTGTGCGCCCGCCATGCCAACCAAAGCGGAGCTGGATGATTTCCTGAGTCGCGATAAAGAGGTGAAACGTCCCGATCTCGACAGCCGTCTGAACCATTTGCACCGCGTGACCACCCGCAAGCAGCAGTGGCCGGAGCTGAATGTTTTCGCCTTTGACCACCGCAAACAGCTGGCGGATATGGCGCAGGAAGCGGGCGTGGATGAGAGCCGCATTCCAGAGCTGAAATTGCTGCTGCTGGAAGCCGCCCAGCAGGCTGCCAGAGAGGCAGGATTAGAGAACAAAAGTGGCATTCTGGCGGATACGACTTACGGTCAGAAGGCGCTGAACGCCATTACCGGTAAGAACTGGTGGATTGGCCGCCCGATTGAGCTGCCGAGCTCGCGTCCGCTGCGTCTGGAGCATGGCAACATCGGCTCGCAGCTGATCGACTGGCCCGCCGAACACGTGGTGAAATGTCTGGTTTTCTATCATCCTCATGACAGTGCTGAACTGCGTAAAGAACAGGACGATCTGGTGCTCGATGTCTGGAAAGGTTGTAATAAAAGCGGTCATGAGCTGCTGCTTGAAGTGATTCTGCCTGAGAACAATCCGGATAAAAACGAAGCGTATTACCTTGATATGCTGAGCCATTTCTACAGTCTGGGCATCCAGCCTGACTGGTGGAAACTGCCACCGCTGTCGGCGGAAAGCTGGCAGGCGATCAGCACGCTGATTGAGCAGCAGGATCCCCACTGTCGCGGCATTCTGTTACTCGGCCTGGATGCGCCCGAAGAGAAGCTTAAAGCGGGCTTCGCCGCGGCGGCCAAAGCACCCTGGGTGAAAGGTTTTGCGGTAGGCCGCACTATCTTTGGTCAGCCTTCCCGCCAGTGGTTACAGGGGGAGCTGGACGATCAGGCGCTGATTGAAACCGTTAAAGGCAACTATCTGCGACTGATTGAGTACTGGCGCGCTGCCCGCGCCTGATTTCCTGCTCTGCCAGAGGCGGTCTCAACCAGGATAGCGTTGAAGGTCAATGACGACGTCTGTTACGGGCCGCTGTGAAACCGTGCGGACGCAGGGAACACGGTCAGATCGGAAAGACGCAAAAGCCGCCATCCATGGCATGCTCGGCCCGCGCAATTACGCACCTCATCCCTGAGGTGCGCCCGCAGCCGGGCCAACGCTTTGCGTTGTTCAAAAACGCTCCCGGCGTTTTTGTCCCTGACGCGGGACGCTTTCCTCCTCTGACCGTGTTCCCTGCTCATTTAGCTAATGCGTTGCTGCCAGACCCGATGCCTCAGCAATCTCACGCCATTCCAATCAGAATGGCATTTTTACTGGTTATCCTTCCTCCCCTGCTGTGATTTCGTCCGGGTTTCCACCCCATTATTGCTTGTGCAGAGGCGCGCCTCGGGTGCTGAGGCTAATCTGTGAACCATTTCATAAAGCCATGAAATAAACTGTGTCGTTGACGCAAACAAATGAAATTTTCCATCCATCTGATACTATAGCGCTCATTATGCAGCCATTATTCTAATTATACGGGCAGAAGTGATGAACAATAATCCCACCCAACTTTCTCTCTTGCAGGACGATATTCGTCGCCGCTACGAAACGCTGAGCAAGCGTCTTAAACAGGTTGCGCGCTACATCCTTGATAACAGTAACAGTATTGCTTTTGATACCGTCGCCTCAATTGCCCAGCAGGCCGATGTGCCACCGTCGACGCTGATCCGGTTTGCGAATGCTTTTGGCTTCAGCGGATTCAACGAAATGAAACAGGTTTTTCGTCAGCATCTGATGGAGGAGACGGTCAACTATACCGAGCGCGCTCGCCTGTTTCGTCAGACCTCAACGGACGACAGTGCCAATGCGCCTGAAAGTCCGGCGGAAATCCTCAACGTCTTTACCATGGTTAACAGCCAGGCGCTGCAGCAGCTGGCGATGCAGGTTAACCCTGAGCAGCTGAACAAAGCGGTGAAACTGCTGAATGAAGCTGAGAATATCTATGTCATTGGCCTGCGTCGCTCTTTCAGCGTCGCCTCCTACCTGGTCTACGCGCTGCGGCATCTGGAGCGCCGCGCTTTCCTGATTGATGGCCTGGGCGGGATGTTTACCGAGCAACTCAGCCTGGTAAACCCGAAAGATGTGGTGATTGCGATTAGCTACTCGCCCTATGCACGTGAAGCGGTCGAGGTGGTTGAAATGGGTGCCAAGCGCGGTGCGCATCAGATTGCCATTACCGACAGTCAGGTCAGTCCGCTGGCCGCCTTCAGCGATGTCTGCTTTGTCGTGCGTGAAGCGCAGGTCGATGGCTTCCGTTCGCAGGTCGCTTCACTCTGCCTGGCACAGACGCTGGCGGTTTCGCTGGCATTGAACAACGCCGATACCCCCTGAATGCCGCACATCAAAAAGGGCAGCCCCATCGGCTGCCCTTTTTACTGATATCTGAATATTGATAAAACCTCAGTGGCTTAGGCTTTCCGCGGATAGCTGTCGCTGTTCACCCAGGCGTGATCTTTCTCCCAGGTAAATTTCCACAGCCGCACCGGTCCCGCCATCACGTTCAGATAGTAGTTGTTGTATCCTGCCAGCGTCGCCACAGGATGATAGCCGCGCGGCACCATCACCACGTCGCGATTATAGGGTGCCATACAGACATCCAGTGAACGGTCGTCGGTGTAGACCCGCTGCATGGCAAAGCCAGGTTCCGGATCGAAACGGTGATAGTAGGTCTCTTCCAGGTAGGTTTCGTTTTCACTCTCCTCCTGGTCGTGCTTGTGGCTGGGATAAGAGCTGGTATCGCCCTCGTTGGTATAGACCTCCACCACCAGCAGACTGTCAGCCGGTTCATTGTCAGGCAGGATGTTATGCACCAGGCGCTGGTTGCGCCCTTTTCCGCGATGCTCAACACCGACATCGGCTGGCGCAATCAGCCGCGCAGGCAGATTACCCTGACCGGGTGCGTTACAAACCGCCAGCTCAAGATCGCTGTCAGCGTAGACTTCCACTTCATCATCATGCGGCACATAAACGGAATAAGGCGGCACGCGCTCAAACGGCGACATACGCTCGCCAATACCGGGAAACTCAGCATGGCGGGTTTTGACCGAGGCCAGCCCGGCCACCAGCACCAGACACAGCTCTTTGTCACCACTGCTGAGGCGCAGGGTTTCCCCTCTCTTCAGCAGATAGGCATCAAATCCCACATAACGCCAGCCGGCGCGCTCAGGCGTCACATGCTGAATACGACCCTGCGCGTCAGGGGCTTGTACTTTCGACAGTAAAGACATCCTGATACTCCTCTCTGTCACGATTAACGCTGCGGCAGTCTCGCGGGCGCGGTGCCAGCGAACAACGCGACCGGCAGATTATGCTGCCGGTCGGGATCAGCGTTGAAATGAATTAGCCTAACGTTGGCATACTGAATTCAGACACGGTCTGCTGACCGGATGGCCAGCGTACAGTGGCGGTTTTCATGCGGGTATAGAAGCGCACGCCATCCGGCCCATGGACATTGAGCGCGCCAAACACGGAACGCTTCCAGCCGCCGAAGCTGTGGAACGCCATCGGCACAGGAACCGGCACGTTGACACCGACCATGCCCGCTTCAACGTTCTGCACAAACTCACGTGCGGTATGACCGTTGCTGGTGAAAATCGCGCTGCCGTTGCCGAATTCATGGCTGTTAACCAGTTGCAGCGCACTCTCGTAGTCTGGTGCGCGCATGATGCTCAGCACCGGCCCGAAAATCTCTTCGCGCCAGATCACCATCTCAGAGGTGACATGATCAAACAGCGTGCCGCCGACGTAGTAACCCTCAGCGTGACCCGCAACCTGCACGTTACGGCCATCGACCACCAGCTTCGCGCCTTCCTGCTCACCTTTATCGATGTAGCCCAGTACTTTCTTCTGGTGTGCTGCCGAAACGACCGGCCCCATCTCATTTTCATCAGCACCCTGATTAATGCCAGGACCGATGCGCAGTGCGTTCACCAGCGGCGTCAGACGGGCAATCAGCTTGTCGGCGGTATCATCGCCAACTGCGACCACAACCGGCAGCGCCATGCAGCGTTCACCCGCAGAGCCAAACGCACCGCCCATTATGGCGTTGACGGTGGCATCCAGGTCGGCATCCGGCATGACGATAGCGTGGTTTTTCGCCGCGCCAAACGCCTGTACCCGCTTACCGTGGGCGCTGGCGGTTTTATAGATATGCTCAGCCACGCCCGAAGAACCGACGAAGCTCACCGCGGCAATACGCGGATCTTTATAGAGCTGCTCAGCATCTTCATTGGAACTGTGTACTACGTTGAATACGCCATCGGGCAGGCCCGCTTCGGTCAGCAGTTCCGCCATACGCACTGCCGCGGAAGGATCCAGCGCCGGTGGCTTCAGCACAAAAGTGTTACCGCAGGCCAGGGCTATCGGGAACATCCACAGCGGCACCATCGCCGGGAAGTTAAACGGCGTAATGCCCGCCACGACGCCGACCGGCTGCATCAGCGAGTAGCTGTCAACGCCGCTGCCGACGTTCGGGGAATATTCGCCTTTGAGCAGATGGGGGATCCCGCAGGCAAACTCAATCACTTCGATGCCACGCGTCAGTTCACCCAGCGCATCAGACCAGACTTTGCCGTGTTCAGAGACAATCAGCGCCGCCAGTTCATCACGGTGCTGCTCCATCAGGGCTTTGAAGTTGAACAGAACGCGGGCGCGACGCAGCGGCGAGGTTTTCGACCAGGCGGCAAAAGCGTCATGCGCGACACCAATCGCCTGGGCCACTTCATCAGCGGTACTTTGCGTCAGTTCACGTACCACTTTGCCGGTTGCCGGATCGTAAACAGGAATGGTTTCGTTGCTGGCGCTGAAAGTGGTTTTACCGCCAATAAAGTTACCTATGATTGTCATGATGTTGCCTCTTTAGATGGTTAAGTTCCCTGCAGACGGACCATGCGACCTGCCACACTGCCTGACCAGGCAAACCTGAAAGCGTGCTATGAAGCTATTACAGTGGAACAAATTTTTCAAATGGTTATTTTTGGAAAATTTGATTTTAGCGGCACAGATCGCATTTTTCCCGCCACTCCGTCTCTCGCGGCATCACGATGGCGGGAGGCCACTAATAGCGGCCAGCCTTAGCGTAGCAGGGTAATTGCCGGGGAGTGGTCTGGGCTTTTTACTGCGAAGTCGATCCAACCTTTATGCATCGGGCTGAAACGGAATATGAAATTAATGCGAGGCTGATCTAATAATTTGCGTTTCATTATTCACTATCAATGAAATAAATGTTCTCTTTAGTCGCATCATCCTCCTGTCCCGGAGTCAGTGCATGGCCATCGATCCAACCCGTTTCTGTATTAACCGCAAAATTGCGCCCCGGCTCTCGCTGGAGGCCTTTTTTCAGCTGGTTCAGCGCCTGGGGCTGAGCAAAGTTGAACTGCGTAATGACATGCCGGGCGACAGCGTCACTGACGATCTCAGCACCGATCAGCTACGCGCGCTGGCCGACCGATACCATGTCGATATCGTCACTATTAATGCGCTCTATCCGTTTAACCGCATTGATGACGCGCTACTGGCCCGGGCCGAAGCACTGTTACAGACAGCACAACAGATTGGTGCAAAGGCGTTGGTCATGTGTCCGCTCAATGAGGGGATTGCCGTGTCGTCTCAGCAGACCCAGGCGGCGATGCAGCAGCTGGCCCCGCGCTTTGCCCACTATGGCATTCAGGGGCTGGTGGAGCCGCTGGGGTTTCCGGTCAGCTCGCTGCGTTCGGCGGTACACGCGCAGCAATTGATCGCCGCGGCGGACGTGCCCTTTAAGTTATTGCTGGATACCTTTCACCATCATCTCTATGAGCAGGCTGAGCAGGAGTTTCCAGCAGGCATTGATGTTAACCAGATCGGTCTGGTGCACCTTTCGGGCGTCGAAGATCGGCGCCCGATCGCCGAACTGACCGATGAAGAACGCATCATGCTGAGTGATAACGATGTCCTGAAGAGCGTGGTGCAGGTAAAGCGGCTGGAGATGCTCGGCTATAAGGGCGTTTATGCTTTTGAGCCTTTCTCCAGTCAGCTCAGCAACTGGACCCCTGCGGAGATTGAACGCCAGATTCGCCACAGCATTGAACTGCTGCAAGCCTGAATCCTGTTCTGCGCTTTGCGCGCAGAACTTATCGGTTCATCTGTGTCTGAAAAGACGTTCTGGCCCGCTGCTGGGCCATTTTTTTTATCCTGAAGAATCGTCTGCTGCCGGCAACACCGCCTGACGCCGCTGCATGCGCAGCGTGCAGAAAAAAGCGACGCAGACCAGCAGCGCCGTGAGCAGGTAGACGCGTGAGACCCCCGCATAAGTCATGATGAATCCGGCAAGTGGCCCGGTTATCCCCAGCGACAGATCCATAAAGGCGGTGTAGGTTGCCAGGGCGCTGCCCTGATTCTGCTGCGGCACTACTTTTACCGCCACCACACCCAACGCCGGAAATACCAGTGAGAAGCCGGCACCGGTCAGAAACGCGCCTGCTTTTGCCATCCAGGGATCACCCGCTGCGGCAACCATAAACAGTCCGGCGGCTTCAACCGCCAGACAGATGCTGGCGACCCGCAGACCGCCGTGGCGGTTAATCGCATTCGGGAACAGCAGGCGTGCCCCGACGAAAGCGCCGCTGAACAGAGAGAGTGCAAAGGCGGCCCCTTCCCACCCTTTATCCTGATAGAACAGAGTAATAAAGGTGGCAATGACACCGAAACCCGCCGATCCCATCGCCAGAATCGCACCAAAACCGGCGATTTTCCCGAGTACTGCACGAAACGGCAGGGGTCTGGCCCGGCTGGCTTTTACGGCCGGACGCGGCACCGCACAGACGATGCCCACCACGCAGATAGCAACAATGACCAGCGACAGCCACAGCAGGCCACCCGCCCGGAATATCACCACGCCGAGCGGCGCGCCAATCGCCATCGCACCATAAGTGACGATGCCGTTCCAGGAGATGACCCGGCCAATGTGCAGCGAACCCACCCGCGCCACCCCCCACAACGAGGTGCCGGTGCCGGTAAAACTCTGGCCCACGCCCAGAATCAAGCGGCCCACGCAGAGCAGCGTCAGGCTTAACAACGGTGATGCGATCAGCGCCGCCAGCAAAATACACAATCCGCTGATCAGACAGCCCACCAGGCCGATCACCACCACTTTCTTTGGCCCCCAGAGATCGGCATAGCGTCCGGCGTGTGGCCGGCTCAGCAGCGTCGCCACATATTGCAGACTGATCACCAGCCCCGCCCAGAATGCGCTGAAGCCCAGCTGGTCATGCACCCATCCTGGCAATACCGCCAGCGGCAGACCGATAGTGAGGTAGCTGGCAAAGTTGTAGGCCACGATAGAGAGGATCAGCAGAGAGATGTTCAGGTTTCCGGATGGAGTATCAGGTTCCGCTGCAGGCTGTTCAGGCATGAGTCCTCGCGCTCGTATTTGGCTGAATGATAAGGTTTATCCTTTAACTATACCCGCTTTCGCCACGGGTGCATCTTAATGGCATGGTTATCGGGCGGCTGTTTCTGCCAGGGCATGCAGCAGAAAGCCGGGTAAAAACCGGCACAACGGGGAGTCACTGCTCTGCCGCGATAGCTGAGTGCTGTGGCGCTGATTATATCGCCCGCCTGTCACCCCGCCTTACCGTTTCTCTGATAAATCAGATTGTTAATTTTCTTTCAGCTACACTTTCAACAGCCAATTTACGTTACGAGAGAAAGAATGAGCGAGCTGCAACGGGAAAAGATCGGGCAAAATATTCTGATTAAACTGGCGATGCTGGTCATCATCCTGGCCGGGGTCCGGGCAGCGTCCGACATTCTGGTCCCGCTGCTGCTGGCGGCGTTTTTTGCCATTGTGCTGAATCCCCTGGTGACGATGCTGATGCGTCGTGGCTTCCGCCGTGGACTGGCGATTGGGCTGGTGATCACGGTGATCTTCTGTGCTCTCGTGCTGTTGGGTGCCATTATTGCCAGCTCCATGAGCGAGTTTTCTGAGCTCTACCCGCAACTGCGCGCCACCATGGAGCAGAAAATGACGGTGCTGCAACATCTGGCGGCGGGCTTTCATCTCAATATTTCAACCGATGCGCTGGTACAGCGTTTCGATCCTAATACCATGATGAACCTGGCTACCGTGGCGCTGAGCGGCTTTTCCGGCGCGATGACCAATACTGTGCTGCTGGTGCTGACCGTGGTCTTTATGCTGTTTGAGGTCCATCACCTGCCCTATAAAATGCGCAACGCGCTGGTGAATCCGAAGATTCGCATCGCCGGGCTGCATAAAGCACTGAAAGGCGTCACGCACTATCTGGCGCTGAAAACCCTGGTAAGTCTGATAACCGGCATCTCGGTCTGGCTGAGTCTCTATCTGCTGGATGTGAAGTTTGCGCTGCTATGGGGTGTCGTGGCGTTTATCCTCAACTTTATTCCCAATATCGGCCCGATTATCGCCGGGATACCGCCCTTTCTGCAGGCGCTGCTGCTCAACAGTCTGTTTGATGCTGCGATGGTGGCGGCGCTGTTTACCGCGATTCATATGGTGTTTGGCAATATGCTGGAACCGCGCCTGATGGGCCGCGGTCTTGGCTTATCAACGCTGGTGGTGTTCCTGTCGCTGGTGTTCTGGGGCTGGCTGCTGGGCCCGGTCGGCATGCTGCTCTCGGTGCCGCTCACCAGCATTACCAAAATTCTGATGGAAACCACACCAGGCGGCAGCCGCCTGGCGATTATGCTGGGCACCGGACGGCCCAAGCGGGCGCGGGCATTAACCAAGTAGCCGCTGCTGCACGTGCTGCAAATGGCTCTCCATCGCCTGACGTGCAGCCGCTTCATCACCCGCCACAATCGCGTTGGCGATCTGCTGATGGTCCGCATTCATCTCCTGCGCGAAGCTGTTATCGGCATAATGGCGTTCCAGTCGCTGCACATGCGGGCTGTGGCGCCGGTTCCATAACTGCTCCAGCAGGTCGCGTAACACATCATTGCCGCTCATCTCACTGATCAGCAGATGGAAGCGCTTGTCCTGCTCCAGAAAAGCCGCGTCGTTTTCATTGTACTGCTGCAGTTCAGCGGTCAGCGCCAGCAGTGCCGCCCGCTGAATGGTGGTGCCGTTACGTGCAGCAAATCCTGCCAGCATCCCCTCAAAGGCTTCACGCGCCTGCAACAGATCCTGCAGACTGCAGGTTTCACTCTCCTGCGGAACCGCAGCCTGCGGCAGCGGCTGGGCGACGTAAACGCCGTTGCCTGTGCGGATATCGACCCAGCCTGTCATTTCCAGCGCAATCAATGCCTCACGCACTGATGAACGACTGACACCCAGCTGTTTTGCCAGCTCACGCTCCGGTGGCAGCAACCCACCTGCCACAAAGTCACCGCGCGTGATACCGGCCATGATGACGTTGGCGATCTGACGGTACAGGCGCTCGGTTTTTATTACTGGCAGCGTCATCACCCTCTCCTCTGATTGCACTTAAAAGCGATCTCTTCGCGGATGCAGTTTGTCATGCTGCGATCCGGATCACGGCCCTGTTTTGCCCACTATCTTACTCTTGGTCCAGCGGCCTGACCACTGGGCCACATCACAGTTGAGGAGTAAAAATGGAACATACATGGCGATGGTACGGCCCGAATGACCCGGTCTCACTGGATGATGCGCGTCAGGCGGGCGCGACCGGCATTGTGACGGCGCTGCACCATATCCCTAACGGCGAAGTATGGCCGGTTGAGGAGATTAAAGCGCGTCAGGCACTGCTGGCGGAAAAAGGTCTGGTCTGGTCGGTGGTAGAGAGCATCCCGGTCCATGAGGCGATTAAAACCCAGCGTGGTGACTACCTTCGCTATATCGCCAATTATCAGCAGTCGATACGCAATCTGGCCGCCTGCGGCATTGATACCGTCTGCTACAACTTCATGCCGGTGCTGGACTGGACGCGAACCGATCTCGCCTGGACGCTGCCGGATGGCGCAAAAGCGCTGCGCTTCGACGCCGATGCTTTCGCGGCCTTCGAGCTTTATCTGTTGCAGCGTCCGGGAGCGGAGCAGGATTACAGCGCAGCCGAGCAACAGGCCGCGGCTCAGCGCTTCGCCGCCATGAGCGCCGAGGAGAAAAGCACCCTGGTGCGCAATATCATCGCCGGTCTGCCAGGTGCCGAAGAGGGTTACACCCTGGAGCAGTTTCAGGCGCAGCTGACACAGTATGACGGCATCGATAAAGCGAAACTGCGCGAGCATATGGCGACCTTTCTGCGCGCCATCGTGCCGGTTGCAGAAGAGACGGGCGTTAAACTGGCGGTGCATCCGGATGACCCACCGCGTCCTATTCTGGGTCTGCCGCGCATTGTCTCTACCCAGGAAGATATGCAGTGGCTGAAAGAAACCGTGGACAGTCTGCACAACGGTTTCTGTTTCTGTACCGGCTCTTATGGCGTGCGTGCTGACAATGCGCTGGTTGAGATGGCGGAAGCCTATGCTGACCGCATCAACTTTATCCACCTGCGCGCCACAAAGCGTGAGGCGAACCCCAACAGCTTCCATGAAGCGGCGCACCTGGCAGGCGATGTCGATATGGTCGGCGTGATCAGGGTCATTCTGGCGGAAGAGCAGCGCCGTCGCCAGGCGGGAAACCGGCGGGCGATTCCCATGCGTCCCGATCACGGCCATCAGATGCTGGACGACCTGCATAAGCGCACCAATCCTGGTTATTCCGCCATTGGCCGCCTGAAAGGCCTTGCCGAGCTGCGCGGCGTTGAGGTCGCGCTGAGACAGATCTATTTTGCCGATTAAGTCAGTGTCTTACCCTGTGCCCGCCCTCTGACGGGCCAGGGTCTCTCCTGCCCGCTGCGGCGAACCGCCCCTTTCCCTGACTGTCACACCGCTCTCACCTGATCTTTTGCTGAATACCAATGAACGCAAAACAACCTGTTAATAAATGCAATGTCTGGTCGATAATTGACCTTAATCAGTTCTCCTGATCGCAAAAACGCTAATCTGCCCGGCCCGGAGAAATGCTATGCTGCGCCACTGCTCAGCACCTCAGCATAAAACGAATAAGACTCAGAGGATTCCGCGGTGCCGCTACTGAAACGAAAACGCGACTACGCCAGGCTGGTGATTATTATCTCCGGCGTGCTGCCTCTGATTATTGGCATTTTTTTCACCGCCCTGGATGCGCGTCACACCGTGCGCCAGCAGCAGGTGAGCGCTGCAAATACGCTGTTATCTCAGGCGGAGAGAATGAGCGATAGCGCCTGGGATATGATTACTGAGCTGCGTCAGTTTCAGCACCAGCCCTGCAGCCAGATCGAAAACCAGTTGCAGCGTATTGGCTCGCTAAACCCCTATTTTCGCGCTATCGGTAAAATGGAGCAGGATCACATCGCCTGTTCGTCGGTGTATGGCTCACGCCCGGGCCTGTTGAAAGAGATGATCATGCGTAACGCACCGGTCACCGGAAAAACCTGGTGGAGCCTGTCGATTGCCGGGACATCCGGCGTACCGCACCGTCCGGCGGTGATTTTTATGCGCGACCTGCCCGATGGTGAGGGATTCTGGGCCGTAATTGATGGCCAGTATCTGATCGATTTTATGCGCGCTATCAGCAGCACCCATCTTTATCATTTCAGCATGGACTTCAGCGATGGCGCACCGATCTCATTTGGCGATCCGCACATCGCCGCGTCCAGCTGGTTTGAACCGCTGATTTATCAGGCCCGTTCGAGCCGCTATCCCCTCTCGGTCACCCTGATTGCCTCGCCTTCTGAGCTGATCTCCGCCTGGCGTCAGGTAATGTTTATCATCATGCCAATGGCGGCGATCTTCTCTATTTTGCTGATGATGTTGATGTCGAACTGGCTTCAGCGACGTATTTCATGGCGCGATGAGATTCGGCGGGCCATTTCCGGTAACCAGTTCAGGGCGCACTATCAGCCAGTCTACGACAACCGGTTGCAACGCTGCAGTGGCGCAGAGGCACTGCTGCGCTGGACAACGCCCGACGGTAACGGCGTGCGGCCAGATATTTTTATCGGCGCGGCAGAAGCGGAAGGCATGATTGTGCCACTGACCCGCCACCTGCTCGATTTAATCGCTGAGGATGTGCAGGCGTGGCAGGTTGAACCCCATTTCCATCTGGCTATTAACGTGGCAGCAGATCATCTGCAACATCCTGATTTTGTTAATGATATTCTGCAGTTTGCCGAACGGGTAAAAGATAAGCAGTTCCTGATTACCCTTGAATTGACCGAACGCAGCCTGATCAAAGATGGCGCGGCGGTGGCACGCAAGCTGGAGCAGCTACGCGCTTGCGGAATGAAGGTCGCGATTGATGATTTTGGTACCGGACACTGTTCACTAAGCTATTTACAGACCTTCACCATGGATTATCTGAAGATTGATCGCGGCTTTATCAACGCGATTGAATCTCTGGAAGGCAGAACCCCGGTGCTGGATGCGATTATCCAGCTCAGTCATGAACTGGAGCTGGAAGTGCTGGGGGAAGGTGTTGAGACCGCGTTACAGTTCAGCTATCTGCAACGGCGCGGCGTGGTCTTTATCCAGGGTTATTATTATGCCCGCCCGATGGACAACGCAGCGCTGATCGCCTGGCTGGCCGATCAGGGTGAACAACCGGTTGAACAGGAGCTGGCTCTTCAGACCCGGCAGGAAGGCAACCGTTGACCGGTGCAGACTGCAGCTGAACCCCCAGTCGTTCCACAGGAGCTTTCTTCCTGGTCTCCGCCCTGATCTGCCTGCCGGATGGCCGCTTCCGGTGCCAGCATGGCCTTTATCCTCCCTTCTCAGACCCTGATTTGCTGAAAAAAACGGCGGTCGTCACGCTAAGTGATAATTTTTTTGCGGTTGCAAACAGCGCTATTTGTTGTAAAAACAGGCCGGATGTAGCCCAAACATGACAGATATCACACAAAAACGGTATACTCTGTCGCTCTTCGCAATAATCACAACAGTAATTATTGTGTCGGCCGGCGCATAAACAGCGCTTATTTACGGCTATGCTTAAATTTCTCAACGCAGCGGTCTGAACGACTCACACCCGGCTCGCGCCGTTGAGGACTTTCGTGTTTCAATACAGGGTAATTCTATGAAATTGCGTAGGAAGCGTGTAAAACCAATTGGGATCGATGATGTCACTATCATCGATGATACCCGTTTACGTAAAGCTATCACCGCGGCCTCTCTGGGTAATGCGATGGAGTGGTTCGACTTCGGTGTTTATGGCTTTGTGGCCTATGCGCTGGGTAAAGTGTTTTTCCCGGATGTTTCGCCGGGCATTCAGATGATTGCGGCACTCGCCACCTTCTCTGTTCCTTTCCTGATCCGTCCACTGGGTGGACTGTTCTTCGGGATGCTGGGCGACAAATATGGTCGTCAGAAAATCCTCTCCATTACCATCATCATCATGTCAGTCAGTACTTTCTGTATCGGCCTGATACCTTCCTACGCCTCCATCGGCATCTGGGCACCTATTCTGCTGCTGTTAGCGAAGATGGCTCAGGGCTTCTCGGTGGGCGGTGAATATACCGGCGCCTCGATCTTTGTGGCCGAATATTCGCCTGACCGTAAACGTGGCTTTATGGGAAGCTGGCTCGACTTTGGTTCGATTGCGGGCTTCGTGCTCGGTGCGGGCCTGGTGGTGCTGATCTCCTCCATTATCGGAGAAGAGAGTTTCCTTGAGTGGGGCTGGCGTCTGCCGTTCTTCGTTGCGCTACCGCTGGGGATTATCGGTCTTTACCTGCGTCATGCACTGGAAGAGACCCCGGCATTCCAGCAACACGTGGACAAACTGGAACAGGGCGACCGTGAAGGCCTGCAGGATGGTCCGCAGGTGTCGTTTAAAGAGATTGCGACCAAACACTGGCGCAGCCTGCTCTCCTGTGTCGGTCTGGTTATCGCCACTAACGTCACCTACTACATGTTGCTGACGTACATGCCGAGCTACCTGTCACATAACCTGCACTACAGCGAAGATCATGGCGTGATGATTATTATCGCCATCATGATCGGTATGCTGTTTGTCCAGCCGATGATCGGCATGATGAGTGACCGTTTCGGCCGTCGTCCGTTTGTCATCATCGGCAGTATCGCCCTGATGATCTTCGCGATTCCTGCCTTTATGATGATCAACAGTGGCGTGCTGGGACTGATTTTTGGTGGTCTGCTGCTGCTGGCGGTGATCCTCAACGCCTTTACTGGCGTGATGGCCTCGTCACTGCCTGCGATGTTCCCGACGCACATCCGCTATAGTGCGCTGGCGAGTGCGTTTAACATCTCGGTACTGGTTGCCGGTCTGACGCCAACGCTGGCCGCCTGGCTGGTAGAAACGACCAATAACCTCTACATGCCAGCCTACTATCTGATGGTGGTGGCAGTGATTGGACTGATTACCGGTCTGTACATGAAAGAAACTGCCAATAAGCCCCTGAAAGGCGCGACGCCGGCGGCTTCTGATATGGAAGAAGCGCGCGAAATCCTGCAGGAGCATCACGATAACATCGAGCACAAAATCGAAGATATCGACGAAGAGATCTCCCGTCTGGAAGCGAAACGTAAAAATCTGGTGCAGCAGCATCCGGATATCAACGAGTAATCGTTCTGCTCTCCCGCCGTCCGGCGGGAGAGTTCTTTTCCCCCTCTCTTACCGCACACAAACCTTCATCCCTCGTGGGCAAAGGGAGTAAACTGTTGGTACTTTTTTCACCTGCGTAAGAATGAAAATGTCTGATTATTCCCTTATCCAGCGCCCAAGAAGATTGCGCGCCAGCGCCTCAATGCGTGAAATGTTCCAGGAATCTTCCCTGACCCTGAACGACCTGGCTTTACCCATCTTTGTTGAAGAAGAAGTCGACGACTACAAAGCGATTCAGGCAATGCCTGGCGTGATGCGCATTCCGGAAAAACGTCTCGCGTATGAGATTGAGCGTATCGCCAAAGCAGGTATTCGCTCGGTGATGACCTTTGGTATTTCGCACCATACCGACGCCACTGGCAGCGATGCCTGGAACGAAAACGGCCTGGTGGCGCGTATGTCGCGTATCTGCAAAGAGACCGTGCCGGAAATGATCGTCATGTCTGACACCTGCTTCTGTGAATACACCAGCCACGGCCATTGTGGCGTGTTGTGTGATCACGGCGTCGATAACGATGCAACCCTGGCAAACCTGGGTAAGCAGGCCGTCGTTGCCGCAGCAGCCGGTGCAGATTTCATCGCCCCGTCAGCGGCGATGGATGGTCAGGTCGAGGCCATTCGCCGGGCACTGGACGCCGCGGGCTTTACCCAGACCGCCATCATGTCCTACTCCACCAAATTCGCCTCCTCGTTTTACGGCCCGTTCCGTGAAGCGGCCGGAACGGCGCTGAAAGGCGACCGTAAAACCTACCAGATGAACCCGATGAACCGCCGTGAAGCGATCCGTGAATCGCTGCTCGACGCGGCGCAGGGCGCGGATTCACTGATGGTGAAACCGGCAGGTGCTTATCTGGATATCCTGCGTGACATCCGTGAACGTACCGAATTACCGCTGGCGGCTTATCAGGTAAGTGGTGAATACGCGATGATCAAATTTGCCGCTCAGGCCGGTGCTATTGATGAGCGTAATGTGGTGCTGGAAAGCCTCGGTGCGATTAAACGAGCCGGTGCAGACCTCATTTTCAGCTATTTCGCCCTTGATCTCGCCGAACAAAAAGTGCTCTGATCCCCTCCTTATAAAAGAGCGTGATGGCTATATCACGCTCTTCTTCTTCGCCGTAAGGCAAACACCAGAACCTGGCTTGAGCTAAAAAATAAAGGGCTCTGTGATGAAAGCACCTGAAATCGCTGCCGATGAGGCACAACGTTTATCGCAGTTGCGTGCGCTGAACATAATGAACACCCCAGCGGAAGAACGTTTCGATCGTTTAACCCGCCTGGCGCGCCGCCTGTATGACGTTCCTGTCGCGTTAGTCAGCCTGCTGGAAGCTGACCGTCAGTGGTTTAAATCCGCTCAGGGCTATGAATGGGCAGGATCGTCCCGTGACATCTCATTTTGCGGCCATGCCATCCTGCAGGATGAGATCATGATCGTTGAAGATGCGTCAAAAGATGAACGTTTTCATGATAATCCGCTGGTTATCGGTGAACCGCACATCCGCTTTTATGCGGGCTGTCCACTGCGGGCGCCGGGTGGCGCTAAAATGGGTACCCTCTGTATTATTGGTCGTGAACCGCGTCAGTTTAATGAAGAAGATCAGGCCACGATGCGTGACCTGGCCGCCATGGCCGAAGCGGAACTGGTCGCCTTTCAGACCGCCACCTGTGATGAACTGACGCAGATCACCAATCGCCGCGGCTTTATGACGCTGGGACAGATGGTACTGAATGAGTGCCGGATGAAAAACCAGCCCGCCTGCCTGACTTTTCTCGACCTCGACAAATTTAAGCAGATTAATGACACGCTGGGCCACCGCGAAGGCGACCGCGCGCTGATGGACTTTGCCGATGCGATGAAAGTGGTGTTCAAGCATTCGGATCTGTTTGCCCGTCTGGGCGGCGATGAGTTTGTGGTGCTGTTTAATGGTCTGCAGCAGCAGCAGAGCGAAGCGCTGCTCCTGCAGTTTGACCATTATCTGCAACAGCAATCAGTCAGTCTGAACCGCCGTTACCGGCTGCAATTCTCGTCCGGCGTCGTGGAGTTCGACGCCGCGCATCCGCAATCGCTGGAGCAGTTGCTGCACGACAGCGATGAGCAGATGTACCTCAGTAAAAAGCAGAAACGCGTGGCGATCTAAGGTCAGGCGCCGCAGCGCCTGACGGTTCAGGGACGCGCCAGATCGTCGAGCAGCGTCTGGTTAAATTTTGCCGGTTCTTCCATTTGCGGCGCGTGTCCCATACCAGGGAATTCGATTAACCGCGCCCCCGGAATACGTTTTGCGACCTCTTTGCCCAGTACCGCGTAATCACCCAGCCGGGCTTTCACCTCGGCCGGGGCGATATCACTGCCGATGGCAGTCGTGTCGGAGGTGCCGATCATCAGCGTGGTGGGCACTTTCAGATCGCCGAATTCATAAAATACGGGCTGAGTGAAGATCATGTCGTAGATTAAGGCGGAGTTCCACGCCACCTTCTGGTGGCCCGGCCCGCTGTTGAGTCCGGCCAGCATATCAACCCATTTGTCATATTCAGGTTTCCAGCGCCCGACATAGTAGGTCTGCTGCTCATACTTCTTAATGCCCTCTGCGCTGAGTTTGAGTTCACGCTGATACCACTGATCCACAGAGCGCCACGGTGCGCCTTTGGCTTTCCAGTCCTCCAGCCCGATTGGGTTAACCAGCACCAGCTTCTGGGTCTGTTCCGGGTACATCAGCGCATAACGTGTTGCCAGCATCCCGCCAGTGGAGTGACCCATAATCACCGCCTTCTTCACACCCAGCCGGGCGAGCAGCTGATGGGTGTTATCTGCCAGCTGCTGAAAGCTGTACTGGTAACGGGCTGGCTTAGTGGAGCTGCAGAAGCCAATCTGGTCGGGCGCGATAACGCGATATCCCTGCTGACTGAGTGCGCGAATGGTCTCTTCCCAGGTCGCGCCACAAAAGTTTTTACCGTGCATCAGCACCACGGTTTCGCCGTTGGCCCGCTGCGCCGGTTTCACATCCATATAGCCCATACTCAGCGGTTGCTGCTGGGATTGAAAATCAAAATGCTGCAGCGGATAGGGGTATTTAAATCCTTCCAGCTGTTCGCCATACACACCAGCGGCACTGGCAGGTGCATGAGCAAATAAAGCCAGCGAGGTGAGCAAGGCGGCAAGCGGTTTTTTCAGCGCGTATGTCGGGCTCATCCGGGGGTTCTCCAGGTTAAAGGTGAGCCGTAAGCCTGGCATGTCGCAGCAAAAAATCTATTGATGTGCCGTGCTATAGCCGTAATTACAGAGATTCCGGCAAGGTAAACCGTGAGGCTGGCTGCGGACTAACGCCTCGTTTTGATTATTGTCCGCCAGAATCACTTGTTCATTCACCCACAATTAACAACATATTACTCAAAATTAATCTTTTTTATTAATAACACCCCTTCAAATGAATATACTCAGAGATAACGATTAAAATCCTGAAAAAACTTTACGCAAAGAATAAGCACATTAAGATAAATATTTTAGAATTCTCTTAAATTAAACAGGGGGGCTTCTATGAACGAAAAATATAACGAAAGCGTGATTGTCTCTATCACTGAGTGGATTAACAATAATCTGGATCAACGTTTAAGTGTTGACGATATTGCAGAAAAAGCAGGGTACTCTAAGTGGTACTTACAGAAACTCTTTGCCCGTTATCATAATGAAACGCTGGCGCGCTATATTCGTAAGAAAAAACTTAACGCCAGTGTTCATGATTTAAAAAACAGTCGCACGCCTATCATAAGTCTGGCGCTGAAATACCATTTTGAAAGCCAGCAATCTTTTACCCGATCTTTTAAGCAGATTATGGGTTGCACGCCAAGCGCCTGTCGTAAACGGCTGATGAACGACGAGACGAAGCAGGAGATGGCCGATGTTGATGATCCCTGTACGCTGTGCAGTTACGTGCGGCCCGGAGGTGCGCGGCTGAGTTGTAGCGCAACAGTCCAGCCTGTTACGCTCACAACACACGGGTACAGACAGACAGACGCTTTCCGCGAGGTGGGTTAATCAGGATTCATCTGGCTGATAATATTGCACACCAATCTGAATACGCTCACGTCCCTGGGTGACGCGATGACGATTGGTGTCGCGCAGTGAATAGACACAGCCACAATATTCCTGCTGATAGAAACTCTCGCGCTTGCTGATTTCAATCATGCGCGACGATCCACCGCCTTTACGCCAGTTAAAATCCCAGTACATCAGATCCGGATACGCCGCCGCTGCGCGAACTCCGCAGCTGTTAATCTGCTTCATATCTTTCCAGCGCGAAATACCCAGGCAACTGGTCATCACCGGGAAGCCGTTCTCATGGGCATAGAGTGCCGTGCGTTCAAAGCGCATATCAAAGCACATGGTGCAGCGTTCACCCCGTTCCGGTGACCACTCAAGGCCGCGCGCCCGTTCAAACCAGTTATCCCGGTCATAATCCGCATCAATAAACGGCACACCAAATTTTTCGGCAAAGCGAATATTCTCCTCTTTACGCAGCTCATACTCTTTGAGCGGATGAATATTCGGGTTGTAGAAATAGATCGTGTATTCAATGCCGGATGCCAGCATCGCTTCCATCACCTCACCCGAGCAGGGTGCGCAACAGGAGTGCAGCAGGACTTTTTTATGACCGCCCGGCAGAGGCAGCGGCTGACGCTGGAAAGGTTCAGACATAAGCACCTTCAATCAATAGCAGTAAAGCGGCAGTGTAATGCCGCAGGCGGGCAGTTGCAAAACCTGACCTGACGCGCCCTGTTTTGTGTAATCGTGCCCTGGCCGGGGTCTCCCTCTCCTGAACCAACTCGCTGATCTCTGTTGCTTTCTTATCGCGGCAAGGCTGTGTGGCACTGGTGATAGCCGGAAGTGTGATCGCCCCCACACTGGCATCGTCTATGTTTACATAACATTAACAATATTGACACTGACCCCCCGCAAGGAGACTCGCATGGTCGCGGCAAAACAATCGGGAAATCAACAGAACCGCTTTACCTGGTTCGTCTGTTTTATGGCTGCGCTGTCCGGCCTGCTGTTTGGTCTGGATATCGGCGTCATTGCAGGTGCCCTGCCGTTTCTGGCGAAGGAGTTGCAGATCACGAATCATCAGCAGGAGTGGGTGGTGAGTTCGATGATGTTTGGCGCGGCACTGGGCGCACTGGCGGCGGGCTGGATGTCATCAAAGCTGGGACGGAAGAAAAGTATGCTGGCGGGCGCGACGCTGTTTGTCATTGGCTCACTGTGGTCAGCCTTCTCACCGGATGTGGAGTCGCTGGTCTGTGCCCGCGTGATGCTGGGTCTGGCGGTGGGAATTGCATCTTACACCGCGCCACTCTATCTGGCGGAGATTGCGCCTGAACGTATTCGTGGCTCAATGATTTCGATGTACCAGCTGATGCTGACCACCGGCATTGTCGTGGCCTATCTCTCCGACACCGCGTTCAGCTACAGCGGTAACTGGCGCGGGATGCTCGGCGTTATCGCCATTCCGGCGGTGATCCTGTTTATCGGCGTGCTGTTTCTGCCCAACAGTCCGCGCTGGCTGGCGGCGCACGGACGCTTTAACGAGGCGCAGCGGGTGCTGGATCGGCTGCGTAACAGCAGCGAACAGGCCCGGGAGGAGCTGGAAGAGATCCGCGAAAGCCTGCAGGTGAAGCAGCGTGGCTGGTCGCTGTTCCGTTCTAATGGCAATTTCCGCCGCGCGGTGTGGCTGGGAATGCTGCTACAGGTTATGCAGCAGTTTACCGGCATGAATGTGGTGATGTATTACGCGCCTAAAATCTTCAACATCGCCGGTTTCTCCAGCACCAGTGAGCAGATGTGGGGCACGGTGATTGTCGGGCTGGTTAATATGCTGGCCACGCTGATTGCGATCTTCTTTGTCGATCGCTGGGGTCGCAAGCCGATGCTCACCACCAGTTTTCTGGTGATGGCGGTTGGCATGGGCGTGCTGGGAACGCTGTTGCATATCGGCGTTGAAACAGATTTCCGCAAATACTTTGCTGTCGCGATGCTGCTGATGTTTATCGTCGGCTTTGCGATGGCGGCCGGACCGGTGATCTGGCTGCTCTGTTCAGAGATTCAGCCGCTGAAGGGGCGTGATTTCGGCATTACCGCCTCCACCACCACTAACTGGGTCGGCAATATGATTGTTGGCGCCACCTTCCTGACCATGCTGGATCAGCTGGGTAATGCCAACACTTTCTGGTTCTACGGCGCGCTCAACCTGGTGTTTATCGTGCTGACGCTGATGCTGGTACCGGAGACCAAACATGTGACGCTGGAACACATTGAACGCAATCTGATGAAGGGTAAAGCGCTGCGTGATATCGGGGCGTAACCGCCCCGCGTCAGCCTACCACTGCAGTTGCTGGCCGGCATAATCGACGTAGTGATGACCACCGCGCCCGCGCCACTGGATCAGCTGCTGGACGATACCGGCGGCACTCTCTTCTGCCGTCAGGGGCGCACTCTCGCCGCCCATATCCGTTTTCACCCAGCCGGGATGCAGCGTCAGCAGCGTCCCGCTCTGCGCTTCCACTGCCGGAGTCAGCGTGCGGCTCAGCATATTCAGTGCGGCTTTGCTTGCCGAGTAAATCGGCATCTGCGCCTCCGGATTTTCATTCAGGCTGCCGAGCTGGGATGAGGTCAGCGCCAGCACGCCTTCCTGTTTCAGCAGCGGCAACAGGATCTCTGCGCTGCGAACCGGGGCTATCGCATTGGTCAGGAACAGCTGCGCCAGCGCCTGATCGTCACTCTGCGACACTTTCTGGTGCGCAGGCCCGGAAATCCCGGCGTTAATCAGAATCGCATCGAACGACTTGCCACTGAGCTGGCTGGCAAACTGTTGAACCGCTGATGAGTGGGTCATATCCAGCGAATGCCAGTGAATGTCTGGCCGGTTACCCTGCTCCGGGATGCCACTGCGATGCGTGGCCGTGACCTGCCAGCCCTCACCGGCAAAGGCCTGCGCCACCGCCAGACCGATACCGCGTGAAGCACCAATAATCAGAACCTCTTTTTGCTGAGCCATATTCATTCCTCGTTGATTGTCTCGTCACAAGCTTAACGGCAAATCCGCCCAGGCAGCGGCCAGTTGTGCTTTTTAGCCGGACGACCGCACTGCAGGTAAAACCCTACGGCGTAGCGCTGTTGATGGCTTTCCATCATTAAATCGCTTTATCTTTTACTTTTAACCGGTTAGAAGAGATAAAGAGTCTGACAGGCAGCAGTCAATTTGCCATTTTCGCATGGAGTCTGAATGAAAAAGCTCACCCTAGAGGTGGTGGCAAAAATGGCAGGCGTCGGGATTGCGACGGTCGATCGGGTGCTGAATGAGCGCGGCGGCGTATCCCTGGAGACCAGCCGTAAAGTCCTGAAAGCCGCGCGCGAAGCAGGACTGAAGCGTCTGCTGCCAGAGGAGTACCAGCATCCGTGGCAAATCGAAGTGTTCCTCAGCAATAACGGCTCATCCTTTTTTCAGCAGCTCACCACCCATTTCAGCGAGGTTGCCAGTCAGCTTGGCTATCGCCGCCTGAAACTGCACAAAACGCTGGTGGCCGAGGCGCAGCCTGAGCAGCTGGCGCAAAGCATTATCGCCCGCAGCAGTACCCGCGACGGTATTATTGTTTTTGCGCATGACTCGCCGCACATCTATCGGGCGCTGGCGCTGTGCCGCAGCCGCAATGTGCCGGTGATCACTATCGTCACCGATCTGCCCGATGCCGACCGCTTGTGTCATGTCGGCATCGACCAGTATCAGGCGGGACGTACAGCCGGACTGCTGATGAGTAAGACAGTGAACCAGCCCGGCGACATTCTTATGGTCAGTGGCCGTTTCGATTACCGCGCCCATCGTCAGCGTATTGCGGGATTCCGTGAGGCCATGGAGCAGCGTGCGCCGCAGCGTCATCTGCGTGAGGTGCTGTCGGGTCAGGATCAGCGGGAAACCATCCGCAGTGAACTGGCTCGCCATCTGCGTCCGTCGCAGGCGATTGCAGGTGTATATAACACCGGCATGGGGAATACCGATGTCAGCGACACCCTGCGCACCCACCAGTTGCTGGGTAAATGCACCTACATCACCCATGAGCTCTATGAAGTCACCCGCCAGCTACTGCTGAACGATGAAGTGGCCTTTACTCTGGATCAGCATGCTCAGCAGCATGCCCGTTTAGCGATTGATCTGATGCTGAGTCATCTCGAAACCGGCTATCAACCGGATGTCTATCAGGCAGGCAAAGTGGCGTTTCGGCTGTTTACGGCGGAAAATATGGTGTGAGGTGGGCCATATTCAGGGGAGTGCTCGCCTGATAAGTGATGGCAGCGTTGTCTGGCGAATACCTGATGTGGCTGATTAAAATTCAAAATCAGCCTTTTAAAGTGAATTTTTTTGAAAAAAACCCTTTCTAAACGATCACGAAATAGCCAACCCCCTTTTTTTCTGATAATTTTTTCTTACTTTATCCTGAATTGAAGGAAAAATTAAAAATGCCTCCAATCACTTAACTAATTGATCAGTATTAAAAAAATATAAAAATGGCCTTTTACATCCCGGCAACTTCATTACCTCAGCTAATGAAGTTAAAAACTATGGCTAAGAAGAACTAAAAACAGGGTGAGCTATGGATATTTTCAATAACCTCAATGGTCTTTCCGCTAAGATTCAGCAGCAAGCAGCCATTATTCAGACAGAAGAAGCCACTAAAAGCGCGTTTGTTATGCCCTTCATCAGTCAGATACTCGGATATGATGTATTTGACCCGACTGAAGTCATACCTGAATTCATTTGTGATGTCGGCACCAAAAAAGGTGAGAAGATTGATTACGCCATTTCTAAAGGCGGAGAGATTCAGATCCTGATTGAATGCAAAAAGATTGGCGAACCGTTAAATGTTAAACACGCCTCGCAACTCTTCCGTTACTTTCATGTGACTAACGCGCGAATTTCCATTTTAACAAATGGCCAGCTCTATAAATTTTTTACCGATCTGGATGCACCGAACAAAATGGATGAAAAGCCATTTTTAGAACTGGATTTGCTGGATATTGATGAACATGTGGTTCCAGAGCTGGTTAAGCTTACCAAAAGTGCTTTTGATGTTGATTCGATCGTCAGTGCAGCTGGTGAACTTAAATTTATCAGTCAGATAAAGAAGATGATTTCCAGTCAGTTCAGTGAACCTGATGAGGACTTCGTTAAACTTTTTGCCTCACGTGTATATGACGGCATACTCACGCAGAAAGTCAGAGAGCAATTCTCTGTACTGACTAAAAAAGCTGCCACTCAGTGGCTAAATGATCAGGTGAATGAAAGACTCAAATCCGCGATCAGCGGTGGAGCGATGGTTTCGCCACAACCTAATAACGTGGATTCGACAAAAAGCAGCAGTGACAAAAGCGAGACTGAAAGCGGCATGATTGTCACTACAGAAATGGAGATAGAAGGGTTTCACATCATAAAATCAATAATCCGAAAAGTTATTGAACCTCAGCGCATCACTTTCCGGGATACTCAGAGTTATCTTGGTATTTTAATCGATGACAACAATCGTAAGCCAATTTGCCGACTTCACTTCAATCGCAGTCAGCTATATATCGGGATGTTTGATGGCGAGAAAAAAGAGACTCGCCATCCGATTACATCACTCAACGATATCTACAACTTCACTGATCTGTTAAGGGATTCAGCGAAGCAATATTGTTGATAGCCAGAAGCCAGGATGCAGTCCTGGCTCAATTAACCCGGCGTATTCCGGCTTTCATCATCCGGGCTGTCGCCATCTTCATTACCCTGACTCTTCTCCACTTCCTGCGGATGTCCCATTGAAAGCGCCGTGGCGCTGGCCGGATCGAACAGTGACAGACTTTCAATCTGGTCAACCATGATCACTTTACGGAACGACATCGCATCTTTGGGTTTCGAGTCGAGCGTGATGTCGTGCTCGGCGTACCATTTGCTGTAGTTATGTTCCACCGCCAGCTTCAGCGTCTTGCTGTCGCGATATCCGCTCAGCATCGGGATCAGCACGATGTTTTTGGTGCTCTCATATTCAAACGTCGAGGCATGAACCATGCCAATGTAGATACGGCGCGACTTCAGCGTAATCCACGCCAGTTCGCCCTCCTCCATGCACTGAAATAATAATTGCTCAACGCCATTGGAGCGTGACAGCCGCTGATAGAGGTCTTTACGACCAGAGACGTTCAGGCGTGCGCTGCCAGCCCAGTTTGAGCGATAGAGGCAGAGCAGAATGGCAAAGGCGAGCATGATCACGACCGGCGCCTGGATGCCCAGGAAGCTCCAGTTCATAAACTCAACCTGCCACTTCAGATGAACACCAGGGATCATCTGTACGGCGTTGGCGATGCCGGAAATACAGAGCAGCAGCAACCAGATTATACCGGTCGCAAACACACCCTGAAGGACGAAAATACAGCCGTATAGCGCGACCAGGAAATAGACATCCCAGCCCGATGAGCGGCGGATTTTAAAGCGGCTGTTCAAATCACGGCTGGTGTACCAGTAACCACTGACCATCAACACCATAAATATTGCGGTACCCACCTTAAACTCCCTTTAACGTATTCACATGGCGGGCAAAATCTTCATGGACTTCCTCGCTCAGCGTGTTGACCGAGATATTGCCGTTTTCATCAATAATGATGCGCTCACCATCAGCGATCGAGTCGTTGATATCCTGACGGGTCATAATCTGCAGAAACTTATCGGGACTGGCAAAGACCGACTTAATAAATTTAAACATAGCGATCCACTTGTTGGCCTGAAAATTGAAGTATGTGACCGAATCCACACTCGCGCCTGTTTAATTTCGGGTGAAATTTCTTAAAATCAATTGATTAGCGAAGCGGTAACCACCTTGCTCATGCCGATTCCCGCTGAAATCTTCAACATAACCAGCAGCATGGCGCAGCAGCATCGCATTTTTACTGGGCAGGTCTGCGACGACGTCTGGTCGCCTCTCCGCCAGGAGAGGCTAAGCTCTATGATTAGCCGCTTTCTGTCACCCTGTCTGAAACGCATCGAGGAATGTTTGCATGAAACTACGAACACTGGGCCGTACTGGTCAGCGCGTCTCCGAAATTGGCTTTGGCGCATGGGCCATTGGCGGAACCTGGGGGGAAGTGAGCATGGAGGATGCCAAAGCCGCGCTGAATGCTGCGCTGGATGCGGGCATTACCTTTATTGATACCGCCGATGTCTATGGCGATGGCCGTTCCGAAAAAATCATCGCAGAGGTGCTGAATCAGCGCGGCGGTGAACGTCCGTTTGTCGCCACCAAGCTGGGGCGTCGCCTCTCGCCACACGTGGCTGAGGGTTACAATGCTGAAAACCTCAACGCCTTTATTGATCGTTCACGCGAGAACCTGCAAACCGACACGCTGGATTTAGTGCAGCTGCATTGCCCGCCGACCGAGGTCTACTACAACCCGGACGTCTTTGCAGTGATGGATGAGATGGTAGCCGCCGGAAAAATCCGTCACTACGGCGTATCCGTTGAGAAAGTAGAAGAAGGTCTGAAGGCGCTGGAGTTTCCGAACGTCTCGTCAATTCAGCTGATCTACAACATTTTCCGCCAGCGTCCGGCTGAACTGCTGCTGCGTGAAGCGAAACGCCGTGATGTGGCGATCATCGCCCGTGTACCGCTGGCTTCGGGCCTGCTGACCGGTAAAATGCGCGCCGACAGCGTGTTTGCTGCTGATGACCACCGCACCTTTAACCGTAATGGCGAAGCGTTCGATAAAGGCGAGACCTTTTCTGGCGTGCCGTATGAGGTGGCGCTGGAGGCGGTTGACGAGATTCGCCGCTTTGTCACAGGCGACACCACTATGGCGATGTTTGCCCTGCGCTGGATCCTGATGAACGAAGATGTCAGCGTGGTGATCCCTGGCGCGAAAAACCGCGAACAGGCTGAAGCCAATGCCCGCGCCAGCGATGTCGATGCACTCTCTGCCGATACGATGGCGGCACTGAAGCAGATCTATCAGGAGAAGATCGCGCCTCACGTGCATCAGCGCTGGTAGTCGTTTATAACGCCTGGGCGCAGGCCCAGGCGGAACTCCACGCCCACTGGAAGTTATAGCCGCCCAGCCAGCCGGTGACATCGGCCACCTCACCAATAAAGTAAAGCCCCGGTACCGCGCGCGCTTCCATGGTTTTCGAGGAGAGTTGCGTGGTATCAACCCCACCCAATGTCACTTCAGCAGTACGATATCCCTCTGTGCCATTTGGCTGAATGCGCCAGCCGTGCAGCGTCTGCGACAGCTCGGTTTGCTGTTTGCTGTTGAGCTGCTTCAGGGTGATATCCGGCACCACCTTCAGTGCCTGCAATACTTCCACCAGACGCTTCGGCAGGATTTTTGCCAGACTGTTTTTCAGGCTGAGATTCGGGTGTGCTTCACGCTGCGCCGTCAGAAACGCCTCAAGCGGCGTGGCAGGCGACAGATCGATGGTAACGAACTCACCGGGCAGCCAGTAGCTGGAAATCTGCAACACGGCCGGACCCGACAGGCCGCGATGGGTAAACAGCATCGCCTCTTTGAAGCGCGTGCCATCCTGCGCATCGATGGTGGTCTCCAGCGCGACGCCTGACAGCGTCTGTAACTGCTCCAGTAGCGGCTTGTGCAGGGTAAAGGGCACCAGCGCCGCCCGCGTCGGAAAGACGCTCAGCCCGAACTGCTCCGCGATTTTATAGCCAAACGGCGTGGCGCCCAGGCCTGGCATCGACAGGCCGCCGCTGGCGATGACCAGCTTCTCCGCCTGAACCGTGCTGCCGTTAAGTTGCAGGGTATAGCCGCTTTCATCGCGCGCCACGCTGAGCACTTCACTGCGCAGCCGCAGGGTGACATTGCCCTTGTCACATTCGGCCAGCAGCAGATCGACAATCTGCAGGGCGGAGTCGTCGCAGAAGAGCTGGCCCAGGGTCTTCTCATGCCAGGCGATCCCGTGGCGGTTAACCAGATCGATAAAATCCCACTGGGTATAACGCGCCAGCGCCGATTTACAGAAATGAGGATTGTGCGACAGATACGCCGCCGGTTCGGTGTAGAGATTGGTGAAGTTGCAGCGGCCCCCGCCAGACATCAGAATTTTACGTCCTGGCTTTTTGCCGTTATCCAGCAGTAACACGCGGCGTCCCCGCTGCCCGGCCTGGGCGGCGCAGAACAGTCCTGCGGCTCCGGCACCAATGATGATAACGTCAAACTGTTCCACTACGACTCGCTCACTTAACTGGAAAGGCGCAGATTGTAGTGATCTGCTCACTGAGACGCCAGCGTCAAAAAATTGCCGCAAATGTGTCATATTGTAACTGTCTAATATCTAACCCTTTTTCTCTGAGTTAGCCTAACGCCTTGCAACGAAAGGTCGAATTAGCGCTATATTTTCCTTTCCCATACAGCACGTTGTCGCGGATAATGCGCCGCGTTCATGTCCTCCAAAAATGGCGTAACGTTTATGCTACATCTGTTTGCTGGTCTAGACCTCAGTACTAGCCTGTTATTGGTTCTTGCCCTGCTGTTTGTATTGTTTTACGAAGCAATCAACGGTTTCCACGACACGGCCAACGCAGTTGCGACGGTCATCTATACGCGTGCCATGCGTGCCCAGCTTGCTGTGGTCATGGCGGGTGTATTTAACTTCCTTGGCGTGCTGCTCGGTGGATTGAGTGTCGCTTACGCTATTGTTCATATGCTTCCCACCGATCTGCTGTTAAATGTTGGATCGGCTCACGGTCTCGCCATGGTGTTTTCTATGCTGCTGGCGGCGATTATCTGGAATCTCGGCACGTGGTATCTCGGTCTGCCGGCCTCCAGCTCCCATACGCTGATCGGCGCCATTATTGGTATCGGTCTGACCAACGCCCTGATGAGCGGAACCTCGGTGGTTGATGCGCTCAACATCCCGAAAGTCCTGAACATCTTCCTTTCTCTGATCCTGTCGCCGATAGTCGGCCTGGTGATGGCGGGCGGCTTAATCTTTATACTGCGTCGCTACTGGAGCAATACCAAAAAGCGTGCGCGTATTCATATGACGCCTGCTGACCGCGAGAAGATCGACGGCAAGAAAAAGCCACCGTTCTGGACCCGTATCGCCCTGATTGTTTCGGCAATTGGCGTGAGCTATTCGCACGGTGCGAATGACGGTCAGAAAGGGATCGGCCTGATCATGCTGGTCCTGATTGGCGTGGCACCTGCCGGTTTCGTGGTGAATATGAATGCCTCCGGTTACGACATCACGCGCACCCGCGATGCGGTCAATCACCTGGAGCAGTATTATCAGCAGCATAACGCCTCGCTGACCCATATCATCCAGATGGCACCACCTAAGCTGCCAACGCCGGAAGAAGTGCCAGCAACCAGCCCGCAGGAGTTCCACTGTGACAGCGCGCGCGCATTGCAGGCGGTACAGGGTGCGCAGGTGTTGCTGAATAACCTGCAGAGCTACGACCAGCTGACGGTTGATCAGCGCGGTCAGATGCGTCGTCTGCTGCTGTGTATCTCAGATACCGCCGATAAAGCGGCCCGTCTGCAGGAAACCTCGCCAGATGACAAACGCTTCCTCAATAAACTGAAAAGTGACCTGCTTGGCACCATCGAGTATGCGCCTATCTGGATTATTGTGGCCGTCGCACTGGCGCTGGGCATCGGCACCATGATTGGCTGGCGTCGTGTTGCCACCACCATTGGTGAGAAGATTGGTAAAAAAGGCATGACCTATGCGCAGGGAATGTCAGCACAGGTGACAGCAGCGCTGTCGATCGGCGTCGCCAGCTATACCGGCATGCCCGTCTCCACCACGCATATCCTCTCTTCATCGGTTGCCGGTACCATGCTGGTCGACGGTGGCGGGCTGCAGAGCCGGACCATCAAGAACATCGCCATGGCGTGGATCTTCACCCTGCCGGTCTGTATTCTGCTGTCAGGTTCGCTCTACTGGATTGCCTTAAAACTGGTGTGATGCCAGCTAAAAAAAGGGCGACGCAAGTCGCCCTTTTTTAATGCCAGATCGCCAGCGCCACCAGACTGATCACTACCAGTCCGCACAGCGCACTGGTCAGCATAAACTGCCCCCGCACCCGCTCGCAGCGCCGGATAAACTCATCGTCGTGATGATCAAGATAGCGCTTTGCCCAGATATAAGTGACCAGCCGCACCTGCTTGCTCGGCTGACCATGAGAGGTGAAAAACCCCGCCCCATCGACATACTGATACAGCAGCGGATCACAACCGCGTAATACCGCCAGCAGTGCGCGCAAAGATGAAAAATAGCGTGCCATATTCACGATACACACCACACAAAGAGCCCAAAAAAGCGCAATAGTGCTGATCATATTCTCCCCTCCAGGCTGGAACCACAGCAACAGGCCCAGCGTCAGACACTGAGTCCGCCTGCAGAAATAACCAGCCACTGAACCACCGGACTGCGAAAATTTTTCAACCCCCTGAGCGGCTGCGAATCGGACCGCCTTTTTCAGTGTAGGAGAAATCTTTACATTTTTTCCAACGATGATTTTCGTTCAGCGCGAGTAAATCTGGCACCGCCTTGATCTTATTCATAAGCCAGGCGGCAACGGCAGCATTTACAGTGAGAGAAGGCTATACTGAAGACATAACAACATTATCACCTGCAACGCAGGTAGACACTTTGGTGGCGCTCATCGCCCGCTCGCGCAAGGGATTTCGCTAAGCTGTGACGCGGCAGGAACACCGGATGCCATCCTTAATCTCGTGAAAGGAGTTTTATCATGGCTTATAAACATATCCTGATTGCAGTAGACCTTTCTCCCGAAAGTCAGTTGCTGGTGGATAAGGCCGTATCACTGGCTCGTCCGTACGATGCCAGAATTTCCCTGATTCACGTTGATGTCAATTACTCCGACCTTTACACCGGCCTGATTGATGTCAACTTAGGGGATATGCAGAAACGTATCTCTGAAGAGACCCATGCGGCGCTGAAAGGGTTGTCAGATGCGGCGGGATACCCGATCAGTGAAACGCTGAGCGGCAGTGGCGACCTCGGCCAGGTTCTGGTGGACGCGATCAGAAAATATGACGTTGACCTGGTGGTATGTGGTCATCATCAGGATTTCTGGAGCAAGCTGATGTCCTCAGCCCGTCAGCTGATCAACACCGTGCATATCGACATGCTGATTGTGCCGCTGCGCGATGAAGACGAGGCGTAATTTCGCCGCATAAACGAATAAAGCCGGCGCAGAGCCGGCTTTTTTATGCTTAAAGCGGGGGATAAATATCAAAGCGATGACTTTTGGTGACCACGGCCGCCTGCGTCACAATACCTGCCAGCGGCGGTGCATAGTCAGGCCGTTTTACCACAATACGTTTCTTTGCCAGCCGGCGGGCGGGTTCCAGTAATGCGTCAGCATCTTCATCCGGCCCCACCAGCGACTGAAATACCCGCATCTCTTTTTTTACCAGCGCACTTTTCTGGCGATGGGGATACATCGGGTCAAGATAGACCACATCTGGCGGCGGCGTGATATCCCCCAGCGCCTGCGCGCTGGCCGCATGAATGAGCGTCAGGCGATCGCGCAGCCAGGGGCCAATTTCCGCATCCTGATACCCGCGCTGCAATCCATCTTCCAGCAGCGCAGCGACAACAGGATGACGCTCCAGCATTCGCACCCGGCAGCCCAGCGCCGCCAGCACAAACGCATCACGTCCCAGCCCGGCGGTGGCATCGACCACATCCGGCAGATAACCCCCTTTGATGCCGACCGCTTTGGCGACGGCTTCGCCGCGTCCACCGCCAAAGCGACGGCGATGCGCCATCGCGCCAGTGACGAAATCAACAAAAATGCCGCCCAGCTTTGGCTCATCACGCTTGCGCAGTTCAAGGTGCGTCGGGGTCTGCACCAGCGCCAGCAGTGACTCTTCATCGTGCTCCAGCTGCCAGCGCTGCGCTAAACGTGATAAGGCGCCGTCTCCGGCGCCTGATTCATCGAGCAAACAGATTTTCACGAACCAACTTATCCCTGAATACCGTAATGTTCCAGCATCGCATCGAGCTGTGGCTCACGGCCACGGAAGCGTTTGAACAGCTCCATCGGCTCTTCAGAACCACCACGCGTCAGGATGTTATCCAGGAAGGACTGACCGGTTTCACGGTTGAAGATGCCCTCTTCTTCGAAGCGGGAGTAAGCATCCGCCGCCAGCACGTCTGCCCACAGATAGCTGTAGTAACCCGCCGCATAGCCACCCGCAAAGATGTGGCTGAAAGCGTGCGGGAAACGGCCCCATTCCGGGCCCGGAACCACGGCCACGCGACTTTTCACTTCACGCAGGGTTTCCAGAATTTGCGCGCCTTTCTCCGGATTAAACTCGGTATGCAGGCGGAAATCGAACAGGCCGAACTCCAGCTGACGCAGGATAAACAGCGCAGCCTGATAGTTCTTCGCCGCCAGCATTTTATCCAGCAGCTCTTTCGGCAGCGGTTCACCGGTTTCAAAGTGGCCCGAGATAAAGGCCAGCGCATCCGGCTCCCAGCACCAGTTCTCCATGAACTGGCTTGGCAGTTCCACTGCATCCCATGGCACACCGCTGATACCGGAGACGCCAGGCGCTTCGATGCGGGTCAGCATGTGGTGCAGGCCGTGACCAAACTCATGGAACAGGGTGATCACTTCGTCATGAGTGAACAGCGCAGGTTTGCCTTTCACCGGACGGTTAAAGTTACAGGTCAGGTAGGCAACCGGCTTCTGCAGGCTGCCATCGGCTTTACGCATCTGGCCGACGCAGTCATCCATCCAGGCACCGCCACGTTTGTGCTCGCGGGCGTAAAGATCGAGATAGAAGCTGCCGCGCAGTTCGCCGGTTTCATCGAACAGATCGAAGAACTTCACGTCAGGATGGTAAACCTCAACGTCGGTACGCTGCTTCGCGCTGATGCCGTAAATGCGTTTCACCACTTCAAACAGACCGGCGACCGCACGCTCTTCCGGGAAGTAAGGACGCAGTTGCTCATCGCTGATGGTGTAGAGATGCTGCTTCTGCTTTTCACCGTAATAGGTGAGATCCCACGGATTAAGCTGCTCAACGCCATGCTCTTTTTTCGCAAAGGCGCGCAGCTGCTCCAGCTCTTTTTCACCCTGCGGGCGAGCGCGTTCCGCCAGGTCATTAAGGAAGTCAATCACCTGGGACGGGCTTTCGGCCATTTTGGTCGCCAGCGATTTATCGGCGTAGGAGTCGAAGCCCAGCAGCTGTGCCAGCTCGTGACGCAACGCCAGCTCTTCCGCCATGATTGGGCCATTATCCCACTTACCGGCGTTCGGGCCCTGATCCGAGGCGCGCGTCGCATAGGCGCGATACATTTCTTCACGCAGCGCCGCGTTGTCGCAGTAGGTCATAACCGGCAGATAGCTTGGGATATCCAGCGTCAGCAGCCAGCCTTCCTGCTCTTTGGCTTCAGCCTGTGCTTTCGCCGCCGCCAGCGCGCTTTCCGGCATACCGGCCAGCTCGCTTTCATCGGTAATCAGCTTGCTCCAGCCCATGGTGGCATCAAGTACGTTGTTACTGTAAGCCGAGCCCAGTTCAGAGAGGCGCGCAGCGATTTCGCCATAGCGCTGCTGTTTATCTTTTGGCAGGCCGATACCGGAAAGTTCGAAATCACGCAGGGCATTATCCACCGCTTTCTTCTGC
Organism: Pantoea sp. E956-1; assembly: GCF_982223955.1. Classification (NCBI taxonomy): domain Bacteria; kingdom Pseudomonadati; phylum Pseudomonadota; class Gammaproteobacteria; order Enterobacterales; family Erwiniaceae; genus Pantoea; species Pantoea sp. E956-1. The sequence continues at coordinate 75,758 of NZ_CEUYZP010000006.1, read as the reverse complement.
GCCAGATCCAGTGCAGCGTACTGATCGCCCTCTTTCAGGTTGCGATACGCCTGATAGAGCCCTTCATGCTGACCAACCCAGGTGCTGTATTCAGAGAGCAGCGGCAGCGTCTGCTCATAGGCTTCACGCAGCTCCGGGCTGTTTTTTACCGCATTGAGGTGGCTGACCGGTGAGAAAATACGGCTCAGGCGATCGTCGGTTTCTGCCAGCGGCTGAACCAGGTTATCCCAGGTATACGGCGCACCCTGCGCCACGACTTTTTCGACTTCTGCGCGACAGTGGCTCAGCACCTCCGTCACAGCAGGTACTACATGTTCAGGCTTAATGGCAGAAAAAGGGGGAAGCGTAAAAGATGTCAGTAGCGGATTGGTCATAGCGCAGTCCTTTATAGATGTATGGGGCGCAGCGTGTCGCGCAACGCAATCTAAGTAACATGCGGCTTAGTGTAGCGGAAATCAATGGCAGCCTGGATGAGGTGGGGAAGAAACGCGCGAATAGCAGCACGGAAAATGCAGGCTTTTATCTCTTGTCCGTAATCCTGGCTGACGCGCCGCGGAGGATTTGCGGTCACTTTCCATGCCTGAGTGCCAGGAACCAGGTGCCGTGCCCTGCAAACCCGATTTGTTATTACGCTTCTGGCCCATCAGCGGGACATCCCTGATATAATCGCGGATTCTCATGCCTTTCCTGCGTCGGTTGCTGTGCGTCGTTCTGTGGGTAATACGTGAGGTAATAATTGGTATAAATTGATTTTCCATCAATTAAAACCTTATACATTCAACAGGATAAACAATGCTGAGTTATCGCCATAGCTTCCATGCTGGCAACCACGCCGACGTGCTGAAGCACACCGTTCTGAGCCTGATCATCACGGCGCTGAAAGAGAAAGAGAAACCATTTTTCTACCTGGATACCCATGCGGGCGCAGGTCGCTATCAGCTTAGCGGCGAGCACGCCGAGCGTACCGGTGAATATCTGGAAGGCATCTCACGTATCTGGCAGCAGCCCGATGCGCCGGAATTGCTGCAACCCTATTTTGATGCGATTCGTGCGCTGAACCGTAGCGGCACGCTGCGCTACTACCCGGGTTCGCCACTGATTGCCCGCCATCTGCTGCGTGAAGATGACAAACTGCAACTCACTGAGCTGCACTCCAGCGACTATCCGCTGCTGCGTAACGAATTCAGCAAAGATAACCGCGCCCGCGTCGATCGTGCCGACGGTTATCAGCAGTTAAAATCGAAACTGCCACCGCCGTCGCGTCGCGGGCTGGTGCTGATCGATCCGCCGTATGAGATGAAAAGCGACTACCAGGCGGTAGTGAAAGGCATTCAGGAAGGCCATAAACGTTTTGGCACGGGCGTCTTTGCGTTGTGGTATCCGGTGGTTTTACGCCAGCAGATCAAACATATGCTGCGCGACCTGGAAGCGACCGGCATTCGCAATATTCTGCAGATCGAACTGGCGGCCCGTCCCGACAGCGATCAGCGCGGCATGACCGCCTCTGGCATGATCGTGATTAACCCACCGTGGAAGCTGGCCCAGCAGATGAATACCCTGCTGCCGTGGCTGCACCAGAAACTGGTTCCGGCGGGTACCGGCCACTTCGTGGTTAACCAGATCGTACCCGAATAACTCTCTTTGTCTTCTACGCCGCTCACTACCGGTGCTGCGGCGTTGTACCAGGTCTTTACCATGTGGATCATACTGGCTGGCGCGCTGGCCGCGCTGCAACCGGCCCGACGGCTGGCATTATTATTACTGGCGCTCGCCACTCTGCTGGGTTTTTATCAGGACGTGTTAGGGTGGCCGGTGCTGCTGCTGTTTACCGGCACCGCCGCTGTGGTGGCACTCCGTATTTACGACCGTGACCATCATCGACGACAAATAGTGACCGAAGCGCTGCTGGTGCTGATCGCTATCGGGTTACTCCTCCATCTTTTTCCAGGCTTTAATAACCCCCTTCAGGCAGAGGATGTGCAGGCCGGACCGCGCAGCGTGCCTTTCAGCTTCGGGTTTAACTTCGATAAAGCGCTTATTCCTTTTGTACTGCTGGCCTGCCTGCCGACGCTGTTTCGCGCGCCGGCCACGCCACCACGCTATCGGCTACCCGCCGCACTGGCGCTGATCGCCGCCATTCCGCTGCTGCTGTACTGCGCGCTATTCCTGGGCGGATTAGCGTTGGAGCGACATACGCCGGACTGGCTGGGCGCGTTTATGCTCGCCAATCTGTTCTTTGTTTCGCTGGCGGAAGAGGCCCTGTTTCGTGGCTATCTGCAGCAGCGATTAAAGCAGGTACTGGGTGGCATCCCGGCGCTGTTAGTGAGCGCGCTGCTGTTTGGTCTGGTGCATCTGAGCGGTGGCCTGTTACTGGTGATCTTCGCCACCCTGGCCGGGCTGCTTTACGGTCTGGCGTGGCACTGGAGTGGTCGCTTATGGCTGGCGACTGCCCTGCACTTTGGCCTTAATCTGACCCATCTGCTGTTTTTCACTTATCCCGCACTGCATCATTAGAGGTTAAAAACCGCCAGATCCCAGGCCAGCTCGGTGCAGGGAAAAATCGTCTGGCACTCCGCCAGCAGGCGGTTCATGTCTTTTGCCAGATAGCGTGAACTGAAATGGGTGGCGATCAGCCGTTTTGCCCCGGCGCGTTTTGCCACTTCGGCGGCCTGCAGCGTGGTGGAGTGCCCGCGCCCGTTGGCTTTTTCCACCATCGCTGCCTCCAGCGTGGTTTCATGCACCATCAGGTCAACATTGGCCGCCAGTTGCAGCGCGACCTCAGTAGGTGCCGTATCGCCAAAGATGGCCAGCGTTTTGCCGGGTGTTGCGGGGCCAAGATAGTCAGCACCGTTGATTACCCGCCCATCTTCCAGCGTCACGCAATCACCCTGCTTCAGCTGCTGAAACCACGGGCCGCGTGGCACCCCCTCCGCTTTGAGCCGCGCGGCATCCAGCAGGCCAGGTTTGTCATGCTGTTCAATGCGATAGCCGAAACACTCCACCGGATGGCTCAGCGGCCAGGCGCTGATACGAAACTCACCGTCGTCCAGCGTCCAGCCCGCCTCAATCTCAACGATGGTCAGCGGATAGTCGGTGTAGGAGCCGCTGATCGCCAGCGCCGTCTCAACAAAGGTTTTTAATCCCTTCGGGCCATAGACCGTCATCGGTGTGGTCAGCCCGGCCATTGACCGGCTGGTGAGTAATCCCGGCAGCCCGAAGATATGATCGCCATGCAGATGGGTGATAAAAATCTTATCCAGCTTGCCCGGTTTAAGGCTGGAGCGCATAAACTGCAATTGCGTGCCTTCCCCGCAGTCGAACAGCCAGGTTTCACCGCTCAGCGCGCGGGTAAAAGCAATAGCCGTGACGTTACGTTGCAGGCTGGGAGCACCGCCGCCGGTGCCGAGAAAAGTAAGGTGCATGGTATGCTTCCCTGTAAGCGAGTGAAAAAACAGAACCCTATTACAATCATAGGCGCAAACTTTGCGTCATTTCGACCCGCAGCGTTACACTCAACCCCAATTTTTTAAGCAACCGGATGGATACTTCAATGACCCGACATTTCGACTATCTCGCCATTGGCGGCGGCAGCGGCGGCATCGCCTCGATTAACCGTGCAGCTATGTATGGCCAGAAATGCGCCCTGATTGAAGCGAAAGAGCTGGGCGGCACCTGCGTGAACGTGGGCTGCGTGCCGAAGAAAATCATGTGGCATGCTGCGCAAATCGCCGAAGCGATCCATCTCTACGGGCCGGATTATGGCTTTGACACCACCGTGAATCGTTTCGACTGGGCCACGCTGGTGAAAAACCGCAGCGCCTATATCGATCGCATCCACAACTCCTATGACAACGTGCTGGGTAAAAACAACGTTGAAGTGATCAAAGGCTTTGCCCGCTTTGTCGATGCGCACAGCGTTGAAGTCAACGGCGAGATTATCTCGGCTAACCATATTCTGATCGCCACCGGTGGTCGTCCGGCCCACCCTTCTATTCCGGGTGCGGAGTACGGTATTGATTCTGATGGCTTCTTTGAGCTGGATGCGCTGCCAAAACGCACAGCCGTCATCGGCGCAGGCTACATCGCGGTCGAGCTGGCGGGCGTGGTGAATGCGCTGGGCTCGGAAACCCACCTGTTTGTGCGTAAACATAGCCCGCTGCGCGACTTCGATCCGCTGATCACCGAGACGCTGGTGGAAGTGATGAACAGCGAAGGCCCGGCGCTGCACACCGAATCTATTCCAAAAGCTGTGATTAAAAACGGCGATGGTAGCCTCACGCTGCAGCTGGAAAACGGCAGTGAATATACCGTCGATTGTCTGGTCTGGGCGATTGGCCGTGAGCCAGCCAACGATAACCTCAATATTGACGCCGCGGGCGTCGCACTGGACGACAAAGGCTACATAAAAGTCGATAAGTTCCAGAACACCAGTGTGTCAGGCATCTACGCCGTGGGCGACAATACCGGTGCGGTTGAGCTGACGCCGGTCGCGGTCGCGGCAGGCCGTCGTCTCTCTGAGCGTCTGTTTAACAACAAACCGGACGAGCATCTGGATTACAGCAACGTGCCAACCGTTGTCTTCAGCCATCCGCCGATTGGCACCGTGGGACTGACCGAGCCGCAGGCGCGCGAACAGTATGGTGACGATCAGGTGAAGGTCTATAAATCGTCGTTTACCGCCATGTACACTGCGGTCACCCAGCATCGTCAGCCGTGTCGCATGAAGCTGGTTTGTGTGGGTGCAGATGAGAAGATTGTCGGCATTCACGGTATCGGATTTGGCATGGATGAGATGTTGCAGGGCTTCGCTGTGGCGCTGAAAATGGGTGCCACTAAAAAGGACTTCGATAACACCGTGGCGATCCACCCGACAGCAGCAGAAGAGTTCGTGACGATGCGTTAATTCCCCGAACAGAATACTATTGCTAAAAACTGGTCATTAAGGCCAGTTTTTTTGCAACTGCGCTTAACGGAAAATCAATACACCCGCTGACGCGAAATGTAAAACCTGCGTTTCTCTTCATATTTTCAATACCCAGCAACAGCCTGGTTGATTAACAGCGGAAAAACCGAACCGACAGTAATTAAACCCATTTATGTATGAAATTATTTAATGACTACCGATTATATTTACAGGCCCGGCGTCCATTTCCACAGGATTATCGTTAGTTAATTTATCTCTGTGTTTAATGAATGCCTGAAGTGACACGACTGCTAAATAGCCTCTCCACACTGTCGCTTTTGAGGAGATAGCCTTTCTTTGAGACTCTCAGGATCACATCATCACTTAAACCCAGAAAAAAGAGCTTCGACTTTAAATTAGACATAACCTGCCAGACCCGCTGCGTAGAAGAACTCAGTCCATGTTTATCCCAAACGTTCTCCATAAGTTCCGAATCCGTGACAACATTGACGGTAGCATTTTCAAAAAGATACTCTAATACGTGCGACATGGTTTTTCTCAGGATGATATCTTCACCATACCCATTCAGACAAATTAGTCGCTTTGTCTTGTGTAAATAAACCACGTCCCCTTCAATAAGATAGCCAATAAAATTTACTTCATTACCCGGTAGCATGATGTTCTCCAGAACAATGATGAAAACAAGATAATAACTTTTATTCAGGTATTTAAAAAACATCACTTCATTATTTATACATTACTTTTAAATGAGCCATGGCCACGCCTTGCCATTGCTCCTGTTCTGTTAAAGCGATGCCTCGATGATCGTCACGCATATAGCCCTTTGTTGTGTGTTAAAATCAAAACTATCCACCTCGACATATCGTTAAGAAAAAGTAATAATAAAATAAATCTATTCTGGCGGAGAAGCAGACTGACCTTAATACTCATCCGACAGAATGCGATAAGATGTTGTTGCTTATCCTCACCGGCAAGAAAGCCTTAAATATTTCTTCGATAAATCAGAAACCACCGATAAACCGACCAGCATGGATTGCTATCTGATTTGCCTCATCTTATGCGTAGCAGTTATGAAATCATCTAATGTTAACGAAGACAATAAAGTGGGATTTTTATTTTAGTTCAAAACTTACGGGTTTTATCACGACCATCTGTAGCAGAATCAGCCAAAATAAAGCTTAAAAGAAGAATCGCTTTGGATTGACATACTATTGTGTCATCCGAACACGCCCGCCGCAACGCTTTCATTAGTTTTTTTATAATCCATAGGAAATGATATTTCTGGGCAACTTTTGATCTGTATCAACTGGCAATATAGCGATGGAAAAACCAAAGTAATGGCGTGAAAACAGAGGTAAAGGATATCAGATTCGAATACTCTTTTCGTCAAAATCAATCAGATACGTATATTTATTAAGGTAATTATTAAAGGATCCTTATTTAGCTATTTTGTACCGTGCTAACGGCACGAGATTATCATCTCATTGTATCCAGAGTCAGAAATAAGCGTGCGTACCCGCTAGCCCCGTACACCATCGTTAACGTGATAAATAAAAATGCGTTATTAATACACCCTGACCTGACAGTGCAGTCCGCTGATATCAATATTGAGGGTCTGGATTTAGGGATTTAAGATGACAGAGAGCGCAGCATTAACCGGGGCCGGGACAAAGGAACACCTTCAATCTGGTAACCCCGCGCCAGGCAGGGGGAGAACTGATACACCGGTGCAGCAACGCACCGCGCCAGTGCAACTCAGCTCACGCGATCCAGCCAGCGCACATAAGCCTGATCCCACAACGCTGCTGGCGTGCCCGCCTTGCCAAGACCAAAGCCATGCCCGCCTTTGCTGATCTGAATCAGCTCAACCGGCACACGGTTGCGGCGACAGGTGTCGCGCATCAGCTCGGTGTTAAAGGGATTTGAGGTGTGATCGTCCTCGGCCTGCGCCAGAAACGTCGGCGGATATTGCCGGGTCACGTAGTTCTGCACTGACCAGTTCGCCTCATCCTGCGGCGTAGCATTTTTACCAACCATCATCAGATGGGTATTGGTGTGCTGGTAAGGCGCTTCCAGCGTAATGACCGGATAGATCAGGCCGACGCTGTCGACTTTCGGCACCACTTCATCCAGCGGATCGATGGCCGGATAGGACTCAAAGTCCGGTCGCGCCGCCGCCAGCCCCAGCAGATGTCCACCTGCAGAGAAGCCCAGCACATGCACCTTGCGCTCAAAGGATCGCACCAGCCGGATGGCACGCTGCGCATCCTGCAGCGGTGCCAGCCGCCCCGCCTGCCACTTCTCATGCGGCAGCCGGTAGCTGAGCACATAGGCGGTGTAGCCATTGGCATTGAGCCAGCGCGCGACCGGCCAGGCTTCACGTCCCATGCCGATCCAGCGATAACCGCCACCCGCTGCAATTAATACCGCTTCGCCATTCGGATTTTCCGGTTTGAAGCGCTGAATCGCCGGGCTGACGATATTTGACCAGGAACCGGTGCTGTTAATATGCAACTGGCCCGATGGGCCGCCGCCGCCGGGCGGATCGTCCGGCCAGAGGGGAATAATGTCATCGCGGGCAAATATTTTGCCGGTGGTCATGGAGAGCCCGAGCGCCCCCGTGCCGAGAATAAAGCGTCGACGCGTAATCATAATGCCTGTTATGTGATACCAGAAGAGTGAGCAAACCGTTGCGGCAGGCTGCAATAGAATTAACAGATGCAAGTCGGGTGCCATGGCTGGCGATTATGTACGCAATGGCCCCTGAAAAGCCATAAAAAAACGCGCCCGGCAGGCGTAATGTCAGTCAGTTAAGCGACAGGTGATAACGCAGTCTGGTGCCGGGCAGGGGCTGGCGGTCCTCGCGCCGCTGCGCGGTTCCTTCACTTCATTCCTCTGCCTGACGGACCGCCGGGGATGGCACATCCTGTGCCGCCCCGCCTTTCGCCCGCGTCCTGCGGGCTCTCCTGGCAGACTCATTCTGTTCAGCGCTGCGGATTACCTGCCCCTGCCCGGCCCCAGCCTGCTCTGAAACTTCAGTGTGTATTGTTAAAAAGGGCACGAGAGTGGAGGCCTGAGCGCCTCTGCTGCTGAAAGGGCTATCCGCAGCGCTGAGGCGTGACGGCGGGCCAGAAGTCCACGCCGGGAAGCGTGGACAGGTCGGGGCCGGCCAGGGAGGGCCGATCCCCGAACGGTTCGTCGGCACGGCGTCAAAGCCGAAGGTACCGCGTGAGCGGCGCGAGGACGGCCCGGCAGCAGCAGAGGTGCGCTGGCCCGCACTGCGGCTGGCTCGCCCGGAAAAAAAAGCTGCCACGTTTGACCGTGACAGCCTTTACAAATTTAATCTTAACTGATCAGTATTAGCCCGGCAGGCGCGTTTTTATTTAATCCGATGCGGTTAATCTTCCTGCTGGAACTGCGCCATCACGGCCTGCTCACACTGCTGTTCGTTGACGCGCAGTTTGGCACGCTCATCATCACCCAGCTGCAGCCAGGCACTGGCCACTTCACGCGCGGACTCTTCATCAAACTCGGGCTGATTCATCGCCGTCGGCGACTGGCTGCGCGCCACGGTTGTCTTCATCTGCTCGACATACTGATCCGCGCTGGCGACCTTTTTCTCGCCGCTGACAAGGTGGCATAGCTGACTGGCATAGACATTCTGCTCAGTGTCAGCGGTGTCCGCCGCCAGCGCGCTGCCGGTGGCGAGCATGCTCAGCAGCACTATCTGAGTTACTTTCATTCTTAACTCCTGTTAGTTCGGGTTAAACCTTACGCTGAAGGGCTTCAAGGCGTTTCTGACGCCAGTTCAGCAGCGGTGACACGGTGGTGCCGTGGACCACCACGCTGCAGACCACCAGCGTTAACGCCATATTGGTCATAATTTCCATCTGCGGGCCTTCCATACCGTGCGTCCAGGCATAGGCGATGTAGTTCAGACTGCCAATCCCGCGAATGCCCAGCCAGCCAATCAGCAGACGCTGCCCCAGCGGCAGTCCGGCGCGCAGCGTCACCAGCCAGACGGCCAGTGGCCGCACCACCGCAAACAGCACCAGACCGATCAGCACGCCGTAGATGTTCCAGTGTTGCGCCAGCGTCACGCCCAGCACCACCATCATGCCAGCCGCCAGTAAACGTTCAATAGTATCGCCAAAAGAGAGGGCGTCGCCTACCACAAACCCTATCGACTTCACCATATTGTTGTCGCCCTGATGCGCCAGGCGTTTGTTGGGATTCACCAGCGCCTCAGAGGGCAATACGCGCTCGTCCTCAGAGAGATCCTCCGGCTGATGACGACGGAACACGCCCATCTCAGCACGACGTAATCCCAGCCCGGCGGCGAAGGCAGCCAGGAAGCCGGAAGCACCCAGCCACTCCACCAGTGAATAACTCAGCGCAATCAGCGCCAGCGCCAGAAAATCGTTGGGCGCTACGTCGCCATTGGCATTGCGCAGTCGGGTCGCCAGCAGGCCAATCAACTGCCCCAGAACGAAACCGATGATCAGACCGCCGCCAATTGCCCAGAGCACCTCTACCGCACCCCAGTGCGCCAGCATCGCCACGTTCAGGCTTTCGCCATTAAACAGCAGCAGCGCCAGCATCAACAGCGGCAGCGCGGAACCATCATTCATGCCCGCTTCGCTGGAGATCGCCACGCGCAGCGAGTCATCATCCTGCGCATCGTTAACCGAGATTAAACTCGCCAGCACCGGATCGGTTGGCGCGACAATCGCACCAAACGCCAGTGCAATCGGCCAGTCTAATCCTACCAGGAAGTGCGACAGCAGGGTCATTGCGGCCACGGTCAGCAGCATCGCGGGAAAAGCCAGTTTCAGCCCGGTGTGCCAGCAGTTGTTCTGCAGCGGCTGACGCAGCTTGAGGCCGGTGATGAACAACGAGGCAGCCATGGTGATTTCAGTAATGTGCGCCACGGCTTCGGAATGGGTGACGATATCGATGTGGATAACATCAAATCCCCACGGGCCGCACAGTATGCCTGCGATAAGGAACAGACCAAATGAGGTGACTGGCCCCCGGTGAATCCAACCGGAAGCCAGCGACATGAGCAGCAGAAGGCCGCCCGTGGCTGCTGTCCAGGCTAAAAAGTTCATAACACTCCAGATTATTTCGGGTTTATGAATAAGCCTGGCACATTTTTTGACGGGCGAGGTGTCAGTTTTTCAGGTGACGACTGGCGAAGCGGACCGCCAGTGCGGCTGCACCGGCTAAGGTCGAGAGCGCAACCACGCCATTCCAGCCCCAGTGTGCCAGCGCCAGACTTCCCAGCGCTGCACCGGTAGCCATACCGATAAACACCACGGTAAACAGCAGCGCATTCAGGCGACTGCGCGCTTCCGGCGCCAGGCCATAGACCAGCGTCTGATGCGCCACCAGCGTGGCCTGCACCCCTAAATCGAAGCCGATGGTGCAGAGGACAATCAGCGCCAGCTGGGCCGGCAGCGGCAGCAGCGGCAGCAGAAACATCAGCGCAAAGGAGATCGTTACCAGCGCGGCGCCAGCCTGCGTGACCCTTGCCGGACCGATGCGGTCAGCAAAACTGCCCGCCAGCGGTGCCGCCATAGCACCCGCCGCACCAGCTAAACCAAACGCCCCGGCCACGGCACTGTCCAGATGAAAGCGGTCGCTGAGCATTAACGCCAGCGTCGACCAGAAGGCGCTAAAGCCCACTGACAGCAGACCCTGAGCCAGCGCGGCACGACGCAGCGTCTGATGGTGACGCCACAGGTGCACCAGCGACAGCAACAGGCGCGGATAGCTCACCGAGGTGCCTGGCGCAAAACGCGGCAGCACCCGCCACAGCGTGAGCGTAATCAGCAACACCGCCAGCGCGGCGATCATATACATGGTGCGCCAGCCGAAATACTCTGCCACTACCCCGCTGACCACCCGCGACAGCAGGATCCCCACCAGCAGCCCGGTCATCACCGTGCCGACCGTTTTACCCCGGCTGCGTTCCGGTGCCAGCGCCGCCGACGCGGGCACAATATCCTGCGCCACCGTGGCGGTCAGGCCGGTAACGAAGCTGGCAATCAGCAGTGCGCTGAGTCCACCGGAAAAACCACACAGCAGCAGCGCCGCCACCAGCATTAAGCCTTTGATAAAGATAATGGTGCGCCGGTCATGGCGATCGCCCAGCGGAGCCAGCAGCAGGATGCCCAGCGCATAGCCCGCCTGGGTCAGCATCGGCACCATGCCGACCGCGCCAATACCAGCGTTAAACTGCTTGCTGATGATATCCAGCATCGGCTGGCTGTAGTAAATCGACGCGACGCTGAGTCCGGCACCGGCGGCCAGGGTAAACACCAGCGGCGTGGAGAGCGATTCATTTTGGGTCTGGGTCTGTATGGCTGACATGCTGTGATCCTCATCATTTCGTACAGCCATTAAAGCGCATCGCGGTTATACGCGGTAGACTGACATCAGGCAAAACCGTTATGCGTGGTGCGTATGAACAACCCTAACAGCAGCGATCGCATCGATCTGATGCAGACGTTTATCCGTATTGTCGAGAGCGGCAGCTTATCCGCCGCCGCCGTGCAGCTCGGCACGACACAACCCACCGTCAGTCGGCGATTGCAGACCCTGGAGCAGCGGCTGGGCCTCAAGCTTATCCTGCGCACCACCCATGCGCTGAAGCTTACCGATGATGGCGAGCGCTGCTATGCCCAGGCGCGGCAGCTGCTGGCGACCTGGCATGCGCTGGAAGATGAGCTGACCGGGGCCAGCGATGACCCGGTCGGTACGCTGCGGGTTCGTGCCCCGCACGCCTTTGGTCAGGATCAGCTGATCGCCCCGCTGGTGGACTATCTGCACCGTTACCCCCGGCTCAATATTGAGTGGATGCTGAATGACCGCACGCCCGACTTTATGGCGGAGAATGTGGACTGCGCCATTCAGGTCGGCGCGCCAACCGATCCTTCGGTGGTGGCGATACTGCTGGCAGAAGTCCCGCGTATTGTGGTGGCGGCCCCGCACCTGCTGGCGCAGCAGCCGCCGATAGAGCGGGTTGAACAGCTGCGCGATCTGCCGTGGCTGGCACTGACCAGTTTTTACCGTAACGAAGTGGCGTTGCAGAAGATTGACGACGGCCAGCCGGTGAACCTGGCGATTACACCCCGGCTGAGCAGCGACAGTTTATATGCGGTGCGCAAAGCGGCACTGGCGGGGATGGGAGCCGCGATCGTCTCGTCATGGGCGGTGCAGGAAGATCTGGCGGATGGCGGCCTGGTTCAGCTGATGCCCGCATGGCAGGCACCGCCGCTGCCGGTGTGGCTGACCTATCCCTGGGCGAGTTACTACCCGGCCAGGCTGCAACACTTTTTTGCCATGATCAAAGAGGTGATGCCGCAGCTGGCGGGCACGCGTCCGGCCTCGCAGCCAGCGGGTCGTTCAGGGGGAACAGAGCGGAAAGGGTAAAGCAGGCGCCCGCCTCAGCGGGCCGCCAGAGAGGTTACTTCGGTTTTTTATCGCTGCGCGACATCTGATCCAGCCACCCCATCACAAAGGCGGAGAGCACAAAGGTCAGGTGGATAATCACGTACCACATCAGCTTGTCGTTTTCGACGTTGCGCGCTTCCATAAACACCCGCAGCAGGTGAATCGAGGAGATGGCGACAATGGAGGCGGCGACTTTGTTTTTCAGCGAGCCGGAGTCCATCTTGCCCAGCCAGCTCAGCTTCTCTTTATCTTCGTCGATATCGAGCTTAGAGATGAAGTTCTCATAACCCGACAGCATCACCATCACCAGCAGGCCGCCAACCAGCGTCATATCCACCAGCGACAGCAGCAGCAGGATCAGATCGTTTTCCGCAATGCTGAAAATGTTGGGCAGCAGGTGGAAAATTTCCTGGAAAAATTTAATGGTCAGCGCCAGCAATCCCAGCGAAAGTCCAATGTAAACCGGGGCCAGCAACCAGCGCGATGCATACATCAGGTTTTCGGTAAAACGTTCCATACAATCCCACGAATAATCAAACAGGTCCGGGAGTATAACCGATCAACTGTGAAGTTATTTCAGCCCTTCGTCAGAAATTTCAGGGACCGGCGGCAGCGGCAGCGAGAGACGAAATGCCGCGCCGCCTTCGGCCCTGTTCTCTGCCCAGATCTGGCCGCCGTGGCTCTCGATAATGGTTTTACAGATTGCCAGACCCAGCCCGACGCCCGGCACCGCCGACTCTTTGTCGCCCCGCCAGAATTTATCGAATATCCGGCTTAAATCGTCTTCGGCAATGCCCGGTCCGCTATCCCAGACCGAAATCTCCAGCCGTGATGCCGCACGCCAGGCGCGAATGCCGCGTGGTGCGCTGTTACCGGCATACTTCAGGCTGTTCTCAATCAGGTTGGTGAAGACCCGCTCCAGCAGCGTGCTGTCGCCTTTGATCAGCACGATGTCGTCTGGCAGATCGAGCCGGACCTCATGCCCTTTCAGCGACGGTGCCATGCTGCTCAGCGCCCCGCCGACCACCTCTTCCAGCGCCAGCCACTCCTCACGCAGATTGAGGCCGCCCGACTGAATGCGCGCCATATCCAGCATGTTACTTACCAGCCGGATGGTGCTCAGCGTCTGCTCGCGGATCTGACTGGCCTGCGGCACATATTTTGAGTTGTCGCTGGCCAGGTCGAGCATCAGCATTTCCGCCTGACCAAACAGCACGGTCAGTGGGGTGCGCAGGTCGTGAGACAGCGCCGACAGCAGCGCATTGCGCAGCTGTTCACGCTCCGCCGAGAGCCGGGACGCCGCCTCGCTGTGCGACAGCGCCATCCGCTCCAGTGCGTTAGCTATCAGCACCGTAAAGGTTTCCACCAGCCGCTGCTGCTCGGGGATCATCAGCTGACGCAGGTTCTGCGGCTCCACCACCAGCAAACCCCGGCAGTGCGCGCCGCTTTTCAGCGGCAGGATCTGATAAGGCACCGCCGGTAAGGTATCGGTGCCGGCACCCGCAGGCTGGCCTTTGCTGTAACTCCATTTAGCAATCGCGCGATCCGGCTCGCTGGCCGGTAACGCATCGCCCACCGGTTGCAGTTCGCCCTGCTCATCCGGCAGCAGCAGCAGGCAGCGCGCCTGTAACGTGGCATCCAGCACCCGCTGGCTGGTGGCGGCAATATCCTGCGGCGTTAACGCACTGCCCAGCGATTTCGCCATCTCATAGAGCTGGCGCGCCCGCTGCTCGCGATAGCGCGCCACCCGCGCCTGATAACGCACGCCTGCCGTAAGATTACCGACGATTACGCCCACCGCCAGCATCACGCCAAAGGTCACCAGATATTGCAGATCGGAGACCGCCACCGTGCCGGTGGGGGCAACAAAGAAAAGGTCAAAGGCGACGATATTCATTACCGTGGCGATCACCGACGGCCAGCGACCATAGCGCAGCGCCACGATCACCACCGCCAGCAGATAGATCATTACGCAGTTGGCGGGATCGAAACCGATCAGTACCGACTGTCCGGCGGCGGTCACAAGGATACAGAGCACCAGCGCCATCATTACGCCGCGCAGCTGAATACGCCATTTTTCGCTGGTGACGCGGCCATCCGGCAGCGGATGCGGCGCATCCTTCAGCGGCTCATCCAGCGCCACCACCAGCAGGTCGAGATCCGGCCCCAGCTGGCCGAGCCGTTCGGCAAAACTGTCACGCCGCCAGCGACGCAGCGGGCGACGACCGGTGACGATTTTACCCAGATTGTGTGCGCGGGCGTAACCCAGTACCGCTTCGGCTTCATCGGGCTCAGAGAGGGTCGCGGTTTCCGCGCCCAGCTCCTGTGCCAGCTGTAACGTGCGCAGAATCGCCCGTCGCCGCGCTTCCGGCAGCCGGTGCAGCCGGGGTGTTTCGACATAGACCGCGTGCCATTCACTGCCAAGCCGCGCCGCCAGACGGGCGGCGGTGCGCACCAGCTTTTCACTGCCGCTGTCGTCGCCAATGCAGAGCAGAATGGCGTCGCGGGTGTGCCAGACGCGTTCCCGTCCCTGCTGATCGCGCCAGGCGCGCATCTGATCATCCACCCGATCGGCGGTGCGACGCAGGGCCAGCTCACGCAGGGCGAACAGGTTACCTTTGCGGAAAAAGTTTTCGATGGCGCGTTCCGCGCGGTCGCCAATATAGACTTTGCCCTCTTTCAGCCGCTGCCGCAGATCGTCGGGCGGCAGATCGACCAGCACCACTTCGTCGGCGCTGTCGAAAAAGGGATCGGGTACGGTTTCGCGCACCTGAATGCCGGTGACGCCGCCCACCACATCGTTGAGGCTCTCAAGATGCTGCACGTTGACGGTGGTCAGTACATCGATGCCCGCTTCCAGCAGCTCCTCAATATCCTGCCAGCGCTTGGGATGGCGCGAGCCCTGCACGTTGGTGTGCGCCAGCTCATCCATCAGAATCACCGCCGGATGGCGGGCCAGCGCGGCATCAAGATCAAACTCCGCATGACGCGAGCGGCCGGTTGCGCGACGCGGCAGCAGAGTTAACCCTGTCAGCAGCTGCGCGGTTTCCGGCCGGTCATGGGTTTCTACCACGCCGATTAAGACATCCAGACCCTGCGCGCGCAGCCGCTGTGCCTCCTGCAGCATGGCGTAGGTTTTACCCACGCCAGCACAGGCACCAAAGTAAATTTTCAGCTGCCCGCGATGAGTCTCGCGGTTAGCCTGCAACAGCGCGTCGGGATCGGGACGCTGGGGTTCGTGGTTCATCGCTTCCTTAGAGCCTATGCCAGTAGGCGTAATTGTTGCAGACAGTCTGGACACGGACAGCGCGGAACAATCCGTAGTACATGTAGTACGTGAGGATGACTCGCTGCGCTCGCCCCTTCAGGGCCGCCCTGACGGGCGTTCAGGTTGCTAAAGCAGCCTGTGTGAGCACTGCCCAGGTTCAGACTGACAAATAAAATAGCCTGATGGGCCAGGCTCTTAACACCATTACAGTTCGTTGAGCGCCATATTCAGCTGCAACACGTTGAGGGTCGGTGTGCCAAGGAATGGCAGCAGCGGACGATGCGTCATCTTATCTATCAGCGCCTCGACCTGCGGCAACGGCAACTGGCGACTGGCGGCGATACGCGGAGCCTGCCAAAGAGCGGCCTGTGGCGAAATATCCGGGTCCAGTCCGCTGGCTGACGCGGTGACCAGTTCAACCGGCACGGCGGCCGGTGCCTTCGGATTCGCGGCCCGCAGCGCAGCGACGCGATCGGCTACCGCTTTGTCCAGCGCCGGGTTGCTGGCGGCCAGATTGCTGCCCCCTGAAGCCAGCGGATTATAAGGTTTATCACCACTGGCTGAAGGGCGGCCCCAGAAATAGTTGGGCTGGGTAAAGTTCTGGCCAATCAGCGCCGACCCGCGCGCCACGCCATCCTCCTCCAGCAGCGAGCCGCTGGACTGGGACGGAAACAGCCACTGCGCCAGACCGGTGGTGAGCAAAGGATAAACCACGCCGGTAACAAGCGTAAGCAGCAACAACAGTAAAATTGCCGGACGTAACTGACTCATTTTTCTCTCCTCAGGCCATGCCTGAAAACACTAACAGCAGATCGATCGCTTTGATGCCGACAAACGGCACCAGCAGGCCACCCAGACCGTAAATCAGCAGGTTGCGGCGCAGCAGCGCAGCAGCGCTCAGTGGGCGGTAGCTGACGCCTTTCAGGGCCAGCGGGATCAGGAAGACAATCACCAGAGCGTTAAAGATCACCGCCGACAGAATCGCACTGGCTGGCGAGTGCAGGTGCATCACGTTAAGCATGTTGAGCTGCGGATAGGTCGCCGCAAACGCCGCCGGAATGATGGCGAAATATTTCGCCACGTCGTTGGCGATACTGAAGGTGGTCAGCGAACCGCGCGTCATCAGCATCTGTTTACCAATGTGCACCACTTCCAGCAGCTTGGTCGGGTTCGAGTCGAGATCGACCATGTTACCCGCCTCTTTCGCCGCCTGAGTACCGGAGTTCATCGCTACCGCCACATCCGCCTGCGCCAGTGCAGGCGCATCGTTGGTGCCGTCGCCGGTCATCGCCACTAAACGTCCTTCCGCCTGATACTGGCGGATCAGCGCCAGCTTGGCTTCCGGCGTGGCCTCTGACAGGAAGTCATCCACGCCCGCTTCCGCGGCAATCGCTGCGGCCGTCAGCGGGTTATCGCCGGTGATCATCACCGTTTTGATACCCATTTTGCGCAGTTCGGCAAAGCGCTCTTTAATGCCGCCTTTGACGATATCTTTCAGCGCCACCACGCCCAGCACGTTCGCACCCTCTGACACCACCAGCGGCGTGCCGCCACCGCGTGCCACCTCTTCCACCTGCGCATTGACCTCGGCCGGGAAACGGCCATGGTTCGCTTCGATGTGGCGACGTACCGCATCGACCGCGCCTTTGCGGATCAGTCGATCCTGCACGTTTACGCCGCTCATGCGGGTCTGCGCAGAGAACGGAATAAAGCTGGCACCCATGCTGCTGAGATCGCGCTCACGCAGATTAAATCGCTGTTTCGCCAGCACCACGATGCTGCGCCCTTCCGGCGTCTCATCGGCCAGCGAGGCAAGCTGCGCGGCATCGGCCAGCTGCTCTTCGCTGACGCCCGGCGCGGGCAGGAACTGGGTCGCCTGACGGTTACCCAGCGTGATGGTGCCGGTTTTGTCCAGCATCAGCACATCCACATCGCCTGCGGCTTCCACCGCACGCCCGCTGGTCGCAATGACGTTAGCACCCAGCATCCGGCTCATCCCCGCCACGCCAATCGCCGACAGTAAGCCACCGATGGTGGTCGGGATCAGACAGACCAGCAGCGCCACCAGCACCGTGATGCTGACCGGCGTTCCGCCCCATGCCGAGAACGGCCAGAGTGTCACGGTCGCCAGCAGGAACACGATGGTCAGTGATACCAGCAGGATGGTCAGGGCAATCTCATTCGGCGTTTTACGGCGTTTCGCGCCTTCCACCATGGCGATCATCCGGTCAAGGAAGGTTTCGCCCGGGTTGGCGCTACAGGTGATCACCAGCCAGTCAGAGAGAATGCGGGTCCCGCCGGTGACGGAGGCGAAGTCACCGCCCGACTCGCGGATCACCGGTGCGGACTCACCGGTAATGGCGCTCTCATCCACCGAGGCACCGCCCTCCATCACTTCACCGTCGCAGGGGATGATGTCGCCGGCTTCCACCAGCACGGCATCGCCTTTGCGCAGCTCATCGGCACTGACCTGCTGCCACTCGGCGCCATAGCGCGCCGCTGAGAGTTTTTTGGCAAAACTGGTTTTTTTTACGCCTTTCAGGCTGCTGGCCTGGGCCTTACTGCGCCCTTCTGCCAGCGCCTCCGCCAGGTTGGCGAACAGCACAGTGAACCAGAGCCAGACCGCAATCGCACCGGTAAAGCTGGCGCTGCCGCTGATCCGGCCGGTCAGCATCGCCAGCGCCAGCAGCGAGGTCAGAATGCTGCCGAGGTAGACCACAAACATCACCGGGTTTCGGAACTGTACCCGGGGATCGAGCTTTTTCACTGCATCCCAGGCCGAGGTACGCAGCAATGCTGCGTCAAATAACGCCTGTTGTTGACGACTCATGAGGATTGTCCCTGAACAAGTTGCAGATGCTCAGCCACCGGGCCCAGCGCCAGAGCAGGAATAAAGGTCAGTGCACCCACCAGCAGCACCGTGCCGATCAGCAGTCCGATAAACAGCGGACCGTGGGTTGGCAGCGTGCCGTTACCCACCGGCTGCACTTTTTTCACCGCCATCGCACCGGCAATCGCCATCACCGGAATGATGATGCCGAAGCGGCCCAGCAGCATGCAGGCAGCCAGTAGCAGGTTCCAGAACGGCGTGTTAGCACTCAGGCCGGCAAAGGCGCTGCCGTTGTTGTTGGCCGCCGAGGAGACCGCGTAGAGCACTTCGCTGAAGCCGTGAATGCCGGGATTGGCCATGGCACTGCGTCCGGCGTCGGTCATCATCGCCAGGGCGGTACCGATCAGCACCAGCGCCGGTGTGACCAGAATCGCCAGCGCGGTCATCTTCATCTCCCAGACGTCGATTTTTTTACCGAGGAATTCCGGGGTACGACCGATCATCAGCCCGGCGATAAACACCGCCAGCAGCACAAACAGCAGCATGCCGTAGAGACCGGCACCGACGCCGCCAAACACCACTTCGCCCAGCTGCATCAGCCACATCGGCACCATGCCGCCCAGCGCGGTAAAGGAGTCGTGCATGGCATTCACCGCACCGCAGGAGGCGGCAGTGGTGATGACCGCGAACAGGCTGCTGTTAAGAATGCCAAAGCGCGTCTCTTTACCTTCCATGTTGATGGCGCTGTCAGCACCCAGCTGGAGGAAGTGCGGGTTGCCCTGCAGTTCGGCCCACATGACGACCGATACCGCCGCCACAAACATCAGCGTCATCGCCCACAGCAGCATGTGGCCCTGACGACGGTCACGCACGCTTTCGCCAAACGCGAAGCAGAGCGCCGCCGGGATCAGGAAGATGCTCAGCATCTGCACCAGATTAGTCAGCACCGTCGGGTTTTCAAACGGATGAGAGGAGTTGGCGTTAAAGAAGCCGCCACCGTTGGTGCCCAGCATTTTGATCGCTTCCTGCGACGCCACCGGTCCCATCGACAGCGTCTGCTGCACGCCTTCCAGCGTGGAGAAACTGTGATAAGGCGCGAAGTTCTGAATGGTGCCCTGGCTGACAAAGAACAGCGCCATCAGCAGGCTGATGGGCAGTAAGACATAGAGCGTAATGCGCGTCAGGTCGCGCCAGGCGTTACCCAGGGTCGCAGAGCTGCGATTGGCGAAGCCACGGATCAGCGCAAATGCCACGGCGATACCGGTCGCGGCTGAGAGGAAATTCTGCACCGTCAGGCCCACCATCTGACTGAAATAGCTCAGGGTGCTTTCGCCGCTGTAGGATTGCCAGTTGGTGTTGGTGACGAAGCTCACGGCGGTGTTCAGCGCCAGATGCCAGCTCAGGCCAGGCAGCTGCTGCGGATTCAGCGGCAGCGCGCCCTGCATCAGCAATATTGCCAGCAGCACCATGAAACCCAGCGCATTGAACAGCAGAATCGCCAGCAGGTAGTGCGGCCAGCGCATGTCCGACTGTTGCGCGCCCAGCAGTCGCCACAGCGGCGCTTCAAGGCGGGCAAACACCGGCTTGTCAGCCACTAACGAGGCCAGACCCCGTCCGAGCGGCTGCGCCAGCACCATCAGCAGCAGCAGATAAAATGCGATGAGTAAAAAAGCATTGGCCGCCATCAGAAGGCCTCCGCATTTAACAGGGCATAGATCAGATAGCCCAGTAACAACACCACCAGCACAATGCCGGTTATTACGCCCACGCTCACAGGAACCTCCAGAGGATTGGATTTATGGCTTAGCTTGCGCGGAGGCGTATAAAGAAGGGGTTAAAATGCAGCGGGCGGGCGTAAAAATAGTGTAAAAATGGCGAAAAATCAGGCGACTTCCAGTGCCCAGATACGATTGAGATCGACGTTACCCCACAGCGTGCTGTCCTCTGCGCCCACAATGCTGTCGGTGCAGAAGCTGTCGCCGAGGTCGAGCTCTTCCGGTTTCACTTCACGCTGGGCGTGCAGCGACCAGAAGACATGTACGCAGGGACGCATCAGCGATTTTTCACCCGCTTTCACCACCAGCGCCACCCGGCCGGAAGCCAGACGCACCAGCGATCCCACCGGATAGATGCCGATGGTCCGCACGAAGGTGTGCAGCAAGGCAGGGTCGAAATGGCCGCGCCAGCTCAGCATCTGGTGCATCGCCTCGGCGGGTGTCCAGCCGTTGCGATAGGAGCGGGTCGAGGTCACGGCATCATAGACATCACACACTGCCGCCATGCGGGCGTAGAACGAAATCGCCTCGCCTTTCAGGCGATGCGGATAGCCGCTGCCATCATATTTTTCATGATGGTGCAGGGTGATATCGAGCAGATCGTCATCGGCGTCCGCTTCTATCAGCATCTGCGCACCGACCACCGGATGCTCACGCATCACCCTGAACTCCTCTTCAGTCAGCTTGCCCGCTTTGTTCAGGATCGCCAGCGGCACGGCCGCTTTGCCGACATCATGCAGTAAACCGCCCATGCCCACCCGACGCAGTTCCTGCTCATCCAGCCCGAGTTTTTTACCCAGCGCAATCATCAGCCCGCAGACCGCCATGGAGTGCAGATAGGTGTAATCATCATGGTTTTTCAGGCGCGCCACGCTCAGCATGGCGGAGGGTTCACGCGTGATCGATCCGGCGATTTCATCCACCAGATCCATCATATAATCGAGCTTCAGGCCGTTACCCAGCCGCGCTTCGTTGAACATCGCCAGCACTTTGGGTTTGCCCTGCAAAAAGATTTGCTGTGCCTGATCCAGTTCCTGGAAAAACGGGGTGCGGCCAATGGTTCTCTTCGCGACCGGGGAGGCGATCGGCGCCTGCACCGATCGATCGAGGTCGATCCAGAGCTGGCGGATCCCTTCAGTGCGAAGCATGGCGATTTGTCGGGGATCGGTGATCAGCATCTCATTATGAATGCGCTGGTCTTTTATCCACCAGACCTCCAGCTTGTGGATAAACATCCCTGGACGCAATTCATCAATGGTAATCAGCTTTATCACGCTATCACTCCTTAAGATTGGCGGGTGGTAAGGTGATATCGGCAGCTGGACAAATTTTCTTCAGGCTGTTTTGTGCGAAGGTGAGGGTCTGGTGAGTGGTCAGAGGAGAGGCCAACTCTTCAGACAGAACAATAAATCGGTGTCCAGGTCCAGACTGAGCAGGACAACAAATCCATAATCATCCATGGAAGATTATGGATTTTCCCTTAACAGCCAGATCGTTAAACGGATTATTTATGACTTAATGGATCGTCCTGACTGCAAGAGCAAAGATTCGAACATTCTCTGTCAGTGTGACGAAAGCACTCCTAACCCTAAACAATAGTTTTTGCGTAACTCAATAGAATTATTTATATTTATGACGCATATTTTTTGCTTAGCAGTGGTACTAACAATAGGATAATAACCCTGTTTTAAATGACGGAGAATGGATGCATGGCGAAGAACTTAGCCCCCGGATATTGTGTAGTGGAACGTCCCGGTACACTTGAATATCAGGCGCGGGAACTATTCAGAGATACACGTTCACCCGCTACCAGCCTGTTTATGAAACTTAATGCAGATACTCCGTATCTTAAGCCAGGGCAAATCCTGATTGTGGCTGACTCCGATACACCCAATCAGCTTACAATGCAGATGCTGACAACGCTCCGTCAGGCTAAGAATAAAACTAATGCGGCATTGATTGGTGTGAACGACGATGACGCCAGTTTTATGCAAAAACATTATGGAACGATTGCCGCACTGACAGGTGCCGGAGACAAGATTTTTAGCACTGCAGGAGATGCGGGTGAAAAATATTTTAGTGCTATTGAACAAACTCTGAAAAAAATCGAAGTCAGCTACCAGAATCAGTTCCGCACACAGGGTTCTCTGATAGGCCAGCAATTCTTTGTTGAGCGTAATCAGCTACTACAGCAGCTTAAAGAGCTGGTCAATAAGCCGCTGTTAAAATCCCTTGCACGTTATACTGTAAAATTCCAGCAGTATGACAATATGAAGCGCGCATTAAATCTCTCCAGCCGCTCGATAGTGCATGAATGGTCTACCGTTGGGATAAGTGGCATTCCAGGGTATTCATACTATGTCGGTAACGCAGCCAGAGCTGCGCGTTTTTTAAAGACTGGCGGACTCATCGGGATTGGATTCGCTTTTGCAGGCACGACTAATGATGTGGTTGATGCATGCAGCAAAGCGCGTGAGGATGAATGTGGAAAGATTGCCGTTAAAGACTACTCAAAATTTGCTCTCACTACAGGTGGTGGGATGTTGGGTGGCGTATGGGGTAGCTCTGCCGCATTAGCTGGCTGTGCGGCTATTGGAATAGCAACAGCGGGCGCGGGTGGTGTTGCATGTGCAGTTGTAGGGTCGGTCGCCGGTGGTGTTGCAGGTAGTTCAGGCGTCGAAACTATAATTAATAAAATTGCAGAATATTATGATAACTAATAAATTGCTGGCTGGTACTTCATTATTTTTTGGTGGGCTGGGATGCGGCCTTCTGATTCTGTCGCTTATAATATATTTAATTAAACGACAGGATTATTATAATCTGGTCTCTTCTTACAGAGAGAAATATACGTTCCCCGGCCCCTGTTCATTTTATTATATGACTGGCTTCTTCGGAGTATTTCCGGTTTTACGGTTTTTCATAAAATTAAGTCGCAGGCAGAAAATAAGCTACCTTGCCATCAATGACCCCGGATATGATTTCTTTGAAAATAATAAACAGAAGATATATCCCTGGATGAAGATTTATTCTTTTTTTTGGTTTGCGGCTACCGCATGTTATATCTTATTTGCTGTATTTGGACTGCTTTTACCCTAACAATCAATAGCTCAACTAAGGGTCTTTCTTTGGATCCCGCCTCCCACAGCCGGAACACAGTGAACGTCTTTTCAATGTTCTCTATCAGCTGCGGCGGCAGGAACTTCCCTTTGATCAGCAC
Organism: Pantoea sp. E956-1; assembly: GCF_982223955.1. Lineage (NCBI taxonomy): Bacteria > Pseudomonadati > Pseudomonadota > Gammaproteobacteria > Enterobacterales > Erwiniaceae > Pantoea > Pantoea sp. E956-1. The sequence goes on along the minus strand of NZ_CEUYZP010000006.1, from coordinate 52,283 downwards.
ATTACATTGCTTTAATGCCATCTTCTTTCTCCTGATTTTTATAGGATGCCGGGCGATCGCTCTCTTCACCAACGCGTTCAATCGGTCCCATCACCAGCAGGAACAGCAGGGCTGCGACCACGCAGTGTGCCGCCACAAACGCCAGCCCGATGCTGTAGCTGCCGGTCAGACCGACGATGATGCCGAATAGCAGCGGCGTGGTGAAACCGGCAATATTGCCGATGCCGTTAAAAATGGAGCCGGCCAGGCCCACCGCCTCTTTGGGTGCGGTGTCGCTGATCACCGTCCAGGTGCCTGCACCGGCCGCTATGCCTTTACCGAAAAAGGCGAAGGACATAATGGCGATAATGCCGCTATTGCCCGGAATGACCGCCGCCAGCACCAGGCTGGACGCCATCAGCATGCCGACGATATAGGGCGTTTTACGCGCCCAGGAGACGCTCCAGCCCCGGGCGATTAACTTGTCTGACAGGTAGCCGCCGCTGATCCCGCCCAGAAAACCAAACAGCGCCGGTGCAACGGTGGCGAAACCCGCCTCCATGATGTTCATGCCACGCGCCTGCACCAGATAGATCGGAAACCAGGTAATAAAGAAGTAACTGAGCGCGATGATGCAGTACTGACCGAGATAGGCGCACCAGAGCATGCGATTAGTGAGCAGTTTTCTGAACATCGCTTTACTGACCGGTGGCCGCGCTTTCAGCGTCTGCGCCGAGTCGATATCCACCAGCGCACCACCGTCGACGATGTGGCGCAGTTCACTGTCGGACACGCCAGGGTGATTGCGCGGCTCCCGCATCCAGGCAGCCCAGATAAACACCGCCAGCAGGCCGATGCCGCCCAGCACAAAGAACGGCCACTCCCAGCCAAAGCGCGACACCAGCCAGCCTGACAGTGGCGAGAAAATGGCGACGGCAAAGTATTGCGCCGAGCTGAACAGCGATGAAGCCCGTCCCCGCTCTGCGCCAGGGAACCACATAATCACCACGCGCGCATTAGCGGGAAAACTGGGTGCCTCTATCAATCCCAGCATAAAGCGCAGACCAAACATCAGCATCAGCGCGCCGGTCATGCCGCTGGAGAACTCACCAACAAATCCCATCGCCAGTGTCGAGACTGACCAGAGCGCCAGCGTGACGCCATACACTTTTTTAGCCCCGAAGCGGTCAAGAAACAGCCCGCCGGGGATCTGACCGATGACATAGGCCCAGCTGAAGGCAGAGAGGATCAATCCCAGCTGGATCGCTGACAGGCCGAACTCCTCTTTGATCGCCGATCCGGAGATCGAGAGGATCGAACGGTCGGCGTAAGCCACGACCGACAGAAAGAGGATCAGGCAGAGGATCCAGATGCGCACATGAGACGTCTGGTGAGTCGTTTGGTCTTTAAGCATGAGCTGAATTCCTTAAAAAGCGGCAGGTTGCGCCACGAGGTTTTTTTCAGGAATAACGCTGAGATTTCCCGCTTAAGGAAATATAGATAGGAGGCTAACTATGGATCATTGTGCGGATGTTGAGATCGTCAGGCCCGATTGAACGGTTTTCTGACAATCGCCACAACTGCCCGTGCGACGCTGCACAAAAGCGCAAAAAGCCGCAGCTCTCTGCCACAGAGTGTGCGCCATGTCGGGGTTTTAACCCGCGCGGCCAGCTATGACGCGGCGATTTTACGGCAAAGTGTGGCGGCGCTAGCAAGAGTGAAAAGGGCCGGTTGTCAAACCCGGCGACTGTTCATAAGCTGCAAATGATAATCTTTGTCCATTTTTATAATAAATGAAAAATCTATTCCACTCAGTTAACCTCGGGAGTCTGCAATGAAAAAACGTGCATGGGCAATACTCTGTCTGCTCTCTCTTTCCACGTCGGCGCTGGCAGAGAAAATTGGCGTCTCAATGGCTTATTTCGACCAGAACTTTCTGACCATTATCCGCCAGTCGATCGAGAAAGAGGCCAAAGCGCGTCAGCTGGATGCGCAGTTCGAAGATGCACGCGGCGACGTGGGCCGTCAGACCGATCAGGTGCAGAGCTTTATCAGTTCCGGGGTGGACGCGATTATCGTCGATCCGGTCGACTCCGCCAGCACCCCTGCCCTGACCAGGCTGGCGCAGCAGGCTCACATTCCGCTGGTCTACGTTAACCGCACACCGGGCGATAAAACCCTGCCGCCAGGCGTGGTGTTTGTCGGCTCTGACGAACGCGAATCGGGCACGTTGCAGATGGAAGCGCTGGCGAAGCAGGCGGGTTATCGTGGCAAGGTCGCCATTATCATCGGTAACCTCAGCGATGCGGGTGCGCTTCAGCGCACCAAAGATGTCGAGCAGGTGGTGGCAAAGTATCCCGACATGAAAGTGGTACTGAAGCAGACCGCCAACTATTCGCGTAATGAGGGCATGGATTTAATGCTCAACTGGCTGTCGAACGGGGAAGAGATCGATATTGTCGCCGCCAACAACGACGAAATGGCGATTGGCGCAACCATGGCGATTGCCCAGGCGAAACCGAAGAAAACCATTCTGGTGGGCGGCATTGATGCCACGCCGGATGGCCTGAAAGCCCTGGCAAGCGGCAAACTGGCCGTCACCGTGTTCCAGGATGCCGTAGGCCAGGGCAAAAAATCGGTCGAGGTGGCGCAGCAGATGATCAAAGGGGAAAAAGTCGATTCCCACCAGTGGATCCCGTTTGAACTGGTGACGCAGCAGAACATGCAGCAATACAGCAATAAAAATCCGTAATGAAAAACGGAGCGGCAGCGCTGCAGCTCCGGTTATGACTTTCCGTGCAGCAGTTTCGCCATCATCACCACATCGCGCAGCTGACCGTCGCGCAGGGCGGCCTGCCGCATCACCCCTTCACGCTCAAAGCCCAGCCGCTCATAGAGCCGCAGCGCCCGTTCGTTGTCGTGGAACACCTCCAGCTCCATACGCGTAATCCCCAGCCAGTTACGGGAATAGTCGAGCGCGGTGCGGATCAGGCGCTCACCGACGCCGCGACCGGCGTAATCGGGATGCACACCCAGCCCAAAGCTGATGCAGTGGCGGGTGCGCGGCTTATTATCCACAAACAGCGTCAGCTCACCGGCCAGCACGCCCTCGATCTCCGCGACAAAGGCGATAAACCCTTCGGCATCCATTCTGGCGATTTTTTTCTCCCAGGTGGCAACGCTGGGAAACGGCAGCTGCAGCGTCCAGGGATAAACATCGGGATGACTGTAGAGTCGCTGATAGGCGGCAGCATCCTGCGGTTCCCGTGCCCGAATAATGATTTCCATATTTTCTCCTTTTAGCCGAACGGGGTTCATGCACTAAGCTGTAGCTCTTTACCGGACGGAAAGAGTATCGCTATGTTGTATCGCCGTTTTGAGCGTTTTATCAATATATTTCATGACGCGCCCACCGACTCGCCCCCCTCAACGGTCTGGTCGTTTTACCTCTACTATCTGAGGCAGGTCTGGCCGAGTTTCGCGGCACTGCTGGTAGTGGGGCTGGCGTCAGCCCTGATTGAAGTGTCGCTGTTCAGCTATCTGAGCCGCATTATCGACATGGTCAATCACTCCACGCCCGCCACCCTGTTTCGGGAAAACTGGCCGATACTGCTGTGGATGGGGGCGGTGGCGCTGATTCTGCGGCCGATTTTTATCGCCCTGCACGACATGCTGGTGCATCAGAGCATCAGCCCGAGCATGACCAGCATGATCCGCTGGCAGAATCACAACTACGTGCTGCGCCAGAGCCTCAATTTCTTCCAGAACGATTTCGCGGGTCGCATCGCCCAGCGCATCATGCTGACCGGCAGTTCACTGCGCGATTCCGCGGTGCAGCTGGTGGACGCCATCTGGCACGTGCTGATCTACGCGGTAACCTCGCTGGTGCTGTTTGCCGGTGCCGACTGGCGGCTGATGATCCCGTTGATTCTGTGGATGGTGGCCTACAGCGCCTCCCTGCGTTTCTTTGTGCCGCGCGTCAAAGCACGCTCGGTGGTCTCCTCAGAATCGCGATCTAAGCTGATGGGCACCATTGTCGATGGTTATACCAACATCGCCACCATCAAACTGTTCGCCCACAGCGATCTGGAACGGCAGTATGCGCGTGAGGCGATTCAGGAGCAGACCGAAAAAACCCAGAACGCCGGCCGCATGGTCACCAGCATGGATCTGACGCTGTCAGCGCTGAACGGCCTGCTGATTGTCTCGACCTCCGGGCTGGCGCTGTGGTTATGGAGCCAGTCGCTGATTAGCGTCGGGGCAATTGCGCTGGCGACCGGTCTGGTCATCCGCCTGGTGAACATGTCCGGCTGGATCATGTGGGTGGTCAACGGCATTTTCGAAAATATTGGTACGGTACAGGATGGCCTGAAAACCATCGCGCAGCCGCTGAGCGTGCAGGATGCGCCGCAGGCGAAGCAGCTTAACGTGACGCGCGGCAACATCCGTTTTGAAGATGTACGCTTCGATTATGGCGGTGGCCGTCAGGTGATTAACGGCTTTAACCTCGATATCAAACCTGGCGAGAAGATTGGGCTGATTGGCCCCTCGGGCGCCGGTAAATCGACGCTGGTGAACCTGCTGCTGCGCCTCTATGACCTGAACGCGGGGCGGATTGTGATTGACGATCAGGATATCGCCGCCGTGACGCAGGAGAGCCTGCGCAGCCAGATTGGCATGATCACCCAGGACACCTCGCTGCTGCACCGCTCAATCCGTGAAAACCTGCTGTATGGTCGTCCCGACGCCAGCGAAGAGGAGCTGCAGCTGGCGATTCACCGCGCCCGCGCCGATGAGTTTATCCCGCTGCTCTCTGACTCACTCGGCCGCACCGGGCTGGATGCCCACGTGGGCGAGCGCGGCGTGAAACTGTCGGGCGGTCAGCGTCAGCGTGTGGCGATAGCCCGCGTGCTGCTGAAGGATGCGCCGGTTCTGATCATGGATGAGGCCACCTCGGCGCTCGACTCTGAGGTAGAAGCGGCGATTCAGGAGAGCCTGGAGTCACTGATGCAGGGTAAAACCGTTATCGCCATCGCGCACCGCCTGTCGACCATCGCGAAGATGGATCGGCTGGTGGTGCTGGATAAAGGCGGCATTGCCGAGATGGGCAGCCATCACGAGCTGCTGGCGCAGAACGGACTTTATGCCCGGCTGTGGCAGCATCAGACCGGCGGTTTTGTCGGCATCGATTAATCGCCGCGTCGATAGGGTAAGGCGTCGCGTGCTTCTTCCGCCCAGCCGCGCACGCCTTCCCGCTCCTGCACCAGAAAATCAGCCACCGCATCGCGCAGGCCGGGATGCAGCAGATAGTGCCAGGAGTGGGTAATCTGCGGCTCGAAGCCGCGCACCAGCTTGTGCTCGCCCTGTGCGCCTGCATCAAACCGCGCCAGCCCCTCATCAAGGGCCAAATCCATTCCCTGATAGAAACAGGTTTCGAAGTGCAGCCGGTCAAACTCCGCCAGACAGCCCCAGTAGCGGCCATAGAGCGCGTTGCTGTCCCGCAGATAAAACGCCATCGCGGCCGGTTGCTGCTGTAAACGGGCGATCACCACCACAATATTCTGCGGCATGCGTTCCGCCAGCAGGCTGAAGAAGTCACGCGTCAGATAGGGACGCTGACCGCGCACCGCATAGGTGTTGGCGTAACAGGTGTAGACAAAATCCCACTGATCTTCACGCAGTTGACAGCCCAGGAAGCGGTCAAACTCAAAGCCGCTCTGCATCACCTGCTCACGCTCTTTACGCAGCTGTTTGCGCTTGCGCGACATCAGCGAGTCCAGGAAATCCTGAAAATCGCGGTAGCCACGATTATGCCAGTGATACTGACAACCGAGCCGGGAGAGCCAGTCGGGCTGATCGGCCAGCAGCTGATTAGCCTGCGCATCGGTAAAGTTGATATGTGCCCCGCTTAAACCCTGCTGTAACAGGCTCTCAGGCAGGGCCGACAGCAGTTGCGCAGCGGCAGCGGTTTCACCCAGCAGGCGCGCGCCGCTGACCGGGCTGAAGGGTATCGCGCCCAGCCATTTCGGGTAGTAGCGGATCCCGGCGCGCTGGCTGGCATCCGCCCAGGCGTGATCAAAGACGTACTCGCCCTGTGAATGGCGTTTGCGGTAGCCTGGCAGCGCGGCGCGGGTCACCCCCTCCTCCCGCCACAGCAGATGATCGGGCTGCCAGCCCGCTTCGGGCCGCACGCTGCCGCTCTGTTCTAACGTGAGCAGAAAGGCGTGACGCAAAAAGGGCTGGTCATCAGGCAACAGCGCATCCCACTCGGCGGCCGGGATCTCCGCCAGTGACGTCAGGTGAATCAGCGACATGAATTACTCCAGAGAACGTCGGGCAGAGAGTCAGTCAAGCAGGTTTTCCGCGCCAGCGAAAGGGTTAAGGCACGCAAAGTGAAGGCTGCATCAGCGGAGCACAGCTTCTATACTGCGACTTTATCTTCACGGGACACCGCCATGGATCGACTCGATTGTGACCGGATGTTTGTCACGGTGCTGGAAACCGGCAGCTTTTCTGCGGCGGCGTTACGTCTCGGCACCAGCAGCAGTCAGGCTTCCAAGCTGGTTTCAAAGCTGGAGCAGCGGCTCGGCGTCCAGCTGTTTAAGCGCAGCACGCGCGCCCTGTCGCCCACCGATGTCGGGCGCAGCTATTATGAGCGGGTCAAAAACCTGCTCGATGCGTTTGAGACGCTGGATGCCAGCGTGCGTGAAAGCGCCACCACGCCGACCGGCAGGCTGAAAATCAGCGCCCCCGGCTCCTTTGGTACTGTGGTGTTGTCTGAGGTGCTGGTGGCGTTTGCCCGTCGCTATCCGCTGATTGAACTGGATGTCAGCTTTTCAGACCGGTCCGTCAACATCGTCGATGAAGGCTTTGATATGGCGATCCGTATTGGCACCCTCAGCGACAGCAGCCTCGTCGCGCGCAAGCTGGGTGAAGTGCATGTGCGTATCGCCGCCTCGCCGGTCTATCTTGAGCAGTCTGGCACGCCGCAGCACTGGCGCGAATTGCCCCAGCATCAGTGCATCATCGACACCAATTTTCGCGATCCCTGGCACTGGCCGTTTGCCGGCGGCGACGGCAGCAGCGAGATTGTCACCGTACCGGTCCGCGGGCGTCTGCGCTTCGCCAACACCGAAGCCTGCCTGCAGGCCGCGATGGCCGGACTAGGCATTGCGCGGTTGCCCGGTTTTATCGCGGCTTCCGCGCTGCAACGCCGTGAGATTGTCCGGCTGCTGGAGAATTTCGACACGCCACCGCTTGGCCTGTTTGCGGTTTATCCGCCCGCCCGTCATCTGGCACACCGGGCGCGCCTGCTTATCGACTTCCTGGTGAGTCACTTTACCCGTTTTCCGCCCGCGTAATTTCTTCCAGAATGGAAGAAATGATTGTCTTTATGGCCCGATTATCAACCGTTTAGTCATCCGTTAAGCTGCTTCTCCCATTACAGAGGAGTCGCGCGATGTTAGTAGAAGGCAAATGGAGTAGTGACTGGCACCCGGTGCAGTCGACCGATAAACAGGGTGGATTTGTCCGTCAGACATCCGGTTTCCGGCATTTTATCAGCAGCGATGGCTCCACTGAATTTGCGGCAGAAGCGGATCGCTACCATCTCTATGTGGCGCTGATCTGTCCGTGGGCGTCACGCGCGTTAATTGCCCGCAAGCTCAAAGGGCTGGAGTCGCTGATTAGCGTGACGGTGGCTGAACCGCAGCTCGGTGCCCAGGGCTGGCGCTTTGGCCGTTTCCCCGGCGCACAACAGGACACGCTGAATAACGCGCAGTACCTGCATGAAATCTATACCCGCATCGCGCCCGATTACACAGGCCGGGCCACCGTGCCGGTCTTGTGGGACAAGAAAACCGGCACCATCGTCAGCAACGAGTCCGCTGACATTGTGCGTATGTTCAACAGCGGCTTTGGCGATCTGGCCGACAATCGCATCGACCTCTATCCCGCCGCGCTGCGCCCTGAGATTGATGCGCTGAATGAGAGTCTCTATCCGCGTCTGAATAATGGCGTTTACCGCGCCGGGTTCGCCACCACAGCGATCAGCTACCAGCAGGCCTTTAATGACGTCTTCAGCCAGCTCGACGAACTGGACGCCCTGCTCAGCGATGGTCGTACCTTCCTGCTGGGTGAACGGCTGACTGAAGCCGATATTCGCCTGTTCGTCACCCTGATTCGCTTTGACGTCGCCTATCATGGCCTGTTCAAATGCAACCTGCGCCGGATACGCGACTATACGCTGCTGAATCGCTATCTTAAGAGCATGCTGTCCGTCTCCGGCGTGCGTGAGACGGTCAACATCGATCATATCAAACAGGGTTACTACTCGATCAAGGCACTGAACCCGAACGGGATCGTTCCGGCAGGCCCGGATCTGAGTGAGTACAGCCTATAAAGGAGCAATAATGGCAAAAGCACTGGTGATTTTTCTGCATGGCGTAGGCAGTAACGGCGACGATCTGGCACCGATTGGCCGTCACTGGGCGACGCTGTTGCCGGATGTGATTTTTGCCTCACCCAATGCCCCCGAACGTTTTGCCGCCGGTTTTGGCTGGCAGTGGTTCAGCCTGGAGGAGGTGACGCCAGAGAACCGGCCAGGTCGGGTACGGGCCGCGCGGGCGGCGTTTGACGCGATCCTCAGCGACGTAATCGCACAGCACGGCTTCGCCGACCGCTGGCAGGATGTGGTGCTGGTCGGCTTTTCACAGGGGTCGATCATGGCGCTGGATGCGCTGGCATCTGGCCGTTATCCGCTGGCGGGCGTGGTCGCCTTTTCGGGTCGTCTGGCGGTTGACGGTGAACTGACGCCACAGCCTCATCTGCCCGCGCTGCTGATCCACGGCCAGGCCGATGAGGTGATCCCGTGGCAGGAGAGCGAATCTGCCGCAGCACGACTCAGAGCCGTCCTGGTGCCGGTAGAAGCGCGATTTGAACCCGCCACCGGCCACACCATCTCCGCCCAGGGTGCCATGCACGCCGCCGCGTTTATCGGGCAGTGTTTACAGGATTAACCCCAGCAGCGTTTTAATGCCTGCCAGGCATGACGGGCAGCGACCTCAGGCGGCAGGCGTTTCAGCGCATCATTGAAGACTTCAATGCCCACCGGTCCCTGATAGCCCGCGCTTTTAAGCTTATCGACAAAGCGTTCAATGTCGATAATGCCATCGCCGGGCAGCAGACGCTGATGCTTTGCCATCGCCATCAGACTCTGCTTATCCTGCGCAGGCATGGCGGCCATGTCACACAGCTGCACTTCATAAATGCGCTCGGCAGGGATACCGTCCAGCTGGGAGGCGTCGCCACCCAGCGCGCAGATGTGAAACAGATCAACCACCAGCCCGATATTGGGCTGGTCGAGCCGCTGTAATCGCTGCCACGCCAGCGGCAGCGTGTTATCCACGCTGCACCAGGCCATCGGCTCATACATAATGCGCATGTTGTAGCGCGCAGCTTCAGAGGCCATCCAGCGCAGGTCATCATCAATCTGGTCGGCGCAGCAATCCTCACGGGTACTGGCCGGTGCCTGAAGGGTGTCGCAGCCCAGCGTCCGGGCAATCTGAATAAACTGACGCAGCTCTTCGCGCTTCTGTCCACGCAACGCGCTGGGTGCGCCAGTGAAATCGCGCAGCACCTGGAGATTGGTAAAGCCAGGTCCCAGCCGGGCAGCGATCTCAGCCAGTGCCGCCGCGCCACCCTCGCACGCCTCGACATCCTCGCGCCAGATCTCCACCTGATCGAAACCGGCGTCACGCGCCGCCTGCAGTTTCTGGCCGGGCTCACCGTTTAACAACACCAGGTTAAGGAATGTGGGGTTAGTTCGCATTGCTCGGCTCCTTAATCGTCCGGAATAATCGGTGACGTTCAGCTTCTGCGCCCGTTCATGCGGGATGGACGGGCGTAAAACCTGAAACAGTATCTACCTCTTAAGCAGTATGACAAGCGCCGGTCAGCCGGATCAGCCCAGCATCGTGACCAGTGCGAAACCGGCAAACGCCATCAGCAGCGAACCGATCACATGCACCAGCGCGCTGGTCATCGCCCAGAGATAGTTCCCTGATTGTAGCAACCCCATTAATTCCGCTGTGAAAGAGGAGAAAGTGGTCAGCCCGCCGCAGAGTCCGGTGACGATCAGCAGTTTCCAGATCGGGTCGATGTCGGGATGGCGAACAAACCAGGCCATCGCGCCGCCGATCACCAGACCGCCGATCAGATTCACCAGCAGCGTGCCCGGCGGCAGATTGGGAAAGAGCGCATTAAAGCGCATCGCAAAAAGCCAGCGCAGTACACAGCCGGCAGAGCCGCCGATCATCACAGCCAATAACGGTTTCAACATTTATTGCTCCTGATTGCAGATTGACGCCGGGCTGAGGGGGGAAAGGCAGAGATAAACTGCGCCTGACACCTCAGCTCCCGCGAAAGGATTGAGTGTCAGGCGTCATCAGCCGGTGTTAAGCCCACCGGCGGTTGGGAAAGGTGGCACGCCATCACCTTGAGCCGGTGATAATACGACGCCCGTTTCAGGCTGGCAAGAGTGAGGTCACGGCGGCTGAAAACCTTGACGTGCACGCCACAGACGGGGTAATGCTGATGGTTCAGAGCCTGTTGCGGAGACCCTATGCGTACCCTGATTCTTGATACCGATATCGGCGTGGATGACGCCTTTGCACTGGCCTATGCGGCACGAACGCAGCATCTGCTGGGGATTACCACGGTCTTTGGCAACGTGCCGGTGGGTCAGGCGGTGAAAAACGCCCGACTGTTTTGCAGCAAAATGGCGATTAACGCGGAGGTCTATCGCGGCTGTTCACGACCGCTGGCGCTGGCGCCCTCTGCGCCCGCCAGACTGCACGGTGAAGATGGGCTGGGCGATGCGTTTGATAATGCCTGCAGCGATCAGGCGCCAGGCGCGGTGCAGTTTATTATCGACAGCGTGCGGGCGCAGCCGCATCAGATCACCCTGGTGGCGATTGGTCCGCTGACCAATATCGCCACGGCCATTAATCAGGCGCCGGATATTATTCCGCTGGTGAAAGAGCTGGTGATTATGGGCGGCGCATTTGGCACCGACGGGCACAGCGGCAACGTGACGCCCTTCAGCGAATTTAATATCTGGAAAGATCCGCATGCTGCCGATCAGGTGCTCGCCTCGGCGCTGAACGTGGTGGTGATCCCGCTGGATGTCACGCACAAGGTGCTGATCAGCGGCGATGAGGTTCAGCGTCTGAATCAGCCGGTACTGAGTGCGATCTGTCGCCCTTACCTGGCTTACAGCCTGGAGAAAGAGGGATTCAATGGGATGGCGCTGCATGACACCCTGGCGGTGGCGTGGCTCACTCTGCCACAGGCGTTTACCCTGACCGAAAGCCCGCTACGGGTGATCACGGAGGGCATCGCCTGTGGTCAGACGGTGCGTAAGCTGAGCACGCTGGCCTCCCGCCAGGATCCGTTTGCCGGTCTGCCCGCGCAGCGCATCGCACTTGGCGTGGATGCTGATGCGGTGCGCGCGCACTTCTTTCAGACTCTCATCGCGCCCTGAACCAGGCGAACCGACTGACCGCGTTACCGGTCAAAATGAATCACACCTTTGATCAGCTCGCGGTTGTTGATGATTTGCGCCTCGAAGTTTTCATCCAGCGTAGAGAAAGCCAGATGGTGATTCAGCATCATTTCGGCGCGCAGCTGGCCGCTGGCCATCAGCGCACGCACCCGGTCAAAATCTTCGCGGGTGGCGTTGCGGCTGCCCATCAGGGTGGTCTCTTTTTTATGGAATTCACTGTCCGGGATCACCAGATCGCCTTTGTGCAGGCCGACATAGACGATAGTGCCGCCGTGTCGCATCAGGTTGACCGCATTGTTCATCGCCGCCGGGCTGCCGGTAGCGTCGATCACCTTCAGCGCCAGACGGCCACCAAACTGCTCGCGCAGCGCGCTGTAAAACGCTTCATCAGCCGGATTCAGTGCCGCCAGGCCGAGCTTACCAGCAACATGCTGGCGACGAAATTCGCTGGTATCGGCGACCACCACTTGCGCGCCGCTGGCGGCGGCGATAGCGGCAACACCCAGCCCAATCGGTCCGGCACCCACCACCAGCACCTGCTCATCCGCCACAATTGCGGCACGACGCACCGCATGAGCGCTGATGGCAAACGGCTCAATCAGCGCAGCCGCTTCCGGCGCGACATCATCCACCGCCAGCAGCGTGCTGACTGGCACGCTCAGGTAGTCGCAGAACCCGCCATCCTGATGCACACCAATCACTGAGATCTGCTCACAGCAGTTGGTCTTGCCGCTCTGGCAGGCGTCACAGCGCAGGCAGGAGATGTAGGGCATTAACGCCACACGCTGGCCCGGCTGAAAGCCCTCTGAACCACTTCCCAGCGCCACCACTTCGGCACAGATTTCATGGCCCAGCACCCGCGGATAGCTGAAGAACGGCTGATTGCCGGACCAGGCGTGGATGTCAGTGCCGCAGATTCCGGCAGTGAGGATTTTAATCAGTGCCTCGCCCGCGGCAGGCACGGGAATGTCGCGGGTGGCCCATACCATCTTACGTGGTTCAGCGATGACCAGTGCTTTCATTGTTGTTGTCATGGTGATTCTCCGGTTGTCCTGCAGGCAGTTATGGCGAATCCTGCACGCGCTGCGGTGTTCGTTTGCGGGAAGTGTGAAGCACCGCGATTTTTTTGGGCTTTGAATGGTTTTTAATGCATAAAAAACCGGAGAGTGAGATGAGCCGCAGCCAGAATTTGCGCCAGAACGTCATCAACCAGATGCTGGAAAGCATCGCTCAGCGTCATATTCGTTCCCCGCTGCCGCCCCAGGCGGCACTGGCGGAAATGTTCAATATCAGCCGGACCACGGTGCGCCACACCCTGCACTATCTGCATCAGTGCGGCGTGCTGGATAAGGTGGATGAAACCTGGGTTATCGTGCGCGATCCGCGCGAAGATGACAGTTTTAGCGCGTTAACGCCGCCGATTGAGCAGCAGGCCAGCCACTTTGAGCAGATGTTTTTTAATATGATTAATCAGCGGCAGCTGGTGCCCGGCGATACCTTCAGCGAGCTGCAACTGGCGCAGCAGGTGAAAGTCAGTCCGGTGGTAGTGCGCGAATTCCTGCTGCGCTTTATGCGCTATGACCTGCTGGAGCCGGTCAGGCGCGGCCAGTGGCGGATGAAAAAATTCACCCAGGATTACGCCGAGAAGTTATTTGAACTGCGCGAGATGCTGGAAACCCACGCCCTGAGCCGCTTTCTGAACCTGCCCGCAGGCGACGAACGATGGGTTCAGGCGCGGGATCTGTTGGATCGTCACCGATCGATGCGCGATACCATCGCCAGTAACTATCGCCACTTTGCCGCGCTGGATCGTCAGATGCATTCGCTGATTTTATCCGCCGCCAACAACCCGTTTTTCAATCAGTCGCTGGAGATTATCTCTGTGATCTTTCACTCGCATTATCAGTGGGATGAGAGCGACCTCAAGCAGCGAAATATTGTGGCGCTGGAGGAGCATATGGCGATTCTGACCGCGCTGATTGGCCGTCAGGATATCGACGCCCTCTGTGCATTACATAACCATCTGGCGACCGCTAAAACCTCGATGGTGCGCTCAATCGGTCAGTACAATTAAAAACCGATTAAAAACCACAAAGCATTAGCTCCCGCACGATTCAGAAACATCTTTGCAACATCCTTACCCCTTTGCTCTTAGTCTCGACTGCAACGTCACGGCGGCCTTTTGCCGCTGCGCGCAGACCCCTTCTCACCATAACGATAAGTACCCAGTTTCGGGAGAGTGCAATGGAAAAGACTTCAGTAACCGGCCGCGACAGCGCAGCTGGCGCCACGCCACCAGACCAGGATTTCGTACCGATGCGTAGCGACGTGGTGCGTTCACCGCGTATCCGCAAGATCCAGATCACGGCAATGCTGCTGTTGCTGTTCGCCGCCATCATCAACTATCTGGATCGCAGCTCGCTGTCGGTTGCGAACATGACCATCCGCGAGGAGATGGGGCTGAGCGCCACCGAAATCGGCTTCCTGCTCTCCGCCTTTTCGCTGGCTTATGGCCTGGCGCAACTGCCGTGCGGCGCACTGCTGGATCGTAAAGGGCCGCGCATTATGCTCGGCATCGGCATGTTTATCTGGTCGCTGTTCCAGGCCGCCTCTGGCCTGGTGCATAACTTTACCCAGTTCATCCTGGTGCGCATCGGCCTCGGCATTGGCGAAGCGCCGATGAACCCGTGCGGCGTGAAAGTGATCAATGACTGGTTCAACATTAAAGATCGCGGCATGCCGATGGGGATGTTCAATGCGGCTTCGATGATTGGACTGTCGGTGGCTCCGCCGATTCTGGCGGCGATGATGCTGGTGATGGGCTGGCGTGGCATGTTTGTCACGATCGGTATCCTCGGCATGTTCCTCGCTATCGGCTGGTATATGATCTACCGCGACCGCGACAACAACACCCTGAGCGCTGAAGAGATCCACTATTTACAGGCGGGCAGCGTCGCATCGCGTAAAGAGCCGATCAGCTTCAAGGAGTGGCGCGGCCTGTTTAAGCAGCGCACCATGTGGGGCATGATGATTGGCTTCAGCGGTATCAATTACACCGCCTGGCTCTATATCGCCTGGCTGCCGGGCTACCTGCAGTCGACCTATCATCTCGATCTTAAAAGTACCGGCCTGCTGGCAGCGATTCCGTTCCTGTTCGGTGCGGCGGGTATGCTGCTGAATGGCTATGTGGTCGACTCGCTGGTGCGTCGCGGCTTTAACGCGGTGAAGACCCGTAAAGTCTGTATTGTCAGCGGCATGCTGCTGTCCGCCGGCTTTACCGCCGTGGTGACCCGCGCGACCGACACCACCAGCGCCGTAACGCTGATTGGGATGGCGCTGTTCTGTATCCACTTCGCCGGAACGTCGTGCTGGGGATTGATCCACGCCAACGTCACCGCCCGCATGACAGCCTCGGTTGGCAGCATCCAGAACTTCGCCAGCTTTATCTTCGCCTCCTTCGCGCCGGTCATCACTGGCTGGGTGCTCGACACCACCAAATCGTTCAGCCTGGCGCTGATGATTTGTGCCTGCGTGACGCTGGTTGGCGCACTCGCCTACCTGCTGCTGGTGCGCCAGCCGATCACCGACGGCGAATAATCACGGCTGACGGCGCGGCGGCTACGTCAGCGCCGTCAGGGTGACCCCATGTTTCGCACCATAACGCTGAATACCCGTCATCACCTTCTCCGCGCTCAGCGCCGGTGGCGTTGGTAACAGCGGTGCCCGTTCACGCAGCGCCGAGTCGAAGCGGGCAAACGTCGCGAAATCACGCGGGAACCGCTCTTCATCCACGCCAATCAATGCGCCTTCATCACGCGCATGGGAGAGCAGCGCCCGCCAGCGATCAATCTCCGCCAGCCCGATACTGTCGGTGCCGTGTGAAAAGAGCATCATGTCGATGTTACGGAACGGCGGCTGTTTTTCCAGGAAGCGTTGCAGTGCCGCGGCCGAAGGCTCGGTGCAAAACACCAGCCAGAACGGGATGGCGTGCTGATGCATGCTGCACCACGGGTCCATCAGCAGGAAGCTGTCCACCGTCAGCCGGGTCGGCAAAATTCCCGCCGCCAGATACCAGTCGCGGTAGATCTCGGCCACCACATAGCTCATCGCCTCTGGATCTTCATAGCGAATCTCCATCAGCTTCAGCCCCTGAGCCTCCGCCAGTTTTTTCAGCGGCGAAATCAGATAACCATCCAGTCCCCATTCCGCTTCCGGTACGTGATCCGTAATGTCGGGCGGCGTCCAGCGCTCACGATCCACGCCATAGCGCGCCAGATATTCCGCCACCCGCGGGCCGCCCTGTAAGTACTCTTTTTCGGTTGCGCCGCCGAGCGCACCAAACTGGAAAAACGAGCGATCGCTGGTGCGGGTTACCGGCCACTGTCGGGTACAGTGATTGATAAACAGCGTTGATCCGGCGGGCAGACTTCCCATCAGAAATTCGTTGAAGGCCAGCGGCAGTTCGCGCAGTTTCAGCCGGAAATAGCGCATCTGATCGAGCATCAGCCGATCCTGATTCGGATCCTGCATATGGTGCACCGCCAGCCGTGGCCAGGCAGCCAGCAGCGCGGCAGCAATTTCTTTGCCCTGCTCAAAGCTGGTCTGGGCGTCATCGGGATCGTTATTCGCCGCCCGCACCGGGCAAAGAAAAGTCTGGGGCAACCAGGGCACACCCATCGCCGCCGCCAGGTGAATCAGTGCACCGTTCGATGAACCGATGAAGGCCGCCGGATAATCCTGTTGCGGGTATTCACTCACCATCCATTCGGCGATCCCTTCCACATCCAGTTCACCCGCCTGGCGCAGGCTGATGCCTTCTGCCATGCCGCCCAGCGCATAGCCCCATTCACGCAGCCCGGTCGGTAGCCGGTTAAGCGATGGCAACAGGCGATCCAGCGTCGGCGACTGGCTGGGGCTGGCAAAGGGGCGATCGTGCAGCGCATTGGCCAGCGCCAGCAGCATCGCCGCGGCAGAGTCAAAGCGGGCAATCCCTTTTGGTGGTTTACTCATGTTGATCCTCCTGCTGGATACGCGCCAGGAACGGGCGGATGGCGTGACAGAAACTCCACGGATAGACGTAGTGCAGCGTGTGCGTCCCATCGCGTAATGTCAGTCGTTCACTGCGCGGCATCAGGGCGGCGAGTTCATCCAGCCAGCGGGCCGGACAGACGGGATCGCGTGAGCCGCGCAGCAGCAACGTGGGTGCGTTGATGTAAGTCAGGCGATGCTCAATGCGGTCGCGCATCATGGCGCGCATGGTACCGAAGGCGCGCCGCAGGCCCGCTTTGGCGTAATCGATTCGGGCCAGTGGCCCCGGCGGACGACGTGATTCCAGCCGGCCATTACGCCAGTCGCGCCAGAGCTGACGCGGCAGGCTGCGGGCATGACGATCGACCGTTGGCCCCTGCAGCACCAGTCCCGCCACCGCCTGTGGATGTTTCACCGCCAGCGCGGCCAGAATCTGGCAGCCAAACGAATTGCCGACCCAGATAGCGCGCTGGAAACCGTTATGCTGTAACCACAGCCACAGCGCATCCGCCAGCTGATCCACCGACATGATCGGCGCAGAAGGTGGCAGTGTGCTGGCGCCAAAACCGGGCAGATCCGGCACCAGCACGTGATAGTCGCGCCCCAGCGCCAGCGCCAGTGGCTCCATCGCCCGGCCAGACATCACCAGACCGTGGATCAACACCACCGGCAATCCCTGATCCTCATTGGGCGTAACGCGGGTAAACATGCGCCAGTCACCAATCTGCTGATAATAACCGGCCAGACCGGCGTGATGACTGTGCGGCGACACTGGCGGCGTCTCTTTAAGCTGCCGCCAGCGTTTCATGCCCCATAACGTGGCCGCCACACCCAATCCAACACCTGCCACAATCGCTGCCTGTTTTCGTCGATGCTTCTGGATCATCCGCTGCTCCTGGTTTGGGGAGAATAATTCAGTGTAGGTCGGGATCAGGCAGCAGGCGGGTTATCCGCGTGATGGTGTGAAAAAGTATGGGGTTTTGCCTAAGAAGACGCTGGCATTGCGGGTGATGAATTCTGGGGGGGATGTGTCTGCTGTAAGCGGGAAGGCAATGACTGAAACACCCGAGGAGTATCGCTTTACATTCAATGCCCGATATCCAGCGTTAGCAAAAGAAATGGATGATTTGCTGGCAATCAGTAATACGCCTCAGGGGAATATCGCTGATTTCAAAAGGCGCGTTATGGCTTTTGCCCGATGGCTTAACGTCACATTTCATCACGGGCAGGGCTTATGAAGAGAGGATTAACTTCGGGGTGGACGAATAAACACGGAGCAGGTTAACGGAGCAGAGATAATACGAATTTCAGGCAATAAAAAACCCGCACTGGGCGGGTTTATTTTATTATCAGCAGAGCTTATCTGCTCAGACTTATGTCTTCATCGCTATTGTAGGCGTCGCTGATAATGAGCGCGGCTTACTGCGCTGTGACGTTGCCAGCTGCAGGGCCTTTGGCGCCATTTTCAATGGTGAAGGAGACTTTCTGTCCTTCATCAAGCGTTTTGTAGTTATCACCCTGGATAGCAGAGAAATGCACGAATACATCTTTGCTGCCGTCATCGGGAGTGATAAAGCCAAAACCTTTATCTGAATTAAACCATTTTACTAAACCAGTCATTTTGTCAGACATAGAAATTTCCTTAATCGATTAGCCACTAAGAGCGGCGAAGATGGCCTGTAGTTAGAGATTTACTTATTGGGCACTTAGGAGGAGGCTCTCGAAGAAGGATATCTGTGGATAACACTTGAACTGAGGACTACTTTACTAAAACTGCTTTCATAAGGTCTGTGTTCCAAACCGATGACGCATTAAGACATAGCGATAATAATTTAGCAATGTATATGTTTATTTATTTTAACCATTTAAACGCTCAGATGGCTGAATGGCTGTTTTATTTTGACTGCTCAGAAAGTGCTTCCCCTCCGCTGTGTGCGAAGTGGAGCAGGCTCATCCCGTCATAACAAGGGTGCCGATTTACCGTTGATGCTTAACATTAAACAGAGCCAGTAATGTCACATCGCGTGAAACTCTCCTCACGGTCAATGAAGGGATTTCCTCGCCCTCCTCATCGATGAGCTCAACCTGATGCATGTCGTACGCCCGGCTCTTCGGTATCTTTCATCCTGATACAGATTAGTATCCGGACAACCTGTCCGCCCTCACCCTGCATCTGAAATGCTGGAGGTTTGCCACCCGCCACCATTCTGGCGTAGCAGCAACCTGCCGCGATGAGCGAGAAGCGGGCTAAAACCATACCCGGGCGCCCGTAAAGGGCATGCTGACTGTCTCAGTGAGTATGAACGGTCAATCCTACGAGCCGGATAACAACAGGGCGAACAACCAGTATACAAAAGAAAGCTGCTGGCATGGCGACCTGGTAAGCATTCATCACATTTGTCATGTAATGAGGCCCCATTCCGAATTCGGCTAACGTGATGACCAGACTCATCAGGAACGCCATGATGATCGCCATATAAAGCGCGAATATGTAAGGTGCCATGCGAACCGGCAGGCGGGTTCGTAAGGTTTTTTTGGTTGCAGCATCAGTCATCTGAATATCCTGTTTAACAAAAGAAGACGAAACTGCGGCTAACTTAACAAGCTTATGCAGGGGGGTGTAGAGCGGTTATGCTTTAATCATTATTAAGTAAATGTGACGAATTGACGATTGAGGATACGATGGACATTTTAGGGCTGATTAGCACTTTTATCCGCGTGGTGGAAAACGGCAGTATTGCAGCGGCGGCACGCGCTAAAGGTATGAGTCCGGCAGCAGTCAGCCAGAGTCTTTCCCGTCTTGAAGCGCATCTGGGCGTGCGACTGCTATCGCGCACCACCCGCAGCATGACCTTAACGGAAAACGGTAAACGCTATTTCGAGAAAGTCCGTCACATCCCACATGATATCGAACTCGCCTCGCAGGCTGCTGCGAATGAAACCAAACCGCAGGGGCCACTTTGTATCGCTACGACAGCCGCGTTTGGTCGGTACGTTCTGGCTCCTCTTATGCCCGCTTTCAAAGCGTCTTTCCCCGATATAGATATTGAACTGATCAGTACCGATCGCAACGTCGATCATCGCCTGGAAGGCGTCGATGTCAGTATCCGCATCGAAGCACAGCTGAATGATCAACTGATCGCCAGAAAAATTGCATCGCTACCCTTTATATTCTGTGCGGCTCCGGCTTACCTTGATCGCGCTGGCACGCCTCAGACGCCTGGAGAACTTAGCCAGCACGCCTGTCTGGTTTTCCGCTATCCCACCGACAGACGGTTTCTGCCATGGACGTTTATGGTCAACGGACAGCCTGTTAATGCAAAACTCAACCCCAGTTTTATCAGCGATGATATTGATATCATCGCCAGAATAGCCGTAAACGGCGGCGGCATTGCCCGTCTGGCAAGCTTTGTAGCTCAGCCACTGATAGACAGCGGTCTGTTAAGGTCTTTGTCCTGGTCAGGTCACAGTGGCGAGAGCACCATTGAGTCCCTGCCAATGCATATCTATGCCTGTGTCACCGAACGTTCGGCACTGAATTCAAAAGTCCGGGCATTTATTGAATTTGTGGCCGATGCGCTTTAAGACAGGAGCGTTTATGCCGGGCAAAAATTGTCTGTACTTTTCGGCTTATCCACCCGCAAAAGTAACTCACCGCTGCCGGTCGTGGTGATACGAAAAGCGGCCCTTTTGACGATGTGCAGAAGGAATATAAGCACGCTTTGAGAAGGGGTTTAACGCGGTGAGAGTGGGATTAAAAAGTATCTGGCAGTCAGTAAAAACTGCCAGAATTGAGGAATAAAATGTCGTTATCAGTCACTAATTCGGATGACGATTTTGCCAAATGCACCACGGGAGAGGTGCCGGAAGGCTTCAACCGCCTCATTAAAACTGTAAACCTGTTCAATGACGGGTTTAATATTATGTTTATTGAGGAACGGATTCATCCGATCAAACGAGGAGCGTGGTGCAACCGCAATACCCCGGATCTTTGTCTGACGGAAAATTAACGGCATCAAATCAAGTTGTGCTGTCTGGCCGGTCAGAAATCCTACCTGAGCAATCGTACCGGCAACTTTTGTCGCAGCAATTGACTGATTGATGCCATTGCCCCCGGCGACATCTATCGTTACGTCAGCGCCTTTACCATCAGTCATTTCAAGCACTTTTCTTTCCCACTCAGGGTATTTTTTATAGTTAATCCCTTCATCGGCTCCCAGTGATTTAATGCGCTCAAGGTTTGCATCGTTACTGGAGGTGGCAATGACACGTGCACCATAGGCATGCGCTATCTGAGCAGCGAAGACCGATACACCACCGGTTCCCTGTACGAGCACGGTCTGACCGGGTTGCAGATTGCCGATATCCATTAGCGAGTACCATGCCGTAAGTGCAGCGATGGGAAGTGTAGAGGCTTCTTCATCTGTCATGCTGTCAGGCGCTTTAACTGCGCTGTCCTCATGAATGATCATGTACTCAGCCAGCCCGCCGGGTAACGGCATTCCAATACACCATGCTGGCTCATCGGCTGCAGGTTCACCCTCTAACCAGCGTGAATAGAGATGCGAGTTAACGCGATCACCCGTGCTAAAACGGGATACACCCTGTCCCGTGGCAACAACGGTGCCCGTGGCATCCGAGACAGGAATCAGTGGCTTTGGAACCAGATGAGGCTCATAGAAGCCCTCTACTATTGCCTTATCCCTGAAGTTCAGAGACACCGCGCCAACTTTAACCAGAAGTTCACCCGGACCGGGTACAGGCGTTTCCACCTCTTCAAGCTTTAAGTTTTCAAGGCCAAAATCTTTCAGTAACCATGCTTTCATTTTGTCATTTCCCATGTGTATGCATCGAATAGGGTGATGATAAAAAAAGCAGGCGGGCGTAAAAAGCCACGTAAAAGGACTTCAGTGTTACTGCAGGAGAAACAATCGGAATGAGATATAATCCGCAATACACTATTTCGGCAGGAATATTTTTTGCGGAGTTAAATGATGCGCTCGAACATGCTGGAATTGATGGATATTTTTGTTCACGTCGTTGAATTCCGTAGTTTCACCCGGGCCGCTGACGCCTTGCAGCTGCATCGCCCTGCGGTCAGTAAGTCCGTACAACAGCTGGAAGACAAGCTTGGCGTTAAGCTATTGCACCGCACCACGCGCAGTCTGAGTGTGACCGTTGAAGGGGAAGAAATTTATCAGCGGGCTAAAACGCTGCTGAGTGATGCCAGCGATATAATGGCTTCTTACTCTTCAAATCAGCGACCTCGTGGCCAGCTGCGCATTGATGTTCCACTGGCGCTGGCACACAGTATCCTGATCCCACAATTAAGCGAGTTTCAGGCTTTATATCCTGAAATTGAAATAGTCTTAACCGCTTCAGATCGCCTGACCAATTTAATTACAGAGGGTGTCGACTGTGTTATTCGTCTCGGTGAGCTTGCTGATTCGAATTTTATTTCGCGCAGAATGGGCAGCCTGCAGATGGTCACCTGTGCAGCACCCTCTTATCTGGATAAATATGGCACTCCTTTAACGCCTGATGACCTTAAAGACCATAAAGCCATTTATTTTTTTAATGAACACAGTCGGGACATTCAGGAATGGAAATTCGTTATGAACGGCGAAATTGTTTCACGGCATCCGGGAAGCAGCGTACGAGTTAACAATTCTGACGTACTTCTTTCCTGTGGCGTGGCGGGCCTCGGCATGCTTCACGCATTATATACGGCATTAAAGCCCTGCCTCGAAACAGGCCAGCTGAAGGAAGTATTATCGGGTTATGCGACAGTGACGAAACCGGTTTCAATACTCTACCCTGACAGACGCTATCTTCCGCCTAAGGTCCGGGTCTTTATCGAATGGTTTACTGAAGTATTCAGGAAGAATCATCAGTGTTAAACGTGAATCTTAGCTTCGGCACAGGCACTCCCGTGCCCCATGAAAAGTGCGTGTTTCCTGTTTAAGGTATGCCGCCATTTTGTCTGGCATCCGGAAATCTCCCGGGCAGATTAGATCACTGCAGCAACGTCCGTTTCTGGCTCAAAGTGGCGCATAACGGCAATCAGAAGGAGAGGGGTAGCAACAAACAGGATGCACCAGAAGTGCGAAAGCGCGGGTTTAAATCAGCAGAAGCAGAAAAGGTGATAATCACAGGTCGATCCCTGACCGCGATTATCGAGGGTTTCTTGCGGGGTGCTTAGTACATGGCACCCGGCGGTACGTGTTTGAACGTCTCAACGTAAGCGCGGAACACGTGTTTAAAAATACGTTTCATGGAACACCTGATTCAAATTTAGTTGAACATATACCGAAAAAGTATAGCTCCTGTGCGTTTTAACAGCAAATAAATTTGAACCAGATCACAAAAATGGCGGTTTTATGTGCAAGCGCCCTACGCTGTGTAGCCGAGATGCTGCAACAGAATGGTGGAGCCGACGGCTATCAGCACTACTCCACCCAGCACTTCCGCCCATTTGCCCAGGATCGGACCAATAAAGCGCCCGACTAATACGCCAGTTGTCGCCATCACCGTAGTGGCTGCACCAATAGTCAACGCGGTCGTTATGATATTCACCTGCAGGAAAGCCAGGCCCACACCGACAGCCAGCGCATCGAGGCTGGTTGCTACTGCGGTAGTCGCCAGAACCATAAAGCCATGGCTTTGCGGGGCTTCACAGGGTTCTGCGACGGCAGTCTGACGGAAGCCTTCCATCATCATACGGCCGCCCAGAAACGCCAGCAGAATGAAGGCAACCCAGTGATCCCACGCCATGATATAACGGCTGGCGGCCAGGCCAAGCGCCCAGCCAATCAGCGGCGTCAGCGCTTCAATTGAGCCGAAAATCAGACCGGTACGCAGCGCTTCTTTAAAACCGGGACGATACAATGTGGCACCTTTGCCCAGAGCAGCAGCAAACGCGTCCATCGACATGCCTAGCGCAAGAATTAAAGTGGCAATAAAGGTCATGATTTATTCACCTGGGGCGAAAAAGCGGCAATTCACGCTGAATTCACCACACAAAGTGTTCAGTTATGAAAAAGTGGGCGCAGTCTACCATGCAAACTCAAAGATAAAAAGACAGTAAAATCAGGGATTTAAGTATAGCAAAGGCTATAACTCTTATCACCCGCTATGAATCGCGCTAAGTCGATGGTGGCAAAGCGTTTTCTGACCATTTCTCTGGCCATGCAGCATGCCGGATGCGCGCGAAGCTGCGCGCCACCATTGAACCGTGTCGCCGTTTACCGGAAAATGCCGGGCTGATAAATATGGGATACCGGTTATGAATAACCCTTTTGAAACGTTGATCGTGCCTGGTGGCATTTTGCTGCTGGGCTTTCTCTCGGCGCTGCTGCTGCCCGCGCCCGCCTTTAGCGTGACGGTGGCGCAGCATCTGTTGCAGATGTTCCATTTGCAGGACCTGAATCAGCTCTACACGGTGGTGTTTTGCGTCTGGTTTTTGCTGCTGGGCGCACTGGAGTTTTTTGTTATCCGTTTTATCTGGCGTCGCTGGTTCAGGGGCTGACAGCAGGATACGCATCGACCAGCGCCTTTAGCCGTTCGGCACTGCGCGCATAACCTTCACGTGGCAGATGTGCCGCCCCCAGCAGCAGGCCCGCACCGCCCTGATCCGTCTGCTGATACCAGATCGACAGTGGCGACGGTGCCATGCCCCACTCCACTGCCTGCTGCGCAATCACCTGATCCGGTGAACCGGCGGGTAAACGGACAATCACCCCCAGCCCGGCGCGTTGCAGGTCATGAAAGTGAGGATGCAGCACCGCGAACATCTGCTCCAGCCGCTCATGATAGACGCGCTTCATGCGCCGCAGATGCCGCATAAAGTGGCCATCCCGCAGAAATTCCGCCACCGCGTTGTGCAGCAATCCGGAGGAGGCAGGCGAAAGCAACGCGCAGACCTCACCGAACCGGGCCGTCAGCGCGGGTGGCACCACCATAAAACCGAGCCGCAGTTGCGGCGTCAGCGTCTTGCTGAACGTGCCGATGTGCAACACCCGCCCCTGGCTATCGAGCGCGGCCAGTGCCGGCGCGGCGCGATTGCCGGGCTGAAGCTCGCCGAGATAGTCATCTTCGATAATCCAGCGCTGCGTGCGGCTGGCCCAGTTAAGCAGGGCATGGCGGCGAGCCAGGCTCATCGTCATACCAAGCGGCGCCTGCTGTCCCGGCGTGACCAGCGCAAAAGCGGCATCCGGCGCGCGGGCAATCCCGGCCTCAACCTGCAACCCTTCGGCATCAACCGGCGTGACGCGCAGCACTTCAACCGCGCGACGCGCCACCCAGAATCCGGGATCTTCCAGCCATGCTATTTTACCCTGAAAATTCATCGCCAGCCCAATCAGTCCCATTGCGCCAGCATAGCCGCTGGTAATAATAATCTGGTCCGCCTGACAGCGCAGGCCGCGTGCCACCGCCAGGTAGGCCACCAGCGCCTGCCGCAACGCTAAGCTGCCGCGGGGATCGGGATAGCTGGCCGGTCTGCTGACCTGCAGGCGCGTCTGACGCTGCAGAATGCGCAGCCAGACTTTGGCCGGGAATGCATCGCTCGCAGGAATGCCCATCTGGAAGGTTAGCGGTGGCGCTTCATACTCCTCAGCGCCCTCCAGCCGCTGGTCTTCAGCATCGTCACTGACCGGCTTTAACAGCGGTAATGGGCTGACGAAGGTACCCGCCGCGCCTCTGGCCTGCAGAAACTGACCATCAACCAGCATGTCATAACTTGTGCGAACGGTGCCGCGCGCCACGCCGAGCTGAGCCGCCAGATCGCGGCAGGAAGGCAGACGCGCCCCAGGTTGTAAACGTCCTTCACTAATCGCCTGTTCAATCAATTGGCGCAGTTGTTCACTGAGGCCACGTGACGCGCCGCGCTGCAGTGTCAACGTGGAAAGCGGCGATGGGCCAGTCAGACTCTCATTTTTTGGCACTTTATCTGCTCCATTGAAAGGCCGAAAATCACCTTATCAACCCTGAATGAGGCAATAAGATGAGCGAACGTATCGATTTTCACAGTGCAGCACCGGCGGGCATGAAAGCGCTGGGCGGCGTATACAGCTATCTGGCACAAACCGATCTGCCGCTCACTTTACTGGAACTGCTGTTCATGCGCATATCGCAGATTAATGGCTGTGCCTACTGCATTGATTTACATACCAAAGCGCTGAATAAAGCGGGCATGAGCTGGGATAAGATCGTACTGACCTCAGTCTGGCAGGAATCCGGTACGCTGTTCAGTGATAAAGAGAAGGTTGCCCTGCACTGGGCTGAATGCCTGACCCTGATTGCTCAGCAGGGTGCGCCAGACGACCGCTATACCGCCCTGAAAGCGCACTTCAGTGAAAAAGAGATTGTCGATCTGAACATCGCGATTGGTCTGATGAACACCTATAACCGCATGGCGATAAGTCTGAAAAAGTTGCCCGCCAGCGCCAGTCAGTCATAAGTGAATCCGATGCGTGCGCCGGTGTTCACGCATTTTCAGACTCACAAAAATGTAACATTATTTTTACACAAGCAGCCTTTCAGGCGCTCTTCCCCCGATTCCCGTTATTCCTTACTGCATAATAAATCGCTAAATTTCAGCGTATTAAATAATTCCGTATTGATCGCATCCCTTGCGGCGTTGCACCAGCATGGGGCTTTTCAGCAACATGCTATTTTGATTAACTCACTGACTTCACAATAAAAAATCCCTAATACGCCGCTGGTCCTGATGATTAATTCTTATGCTGAATCATTTCTGCATTTAAAAAATAAACAAATGTTTAATTCAGATGCGAGAATGTTATATTCGGATGACAAAGCATAACGTGCAGTTAACGCGTTATCACCGCTTTAACCCTATACCTGAGACTTAACCTTTGAGAAATAGCGCAACGCGCTCGTCAGAAGCGTGACTATTTCGCCTGCGAAACTGTTGGGCTTCAGGTCAACAGAAGAGGAGATGTCGCCTCATGTGCAATTCAGCTGTAAACCTTGCGCTCGCGATGAGTGCCATGGCAAAGGACACCACTACTACCGCGCAGGAGCGCAAAGACGTTGACGTGCTGCTGATTGGCGCAGGTGTGATGAGCGCTACCCTCGGTGCATGGCTGCAGGATTTAGAGCCGGACTGGTCCATCGAAATGGTGGAGCGGCTGGATAGCGTGGCCGAAGAGTCGTCCAACGGCTGGAATAATGCGGGCACCGGTCATGCGGCGCTGGCGGAGCTGAACTATACGCCTCAGCAGGCGGATGGCAGCATCGACATCACTAAAGCGGTAACGATCAACGAATCGTTCCAGATTTCCCGCCAGTTCTGGGCTTATCAGGTCCAGAAAGGCAACCTGCGCAACCCTAAAAGCTTTATTCACAGCACGCCGCACATGAGCTTTGTCTGGGGTGACGACAATGTCGACTTCCTGCGCAAGCGCTTTAAGGCGCTGCAGAAAAGCACCCTGTTCCGTGGCATGGCCTACTCCGAAGATCCGCAGCAGATTGCCCGCTGGATCCCGCTGGTGATGAATGGCCGTGACCGCAGCCAGAAAGTGGCCGCGACCTGGACGGAGATGGGCACCGACGTGAACTTCGGTGAAATCACCCGTCAGCTGATCGCCTCGTTAGAGAAGAAAGCGAATTTCCAGCTGCGTCTGCGTCAGGAAGTGCGTGAGCTGAAGCAGCTCGCCGATGGTCGCTGGCAGGTGACATTGCAGTGTCTGAACAGCGGCACGCGTCGCACACTGACGGCGGGTAGAATATTTATCGGTGCTGGCGGCGCAGCGTTACCGCTGTTGCAGAAGGCTGGCATCCCGGAAGCCAACGGTTACGCTGGTTTCCCGGTGGGCGGTTCATTCCTGGTCACGGAAAATCCGCAGGTCGTCGCGCAGCACATGGCCAAGGTCTATGGCAAAGCCAGCGTTGGTGCGCCGCCGATGTCCGTGCCGCACGTCGATACCCGCGTGCTGGATGGCAAGCAGGTGCTGCTGTTTGGCCCGTTCGCCACCTTCTCGACTAAGTTCCTGAAGCAGGGTTCGCTGATGGATATGTTCACCTCACTGAACAGCAGCAATATGCTGCCGATGGTGAAAGTGGGACTGAAAAGTTTTGATCTGGTGAAATACCTGATGGATCAGGTGCTGCAAAGCGATCGCGACCGGATGGACGCCCTGCGCGCCTATGTGCCGCAGGCGAAGCAGGAGGACTGGCGCTTAGTGACGGCCGGTCAGCGTGTGCAGATCATCAAGAAAGATGAGAAAGAGGGCGCCGTGTTACGCCTGGGCACCGAAGTGGTCGCCTCACAGGATGGCTCGATTTCAGCACTGCTGGGTGCATCGCCTGGCGCCTCTACGGCAGCACCGATCATGCTGGAGCTGCTGCACAAGGTCTGTCCTGAGCAGATGGCTTCGCCGGAATGGCAGAACAAAATCCGTGCGGTGATCCCATCCTGGGGACGTAAGCTGAACGGCGACGTGGCGCTGACAGAGAAAGTGTTAGCCGAAACCAGCCGGATTCTGCAGCTCGACTATTCGCCGGTTACCCCGATGGCAGCAAACGATGAAGGACGGGAAACCGCGTTCGTCGTCGGCAAATAATTCAGCGCCATTGATAAAAAGGCTCCGCACTGCGGGGCCTTTTTTATTGGCCGGTTACCTGGTCGATCCTGGCATTCTCTATTAGGGTTAAGACATCTTTTAGCTGCACGATCAGGAGGAAACTGCATGTCTTACTCCCCTGCTTCACCGGAATTCACGCTGCTCGACCGCTACTGGCGGGCAGCAAACTACCTCTCCGTCGGACAAATTTACCTGATGGATAATCCGCTGTTGCGTGAGCCACTCAGGCCGGAACACATTAAACCGCGTCTGCTGGGTCACTGGGGTACTACGCCAGGCCTGAATTTTATCTATGCCCACCTCAACCGCGTTATCCGGAAGCAAAACCTGGATATGATCTACATCTGCGGACCCGGACATGGCGGCCCCGGCATGGTGGCGAATACCTGGCTTGAGGGTAGCTACAGCGAAGTTTATCCGCATATCACTCAGGATGCGGCAGGCATGCAGCGTCTGTTCAAACAGTTCTCCTTTCCGGGGGGCATTCCCAGCCACGCGGCACCGGAAACGCCTGGCTCGATTAATGAAGGCGGAGAACTGGGCTATTCGCTCTCCCATGCGTTTGGCGCGGCCTTCGATCATCCCGAACTGGTTGTACCCTGCGTAATTGGCGACGGCGAAGCGGAGACCGGCCCGCTGGCCTCCAGCTGGCACGGCATTAAATTCCTGAATCCTGAACGTGACGGCGCGGTCCTGCCGATTCTGCACCTCAATGGCTACAAAATCGCCAATCCGACGTTGCTGGGTCGCAGCAGCGATGAAGATTTGCACCAGTTGTTTAGTGGCTACGGCTACGAGCCGCTGTTCGTTTGCGGGCATGAGCCTGAAAAAATGCATCCGCTGATGGCGGAGGCGCTGGATAGTGCTTTCAGTAAAATCGCTGCTTATCAGCGCGAGGCGCGTCAGGGCAAAGCCACCACCGGGGTGCCGCGCTGGCCAATGATTATCCTGCGCAGCCCCAAAGGCTGGACCGGCCCCAAAACGGTCGACGGCAAGAAAGTGGAGGATTTCTGGCGGGCGCATCAGGTGCCGGTCGCGGCCTGTCGTGAAGATGAAGGTCATCGTCAGATCCTTGAGACGTGGATGCGGAGTTACCAGCCAGACGACCTGTTTGATGAACAGGGTCGCTTAAAACCGGAACTGCAGGCGCTGGCACCGGAAGGCAATAAACGCATGGGGTCTTCGCCTTATGCCAATGGCGGCCTGTTGCGCCGTGAACTGGATGCGCCTGAACTCGCGGAGTTTGCCTGTGATGTCAGCGAGCCAGGCGCACAGACGGCGCAGGCCACTGAGCATCTGGGCCGTTATCTCAGCGTGCTGTTCCAGCGCAACCGCGATAATTTCCGCCTGTTTGGCCCGGATGAAACCGCCTCTAACCGCCTGACGCCGGTCTTCGACGTGACCAGCCGTACCTGGCTGGAACGAACAGAGCCTTACGATGAGCAGCTGGCGCGTGATGGCCGGGTGATGGAAATTCTCAGTGAGCATCAGTGTCAGGGCTGGCTTGAAGGCTATCTGCTGACCGGCCGCCACGGGCTGTTTAACTGTTATGAAGCTTTTATCCACATCGTCGATTCAATGTTTAACCAGCACGCCAAGTGGCTGAAAGTCTCGCGTAAACTGGGCTGGCGTAAGCCGATCTCATCGCTGAACTACCTGCTCTCTTCACATGTCTGGCGACAGGATCACAACGGCTACAGTCATCAGGATCCGGGCTTTATCGATCACGTTGCCAATAAAAAAGCGGACATTGTGCGCATCTATCTGCCGCCCGATGCCAATACGCTGCTGTGGGTTGGCGATCACTGCCTGCGCACCTGGGACCGCATCAATGTGATTGTGGCGGGCAAGCAGCCTGCGCCGCAGTGGCTGGATATGGCCAGTGCGGTAACCCATTGTGAAGCGGGCATGGGCGAGTGGCTCTGGGCGGGCACCACCCCAGAGCATGAGGAGCCGGATGTGGTGATGGCCTGTGCCGGTGATGTGCCGACCATGGAGACGATGGCGGCGGTGGATCTGCTGCGCGATATGCTGCCCGAACTGCGTATCCGCGTGGTGAACGTGGTCGATCTGCTGGCGCTGCAGCCGCAGGATCAGCACCCACATGGCAAATCTGATGCGGAATTCGACGCGCTGTTTACCCAGGATAAACCGGTGATTTTCGCCTTCCACGGCTATCCGACGCTGGTGCATCGCCTGACCTATTCGCGTACCAACCACCGCAACTTCCATGTGCGCGGCTTCAATGAAGAGGGAACCACCACCACGCCATTTGATATGACGGTGCTGAACGAGCTTGACCGCTATCATCTGGCGCAGGAGGCGATTCTTCGCGTGCCTGGCCTGGCCGATGCGCATCCTGAGCTGCTGGACGATCTGCAGGAGCGCATCGCTGAACATCATCGCTATGTGCGTGAACACGGTGAAGATGTGCCGGAGGTGCAGAACTGGAAATGGCCGTCGGCCACAGCACCAGGTGCACCCGACTAAGCGGCCAGCAAAGCGTCGGTCAGCATCCAGATGGTGGTCGCCACCAGCGACAGCGCCATCAGGCTGTTAAATAACTGACGCTTCCAGGCAATCTGCAGATGGCTGCGCAGGCGATCGCCCAGCGCAGCCCAGATCAGAATGCAGGGCAGGTTCAGCAGCATAAAGCCGATCATGACCGTCAGCACGCCGCTGCTGGCGCTGTACAACAGCGCCACATTGGTCGCCATCAGCCAGGCTTTGGGATTGATCGCCTGGAAACAGGCACCGCCCAGCAGCGTCATGGGCTGCGGCTTGCTGCGCACTTCAGGTGCTGCTGCACGGAAAATCTTCCACGACAGCCACAACAGATAGGCACAGCCTGCCAGCGTCAGCGGCAGACGAATCGCCGCCATCCAGTGCAGTAAGACCTCCAGTGCGACGCCGGCGATCACCGTTTGCAGCGCACAACCGACCAGTATGCCAAACACCATCGGCAGCGTGCGGCGCATGCCGAAATTGACGCCTGAGGTCGCCAGCAGCAGATTGTTCGGGCCTGGCGTAATCGACATGACGGTAACGTAACTGAAGAAAGAGGGATCGAGCATGGTGATTCTCCTGAAAACAGACAGAGTGCTATGCTACGGCGGGAAAAGGGATGGTAACAGTGACACAAAATCACTATTGTTATGGTTACAGTTCCCGTTAATAGCAATTGTACCCATCCAATCCGGAGGCTACTGTGTCCCTTGCTCCCACTTCCGATCAGCCGCTCTATCAGCAGCTGGCAGACAGCTTCGCTGAGGCTATCCATCAGGGCACGCTGAAACCCGGCAAACGTCTGCCGGCGATCCGCCGCGTCGCCCAGTCACATCAGGTCAGTGTCAATACGGTGCTCAATGCCTGGCAGTTGCTGGAAGATCGCGGGTTGATTGAGGCGCGTCCCCAGTCGGGCTATTACGTGCGCGGCGTGTTGCCCGCCGTGACCCGTCATGGTCAGCATAAAACCCGGGTACGCGACCCCAGCAGCGGCAAGCTCGACCTGATCGATAAGGTGTTTGCGGCGCAGAACCATCCCGAC
Organism: Pantoea sp. E956-1; assembly: GCF_982223955.1. Lineage (NCBI taxonomy): Bacteria > Pseudomonadati > Pseudomonadota > Gammaproteobacteria > Enterobacterales > Erwiniaceae > Pantoea > Pantoea sp. E956-1. The sequence goes on along the minus strand of NZ_CEUYZP010000006.1, from coordinate 20,557 downwards.
TACATCAATATTTCCCTGGCCTGCCCCCAGGATAGTGAGCTGTTTCCTGCGGCGCGTATTGCCCGGATTACCGCCTCACTGCTGCGCCGTCATCCGAACATGATTGGGCGCTATGCGCTTCCGCCCGGTAGTGAGCGCTTACGGGAGGAGATTGCGCGACGGGCGCTGCACGCCGGACAGACGCTCACCGCCGATGAGATCACCCTGACCCACGGCTGTATGGAAGCGCTTCAGCTGGCGCTGCGGGCGGTTACGCAGCCCGGCGACTGCGTGGGGCTGGAATCGCCAACCTACTTTTTCCTCTTCCCGCTGCTGGCTTCACTGGGCCTTAAGGCGCTGGAAATCCCCACCGATCCGCAGCATGGGCTGTCGCTGGATGCGCTGGAGATGCTGCTTCAGGAGCAGCGAATTAAGGCGCTGATTGCGATGCCGAGCGCGCAAAACCCGCTGGGCTGCGGCATGTCGCTGGAGAACAAGAAGCGACTGGCGAAGTTAGTGAATACTTACCACGTTCCGCTGATAGAAGATGGGCTGTATGACGAGTTGCAGTTCGACTGGCCGCTCTCGCCCGCGGTAAAAGCCTTTGATCGCGACGGCTGGGTGATCTACTGCACCAGCTTCACCAAAACTGTGGCGCCCGATTTCCGTATTGGCTGGACCGCCGCTGGCCGTTTTCATGATGCGATTGCCCGACTGAAGGCGGTGTCGTCGATGGCAGAATCTGCCCTGCTCTCTGAAACGCTGGCGGAGTTTCTTGCTTCCGGCGGTTATGACCACCATCTGCGCACACTGCGCCGTCGCTACGCGGCCAATCTGGATGAGGCGCGGGGACTGATCGCCCGCTACTTTCCGGAGGGTACCCGCGCGACGCTGCCGCGCGGTGGCTTCGTCTTCTGGGTCGAGTTACCGGGCGGCGTAAATACCACCGAGATGTTTGATCGGCTGTTGCAGGAGCAGATTTGCGTCACGCCCGGCGCGCTCTATTCGCTGAGCGAGCGCTACAACCATGCACTGCGCCTCTCCTGCTGCTATCCGTTTGATGCGCGCTACAGCTGGGCGATCAGACGCGCGGGCGAAATCGCCTGTGAACTGGCGGGAGTCGCGTGCGCCGAGTCTCAGGGTGTGCCGTTGCGGCCCCAGACGGTATAGCCGCGGCGTTCAGTCAGGCGTTCGTAATAGGTGCGTACCGCCGGATAATCAGGATGTTCGAGCGGCGTTTCAAACCAGCGGTTCACCGCCAGGCCAATCGGAATGTCTGCCAGCGTGAAATTACGTCCGGCAACGTAGCGACCGGTTTTTTCCAGCTGCTGATTGAGAATGCTCATGGTGTGTGCCCAGCCTTTGCTGGCCGCGGCCAGCAGACGTGGATCCTGATGAGCCGGTGAATTTCGCACCAGCGACATAAATGCGTAGCGCCATGAGGTGTTGAGTTCAGTGGACTGCCAGTCCATCCACTGATCGACAGGTGCGCGCGTTTGCGGATGATGAGGATAGAGCCACTCGCCGCCATAGGCGTTCGCCAGATAGCGCAGGATGGCGTTGGATTCCCACATCACAAAGTCATCATCTTTAAGTACCGGCACCATCGCATTGGGATTGAGTGCCATGAATTCGGGCAGGTGCGTTGAGCGGAATCCGTCGCCCCACTCTTCGCGCTGGTAATCAAGGTCAAGCTCGTCACACAGCCATAATACTTTGCGCACGTTGATTGAGGAGGCGCGTCCCAGGATCGTTAGCATTCACAGTCTCCGGTAAAATCTTTAACTTATTGATAACGCTGTTAGCTGTTATAAGCAATCATCCGGCAGAGAAAAGGCCGCACTGAACCCAATCGCAAGGAGTCATCATGAAGGTCGCGTTTAAGCAAGTCGATGTGTTTACCTCAGCAGCCTTTAATGGCAATCCGCTGGCGGTGATTATGGATGCGCAGGGGTTAAGCGACAGCCAGCTGGCGGCGATTGCCCGCTGGACTAACCTGTCGGAAACCACCTTTGTGCTGCCGCCACAACATGAAGAGGCGGACTACCGGGTGCGTATTTTTACCGTTGAAGGTGAACTGCCGTTTGCCGGTCATCCGACGCTGGGCACCGCACACGCGCTGCTGGAGGCGGGCTGGCCAACCCGTACGCCGGGCGAAATCGTGCAGGAGTGCGGCGTCGGTAATGTGACGGTGAAGATTAATGAGACAGGCGAACTGGCCTTTGCCGCACCTGCTGCCACCCTGATGCCATGGCAGGATGCGCTGATGGGTAACGCCTTAAACAGCGATGCGTTCGATCTCACGCAAAGCCCGACCGTGGTGGATATGGGTATCCGCTGGCTGCTGGTGCCGATGGTCAGCGCCGAGGCCGTGCTGGCGCTGCAGCCCAATGTCAGCGATTTGCAGCGTCTGATTAAACATGCCGGTGTCTCGGGCGTGATGCCCTTTGGCCGTTTGCCCTCGGGCGAGCATGAACAGTATGAAGTGCGTGGCCTGCTGGTGGAAAATGGCAGCCTGACCGAAGATCCGGTGACCGGCAGCGCCAACGCCTGTCTGGCGCGTTATTTTGCCATGGCGGGACAAACGACTTCCTATCGCGTGCGTCAGGGTACGGCCCTGCAACGTGCCGGTCGGGTGAACGTAACCTTTAATGGTGAGACCATCTGGATTGGCGGTAATACCGTTACCGTCATCGATGGCACCATTACGCTGTAAAAGGCGGCGGCGTCGCGGGGTGTTTTGCGCGATGCCGCCAGCGGTTAAATTCCCTGCCCGCCTGAGGCTTCAATACGCTGAGCGGTGATCCAGCCGGTTTCGTCACTGAGGATCGCGCTGATGGCGTCGCCGATGTCATCCGGCAGTCCGACCCGGCCCAGCGCCGTCAGCCCGGCAATCTGATTGTTAATCTCGGCGGTATCGCGTACCCGGCCACCGCCAAAGTCGGTCTCTATCGCGCCAGGTGCCAGGATATTGACGCGAATGCGTCGTTCTCCCAGCTCCTTCGCCTGGTAGCGCGTCAGTACTTCCATCGCCCCTTTCATCGACGCATAGGTCGAGGAGCCAGGATAGATCAGCCGGGTCAGACCGCTGGAGATATTCAGGATGCGGCCACCGTCGTTGATCAGCGGCAGCAGCTTCTGGGTCAGGAAGTAAGGCCCTTTGAAATGCACATTAACCAGCGCATCAAATTCCGCCTCGGTGGTGTCGGTAAAGGGCTTGTAGTGTCCGTGTCCGGCGTTGTTCACTAAATAGTCAAAGCGATCACGCTGCCACTGCTGTTGCAGTGCCTCTTTCACCTGGCCGACAAAGCGATCGAACTGACCGGTTTCGCCGACGTCCAGCGCCAGCGCCACTGCACGTCGTCCCAGCGCCTCGATCTCCTTCACCACCGTCTGCGCCTCATCGGCATGGCTGCGGTAAGTCAGGATAATGTCTGTCCCCCTGGCCGCCAGTTTTAACGCGCCATTTCGGCCTAAACCGCGGTTTGCACCGGTAATTAACGCCACTTTCTGATTCATCTCTCTCACCTGTTGAAAAATTGAACACAGGTTAAGGATATTCGCGAATTATTGATCTATAAACAGTGTTAAATGCGCATCACTGTTTCAATAAAAACAACAATCGGTGAACAACATGGACAAAATTCACGCAATGCAGGTGTTTGTGCGGGTGGCCGAAATGGGCAGTTTTACCCGCGCGGCAGAGAGTTTAGGTGTTCCCAAAGGCAGCGTTTCACGGCAGATACAGGCGCTGGAGAATCAAATGGCAACACGTTTACTGCATCGCACCACACGCCGGGTGCAACTAACCCAGGACGGGTTGGTCTATTACGATCGCTGTCTTGATTTATTGTCGATGATTGACGATATGGACAGCCTGTTCCAGCACGAGCCTGCCTCACTCAGCGGTAAACTCCGGATTGATATGTCTGTGGCAATGGCCACCAGTTTTATCCTGCCACGGCTGCCGGAATTTTTGCAGCACTACCCCGGCGTAGAGATTGAACTGAGCAGCAGCGACCGTCAGGTGGATGTGATTCGGGAAGGGTTTGACTGCGTAATCCGCGTCGGCGAGCTCAAAGATTCTGGCCTGATTGCGCGAAAAATTGGTACCCATACCTTGATCAACTGCGCCAGCCCTGGCTACCTTTCGCGTTTCGGCATGCCGATCCGGCTGGAAGAGCTGTCGCAGCATGCGATGGTGCATTACAGCCAGCAACTGGGTCAGGCCTCACCGGGTTTTGAATATTTTGATGGCAGGCAGTGTCACTATGTTCACACCGGCGGTGTGGTCACCGTGAACAGCACCGAAACCTATCGCGCCGCCTGTCTGGCGGGGTTAGGCATTATTCAGGTGCCTGCCGCCGGGATTCAGACATTACTGGAAAGAGGCGAGCTGGTAGAAGTGCTGCATCGCTTTCCCGCCAGACCGATGCCGATCCACCTGCTCTATCCGCACCGGCGCAATGTGGCGCGTCGCGTGCGGGTTTTTATGGAGTGGCTGAGTCAGGTGTTACAGGAGTACGTCACCTGAGCGGCTATACTTTGATTTTAATGATAAACAGGACAGTGAAGGTCTATGACAGACAAGCAGGAAAACCCGCAGGATACGCAGCCGCAAAAACCACTTATCGATATTAAAACCGGCAACGAGACGGTTGATCATTCGATAGTGCGCGTGTCGCGTTTTGCCGCCTGGTTTCAGGCGATCCCGGCAGTGGCGCATTTTATTCGCGCCCTTGACCGCTTTAATGATCGGCTCGGCAGCCAGTTTGGCGCGGCCATTACCTATTTCTCGTTTTTATCGCTGATCCCCATTCTGATGGTGTCGTTTGCCGCCGTGGGTTTTGTGCTGGCATCGAACCCGGATCTGCTGACCGATATCATCAACAAAATTGTCAGCAGCATCAGCGACCCGACGCTGGCCACCACGCTGAAGAATACGGTAAATACCGCCATTCAGCAGCGTGCCACCGTGGGTATTACCGGTTTACTGCTGGCGCTCTACTCCGGTCTTAACTGGATGGGTAACCTGCGCGAAGCGATTCGTGCCCAGTCGCGCGACGTGTGGGAACGCAAACCGGATGACAAAGAGAAGTTCTGGAAGCGTTATATCCGCGATTTCCTGTCGCTGACCGGTCTGATGCTGGCGCTGGTGATTACGCTGTCGCTGACCTCGGTAGCCGGTTCGGCGCAGGCCATGATCGTCAGCGCACTGGGGCTGGATGGCATCGACTGGTTACGACCTGCCCTGACCATTATCGCCACCTCGATTTCCGTTATGGCTAACTATCTGCTGTTCCTGTGGATTTTCTGGATCCTGCCGCGTCATAAGCCGCGTAAGAAAGCGCTGTTCCGCGGCACTCTGCTGGCGGCAATCGGTTTTGAGGTGATCAAGTTTGTGATGACGCTGACGCTGCCGAAGCTGGCGACCTCGCCTTCCGGTGCGGCCTTTGGTTCCGTGCTCGGCCTGATGGCGTTTTTCTACTTCTTCGCCCGTCTGACGCTGTTCTGTGCGGCATGGATCGCCACTGCCAAATATAAAGACGACCCACAAATGCCTGAAGCGGGCAGCGCGTCACGACACAAATCATCGTAATCCGTTAACAACAGCGGAAAATATTACCTCTCGGCTATTTTTTAACCAGATAACAGGATGAATAGCTGAGAGGTCACTTTTATTTAGCCCTTTCGTAGAGTATCCCGCCAGATATCGTCCGGATTACCCCGGTATCACCCGACATTCGTCGCACCTCAAAAATTATCCTCTTTTTGCCCGCTGAAGCCAGACGCGGCGAGGGTTTTCTTCATTGAATGCGCTCTGGCAGATGCGTAAGATTCTTTGTCTGTATTTACAAATAAGAAACAGTTATGCAAGCCTCCCTCACAGACACGCTCGACAAACAGCAGGATCCCACGCCGGTTAACTCACGCAGTAAAGTGGTGATTGCCTCGCTGGTCGGAACGGCCATCGAGTTCTTCGACTTTTATATTTATGCCACTGCTGCGGTGATTGTTTTCCCGCACATTTTCTTCCCGCAGGGTGATGCCACGGTCGCGACGCTACAGTCGCTGGCCACCTTTGCTATCGCCTTTATCGCGCGTCCGATTGGCTCCGCCGTGTTTGGTCACTTTGGCGATCGCGTGGGTCGCAAAGCCACGCTGGTTGCCTCGCTGCTGACCATGGGGATCTCTACCGTGGTGATTGGTCTGCTGCCCGGCTATGAAACCATCGGCGTGATGGCTCCGCTGCTGCTGGCGCTGGCGCGTTTTGGTCAGGGACTGGGACTGGGTGGTGAATGGGGTGGCGCGGCGCTGCTGGCGACGGAAAATGCCCCGGCGAAGAAACGTGCGCTTTACGGCTCCTTCCCTCAGTTGGGTGCACCGATTGGCTTTTTCTTCGCTAACGGCACTTTTCTGCTGCTTTCGTGGCTGTTGACCGACGAGCAGTTTATGCAGTGGGGCTGGCGCGTGCCGTTTATTCTCTCCGCCGTGCTGGTGCTGATTGGCCTGTATGTGCGCGTTTCGCTGCATGAGAGTCCGGTGTTTGCCAAAGTTCAGAAAGAGAAGAAGCAGGTTCGGGTGCCCATTGCGGCGCTGCTGAGCAAACATCTGACCGCCACCATTCTCGGCACCTTTATCATGCTGGCGACCTATACGCTGTTCTATATCATGACCGTCTATTCGATGAGCTACGGCACCACGGCAGCACCGGCCGGTCTGGGTATTCCGCGTAACAGTATGCTGTGGATGCTGATGCTGGCGGTGATTGGCTTTGGAGTGATGGTGCCGATTGCCGGTTTGCTGGCTGACCGTTTTGGTCGCCGCAAAACGATGATTACCATTACGCTGATGATTATCGCGTTTTCGTTCCTGTTCCCGGCGATGCTTGGTTCCGGATCGCAGGCGCTGGTGATGGCGTTTCTGTTGCTGGGTCTGAGCATTATGGGCCTGACCTTTGGTCCGATGGGCGCCCTGCTGCCGGAGCTGTTTCCGACGGAAGTGCGTTATACCGGCGCATCGTTCTCTTATAACCTCTCATCGATTCTGGGTGCCTCTGTTGCGCCTTATATCGCGACCTGGCTGAATGCGCATTATGGTTTGCAGGCGGTAGGGCTTTATCTGGCATCGATGGCCGTACTGACGCTGATTGCATTGCTCGCCTGTAAAGAGACGCGTCATCAGACGCTGTATGACGTTTAATCCGGCTGGATGAAGGTCAGTGAAAACCCGGCGACTGCCGGGTTTTTTTTATGGGTTGGGTTTAGTGAATAAAGGGCAGCTCAGGGAAGCACATCGGCATTAAGGACTAAACCATCGCCTTGATGTTATAAGGGCAGGCTCAGGGAGCATACGCCTTTCGCAAAGACGCAAAAGATGCCATCCATGGCGGGCTCAGCGCGTGCGATTGCGCACCTCATTCCTGAGGTGCGCCCGTAAACGGGCCAACGCTTTGCGTTGTTCAAAAAGGCTCCCGGCGTTTTTGTCCATGGCACGCGATGCTTTGCTACAGGCGTATGCTCCCATCACTTTAAGTGGATTAGTTGTCTGTTCGTAAATGCTCAATGGCGTTTAAAGGCGTAGTGATATTGGCAGCAATGAAGAAGCTTAAGGGCACAGGGAACACGGTCAGAAGAGGAAAGCGTCCCGCGCCATGGACGGCGCGGGCCGAGCATGCCATGGATGGCGGGTTTTGCGTCTTTCCGATCTGACCGTGCTCCCTGGGCATGCACGGTCAGATAGCAGTGAAGGCAGAGTTATACAGAGAACCGTCCAGCCGTTGTTCACCCACAAAAAACCCCGGCAAGCCGGGGTTTGTTTTGCTGAAAACTGTGATGACGGTAATTAGCCCGCGACAGCGATACGCTTCATGTCGGTCATGTAGCCACGCAGCTTGCGGCCAACGGTTTCAATCGGGTGCTGGCGAACCGCTTCGTTAACGTCACGCAGCTGCGCGTTATCAACCTGCGTGCCTTCAACCGCTTTACCCAGATCGCCTGGCTGCAGCGTGGTCATGAACTCTTTCAGCAGCGGCACCGCGGCGAAGGAGAACAGGTAGTTACCATATTCGGCGGTATCGGAGATCACCACGTTCATTTCATACAGGCGCTTACGGGCGATGGTGTTCGCGATCAGCGGCAGCTCATGCAGTGATTCGTAGTAGGCAGACTCTTCAATGATGCCGGCGTCCACCATGGTTTCAAACGCCAGCTCAACGCCCGCTTTAACCATCGCAACCATCACCACACCTTTGTCGTAGTACTCCTGCTCTTCGATTTTGCCTTCATACTGTGAAGCGGTTTCGAACGCGGTCTGGCCGGTCTCTTCACGCCAGGTCAGCAGGTTTTTATCATCGTTGGCCCAGTCCGCCATCATGCCGGAAGAGAATTCGCCGGAGATGATGTCATCCATGTGTTTCTGGAACAGCGGTGCCATGATGGTTTTCAGCTGCTCTGACAGCGCATAAGCGCGCAGTTTGGCTGGATTAGAGAGGCGATCCATCATCAGTGTGATGCCGCCAAACTTCAGTGATTCGGTGATGGTTTCCCAGCCGAACTGGATCAGTTTTTCTGCGTAAGCCGGGTCAGTGCCTTCAGCCACCAGCTTGTCGAAGCAGAGCAGTGAACCAGCCTGCAACATGCCGCACAGGATAGTCTGTTCACCCATCAGGTCCGATTTCACTTCTGCAACGAAAGAGGACTCCAGCACGCCAGCACGATCGCCGCCAGTTGCTGCTGCCCAGGCTTTGGCAATCGCCATGCCTTCGCCTTTTGGATCGTTTTCCGGATGGACCGCGATCAGCGTCGGTACACCAAAGCCACGTTTGTACTCTTCACGGACTTCTGTACCCGGACACTTCGGTGCCACCATCACCACGGTGATGTCTTTACGGATGCTTTCGCCCACTTCAACGATGTTGAAACCGTGCGAGTAGCCCAGCGCAGCGCCATCTTTCATCAGCGGCTGAACAGCCTGAACTACAGCGGAGTGCTGCTTGTCTGGCGTCAGGTTAACCACCAGGTCAGCCTGCGGGATCAGTTCTTCGTAGGTGCCCACTTTGAAACCGTTATCGGTCGCTTTACGCCATGAAGGGCGTTTTTCCGCAATTGCTTCAGCACGCAGTGCATAGGCCACATCCAGACCGGAATCACGCATGTTCAGACCCTGATTCAGGCCCTGCGCACCACAGCCAACGATAACGACTTTTTTGCCTTTCAGGAAACTGGCACCATCCGCAAATTCATCGCGCGCCATGAAACGGCACTTGCCTAATTGCGCCAGCTGGTTGCGCAGGTTCAATGTGTTGAAATAGTTAGCCATGGGTACTCCGGTAAGGTTGTGTTTGCTTTTTTTGTTCAGGAACGGCGTGTCATGCAGCGCCGCGAATGACCCCATCATATGACAGGAATTCTGTTGCTTAAATTGATATATTAACAACGTCACATTGCAATAAATGCAACACCACCCAGAGGCGACGCGCACATGGATTTACGGGATCTGAAACTGTTTCTTCATCTGGCAGAAAGCTGCCACTTCGGGCGCACTGCGCGTGCTATGCACGTCAGCCCTTCCACGCTGTCACGCCAGATCCAGCGGCTTGAAGAAGATGTCGGCCATGCGCTGTTTCTGCGCGATAACCGCACCGTGACGCTGACAGAAGCGGGCGAACGCCTGCGCCAGTTTGCCCAGCAGACACTGTTGCAGTATCAGCAACTGCGCCATGTGATGGATCTTAACGGCCCGTCGCTCAGCGGCGAGCTGCGCCTGTTCTGCTCAGTGACAGCGGCCTACAGTCATCTGCCGCCCATCCTCGACCGCTTTCGCGCTGAACATCCGCAGGTCGAAATCAAACTGGATACCGGCGATGCCGCGGATGCGGTGGAAAAAGTGCACTCCGGCGATGCCGATCTGGCCATTGCCGGCCGTCCTGAAACGCTGCCCGCCAGCATTGATTTTATGCCACTGGGGCTGATCCCGCTGGTGCTGATCGCGCCTGCATTGCCCTGTGCCGTTCGTACCCAGGCAACGCAGCCGCAGCCCGACTGGTCAAAAATTCCGTTTATCCTGCCGGTGCAGGGACCGGCACGACGGCGTATCGATCTCTGGTTCCGCCGCCAGCGCATCCCGAACCCGGTGATTTACGCCACGGTCTCGGGTCATGAGGCGATTGTTTCGATGGTGGCGCTGGGCTGCGGTATTGCACTTTTGCCGGATGTGGTGCTGGAAAACAGCCCGGATCCGGTGCGTAACCGCGTGCTGTTACTGGAGAATATTGACTCGGTTGCACCGTTCGAACTCGGCATCTGCGTGCAAAAAAAGCGGCTCGGAGAGCCGCTGATCAGTGCTTTCTGGAGCCAGCTGTAATCAGTTGCCTGACAGGAAGAAGCGGAATGCAGGGTTCTGGCTTTCGTCATGAAAGTCGTAACCCAGATCGGTGAGATGCTCTTCGAAGCGTGGCTCATCGCTGCCGAGTTCAAAAGCCGCCAACACACGGCCATAATCGGTGCCATGGCTGCGGTAATGAAACAGCGAGATATTCCAGTGGGTGCCCAGCGTTTGCAGGAACTTCAGCAACGCGCCAGGTGCCTCCGGGAATTCAAAGCTGAAGAGGCGCTCACGCAGTGGTTTGGAAGGACGTCCGCCCACCATATAACGCACGTGCAGTTTCGCCATCTCATCATCCGAGAGATCGACCACCTGATAACCGCCACTAGTGAGCTCGCTGATGATCTCGCTGCGCTCTTCCACGCCACGCGTCAGTCGTACGCCAACAAAGATGCAGGCTTTGTCCGCATCGGCGTAGCGGTAGTTGAACTCGGTAATCGACCGTCCACCCAGGGTCTGGCAGAAACGCAGGAAACTGCCCTGCTGTTCCGGGATCGTTACGGCCAGCAGCGCTTCACGCTGTTCGCCCAGCTCGCAGCGCTCAGAAACATAGCGCAGGCCGTGAAAATTGACGTTGGCCCCGGACAACACATGCGCCAGCCGCTCGCCTTTGATCCCGTGCTGCTGGATATACTTTTTCATGCCCGCCAGCGCCAGCGCGCCAGAGGGCTCCGCCACCGCACGGACATCTTCAAACAGATCTTTCATCGCGGCACAAATCGCATCGCTGTCGACGGTGATGATGTCATCGATGTATTCCTGACAGAGCCGGAAGGTTTCGCTGCCAATCCGTTTCACCGCCACCCCTTCGGCAAACAGCCCGACGCGCGGCAGATCGACCGGATGACCCGCTTCCAGCGCTGCTTTCAGGCAGGCTGAATCTTCTGACTCCACCGCAATCACTTTGATTTGCGGCATCAGCTGCTTGATCAGCACCGCGACGCCGGCTGCCAGACCGCCACCGCCAACCGGGACAAAGACCCGGTCGAGATGCGCATCCTGCTGCAACAGCTCCATCGCCAGCGTGCCCTGTCCGGCAATGACGGCCGGATGGTCAAACGGCGGCACGAAGGTGTAGCCGCGCTGTTCTGAGAGTTCTATCGCTTTGGCTTTCGCCTCGTCAAAGTTGGCCCCGAACAGGAAAGCCTCACCGCCAAATGCGCGCACCGCATCAACCTTGATGTCTGCCGTCGCCAGCGGCATCACAATCAGTGATTTGATGCCCAGCTTAGTGGCGGAGAGCGCCACGCCCTGCGCATGGTTGCCGGCTGACGCCGTCACCACGCCGCGCGCTTTCTGCTCTTCGTTCAGACCGGCAATCATCGCGTAGGCACCGCGCACCTTGAAACTGTGCACCGGCTGGCGATCTTCCCGCTTCACCAGAATGGTGTTGCCGAGACGCGATGAGATTTTTTCCATAACCTGCAGCGGCGTCACCTGTGCCACTTCATACACCGGTGAACGCAACACTGCGCGCAAATACTCGGCGCCACAAGGCGCCTCGGGTAGCGGTTGAGACTCGGCCATTGTTAGCCTCCCAGCTTGCTCTTATCGCGGACGGCGCCTTTGTCAGCACTGGTCGCGAGTAATGCGTAGGCACGCAGCGCAAAGGAGACTTCACGCTGACGATTGACCGGCGTATACGCCGCATCGCCACGTGCCTGCTGCTCTTCACGGCGGGCGTGCAGTTCGTTATCCGGTACGGCGAGTTTGATACCGCGGTTAGGGATATCGATTTCGATGGTGTCGCCATCTTTGACCAGCGCAATGGTGCCGCCGTTGGCTGCTTCAGGTGAGGCGTGACCGATCGAGAGGCCCGACGTACCGCCAGAGAAACGACCATCGGTGATCAGCGCACAGCTTTTGCCCAGCCCCATCGATTTCAGATAAGTGGTCGGATAGAGCATCTCCTGCATGCCCGGCCCGCCTTTTGGTCCTTCGTAACGAATGACGACCACATCGCCCGCGACGACTTTGCCGCCCAGAATCGCTTCAACGGCGTCATCCTGGCTTTCATAGACTTTCGCCGGACCGGTGAAGGTCAGGATCTCTTTGTCTACGCCTGCGGTTTTTACGATACAGCCATCTTCCGCGATGTTGCCGTAGAGCACGGCCAGACCGCCATCCTGCGAGTAAGCGTTTTCACGGGTACGGATACAGCCTTCGGCACGGTCATCATCCAGCGTGTCCCAGCGGCAGTTCTGTGAGAACGCCTGAGTGGTACGAATACCCGCCGGGCCCGCGCGGAACATATCTTTTACCGCCTGATCTTTGGTCAGCATGATGTCGTACTGATCCAGCGTTTCCCGCATGGTTTGCTGCAGGATATTACGGGCGCTGCTGTCGAACAGGCCGGCACGATCCAGCTCGCCGAGAATAGCGAAGACGCCACCCGCGCGATGCACATCTTCCATGTGGTATTTCGGGGTACTTGGCGCCACTTTACACAGCTGAGGCACTTTGCGTGACAGGCGATCGATGTCGGAGATATTAAAGTCGATATCGCCTTCCTGTGCCGCCGCCAGCAGGTGGAGCACGGTGTTGGTGGACCCACCCATGGCGATATCCAGCATCATGGCGTTCTCAAAAGCGGCCTTGTTCGCGATGTTACGCGGCAGCATGTTGACATCATCCTGCTCGTAATAGCGCTTAGTCAGGCTTACGATGCGCTTACCGGCATTGATGAACAGCTCTTTGCGATCGGCGTGCGTAGCCAGCAGTGAACCGTTGCCTGGCTGCGACAGACCGAGTGCTTCAGTCAGGCAGTTCATCGAGTTGGCGGTGAACATACCGGAGCAGGAGCCGCAGGTCGGACAGGCAGAGCGTTCGATCTGCTCGCTGTCGGCATCGCTGACGTTTGGGTTGGCACCCTGAATCATCGCATCTACCAGATCCAGCTTGATGATCTGGTCAGAAAGCTTGGTTTTACCCGCTTCCATCGGTCCGCCTGAAACGAAGATCACCGGAATATTGAGGCGCAATGACGCCATCAGCATACCCGGGGTGATTTTGTCGCAGTTAGAGATGCAGACCATGGCATCGGCACAGTGGGCGTTAACCATGTACTCGACCGAGTCAGCAATCAGCTCACGCGACGGCAGTGAATACAGCATGCCGCCATGACCCATGGCAATACCGTCATCCACCGCAATGGTGTTGAACTCTTTGGCCACACCGCCTGCCGCTTCGATCTGCTCGGCGACAAGTTTACCCAGATCACGCAGGTGAACGTGGCCCGGCACAAATTGGGTGAATGAGTTAACCACAGCGATAATCGGCTTGCCGAAATCGTCGTCGGTCATTCCAGTCGCGCGCCATAAGGCACGGGCACCAGCCATATTGCGGCCGTGGGTGGTAGTGGCGGAACGGTACTTAGGCATACTCTATTTACTCCAGTAAGAATAAGCTCGCGGACGTCAGATGACGCCCGCGCTGTATCTGATTATGGGTTAACCGGATCTAACCAGCCCCATTTGTCTTCGGTTTCGCCGGTGAACAGGCCAAAGAAGGCCTCCTGAATGCGTTTGGTTACCGGGCCACGTTTGCCTTCGCCAACCTGAATGCGGTCAACGCTGCGCACCGGTGTAATTTCTGCCGCAGTGCCAGACATAAAGACTTCGTCAGCCAGATAGAGAGATTCACGCGACAGGGTCTGTTCACGCACTTCAATGCCCATATCACGCGCCAGCGTGATGATGGCATCGCGGGTGATGCCCGGCAGTGCTGAAGAGGTAAATGGCGGGGTAAAGAGCACGCCATCTTTGACTTCAAACAGGTTTTCGCCTGCACCTTCTGAGATCAGGCCATTGGTATCCAGCGCAATCCCTTCCTGATAGCCGTGACGACGGGCTTCGCTGCCCACCAGCAGTGAGGAGAGGTAGTTACCGCCCGCTTTAGCGGCGGTTGGCAGGGTATTCGGTGCTACGCGGTTCCATGAGGAGACCATGGCATCGATGCCGTTCTCCAGGGCTTCAGCGCCCAGGTATGCGCCCCACGGGAACGCCGCAATGATCACGTCGGTAGTGAAGCCATCTGGCGGGTTCACGCCCAGGCCCACATCGCCGACAAAGGCCAGCGGACGGATATAAGCACTTTTCAGTTTGTTCACGCGGATGACTTCGCGGCACGCTTCCATCAGCTCATCAACGCTGCTTTTAATCGGGAAACGGTAGATTTTGGCGGAGTCGTGCAGACGTTGCATGTGTTCGCGATGGCGGAACACAACCGGTCCTTTGTGAGAGTCGTAGCAGCGCACGCCTTCAAATACCGACGTACCGTAGTGCAACGCGTGGGACATGACGCTGACCTTCGCCTCTTCCCACTTAACCATCTCGCCATTGAACCAAATAAAGTCTGCTTTCTTCGTGCTCATTGTTATTCCCTCTCGCGGCTAAGCGCGGATTTGTTGTGTTGTCTGTTGTTGAATCTGAACGCATGCAACGTCGATCAATTTGCTTAACTGCGAAGACAGTAAATCGACGGAGCGCTGACTGGCAACGGTCATTTCAATATTAATGTTTTCTGCGTTGGCGACTGAGGCCATGTTCATCGAACAGACCTGAAAACCGCGGTGACGCACTACGCGTAAAATGCGCTCCAATATTTCAGGGCGGAAACGGGCTTCGATAGACAATTGATGCTGGTTCATACAGTTTTCTCCATCATGTTTGCATTGCTGGCACCCGGCGGTACCAGTGGCCAGACGTTTTCATGCTCATCAATTGCAACATGCAGGAAGTAAGGACCTTCGCTGTTCAGCAGAGCATCAAGGGCGGCGTCGACCTGATCTTTACGGGTAATGCGCTGGCCGGGAATATTGAAAGCGCTGGCCAGCGTGAGGAAGTCGGGGTTGTCGGACAGATTGGTTTCACTGTAGCGGCCATCGAAAAACAGCTGCTGCCACTGACGCACCATGCCCAGACGCTGGTTATCCAGCAGCACGATTTTGACCGGCAGCTTGCCGCGCTTGATGGTGCCCAGCTCCTGGATGTTCATCATGATGGAGCCATCGCCCGAGACACAGATAACCGTATCTTCCGGGCGTGCAACCTGCGCACCGATGGCGGCGGGTAAACCAAAGCCCATGGTGCCTAAGCCGCTGGAGGTGATGAAGTTCTCCGGCGCGCTGAATGCCATGTGCTGCGCCGTCCACATCTGATGCTGACCGACGTCGGTGGTCACTACGGTATTGGCCGGTTTGCGATCGGAAAGCTGCTTGAGCAACAGCGGTGCATAGATCGCTTCGCCCGGATGGTCGTAGCGCCATGGGTGACTGGCCTTAAGCGCTTTCATCTCATCACGCCAGGCGTTGATATGCAGAGGCTGACTCAGGGCGGGCAGCAGTTCGTTGAGATCACCCTGCAGAGAGACGTGTGCACGACGTAATTTGTTTAACTCAGCGGGATCGATATCGAGATGAATTACGCTGGCATGGGGAGCAAAGGTGTCCAGCTTGCCGGTCACGCGGTCATCGAAACGGGCACCGACCGCAATCAGTAAGTCACAACTCTGCACCGCCAGGTTGGCGGCTTTAGTACCGTGCATCCCCAGCATGCCGAGATAAACCTCGCTGTGGGGGTCTACACTGCCCAGCCCCTTTAAGGTGGCCACTGCCGGGATGCCGGTCTCTTCTGCCAGCGCGCGCAGTGCCGGAACAGCCTGTGCCAGGCCAACGCCTCCACCAACATAGAGCATTGGTTTTCTGGCCTGCGCCATCAGTGCGCGTGCTTCCTGAATCGCCTGGTGCGGCAGCGCATTTCCCTCTTCTACCGGAACCAGATGTGGGGCGGGTTCTCCCTGCGCAATCTGAATATCCTTCGGGATATCAACCAATACCGGACCCGGACGGCCCGACTGCGCCAGCGCAAAGGCTTCTGCCATGATGGCGGGCAGCTCATCCAGCGATTCGACCAGGAAGCTGTGTTTAGTGCAGGCCAGCGATAAGCCCAGCACGTCGATTTCCTGAAAGGCGTCGGTACCAATAAAAGCGGAAGAGACCTGACCCGTTACGGCAACCACCGGAACCGAATCCATCATGGCATCTGCCAGACCGGTGATCAGGTTAGTTGCGCCAGGGCCAGAGGTGGCGATACAGACGCCGGTTTTGCCGGTTGAGCGCGCATAACCGATCGCCGCCATTACAGCGCCCTGCTCGTGACGACACAGTAGGTGTTCCACGCCGCCATCGTAGAGCGCGTCGTATACCGGCATGATTGCGCCGCCTGGGTAACCGAATACGGTATCCACACCCTGCGCGCGTAAAGCCTGAACTACCCACTGTGCACCTGTCATCGCTATTCTCCTGTGTCCTGACCGGAACAACAGAATTTTATGCTACTGTTCATTGTTTGTTCCTTGTGGATTTACTGATATTTCCTCTGGTCGAAAAAAAACCCCCGGACCTTTCGGTGCGGGGGTTTTTTCGGATTCGAGGCTTGATTTTTAAGCCTTTCTTTCTCCAAGCGTTGCCCCGCACGGTAGGTTAATAACCACCACCACGCTAATCACGACCAGGCTAATCACTTGTAGAAGGGCTTTCATGTGTTGTTCAATTCTTTCGCTTGTTCGAAGTAATACCTACAGAGTTATCATAGTCAGGGGGCATGACACAACTTTTTTTACAGAGTTTTTTTAGCGCGCTGCGCTAAATCGCGACCTATCAATTTGTAATAAAAGAAATAATTACATGATGATAATTATTCATCACTTTACTGACGTAATAATGTTTTGGTGAATTTGCGCGCAGTCGTACAACATTTTAAGACGTCATGAAAAAACCAGTGATGGATTGTGCGATGGCCCGAACAGTACTGATCATCTCCTCGCTTTCCTTTGACGCTATCACCAGACTGGCGGCAACAAGGAGCGAGTATGTCATTGTCAAAAGTTCTGACCCGGGCAGCACTGGGAGTGGAAGCCCCGCTGGTGACCATTGAGGCACACATCAGTAACGGGTTGCCTGCATTATCACTGGTGGGTCTGCCTGAAACTACGGTGAAAGAGGCACGTGAGCGCGTACGCAGCGCCATTATCAACAGCGGTTTTACCTTTCCGGCAAAGCGCCTCACCATCAATCTGGCACCCGCGGATTTACCTAAAGAGGGTGGGCGGTATGACTTACCTATGGCCATCGCCATTCTGGTCGCCTCTGAGCAGCTTCCTGCCGACAAGCTGACGCACTATGAGTTTCTGGGTGAGCTGGCACTCGACGGCGCACTGTGCGGTGTACAGGGCGCGATTCCAGCGGCCATGGTAGCCATGCAGGCTGGACGGCAGCTGGTTCTCTCTGCTGAGAATCAGTGTGATGCCGGACTCATCCGTCAGGGTACGTCGCTGGTCGCCTCTCACCTCAGCGAAGTGTGTGCCTTTCTGCGCAATGAACTCACATTACCGACAGCACAATACCCTGAGCAACAGGGCGACGCGCCTGCTGACGATCTCGCAGATATCATTGGTCAGGAACAGGGGCGCAGAGCACTGGAGATTACTGCAGCTGGCGGACACAACCTGTTGCTGATCGGGCCACCTGGCACCGGTAAAACCATGCTTGCAACCCGACTGCCCGGCATCATGCCCTCCTTAAGCGATCAGGAAGCACTGGAGTGTGCGGCAATCGCCAGTCTGGTGAACAGCAATACCCTGTCCCGACAGTGGCGCACCCGGCCTTTCAGATCACCTCACCACAGTGCCTCTCTCTATGCTTTGATTGGTGGCGGATCACTGCCACGGCCTGGTGAGATCTCACTGGCGCATAACGGCGTACTGTTTCTGGATGAATTACCGGAATTTGATCGCAAGGTGCTGGACTCCCTGCGCGAGCCATTGGAGTCGGGCGTCATCGCTATTTCACGTGCCCGGGCAAAAGTCACCTACCCCGCACGGTTTCAGCTGATTGCTGCGATGAATCCAAGTCCAACCGGACATTATCAGGGACAGCATAACCGCTGCTCACCGCAGCAGGTGCTGCGTTATCTCAGTAAGCTATCCGGCCCTTTTCTTGATCGTTTTGATCTTTCGCTGGAGGTGCCGCTACTCCCCAGTGGCATGCTCAGTGGTCAACGCCCCCAGGCAGAAGCGTCTGAGCAGGTCCGTAGTCGGGTGGTCGACGCGCGACACATTCAACTGGCCCGTGCAGGCAAAATTAATGCGCATTTAAACAATGCAGAGATTATGCGCTGGTGTCAGCCGGCTAAAAAAGATGCGGAGTGGCTGGAGTCCGTGCTGGATAAACTGGGGTTATCTGTACGGGCATGGCAGCGGATTTTGAAAGTGGCGCGCACGGTGGCCGATCTGGCAGGGGAAGCAGACATCACCAGGCATCATTTGCAGGAAGCGGTCAGCTATCGCACGATTGATCGATTAATGATTCATCTGCATAACAGCCTGCAATAAAAAAGGGGCTTTCGCCCCTTCTCTGTTAATCGTCGCTGTCGGTGAAGTCTTCAACGGTGTCCATCTGCGGTTTTCCGCCAGACAGCGTATGAAAACGTTTAGGACGCTTAATGCGGGTCATATACTTAGACCATACACGTTCAGCTTCCGTTTGCGGCTCACGCACGCCACGACACACTTCAATAAACAAACGTTCTTCTTCGGTTGCAGGCTCACGCTTTGATAAATCCAGCTCATTAAAGGCAAAACCGTGGCGTTCAAGAAGCTGAGCTTCTTTAATAGTAAAGTCACCGTGGCGTGAGAAACCACGCGGGTAATGTTTGTTATCAAAGAAACGATTCTCTGTTGAGAAGCTTTCCGCCATGTTACACGCTCCTGATTTTCTAATGCCGTGCTGTTAATGGCGCGGAGTATTAGATAGGCTTGACAGAGTGTAAAACAAAACATTTAAATCTATACGACAAACATTTTTTGGGAGAAGGCTGTGGATACGGAATTACTGAAAACTTTCCTGGAAGTGAGCAGAACACGCCATTTCGGACGTGCTGCAGAAGCACTTTACCTCACGCAATCTGCTGTCAGTTTTCGCATCCGTCAGTTAGAAAATCAGCTGGGCGTTAACCTTTTTACACGGCATCGCAATAACATACGTCTGACGGCGGCCGGAGAGCGACTGCTCCCCTATGCTGAAAGCCTGATGAGCACCTGGATGATGGCGAAGAAGGAGGTTTCTCACACTCAGCAGCACCATGAGCTTTCGATAGGTGCCAGTGCATCCCTATGGGAAGCTTATCTGACGCCATGGCTACAGACGCTCTATGAGAATCGGGAGAGCCTGCATTTAGAAGCCCGCGTGGCACAGCGACACCTGCTGGTTAAGCAGCTTCATGAGCGCCAGCTGGATCTGCTGATCACCACTGAAGCGCCTAAGATGGATGAATTAACCAGTCAGCAGATTGGTCATATTTCACTGGCGCTGTTCTGCGCCCGGCAGAGCGAGAAGCGCGAAAAGTATGATTATATTAAGCTGGAATGGGGGGCAGATTTTCATCAGCATCAGAGCTACCTCTCCGGGGCTGATGATGTGCCCGTACTGACGACTACGTCGGCGCATGTCACCCGTGAACTGCTGCATACCACCGGAGCGTGCGCATTCCTGCCGGACTTCTGGCAGAGTGTTTACAGTGAGTTGATGATGATTCCGGATACGCCCATCGCCGTTCGTCCGCTCTATGCTGTCTGGTTGCAAAATAGCGATCAGCAGGCACATATCCGTCAGTTGCTTAAATTCCCGATTCTGGTCAGGCAAAACAGCTGAACTTGAAAGCAGAGAAGTAAGCAGGGAAGATCAGAGGCCAGTTAGATTTAGCTGGTTTTTCTTTTTTGCCTTTTTAAAAGCAAAAAAAATCCTTTGCCGAAGCAAAGGATCGTTTTCTGGCAGGGGCGGAGGGACTCGAACCCCCAACACCCGGTTTTGGAGACCGGTGCTCTACCAATTGAACTACGCCCCTAATAGGGTGGCGGAACGGACGGGGCTCGAACCCGCGACCCCCTGCGTGACAGGCAGGTATTCTAACCAACTGAACTACCGCTCCACCGATTCTTTCACAGCTGTCAGCAACTGGCTGATAGCCGTCTGTTCCTGCTAATTTCCTTGTCAGGGGAAAAGGAACGAATTTGATGCCTGGCAGTTCCCTACTCTCGCATGGGGAGACCCCACACTACCATCGGCGCTACGGCGTTTCACTTCTGAGTTCGGCATGGGGTCAGGTGGGACCACCGCGCTAAAGCCGCCAGGCAA
>NZ_CEUYZP010000005.1:0-270431 GCF_982223955.1 Pantoea sp. E956-1 | reverse complement strand
GAATGAGTCTGCCAGGAGAGCCCGCAGGACGCGGGCGAAAGGCGGGGCGGCACAGGATGTGCCATCCCCGGCGGTCCGTCAGGCAGAGGAATGAAGTGAAGGGACCGCGCAGCGGCGCGAGGACCGCCAGCCCCTGCCCGGCACCAGACTGCGTTAACACCTGTCGCTTAACTGACTGACATTACCGCTGTGCGGGCCTTTTTTATGGGAAAGATGCTGATTTGCGAGGCGTCTTGCGTCAGCCGATAAGCAGCGCTTCCAGCTCGCCCAGCGATTTGACCTGCCAGGTGGGCTTAATATGTTCCGGCAATGGCCGGGTGCCATGATCGAGCCAGCAGGTTTTCACACCGGCATTCATGCCGCCCAGAATGTCTGACTCTGGCGTATCACCTACCATCAGTACCCGCTCACGATCCGGGTTGCCCATCAGATTCAGTGCGTAATCAAAAATCTCTGGCGCCGGTTTTGGCAGGCCGACCTGCTCGGAGATCACCAGCGCCGAAAAATAATCGCGAAAACCGGTGCGCTCCAGACGCGTCTGCTGCAGCGCAGTAAAACCGTTGGTGATGATGCCCATTTTTACCCGGCCATGCAGCTGGTTCATCAGGCTGACCGCGCCCGGCAGCGGCGTACAGATCTCTCCCATTGCGCTGAGAAAGCCGCTGTTGAGGATCTCCGGCGCAACGCTGAGCTTTTCGCTCCAGTGGTTGAAACGCTGAGTCTGCAGCTGTAACGCGGAGATAGCACCGTTCTGATAATCGACCCACAGCGGCTTGTTTATCGCCTGATAATCACTGTAATCCTGGTCGGTGAACTGCACGTCATAACCGGCGAACAGGCGCTGCAAACCGGCATAGGCGTCGAAATGAAAAAGGGTATCGTCGGCATCAAACAGGATGCAATCCCAGTTATCAATCATTAAAGCTCCTTAACACCGCTACGGCGTCAGTGCCATAAGAATGGCATCTTCACGGCCGCTGGCGGTGGGATAATAGTTGGGGCGACGACTGACCTGATTGAATCCAAGCTGCTCATAGAGCGCGATGGCAGGCAGGTTCGAAGCCCGCACTTCCAGCCACAGCGTCAGCACGTCGCGTTTGATCAACTCATCGATCAGATGCTGCAACAGCTGGCGGCCCAATCCCCGGCGCTGAAAAGCGGGATCGACCGCGATGTTAAACAGCGAGGCTTCGTCCAGTACCACCTGCGTAATCGCAAAGGCGGCCATTTTGCCGTCAACGTCGAGACGTAAATTGATAAAGCGCTCGCCCTGATTGCTGGCAAACGTCTTTTCACTCCAGGGAAACGCGTGACTACGACACTCAATGGCGAAGGCCTGCGCCAGATCGTCAGGGGTGAGTAAAGAGATGGCTGTCATGGTTACACATCTGTTGCCAGAGCGCGCGTTTGGCGACGCCGCTGCTGATCAGTTCATTAAAAGAGGCGCTGGTTAATGCCACGCCATTGAAAGTCTGTTCGCTCTCTACGCCGAGCAGCCAGCCCGCGCAGTTCAGCGTTTCCGGCAGCATTTGCAGCTGATCCGGTGTCACGGTCATTACCTGAGCGGGTTGCAGATTGAGAGCATGCAGCACGTCGCGCATCAGCGGTTCATGCAAACCGGGGGGCGCGTCAGCGACAATAATTAACTGCGTGTCCGGTGCCAGCGTGACGGCAATTTCGCCCTGAAGCACGCGCGGGCGGCGCAGTTGGTACTGCGTAATTCCCATTTGCTGTAAAAGCCAGTCGCGCCTGAACGTCATGGTGTTACCTGTTCTGCTGCCTGAATGCGACGCTATGCTAGCAAACCCATCGAACATGCGCCAACAAACCACTATAATCCCCGCTCAGATCTTACAGGAGCCCTACATGTCTGCTTTTACCCCGGCCAGCGAAGTCATTCTGCGCCACAGTGATGAATTTACCGCCCGCCATGTTTTATTTGCTGGCGATCTGCAGGATGACCTGCCCGCTCAGCTGGAAACCGCCTCGTCGCGCGTTCACACCCAGCAATATCATCACTGGCAAAACCTGAGCCGCCGTATGGGCGAACAGGCGCGTTACGGAATGGTTGCGCAGGCCGAAGATGTGCAGGGCTGCGATACCCTGGTCTACTTCTGGACCAAGAATAAGCCGGAAGTGCAGTTCCAGCTGCAGAACCTGCTGTCGCTGCTGCCGGTGGGCTGCGACGTGTTCGTGGTCGGTGAAAACCGCAGCGGCGTGCGCAGCGCCGAAGGCATGATGGAGTCGTGGGTGAAACTGGAGAAGATCGACAGTGCGCGTCGCTGTGGTCTCTACCACGGACGCCTCGACAAGCAGCCTGAATTCGATGCCAGCACTTTTGGTCACCAGTATCAGCTGGATGGTCTGACGATTCATACCCTGCCAGGCGTCTTCAGCCGTGACGGTCTGGATAGCGGCAGCGCCCTGCTGCTGTCGACCTTTACCCCGCACACCAAAGGTAAAGTGCTGGATATGGGCTGTGGCGCGGGCGTGATTGCCGCCTCGCTCCCTGCCCGTTCGCCAAAAGTGCGTCTGTGGCTGTGTGACGTGCATGCAGCGGCGATTGAAGCGAGTAAAGCGACGCTGGCCGCCAATGGCATCGAGGGCGAAGTCTTCGCCAGCAACGTCTTCTCTGACGTGACCGGTCGTTTCGACATGATTATCTCTAACCCACCCTTCCATGAAGGCACTCAGACCAGCCTCGATGCCGCACAGGCGCTGATTCGTGGTGCCGTGAAGCACCTGAATACCGGCGGCGAGTTGCGTATCGTTGCCAACACCTTCCTGCCCTACCCGCAGGCGCTGGATGAAGCCTTCGGCAGTCACGAAGTCATCGCGCAAACCGGCCGCTTTAAAGTTTACCGTGCCGTCTATGGCCGCGGTGCCAAAACGCGCTAAGAGTTTTTCCTGCCGTTAACTGCTTTGCCGGGCTGAAAACGTTGCTTTTTACAGCGATCGTTTCAGCCCGACGAAATAGTTGTTGACGCAAAGAGTAAAATCTCTAGAATGCGCCTCCGTGGTTGTAACATTCTCAAGGTGTTACGGGTATGCGAAGGTGGCGGAATTGGTAGACGCGCTAGCTTCAGGTGTTAGTGTCCTAACGGACGTGAGGGTTCAAGTCCCTCTCTTCGCACCAAAATCACAAGTTTCATATCGCGAGCACTGCGCGAAGGTGGCGGAATTGGTAGACGCGCTAGCTTCAGGTGTTAGTGTCTTAACGGACGTGAGGGTTCAAGTCCCTCTCTTCGCACCATTGCGGTGATATGAACAGACAACTCGATGCGAAGGTGGCGGAATTGGTAGACGCGCTAGCTTCAGGTGTTAGTGTCTTAACGGACGTGAGGGTTCAAGTCCCTCTCTTCGCACCAACGTTGTCATCTTCAGGCCTTTCCCGCTCATCTCTTCTGTTCCCCTGCCGTTTCGTTTTACCCCCTGCTCGTTTTACCTTTTCCGGTTGTTCTGTTTTCCGGTCGCTTTACCTTTTCCAGCCGCTTTACCCTGTACGCCGGTTTTACCCACTCCGCTTATGTTAATTCAGATGAAAATTCACAGAGACAGCCGCCAGTCCGCCCGCTAACGCCAGACAGGATGGCAGCAGCAGATAGTGACGCAGCCGCTGGTTAAACAGCATCACGACAGTCAGCAGCAGCGCAACCGTCATCACCATCCGCCACTGGCTGAAGCTCGGTTCCCATAAGGCGAACAGCGGCAGTGCAATGCACGGCAGCAACACGCCCCACGCACTATCCAGCTTTTTGCCCAGTGCCCAACTGACTCCCCACAGGCCGCAGGCCGCGATAATCGCTATCCCCATGACACAAACCTCAAATGATAAGCATTCCCATTATCATATGACAGTTTTGCCTGCCTTGCAGCCTGTTTTTGTCACGCCCGGCAACGAAGATGACAGACCAGTTGGAAAATGCTAGATTGCGGCCGATAACACCTTTAATAACAGCAACAGCAATAATTTGCTCATTGTCTGGCAGAACCTGGTTTCGCCGGCTTGCCCTTGGGTATTTCAGGGTCGTCACGAGTACTTATAATGAAATTACAATCCTATGAAGAACTGAAACAGAGTAAATACCGGCTTTCAGTGATGCTTTTTCTGTTTCTGAATATCGCCGTCTCGCTATTCCATCTGCTGCCAATAATGAGCAGCGAGAAAAGTGAGACGACCCTGCCGGTAATGAGTGTCGCGGCCTTTAGCAGCATACTGTTAATTACCCATTTAATATGGCCTAAAGTAAAACTCCCCCTGTTAAATCCTGTGGCGCTGCTGCTGGGAATACTCTGGGCCTGGCACATTAATTATCGCTTTCATCAGGTATTCTATTTTGATGGCGGGTTTCTTATTGTCAGTTTGATCAGTGTGTTATTTATCAGTGCCATCGCCCTGAGCGATTATCTGGGAGCATTTTGTCTGCATGTCACGCCACCGGTACTCACCGTATTGCTGCTCGACAATGCGCAGCACCTGCCGCTGATCCTGCTGACCATTACGCTGCCACTGATCGGTTTCTCACTACAGCATCTGATGCGCCGCCGTGCCGACAACTTTACTCTGCGCCTGATGCATCAGCTCTACGAAGAGAAAGAGACATTCAGCGACCTCAGTATGCTCGACCCGCTGACCGGGCTTTATAACCGCCGGGGCCTGAAGAACCGGCTGGATAATATTCTGGAAAACCATGCTGGCAGCCACTATGTGCTGCTGCTGGATATCGATCACTTTAAGTCCTATAACGACAATTACGGGCATGCGATGGGCGATCAGGCGCTGGCGCGGGTCTCTGTCGCGATTCGTGATGCGGTGCGTTCACGCGATGTTGTCACCCGCTATGGCGGCGAAGAGTTTCTGGTATTGATGACCAATGTGAACGGCTCCATCGCCATGAAACTGGCAGAGCGAATCCGTCAATATGTGCTGGATTTAGAAATCCCCCATCTTTTTAATGAAACTGTTTCAACCCACGTCACCATCAGTGCCGGTATCGCGCCTATTTACGATAATGAATTTGACCTGGCGGTCGCCAATGCTGACAGCGCATTATATGTGGCTAAAAATCAGGGCCGGAATACCATTCTCGCCTGGGAAGATTTACCCCGAAAACAGCATCAGGCCGTTAATGAGCATGCATAATTAAAACGTAACACTATCGGTAATAACCCAGGCTTTGGCGCACTCTGCCCGGCTCTCTGCTGCTCCGTCCGATCGGGTAACTGACCTCAACCTCCGCCGTTTTCCCGCCAGCAACGACGATTTTTTACGCGACTTGTAGAGTTAATCAATAACGATTATCATTTGCTTTCTTATCTACACTTTTCGCGAGTCGTCATGGCAACCGCTTCAGCTCAGGAACAGCGTTTTAACGCTCAGTCGATGATCTTCCGGCAGAATGACCGTCCACTGGCGGAAAGTCTGCATGAGCGGCTGCAACAACAGCGCAGCTATCTGCTTGAGTCGACGAAGCTCAGCCAGCCGGCTCCGCGCGACACGCTGACCTTCGCCGTCTGGTCACAATCAGAAGCTTTTACCCCCATTGTTCAGCGCTACAGCGATTATCTCTATCGCGATCATCCTGATGCGGTTCGTGAAGCGAAACCGGTGCTGTCACTCTGGGCGCAATGGTATTTTGGCCTGCTGCTGCCAACACTGATCATGGCGTTGTTGCAGGAGTCGCGTGCACTGGACTGCTCGCCAGAGCATATCCGCGTCGGTTTTCATGAGAATGGTCATCCGGCCACTTTCTGGATCGATGTGCAGGAGGATGAAGAAGCGCGCTACCTTAACCCTCAGCAGCGTATCGATCGGCTGATTCAGCAGCATCTCATCCCGGTGGTCAATGGTATTACGCAGCATGGTGATATCAACGCCCGACTCATCTGGAACAATATGGGCTACTCATTCCAGTGGTTCCTGGGTGAGCTGAAAAGCCAGATTGATGAGTCGCTGGTGCTGCAACTGGAGCAGGCGCTGTTCTTCAACCAGCGGCTGCTGGATGGCAGCGAAAATCCGCTCTACCGCACCATGATCCCACGTAATGGTGAACTGGTCCGTCGCAGCTGCTGCCAGCGTTATCGTATTCCCGATGTCGCACAATGCGGCAACTGCACCCTGAGCGGCAGCTAAACAGACTTAATTACGCTGAATTCTCCGTTTATCTCGTTTACAGGCACTGAGGCTTGTGGCAATTTTTACGCCTTCGATCAGCCTGGAGAGAAAGATGAGCCTGGAGTCCGTGCGCCAGTTCTTCGCCGAACACGCCCCTGAAATTGAAATTATTGAACTGGCCGAAAGCACTGCGACGGTCGGGATGGCTGCCCGCGCCCATGGCGTGACGCCGGGAGAGATCGCCAAGACCCTGTCACTGAAAGTGAAAAACGACGTGGTGTTGATTGTGACACGAGGCGATGCCCGGCTGGATAATCGCAAGCTGAAAGCGGCGCTGGGTGCGAAAGCACGAATGCTGAGTGTTGACGAGGTAATTAACTGGACCGGCCATCCGGTGGGCGGCGTCTGTCCTTTCGGCCTCGAGAATCCGCTGACCGTTTACTGTGATGTCTCACTGCGCAGTTTCGACGAAGTCCTGCCCGCCGCCGGCGCTATCCACAGCGCCGTCCGCATCTCGCCACAGCAGATGGCTGAACTGACTCATGCCCGCTGGATCGACGTGTGCGAAGCGATGTAATGTTTTGCCTCTGCTCGTCCAGGACTTCACTCTCTGCTGCGCCCTGATACTGCTGACCCACTGACAAATTTTCTCAGCCTTTGATGGCCATCGCCGCATTATGGATACCGATGTGGCGCAGCCAGCAAGTGGGCGAGTTAATCGTCCATGGCATCAGGGTTTCAGGCGCTTAAATGCCTGTTCAATAATCGATAACAGCAGCGTGTTATCGACACGATGCAACACATGCACCGAGGCGCCGCACTGCTCAGGCACACCAACAGTGAGCCGAAGGGGCTGACGATAACGCCAGCTTTTGCCGCGCGTCGCACCGGGACGCAGTTCGATATCCACCCGGTAATCGATGCCTGACGCGACCCGCTGATTCAGCAACCAGGCAACCACCAGCGCATCGTGGATCCAGCATCCCGCCAGTTGCCGGGTCGCCATCGAATAGTCGATCCACGGACGCAGCGTGTCGCGCACAAATTCGGTCAGCGGATGAGCGACGGCGGTAAGGCGGGTCAAATCCTGCTGGGTCAGCAGCGTCTGCGTGGTGACATCCATCGGAACCAGCGTTACTGTTGCACCACTGTGCAGCACCTGATGGGCCGCTTCCGGATCCAGGCCAAAATTGGTGTCTTTAATATAATCATCCAGCGTAAACACGCCGCCCATAATGACAATCTCCGCCACAGCGTCGGCCATGGCGGGATAGCGTTGCATTGCCAGCGCCACATTCGTCAGCGGGCCAATCGCCACCAGCGTAATCTCGCCCGGATTGTCGCAAATCAGTTTGCCGATAGCGTCAGCAGCATCAAACGCATCCGCCGCGACATCCGCTGGCTGACGCACGCCCTGCCACATCTCACCCAGCGCAAGCTGATTAACCCGGTTATCCAGCGTCTCGCGCCACGGCGCAGGATCTTCCTGTAGCGCCTGCGTCGCCCCCTGGATTACCGGGATAGATAACCCCAGCCGGACGATCAGATCTTTGGCGACGCGCGCGCCGACTTCACATGGCGTGTTACCGGCCACGGTGGTGATCAATTCCAGCGACAGTGCAGGTGAAGCTAAGGCCAGCGCAATCGCCAGCCCATCATCGGTGTTGGCACCCGCGATACCGTTGCCGGGATCGCAGTCAATAATAATTCTTTTCATATTTTTATAGGCTAACTCTGGCTTTGCGGCTTACAGCCGCAGGATTCACCGATTTCAAGGTAGTGTGGGAACTCCTTTAATTGCGCTTCGCTCTGTCCCTCTTTCAGCATATGAATTGCAGAGCGAGCCATCTCACGCAGTGGCTGACGCACGGTGGTTAATGTCGGGACGTGAAACGACGAGTGATTGGTCCCGTTAAAACAGACCAGCGCTACATCCTGCGGCACCCGGATCTGATGTTCGGAAAAGGCGCGAAGCGCGCCTATCGCCTGACCTTCGTTGCTGGTAAACAGCGCACGAGGCACACGACCCCGGGCGATCATGGTTTGCGCCGCAGCGTATCCGCCCTGTGGGGTGTAGCTGGCGGGAAACATCAGCGATTCATCAATCGGCAGACCGCGATCCTGCATGGCATCACGCCAGCCCTGAATACGATCCTGCGCGTTAAGCATATCGACCGGGCCGCTGATTATGCCGACCTGCTGATAACCGTGACTTAACAGATGTGCCGTTACCTGCCAGGCAGCCTGACGCTCATTGACCCGCAGCATGTTAACGCCCGGCTGAGGCTCTACCCGTTCCAGCATGACCAGTGGCGTACCGCTGGCTTTAATCAGGTCAATGTAAGGATGGCGATCGACGCTGTTGTAAAAGAGTCCATCGACCTGCCGATTAAGCAGTCCCTGAATTAACTCCAGTTCGCGCTTGCGGTCATCACCTGCATCCCCCAGCAGCATGACGTGGCCGTGATTCATCGACTCCTGCAACAACACGTGCGCCATTGAGGCCACAAAAGGATTACCGATGTTGGGCACCACCAGCCCGAAGGTTTTGGTGTTACCGGAAGCCAGTGCGCGAGCAGCCGCATTTGGCCGGTAACCGGTCGCTTTAATCGCCTCCAGTACCCGCTGACGGGTCGCCTCGGCGACCGGACGAGGCCCGTTATTAATGACATAACTGACGACTGCCACTGAGGTGCCTGCCGCTTTCGCAACTTCACTGCGGGTCACTTTTCCCGTTAACGACTTAGGCACATCACGTTCCTCCATAAAAAAACAGGCCGCTTACACGGCCTGCTGCTTTTCTCGCTATCCTGGCAGATGGCATCCTCAGGCTAAGCTAGATGGCATCTTCAGGCAGATTGAGATCCCGCCCTCGCGTTTCAGGCGCGACAAAGGTGGTAAAGAACCCAATGGCGGCCATCGCCGAGAAATAAACCGCAATCGGCCACCAGTGACCGGTATAAGAAAGCATAGCAGCGGCAATAAGTGGTGCGGTTCCGCCGGACAAAATGGAACCCAGTTCTTTAGCCACTGCCATTTTGGTGTAGCGATGATGAACGCCAAACATCTCCACGCCCCATGCCGCCTGCACACCAAAAATACCCAGCGACGCCAGCGCCATACCGACCACGATAACCGGGATCACCAGCATCGGTTCACGCGTGTCGAGCAGCGTAAAGGCGGGCCAGGCGTAGAACATCAGTAACAGACAGAACACGCGATAAACGACCCGGCGACCAAAGCGGTCAGAGAGCCAGCCCGCTAAAGGAATGATCAGGAAACCCAGCAACGACGCGAGGAACACCGCAGTGGTTGGTACGGACTTGTCGACCATCAGCACCTTCGCGACGTAACCGACGATAAAGCCCTGCGCCAGATAGGAAGGGCCATTTTCACCGATACGCAGGCCAACCATGGTCCAGAAAGCACGGGTACGCTGGAAGAAAGGCCGCTGATCCACTACCGGCGCGGCCAGCACGCCTGCGCGTTCCGCTTCCATCTCCGCTTTTCTGCGCTCAAACACCGGCGTTTCACGCAGATGTCGTCGAATCCACAAGGCAACCAGTGCAATCAGCGCACTGCTGAGGAACGGAATACGCCAGCCCCACGCCAGCAGGCTCTGCTGATCCATCTGTACCACCAGCAACCAGACCAGCGAAGCCAGCAATGTGCCGCTGTTAGAACCCAGCGCGATCACGGAAGAGATCAGTCCGCGACGCTCTGTCGGTGCGTATTCGCCCAGCATCACCGTGCCGCCCGATAACTCCGCGCCAGCGCCGAAACCCTGCGTAAAGCGCAGCAGCACCAGACAGGCAGGAGCCCAGACGCCAATAGAGGCATAGCTCGGGATTAAGCCGATAAACGTCGTGGAAGCGCCCATCAAAATAATCGTGGAGATCATCACCACTTTTCGGCCTTTACGATCGCCAAGCCAGCCGAAAAAGAGTGCGCCGATAGGCCGGGCAACAAAGCCGACTGACCAGGTAGCAAAGCTGGAGAGCAGTGCCATCGCTGGGGTCGATTCCGGAAAGAAAACATCGCCAAAGATGATACCGGCCGCCAGGCCATAGAGCGCGAAATCCGCGTACTCCATTGCCGTTCCGAGCCAGCATGAGAAAGTGGCGCGCCAGAAATCTTTGCGGCCTGAAGGGGTATTGAACCGCTCGTCGGCGGCTGAAGTGGATGACAGTGATGCCTGCTGCTTAACGGAGTTGTGTGCCGTCATAACCCTATCCCTGAATGAGTATGCAGATCGATAAACGCCCGTCCATGGGTCGATTCCCTGATAAAAGCGGAAATTCCCCGGCGACGACGTTCAGTTGACTAACCATGATGAAAGGTTAAAGGATTCCCTGGTGTTGGAATCTTGTTCATCGCCCATCTCGCCGGTGTATTTTTCACCGGTCGCTTAAACTGAGCGAATGTAACTTAACAATCGATGGGCCTACTGTGCATCGGGCACCGTGAGCAATCACTAGGGACCTAGTGTATCTACGCGCGTAGATAAATCAATAGATCCTGATGAAAATAATTAGTAAAGCTTCACTATCACATCCCGTCATTACGCATTTTTAGCGCAAATTCAGCTAGTTAACTGCATTACATCACGCAGAAAAAATCACCATCGACTGTAAGTTACCATTTTCTCTTATCATTAAGCGTTATAGGACAGATGAAGACCCTTTCATCGCGCTCTGTTGTCGCACACGCCTGTGACCATAAGATGACACATCCTGTTTATTCTGAAAATTCACTGTAAGCGCAGACAATACGTTACCCTGAAAAAAAAGGACGGGCAGAGATGTTATGACCATTATTCTGATGCGACACGGTAAACCCGATCATCAGGCGGCAGGTCGCCAGAGCGTACAGGCGCTGGCAGACTGGTGCGAAGCCTACGATCAGTCACGGGTTAGTGACGGGCCCCCGCCGCGCAGTATTGAAATTGCCCGTCAGGCTGCGGTTATAGTCTGTAGTCCTCTGCCCCGTGCGCAATCCTCCCTGAGCCAGCTTGGCCTGCAGCCGCATGAGGTTGATGCCCTATTCAGCGAAGTTGCCGTACCCCTACTGCGAACCGGCGCAGTGCAGCTGCCTACCGTGTGCTGGCTGGCCCTGTTGCGGCTATTGTGGTTCTGCGGGTATGCGGGTGAAGCGGAGTCGCTGCAACATGCGCGCAGCCGCGCCTCGGCGGCGGCAGAGAAGCTGATCGATCACTCACGGCGTGGCACGGTGCTGCTGCTGGGTCACGGCATCATGAACAAGATGATTGCGCGCGAATTACGTAAACGCGGCTGGCAGGCGGAAAAGCACGCCAGCAGCCGTCACTGGAGTTCCGCAATCTATCATCGTCCGTTTATCTGACCGACCGGAAAATAACCCAGCACCTCACAGCCCGTCCCAACACGCGGCGTGGCAATCACTTTACGCTGCGTCAGATCGATCACACTGAGGGTGCCATCATCCTGATTGGCAATCAGCAGCTGTTGCCTGTCTGGTGTAAAACAGCCATCCATCGGCATGTTGCCTACCTGGATGTCGCCCAGCGGATTCAGCAGGTCGTCAAACAGCGTCACCAGGGGTTCCTGATCCCCTATCGCCACCAGCTGTTCACCATCAGCGCTGAAGCGTACCACCTGGCAGGGACGCTCATGACCTGGCAGCGTCAGGCGCTGGCGAATGCGGTGGCTTTGCCGGTCGATCACATAGAGCAACGGCGCATCAGCGGCGCTGGCGACCAGATAAGGGTGTTTCGGTGACGCAGCGATGCCAGCAATCGGGCCAGGCAGCAGGATGGTATCGATAACCCGTCCCTCTGCTTCACAGAGATCCACGACTGTGATAGTCGCATCCTCTTCGTTATCGGTGAACAACTTGCGGCCGCTGGGTGACAGCGTCAGGCGATGCGCGTTGTGAGAAGGAATCGGAATGATTTTTTCCACTTTGTCGGTCTGCGGATCGATCACCGCCACAGCGGCACTCTGCTCACAGCAGAGATAGACTTTGCCATCGCGGCCCAGCTGCCCGCTATGGGGTGACCGCAGCGGCGACAGATCGATAAAGCCACTGATCTCCCGACGCTGTAAATCGATAATCGCCACTTTGTGACCCGGATGCGGGTTATTACCATGAACGCCGTCGCCAAAAATGGGTACATAGGCTTTACCCCACGGTGCCAGCATCAGGAGTTCATGCGGCCGCGGTGGAAAAGCGTTCAGTTCCCGCTCGACCGCGAAGGTTTCCGGATTAAGAAACAGGACGCGATTACCCTGCTTATCAACCGCCAGTAACCCGTAAGATTCACTCTGCATGCGCGCTCCTTTCTCAGTAAGTTCTTATTAAGCGTAGACAATCCTCTTCAGGCTGTCTGATTCCGCGAATTGATGAGCCGGGCTTACGCGACGCGTTAAGCACAATCGTCACTGTTTCTGTGGCCCAGGCCACAGGATAGCGTGCAGGTTCAGAATGATATTCAGATATTCCTTAACTGCTTTTATTCCTGCATTTAAATAAATGATTAACAGTGGCGATATTATTATTTTCATCACATGACCGGATTAATTCCGTATTATCTTAAAGTCAAAAAAAGACATAGCTAATGTGTAAATAATGTTTTATTAAAAAGGTGCAGTGCAATTAAACAGCCGTGAGGAAACTTCTGCGCGCTAAAGCACTGCGTCGCCACCAGGGAAAACTATTCATTAATTCCCGCACTCATCGTGATTGCAGCCAGTATGCAATGCCACCCGTACTCGCCTCTGGCAGAACGGGCAGAGCCTGCACTATGACGGGAAAATAAAAATAACAGGTATACCATGACTTCACATCGCCATCGTCCAGCGCATAAAATCTGGCGTAACTGGAAAAGAATATCGTTCAGTAGCCAGATGTTATGGAATAAAAAACA
Organism: Pantoea sp. E956-1; assembly: GCF_982223955.1. NCBI lineage: Bacteria > Pseudomonadati > Pseudomonadota > Gammaproteobacteria > Enterobacterales > Erwiniaceae > Pantoea > Pantoea sp. E956-1. Next base: position 257,412 of record NZ_CEUYZP010000005.1, on the reverse strand, counting down.
GCAGAGACTCTGTCAGGCACCGGAATATGATCCGGGTCAGGAAGATAATGTCGTCCTGGTCGCACAGCAGAAAGATTTGCCGGAGATTCCAAAAATAGTCTGGATGGTCTGGCATAACGATCAACTGCCCACGTCAATGGCGCTGAATATCAGTAAAATCCGGCGGGACAACCCCGACCACCAGGTTTATCTGATTACGCAGCGCACCCTGTCGCAGTGGCTGCCCGATCTCAACTTTATCTCTTCCGATCTGACGCTGGCACATAAAAGTGAAATTATCCGGCTTGAGCTGATTCACCGCTATGGCGGCATCGGCATCGATTGCAGCACATTGCTGTTTGAGAATCTCGCCTGGGTGCATCGCGTTCACGAAGCGCGGTCAATGGATCTCATCGGTTACTATCGTGAACAATCGACGCTGAACCTGCTTGCGCCGGTCACGGAGAGCTGGTTTCTCGCCGCGCCGCCGCAAAATCCCTTTATCCGCGAATGGCTTAAACAGCTGGCACCGGTTAAAAACGTCGGTATCCGCAACTATTTCCATGAACTAAAGAAGCGTGATGATTTTCCGCTGATTGTGCAGAATATGGAGGATCCGTCTCGTCAGCTCCTGTCGCTGGCGCAGCAGGTTGCGATGCGTGAATACCGGCGGGCCAACCTCTATCTGCGTAAAGGCGAAGCCAGCGCCTGGTACTATCAGCATCTGCATGCCGGAAGCAGCAGCGCTTTTGCGCAGTCAGTGATGTTTCAGCAGCGGCCACAGACGCCACCACCCATTATAAAATTAACCGGCAACGAGCGGCTGCATCTCGACTTTAATCTGCGGCTTGGTTTATATAACCGCAGCAGCCTGATTGGCGAGATGATGCAAACCACGCCGTCTGCGCTGGCATTGCCATCAACGGTCAAAGCGCGCGCGTAACCAGTGCGTAAACGTAGTGACCGCGCGTGGCACCTGCGCCGCCCAGGGTCGTACGATCCACAGGCGGGCGGCAAAGGCCTCAATCGGCTGCCATGCAGGCAATACCTGCTGCAATGACCCTGCTGCCAGCGCCTCCCGGGCGCTGAAATCGGGCAGCATAGCGATCCCTAATCCCTGCAGGGCCGCATCGCGTATCGACTCGCTGTTGTTAGTGGCAAAGCTGCCCTGAATCCGTACCTGTACCGGTTCGCTATCCGCGGTGGGGGCAAACCGCCAGCGCGGTGATTCGACGCCTCGTGGGTAGTAAAGGCAGTTATGCTGCGCCAGATCCTGTGGCGACTGCGGCACACCCTGCTGGTTGAGATAGGCAGGTGATGCCACCAGCAACGTCCGCGTGTCACACAGCGGCAGTGCCACGTGGGTTTCCGGCAGGGTGTCGCTGTGTCGAATGGCCAGATCAAATCCCTCACTGCTCAGCGACACAATGCGGTCAGTCACATCCAGTTGCAGACGCACCTGCGGATAATCACGCAGAAATTCACCGATAATCGGCACCAGTTGCTGGCGGGCAAACGCCACCGGTGCGGTAATGCGCACAAGGCCACGCACCGGCCCGGCGGTATCCCGCACGCTGAAAAAACTCTGTTCGATGCGGGCAAAAGGCTCGCGTAGCTCTTCCACCAGCTTCTCACCGGCAGAAGTGAGCCGCACGCTGCGCGTAGTGCGTTGTACCAGCAACACACCGGCCATCTCCTCCAGCTCTTTAATTTTCTGGCTCATCGCAGCCTTGCTGACGTCGAGCCGCTCTGCCGCGCGGGTAAAACTGCCCTGCTCAGCCAGTACCGTCAGCCAGTGCAGGTGATCCCACAGGGTATCAGTTTTCATCTCTTTCATCGTAATTGTTCACTAGAGTGAATAATCATTTCAGGCTACGCGCTTTTTCCCGCCGGATAAAGGGGTCACCATAGGGTTCTTAATTACCGGGAGGAGTTCGCTATGCCACTGCTGCAATTTGATGTTATCCAGGGTCGTTCAGAATCAGAGTTACGTACACTACTGGATGCGGCACACCGCGCCGTACTCACGGCCTTTAAGGTGCCGGAACGCGATCGCTACCAGATTGTTCAGGAAAACAAGCGCTATCAGATGGTGTTTCAGGATACCGGACTGGGATTCAGCCGGAGCGATAATCTGGTGATGGTGCGGGTCTATACCAGCCCACGCAGCAGTGAACAGAAACAGCTATTTATGGCCGAGCTGGCGCGTGAGCTGCGTGAGCATTGTGGTGTGCAGGGCAACGATTTAATGATCAGCTTTATCACCAACGACAAAGGTGACTGGAGTTTTGCCGACGGCGAAGCACAATATCTCACCGGCAAACTCTGAAAATCGCCCTGACTCTGCTCTGTTGACGGTGCGCGCCAGCCACCGTCACGCCTGATAACCTCACTTCTGAAATGACAATAAACCAATCTGCTCTTCACCGCACAAATCGGGCCGGATATGTTGCAGCCGGATTACAGCCAATATAGATTGTCGAAAAACCATCCCCCGAAGGTGGCCGGTTGCGTGAAGCCTCGCGTAACCCTGAAGAGAGGATTCTCCGTTGTCCGAATTGGTGTCCGTCGCGTTGTTTCTGGCCGCTATTACAATCTATTCCTGTAAAGCCGGGCGTAACAAATTCTGGTTTGTTGTTGTTCTTATCCTGCTGGTGCTTTTCGTTGTGCTGAACGCCACCCTCTATGCCAGCAACTATTTTACCGGTGACGGCATCAACGATGCGGTGCTCTATACCCTGACCAACAGTCTGACCGGCGCGGGTGTCAGTAAATACGTGGTGCCGGCGATTGGGCTGATCATCGTGTTGTTTCTGCTGTTCTGCCTGCTGTCGTGGATTCTGCGGCGGCGTCAGCGTCCGCATCACATGGGCTGGTCGCTGCTGGCGGCTGCCTGCGCATTCGGCTCGGTGCAGACCACCCCGGCCTTTCGCCAGGTAGCCACCCTGATTTTGTCGCATACCCAACAGGCGGATTCTGACTTCGACAACTTCTATAAAGTGCCGCGTAATCGCATTGAACAGCCGCGTCTCAATGTGGTTTACATCTATGGTGAAAGCTTAGAGCGCACCTATTTTGACTCCATCGCCTTTCCCGGCTTAGCACCGGAGTTGAGCCGGCAGAAAGAGCAGAGCATCGACTTCAGCGAAACCGAACAGCTGCCAGGTACCGATTACACCATTGCGGGCATGGTCGCCTCACAGTGTGGCATTCCGCTGTTTGCCCCGTTTGACGGCAATGCGTCAGCGTCGCTCTCCAGCTTCTATCCGCAGAATGTCTGTCTGGGTGACATCCTGAAAAACTCCGGCTACGAGAACTGGTTTATTCAGGGTGCCGATCTGCGTTTCGCCGGGAAAGATGTTTTCCTGAAATCACACGGTTTTGATCCCGCTAACCTTTATGGCTCGCAGGAGCTGAAAAGTCGCGTCGCCGATCCCAGCTACCGTAATAACTGGGGTTATTACGACGATACGGTAATGGATGAGGTGTTTGAGAAGTATCAGGAACTCTCTCAGGCCGGTAAACCTTTTGCGCTGTTTACGCTGACCGTCGACACCCATCATCCTGACGGATTTATTTCACGCAGCTGCGATCGCAGGAGCTACAGCATTGAGGGCAAACCGAATCAGTCATTCAGTGCGGTCGCCTGTTCGCAGGAGCATGTGGCGCGCCTGATTGCGCGCATCAAAGCGTCGCCGTGGTTTAAAAATACCGTGATTGTGGTGAGCTCGGATCATCTGGCGATGAACAACACTGCGCATCCGTGGCTGGTCAAACAGCCCCGTCGCAATCTGTTCATGGTAATCCGCGGCGATAAACCGCAGGCGGAGCTGATGGAGGCGAAGCGCAGCACGCTGGATAACGGTGCCACGCTACTGGATATTCTCGGCGGCGATAACGCGATTGGCCTGGGCCGCAGCAGCCTCTCATCTCTGTCACTCTCCACCCAGTTCGACGATATGAAAAGTAAGGTGACGAGCTGGAAGCCCGACATTATCCAGCTGTGGAATTTCCCGAAGAAGATAGACAACTTCACGGTCGATCAGGCGAAAAATATCTTCAGCTTCTCGGGGACTACCTTCAAATTGCCGATTCTGTTCCGCATCAGTGATAAGCATGTCGAGCCGATGCCGGAGGGAGAATATTCGGCACCGCTGCGCTATCAGCTGGCAGATTTCGCCTCAGCAGATAGATTTCTCTGGGTGGATCGCTGTTTTAAAATGGCGCGACTCTGGCAGCCTTCGCTGGCACTCTCCGGCGATCTCTGTGTGGCGATGGGACAGCTCGGCGGCACGCCGTCGGTGACGCACATTGACAAACCGCAATGGAAAGGCAAAGTTAGTTTCCCGGACGGTGCTATCAGCGATGCGCGTTACCAGCAGAATCTGGCGCAGATCCGTATTGAAGATAACAACATTCGCTACAGCGCAGACAGCTTCCGGCTCGACGTGCCTGGTGCGCCACAGAGTGTTAAAAACTTCAGCGGCATCTCACGGCCAGAGAGCTGGGGACGCTGGTCTAACGCTAATCTCGCGCCCGAGGTTCATATCGACTATATCGATGCGCTGCCCGCGAAGTTCGATCTGGTGATCACCGCGCGCGCGTATGGCCCCAACGCGCACCGGGCGATTCCGGTTCGGGTCGGCGATCAGCAGCAACTGCTGTCGCTAAGTGAAGAGATATCGACACATACCCTGCATTTCGACAACCCAGGCGCCAGCCATCGTCTGGTGATTGCACCACCTGAACCGCAGCTGAGCAACATCGGCAATATCACCGGTCAGGATCCGCGCAAACTGGGCATCGGCATGGTTGAAATTAAAATCGTGCCACAGCCATAACGCCCGCTTTTACTCTTTCCGACTCTGCGGATTTCTGCAGAGTCGCCTTATCCTGCCATCAGCTAAATGTTGCGAGGCAACCCGCACTCTGCTGCACGTTACTTGTTGTACTAATTGATATTTTTAGGCAAGGCGCGCAAAATATAACCGACTTAGTGGCGATACGACTTTTGCCTGTCATGATGCCGTTATCGCTGAAGTGCACAAGGAGGTGTCGTGATGACCAGCACAATGATGAGTACCCACAAAGCTTTTAAAGCGCTGCAACAGGCAGGGATCGACGATGAGCAAGCGGAGGCGATGGTGGAGGTGTTTACTGATATGCAGCAGAGGCAGCCAGGCGGACAGGTTGGAAAGCAACTCGGTCAGATTCAGACCAAAACCAACCAGATAGACATTCGGCTCGGCCAGCTTACGACCAAAGTCGATCAGACAAACGATCGGGTCAGCCACCTTACGACCAAAATCGACGAGACAAACGATCGGGTCAGCCACCTTACGACCAAAGTCGACGAGACAAACGATCGGGTCAGCCACCTTACGACCAAAATCGATGAGACAAACGATCGGGTCAGCCACCTTACGATCAAAGTCGAGCAGATGGACGATCGACTCGGCAAACTTACATTGAAAGTCGACCAGACAGATAGTCGGGTCAGCCAGCTTTCAATAAAAGTTGATCAAATCGACAATAGGCTCGGCCAGCTTACAATAAAAGTTGATCAGATAGACATTCGGCTCGGCCAGCTTACGACTAAAGTCGATCAGATAGATGAGCGGCTTGGTCAGCTCACAACAAAAGTACATCAGATAGATGAGCGGCTTGGCCATGTTGAAAGAAAAACGGACAAACTGGCCATCCGTTTTAATCAGTTAGAAGCCAAAGTGGATAAGCTGGATGTCGCTCTCAGTGAAATGAATTTCCGATTAACGTCGGCTGTGGACAGCCTCAGAAATGACGTTGTTACCCTGACCACCGATATGCGCTGGATCAAACGGTTATCTATTCTCATGACCACCACCCTGCTGGCGGCGGTCCTGAAAGATATTTTAATTTGATCCCGTTATCGCCCGGTCAGGGCCTGTCGCGCAGCGCCTCCAGCTTTTCGCGCTGCTGACCGTCGGCGGTAAAGTTCTCCTCCGCCAGCCAGCGCTGCAGGCCCTTTTTCACCTGCGGCCATTCGCTATCGATAATCGAGAACCAGCTGGTGTCACGTGAACGCCCTTTGTAGATGATCGCCTGACGGAAATCCCCTTCATAACGGAAACCGAGACGGGCCGCTGCCTTACGGGAAGGGGCGTTACAGCTATCGCATTTCCATTCATAACGGCGATAACCCAGCGTCTCAAAGGCGTAACGCATCAGCAGGAAATGCGCCTCCGTTGCCATGCGGGTCTGCTTCAGCCGGGCCGAAAACATGACATGCCCGACTTCCATCACGCCATGTTCAGGCTGAATGCGCATTAACGACAGGCTACCCACCGCCTGCTCAGTGGCGAGATCGATCACTGCAAAATGCAGCGGATCGCGACTCACTTCAAGCTGTGCGGCATACGTCTGCCATGCCCGGCGTTCGGTAAAGGGCCCGGCAGGCAGGTAAGTCCAGTCACGCCCATCTTCAGCCAGCGCCCATGCCTCAAACAGTGCCTCAGCATGACGCGCCACACTGAACGGCTCCAGCCGACAAACTTCGCCAGTAAAAACCTGATGCTGGGGCAGAGGTCGGGGCTGCCAGTCTGGCATTGGCTCACCGACCGGCTGTCCGTACTGATTGCTATGTTGTGACATGTTGCCTCCTGGCTGCAGATAGAGGTCAGTAGATTGCCACGACGCTGGCAAATTATGCACCTGGATTATTAAAAAGGGTTAATCCAGCGCAGGCCGACGACAGCTGTTGAGGCATCACATGAGGAGACGTGGGGAGACGCAGAGCAGGAATAATCACGGCGGGCAGGCGAAAGTACTGCGGGGAGCTAAAAAAAGCCGGTCATCACGACCGGCTGATTTTTTAACCGCTGTTCTTAACCGCGGAAGAAGATATCGCCCGATTTACCCATGACGATTTTGCCGGTGTCATTGGTAATAAGAATGTAGTTGGCGTTGATATAGGCCCAGTGGGTATTTTCCTGTGGAGCAGGCAGATTACGCTTTTGCCACTCAGTGATGGTGTAGGTTTTATCGGTGTACTTCTCTGGCACTGTGTCACCGATTTTGTACTGTTTGTAGTCGATGATGATGGTGCTGAGGTCGTAATTAGGGTGCGCGCCATTGGAGGGGGCTGGCGTGGTCGGCGTAATGCCATCATTAGATTGTGAACTGGCCGGTGCCTGGCTTTGTGCGGCACCCGTATCCGGCTGGACACTACCTGTTTCCGGTGTAGCGGGCTGCGCATCCGGATTAGCAGGCTGAATCTGCGGCGGTGGCGGAACGGTATCCGTTGCTTCGCCAGCAGCCTGTACAGCGGGGATCAGGCTCAGCGAGCCAACCAGTAATCCCATTGATAAAAGTATACGTTGAGTCCTGCGCATAATGATTTCCACGTTGAATTTTGACAGTCAGGCTAAAGACAATGTTTATCGCACTTCAGTTCCGGCGTACGGACACTATGTGTAAGGAAAGACAGCGCTATTCACTTACTGCATACAGGCCAGGTCGCGGATCACTGTCTGACCACTTTATCCTGAGTTGCCAGATCGACCAACAACGCAATGCCTAAATAGTTGCTCCAGTTAAAGCCGTTCTGCAGCACCACAATCGCATTGCCGTTACCTTTATCGTAGCCGATAAAACTGGCATAGCCGCCGATATAGCCCACCTGATAAGTGATCTGCTGCCCTTCGAGTGTGTCGGTAACCCAGGCGATATTCTGCGCCTGCGCGCCCTGCTGATACCACGCCTTGTCTACCGCCGCGAAAGCCCGGTCCCGCGCAGCATCACCGGTGGCACTGAGATGCGCGCGCAGATAAGCACTCAGATCGCGCGCATTACTGTAAAGACTGGCCGCGGCCACCATGTTGCCGTGAAAATGCCAGTCGGGCGTCAGCGAGCCGCGGCGGATAAATTTCGGCTGATCGCCTGCATGGCCCAGCGCACGCAGCGGATAGCCCGCCAGCGTTTCCGGTACAAAGCTGCTTTGGTTCATCTTTAACGGTGTGAAGATAAGCTGTGACGCCAGCGTCTGAATATCCTGATGAAAACGCGTGCGCAGGATATAACCAAGCAGCGCATAGCCGAGGTTGGAGTAGTGTGGCATGCGTACCGCGGGCGCAGAGAAGTCCGCCAGATAACTCAGCAGCTTGTCGCTATCAAGGTTGCCATAGAAGTTCTCGCCGGTGTCCAGATATCGAACGAACTGCTGCAGCATGGTCAAATCCATATCCTGTCGCGGCAGGCCCGAGGTGTGCGTCACCAGCTGCAGCAGCGTGATGCGCCTCGCGTCAGCGCTGAGGCGAACGCCTTCCGGCAGAAGATCGGCCAGTGTATCGCTCCAGCGCAGCTTACCCTGATCAACCAGCTGGGTAATCACTTCTGCCGTCACGCCTTTACTCAGCGATCCCAGCGCAAACAGGGTATCAGGCGTGATCGGATAGCGATGCACCCAATCGGTAACGCCAAAAGAGTAATAGCGGGTCGGGCCACCGCGATGAATGACCGCAATGCTGATGCCGGGAACCTGCTTCTGTTGCATGTAGTGCTGCACGATGTCATCGACATTTTCATGAAAAGTGGCGTGTGTCAGATAAACGCGATCGCCCACCGGGGCGGACGTTTGCGACAGGGTTCCACATCCCGCCAGCAGGAAGATAAAGACTGGCATGAATCGCGTCATTAATCGGCTGATACACTGGCTATCACGGGTCAGCCGTGCAAGATAAATTGCAACAGCCGACCTGCCAGTCAATCTATTTTTCATATAATAATCATTAGCTTAATTTTATTTAGCACGTAACTGACTGGCTGTAGCGCAAAAATGTACCATAAAGTGCTGTGGGCTATCGCCTGCACAACGGGGTGAAAGTGGTGGTAAACGCGTTTTAATCACTGCAGCACACCCGGACAGGGTTAGCTGTGTTGCAGCCCACAAGGGTGTACACTGCTGCGGTTTTAAGGCTCAACGCCGCTGAAATTTTGAAATGCCCGGGAGGCAACCGCATGAAAGAAGGCCCACTGTCCGAAAAAGAGCTGCAATGGCTGGAAGATATGCTGGAAAAATATGGCAGCGAAGCATCGATTATTGATGTCTCCGAGCTGGATGGCCTGTTGACTGCCGTTCTCTCCGGTCCCGTTAGCGTCGAGCCCAGCCAGTGGCTGGTGGCACTGTGGGGTGGCGAGAAGCAGATTCCGAAATGGAGCAACGAGCGTGAAATGACGCGCTTTATGTCGCTTTGCTTCCAGCATATGAATGATGTGGCTGACCGCTTATCTGAATTCCCTGAGCAGTTCGAACCGCTGTTTGGCATCCGCGAAATGGAAGGTCTGGAATTTACCGTGGTGGAAGAGTGGTGCTTCGGCTACATGCGCGGTGTCGCGCTGACCGACTGGTCTGCCCTGCCGCAGGATCTGCAACCCGCACTGGATGCCATTGCTCTGCACGGCCTGGAAGAGAATCTAGAAAAGATCGATGCTATGACGCCGGACGAGATGGAAGCCAGCATTGACGCTATCCGTCCTGCTGCGCTGGCGCTGCACGATCACTGGATCTCCCAGCCAGAAGCGATTCCCGTTCCCCAGAAGCCTGTCGCGGCAGAGAAACTGCCCGGCCGCAACGATCCCTGCCCGTGCGGCAGCGGCAAAAAATATAAGCAGTGCTGTCTGCATTGATCGATAACGTTGCCGCACGACCTGCCGGGTGTAAACCGCGCCCGGCAGCCCTCGCCAGACGATCCGTTCTGATCCCCCCTTCCCCATCCACATCCGTCTCTGATTAAACTGCTCACGACTTGAACAGCTTCATGCTTATCGCTAAGGTAAGCGCGATTTTACCCGTCAGGAATAAACATGATCACCATTGCGCTTATTGACGATCACCTTATCGTCCGCTCCGGCTTTGCCCAGTTGCTGAGCCTGGAATCGGATTTCCAGGTCGTAGCGGAATTTGGCTCTGGCCGTGAGGCGCTGGCAGGTTTACCGGGCCGGGGCGTTCAGGTCTGTATCTGCGATATTTCGATGCCGGATCTCTCCGGGCTGGAGTTGCTGAGCAAGCTGCCGGCGGGCCTGGCCACCATCATGCTGTCAGTCCATGACAGTCCGGCCCTGGTGGAGCAGGCGCTTAATGCCGGTGCGCGCGGATTTCTCTCTAAACGCTGTCGTCCCGATGAACTGATCGCGGCGGTGCGCACGGTCTCCACAGGCGGCTGTTATCTGACGCCAGAGATTGCAATTAAGCTGGCCGCTGGTCGGCAGGACCCGCTTACCCGACGCGAACGTCAGGTGGCGGAAAAACTGTCACAGGGCATGGCGGTCAAAGAGATTGCGTTGGAGCTGGGGCTGTCCCCCAAAACCGTGCATGTCCATCGCGCCAACCTGATGGAGAAGCTCGGTGTCAGCAATGATGTGGAGCTGGCGCGCCGCATGTTTGATGGCTGGCAATGAATCCTCTTTTCTCACGGCTGATCTCCATTGTCGCCAGCTTTTTCATCTTCTCGGCGGCCTGGTTCTGCCTGTGGAGTATCAGCCTGCACCTGGTGGAACGCCCGGAGCTGGCGGTGCTGCTATTCCCGTTTGGCCTGCGTCTGGGCCTGATGCTGCAATGTCCACGCGCTTACTGGCCAGTGTTGCTGGCAGCTGAGTGGATCATGCTGATCTGGCTGGCGAAGGTGGTCGCGCTGGCGCATCTGCCGCTGTTAATGGCAGGCAGTGTGCTGACGCTGCTGCCGGTGGCGCTGATCTCACATTACCGCCATCAGCGTGACTGGCGCACGCTGCTGAGCCAGGGCGCGGCTCTGATCGCCGCGGCGCTGCTGCAATCCCTGGCATGGGCGGGACAGCAGGAGATGCTGAACGCCCTGCTGCTGACACTCACCGGTGGTCTGACGCTGGCCCCGACCTGCCTGGTCATCTGGCACTACCTCACCAGCACCTGCTGGCAGCCGCTGGGGCCGGCGCTGGTCTCGCAACCGGTCAACTGGCGTGCCCGGCATCTTATCTGGTATCTGCTGCTGTTTGTCATCAGTCTCTGGTTGCAGCTTGGCCTGCCCGCTGAACTGTCACGCTTTACGCCATTCTGTCTGGCGCTGCCGATTATTGCGCTGGCGTGGCACTACGGCTGGCAGGGTGCGCTGATCGCAACGCTGATGAACGCAATCGCGCTGATCGCCAGCCAGACCTGGCACGATCATCCGGTCGATCTCCTGCTCTCACTACTGGCCCAAAGCCTGACCGGACTGCTGCTGGGTGCCGGTATCCAGCGGCTGCGCGAGCTGAATCAGTCGCTGCAGAGTGAGCTGACGCGCAACCGACGCCTGGCGTAACGACTGGTCGAGACAGAAGAGAACGTGCGTCAGGAGGTGGCCCGCGAGCTGCACGATGATATCGGTCAGACGATTACGGCAATCCGTACCCAGGCGGGCATTGTGCAGCGCCTTGCGCCGGATAATGCCCGGGTGATCCAGAGCGGCATCCACATTGAACAGCTCTCTCTTGGCGTCTATGACTCAGTGCGGCGACTGCTGGGGCGTCTGCGACCCCGCCAGTTAGATGACCTGCCACTTGAACAGGCAGTTCGCTCCCTGATGCGTGAAATGGAGCTGGAGGATTGCGGCATCGTCAGTCATCTTGAGTGGCGTATTAATGAGACGCTGCTGAGCGAAGCGCAGCGCGTCACGCTGTTTCGCGTCTGTCAGGAGGGGCTGAACAACATTGTAAAACACGCCAGCGCCAGCGCCGTGACGCTGAAAGGCTGGCAACAGAATGGTCGCGTTTTGCTGATGATTGAAGATGATGGCTGCGGTCTGCCGCCAGGTTCCGGTCAGCAGAGCTTTGGTCTGGTCGGGATGCGCGAACGCGTGAGCGCGCTGGGCGGATCGCTGACTATCTCCTGCACCCATGGAACCCGCGTCAGTGTGTATCTGCCGCTGCGTACGGCCTGAGGAATCACCGTGTTTAATTTTCTGAAAACGCCCGCTAACGTCGCCCCGCTGCAGGACAAAAGTGAGATTGACAGCCGCTATCGCTACTGGCGGCGGCATATCATGTCGACCATCTGGATCGGCTATGCCCTGTTCTACTTTACCCGCAAAAGCTTCAACGCGGCAGCGCCGGAAGTGATCGCCAGCGGCGTGATGATGCGCACGGATATCGGCCTGCTGGCAACGCTATTTTACATCACCTACGGCCTGTCGAAGTTCTTCTCCGGCATCGTCAGTGACCGCTCCAACGCCCGTTACTTTATGGGGCTGGGGCTGATCGCCACTGGCGTGGTCAATATCCTGTTTGGCTTCTCCACCTCACTGTGGGCCTTTGCGCTGCTGTGGACCATCAACGCCTTTTTCCAGGGCTGGGGCGCGCCGGTCTGCGCGCGCCTGCTGACCAGCTGGTATTCGCGCAACGAGCGCGGCGGCTGGTGGGCATTATGGAACACCGCGCACAACGTTGGCGGTGCGGTTATCCCGATCGTTATCGGCGCGGTGGCGCTGCACTATGGCTGGCGAACCGGGATGATGATTGCGGGCAGTTTAGCGATATTTGCCGGACTGTTTCTCTGCTGGCGTCTGCGCGACCGGCCTCAGACTGTCGGCCTGCCCGCGGTAGGCGACTGGCGACAGGATGAGATGGAGATGGCGCAGCAGCAGGAAGGCGCAGGTCTGAGTCGCAAAGCAATCCTGACCCGCTACGTGCTATTCAACCCCTACATCTGGCTGCTGTCGTTGTGTTACGTGCTGGTCTATGTGGTTCGCGCCGCGCTTAATGACTGGGGAAATCTCTACATCTCCGACACGCTGGGGGTGGATCTGGTGACGGCCAACTCGGTAGTCACCCTGTTTGAGCTGGGCGGTGTGATAGGTGCGCTGGTCGCGGGCTGGGGCTCGGACAAGCTGTTTAACGGCAACCGTGGCCCGATGAACCTGATTTTTGCAGCCGGGATTTTGCTTTCCGTCGGCTCGCTGTGGCTGATGCCGTTTACCAGTTACGTGATGCAGGCAGCCTGCTTTTTTACTACCGGATTCTTTGTCTTCGGCCCGCAGATGCTGATTGGTATGGCGGCAGCCGAGTGCTCCCATAAAGATGCGGCGGGCGCGGCAACCGGCTTCGTTGGTCTTTTCGCCTATCTGGGCGCGTCACTCTCCGGCTGGCCGCTGGCGTGGGTTATCGACGTCTGGCACTGGAGTGGCTTCTTTGCGGTGATTGCCACGGCGGCGGGAATTTCCGCCCTGCTGCTGCTGCCGTTTTTAAATGCTCAGGCACCACGCTCCCTGCCTGAAGCGTGATACGCCTCTCCTTTTTGCCCCGAGTGGGGCAAAACTAAGAAATTTTCCTGGTTTCGCCTGGATGCTGTCTCAGGCCAGTCTGGCGGCAGGTTTTTACAATGCCAGCCATTCGCTGCCCCTTGCAGCTATTCCAACCAGGAGAATCCCCTTCCATGCTGGCCTTTCTCAAACAGGTGCGTAAACCCACACTGGATCTGCCCATCGAACTGCGGCGCAAAATGTGGTTCAAGCCCTTTATGCAGTCCTATCTGGTGGTCTTTATCGGCTACCTGACCATGTATCTGATCCGCAAAAACTTCAATATTGCACAGAACGATATGATCACCACCTACGGGCTCAGCATGACGCAGCTGGGGATGATCGGTCTGGGCTTCTCCATCACTTATGGCGTCGGGAAAACCCTGGTCTCCTATTATGCTGATGGCAAAAACACCAAGCAGTTCCTGCCATTTATGCTGATCCTCTCGGCCATCTGTATGCTGGGTTTCAGCGCCAGCATGGGCACCGGTTCCGTCAGCCTGTTCCTGATGATCGCCTTTTATGCCTTAAGCGGATTCTTCCAGAGCACCGGCGGCTCCTGTAGCTACTCCACCATCACTAAATGGACGCCGCGCCGCAAACGGGGTTCTTATCTTGGCATGTGGAATATCTCCCACAATTTGGGCGGTGCCGGTGCGGCGGGCGTTGCGCTATTTGGCGCGAACGTCTTGTTCGACGGCCACGTGATCGGGATGTTTATCTTCCCATCGATTATCGCGCTGATCGTTGGTTTTATCGGCCTGCGCTACGGCAGCGACTCCCCGGAGTCTTATGGCCTCGGCAAGGCCGAAGAGCTGTTTGACGAAGAGCTGAGCGATGAGGACAAAGAAGCCGAAGATGAGTCGATGACCAAATGGCAGATCTTTGTTGAGTACGTACTGAAGAACAAGGTGATCTGGCTGCTCTGCTTCGCCAACATCTTCCTTTATGTAGTGCGTATCGGAATTGATCAGTGGTCAACGGTTTACGCCTTCCAGGAGCTGAAGCTCTCTAAAGAGGTGGCGATTCAGGGCTTTACCCTGTTTGAAGTGGGTGCGCTGGTGGGGACACTACTATGGGGCTGGTTATCCGACCTGGCCAATGGCCGTCGTGCGCTGGTGGCCTGCGTCGCGTTAGCGTTGATTATCGCCACGCTGGGGATCTATCAGCATGCCAGCAACCAGTATGTCTATCTGACTTCCCTGTTCGCACTGGGCTTCCTGGTGTTTGGCCCGCAGCTGCTGATCGGCGTCGCCGCCGTCGGCTTTGTACCGAAAAAAGCGATTGGCGCAGCGGATGGGATCAAAGGTACTTTCGCCTATCTGATTGGCGACAGCTTTGCCAAACTGGGCCTGGGTATGATTGCCGACGGCACGCCGATTTTTGGCCTGACCGGCTGGGCGGGCACCTTTGCTGCACTGGATATCGCTGCTATTGCCTGTATCTGCCTGATGGCGCTGGTTGCAGTCATGGAGGAGCGTAAGATTCGCCGCGAGAAACGGCTACAGCGGTTAAAGATGGCGTAAGAATCAAATGTGGCCTGGCGAATGCCGGGCTTTTTTTATCAAAATGAAGAGAGATTGCCGCAAAACACATGCTACAGGCTCATTCCCGATAGCGTATGAAATGAGATTCAACAATTAACTCCCCACCTTTCGATTACCCTTTTTGAGTCTACTTTTTTACTGAAACAGAATTTTGCCGCAGGCGCTCACAACGCCTGCGGGTTTCAGGTGGCCTGCCAGTATCCCGTGATATCAAACCAGCAAATCAACCGTTGGGGTACAATAAATCACCGCTATCAGAATAAAGGGAATAATCATATCTGTACATAAAGTCAGAAAACCGAAAAAGAAGAAGCACGCATAAAAATGCATCGTTCTTTACTGACCACAGATATTTACCCCCTCCAGCCAGGCATACAGCAGCATGCTATAAATTTTAACATAGGTTATAAAATGATTATCACACCCCCTGTCTTTGAGAGAGATAAATAAGAGTGCACTTATTGTTAAAAACACCCCCTGTTATTTATTGCCATATGACAACGCAGGTTTTATTGCACTCAAAGGCTTTTAACATCAGTTCTTAAAAAAACAGTTTATCTTTTAAAAGAAACGCCTGTAAAACCACATCAAAAATCACGCAACACACTGTTTTTAATGTTTATTTTTATCCAATCTACTTCAGTATTCTTTTTTGCGTGCAAAAAAATGCGACTTACCCACACTTACATTAAATTGACATAAAGATCCGATAAAAACTGAAATTAAGAAAATGCTCAGAATTTTTCACTTAAAATCCTCCTATCGACGTGCTTTGCATGGAACAATCCACGGCATGACGACGCTTATCGATACTATATTTTACCAGGGTTTTGTAAATTCCATTTTATGATTTTATTTGTAAGAATGCGGAATACAGGCACCTGAACAATTAAATAATCACCTGCATCACCGTCCCTTTGATAAGAGAAAGGTGGTTTACGTTATACAAAATAGTGTTACTTACCCGGCATAGCACTCAGTTAGCAGAATGCACTCTTTAAGCAATATGACCGGAAGAAATAAACATTAAGGATAAGCACATCAATGGTTAAACAGGATTAAAGCTTACCCTGAAAAATTTCATTCACCTTATAGCTGGGCACAGAAAAAACGTTCCGCGTTATTAATGCAGCGTCTCAAATTACACCGTTTATTACAGGAAATAATACTTTTCAGCCATGTTTATTACGCCACGGCAGGTGGCCATTATTAACTGCTACATGGAGGTTAATTAATTGTTTTAACAAAACTTTTCTTAAAACAGCACAGCAACGCCCGGTGATTAATTAATCACCGGGTTCATTTCGGCATCTATGGGTGAAAAATGAAAGTTCAATTAATTATTAAAGACAGCAATGGCAATATCATTGCTAAGCATGCTTTAGAATCTGGGCAGCCGCTGGCATTGAAGTCCACGCCACAGGCTGCGTCCTATGAAGTTCACAGCGTTGATGGGCAGCCTCCACAGAAGATCGTTGCGTCAAAAGCTAACGGCCAGATGAAGTTTAAGTTGGTGGATGATGTAACGGGTGAGCAGTACGACATCGTCCTGCAAAACGTCAGCGCAGATGAACTCCCAATCATGACTGCCTCCGGTCCGGACGGTGTGGCCTATGCGTATAACTATGATGCGGCTAATGGCGTATATGAACTCGTCTCGACGACTGCGGATCCCCTGATTGCAGACAATGTCTATGTAGCGGGTGGCGTTTTAGGTGGTCTGGCCGCGATAATTGGTGTGGCGGCGGCCTCAAACTCTGGTGGCGGTGGCTCCTCCTCCAGAAATAACAACACGGCAGCAGCCAATGAAGACAACAGTGCTGCCAGCGTTGTTCCTGTCGTAACACCATCTCTTACGGATGACGCCGGTAACCCCGTGGCTGGTCGTCCTACCAGCGACAGCACCCCAACGATCAGTGGTAACGGCATGCAGCCCGGCTCCACCGTGGTGATCGCCGACGGCGACACCGAGCTCGGCACCGCCACCGTGGATGCCGACGGTAACTGGACCTTCACCCCTGACGCCCCGCTGGCCGACGGCGAGCACGCGCTCGTGGTTGACGGCACCGACGCCAGCGGCAACCCTGCCAGCAGCACCGTCGACGTTATCATCGACACCGGCGACACAACGCCGGGCGCGAGTGATAATGCAGGTATCCCGGCTGAAGACAATGGCAGTGCCTCTGTGCCGGGCGCGGGCGACGACGCTGGTAACCCGGCAGAAGACAATGGCAATGATTCTACGCCGGGCGCGGGCGACGACACAGGTAAACCAGCGGAAGGCGACACCAGCGCCACCGCGCCGGGCCTGACCGACGACGCCGGCAACCCGGTCGCCGACGGCAGCAGCACCAGCGACAGCACCCCGACCATCGGCGGCGGCGGCATGCAGCCCGGCTCCACCGTGGTGATCACCGACGGCGACACCGAGCTCGGCACCGCCACCGTGGGCGAGGACGGCAGCTGGACCTTCACCCCTGACGCCCCGCTTGATGACGGCGAACACGCGCTCGTGGTTGACGGCACCGACGCCAGCGGCAACGCCAGCAGCAGCAACGTCGAGGTGACGGTCGACACCAGCGCCACCGCACCCGGCCTCACCGACGACGCGGGCAACCCGGTCGCGGACGGCAGCACCACCAGCGACAGCACTCCGACGATCAATGGTAACGGCATGCAGCCCGGATCCACCGTGACCGTTTCCGACGGCGACACCGAGCTCGGCACCGCCACCGTGGGCGAGGACGGCAGCTGGACCTTCACCCCTGATGCGCCGCTGGAAGACGGCGAGCACGCGCTCGTGGTTGACGGTATTGATGCGAACGGCAACGCCAGCAGCAGCACCGTCGACGTGAACGTCGACACCAGCGCCACCGCGCCGGGCCTGACCGACGACGCCGGCAATCCGATCGCCGACGGCAGCAGCACCAGCGACAGCACGCCAACCATCAGTGGTAACGGCATGCAGCCCGGCTCCACCGTGGTGATCACCGACGGCGACACCGAGCTCGGCACCGCCACCGTGGGCGAGGACGGCAGCTGGACCTTCACCCCCGACGCCCCGCTGGCCGACGGCGGGCACGCGCTCGTGGTTGACGGTATTGATGCGAACGGCAACGCCAGCAGCAGCACCGTCGAGGTGAACGTCGACACCAGCGCCACCGCGCCGGGCCTCACCGACGACGCGGGCAACCCGGTCGCGGACGGCAGCAGCACCAGCGACAGCACCCCGACTATCGGCGGTGGCGGCATGCAGCCCGGCTCCACCGTGGTGATCACCGACGGCGACACCGAGCTCGGCACCGCCACCGTGGGCGAGGACGGCAGCTGGACATTTACGCCGGAAACCCCGCTGAATGACGGCGGGCACGCCCTGGTCATCGACGGCACCGACGCCAGCGGCAACGCCAGCAGCAGCACCGTCGACGTCACCGTCGACACCAGCGCCACCGCGCCGGGCCTCACCGACGACGCCGGCAATTCGATCGCGGACGGCAGCAGCACCAGCGACAGTACCCCAACGATCAGTGGTAACGGCATGCAGCCCGGCTCCACCGTGGTGATCACCGACGGCGACACCGAGCTCGGCACCGCCACCGTGGGCGAGGACGGCAGCTGGACCTTCACCCCCGACGCCCCGCTGGAAGACGGCGGGCACGCGCTCGTGGTTGACGGTATTGATGCGAACGGCAACGCCAGCAGCAGCACCGTCGAGGTGAACGTCGACACCAGCGCCACCGCGCCGGGCCTGACCGACGACGCAGGCAATCCGATCGCGGACGGCAGCAGCACCAGCGACAGCACCCCGACTATCGGCGGCGGCGGCATGCAGCCTGGCTCCACCGTGACCGTCTCCGACGGCGACACCGAGCTCGGCACCGCCACCGTGGGCGACGACGGCAGCTGGACCTTCACGCCGGAAACTCCGCTGGATGACGGCGATCATGCCCTGGTCATCGACGGCACCGACGCAAACGGCAACGCGGTCAATGACACCGTTAATGTCGTGGTGCAAACCGCGCCTTCTATGGAGATCGTTGATGATAACGGCACCGCTATTCTGGATGGCGACACCGTTAGTGATAGCACCCCAACCTTCAACGGTAAAAACTTCGAACCGGGAACGAATATTGTCATCACTGATGGCGAAACGACACTGACTACCGTGACAGCTGGCGAAGATGGCAGCTGGACCTTCACGCCCGAAAACCCACTGGCTGAAGGTGCGCACGCTATCAAGGTCACGGTTACCGATTCAGAAGGTGCGAGTGTTGACGGCATCTTCAACGTCACGATTGATACCACCGCCCCAGACCAGGTTGATATCACGACGGTGACGCTGGCCGATGAGGATGGCAATGCGATTACCGCCGCGGATGTTACCTCTGAAAATATACCGACCTTCAGTGGTAAAGATCTCGAAGCAGGAGCCACCGTTATTGTTCGCGACGGTGAAACTGTATTGGGCGAAACGACGGTGAATGAGGATGGCAGCTGGTCGTTTACACCATCAACCGCACTCGACGATGGCGATCATCACTTTACGTTTGAAGTCACCGATGCAGTCGGCAACAGCAGCGGCATGTCTGAGGTACTGGATCTGTCAGTCTCAGCTGCCAAAGGCATTAACACCGGTGTCGTAATTACCGATGATGCAGGACGCGTGATTGTTGATGGCGATGCCATTAATGACGCCACACCGACGTTCAGCGGAAAAGATCAGACACCAGGTACCACAGTGACTATCGCCGATGGGGAAACCGCGCTGGGAAGTATCGTGGTTGCTGAAGATGGAAGCTGGAGCTTTACGCCTGAAGCAGCACTGGCTGAAGGTGACCATGCGTTAATCGTGACTGTCACGGATGCGGAAGGAAACACTGGCAGTGACACCGTTAACGTCGTCGTCGACACGGTTGCGCCTGAGGTCATTAATGTGGCCACGATGGTCGTCTCTGATGATGCGGGTAATGCGTTAGTCGCTGGTAGCGCTATCAGTGATACTACACCGACCTTTAGCGCCTCAGGTCAGGAAGCGGGCACCACTATTATCGTTCGCGATAATGATACGGTATTGGGTGAAGCCCAGGTCGCCGACGATGGCAGCTGGTCTTTCACGCCGTCTGAAGCGCTGACTGAGGGTGATCATCGCTTTACGTTTGAGACAGTCGACGCGGCAGGTAACAGCAGCGGTGAATCTGACGCTGTCAGTTATCTCGTGGATTCTGTTGCACCGGAAGGCGTGGACATTACTACGGTGCTGATCACCGATGAAGTCGGTGCAACAGTTAACGCAGCCGAAACCCAGAGCGACAGTAAACTCACCTTTAGCGGTAGCGATCTTGAGCCTGGTGCCACCGTTACGATCTATGACAAGGATCAGATCGTCGGCGAAACCACCGTTGCTGATGATGGCAGCTGGAAATTTACCGCTGAAGACGGTTTGTATGACGGCACGCATCAAGTGACCTTTACCGTAACAGACGCGGCAGGTAACAGCAGCGCGCCATCTGATGCTCTGGATCTGAATGTGCAGGCGATTGTTCTGACAGCCTCCGATAATGTCAGCTCAGGTGCAGCGGTCGGATTTACCTATCCGGTTGATGTGAGTCAGGATCTGGGGACAGTACTGGAAGACAGTGGATTAGTGTCGTTCAACAATAAGATTGTCAGTGATCCGATTGTGGTGGCCGATGGCACCATTATCGATCTTGATGTCACGGCAACCTCTTCCGCTTTCCTTAATGTCGCCAGTAGCTCAACGCTGGTGTTGCAGAAGTATGATTCGTCCACCAGCACCTGGGTCACTGTCTCTGAAGAGAACAGCGGAAACCTGTTTGGACTGTTTGGCCTGGGCGCATCAACCTCTACCATCACGCTAACCGGTCTGACTGCTGGCCAGTATCAGCTGGTTTATACCACCGGTGGTATTAACCTCGGTGCGAACTTTAATCTGAACGCCTCTAAAACCGTCTATACGCTGGCGGAACAGGGCACGCCGACCGACTACACCACGGCAACCGGCAATGTGATCACGGATGTCGATACCGTCTATGGTGCAGATGGTATTCCGCACAGCGCCTATACCTCAGTGAGTGCAGTGAGTGTGACCAGCAGTGATGGCACCGTGACATCTGTCACGCTGGACGCCACCACCAAAACCGCCACACTGACAGGTCAGTACGGCACGCTGGTCATCAACTCCGATGGCAGCTATGTCTACACCCCGATCTCATCCATGGACAGCATCGGTAAGGTAGATTCCTTTACCTATACCATTACCGACTCTGCCACCGGTGTGAGTTCATCCGCCCAGATTCACGTGCAGATTGGTACCACCAATGCGGCCCTGGCTCTGAGCTGGGATCCAACCGATCCCACAGCGACAGCGGTCACCGACATCGCTTCCAGTAACGAGGCAAATGCCAGCGTTACGGTGACTTACGAGTCATCCAGCGCCACAAATGCGGACGTTAAGCTGGTCGCAGGCGGAACCGAGAACTACACCTCGACCTTCACGCTGTCGGGTAGTGAC
The DNA here is from genome assembly GCF_982223955.1 of Pantoea sp. E956-1. Taxonomy (NCBI): domain Bacteria; kingdom Pseudomonadati; phylum Pseudomonadota; class Gammaproteobacteria; order Enterobacterales; family Erwiniaceae; genus Pantoea; species Pantoea sp. E956-1. The sequence goes on along the minus strand of NZ_CEUYZP010000005.1, from coordinate 236,068 downwards.
GATATAGTCACGGGTTCACTGACGTTAACCACCGAATGGGGATTATTGGGCAATAACTTCGCCACACCATTAAACATCACTTATAACGTGCAGATGCAGAACAGTGATGGCACATGGTCCACGGTGAAAACGCAGACCGCCGTCGTGGCAGCCGGACAGCATAACCAGGAAGTGATCCAGAACGTGGAGATGTCGTCGCTGCTGACCGGCCTGGGTGAAGGCACTTACCGCGTAGCAATTTCTACCACCGGTGCAACGAATAACGTGATACTGGCAATGTCGGCACAAACCGTAAGTACTACGGATTACGTCATCACCGCGAATGAACTCGCCACTGGCAACGTGCTGACCGACGAAGGCACAGACGGTGCGGTTGATAAGCTGAGTTCCATCTACACCCGCATCTATGCCAAAGCCGGAGACAGCACCAGCGATGTGACGATCGATGACAGCTATACCTGGGTCACCGAAAGTGGCGTCTCCATTGCGGGTCAGTATGGCACCCTGGTGATCTATAACAACGGGGCTTATACCTATACCCCTGCTACCACCACACTGCCAGCCGGCTCTGAAGACGTGTTTACCTACGCGCTGAAAGGTGCCAATGGTGAGGTCGTTACTGCCACCGTCACGATCCATCTGGGCGTTGAGGTTAACGGCAGCAACGGCGGTGCGCTGGTGTTCCACGGTACTGAAGCAGACGATGTGTTTGATGTGTATGACACTCAATTCGCCTCGGTAGATGGTGCGGCTGGCAACGACACGCTGGCATGGCATGGTAATGGTCAGCTGGTCTTAAGCGACGTCGCGGCAAAAGTCAGCAATATCGAATCGATCATGCTGACCTCAACCACCAGCAGCGACAACCTGGTGCTTGATGCGCAGAGCGTCGAAGAGGTTACCAGCGAAAGTAACGCACTCTATATCAAGGGCATCGCTGGCGACAGCGTGACGCTGGAAGGCACCTGGGTCGACAGTGGCACGGTAATCGTCGACAGCATCTCCTGGACGCACTACACCAGCACAACCGCTGCCGGAACAGTGGTCGATATCTACGTGCAGCAGGGAATTAATCTCTCTTCAGCCACCTATACGGATAGCCAGAATGGAACGGAATATACCGTTACCGCTGCGCAGGATGTAACAGGAACAGCGAGCGGCGATATCTTTAACGTGAGCGATACCAGCTTTACCCACATTGATGGAGGCGAAGGTCTGGATACGCTGGTGTGGAGCGGCAGAGGCACACTGACACTCAGCGATCTGCAGTCGAAAATCAGCAATATTGAAGAGATTGAGCTGGTTAATGACAGTGCAGTGAATAATCTGGTTGTCACCGCGCAAAATGTGGCGGCTATCACCGATGCAAACAACACACTGTTTGTTAAAGGTTCCATCACAGACATACTGACACTCTCCGGGAGCTGGACGCTGTCAGGCAGTGAAGTGGTCAACAATGTGGATTACGTTCATTACGTCGGCACCACCGCCGATGGTCAGACGGTGAACCTCTATGTTGATCGCGACATGAAACTGAGCAGCACCGAAACCGCGTCTGAAAACAATGCGGCCGATGTCACGGGCGACGTTGCCCTGCTCAGCGACAGCGTGGCGCAGACCACCACGATGAACACCGCGACCAGCACTTTCACCAGTGAGAGCTTCACGGTTAACAGCATCAGCGATCTGCAGGAGATTAACGTCAGCGTGACCGGGGCGTCGATCAATGCCAGCAATACCGTGTCGGTGAACTGGTCGTTGCAGGTTTACAACGAGCAGACGCTGCGCTGGGACAACGTGACCAGCGGCACTCAGGCGGTCACCAGCGACAGTCCGCTGAATGTTTCGCTGGAAGGCCAGAGCGCGGGAACCTATCGCATCGTGGTCGACAGCACGCAGTCCGGACATCCTGGCTTCCTGTGGTCAACCAACTACGACGCGCTCACCGTGCAAGTGGCAGTGAATATCGTCAGCACCACCGACTATAAGGTCAGCACCAGCTCCAGCGTCAATGGCTCGGTCTTTACCAGCGACAGCGCCAGTGACAGTTCACTGCTGGTGAAATCGATAACCGCAGGGATTGTGACCGGTGCCGCAAGCTACACGCTGGTGGCCGCAGCGGGCACCACCATTGCGGGAACCTACGGCACGCTGACTATTCATACCGATGGCAGTTATACCTACACGCTGAACAGTGACTCGGTGATCAAACTGACCGGCAGTGAAGATGCATTCACCTACATTCTGGCAGATGGCACCACCAAAAACCTGGTGATGACGCTGGGTGTTTCCGTGGATGGTTCGGAAGGGGGTGCGCTGATCTTTGCCGGTACCGTTGGCGATGACAGCTTTACCGTTCACGACACCCAGTTCACCTCGGTGGATGGTAAATCAGGTCAGGATACGCTGGTCTGGAATGGTGCAAGCGAGCTGAACCTCAGTGAGATTGCGGACAAAGTGAACAATATCGAAATCATCGATTTGCAGGACAACGCCCAGGCGACGACGCTGCTGATGGGTGCCGATGATATTGAGAAAATCACTGATGCCAGCAATATGCTGTATGTCAGGGGTGGCAGTAATGACTCCCTTTCACTTCAGGGCGTGTGGACCGTTAACGGCGTGGAAACGCTGAATAACATTACCTACACCCTCTACACCAGCACGGCACTGGATGGCTCGGTAGTCAAACTCTATGTTCAGCAGGGCCTGAACTTCAACGAAGTGACAGAGCATCTGACCGGTTCCATAGCGGATGTCTCAGCCGATCTGACCGTGGTATCGGTGAGCCTGAATGGTGAAACCACCGCGATTACCGACGACAGTGCCGTCAGCGTCAAAGGCGCCTATGGCACGCTGGTTATCAATGAGACGGGTCACTACAGCTACGAGGTGGATGAGACGTATGCGCACAGCGGTAACACTGACACCTTCACCTATGCCCTGTCAGACGGCAGCAATGCTTCTCTGAGCTTTAACCTGGGTGTGGATGTTGATGGCAGCGCGGGTGGAGAAATTACCTTCACCGGCACCAGCGGTGCAGATGTTTTCGAAGTCTATGATACCGATTTCATCTCGATCAACGGCGCTAATGGTAACGATACGCTGGCCTGGCATGGCACAGGTACTCTGAACCTCAGTGATATCTCGGCCAGGGTCAATAATATTGAAACCATCGACCTGATGACGGATGCCGCAAAAGACAATCTGGTGGTCAGTGCAGAAAGTCTGCTGAAGGTAACGGATAACGATAATACGTTATTTGTCAGAGGGGAAAATGGCGACACGGTGACGCTCAATGGTAACTGGGAGCAGGCAGACGGATTAGTGGCAAATGGGGTTAACTATAACCATTACACCAGTTCTGCAGCCGATGGCTCCGTGGTACAGTTATATATTGAAGACGATGTAACCATCGGATAATTAAAATCCGCATTAAAAGCAGGCTGGGTTATTTATACCAGCCTGCTCTTTCCCTGCGCGCTAAGCCGCTCTTTATGACTGAGGTATATTTAACTTTTAAAATATCATGAAAAAAATAATTATCATTTTGCACTGTATTTTTATTACCCACTCTTCTTTTGCTGCAGATAAAAAACTATTTTCTGCAAGTGAGCCTTCAATAAATGAAGCCCCGTCCGGCTTTTGGGGCGTATTTTCTAAAACGCCCGATCCCGGAACTTTACCTGCGGGCGGTTCTGCGCTGGCAGATACATTACAAATTAATCCGGCCGAAATTGATATGCAGCCTGCAGAATCAAACGGGGCTGACAGCTTTCCGGCTGACTGGCAGGCGGCCATTCAACTGGCGGTTAATCATCACCCCTCCATCAGCAGCAGCATTGCGACGCTGGAGTCATCAGGATTCACCATTGATGCCGCGAAAACGGGCTATCTGCCCGCCATAAAAGCGGGCATCACCACGGGGCGACAGCAGGATGAAGGCAGCGGCCATATCGCGACCGTCGGCCTTTCTCAGATGCTCTACGACTTTGGTAAAACCGGCAGCGCGGTCGATCAGGCCAGCGCGAAATATCTGCGCCAGCAGGCCACGGTCCTGATGCAGATCGACACCATTATTGAGCAGACCGCCCTGGCACTGAATGAGGTTTATCGATCAACGCAGCTGCTTGATAATGCAAAAAAAGAGGTAAAAGCACTGCGTGACATCCTGGCACTGACGCAAATGCGTGCCGAGGCCGGGGCCAGCACCCGTGTGGATCCGGTTCAGGCCCAGGCGCGCGTTGAAGCCGCACAGGCGTCACAGCTGGATCTGGAAATCAAACTGGCGCAGCAGAAATACCATCTGCAATCGCTACTCGGCCAGCCGGTCGCAGAGAAGAAAATATCCGCGCCGGTCTCCCTGTTGCCCCTGATTGAACGTCAGAGCGCCCGGATCGATTTAAACCGTAACCCGACCATTTTAGTGGCCCAGGCAGATGCCGCCGTCGCCCTGGCAGAGTTACGTAATTACAAAGCGCAGCGCTACCCCACATTATCGCTTGAAGCCAACACCAACAAATATATCGGTGACATTGCGGATTATCAGCGCCATAGCCAGTATCAGAACGTTTATCTTTCTGTTAACAGCACCCTTTATCAGGGCGGCGCATTAGTGGCGCAGGAAAGCGCCAGTGCCAGAGCGCTGGAAGCAGCCAGAACCACTATTTCCAGTAAGAAACTGGAGATTAGCGATCAACAAAGAAATTATTTCCAGAGCGTTAAGGGATTGCAAAAAAATATCACTTTGCTGAGCAGCCGGATGAAAACCATTATGGAAACGCGCGCGCTGTACCGGGAACAATATTTATCTTTAGGTAATCGAAATGTTCTCGACTTACTCAATGCTGAACAGGAAATAAGTCGCGCCCGGCAGGATTTAATTAACGCCCGCTGCGATCTGTGGGCCTCCTCCGTTAATTATCTGGTGGTGACCGGAATGGCACGCGACGCGTTTGATTTAAATAATAAAGAGATCCACGGACTGCGCATTGCGCCGTAATTCTGTCAGCAACGAAGAGAAGACGATAATGAACACGATATCTGACAGGGAGAGTGCTTCAGCCCAGCCTGAGGCAAAAAAGGCTTATACCCCCTGGCTTGAAGCGCTGCTGCTGGTGGCTAAACATTACCGGCTTGATGGTTCACCTGAACGGGTGAAAGGAGAAGCGGAATGGCATATGCAGCATCTTTCACAGGATGCGCTGATTGAAAATATGGCCCGCCAGCTCGGCCTGCTGGTCATTTTTGATGAATTTCATCCGGATCAGCTCGATCCCTGGCGGATGCCGCTGATCGTCGATTTTGGTCCCCGCGGCGTCGGCGTCATCACCACGGCAGGCGAAGAAGACAAAGTCAGCGTGATGCTGAACGGCGAAAAACAGCTGCAGACCACGCTGAGTATTGAAGAGCTGTCGCAGCATGCGCAGCGCGTACTGCTGGCGAAGCCGGAGTCCTCGGTGCCGGATGCGCGGGTAGATGACTATATCAAGCCGCATCGTGCTGACTGGCTGTGGCAGACCATTCTTCGGGAGTGGCCAGCCTATGTAAACGTGATGTTTGCGTCGCTGATCTCCAACGTGCTCGGTCTCTCCGCGATGCTGTTCACCATGCAGGTGTATGATCGGGTGATCCCTTCCCAGTCCGTTCCTTCACTCTGGGTGCTGTTTGGTGGCGTAATGATCGCCCTGACCTGCGTTTTTGTGATGCGCATTATCCGCACGCATATCTCTGATATGGCAGGTAAAAGTGCGGATTTGCGCATCTCCGACCGCGTCTTTGGTCACGCGTTGCGTATCCGTAACGATCAGCGGCCCAAATCCACCGGCTCTTTTATTGCTCAGATCCGCGAGCTGGAACAGATCCGTGAACTGATTACCTCGACCACCATTTCTGCGATTGCCGATCTGCCTTTTTTAATCATCTTTCTCTTTATCCTCTGGTTACTGGGGGGATGGCTGGTGCTGGTTCCGCTGGCGGCGATTCCGCTGATTGTTATTCCGGGCCTGCTGGCACAGGGGTCGCTGGCGAAGCTCTCCAAAGCGACCATGCGCGAGTCCGCGGTTCGCAGCGCCATGCTGGTTGAGACCGTACAGGGCATGGATGACATCAAGCTGCTGCGCGCAGAGCCCTACTTTCAGAACCAGTGGAATCACCTCAACGAGGTAATCAGTCAATCTTCGCAGAAGCAGCGTTTTATCAGCGGATTGCTGATGAGCTGGACCAGCGAAGTCCAGACTATTGCGTACGTGGGCGTGGTGCTGGTGGGTGCCTTCTTTGCCATGAGTGGCGACCTCTCTACCGGCGTGTTAATCGGCTGCTCGATGCTGGCGTCACGCATGATGGCACCGCTGGGACAACTGGCGATGATATTTGGCCGCTGGCAGCAGGCTAAAGTGGCGCGTGAAGGACTGGAGAACCTGCTTAACAGTGAGGTCGATCAGCCAGAGCGCAGCATCCGGGTTCATCGTCCGCGCATTAACGGCGAATATGCCCTCTCCGACGTTATTTATCGCTACGACCCGAACGCCCCTGACCCGGTGCTGACGGTGAAAAAGCTGACGATTAAAGCCGGTGAGAAAGTGGCGCTACTGGGGCGTAATGGTTCCGGTAAATCGACGCTGCTGCAACTGATGGCGGGCCTGTTGCAACCGGGCGAAGGCGCACTGCTGCTGGATGGCGTGCGTCTTTCCTCTATCGATCCGCTGGATGTGCGGCGTGATGTCGGCCTGCTTACCCAGACCTCTTCCCTTTTTTACGGCACGATCCGCGAGAACTTACGCCTGGGCATGCCGCTGGCGACCGAAGAGGAGATGCTGCAGGCACTGGAGATCAGCGGCGCACTCGACTTTATTCAACGCTTGCCGGAAGGCATGGATTACCTGTTGCAGGAGGGCGGCAAAGGATTGTCTGGCGGTCAGCGTCAGCAGCTGTTGCTGGCGCGCACCCTGCTCCGCCAGCCCAGCGTACTGCTGCTGGATGAGCCTACCGCCTGGCTGGATGATAGCGCGGAAAAACATCTGATTGAGCGGCTGATGACGTGGATGGGCAACCGGACGCTGATTATCGCCACTCACCGTCCGGCGGTACTGCAGCTGGTGGATCGCATCATGCTGATCGATAAGGGCAGGATTGCGCGGGATGGAACGAAAGCCGAGATGCTTATCACCAGGCCTGAGGCCAGCGCAGCGCCGCATCAGGGCAAAGTGAACGTTAAACCGCAGGGAGCACAGGTATGAGTTTCTCCTTATTCCGTAAAAAGAAGTCTCAGCGTTCCCGTAAGCGGGTCTCCTCTGGCGGTCTGATCATCCTGTCGGTGCTGATCATGCTGGTGCTGTTCTTTATCTGGGCCTCGAACTTCGAACTGGATGAAGTCACCGTCGGTGTCGGCAAAGTCGTACCCAGCTCACACGAGCAGATTATTCAGTCGCTGGAGGGCGGGATCCTGAAAGAGCTGAAGGTTCACGAAGGCGATGTGGTTGAGGCGGGTCAGGTGCTGGCCCTGCTGGATCCGACCCAGATTGATTCCGGTGTGCAGGAAAGCACCTCGCGGTTACGTGCCGCGCTGGCGACGGCGGCCCGCTTACAGGCTGAGACCGCTGGTACACCTCTGATCTTTCCGCCTGAAGTATTAGCCGATCCGCCACTGGTGGCTGCTGAAACCGCGCTTTATCAGTCGCGCCGTGAAAACTACAGCAAGACCATCAGCGGCCTGACCGAAGCGCTGGAGCTGATCAACCGCGAGTTACGGCTGACCTCGTCGCTGGTGGCTAAAGGCGCGGCCAGTAATGTGGAAGTGCTGCGGCTGAAACGCCAGGCGAACGATCTGCAAAACAAACTCAACGACGCTGAGAATCACTATATCGTCCAGGCGCGTGAAGAGCTGGCGAAAGCCAATGCCGAAGCGGCGTCTCAGCGCTCCATTATTATCGGACGCGCTGACTCGCTGAAGCGCACGGTGATTGTTACGCCGGTCAGAGGCATTGTTAAAGATATCGAGGTTAATACGGTTGGCGGCGTTATCCCACAGCGCGGCAATCTGATGGAGATTGTGCCGCTGGATGAGCAACTGATGATTGAGGCGCAGATTGCCCCGCGCGATGTCGCCTTTATCACGCCCGGCCAGCGTGCGGTGGTGAAACTCACTGCCTACGACTACAACATCTATGGCGGTCTGGAGGGTAAAGTGGCTTCTATCTCACCTGACACCATCCAGGATGAAGTCCATCGCGACCAGTACTATTACCGCGTCTACATTCGCACCGATAAGGATTATCTGGTCAATAAAAAGGGCAAAAAGTTTCCGGTTTATCCCGGCATGATTGCGATGGGCGAGATTCACACCGGCAGTAAAACCATCATGGAATATCTGATGAAACCGCTGAACCGCGCGAAGGAAGCGCTGCGGGAGAGATAAGAGCTGCGGGGCCTGGAGATGGGGGCATTTTTCGGGGTCAGATCTGACCCCGTTAGCTGATTCTGATCTTTTGTCTGTGCAGAATAAGGACTCTGCTGCTGCGGATGACGATGCCAGAGCAACTCCTGTTATAAAATCATGAAATCACTGCTCATGATGCTGTCGGCTGCTCATTCCATGCATCATGCGGTAACAGATTATCGTCTTTATATAAATGAGTGATCTTCTCGTAGTTCAGCGCCACCTCTTCCATATGACCCTTGCCGGGACAACCGCGGGTGTCATACATGACCGGACTGACAGAAATAACTTTTTCATTCTCAAGGGAGATGCGGTAATACTCAACCTCCTGTCCGGCGTCATTGATGTGATAAAAAAGGAACTCAGCTGACTTTAGCGTCTGGCCTGTTGCGGCAACCTTAAACAGATAAGGCAAAGCACTATTAAGCTCCTTACTAAACTGAAAGGGAGAATGCTGACGTGTCCCGGTAACCTTTCCGGTCATCGGGTCCGTTGGGATCATCAGATTATGCTGTAAACCGCGTAATTCTATACTGCCTTCACGGTCTATAACGTCTGAATAACCACGGATTATTGCACCGCCGTCATCCGTTAAAAAAAGTACAGGTACAGCCACTTCACACTCTTTGTTAATAGTTATTCGTATAACCATTTACCGGCTTTCGCTGACTCAATCAGCATCCCTAAAGTGAAATCCGGAACGGGAACGGGCAAGGCCTTTTTGAATGGATTCCAGGATAGTGGTTCATCCGGATAATAAGTTTCAATTCTGAAGTTTCCTCTGGAAACGTGAAACTCCTCAAAGTAATCATTCATAAGTTCTTCCGCCTCACCAATGTCTAACAACATATCTGTATCAAGGTCGGTTTCATGATTTAGTAGTTTTTGCTTCTTATCATTATTAAACAGGTAAACGCCACTGTAGCGTCTGGCCAGCGCGAAAACGCGTTGTTCAACGTCATCTACCATAATTTATCGTTGCCTCGTGCTATACGGTTGTAGTTACGTATTGCGCAGTAAGTAATTTGCCATACATCTGCAATTATAATCACTTCACCTATGAGAGGAATCGTTCGTCCAATAAATGTGCTTATTTTTGCTACCATTCGGCGTTCAGCCGTCCAGGGGGTATAGCCACCCACCCATGTAGGCAACTTTATCCCAAAGGGGAACTTCGCATTCTTAAAATATTTGCGCATCGCTTTAGATACTCGTGAAGTGCCCTCTTTTGCCCCCTGGGGCTTAGTACGGGTTTTCTGATTATTAACACCGCTGTAAAGGGCTATAACTGCAGCCAGATCATCTATCCCAAAATGATTCGCTGTGGTTTCACAGAAGATCATGAAGAAAAGCTCAGAAGCTGTCAGGTTGGAGCGCCCCGCATAAAAGTATGTTCCGTTAAGTTCCTCAACCGTATCCATTCCACAATCCCTTGTAAGCCCTGTGCGGAAAGTCATCATAGTGGCTACTTTTTACGCCATCCTTGATCTCATCACCTGATTTGACTCATTCGCTTTTCATCTGTTGTGGCTGGTCACTTCTGGTAATACTGCTGAGCGTCGTCAGAATGAGTAGTCTGGCCACATGGGGTAGAGGATCCGCTGGCTCTTTCTTAGAGGTCCGGAATTGCAGTGACTCTGTCCATACCTAACCTCTCCGGCATGACGATCCAATATTCAGTAAAGGGGCACTCAGGATTTCAACGACCGTCAGCATGCAAAAATCTTTAATCCCCTTTGTTATATCCATGCATCTCGTCCCCGATTATGTCGAAAACTCACCTTCTGGTGGTCAGCCTGACCACCAGGTTGTGGCCATGTTTTAATATTTACATGGCATAGTGCCTTTGCTTAGATGATAACTGACAAGGCGAATAACAGATTAAGCGGAACCTGATGATGATGAAGGCGCTGACTGAACGGCAACTGACGATTATGCGACAGCTTATTTCTCATAACAGTTATGTGAGCCTGCACGCTATTTCAGAAAAAACAGCAATCACCACCCGAACCTTGCGCCGCGATATCGCCGATATTAACGAAAAACTTTCTGACCAGGGAATCAATCTCAGCGGAAAAAGTGGGAGAGGGATCACAATTAAATTCGCTGACGCGCAGTCCGAAATAGCCGCGCGCCGGATTTTCTCAACCGAAGTGGATGATTTCAGCAGTAACTTCAGGATGCTGAAAATAGCGTCTGATTTATTAATGCTGTCACCAAAAAGCTCCTCCATCAGCGAACTGGCGGATAAATATTTTATCAGTCGCGCTTCGATAGTGAATGATTTGAAAACATTAGAAACATGGTTACATCAGTTTGATTTAACCTTATTAAAAAGTCGTGTGGGAACCAGCATAAAAGGCAGCGACCATAACATTCGCATGGCGATGAAAGCGCTGGTGTTAAAATCGATTTATAACCGTCAGGACATGATGGAAAGCCGTCTGGATGAAAGCACGCTGCAGGAGCTTTCAGAGAAATTTGGTCAGCAGGCTGTCCATTTTACCCTGCAATTAATTAATTTTATTGAACAGCAACTGCAATATACGATAAGCGATCCTTACTACATCAATTTATTTACGCATATTCTGGTACTGATCCACCGGAGTCACTCGCCGATGCACAGGACCGACGCCCGCGCGGTGTCGATGAACCGGGTCAGCGACCATCACGCATGGCAGGTATCACTGGCGGTGATAGAGCGCATTGAGACCGCCTACAACACGGTACTGGTGGCCGAGGAGTCTCACTCCATCTATCAGTATCTGGTCTCTTCCGGTAAGGCGGGCGGTGAGTCACCACAGCACGATGACTCCCTGATTTCAGAGCGTGAAACCCGCTTTGCTGAGGCGCTGATCGCCCGGGTGGCGCAGCGCATCAACATTGAAATCACTACCGACCAGAACCTGCAGGCTTCACTGTCCTCGCATATCAAGCCGATGCTGAACCGCCTCAGATATCACATCCGGATTAAAAATCCGCTGCTGCATGATATCCAGACCGAACTGGGCACGGTGTTCGCCGCCGTTAAAGCGGTGATCAGCCAGCTGACGCAGGAGCACAGCCTGGATGAGATCAGTGACGATGAGGTGGCTTACCTGACGGTGCATATTCAGGCAGCCATCGAAAACAGCATCAAGGTAAAACGGGTATTGCTGGTCTGCTCCAGCGGTCTGGGCACCTCGCAGCTGCTTTACGGACGGATTATCCGCGCCTTTCCCGACTGGAAAATTATCGACATCGTGCCAGGGAAAAATATTGCTGACTCCCTGAAACGACATGAGTGTGACGTGGTGATTTCCACCATCCGGCTGGAGCCGCTGGAAAAACCGGTGGTGTATGTCTCGGCCCTGTTCTCGGCGAAAGATATCGCAAGAGTAACGGAGTGTCTGGTATCGAATTCGATTAATTAATGATAATGGAGAAGCAAAATGACGACAGCCGTGGCTATTAACGAAGTATTAAAAGAAGAGTGCATTATTCTCGATGTCGATTGCCAGACCAAAGAGCAGATTATTTCTCAGCTGACCGATCTGCTCTGCCAGACCGGTGCCGTCACCGATAAAGCCGCTTTTCTAAAGGATGTTTATCTGCGTGAGGAATTAGGCTCCACCGGATTTGAAAATCATATTGCCATTCCGCACGGTAAATCTGCCGCCGTCGCCAAGACCCGCATTGCTGTCGGTCGTTTACGCCAGGATATTCCATGGGAGACCATCGACGGCACCAAAGTACGCTTGGTTATTCTGTTCGCGGTAAAAGAGTCCGATAAAGATGTAGGCCATATAAAAATGCTCGCCAAAATATCCATTGCGTTAGGCGATGAAGATGTCGTCGAGCAATTGCTTAATGTCCCGCATCGCGAAGAGATGTTTCATTTACTGTTATCCCGATCGGGAGCCTGAATAAACCGGAGAACAGCATGAATTAAAAAACAAAGGAGGTATTCCAGCTTGTAGCCATCCCTTCAGACCGAAAAACATAAATATAAAATTTTCACTGGAGAACATTTATGAACATTATTGCCATTACCGCCTGTCCTACAGGTGTCGCCCACACCTACCTTGCCGAAAGTAATTTAAAAAAAGCGGCTAAAAAACTGGGCCTGAATGTATTAGTTGAAACCCAGGGCGCGATTGAAAGCGAATATATTTTCAGCGACGACGATATTCATCAGGCAGATGTGGTGTTAATCGCCGCAGATAAAAAAGTTGAGATGGCGCGCTTCCAGCATAAAAACGTGATTGAGGTGCCCGTTACCCGTGCCGCGAAGGACGCAGAAGGCCTGTTAAATGCCATTGTTAACGGCGAGCTGGCTCCCAGGCTGGCAGACGCTGCGCCGCAGACCAGTGCATCTGAGCCGGCTAACAGTGCCCGTGAGGCGTCGGGTTCCCGTTCCTGGATTTCAGAGATTTATGTGCACCTGATCACCGGTGTGAACCTGATGATCCCGTTTGTGGTGGCGGGCGGCATTCTGATCGCACTGAGTTTTTCATTCGGGATTACGGCGGCCACACCAGGGGACGCGAACTTCAGCCCGATAGCGAAGATGCTCTCTGACATCGGTGGCGGTTCCGCCTTTGCCCTGATGCTGCCGATTCTTGCGCTGGGGATCAGCCAGTCTGTCAGCGGCAAAGCGGGCATCGTGGCGGGCGCCGTGGGCGGGATGATGGCGATCCACACCGGCTCCGGCTTTCTTGGCGCGCTGATTGCCGGCTTCCTGGCCGGGTACATCACGCTGCTGATCAATAACCATATCCATCTGCCCAAAGCGGTCGCCGGGTTAAAACCTATTTTAATCGTGCCGCTGCTGAGCGTGCTGCTGACCGGCGCACTGATGGCGCTGCTGATTGGTGAGCCGATCAAAATGCTGCTCGGCTGGCTGACCGACTTCCTCAGTTCGCTGGGTAACACCAACGCGGCCATCCTCGGCCTGCTGTTCGGCATGATGGTGGCCTTTGATATGGGCGGCCCGCTGAATAAAACCGTCTGTATGTTTGCGATTGGCCTGATGTCGAGCGGGGTTTACGGACCGATTGCCGCCTGTATGGCGGCGGGCATGGTGCCACCACTGGGCATCGCGCTGGCAACCACCCTTTTCCGCCGCAAATTTACCGAGCAGGAGCGCGAGACCGGCAAGGTCACCTACATCCTCGGTCTGTCATTCATTACCGAAGGCGCGATCCCTTACGCGGTCGCCGATCCGCTGCGCGTCATCCCGGCCATCGTCGCGGGTTCCGGATTAGCGGGCGCCCTGTCAATGATGCTGGGCTGCGCTTCCCGCGCTCCGCACGGCGGCATTTTCGTCATCTTCATTCCTAACGTGATCAGCAATGTCATGGGTTATCTGTTTGCGATTGCCGCAGGCAGTCTGCTGACGGCGCTGATCCTGTTGTTCCTGAAAAAAGATATCTCCGTTCCTGCAAAACAAGGATAAAACCTATGCTTTACAACATGAAAGACCTGCTCAGCGTTGCCCGACAGCATCAGTTTGGCGTTGGCGCGTTCAACATCGCCAGCGCGGAGTTTGGCCGTGTGGCGGTTGAGACTGCCGAGCGACTGGATTCACCGCTGATTCTGGAGATTCATCCTGAAGAGATGGCCTTCACCGGCCCGGAATTTATTGGCTATCTGCGGACGCTGGCAATTCAGGCACGCGTGCCGGTAGTGATCCATCTGGACCATGGCCGCTCGCTGGAAGAGGTGATGAAAGCGATCTACGCCGGTTTTACTTCAGTGATGATTGACGCCTCGTCTCACCCTTTTGAGCAGAACATTGCGCTGACGAAGAAGATTGTCGAGATAGCGCACACGATTAATGTCTCTGTTGAAGCGGAGCTGGGCACCATTGGCGTGGCAGAAGGCAGCGGCGAAGGCGGCAGTAACGAGATTCTCTACACCGATCCGCAGCAGGCCGAGACCTTTGTGCGCGAGACCGGCACCGACACGCTGGCAGTCGCGATCGGCACCTCGCATGGCCTTTATCCCAAAGGGAAGCAGCCGAAGCTGGATATCGAGCGCCTGCAGCAGATCCGTAAGGTGGTTAATATCCCGCTGGTGCTGCATGGCGGTTCGGGCAACAAAGACAGTGAGGTCGCGGAATCAATTCGTTATGGCGTCGGTAAAATCAATATCTCCAGTGATATGAAGAAGGCGTTCTTTGTCGCGCTGGAGCAGGAACTGAAGCTTGGGGGTCACGAGCCTAATTCCCTCTTTGTTAAACCGATGCAGGCGGCAGGTGAAGTGGTCGCGGCGAAGATGGCGCTGTTTAGTTCGATGGGGAAAGCGGCGTTGTATCGGTAAGCCAGTTACCAGTCGTTAGTGGAACCCGGCGGCGATTCAAAGAGACACTGAGGATTCGGTGTCTCTTTTTGCTGGCATCACAACAATCAGCGCTCTGTTTCTGACTGAAATTCAGGGGCGTTTAGCGAGGCGACCTGTTCAGCCACGGACGGTAATAGATATGTTCAGCCTGGAAATCGACCGCACCCTTATTCCCGGTCAGGCGCAGAGCAAGCGTTAATGCAAAATCGAAGGCGACACCCAGGCCCCGACCACTGAGCAGATTGCCATCCTCCACTACATCCTCCATCACGTATTCGCCATCTGTTACCTCAAGCCCCAGCTCGCCTGAGCAGGTGTAGCGACGGCCTTTCAGCAGGTTATTCCCCCCCAGCACCCGGGCGGCGGCAGAGCAGATTGGCGCAATCAACATTCCCGCTTCATCATGTCTCTGGATTAAGGCAGCCACAGCAGGACTGGCGGCCAGGTTCTTAGAACCCTCAGGCCCGCCAGGCATGATCAGCGCATCGAATAAATGTGAGTCCTGTAATTCTTCAATCAGCGTATCTGTTTTAATGACGGCGCCGTGATAACTGACGATCTCACGCTGAGGCTGACAGGCAACGGTAGTGACTGTGATGCCTAGTCGGCTGAGAATATCGAGAGTAATAAACGCTTCTGCTTCTTCAAATCCTGTGGCCAGGAGTAATGCTGCATTTTTGGACATATTTCCTCCGATGATTTTAAATAAATGAAACACTGTTTCATTTATTGTGATTCTACCAGAAGTTTACCGCTGTCGATGACTCTGTTTAAGAGAGGCGATTTATAATGTGTGCGTGACAGGATCCTAATAGATGGATTGAGCGAAAGCGGGAGCGCTGTTCTCATGCAGCACACGGGTGATCGCATCCACCTTTGCAGAACGGGGTCGCCGGGCTGCTGGCCTTTCATTACGGCATAAGCCATGTGCTGGTTTTTCTGCACGGGCGATCGTCCTCGTCAGCCGGGTTCTGGCTGGCAGAGCGTTTGATTACAGCAGAGTGGCTGGGTCGGAGGAGGATTAAGGGTGATAAGGTTGAGTTACTTCCCGACTGAAACATCAGCTGGCGGCGCTGAAAGAATATCGCAGCGTTTATCCAGTAGCGACTCAACGGAAGCCCGATTGCCCTTATCCCAGCCGCGCCGGGTGGTTAGCAGGATAAACCCTTTTTCTCCCGAAAACGTCGTCGGGATGAGCGCCACACCAGACTCCGCCAGCTGCGGCGGCGACAGCCGGAAATGGCGCGCCACGGAGGAGACAGGATAGATCCCCATCGCCGTCGGCTGCATAACGCGACGGGCATAGTAGGTGTGGTTCATCAAACGGTCGGGCAAGGGTCGCCAGTCATTATTAATATAGGGGCGCTCGGCCTGAAGCTGGCGATAGACATCTTCCCGCAGGCAGGTCAGATGAATATGCAGTTGATTCTGGCTGCGGCCATAAGCGGAATTCAGCGCCATGCCGAGCCGATCCTCAGGCACTTTATCGCCATAGGCCGCCATCAGACGATAGCGCATTAACCAGGCGTAGCCGAAATAATCGGGACGTCCGGGGCGCGTCAGCGCAATGCTCTCAATGCCGGACATTGCCACCGTGGGCACCAGAATAAAGTGCAACCTGTGGCGAGGATTCTGGATGATGCTGTAGCCCTGCGTGTTGTCCTGCGGCAGATAGATTTGCTGGCAGGGAGCCGGATCGCGACGGTAGTGATAGTTGTTCATGCAGAGGTCATGTGTGACCGTCCACAGCGCGTCAGAGCGGGCGCATCCCACCAGTAGCATCGCGATGACCAGCGACAGAGAACGGCATTGCGACAACAATTTCCCGTTCAGCGGATGGCGTCCGGTCAGGCGACTCAATGCAGGTACAACCTCATCAACAAGGGTTCATATTGGGGGAGCGTTTATCCAGTTTAGCACGGAGCCAGTGGTAACCAGCTTCGGGTTGGTTAGTATAGCGCTGGTGTTGCAGGGTGGTTAGGGCAACTGAGTGAATGTTCTGCCTCCTTATTCTTTGGAATAAGAAAAATCAGCCGTGACTAAATGCGACGCTGATTTATCAGATTGAACATCACAGGCGAAATAGTAACGCTCTCCAGTTGTGAACTTAAATCCAAACACAGGAAGGCACTCACCTTTTGGAATATAAACAGGTTTGTCATCAAAAACCTTGTGAAGAGAGTTGCTTTTATCGCTGTTGATTTGAATGGCAGTAATCCTTTCTTGTGGCTCCAGTGGCGACACCACACAAACTTGCTTGTCTTTGATAAATGCCGTTGTAGATTCGCGCTCCACCATTCGGTCGCCAGGCCCAGGGCATCCCGTTAAGAGAAATACGACACCCAGCATCATCTTGTTTCTCATGATTAACGCCCCTTCCCTGTTACGCTTTTATGATAAAGCGAGGGGACATCCTGCAACATATCATTGCCCCTATACATCCCCATGCGACCTGGCCTCTGATAGAAAGACCACTTACTCATCCCATAAACCAGTAGTAACCAATAATCAGCTAAAATAGAGACTTGCTGTTCAGGAGAGTAATCAGTTAGCTTGTCTTTATCCAGTCTGTAAGTGTATTCAGCAGCCCAGATAAATGCGCCCCGCATTCTCACCCATTACCCGTGTTGATGTTGCCACACGTGGCCCAACTCATGGATGAAAACATATTTATCTTCTATGAAAACAGAGTGTGCGGAAAAGTTTTCTTAGTACATTGGCTTTCTGTACCATAGCTCCCCGTTGGGGGTCATCGCGTAGTTCTGTTTCTTTAATCCGAATGGTAAATAGCTGTCGTAATGAATCCAGACACGGCTATAGACTATCGAATCACCGAATATTCTTCGAGCCATTGTAATCTCGCCTAACGTTATCCGGCGTAATGTTCCTCTCTGCCTGTGCACTCATAAACAACACTCCTTGTATGGTTTATCTCGGGTTATCCAGGGAGCATAAAAAGCGCAACTAACAGATTTTCGACAAAGGTGCCTTATTGCACGCTGGTAGTAAGACAACTCACACAGCCATCAGGCAGCAGCATCAGGAATACGTCAGCCATTGGTTTTTAACAGGGTGACAATATGATCCAAATGAAATGAGACCGAACCGCTGGCGCAGCCTGATGATCGTGAGCAGATGCTGACAGCAATATAAACAGGCCTGTATCCCTCCAACGTCATCTCAATTTTTCAAAGAGAGGCATCTTCGAATAATGAGCTGTTTCCTGTTGATTAATAATCTATTGTTATCGCCTGCCCTTCTAACCCAGACAAAAGTTATTTATACGGCTAATTAAGATTAGCCATATAAAATCCTGACAATAGCATTTTATTGGTATTTTCAGATGATCCTCTGATTAAATCTTCCAAAATGAGAATCAAAAATTATAGCTGGCGCCGATCCAGATTATAGTAAGTGTCATCAGAGATAAAGGCCTCCCGGAATACATTTTCAACAGTCCGTCTGGATTCAACTGACTAAATCACAGCGATAATCTTACGCTCAGTAAAACGAGTTTTACACATAGCGATCTCCTTACGTTGGCAGATTGATTGTGCCAGAGGATCTCTAAATGTGAATGGCACGATTATGCGGGATACATACAAAATGTCCTGTGCAAAATTTGCACCGCCGCCTGTCACAGCGTATTATTCCCTGTGAATACCACAACGGACGATAGCACAAGGAATGTACTACGATGGTTGCACTACAATTTCCCTGTACGATATTCAAAACCCAAAAATGGATGGACGACTACAGCGCCAGTGATATGCAATGTGGGGATCTGAACGAAACACAATTGAAAGCGCATTATCATCTGGTTGATGTTTCCACCAAAACCAATCCTTACACGTTGACGAAAATCACTCCGTTCACTCAGCCACAGTCTATGTTTTATGGCTCCCGAGAAGAAGGTGAGAAAATTACCCATCAGCAGTGCGCCGTAACTCTTTTTGATGAGTTCCGCCAGCTATCGCGCCTGTTCTCTCTTTACGGCCCCTACAAGTATCTGATTGAAAAGATGATCACCCATATGCAGTACGCTAATGGCAGAACGTTCAGTGATATGGCGCTGAACAGCGCTTTGAAAAAGCATATCCTTCAAGATAGCTCTAATGAAAACAGTACATTCCTACGTCTTAAAGACGCTATGACTGAAAATATAGATTGGGAAAATAAATGCTATCCAGCCAGCAAGAAGGATAAATTAACAGAAGCCATATCTTTTGGAAAGCTTCCAAAGTTTGACAGATTTAAGGATAACTTTAACGGTATGGGGATCACCGTTCACGATACATGGGCTAATCAAATTACAATAAAATCACTACAGGTTGATAATAATCGCTATCGTGCTATCGCTTATTACAAAGTACAAGACCACTTTGGGTTAGACAATAAAGATATTTCCACATTCATGTTCAACCAGTTTCGTTTTTTCCGTATTTGGTTTGTGCTCCAGCGATACAATCAGCTTGGATTTAAGCCATTTATGACTAATATTGATGCCACTATCGAAATTACCGGGGAACGTAATGAAAGTAAATAATAAAAAAAAGCTCTTTACGCTATCTCTCGCGGGCTGTGCACTGCTCGGTTATTTTATCTGGCTGTCTGTTCAACCGGTAGAAATCGTCGCTGTTCATGAGCATAGTAGCGCCAACTCTGTATTAGTTAAAAGCTTTCCTTTTACCGACAAAGGTAAAATAAACTGGTGGCTAACAAACAAAGAGATATTAAAAGCCAGGTACAACATTCCAAAAACAGATAGCGATGGAAGTTTTACTGTTATGTTCTGGTTATTCGGGGAGGGTTACAAAGAAACAGATGGCTACGACAGGCTCTGTTTTGATGACATGAACCCACCGTTAAACTGCATCGAAAAGGATGCGGTTTTTTCCGTCAGTAATAGCTCTAATTTAGGTACTATTTTCACCGTATATAATGGTAAATATCAGCTAAAAAACAATGGTGATATAATTAAGTTTAAGGATAAGTCCGAAATAAAGTGACCACAGAAATGAAACCCTCTGTCCTCGTCTGACTTGAACCAGCCATGCGGAAGTAGCGAGTTCGTTATGAAGGGCCGAAAACCGAGCTGATTCTATCTCTGGGGAAACAACCAAATACTAAAAAATCGGAAAGGCACTATCCAGCGACACATCACGAAAGGCTTTGCCATTGCAGAACTGCGTATGGGTAATCATTTTTTTATTAAATTCTTGTGGGGCCCGTAAGTTGAAAAAGGTCAGAACAGGTGTCGGAATTCATCAAAAAGGATATTGATGCATTGCTGGCGGGTTATCTTTTCCCCTTCTCCACGGGTGCCATGAAACATTGAATGTGGCTGAAGGAATGGAGTAATTTTCGTCAGGGTGTAAGGGTTGCCCCTGGTGGAGACATCCAGCAAATGAAAATATTCTTTTAGCTGTGACGCTGAAAGATCCCCACAGTGCATATCTTTAGCGCTGTAATCGTCCATCCATTTTTGCTTTTTAAATACGCCGCAGGGAAACTGTAGTGCGATCATCAGATACATTCTTTGTAATCTCGTCCGTTGAATTCTTCACAGAAAGTAATACTCGAAGACTGGCTGGAGTGTAAATAACGCAGTAATCCCGCCCCTGATTCTTTAAAGATGACGGACAAATTCATAGTGGACGCTTTACGCTCTTCGTTCATCGTCAAATGGTATCTTTCGGGTTCCCCTGAAGATCCTGTGCAATACCTTTAGCATCGGTTACCTATGTCTGAATCTCAATGTTGTCGATCCGCGCATCTGCACTTTGAGAAACCAGCATAAATGAAGTGCTTATAGCGCTGCTGATCATGAGCGTAATCAGATTACTGGCATGCTTACACGACTTAATGTGACTCCTGCTGATTAACACTCGCTTGTCATCACCTATATGGCCAGTGAAAGCGCAGGCGTTAAGCCGGCTGCAGGGTTGACCTGAACGTTTGCCATCAGGCCCTATGTCCAAAACCCACAGGGGTTAGCGCAGCAGAACTGACGACCCGGTAACGCCGGGGAGCCGAAGGGGAGCATGAGCATCAGGATTTAAAAATCGTCAGCAGTCAGATACTGACTCGGTGCCTGTTTAATTACTCCTGCCAGCATGAGTTTGTTATGAAAAATGCTGCTGTCGGTTCACTCCAGTCCGCAATAACTTAAAATCGCGAATCATTATTCGAATTTTTCTGCTGTCCCCGCAGATTTTTGTGAATCCCGATAATCCATCTGTAGTCTTGTAAGCTGGTCTTTCCATCCGTTTTGTAAAGCAAAAATATCCAGGATATTGCTGGCAGATGTCATTTGCACTGTCTGTTAGCTGGATTAAAATACGATTAGCAACAGCTAACGAAGCGGATTATACTGGTTTATCCACTCATCCCGGAGGTAGATACTGACGTGAAGGATACATACTACAACGATACAAGAATCAATTTGTTAATCCAGAATGAACTGAATGCATTCTTTGAGGATTACAAGGGTGTTATCTATGCCTACGCCATTATGAACAAGAAAGACCCTTCACAGATGCGTATTATTAATAACAACCCTGAGTGGTTCGATATATACCTTGAAAGAAAGTATCAGTTTATTGATCCTGTCATTATTCAGAGTTTACGTTGTATTGAAGATTTTTTTTGGGAAAACAATGTCATTCTGTCAGGCGGCTACAATCTCACGCGAATTTTCAATGAAAGTTTTCAATATAATATTTTACAGGGGCAGACATTCCCTCTGCATGACTACCTGAACAACCTGGCTTTGCTATCCATTATCAGTCAGAAAGATTCTGGTATTGACATGGAAAAAAATCGTTCGGAAATAGTTAGCTTTCTTATTAAATTGCATCAGAAAACGCTTAACTTATACAGTCAACACCATCAGAAAAAAAACGTTTTTTTGTCACCGCGTGAGCGACAAATACTTAAGTGGGTCGGCGCCGGGAAAACATACGCCGAAGTTGCGGTCATTTTATCTATTGCGGAGCGCACCGTAAAATTTCATATGGGCAACGTCATGAAAAAGCTCGGAGTGAATAACGCCACACATGCGGTAAAACTTGGAACGGAGCTCCGGCTGCTGGACAACTGAGCCAGCGTTACGGGTTAAAGATGGCGTAAATGCCGGGACATCTCACGAAGCCAGCCACTGGCTTTGTCCCTGGTGATAATATCTTCCACGATGCTCATGCTGGCAGGCATGAAAATGTAGTAGATAACTTCCCCTTTTTCAGAAAGGCCTTTCTGAATAACTTCTGTTTTCCAGTTTGCATGGCGAAATATTGCATACATGCCGCGACTTGCCACAGCGTACATCCCCCGATAGTTTCTCTTCATGCAATAAAAAATCATTGCAAGGAATAACACTTTACTGGCGGGCAAGCCATGAAGGCCTGCAGAGTCACGTCTTTCTTTATCTAAAAACAGCCGGCTAATCTCACAACAGGGGATATCTGTGGGGAGACCACTTATACCCTCGAAATATTCATGAAAAATTTCGCTCATCATCGTCGGCTGCGTTGAATCTATAAACCGTGCACCACATAGCAACTTCCCGTTATGCATGCCCAGCAGGTAAGTCGTATTTTCGTTGTCAAATTGATCCTTTTCCATGCCGTCAATGCATTCGACTTTCCAGTCGAGCCTCTCACGAAATGTTTTTCTTCTGAGCCGGTAGAGTTCGGTTGCTAATTCTGGCGGAAATTCATCGTAATCACGCAAAAAAAACTCAATAGCAGAATTCATTCATTCATTCCTGATAATCACACATGGGAACCATTACCCCTGTCTTTTAAGACAGCTTTTATTACACCTGCGCAGACCCTATACTTAAAAAAGTACCTGACCACCGGGCACTCACCATGCTTAGCGGTCAGGAGGTCAAAGACCAAGTCAACACCAGGGAAAACCCACCCGCGATTATCTGATATTTCAGGTGCCGGGTACAGAGTGCAATAAGCGCTCAAACGATAATTATATTAAAATACGAAAAACATCAATTAACTATAGTTTAATTATTGCCCTTTATAATTTTAAGGGGCAAGCTTTCCTGTTGAATTGACTAAAGCAACTATTATCTAATCTGTGACACAGGTTAACCGGGGGTTTCCCCGCCTGACACTAATCAGTTGCTGAAGACATCGCCACCAAACTGTTCAGCCGTTATACGAAACCCCTCACTATTATCGTTACAGATACCGCCAGCAGCGAGTAACCGGCCGACGTTTTTGATGTTAAGCGTTCCATAGGTTACTGGCTGTCTCCCGCCTCCCACGCTGAGCTGCCTTAATGAAGTTGGCGCAGTTTTTCCGTCAGAGCGTCGATGATCGCGCTTACTCACTGCATGATTAAACGCACCGATAGTGTTTTCGCTCCACCGAATCTGAAGGCATTTTCATTGCCGCAAATTAACTTACCATTGTCGTCAATGTAAAACAGCCCGTCGGACAGAACACACACATCATTCAGGCATACCACATCACCACACTCTATCATGGCTTTTAGTTGTTCCTTTGACCGCTCTGCGTGTCTGGAAAGCGTTCCGGATTATCCCTCGACAGGCAAATAAGACGGTTTTCTGGCAGGCTCAATGCCGTATAAACATCCCTGTGTTGTCTCTTTCATTCCCAGGGGGATAATTGGACTGCAGGATAGTGAATTAAACAATCACGCAACGAAAACCCGATGTCCCGGTGGAGGTACACCAGAAAACAGTGAGCAGGTTACAATGCAACTCAATCAATTTCGCATGCACGTATTTTTGGGCAAAAAACCTAAGATTTAGCCGTACATATCATAATAATTTAATACGCAATGTGAGCGAATTTAGATCATTCAATTTATAAGCAATTTTTTAACTTCTGCAGAATTAATTCACATCTTATAAAATTATTGCTTAGTGTTAAGTTGCTTCTCAATCGCTCTGACTATAATCTGATAACCAATGAGTGTTACCATTGTACAGATCACTAATAGCGCAATCCCCACGAAACCCTCAATATCGCGTTGATTAAATAGCTTTGCTAACTCTGTCCAAAACTGCTGCTCTCCTTGTGTCGATGGATCTGACGGTCTTACCAGAAGGAACGTCATTACAAACAAAGATACTGCGATAAGGATTCTAAACCCCGCTGGGACACGTTTTGCTTCCATTTAAAACCACCTCAATTGTGCCAAAAGACATTAGTCCATTACGTAATTTCACTTGTGAAGTAGAGAGTAATGCTTGCCGAATAGCGATGAAATCAGTTCTGTGTTGCAAAGTGATACAACCTAAAGATACACCAAGAGGCCCGCGAGGATGTAGTCTGAAATTCCCTCGATCTACATTATTAACCCACATATGGTCATCTATCCTTCCATCATCACGATACAAAGCAAACCATTCATACTTGATAACTGGCGTTGAAGTAGGCCATGAGTAGAAATCATGCAAGTCAGTTCGGATTATACCTTTCCAGCCACCGGTTGGGCGCTTAACGATGTGATATAAACCATCAGGTATTGGCCCGTTGTCTGGAACTGCAATGCATCCTGCACGATTGCGATATTCCCTGTTACCAGAGTACGCCATAAACGTCCCTATCCCATACATGAGTAAAGGTGAGTAATCTGCATCATTGACAGTGAAAATTCCTTTTAATGCCATGTCTGGCTCCTTCTACTTTGATCATTTTATAGATGAGTGTGATTTATCATAATGCCTCATCATAAAATGAAAATGATCTGCGTCTAATATTCAACACAATCATGAGTTAGTGATATATCTAATATTTACTGTGTTTCTATTTCGCCAACGTGCTGAAAACTCTGATAGACTTTGATAACTCAGTGCTGGATGTAGATAACACTCTTTATAATTCTACCGCCAGATTTCCTGCACCAGGTTTAGAAAGTAGCTTTGTGAATAGTATGCTTACGGAGAGTTTCGGGGCAAAAAAATCGGCTCTGGCCTCACGAAGGATGCTGATTTGGAAAGCCATTTTTATACGCACGTCTTCAAATTGCCGATGAAGACAGCACTAACATTGCAATATGTTAATTAATGGTGAGCAGGTCAAAACCAGTCTAAGTGATGGCATTCTGTTCGTTACGTAATATTTAATATCATCGTAAGCTGGCGATGACCGCTAAAGATGGTCAGGTATGGAATATTCGCTTCGATCAGGGAATGGGATACTGTGCATTAACTTTGTATCACAGCGGTATAGCTTTAAGTTCAGCGATAACCTTTCTTTGCGGTCAGGTAATAAGGCGCTGGTCTGCAAGGAGGAAAATGTGGTCAACAGCGAAGAAAGTCAGGCAACTGATGTATTTGTGGAAGTGATCGCGTACTGACATTTAACCGCTCCCGATGCGATGTCGGGAGCGGCTTTTCATTCAGACAACTTTCTGTTTACCGGCAATGACCTGAATAAACTCCTGAACCTGCTTTTGTTTCCGCGCCGACAACTTGCATACCTGGCGCAGAGACTGCATCAGTTCGCTCTCCTGCCGGGCGGTGAGAACAATACAACCTTCCATTACCTTTACATCTACTGCTGTGCCAGTGGCAAAACCGGCTGCTTCCAGCCATTGTCCTTTCATGGTGATGGCGGGTATTCGGCTGTAATCCGGATAGCGGCTTGCATAGCTAACGGTTAATTGCCGGTTATCTGCAGGAGAGACTTCTGGTTCAGAGAGTTGTGCAATAGAATGGGCGTCAGTCATGATTACTATTCCTTCTAAATAGTGATTGTGATTAGCGGCGCGGGTGTGTTGGCGCACATCCGTGCCGCGCTAAATACCTGTATATATCATCAGGAAAGAGAAGAAAAGTCCAGCTAAAAACAGTGTGAAATAAGTAAGTTATAAAATCATTTTAATATAAAGCGTAAGTTTTATCTGGCAGGAAATAATAAGAAGCGCACCAGGAAAAAACATCAATAACATTAGTCCCGGATATCAGAAAATCACCAACAGCTATTCTTCCTGACTCAATAAATAGAGAATCATCAGGGAGAGTTTAACTTTCTTCCTCTTTGTATTCTTCCCAGGTTACTGCACTAATCCTTACAATCTCATATCGTTGCTCATGAGATGGTGTTTCAATACATTTAAGAATTTTCCCGGCCTCAATTTTTCAGTGTATGGCTTAAAGCCGATCCCTCCCAATTATCGAGGTTAAAATTGTTCTTTCTGCGCCGTGATTCAGTCAGATTTCCATTTAATGCTGCAGCCAGTACAACTCACTCAAACCAATACCTTCAACCCATGCTTCTGCACTACGGTAAGCAATTTCAGCGATAATCCACCTGGACGCTTTACCCCACTTTCCCATTTCTGCATCGTTGACACACTGGTGTTCAGATAGCTGGCAAAAACGGGCTGGCTGACGTTCATCTACTCACGCAACGCCTTAATCTCGATGGGTTGCAGCTCATCCACATTGTTGAGGCACGCTTTATCAAAGTTGCGCATCGTTTCCTGCGGGATAGCATCGACGGTTAATAATCCAGAAGCCGCGCTGTGGATGGCCTCAAATGCAGGACTCTTAAATTTACTTTTTGCAGTCATGGCAAATCTCCACCAGTTCTTTACTCTTAATCAGTGCCGTGATCTTTTCATCGCGAAGAGCAGCATAGTGCTTTACTAACTCGCGAAATCCGGCCAGCTCGCGATTATCAATATTTGCCATATCCTGTTTGGCATAAAAGGAACGTGTAAAACCAGTGCTCCCCACCTTTCGCCAGGATAATGACGCGATCGCGATTCTGGTTCAGGCGCTTCTTGTAAACACCACCACCAGGATCGTCAGCCTTCCCCTGCACTAATGCCTCTATAGTCCGACATAACTCACTATCTTTAATGGCGTGAGAATTCGCTGCCTTGCTGAACTATTTAGTTTTGAAGCCCTCCCGGCGCAATAACTGCCAGATCCGCCGGTAACCAAAGCGGCGGCTTCCCGCCTCTGGTCTGTCTTCAGAACTTTCGGCCCAGAGCCACCTGAAGCGCCTCCTTATCCAGCATGGCTTCAGCGAGCAGTTTCCTGAGTCGGGCGTTCTCCTCTTCAGGTGACTTAAGCCGCTTTACCTCAGTGACTTCCATGCCGCCGAGCTTCTTGCGCCAGGTATAGAAGGTAGCGTCTGAAATAGCATGCTTGCGGCAGAGTTCCCGGGCCGAAACCCCGGCTTCGGCTTCGCGGAGAATACTGATGATCTGTTCGTCGGAAAAACGCGTCTTCATGAGGATGTCCTCATGTGACTGATGAAGACATTACTAACATCGCGGTGTATTAATCAACGGGGAGCAGGTCAATCAGGCGGCAGCATCAGGAATACGTCAGGCATTGAATTTTAACGGGGTGACTGTATGGCCCAAAGGAAATGAGATCGAACTGCTGACACAGCCTGATGATCGTGAGCAGATGCTGACAGCAATATAAACAGGCCTATATCCCTCCAACGTTACCTCAACATGATAGAGAGAGGTAACTCCGAATAATGACCTGTTTACTGTTGATTAATAATCTATTGTCATCGCCTGCTCTTCTAACTCAGGCAAAAGTTCTTTATTTATACAGCTAATCAACATTAGCCGTATAAAACCCTGACAACATCTTTATTGATGTTGTCAGATGATCGTCTGCTTAAATACTCCAAAATTAGAATCAAAAATTACAGCTGGCGTTGATCCAGACTGGAATATATCGTCTTGATTTCACCTCTCAAGCTTTCTCCACGATATACCATCGACGTATCGTATCGTTGATATTTTTCATCCCTTGCGGCACTAAACCAGTTGAACGACCCTATGCACAATAAACTTTCGTCACCCATCACAATTTTGCTGTGAACACGATTGACTAGCTTCGTCACAATGCCCATCTCATTGAGTTTTTCTACTGCATCATTAAGGCGCCGCTGTTTTGCTTTGCGCTTTTCATAATCTGAATCTTCGGTATTAAAACCTTTGTCCGTTACTACAGTAATGTCGATACCACGAGCGCGTGCCTGGCGCATCGATGCCAGAAAACCGGTTTCTTCCAGCTTTTGCCAGGTTAGCCAAGGGGAAACGATGGTAATATTCTTACCATTAGCGTCAAGAGTCTGGTTCAGAAATGCATCGTGCTGATCAACACCATGCAAGGTAGAGAGATGCGTTTGTGCTGTACTAAGATCCTGTCGTTCTTTGTGCTCAAACTGCAATGCATTATCGGGTGAGGCAAACAGGTATTTTGCCAGTAAACCCCTCGGTGAAGAACCCGGCTGGATCTCAAAGAGGTCCATATCACCAAATACCAGGAAGCTGTCTTTAGCACGGGATACCGCAACGTTCAGCATGCTGTTATCGCTGTCGATAAACCCTCAATCTTCATGTTTCGAATAGACCGGAGAGAAGAGTACGATTGCCCTTTCTGCCCCCTGCAACGAGTGCACTGTACCAACCGTAAGCGAATCCTCACCGCCGCTACAGTTAATGTCGAGCTTGCGTAATGCCGCTTTTATAGCGTTAACCTGCGCTGAAAATGGCGTAACAACGCCCACTAATTTATGCAACGGTTTATCGTAATGGCGCTCAATGTCATCTTTGTGAGCCACAAGCCACGCTGCAATGGTTTCAGCTTCAAAAGCGTTATAACGACTTCCACCATTGGACTTCATACCTCTGCCATCAATATGCAAATAGCCCATTGCCGGGAAAATCGTCTCTTTTTCTTCCCCTCGCTTTGGCTGCAACTTACCGTGATAGCTGAGGGTATTA
The DNA here is from genome assembly GCF_982223955.1 of Pantoea sp. E956-1. Taxonomy (NCBI): domain Bacteria; kingdom Pseudomonadati; phylum Pseudomonadota; class Gammaproteobacteria; order Enterobacterales; family Erwiniaceae; genus Pantoea; species Pantoea sp. E956-1. The sequence continues at coordinate 207,555 of NZ_CEUYZP010000005.1, read as the reverse complement.
CAGTAACCAATAATGTTGTCGAAACAACGACGATGCTCGTAAAGATACATCCCCCGAGCTAAATCAGGATCGTACTGATAGCGCGAGTTAAACTGTGCAACTTTCATGACACTGCCAGACGCAGCGCTTTTTCCTGAGTCGCACACCAGTGCATAAGCTTCAGTGAGTTCTTCCTTAGAGCCCCCCGGAAGGATGCTCTCCTCAACCATGTTGCCAATATCAATTGCTGGCAGGCTGTTCCATATAGGTGCAATCTGTTCTGTATCGCCAATCACTAATGCTTTTTTCGCCAGAGCGAAAGAAGCTGCGGCGACCTCAGGAAGCACTTGACCCGCTTCATCGACGATCAGTAAATCAACAAAGTTATATAAATAGCCATCATCAAACTTTTTCCCGCCTGCATGTTCCTTGATGAGCATATGACGAGGCAGCATAAAGCAGGTCATCACGACACAAGGTGTGAGCTTCATCCTGCGTTGCCAGCGTGCCTTAACAGTTTTAGCACCGTTGCGTTTTTTTTCAGTTTGGAGATTATCGATGGCAGCCATATCCATCAGCCACCGACCTTCCCAGTAATGCGTCGCAAGCAGAAACGCAGGGAAACGAAGCTGTGTATCGGCGAGCTTATCAGCTTCGTTCAGACTCAGCTCCGGCTCGCCTGTATAACCCAGCGAATGGGTAATTTCACGCCAACATAGGGCAGCCTTCCCTTCACGTCGCAAAATCTCTTCAGCAAGGTTAATTTGCTGCTGGTATGCAGACTGCTCTTTGAGCGCATGTCCAATCAGACCATCGATAAAGGCATCAACTCCATCAGGCAGAGAGTCCTGAAATGCTGCCATTCTTGCGCCAAGCGTAGACTCTAAAAACAGGTTAATTTGATATTGGCGCTTAGTACGAACAGCGGGAAGCCACGAGAAGAGCGCGAACATAATCGACTCACCAGCTCGATATTGCTGCCACTGTTTTTTGCCCTGCGTTAAAAGTGAGAGTTCCTTTGTACTATTGAGCAGTAATGTTCTCTTATCGTGCAAATACTGTTCGAGATCGTCACTTATGGAGCGCCGTTCCTGACGTATTGCGTTCAGCCTGCCCCACGCGGGCTCGATTTGCTCAAGCTTTTCAAAAAGTGCAGCTAAGCGCTTATGCAAAAGGTTCATTGCGTGTTCAGGGGAGCGACATTCTTCAGCCGGAAAAGCCGCTCTTGCCTTTTCAAGGAAGAAAACCTGGGCATCTTCTGCATATTCAAGGGATTCAACGCGTTTAAAAAAATCTTCCGTCTGATATTTTTTTGCTGCCTTAGCCCTTCGGCCTGACGACGGAAAGTAAGCGCCAAAACTTTTCACATCAGGTAGCCAGCGCCCGGCCATGGGTCCGGAGCCGGCAGAAAAATCTTTACCAAAGGCTTCGATAATATTGGTGACGGCCTGATTGTTCGTTGATGTCGCAATCACCACAGGCGGTTCGCTTTTATTTAAAGCAGCTCGCGCCCACTCAGTGGCAATAATTGAGAGAACCAAGGTCGTTTTCCCTGTTCCCGGAGGACCGTTTATGGCAAGGATATCGCCCGGTTGCTGAGTGAGATAATGGCTAACAGCATCACGTTGTGCGGCAGCCAGTGGGAAATTGTCGCCTGAATGGCCCAGACGTTCACTGAACATGGCATTGCGGGCAAGAAGTGGTTCAACAGGAGACTTCTCTTTTGAGGCAAAGCGCGCCAGTAAAGGAACCTCTTTTTTGCACGACAGCAAATGATCGTACATAGGCAAGATATGAATACTGGCACCACCCGGCTGGCTGGCTTTAATAACGTAGCCATATCCAGCGGGTTCATACTGCTCAGGTGATTCGAGCCAGTTACCAGCAACATATTTTAAAAGTTCGCCGGTATCTTTAAGGTACTTTTGCCACAGCTGATGATAACGAGCATAGCGTTCCTCGCGTTGCTCATCAGTTTCTTCACGTTGCTCATCCTCGTTATCGGGACCAAAAGTAAATGAATCATGAGTGGTTTTGTACCTGTCATACTGCTCCATCTCACCAATTGAGAAAGTACCGTTGGGAAGTGGCTCAAGCAGGTCACGCGGTATGGTGGCAGAAGAGGTAGGGAATAAAAAACCATCGCGGTTTAACAGTGCAGAAGTAACCAGGTGTGTAATAAAAGCAGGAGCTCCCGCTGCTCGTTCTTTACCATGCTCTAACAGGCGGATCCACACATGGGGCCGTAAAAGCACTTTAACAGTCCTGAGTTGTGCGTCTTCGCCCTCAAAGAACGATCGAACAATCTCTTCATCCAATCTTCCCCGATCAACGTTCATCCACTGCGTGAATGACTCTTCATCTTTACGCTCAAATGCCCCTTTTCCAGACTCGGCATCAGCTAAAGTGTTACGCCAGTATGAAGTGAATCCCTGAGTATTGCTACCCCGTAACTTAAGTAAAGCTATTGATTTTGCTGATACAAATTCTTTACATGATTAACTATTGTCCACGTTGCGAGCGTGATCGCAATAATTTGTTTATGCAGGAAAAGCTATTGCATTATTAAAGTCAGAGTCAGCCTGTATTTACACCCGAGCATTTATCAGTCAGAAGCTGGTCATAAAAAGCAATTTAAATTGGGCTGAAATTTGGTATTGAACTAATCAAATCCCTGCCAGAAATCCGCAGAATATATCGGTATGTGAAGACAGCGCCTGGTACCCTGCAGTAAAATGATAACGTATAAGCACATCTTCGCACGCCGAAATTAAGGATAAAAAATGTATTCAGATCAACAGCGTAGTTATCTGGCCCATTGGTTAACGATAAGTGGCAAAGCCGAGGACTCACTGACGCAGACTATCGCCAGCGCTCGAGTTGATATGAATCCCCATCAGGTAGAAGCCGCGATGTTTGCACTGGCATCCCCTTTGTCGAATGGTGTTATCTTGGCAGATGAAGTGGGGCTGGGGAAAACCATTGAGGCCAGTTTGATTTTGGCGCAAAAGTGGGCAGAACGACGCCGGAAACTATTACTTATTGCTCCGGCAACACTGCGTAAGCAGTGGAGTCAGGAATTGGAAGAGAAATTTTCACTACCTTCACACATTATCGAAGCAAAAAGCTTCAACCAAATGGTCAAAGGTGGATGTGCTAATCCATTTGACATTGAAAACGCGATCGGTGAGGCAGCGATATGTATTTGTTCGTATGAATTCGCATCCCGTAAAGAACATGAATTGGCCCGTATCCCATGGGATTTGGTCGTCATGGATGAAGCACATAAACTGCGAAATATCTATAAGAGCGATGCCGCTAAAACGGCCAAAAAACTCAGTAGTGCATTATCTGGCCGGAAAAAAATTCTGCTCTCTGCTACGCCGCTTCAAAACAGTATCCTTGAGCTTTATGGTCTGGTTTCCGTTATTGACCCCCATTTCTTTGGCGATTTGGCCTCCTTTAAAGCCCGTTATTCTCGGCAGAATATTGACGATGCAGAATTGGCGTTATTAAGGGTACGTCTGAATAAGATCTGTAACCGCACGCTTCGCCGACAAGTTCAGCAGGAAGGTGGGATCAGTTTCACTCGCCGTCATTCAATAACCGAAGATTTTCGTCCGACTGAAGATGAAGAAGCACTCTATAAACAGGTCTCCTCTTACTTACAGCAAGATGATCTGCTGGCAATCAAAAGTGGTGCTCGTCATCTAGTGACATTAGTCATTCGTAAAATTCTGGCTTCATCGTCCACAGCGATACAGGGAACCCTAGAAACGATGATTCACCGTCTAGAAAATAAAATGCCGGTCTTAGATGCCCTGACTGATTATGAAAATTATGATGATTACAGTGATGAAGAAGGTATCGAGGATGAAGATACCATCGATCCTCGGGCTCTACAGGCAGAAATCGATCAGTTAAAAAGTTATAAAACGTTAGCGGCATCTATAACTAAAAACGCCAAGGCGGAGGCATTGTTAAGCGTTCTTAGTCGAGCTTTCGAATTTACAGTAGAACTGGGTGGATTGCGTAAAGCGGTCATTTTTACCGAGTCCGTGCGCACCCAAACCTGGCTAGCGCAACTGCTATCAGACAATGGGTATGAAGGCAAAGTAGTGTTGCTTAACGGCAGTAACAGCGATGCAGCGTCTAGAAAGATTTATAGAGACTGGTTAGAGAAGCATCAAAACTCTGGCCGGGTTTCCGGTTCGCGTACGGCGGACATGAAGGCGGCGCTGGTCGAAAAATTTAGGGACGAAGGCACTCTGATGATATGCACCGAGGCTGGTGCAGAAGGTATCAACCTTCAGTTCTGTTCACTGTTAATTAATTATGATTTACCTTGGAATCCGCAGCGCGTGGAACAACGTATTGGACGTGTTCACCGCTACGGACAAAAACATGATGTTGTGGTGGTTAATTTCATTAATAAAGGCAACCGGGCCGATCAGCGTGTCTTTGAACTATTGAGCCAAAAGTTCCAGCTTTTTGAAGGCGTATTTGGCGCATCCGATGATATCCTCGGATCGATTGAATCGGGCGTCGATATTGAACGGCGTATCCATGAGATTTACCAGCACTGCCGCTCCGACGAGCAAATCGAACGAGAGTTTAATCAGCTTCAGGATGAACTAAAAGATCAGTTAGAAAACCGGGAGAATGAAACCCGGCGTTCATTATTTGAACATTTCGATGTGGATGTCGTCCGAAACCTAAAAACGCGACGCACAACGACCCTCGCTCAGTTAAACGATTATCAGGAAAATCTGCTGCTGCTAGCGGAAATGTTTCTAAGCGACAATAGCGATTTCCAACACTCTGAAACTGGTTTTCGTTCCTCGGGAAAGCGTTATGACGTTAGCTGGCCTGTTGCGGATGAAAAGGATGCAGAATTTTTCCGACCTAATCAGGGATATGGAAAGCAACTGATTGATGTGGCCCTACATGAGGGAAAAGACCTTTCCGCATTGCCAGTTTGTCAGAAACTCCATTTCATCTACCAACCCAAGGCGGGACAATTGGCTGATGTAAAATTGCTTTGCCAACGATCAGGGCAGTTGTTACTAGCAAAAGTCAGTATCGGAAATCAAGAACAACAACGAGAGCAGCTACTTGTCGCTGCCGTAACGGAAAATGGTGAGGTAGTGGCGGAAGAAACCGCATCCCGTCTGCTTCGCTTGCCGTTGTCAGAGGTAACATCAATCGAAGAACAGCCTTTGTTACCCACTTTAACCGCACAATGTAAGGTTTTACGGAATTCTTTTATCCAGCAGGTCGAACGTGATAACGAACTTTATTACAATGAAGAAGTAGAAAAACTTGAACGCTGGTCAGAAGATCGTCGCATCGCGCTGGACCTACGCATCAAACAGCTAGATGCAGAAATTAAAGAAGCGCGTAAAACCGCCCGCCAACTTCCTTCGCTGAAAGAGAAGATGGAAGCTAAACGCTCGCTAAAGGCTCTAGAACGCGAGCGGGACAACATCATGTTGCAGTATCATGATGAAAAGAAAAAAATTGAGCAGGAAGAAGACCGCCTGCTGGAAGAGGTTGAACAAAAGCTGGCAACAGAGATAACGTCCAGTCAATTATTTGCGGTGAGCTGGACATTGAATTCACCTTCCGCATGAAGTTTTGTTGTTTCAGGAGTCAATAATGGCTAACGGTAAAGTATTAAGACAGCTGATAAAAGCGGGCGCGACGGGCGACACTGCTACGTTCCGTCGCGTTTCAGAAGCCATTATTGATGAGGAACGTCAGAAACAGCACCATCTTCTGGCTAACGATCTGGAGCATATTCTTTATGGCGATCACATTGTTCAGGCTTCGCGTTCAACTACGTTGCCTCCGGCACCGGTAGACAAAGAAAGGGGGCTGCCACTGTTGGATCTACGGCAGCCGCAGCGCAGCCTCGATGAAATGATCCTTCCAGCTACCAGTGCTACAGTGATCGATGAGCTCCTTGAAGAGCACCGGCGTAGCGATGTATTGCATAGCTATGGGATGAAAGCAGCCAGTAAAATCATGTTTTTCGGGCCACCAGGCTGCGGTAAAACGCTGGCAGCGGAGGTCATTGCCTTTGAGCTGGACATGCCGCTGGCAATTGTCCGCCTTGATGTATTGGTATCCTCATTTCTGGGTGAAACAGCCGCAAATCTGCGTAAAATTTTTGATTTTATTGCCCAACATCCGCTGGTGGTCTTGTTCGATGAATTTGATGCAATAGGTAAAGAACGCGGCGACAGCGGAGAACACGGCGAATTACGCAGGGTCGTCAATGCTGTACTGCAAATGATGGATGCTTATCAGGGCAAAAGTCTGATTCTGGCGGCCACCAACCATGAACATATTTTGGACGGCGCCATTTGGCGTCGTTTCGATGAAGTGATTGAATTTCCTCTGCCAGATCAGACGCAGTTACGCGAGTTGCTGGCGTTAAAGCTACGCGGCATTCGCCGACAGTTTGAACTGGACGATAATGAGTTGTTATCCTTGCTTCATGGCAAAAGTGGTGCAGATATCGAACGCATCGTTCGCCGAGCCACTAAACACATGATCCTGCGTCATCAGGAATTCCTGACGCTGAAAGATTTAAAAAACGCGATGCAGCGAGAGAACGCCAGAACTCACCGATAAGGGACTGCCATGACGGCGAATTATCAGCATCTAAATATTTTCAAAGCCCCTCTTCAGAACGACCGACGGACCCGCAGAGTCAATATGCCTCGTATTCGCAGAGGCGATTTACGTCAGCATGGGCAAATGTTATTGAACCAGCTCCAGACTCTGCGCCCGATGTTGACGCAGGTACCAGGCAGCGCCGATGATGGTCGATATATACTCAAACTGAACTACAGCGGCACGATGAATTTTTCGGCATTGATACATCATGGCGTAGAGTTTGTCAGTCAGGAAAATAAACAAGTTTGCGTAGTCTTTAGTGACGAGCAAGGGCTGGCTACATTTGCAGAACATCTGTCATCCCTCGGTCTAGGTAATACAGAATTAACCTACAAGCAGATCCTGGAGGCGCTTGACGGTATTGAGGGCTGGTCGGCGGAAGATCGCAAAAGCTGGGCTCTTCGGCGTTATGGTTTTCCTGTAGCGGAACGCTTTAAACTGGATGTGGAACTCTGGCCTATCGAAGTTGCACATCATCCCAAACGTATCGATATATATACACGTTTTGAGCATTGGTTACGTGAGCAGGGGATTTCCAGACAAGATAAAGTCAATCTGGACAGTCTGTTAATGTATCGGGTCGAAGTTTCGCTAGCACAAGCAGAACACCTGTTAGCCCATCGGGACGTCAGGTTTATTGATTTGCCACTGTCTAGCGGCATTAGCTATCAACAAATTAACCGGGACATAAATACACTTCCAGCGCGTCTGAGTTCGCCTGTGGAAAATGCGACCAGGATATGTATTTTGGATAGCGGTATTAATACCAATCATCCGTTATTAAGCGCTGCCATTGCCGAAAGCGCCAGCTTTATTCCCGATCAGGATGTGTTTGATGAACATGGACATGGCACGGCTGTTGCCAGTATTGCGCTGTATGGCGATGTTGAGGCTTGTAACCAGAGCAATTTCTGGCAGCCTCAACTATGGCTGTATAACGGAAAAGTCCTGAACGAGCAGGCTGAATTCAATACCGAAACTATTGAAGCTACGCTTGCAGCTGCTGTTGCATATTTTACCGATCTCGGCTGCCGCATTTTTAACCTGTCATTGGGAAACGCTAATGCACCCTACGACGGTAAACATATCCGCGGTATAGCGTATTTATTAGATACGTTGTCAAGACAGTACAATGTACTCTTTGTCGTTTCTGCAGGGAATTTTGCAGGTAGTTATGAACCGCCTGTGCCGCAAAATAGCTGGCGGGATGAGTATCCTGATTACCTACTTCATGAGGCAAGCGTTATCATCGATCCTGCTCCTGCACTAAATGTACTGACAGTGGGCAGCATCGCCAGGCATAACGCAACGCACGATGCACAACTAAGGCCTGAGGATATTCAGCATCTCTGCCCGGCAACAGAAAACCAACCTTCACCTTTTACCCGGCATGGTCCATCTGTAAAAGGTGCGTTTAAACCCGACGTCATGGCGCATGGTGGTAGTGTCGCTTCGAATGTACGGCAAGGGCAATGGCAGGCGCATATGCGTGGTTTGGGCGTATTAAGCTGCCATCACCAGTTTCAGGGCACAACTCTGTTTAAAGAACTCAGTGGTACCAGCTTTGCCGCACCATATATTACGCATCTGGCAGGACGCCTGTTAAATGAATACCCGGATATGTCCGCCAGTATGTTACGGGCAATGCTGGTTAATCATGCATCAGTCCCTCAGGCAATGACGCAGGCTTTCCCGCAGACGATGCGAGACAGTTATAAAAACGCGCCCACAACAAGATACCGCGAGATTGAGCGTGAGGTAACGGGTTACGGCATCGTTGATGAAGATGCTTTATACCGCTCTTCAGAAAATGTGGTGGTCATGCGGTGCGAAGAGCAGATAGAAAATAACGCCCACCAGTTTTTTGAGCTACCCTTCCCTGCTTCTTTTTTAAGATCACAGCGGGCTACTCGTGAGATCCGCGTTACCCTTGCTTACTCGCCCGCTGTGCGTACCACCCGACTGGACTATACCGCCACGCGGATCAGCTTCCGGCTGGTTAATGGTCGCTCGCTGGATGAGGTGCAGGCCAGTTTTAATCACCAGACCCAGAGTGAAACGGAAACCCGCTCCGATGATGCCCAAACAAGCCGGGTTGTATCTGCTCAACAGCGGGAACGCGGTACGGTACAATCATCAGTATGGACTTTCCGTCAGCGTAACCCGAATGAAAAATGGTTTATCGTTGTAACCCGTCAGGATAGAGATTGGGGCGAAGCATTCAGCAGCGAGCAGGAGCCTTACGCACTGGTAGTGACCGCGACCGATCGTGATAACGAACAGGCTCAGCTTTATACACAAATTCAGGCGCAGATCCGTGAACAGGAACGCGCGCGAGCACGTATTGGATAAAAATAGATTATGTCAACGAAGCAAAAACTAGAACTTAACTGGATTGGTAAACATAAGCGTCCTCGTCTGGAACCGCGTATTTTGCTTGAAGATAAGGCGTTGTCTTATGGTGATGTGGATAGTGAAAATCTGCTAATTCATGGTGATAACCTGCTGGCGCTGAAAGCTTTGGAACAAAAGTATGCAGGGAAGGTGAAGTGTATATTTATCGACCCTCCTTATAATACTGGAAGTGCTTTCTCTCATTATGATGATGGGATAGAACATTCTCTTTGGCTAACGTTGATGCGTGACCGATTAGAGTTGTTATATACATTACTTGCTTATGATGGTTCATTATGGATCTCCATTGATGATAATGAATCTCATTATTTGAAAGTCATGTGCGATGAAGTTTTTGGCCGTAATAATTTTGTATCAAATGTTATTTGGCAAAAAAAATATGCACCTCAGAATGATGCAAAATGGTTATCTGACTCCCATGATCATATTTTAGTATATGCAAAAAATAAGCAATCATGGCGCCCTTACCCTCTTCCAAGAACTAAGGAAATGGATGAAAAATATAAAAATCCAGATAATGATCCTCGTGGATCATGGATGTCGGATAATCTTTCAGCGAAAACTTATTCCGCAAAGTTAGATTATACCATTACAACTCCAGGTGGACGAAAAGTTAACCCACCCGAAAGTAGATCTTGGGTATATTCGAAAGATAAACTTGAAGATTTAATTAAAGATAATCGTATTTGGTTCGGTGAAAAAGGGACCAATATACCACGAATAAAACGCTTTCTATCAGAAGTGAAACAGGGTTCCGTATGTAAGACTATTTGGCTGAGAGATGAAGTAGGGGATAATCAGGATTCCAAAAGAGAGATAAAAGCCTTTTTTAAAACGGATTCATTTTCTACTCCAAAGCCAGAAAGACTTATTGAGCGTATTTTACAGCTTGCAACTAAGAGTGGTGACTTAGTTCTTGATTCTTTCGCAGGTTCAGGCACAACTGGTGCAGTCGCTCACAAAATGGATCGCCGTTGGATCATGATTGAGCTAGGCGAACACTGTAATACCCATATTGTACCTCGCCTTAAAAAAGTAATTAATGGAGAAGATCTAGGCGGTATTTCTAAATCTGTTAACTGGCAAGGTGGTGGCGGATTCCGCTACTTCCATTTAGCCCCTTCATTACTGAAAAAAGATAACTGGGGCAATTGGGTGATCAACAAAGAATACAACGCTGAAATGCTGGCAGAAGCCATGTGTAAGCATATGAATTTCACCTACGCACCAAGCCAGACTCAATACTGGAATCATGGTTACAGTACAGAAACTGATTACATCTACGTCACTACCGGTTCTTTGGCTTATGAACAACTCAAAGTTATAAGTGAAGAGGTGGGAACTGAACGCACATTGTTGATCTGCTGCAAAGCCTTTATGACCGAAGGGGCAGACTTTCCTAATCTGACATTGGTAAAAATTCCGCGCGCCATTCTGAGTAAATGCGAATGGGATCAGGACGACTATAGCTTTACGCTAAATGTACTCTCTGATTCAGAACAACCTGATGATATTGACTACGACGAAAATACTGAAGGCGAAGAATAATTATGAGCCAAAGCAACGCCATAAAAATTGCCAATCGGATTAGTGCACGACTGTCACTGCGCGATCCGCAGGATGAATCATTACGCATCTTATGCGATGTGCTCGAACAGTTCGGTCTCAGCAAAGATCCCGATCTTAATCGTTGGATTGAATTGCTACGTCAACAGTATCCCACAGTCAAAGGGTTTGAACGAGCCTTCCCTTCACTATGCTTTGCACTGGCTACGGGTGTAGGTAAAACTCGCTTAATGGGAGCGATGATTGCCTGGCTATACCTCACCGGACGCAGTCGCCACTTTTTCGTACTAGCTCCTAACTTGACCATCTATGAAAAACTTAAAATGGATTTTTTACCCGGCTCACCAAAGTATGTTTTTCAGGGCATTCCTGAACTGGCACAAACACCACCGGTACTAATTACTGGTGATGACTATCAGGAAGGGCGAGGCGTTCGTCTGGATTATGCGATTGCTGAAAGCAAAACGGGTGATCTTTTTGGCAGCGAAACCGCTCCGCATATTAATATCTTCAATATTTCCAAAATCAACGCATTGGAAAATGCCAAAGGTGCTGCTAAATCCAAGGTTGCCAAAATTCGACGTATTCAGGAATATGTCGGAGAATCTTATTTTAGCTATCTTGCAAACCTGCCAGATTTAGTTGTTTTGATGGATGAAGCCCACCGTTACTACGCTAGTGCGGGCGCACAAGCACTTAACGATCTTAATCCAGTATTGGGTATTGAATTAACCGCCACACCGAAAACCGTAGGTGCAAACCCGCGTGATTTTAAAAATATTATTTATCACTATCCTCTTTCACGGGCACTAAAAGATGGATACGTCAAAATTCCAGCTGTTGCTACTCGTAAAGACTTCCGCGCCGCAAATTACTCTGAAGAACAGCTGGAAAAAATAAAGCTGGAAGACGGAATCCACCATCATGAGTACGTGAAAACGGAACTGACCAGCTTCGCTAATAATACCGGAAATAAACTAGTTAAACCTTTTATGTTGGTCGTTGCGCAAGATACCGATCATGCAGACAGGTTAAAAGTACGCATTGAACACGACGATTTCTTCAATGGTGCATACAAAGGTAAAGCTATTACCGTTCACTCTAACCAGTCGGGCGAAGAATCAGAAGAAACCATGCAACGACTTTTGGCCGTTGAGCATGACAATGACACTGAAATCGTCATTCATGTCAACAAATTAAAAGAAGGATGGGATGTTACCAATCTGTACACTATCGTTCCCTTACGTGCTTCTGCCTCTGAAATCCTGACTGAGCAGACCATAGGCCGAGGACTGCGCCTGCCCTACGGCAAAAGAACCGGCGTCGAAGCCGTCGATCGCCTAACGATTATTGCCCATGACCGTTTTCAGGAGATTATCGATCATGCCAATAACGATGAGTCGATTATCAAGAAAGTTCTGTATATCGGGCTGGATGATGATGAAAACGGTATTCCAGAAATAAAACCCCAGCAAATTATCGTACCATCAATGGCTGAATTCCTGTTGGGGAATCAAGTCATTGATAATATTGGGTTGCAGGCTTGTGAACCTCAAGCAATATATCAGACAAACTCCATATCAAAACCGGTACTCACTACGGAAACAGAACGTAAAGTCGCAGAACTCACGTTTAAAGTGGTGTCAGAAGAAGCTAAACGGTTAACTAGCAGCCAGCAACTCAGCACGCCAGAGGTGAAAGCAAACGTAACTCGACGAGTACAACAAGCCTTGCGTGAATGGGAAGTGACTCAACATCAAATCTCATCTTCTTCGGATCAACTCGATTTGACGGAAATGATTGAAGAGCAAGTTGAACAACCAAGTTTCCTTTCAATGGAGGATACGGAAGTTCAGGAGTTGGTCGGGACGATCACCGAAAAACTGATGGAATATACTATCGATATTCCTCGAATCGTGGTTTTGCCAGAACGTGAAGTCAATTACGGGTTTAATGATTTCAACCTTTCCGGATTGGATCGCATTGCGCTCAAACCCGGCAGTAAAGAGCTCTTACTCACGCATCTGGAAAATAACGAACAGCGGACAATCAGTTGGCAGGAAGGTGGAGAAGCGGAAGAGCGGCTAGAAAACTATCTCATTCGTTATCTGCTCGACCATGATGAAATTGATTACGACGAACATGCCGACATGCTTTACAAACTGGCCGGACAGATGGTGAACCATTTGTGCAGTTATCAGCCGGAGGAAGATGCAGAATCCGTTCTGAAAAATGCAGGTAGGCAGTTGGCAGAATTTATATGGGTGCAAATCAAACAAAATATGTGGACAACACCAACTGGCTATACCGGGCGCATAACTCAGGGCTTTGACGTGATACACCCGGCAACATTCAATTTTGCCGGAAACGAAAAACCAAGAGACTTCCGTGTAGCTATTCCGGGTGGAGAAAAAAATAAAGTCCGCCAGATGATTTTCACTGGCTTTACTAAATGCTGTTATCCTTACCAGAAATTCGACTCTGTAGATGGGGAGCTTCGTCTTGCACAAATACTGGAGAATGATCCTTCAGTAATTCGTTGGATGAAACCTCGTCCAGGTCAGTTCCGTATCGAATATGCTAATGGTAGAAATTATGAACCTGATTTCGTTGTTGAAATGGACAATGGCTATTGCCTGATCGAACCGAAAAAAGCGACAGAAATCGACACGCCTGAAGTTCAGGCCAAAACACGAGCAGCTATCCGTTGGTGCGAATTTGCAAATCAAAATGCTGATAAACTTAATGGAAAATCGTGGCAATATGCTCTTATCCCCCATGATGAAATTGAGTTAAGCCGTTCAATTTCTGGACTAATGGCTGATTTTATGATGACAAATAGTTTATCTGTATAATAACTATTTTGGAATAATGATGAGAACCATCCTTAGGCGGTTTAATACCGTCTAAGAATGGTTTAACATAAAAAAAGATAAAAAATGAATCTAGAAAATGAGTTTCCTAAAAGGCAGAATATTTATAAAGGCATGTGGTATTTAATCACTAACACCAAACGGTTTTTATTATCCGCAGCCGAAAACTCAATGGCATTTGAGCTTGAGAAAGAAGAGTATCAACGGAAGCTCAAACAAGGAAATTACAGTCTTGATCCAAAAAATCATACCTACTCTCATCCCCAGAGGCTAAAAGAATTACGAACTTTGTTACTCAAGACAACAGTCTATATTTTTAGCATCATCATTTTAATAGCAGGAATTGGTTTTTATACAGGAGCATTAAAAATAACACCCCATCTATCATGGAAAAATAGCGCTAGCGCTTTAGGTATTATTTTAATTTCATGGTCTACATTATTTCAATTAGGCTGGGGAAATGGCACATGGAGTGGAACGTGCTTGGATGAATTGGTAAGAAATTCTCTTTTTCGTCATATTTTTAGCATTGGTGTATTTTTAAGTTTATTATATTTCGTTCTGCCAGAATGACTATCTCACCTCCTCCCTACTAAATCTGTGGCTTATTCATAATAAGCTTGAAGGGAGCAGATGTTCCGACAAAGGGCAACAATGATCATTATCCCTTACAATAGATCCATTTTTGGCAGAATTAAGGCGGCACTTCACGCCGCCGCCCATGATCAGCGCCATTCAACAATTTGAATTATAATCACGTTTTATTATTGGTTTTCCCAAAATCAAAAGGACTAACCCCCTTCTCCCGATTCGCATCCAGATAATCTGCCCACCACTGCAGCATCAACCTACGTTCTCCCAGATGCTCCGCCTTATGGATATAAGCCGCCCGAACAGAGTTACGTTCCTGATGGCTCATCTGCCGCTCTACCGCATCTCTAGACCACAGCCCCGACTCAATCAACGAACTACACGCCATCGTCCTGAAACCATGTCCACAGACTTCCGTTTTTGTGTCATAGCCCATCACTCGAAGAGCCTTGTTCACCGTATTCTCACTCATCGGCTTATGGGGATCGTGATCGCCTACGAAAATCAGCTCTCGATTCCCATTCATGCTTTTGATCTTTTCCAGAATGGCTAAGGCTTGCCGCGACAAAGGAACAAGATGAGGAGTCTTCATCTTCGAACCACGCTGAGAATGCTTAACACCTTCCAGCGGTTCACGCTCACCTGGAATCGTCCACATGGCAGTATCAAAATCTACTTCAGACCAGCGAGCAAAACGCAGTTCACTCGAACGAATGAAGACCAACAAAGTGAGTTCAACAGCTAATCGGGTTAAGGGTCTGCCGGAGTAGTGATCAATGCGGTGAAGTAATTCGGGAATACGTTCAAGATCCAGAGCAGCACGATGCTGTCTTTTCGCCGTAGCAACCGCACCAGCAATCTCTTGCGCGGGGTTGTAGTCGATTAAACCACTCTGCACAGCAAAGCGCATAATCGCGGTAGTTCGCTGCTGTAAACGGGCGGCGACTTCAAGACGCCCGGATGACTCAACGGCTTTGATGGGTACAAGCAGATCCCGTGTCTTCAATTCAGCAATGTTTCGCTTACCGATGGCAGCAAAGAGGTTATCTTGCAGGCTTTTCAATACACGAGCGCTATGTGATGCAGACCACTTCTGATTGCTGGCGTGCCAGTCTCTGGCGACCACTTCAAACGTTATCGCTTCTTGCTCTTGCTCTACCTTAATAACTTTCTTATTTTCACTGGGATCAACGCCGTTAGCTAAGAGCTTACGAGCTTCGTCACGACGAGCCCTGGCATCAGCCAGCGACATTTCAGGGTATTTCCCTAAAGCCAGCATCTTTTCTTTACCGCCAAAACGATAACGCAGCCGCCAGTATTTTGAGCCATTCGGGTGAACCAGCAAAACCATACCGTCGCCGTCAGTAAGTTTATAGGCTTTTGCTTCAGGCTTAGCCGAACGAACCTTCACATCACTCAGAGCGATGATGAGTATCCTTTCAAGGGTTCTGTGTGGGTACAAACATTATCGAACCGCGATATACCCGCAGTTGTACCCGCATCAGTAAGTTGATGTAGATTGAATCAGGTTGACTTAGGTTGAGTGAAAAAGCGAGGAAAGCCTTGCGGATACTGGATTTCAGGCACAAAAAAAGACGTCCGTTGACGTCTATTGATGTTCCGATGGTGCCGAAGGCCGGAATCGAACCGGCACGCCTCGCGGCGGTTGATTTTGAATCAACTGCGTCTACCGATTTCGCCACTTCGGCACTGAAGGGTATGCGGAAAACGTTGAGGATTATACCGTTACCCCCTGTTTCCGCAACCCTTATCCGCAGGCAGAGGTGCAACTGCTGAAAAAATCGTCTTTTGGGTTCTTAGGGACACTGCGTGACATCCTTGTCAGAAATTCTTCGCTTACTTCTTCCGCTGCAAATCACTCACGTCAGCCATCATGTTTCACTGGCATAACAAAAGCTTTAACCCGAAACAGGCTTCACATCCGTTACCAGCGTCTGCAGATCCCAGGTGCCGCCAGCATGGATATAACGGCACATACCGGTCCCGCCGTCATAGCTTTTGCGAAAAACCTTGCCGTCCCATACCCAGCTTTCCTGGCTCATGCAGTCTCCGATACCCCGGCCTTTCTGCACATTGGTAATCTCGCCCTTATCGTAATCCGATCCGGAAATGGTCACCAATTCAGGCTTGCCTTTCAGCTGGTTATCAATGACCCAGTAACCATATCCTTCGTTATAAGCAGCTCGCCAGCAGAGTGCTGAAAGCAAAGCGTGTGTGTCATCCAGTGGCGTAAGCGTGAGTCCGTCAGTTTCCGGATCGCTGTTTTCTGCAGGTGAATACAGGCTGTCGCACGTGTCATCGTCATTGTGATTGACCGTTGCAAGCAGTCGGGTTTTCAGCGCGTCGATTTCTGGTGCGGTCAGCAAACGGGGTTCGCCGCTGAGGGTTTTTGCCGCCTGAATAACCGGTGCGGGCACGGCCTTAGCCACGTTGCTCTCCGGCTTATTGCCTTTTTTAGTGAGCGCGCCGGGTGTGCCGATACGGCCCTGCACGTCGTCCGCTTTCAGCAGCACGGCATAAGCGCCCTCGCCAGAAAGCTGGAATGGCTTTGTGCCGCCTTTAAATTCGACTTTACCGCTGCCTTTGACGGCGCTGATTACCGCAGAGGTCTGGCTGGTCGAAAGCCGCCAGTTATCGTCAGCCGCCACCAGATCGCCTGCTGATTTTCCGTTGATCCACAGCGTCAGCTTTTGCGCCGGCGCGCTATCATCTTCGGTATCACCCAGCGTAACTTCTCCCACTGTCTCCGTTCCAGGTCCAGCGGCACGGGTGAGCAGGATCGAGCCAGACGGATCCTCTTCTTTGGCATAACCTGCAATGCGGCAGGTCAGGGTGTTATCACAGACAACTTCCCAGTCTTTGTGCTCAAGCGTTTTTCCGCTCTGGGCGGCCTGAGCCGACAGGGAGAACGCCGCCAGCGCGAAAAGCATTGGTTTACAGTTCACTTTATTCCCTTATGTTTTATTTCTGATATCAGCACAGGTATCACTCTTTCACCATCGGTGTGAGGGAACCCAAAGCCATTGTTAATCGCCGCCAGGCTTTGAAAAAAGGCTACGCCCCGTCCTGGGCGATGCGCCTATCGGGTAACTCTCTCTTTTTTGTTAAGCGCTTCAACCAGCACGCTATGCAGCTGGCCGACAGAGAGATCGCGGATGACAGGCTCAGGAATACCGCGCAGTCGTCTGCAAAGATAAACAATGCCAAAAAAATCGATGCCTTCACTATGGAAAAGATATTCGTTTTCTTTCAGAGAGAACGCCTTCCTGAAACCACCTTCGTCTGCAGAAAAGCTCACGCCGAAAACTTTTTCGGCCTCCTCCAGCAATTCAACACCATCATCGCCGGTAATCCCCAGATCCTTTTCCAGCCAGGTATTTTCATCGATTATTTCACGTCTGCATCCTGCAAAATCGCGGACAAAAGCGATAACGTCCGCCATTGAGGGTTCCATATCATTGCTCATGCTAAAGCCCTCCGCGCTATCCTGTCATTTTACAGTCGTCCTAAGGTCATTTCCTGCACCTCAGCCGCTGGATTAGCCTCTTTCACGGCGGCAAGAAAACCGGCAAAATCCCGATTAAAAAGGGTGTAGTTGTTCAGGACCCGGAACTCCCTTTCGGTGCTATAAGACCCGGTGACATAACGAACCAGCCATACCCGGCGACTGCTGACTTCAGTTCCGGAAACTTTTATCCTGATAATATTTTCCAGCGGAACTTTGCAAAGCGTTTCGCCGTCACGCTGCTGATACAGGAAGTCGCTGTCATAGTAATAATCTTCCGTGTTCATGCCCAATTTTTTCAATATCGGAGTGTTAGCCGATATCTTTTTCATCTCGCCAGGAGAAGGAGGGAGCCCTTTTTTAAAGGGCAAAGGCTTGAAGCAATACCAGATGAGCAAAATGAAGAAAGCTAACGACAGCAGTGAGAAAATAAAATAAACAAACTGATGCATTTAAATGACCCGACCTGTTCGGATAGCTCCTGATTATATCGAAGAAGATATGACGCCGTTATTCGTTTTTAACGCCCTGAGCAGAGCCTTTGCCAGCAGCTGCAGAGGCGAACCAGCCGCCTGCATCGGCAAGCGCTGGCCCCACTTCAGACAATTTTCATAAGCGGCAAAGCAGACGTTAATTCTTTTCCACCAGTTGCTCCAGTAGCTGCGCCAGCCTTACCTGAACCTCCTCTTCCGGTTCCCTGCTCTTAGCCTCAGCCAGTATTGCAACGGCTTCTGCTGGCAGCAAAGCCTGCGGCCAGGCTTCCAGCGCATTAAGCGCCTTATGGCGGCTAAACGTCATCGGGCTTTTTAAGCCCGTCCGGATCAGCGTCCAGCCCTGCCCAGGAAAACGGTTTAAATCCTGCAGGACAAAACTGAGCGCCGAATGCTGCTGATATAGCGGCCCCCTCCCCTGGGATTTCTGCGGCCCGCAGCTGAGGGTGGCCAGATCCAGCTCACTTTCCGCCAGCGCGATAACCTGCGCGATAAAATCCGGGTTATCGGTCTGCATCAGCTGATACCAGAGGACGCTTTCCGACTTTTCACGGTACCGCTGATAAATGGCCGGCCACGGATCGCCACCCTGCTCTCTGCAAAGCTGAAGCGCAGTATGAAAAATCACGGCGTCATCGTCATGTAGCCCGGCCTCAATCAGCGCGGGCCACTCGGGCAAGATACGGATCTGCTCGCACAGCGCTGTCAGCCGCTGCCGCTCCGCCTCGTCAGCAAACTCTTCGTCATCCACCAGCCTGCCGATTTCGCCTGCAACCTTATAATGCAGCAGATCGGCCGTAGAGCCAGGCAGGATATGCCCGAGGTAACGCTCGCAGGCCTGCACGGCAAAGGTGTATTTATTGATACCGGGCCCGGGCTCACCGCTAATCATGCCGAGCAGGATTTCTGCTGCTCCCTTTAACAGCTCCGCATCAACCTCGCCCTCCAGCGCGTCGTGCAGACGGCCATACTCGGCGCAGTGCCAGGCGGTATATTCCACCATCACGTCATTGTTATAGCCCTCCCTTAACAACCACTGACGAACGGTCCGATCCAGCGCGTCCGGCAGCCGCTCTATTAGCTGAATACGCCCCCAACCTGTCGTGCGCTTTGCTAGCGCCAGCCACGCCAGCGTGAACTCCCCCGGCGGCAGGATAGTTCGCATCGCCACCACGGCATAAAGGGTGAATTCATCGTGGCTACCTAACGTCTGCAGAAGATCAACGCTTTGCTGATACGGGAAAAAAGCCAGCAGCGCCATGGCTAATTTCACCACCTGACGGTCAGGTGCCTGTGTCGCGAGGAACACCGTCAGCGCCCGCAGGCGGCGGGCATCTATGGCCTGAGAAGCACTCATCATCTTCAGCAGATCGTCGATAAAATTCAGCGGTGTATCCTGCTTTGCCAGTTGATACAGCGCCTGCATGTTTTTACTGCTGCTCCGCCGCAGCACGCGGCTTATCGCCTGCATCACCTGAGTCGCTTGTTCCTCGTTGTCGCCGCGCGCGACATGATGACCGAAGGCCCCGTCCAGCGCACCGGGTGCCCAGCGTAGCGTTTCCTCATCTTCTTGCGGTGAAAACTCATCCGGCAACGTCTGCGCCGCGTCAGGCAACACGCCCGTTTCTTCCGACCACTGCGCCAGCCAGTCATAGATAGCGCGCTGCTCTGGTGGCCACACGATCGGAAAACGCTGTTCGTCAGGCTGACGGAAGATGTTGGCGATCCACTCTTTCATTTTATATTCCCTTATTTGTCAGTTACGCCATGCTCATCACGGTTTTCATCAGCAATGCATCCAGATCGCGGCAGTCGCGCCGCTCGCTATCCGGCAGCGTTTCACTGACGCGCCCTTCATCCAGACACTGGTGGATGAAAGCATGGATACGATCCATACGCTCACCATATTCCGCTTCGCCTGCACGCTGCTTGCGCGCAAGCAGCTGTTCGATTTCGGCCAGCAGAGCGGGATCCGTTACCGTCCCTGCCAGCAGATCTTCAAAACGCATAGGCGGCACACCTTTTCCGGCCTCTATCCACTGCACCGCCAGCAGTGGGCGCAACACGTAGAAGTACTTTTTCAGCCGCACGCTGTCGCCCTGCAGATATCCCCGAAAGTTCTTTTTCGCCATTGAGAGATAGTGCCAGCGCGCACGTAACGGCGAAAACCAGTTCGGTATTCTTTCCCGTAAATCGGTGACGATGACCGCTTCCTGCTGATAGATCACAGGCGAGTCCAGCCATTCGATCAGCGTGGGGTTGGCTCGCTTTAACAGGCCCAGCGCCTTTCGCCACTCCCAGCCGCAGACGTCCAGCGTATCGTCGATCGGCAGCTCGATGACGTCGCGCGGCGGCTCCACACGCAGATACCACTCGGGTTTATGCACATAGAGAAAACGCACATCGTAATCACTGTCCGGTGAGGCAAAGCCCCAGCCGCGACTGCCCGACTCGCAGGCATACAGCACTTTGACTGCGTGCTCCTCTTCTACCTGACGCAGCACGTCACGTACGCGCTCGCGCATTGCGCTATCCACTCCATGCAATCCTGTTCTCATTTTTTTATCCTTTTACGCAAACAACCTGTGACAGCGTATGCACCACTTCCACCAGCGAAGACTGGGCGGCCATTACGGCATCAATATCTTTATAAGCCATAGGGATTTCGTCGATAACCTCTTTGTCTTTTCGGCACTCCACATGCGCCGTAGCACGTCGCTGATCTTCCACGGTAAAACGGGCTTTTGCCGCCGTGCGGCTCATGATGCGCCCCGCGCCGTGGCTACAGGAGCAGAAGCTCTCTTCGTTACCCAGGCCGCGCACGATAAAGCTCTTCGCGCCCATTGAGCCGGGGATAATGCCCATCTGTCCTTTTTGCGCCGAAACCGCGCCCTTACGCGTTACCAGCACCGACTCGCCAAAATGCGTTTCCTGCTCCACATAGTTGTGGTGGCAGTTAACCGCTTCCAGATGCGTGCTAAAAGGCTTACTGATGACACGTGACATCGCCGCCAGCACTCGCTCCATCATGGCTTCGCGATTATGGCGGGCGAAATCCTGCGCCCAGCTCACCGCTTCCACATAGTCGTTAAAATGCCTGCTGCCCTCCCTAAAATAAGCGAGGTTATGATCCGGCAGATTGGCGATATGCTGCTGCATATCTTTCTGCGCCAGCGCGATAAACAGGTTGCCGATGGCATTCCCTACACCGCGTGACCCACTGTGCAGCATCACCCACACCTGCAGGCACTCATCCAGGCAGACTTCAATAAAGTGATTGCCCGTTCCCAGCGTTCCCAGATGCTGATAGTTGTTGGTTTTAAACAACGTCGGATGCTTTTGCGTCAGCGTCTTAAATCCTGGTGCCAGTTCAGCCCAGTGACGATCCACTTCCTGTGGTGGCGTCTGCCAGGCCCCCTTATCACGACGGGAGCGGGTATTCGTGCGGCCATGCGGGACTGCCTGTTCGATGGCGCTACGTATGCCCGACAGATTGTCCGGCAGATCGCTGGCCATCAGCGAGGTGCGTACCGCAATCATGCCGCAGCCGATATCCACGCCGACCGCCGCCGGGATAATCGCGCCTTTAGTCGGGATCACGCTGCCGATGGTGGAGCCTTTGCCCAGATGCACGTCCGGCATCACCGCCAGATGGCGAAAGATAAACGGCATTTTCGCCGTGTTCAGCAGCTGCTCGCGCGCTTCTGGCTCAACCGGCACGCCATTGGTCCACATTTTTATCGGCACGCCCTTTTCCTGCTGGAGGGTCTGATAGCTATTTTTCATTTCGTTCTCCTCATTGCTGTGACTTAGCTATTGCGAATGCCGTGCCAGAAAGCTCTCAGTCGCAGAATAAAATTTATCACTTTGATTACTAACATCATTTATGATCACTCCGCATCTGCACATTGCTATAACCGGCAAGGAAAATTATCTTATTGGATAAGTTATTTATCTTATGGGATAAACATGAAAGCTAACGTTGTGATAGGTGTGCTGGGCACGGTGCTGGACAGGCGTGGCAAGCGGGAAAAACGCTGGAGCAAATGGCGGCCAACCGTCGCGCTTTGCCAGCAGGACGATCTCCGCATTGATCGGCTGGAACTCCTTCACCAACCGCGTGATATCAGTATGGCGCAGCGGGTGGCTGAAGATATCACGCAGGCATCGCCCGCCACCGAAGTGGTGCTGCACAGCGTTAAGCTGGAAGATCCCTGGGATTTTGAAGAGGTTTATGGCAGCTTGCTCGATTTTGTCAGTCGCTATCCTTTCAATACCGACACCGAAGAATACCTGGTGCATATCACTACCGGCACCCACGTGGCACAAATCTGCTGGTTTTTACTGACCGAAGCTCGCTATCTGCCCGCGCGCCTTTTGCAGACTTCCCCAGCCAGCAAGGGATCTGAGACGCCAACCGCACTCGGCCACTACTCCATTATCGATCTCGATCTGAACCGATACACCACACTGACCAGCCGTTTTCAGCGCGAACAGCAGCACTCCACCTCCTTTTTAAAATCTGGCATTGAGACGCGAAACCCTACGTTTAACAGACTGATCGAGCAGATTGAACGCGTGGCGCTCCGCTCCGACGCCCCTATGCTGCTGACCGGCCCAACCGGCGCGGGCAAATCTTTCCTTGCGGAGCGCATCTATCAACTGCGCCATGCCCGCCACCAGCTGGCGGGTAAATTCGTGGCGGTTAACTGCGCTACTCTGCGCGGTGACAATGCGATGTCCACGCTGTTCGGCCATGTCAAAGGGGCTTTTACAGGTGCACAGCAGGCACGTGGCGGCCTGCTGCGGGAAGCCGATGCCGGCATGCTGTTTCTGGACGAGATCGCCGAACTGGGGCTGGATGAGCAAGCGATGTTACTGCGAGCCATCGAAGAGAAACGCTTTTTCCCTTATGGCTCAGATAAAGAAGTCAGCAGCGATTTCCAGCTGGTCGCCGGCACGCACCGGGACATGCAACAGTGGATTGCCGAAGGCCGCTTTCGCGAAGATCTGTTTGCCCGCATCAACATGTGGACGTTTCAACTGCCGGGACTGGCCGAACGCCGCGAAGATATTGAACCCAATCTGGATTTTGAGCTGGCGCGTTACACACGTGAACAGCAAACGCAGGTGCGATTTGATAAAGAAGCGAGAAGTCACTTTCTGCGTTTCGCCTGCTCGGCAGAAGCCAGCTGGCGAGGCAATTTCCGCGAACTAAGCGCTTCCGTCACACGTATGGCGACCCTGGCGGAACAGGGAAGGATTTCTCTGGAACTGGTAGAAGAAGAGATTGCCCGGCTGCGCACCAACTGGTGCTCTCCGGTTGTGCTGGCTGCCCAGCCAGATCCCCCTTTAGCGCAGTACGATCTGTTTGATGAGTGCCAGCTACAGACGGTGTTAAGCGTCTGCCGCGCGGCAGATTCGCTTTCCGAAGCGGGGCGACGCCTGTTTGCCGTCTCCCGCCAGGGGAAAAAACAGCCCAACGATGCCGATCGCCTGCGTAAGTATCTGGCACGGTTTGGGCTGAACTGGGAAGAGGTTAAAGGATAACGCGTCTACTGGCCTTCGTAGCTGTAATACTCAACCGGCAAACGCTGGCCATTAATTTCAAGATCGCGCCAGGGCTTTACATCGCGCAGACGATAAAGCGTGAAGGCCAGTATGCTGGCCATAGTCAATGATAGAGGCGGCAGATACACTGAATAATGATCGTGCAGGTTAAAACCATCCGGTACCGCCCAAAGCAATCCGGCTATCATTCCGATAACGATAATGGCACATCGAGTACGGTGAGGGAAAACGTCCTTTTTCAACATAGCTATTCCTTGCTGTAGGGTTAAGTTGAAATAAGTCAGGACATCGGGTCATCATAAGACATTTTTTATTAAAAACACCTCTGTCTGCCAGTGGTTATTTTGCGCGTTTTCTTTTTTTTTCTGCTTTGATTCTGGCTTTTTCCTCACGGGTGCGTGCCTTGAGGATTTTTCGCATACGAAAAGCCAGTTTCATCAGACGCAAGTCGGTGCTGATGGGCAGACTACGCTGAGAAGCATTTGTCCATAACACGATTAGCATCACTATAGTCATAACAGTGATATATATTAATGCCTCAGTTTTATCATTACCGAATAACAACATTAAAAATAAAATCACATATATGGGAGCAACCCCCCTGATTTTAGTGCTGTCTTCTGCCATTTGCGTAATAGTTTCCGGCAAATCTATATGCGACGTTAAATTTGGGTGATACATCTTTTTTACGGTCTTCATATTTCTCTTAAAGACAGAGTAATCTTTACGAGTGAAATTATTACTAAGTATCTTTTCCCGAATAGCCGCTTTATTATCCATACACCGATGACCCTCTAAGCTTCCATGAAATATGAACCCGTATGATAACTGGCTAATGATAGTGGCTTTTGAGAATTGACTCCAGATGAAATTTATAGAACCTGGTGTGACTTACTGCTTATTAGCAGGTCGCATAAATAAAATCGGTAATATCCAGACATAGCAGCCGGTAGCGCTTTATCCTGAATTTTATGACTTTGCATTTTTCTTACGCTGAATATGCCGTCATGCTACCCCCACGCCTGTCTGCTCTTATCCACCAAAAGAAGACTTCGTCATCGTGACCTCTGCTTACGATCTCCATTTTTGCCCCTAACAACGCTCCGCCCCTTCCCCACCTTTACGGTTTACATTTACCTGCATTTGTTATGTGATCCTGTTACGTGAATTCCTCGAGCTGTCTCGCAAAACAGGATCCTGCATGCGCTTTTACCAGGCCGATCCCCGCCTTGAAAACTACTGGCGCGGCGTTATCCTTTTTGGCAAAAACGTCGCCTCTTATAAATTTGCCCTTGCCCATGCGCTGTACGACCTGAAGCAGCCGGACAACGATTTGATTACGCTGGAAGCGCTGGCCGTGCCTTTTGTGCGGCATTTATGCGCCCACCTGCGTCATGCGCCAAAGCAGATCACCAGCAAAAGCAGCGAGTTTCTGGAGGCATGCAGACAATTCAACGCAGGCGAAATCAGCGAAGAACAGTTAATTGCTATTACCGTTAAACGCGGGTTCGCTAACGTCATCGATGCTTTTCATAATGTGAATCACGCCGAGATCGACAAACGCTTTTTCCTGGATGAACGGCGAAGCCATAAAGGCATCCGGCTGACGGAGAACTTTTATCAGCTGACGGAAAACGAACAGTTTGCCAGTCTGAAAGCGGAAACGGATGCCAGATGGCGGCTGGTAGAAGAAGCCTGGGCGATGAACGTTTCACGCAACCTGATTGCGGTTGATTATGACGATAATGACAAGATGCTTTTCAGTCGCCAGAGCGGTCGCCGCGTCACCATTACCAGCTGCCGCAGCAGCCTGAATGGCTACCAGAAAGGCCGGTGCTTTTACTGCTTTCGCGCCATTGGCGTGACGGGCGGCGAAGAAAATCTGGCGGATGTCGATCACTTTCTGCCGCTGATGCTCAGCGATCAAATCGGCAACCTCAACGGCGTCTGGAATCTGGTGCTGGCCTGCCAGACCTGTAATCGCGGCGCTCAGGGTAAGTTTGCGCGTATCCCTTCGATAACACTTTTGCAGCGACTGCATGATCGAAACGAATACTTTGTTAACAGTCATCTGCCACTGCGGGAGACGTTAATCCGCCAGACCGGCGCAACGCCGATGCTGCGGCACAGTTTCCTGCAAAACAGCTGGGATACGGCAAAATTTGCCCTGCTCCACGAGTGGCAGCCAGCGGCACAGGGAGACAGCCTGTTTTGAGCAACGAAGAATATTACCGGCAGAACGCTCAGCGGTTTTTTACCGATACGGCCAGCGTGGATATGTCTGCGCTTTACCCGCCTTTTATTGACTGCCTGCCGCCGGGCGCTCGCATTCTTGATGCAGGCTGTGGTTCAGGTCGTGACGTTAAAGCCTTCAGCGAAAGGGGTTTTATCGTCGAAGCCTTTGATGCCTCGGCGGAGCTGGTTGCGCTGGCCCGCCAGTTATCCGGAAAGCCTGTAGCGCAGATGCGCTTTCAGGATGTGGATGCGGTTGAAAGATATGATGGTATCTGGTGCTGCGCCTCGCTGCTGCATATTTCCGAAGCTGAACTACCCGGCGTCATGACAAAACTGGCCATGGCGCTGAAGCCTGGCGGCATAGGGTATCTCTCTTTTAAACATGGCCGCGGCGAACGGGAAAAGGATGGGCGCAGATTTACGGATATGGATGTGGCTGGATTACAGAAACTGGTAGATGGGGTAAATACACTCGGCGGTGACATTCTGACTACAAATAAGATAGGGATAAAAAGAGAGGCTGGCTCTGAGGGCATAATGGGGAACAGGTTCGCTATTGAAACAGAAAAAACCTGGCAGACCGGTGATGTACGTGCGGGACGTGGCGACGAAGTCTGGCTGAATGCGATTATCAGGAAAAAATAACGCAAAAGAGCCAACCTCTCGGTTGGCCCCTTCTTGCATCTTGCATGCTCAGCATCGGGCATCAGCGGTGCCCATTAGCGCCTGTTGTTGTCAGGATAAGCGCCTCAATGCGAGTGGTCGTGCAGTTTGTTTCCAACCTTATCCTTCACTTCGCTGGCTTTCTCACTCACCTTCTCAGTCAGGCTCTTTTTGTGGTCACGGTTATGCACCCCTGGTGACTGCGTACCTGCTGCGGCGGTCGCAGGTTTTACACCTGCGGTCGTACCCGGCAGTTCGCGCTCCAGACCACCTCGTGCATGGTCGATATCCACTTCCTGACGACGCACCGTGTCGTTAATCGTCTCGGTACGATCGCTGCCGTCGGTACGCACCACCACTTCTTCTTTCACGTGGGTCGTTTTGTTGATCACCGGCTGCTCATGGGTCTCAGCAACCTCGACGGTTTTCTCGGACCAGTCCACTTCACCAGCCAGCGCGGGTTCATTCACCGAACGGCGGAAGATGTCAGCGTGCTGCTCATGCAGCGAAATATCTTCAGATACGGTATCGGTCACGGTGTAGCGGCGAACACGAGTAGAGCCTTCGCTCACCAGACGTTTACCCACTTCAACCTGCTCTTCGGCAAGACGCAGAATGTCAGCTTCGCTCTCATCACCGGTCAGTGAGGTGCGTCGCGGTTCAACCTGTCGGTCGTTGGTCTCACCAGCAAACTGCTTGCCTGCCGTCGTCGGGTTGATGCCCGGCGCGGTAGTGCCATTCTCAACCGAGCTTTGCATACGTGACGGAACGTCCACCGAGTCATGAGAATGGAGAATGGTCATGGCGCGAGCCAGCTTCTCCTCCTCAGTACGGATAGTCAGCACTACGCCGCCCTTGTCCATCGCTCTGGTGTAAACATCGGCCTGCTCTTTATCAACTGAGTGACCAAACAGACGCTGCCAGATGCTCGGATGGCGGATAGAGTGTCCTTCCTCCTGCAAACGTTCTCCACTGATAAGACTGATGTCCCGATCAGAAAAGCCTGCTTTCACGAGATTTCTTTTCGCGGCCTCTGCCTGATTTGCAGAATCGAACAGTGTTACGATTTTTTCATGTGCCATGATAGGTTCCTCTCTGTTAGCTAATTTGATCGTCATCTCTTTCAACGTTCACCTGCTGCTCACGTCGGGTCACCACCTCCTGAAAAGGAACATTTTCCTGCACTTTTCGGATGTGGATCTCCTCTTTAAGCACCAGCTTTCTGACGATTTGGATTTCTTCCTCTACTACCGGGACAATCAGTACACCGTTCTCTTCCCTGATTTCGGGCATCGTTTCAACGGGTTGCGCTTTCGCTACATGCTCAACCTCAACTTTCTCCCGGTTAAGCAGTGTACTGATGACCTCGTCATGCTCAGTTGTGGAACGGGTAACACGGACATGTCCATCCACAATCTTTTGCTTCGTCAGGGCTATTTGCTCTTCAGCGAGTTTAAGCGTGACCTCTGCATTATTATTGTGCTCTGGCTGTCCAGCCATAATATCGCTCCCGTTAAATTAAATATCTGCCACAACTGCCTGACACAGTGATTAAGCATGAACACTCTCGCTGATTTCGCAAGCCGGAATAATAAAAAACTCCGCTAACTCAATTTAATTACGGCACAGAAAATCGCATCAATAACCAGCGGTACGGCTTAAATAGCCGCTACGCTAAAAATAAAAATTAACCAAAATACATGTAGTTATATAAATTTAATTCCTCAGGTAAATATTACCAACCCAGACACAAGCGCTTAGAAAACACGCTATAAGCAAAGCGGTAACTTTAATTTAAACCAGGACGATTCCTGATAAACACGGTGAGGATATTAAATAATGTTTCAGCGGAGCGTGCTTATTACTGACTCCGGAAAATCACTTCACAGAATAATAACACCCACAAGCATCTGAATATTTTATTGCTCCTGTTACAGAAGATTCCCAAAGTGCTATTTAAGACGCTTTTTATAAAAGGAAGTCAGGAACTTTCTGCCCGTCAGCCTTTCTTAGGAAAACTGAATAAGCACATACCGAGGTTGAAATGAAGCAAGCACAACGCAGTGCGTGGGGATGGGGACTGGCGGCACTTCTGGTCGCAGGCAGTGCATCAGCGGCAAGCTGGCAGGATCAGCTGAGCAGTGCAGCATCGCAGCTCAGCCAGCAGAACAACGGCAGCACCACCGGCACCACGCAGCAGAATGGCGGCATGTCGCTCTCCTCTATTACCAGCATGCTGGGCGGCGGCGATAAAGCGGTCAGCGCCAACAGCATGACCAACGCCGCGGGTGTGATGCAGTATTGTGTCGAACATAACGTGGTGAAAAACAATGTGCAGTCGGTAAAAGATCAGGTGCTGAGCAAGCTCGGTCTGAACACCACCACTGCGCAGGAACAGAAAACCGATTACACCCAGGGCGTGGCCGGTCTGCTGAATACCGGTAACGGCCAGCAGTTGAATCTGCAAAGCCTGAGCAACTCGCCGATGGGTGAGAAGCTGAAAACCAAAGCCTGTGACGTAGTGCTGAAGCAGGGCAAAAACTTTATCTCGTAATCTCCTTCCCTTCTCTCCCCTCTCTGCTCTGAGGGGAGCGTTAAACGCCCCCATGCTGTGATGCCTGACATTCCCTTAACCTGGGGTTGAGCGCTATAGTGTTGTTTTGATTTCTACAGGACAGCACGCATGAAAGGCATCAACATCGCACTTTACTTCGACCCCGATCAGATTCAGGCCTGCGTTCACGAACAGGACGACAGCTATGTCACCAAAAAATTCGAGTATGACGATGGCGTGATTGAAGAGATCTACCAGTGGCTGGAGCAGTACGAACCCAAACGTACCCACATCTGCGTGATTGAAAACGAAACTGCCGAGCTGCTGGCCGATGAGCTGGTCGACAGCGGCTTTCGCGTTCATCAGGTTACCATGCATCAGCTGCTGAGCTGGTTCGCTACCGAGCCGCCTTCCACGCCAGACGGCACGCCAATGCGCGCCATGCTGCGTTTCCTGGAAGATGAACACCCGCGTGAATATGAGTCGCGCACGCCGCAGACCGAAGCGCTGATGGAGATGTTCGACGAACTGGACGCGCTGGAGATGGTGGATGACGCCGACGACGAAGACGCGCTGCCAGGCGATCTGCTGCGCGCCATGAAGAAGCACAAAATCACCGCCAGCGCCGCGGCCCAGCGTCTGCTGCCGGACGTCAACGAGCGTATCCGCGAACATCTGATGCAGTATCCCGAACTGATGACCCCTGAAATCCTGCAGGACTTCTTCCCGGAACTGCTTGAGGCGCTGGAGCGTCCGAAGCACTAATCACCACGGAAAAGGCGATTTGTCATGCTGGAGTTAATTAAAGCAGTCAGTCTGGGGCTGGTGGTGATACTGCCGCTCGCCAATCCACTCACCACCGTGGCGCTGTTCCTGGGGCTGGCGGGTGAGATGAACTTCCAGGAGCGCAACCGACAGGCGCGCCAGGCTTCTATCTATGTCTTCGCCATTATGATGGTGGCGTGGTACGCGGGCAGCGCGGTGCTGAATACCTTCGGCATCTCCATTCCTGGCCTGCGCATGGCGGGCGGCCTGATCGTTGCTTTTATCGGTTTTCGGATGCTGTTCCCGGCTAAACCTGCGGGCCACTCTGTCGAAGCAAAGCAGAAACTGGATGAGCAGGAGGCAACTAAAGAGCCGGTAAATATCGCCTTTGTGCCGCTGGCGATGCCGAGTACGGCCGGGCCGGGTACCATTGCGATGATCATCTCCTCTGCCTCGACGGTAAGAAGCGGCGTCGATTTTCCGGCATGGGTGGTAAGCGTCGCGCCGGTGCTGACCTTCCTGCTGGTGAGTCTGATCCTGTGGGTTTCACTGCGCAGTTCGGGTGCCATCATGAAGCTGGTGGGTAAAAGCGGCATTGAGGCGATATCGCGCCTGATGGGATTTTTACTGGTCTGTATGGGCGTGCAGTTTATCATTAACGGCGTGCTGGAAGTGGTGCGCACCTTTCACTGATCCGGGATATCCCCTCTCCGAACGGGCAGAGGGGAAAGCTCGATTACTTCAGCGTTTTACGCACTTCAGCAACCTGATCTTTGCTCACCGCTGGCGCGGTGTTGCTCCAGCCCTGGCGAATAAAAGTCGCCAGCTGCGCCACCTCTTCATCACTCAGACGCTGACCAAAGCCTGGCATCGCCAGTTTCGACGGGGCCTTCGCGGTGGAAGGCTGCTGTGCGCCCGCCAGGATGGTGTGGATCAATCCGGTTGGATCTTTAGCATTGACGATCGTCGCCTGATCCAGTTCCGGGAAGATCCCCGGCGCGCCTTTGCCGGTCACGAAGTGACAGGCACCGCAGTTATCCAGATAAAGACGCTCGCCTTCGCTCAGGTTCTTCGCCGCGGTCAGCTTCGCTTCCGTTGCCTGCTGCGCCTGCACGTTGTACGCCTGCAATGGCGGGTTGCCGCCCAGGAACTTCAGGTAGGCCGCGATGGCTTTCAGATCGGCGTCGGTCATGTGTGAGCTGCTGTGCTCAATCACCGAGGTCATCTCGCCGCCCACCGCCGCTTTATCGTTACGGCCGGTCTGCAGGTAGTCCACCACTTCCTGCTCGCTCCAGCGTGGCAGGCCACGCAGTGACGGCACATCCCAGTTGTTCAGGCTGCCGCCTGCCAGGAATTTATCGTCACCGCTATCCAGCGCTTTCTCGTTCATGCCCAGACCGCGCGGCGTATGACAGCTGCCGCAGTGGCCCAGACTCTCCACGATATAGGCACCGCGGTTAACCTCTTCAGAAGCTCCACCAATCGGCTGGAACGGCTTATCCGAGGCGAACGCCCAGTTCCAGAAACGCATGCCCCAGCGCTGGCTGAACGGGAAGCTCAGATCGGTTTCTGGTGGCTGTTCTGCGCTTGGCTGCACGCCTTTCATGAAGTAGACGTAAAGCGCGTGGATGTCGGCATCACTGATTTTGGCGTAATCAGGATAAGGCATCGCCGGATAGAGATGCGAACCGTCCGGTAATACCCCTTTGCGCACCGCGTCCGAGAACTGCTGCTCGCTGTAGTTGCCAATACCGTGCTGTTTATCGGGCGTGATGTTGGTGGAGAAGATGGTGCCAAGGTTCGACTCAATCGCCAGCCCGCCTGAATAGTCAGGCTTGCCAGGCAGTGAGTGGCACGCCATGCAGTCGCCCAGCCGCGAGAGATATTCGCCCTGCTTAATCAGTTGCGCTTCATCTTCGGCGTGAACCGGCAGCGCAAATCCGCTGGCTAACAGCACTGCGTTGGCAAAGATAAAAGATTTCAGTTTCAGCTTATTCATGCGCTTATGCCTGTACCAGTGGGCCGGGATTTTTCAGATACTGATCTTTGATCGCCTGTGCCGCCATCAGGGTGATCGCACCGATGGTATCGGTCGGGTTCGCCTGGAAGTTCTGCGGGAAAGCGTTACCGCCCGGCACAAAGACGTTATGCACGTCCCAGCTCTGCAGATACTTGTTCAGCGCCGAGGTTTTCGGGTTATCGCCCATCACGGCACCGCCCACGTTGTGGGTAGAGACATATTTGGTCAGGTCAAAGTCCGCGCCCATTGGCAGGAAGCTCATGCTCATGCTGTCAGGGTTCAGCTCTTTCGCGATATTGCCGACGATGCCTTTCAGGTGCTGCTGCAGCTTCAGCTCATTCTCTTTCCAGTTGAAGGTCATGCGCAGCAGTGGCAGGCCACGGTGATCGTTGTAGTTCGGATCGAGATCCAGATAGATATCGCGGTAAGACTGACAGGTGGTGGTGATGCTGATCTTCATCGAATGACCGTACCACTCCTCCAGACCTTCCTTGTATCCCATGCCCCAGGTCGGCGTGCCTTTTGGCAGCGCGGTGCTGATCGGCGTACCGGTCGCCTGTGAGCTGTGGATCTTCGCGCCGCCGAGGAAGCCGAGTGATGGGCCGTCGAAGTTGCCTGGCGAGATATCGTTAAACATCTGGCCGGTCGCGCCCGCCGTGGCATACGGATTGAAGTTTTTATCTTTGAAGAACAGCGTCGCGCCGCCGTTGGACAGGAACGCGTAGTTACGCCCTACCACACCCTCTTCGGTAATCGGGTTGTAAGGCTTGCCGATGCCGGAGAGCAGCATCAGACGCACGTTGTAGAGCTGGAAGCTGCTCAGCACCACGATTTTCGCTGGCTGGAAGCACTCGTTGCCCTGCGCATCGATGTAGATCACGCCTTTCGCGGTTTTCTTATCATCGTTCAGTACGACCTTGATCACTTCCGCGTTCACTTCATAGGAGAAGTTCGGCATACGCTTCAGTGAATCCATTACGGCGGTCTGCGGCGACGCTTTGGAGTAGTTCAGGCAGGGATATTTACTGCAGTAGCCGCAGTAGTTGCACGGCGCGATCTGGTTGCCGTACGGGTTTTTCCACGCACGCGACACACAGGCCGACGGGTTCGGGAATGGATGGTAACCGAGTTTGGTCGCCACCTCTTTGAACATCACGTTGTTCAGTGTGTCATCCAGCGCAGGCAGCGGATAAGGCTCAGAACGCGGGCCTTCAAACGGATCGCCGCCTTCCAGGATTTTGCCGCGCAGGTTGCCGGTATTGCCCGACTGGCCGCAAATCAGTTCGAATTTATAGTAGTAAGGCTCGATCTCTTCCCAGCTGAACGGGAAGTCCATCACCCGCATATCATCCTGCAGAATGCCCGGCTTGTAAGCCTCGTCGACATAGGTCTTCAGTTTGATATCGGTCGGTGTCGGACGGATCAGTACTGCGGTCCAGTGCAGGCCGGAACCGCCTACGCCGGTACCCGGAGCAAATGCGCCCCATTTACGGGTTGGCAATGCCGTCTGGCTGCTGTTGTAGCGCACGGTGACCGCCACTTCGGCGGGGGTGGCAAACACTTTGTTGCGCACCGCATAGGCGTATTCATCCGCCGGTTTCGGGTAGGCGAATTCGTCATAATCGCGATCGCCGCCGCGCTCAAGGGCGCGCACGTCCAGACCTGCCAGTGCCAGCTCGATGCTCATCAGCGAGCCTGCCCAGCCGAGGCCGCAGACCACGACGTCGACTTCTTTTTTAGTAACCTGTGCCATGATAATCCTGTTTCAAATACCTGATATGGACGCGCCCTACGCGCGTTCGCCCTTCACACTGACCGGACCCAGCGGATAAGGAACGTTGTGCTGTTTCACCCATTCGGTGAAGCTGGCACGCGCGCCGGGGAAGCCGATGGCAATCCAGGCTTTCATGCCTTTATTACCGCCGTACATCGGGTCAGCAAGGTAGCCATGCTTGGTATCGGAAAGCAGCTGGCTGAAGAAATGCGCAGGCTTAAGATCGGCTTCGCCCAGTGCGGCAAAGTCGATCTCGTTTTTGTTTACCTGGGTCAGTACCGCATCTTTCTCTTCCAGCGTCAGCGCATGAAACGCTTTCTGATGGGTGTTCTGCGACCACTGATTAATCAGCCGGATACCGGTCTGATACATCTGCTGTGGACGGAACGGGATCTGGTAACCCATGGTTGCGGGCGCCTGCGTATTGAACGGCCCCTGCAGGTAGATTTCGCTGCCAAACGCTTCGCTGTGCAGCTGCTGATCGATAAAGATCGGCACGTTAGTTTCCAGCGCGCCCGGCGCTTTGCCTTTGCCGCCTGCCGGAATCAAACGGTCAGTGGCAGCCAGGATAAACTGCCACTCATCGGCACTAAAAAAGATCGGTTTGTAATCGGCTAACTCCGGTGCGGCCATCTCTGCCGCCTGTGCCGCAGTAATGCCTTTGAAGACCAGTTCACTTAATGGCAACGCCAGCAGTGAACCGAGCAAAAATTTACGCCTGGTGGTGGGTTTTTCTAAAAGCATATCCGCACGACTCTCATCTGCTAAATACCCGCTTTATTTGTTATGAAGCTGAAAGGCTGAGTGCAGGCGGAAAACTTCCCCGCAGAGATTAACGCACGCGGCACAGACGACGGCAGAACAGACAAGGGCAGGTAGAATTATGGTTCGGTGACTAACGGAACTTATCGGTTAATAACCTGGCAATCTTAGGGATATAGATATGTCTGAATGTAAAAATTGAATTTAAGATGTGTCTTAGTGAAAGTTTATCATGGTGTTGCGAAAGGGTTGCGGAGAGGTAAAAGATTTACAGCACGGAAATCGGGGGTAAAACCGCATAAACATCGGGTATTTAACTCTTTTAACGCAGGAATGAAGGTTATTATTTTCGCCCTGTCATCATCACGCCAAATAACCGATAAAAAAATATCATACTTCCATACAAGAGAATCATTCTCATCGTTAACACTATAGTGACTTTGATAGTCATACAATCAGACTGTGCGCAATTTGTGATCGGCGGAGTAAAACCGGCTTTATTCCGCCCGCTGTAAAATGACAATGAAATGATTTCTGACCGTCATTATCTTATTTTGTCTCTTTGCCTGAATGACTACGCTAATAATTGTGCAAAGCTCATAAGAAACCCGCATTTGGAGATTATCCGGCGCCCGATAGAGTAGAGCTATCAACGACTCAGGATAACTCTCCATGCGAAAAACACTCTTGTCACTGTTAACGGCTCTGGCACTGGTTCACCCGGCACACGCCGCCACGCCTGGCGACACGCTGGTCGTCGCCGTTCCGCTTGATGGCATCATCAGTTTCGATCCGGCGGAAAGTTTTGAGACCGTCAGCAACAGTAGCCTGCGCAATATCTACCAGACGCTGCTGGAGCCGGATCATCAGAATCCGCAGCAGCTCTCGCCGCTGGCGGCCACGCGCTGGCAGGCAGGCAAAACGCCTCACAGCCTGGTTTTTGATCTTAATCCGCAGGCCCGCTTCGCCAGTGGTCATCCCGTGACTGCACAGGATGTGGTCTTCTCATTAACCCGCGCGGTAAAACTCAATAAAGCGCCCTCTTTTATTCTGGGTGAATTTGGCTGGACGCCAGAAAACATCGATCAGCAGTTCACGGTGATCAACGACCACCAGCTTGAACTGCGCTGGCCAGCAGAGATCGGCAGCGATCTGGCGCTGCGCCTGCTGACCGCGCCGGTCTCCTCCATCGTCGACAGCAAACTGGCACAAGAGCACGCCAGCAACAACGATTACGGCAATAGCTGGCTGAAGGTGCACTCCGCCGGCAGCGCCGCCTATGCCATCAAACAGTTTGTGCCGCTGCAGGCGCTGGTGCTGGAGGCCAATCCCCACAGCAGCCAGAAGCCGCATCTGAAGCGGGTATTGCTGAAAGGTGTGGCCGATCCGGGCAGCCGCCGTCTGCTGATCCAGCAGGGTGATGTGGATGTCGCCTATCAGCTCGGCCCGGATCAGATTGCCGCGCTGAAGAACACCGCCAATGTGCGTATTGATGCCTTCCCTTCCAGCCTGGTTTACTACCTGGGCTTTAACACCCAAAGCCCGCAGCAACCGGCGCTGGGGAATCCGGCGCTGTGGCAGGCGGCACGCTGGCTGGTTGACTATGACAGCCTGGCGAACCAGCTGCTGAAAGGTCAGTACCGCATTCATCAGAGCTTCCTGCCGGACGGCTTCGATGGTGCGCTGAACACGACACCGTTCCATTACGATCTGAAAAAAGCGCAGGCGATACTGCAAAAAGGCGGCATCAAACCTGGCACCCATATCGCGCTGACGGTGGTGAACCAGCCGCCTTACATTGATGTGGCGCAGGCACTGCAGGCCAGCTTTGCCAAAGCGGATGTGCAGCTTGATATCCAGCCGGTAGCGGAATCGGAGCTGTGGAGCAAAATGCGCAGCCGTGACTTCCAGGCCATCTTTACTTACTGGGGCGCGGACTACATCGATCCCAACACCAATGCCAGCACCTTTGCCTATAACGTGCCGGGCGGCGGCAAAACCCTGGCGTGGCGCGTCGGCTGGACGATTCCGGAGCTGAGTGCACAGACCCGCGCCGCCGCCGGAGAGAGTGATGCGGTGAAACGTCGCAACCTCTACACCGGGCTGCAAAGCCGCATCCAGCAGGATTCGCCGTTTGTCATGCTGCTACAGGGCGCAACCCAGGTGGCGGTGCGCAGCAACCTCAGTCACCTGCAGCAGGGCATCGGCGTCAGCCTGCTCAATTTTGAAGAGGTTCAGAAGTAAACCTCTGTGGCAGGCCGCTGCTCCCCGGGCAGCGGCCTTTTTTTGGTGAATAGTTCTCCTCCTGTGCCGCTCCGGCTTGCTATCCTTCAGGCATAACCCAATGCCTGAGAGTGGAAAATCATGACTTCCCCGCTACTGATTGCCCGTACGCCAGACGTCGAACTTCATCTGTTGCCGCAAATGGCCAACCGCCACGGCCTGATCACCGGTGCGACCGGCACCGGTAAAACCGTTACGCTGCAGAAACTGGCTGAATCGTTCTCCGCCAGCGGCGTGCCGGTTTTTATGGCTGACGTTAAAGGCGATTTGACAGGCGTGGCGATGGCTGGCCAGTCCAGCGAAAAGCTGCAGGAGAGGCTGGCGAAAATCGGCGTCACCGACTGGCAGCCGCAGAGCAATCCGGTGGTGCTGTGGGATATCTTCGGCGAGAAAGGCCATCCGGTTCGCGCTACCGTCTCCGATCTCGGGCCGCTGCTGCTGGCGCGACTGCTGAACCTGAATGAGGTGCAGAGCGGCGTATTGCAGATTATTTTCCGCATCGCCGATGACCAGGGTTTGCTGCTGCTGGACTTCAAAGATCTGCGCGCCATGACCCAGTACATCGGTGACAACGCCAAAAGCTTCCAGACCCACTACGGCAACATCAACAGCGCCTCGGTCGGCGCCATCCAGCGCGGGTTACTGACGCTGGAGCAACAGGGCGCGGAGCACTTCTTTGGTGAACCGATGCTGGATATTGCCGACTGGATGCGCGTCGACAGCAACGGCAAAGGCGTCATCAACATCCTCTCTGCTGAGAAGCTCTACCAGATGCCGAAACTCTACGCCACCAGCCTGCTGTGGCTGCTGTCGGAGCTTTATGAGCATCTGCCGGAAGCGGGCGATCTCGATCAGCCAAAGCTGGTGTTCTTCTTCGATGAGGCGCACCTGCTGTTTACCGACGCGCCGCCGGTGCTGCTGGAGAAAATAGAACAGGTCATGCGGCTGATCCGCTCCAAAGGGGTCGGCGTCTGGTTCGTCACCCAGAACCCGGCAGATATTCCCGATCGGGTGCTGGGGCAGCTCGGCAACCGCGTTCAGCACGCCCTGCGCGCCTTCACCCCCAAAGATCAGAAAGCGGTAAAAACCGCCGCCGATACCCTGCGCGCCAATCCGGCATTTAACAGCGTCGAGGCGATTCAGGCACTGGGCACCGGCGAAGCGCTGATCTCCTTCCTGGATGCTAAAGGCAGTCCGTCGGTGGTGGAACGCGCCATGGTGATCGCCCCCCGCTCACGTATGGGTCCGGTCACAGGCGATGAGCGCAACGGGCTGATCAACCATTCACTGCTCTTTGGCAAATATGACAGCGAAGTTGATCGCGAATCGGCGTTTGAGAAGCTGCAAAAAGGGTTTCAGGCCGCCAGCGATCAGGCCAGTGCACCTCCGGCGAAAGGCGACGATGTCGCGGTAGATAACGGCATTCTCGGCGGGCTGAAAGAGATCCTGTTTGGCCGAACCGGCCCGCGCGGCGGCAAGCACGATGGCGTGGTGCAGACCATGGCGAAAAGCGCCACGCGCCAGATTACCAATCAAATCATCCGTGGCGTACTCGGCAGCCTGCTGGGTGGTCGTCGCCGATGAAACCGGCTCTCTGCTAAGATCAGGATATGGATAAACAACACGAACTGAAACGGACGAAACGTCTGGCGCTGCTGCTGTTACTGCTGGCTGCAATTACCTTTATCGTTACGCTTTTTCTGCCGCCCGGCTTCTGGGTCAGCGGCGTAAAAGCGATTGCGGAAGCTGCGATGGTCGGCGCGCTGGCGGACTGGTTCGCGGTGGTCGCACTGTTCCGGCGCGTGCCGGTGCCCTTTATCTCGCGTCATACCGCCATCATTCCGCGCAACAAAGATCGTATCGGTGAAAACCTCGGTCGCTTTGTGCAGGAGAAGTTTCTTGATACCGACTCGCTGCTCAATCTGATTCGCCGTCACGATCCTTCCAGCCTGCTGGCGCAATGGCTGAATGCGCCAGGCAATGCTGACCGCATCGGACGTCATCTGCTGCAGGTGATGCGCGGCTTCCTTGATCTGACCGATGATGCGCGGATCCAGACCTTTATGCGCCGCGCAGTACATCGCGCCATCGACAAGGTCGATCTCAGCCAGACCAGCGCCCTGCTGCTGGAGAGCCTGACGAAAAACAACCGTCATCAGGCGCTGCTGGACGCGGCAATCGAACAGCTGCTGAAGCTGCTGCACAAGCCCAGTACCCGCGAGTTTATTGCCATGCAGCTGGTGCGCTGGCTGAAACGCGAGCATCCAATCAAAGCCAAAATGTTGCCGACCGAATGGCTGGGCGAGCACAGCGCCGAGCTGGTGGCAAACGCAGTCGATTCACTGCTGGATGATGTGGCGCTGGATCAGGGCCATGAACTGCGCCTCGGCTTCAATCGGGCGGTCGACAAACTGATCGTTAAACTGCAGAACGACCCGGAAATGGCAGAGCGTGCCGAAGAGATCAAAGGCTGGCTGAAAGAAGATGCCTCATTCAATCGCTATATCGGCGAGCTGTGGAATGATATGCGCAACTGGCTTAAGGCAGATCTCAGCAGCGATGATTCACGGGTGCAGGAGAAAGTGCGCGGTGCGGCATTATGGCTGGGCGAAACCCTGGCGGCCGACCCGGCGCTGCGTGACTCGATGAATCAGCATCTGGAACAGGCCGCACGCAGCGTTGCGCCAGAGTTTGCTGGCTTCCTGACGCGTCACATCAGCGACACCGTGAAGAGCTGGGATGCACGCGACATGTCGCAGCAGATCGAACTCAATATCGGTAAAGACCTGCAGTTTATCCGCATCAACGGCACGCTGGTTGGCGGCACCATCGGGCTGATTCTCTACCTGTTGTCGCAGCTGCCCCAGTTACTGCCGCTGCTGAGCCGATAAGCGCCTGGTTTAGCCGGATTGGGGTGGATAGAGGCCAAACTCGGTAATAATGGCGCTAACAAAGCTGCGGATTTTCACCGTCTGGCGGCGGCCCGCCGGGATCAGCACATGCATGGGTCGTGCTGGCCCGGCATAATCGGGCAGCACCTGGACCAGCCGACCCTGTCTGATCTCTTCAGAGAGAATGGTGGCCGGCCCCAGGGTAATGCCATAACCCTCCAGCGCCGCATGCAGGAGCGCTTTCCAGTCGTTCGATCGCATGCGCCCCTGCGGATGCACCTCTTCAACCTTACCGGCCAGGCTGAATACCCAGCGGCAGGGTTTTGAGGGCGACCAGATGCCATAAACGAGACAGGCGTGGTTCACCAGCTCCGCTGGCGTGGTGGGAATACCGCGCCGCGCCAGATAGGCTGGCGACGCGCAGGCTATCAGCCGGTAGGGCTGCAGTGGATGGGCGATGATCGAACTGTCCGCCAGCGCACCAATCCGGATCACCACCTCATAACCCTCTTCAAACGGATCGACCAGCCGATCGCTGAGTTCAAGATCGACCTGCGTTTCCGGAAACCGGTCAAGATAGCGGGTCACAAACGGCGCCAGGCTAAAAGAACCAAACGTGACCGGGGCGCTGACCTTCAGCGTACCGGACGGCCGCTGCTGCATATCCAGTGCGATCGCATCCGCTTCCTGCACCTCTGCCAGCACGATTTTGCAGCGTTCGTAATAGTTGCGGCCCACATCCGTCAGGCTTTGTCGTCGGGTGGTGCGATGCAGAAGCAGCGTACCGAGATGCTTCTCCAGCATGGCGATATGCTTCGCCACCATCTGCGGTGAGATTTGCAAATGCCCGGCTGCGGCGGCAAACGAGCCCGATTCCGCGACGGTAACAAACACGTTCATGCTGGTAAGCCGATCCATGATTCCCTCCTGTTGGTTGTTTATATTGCGTCTGTTTGTCGATTTATCCACCTCCTGTTTTTAATTAAGGTCAGTGCGTGAAACTCATCGAGGAGCAACGTATGAAAATAGGCATTACTGGCGCAGGCTTTGTTGGCCGGGCGATTGCAAAACTGGCGATTCAGGCGGGACATCAGGTGATGCTCAGCAACTCGCGCGATCCACGCACGCTGTTCAGCCTGAAGCCGATGATTGGCTGTGAAACCGGCACCGCAACCGAGGCCGCAGTGTTCGGCGACGTGGTGGTAATTGCGGTGCCGCTCACGGCAACGGACCAACTTCCGGCCACAGAATTGCGGGGAAAAATCGTGCTTGATGCAGTCAATTACTATCCCGACCGCGATGGCGAAATTGAAGAGCTGCTCAATGGCCGCATCAGCACCAGTGAACGGCTTGCCCGCCTGCTTCCTGGCAGCCGCATCACCAAGGCATTCAATGCCATCCGCATGACCGATCTTGAAACTCAGGGCCTGCCGCCGGGTGATGCTAACCGGCAGGCGTTACCGCTGGCGGGGGATGATAGCGAAGGGAAAGCGATCGCCACGGCTTTATATGAAGCCTTTGGATTTGATGCCGTGGATGCGGGATCGTTAGCGGAAGGCTGGCGTTTCGAGCGTGGGACGCCCGCCTATTGCGTAGCACTCAATAAAGAGCAACTTATCAGGACACTCCAGGAGACCACCCGGCGTTAAGCATAAAAAGCCGGTGGGAATAGAGAAAAGCGGCTGAAACCGTCATTCGCAGACGGCTAATAAATGTATGCTCCCTGAGCTGGCGCGGTTAGCCAACTAAAAAGGCCGCTTTCGCGTAATGCCGATCAGTTAAGACAGAAATGATCGGTTGAACGATCCAGTGGCTGTGTGAAAATCCCTAAAGAGGCATTATCCGCGGGCGGTAAAAAAGAAACCGCAGTGTTACCCGCTGCGGCGTTCTTAAAAGCTTAACTGACAAGCATTAAGCCTCACCAGCAGGCTTTTTTGTGGTCTGCGCCAGGTGATAAACGGTGGCTACGCTTGATCCAGCGCAGCCTGCGCCACGGCCATAAAATGTTTCACCCTCTCCCGATCCACATCGTTCCACCAGACGCCATCCACTTTGAGCGAGCTGGCCACAATAACGGCCTGCGTGCGGCCCAGAATCTGGCAGACGTTGGCGGGCGTGACGCCCGAACCCACCAGCAGCGGTAAGGTAGTGGCGGCGCGAATCTCGTCGATTTCGTCCAGCGTGGCGCTGTCACCGGTACGCTGTCCGGTAGCGATAACCGCATCCGCTTCGAAAAAATCGACATCGCGGGTCAGTTCCTGAATGGAGCGATCGGCCACTATCGCATGACTGCCGTGTTTAACGTGGCTGTCGGCGAACACCCTGATATGTTCGGCGCGCAACTGACTACGGTAGCGCAGCGCTTTCGCGGCAGCCCCTTCAATAAAGCCTTCGTTGGCGATATAAGCATTGGCCCATTGATTGACGCGGATAAAATCTGCCCCACCCGCCAGCGCGGTAGCGAAAGCGGGTAGTGCGGCGTTCGCCAGCACATTAATACCCAGCGGCACGCCGAAACGTTCGCGCACTTTTTCCGTAATCACGGCCATCAGCGCTGGTGTTTCCGGACCAATATCCTCGGGTTTTGAAAAAGGAATATCGCCATGATTTTCGACAATCAGGCCGTGAACGCCGCCGAGAATATAGTTTTCTGCATCGCGTAATGCGCGATCAATTATCGCGCTGACGGGTTTGCCGCGATATTTTGGCGAACCCGGAAAAGGGTCACAGTGAATGACGCCAATAACCGCTTTAGGGCGGGAAAATATCGCTTGTATTGCATCAATTTTTTCTGCTGATATAGCAACCATCGCTTCTTTATCCTGTTCAGGAAAACACTATGCGTGTTTATGTGGCTGGTAATATTACTGTCGATGAAACCTGGTCTGTTACAGATATTCCGGCTAAGGGCGCCTCTGTTCACGGTTATAAACGTTCGCAGGATATCGGCGGTAAAGGCGCGAATCAGGCGATACTTTTATCCCGTTGCGGTATTGAAACGTATTTAATTGCCGCGACCGGGTATGACAGCAATGGAAAATGGATCCGTCAGCAGCTCATGAACGAGCCCGTGACGTTACTGCCTGCGCAGCCCATTACTGCGTTGAGCGATACCTCACTTATTCTGCATAGCGCCGATGGCGACAACGCCATTATTACCAGTACAACGGCGGCAGATGCGCTGGATATCAATACGCTTAACCACCATCTTGCCAGCGCGCGTCCGGGCGATCTGCTGGTGCAACAGGGCAATTTCTCGCCCGGGAAAACCTATGCGCTGTTTAGCCTGGCCAAATCACACGGTCTGAAAACCGTATTTAACCCCTCGCCCGTACACGTCGGTTTTGCCTCATGCTGGCCGCTGGTGGATATCGCCGTGGTGAATCAGCACGAAGCGCAACAATTGCAACCCCGCGCAGTGAAAACGTTGGTAACCACACTTGGCAGCGCGGGTGCCTGGCTGACCCAGGGTGGCCAGCGTACGTTTTGCCCGGCGCAATCTGCCAATGCCATAGATACCACTGGCGCAGGCGATACCTTTCTTGCCGTGATGCTGGCTTCCGCGATCCTGCGTGGGGGTGAAATTGATTCATTAGCGCTTATTCATGCCAGTCAGGCTGCTGCGCTGACCGTCAGCCGTCATGGGACACTGCAGGCTTTCCCCACCGCAGAGGAACTCGCCGCACTGCTTCATACAGGCGGCGAGTCAGCGATTACTTAAACATCACGCGGTAGCTATCCACGTTAGCTTTGGTCACCACCGTGGCCGGCACCAGAATGGTTTTTGACACTGTTTTCCCCGACGCAAGCGTGTTCAGGGCTTTTACTGCCTCTTCACCCATCTTTTTCGGATCCTGCTGCAGCACGGCCGTGACATAACCGCCATCAATGCCGCTAATCGCTTTTGACGTCAGATCCCAGCCAAAGACTTTGATGTCCTTCTGGCGCCCCTGGTTTTCAACGGCAGCAATCGCACCCAGCAGTGCCGGTTCACCGGTCGCGTAGATAGCGGTTAAATCCGGGTTACCGGTAATCAGGTTTTCTGCCGCCGTCATCGCGGTATCCTGCACATTCTGGCCATCAACCACATCCGCCACGGTGATACCCGGATTGCTCTTAATGGTTTCTTCAAACCCTTTCTGACGCTGATTCTGCACGGCTGAATTCAGCGCACCCACAATGCCCAGTCGCGCTTTGCTACCCATATTTTTCGCTACATAATCGACAAAATATTTACCAATAATTTTGCCGCCCTCCAGATTATCCACACCCACCTGAGCCGCCTGAGGGCCCGCAGGTAATACCGCATCAATCGCAATCACCGGTATTTTAGCGGCGGCCGCTTCTTTTATAGCGGGCATAATGCCATTGACGTCAATGGCATCCACCATAATGCCCTTCACGCCCTGCTGAATATAATTTTCGATTGCATCATTTTGCGACACGGGATTATCGTTGGCGTTAAAGATCACTAAGTCATTACCGCTGGCTTTCGCCGCTTCCTGGGCGCCCTTGTTCATCTGATTAAAAAACAGGGCCTGCTGATTAATCTGAACCAGCGCATAAACAGGTGCTGCATGAGCCAAAGAAAAAGCAGAACCCGCAGACAGCAAGCCGGTTGCCAGCGCAACAGCACGCAGTTTTCTGGTGTTAAATGCCATCATCTTAAAATTCCTCGTCGGGAATGAGCGATAACCAGTCGATCTCCGCATCGGGATGCAGAGGGATTATTGTTGGCGGGCAAATATCGTATGAATGGCTTGTTCAGCCTGAACCTGAATAACGTCGCTTCGGTTCACTGTCCATTATGGTGAACACCTGAAACGCGTTAAGCCGGTCTGGGAGTGACTCCCGGGTAATGCGGTAAACTGCTTTTACAATTTGCTTACGGCGGAGTTTTGTCAAGGGATTATTTTATCGTCAGCGGCGATGGAAAAAACGGTGTCCGCTGCGCCTAACTATGTTACAGATACCCGATTCCGGGCAAGATGGCAGGTGATATGAGTAAAAAACGGGTG
This sequence comes from Pantoea sp. E956-1, assembly GCF_982223955.1. Lineage (NCBI taxonomy): Bacteria > Pseudomonadati > Pseudomonadota > Gammaproteobacteria > Enterobacterales > Erwiniaceae > Pantoea > Pantoea sp. E956-1. The sequence continues at coordinate 162,894 of NZ_CEUYZP010000005.1, read as the reverse complement.
TTGTTATCCGATGTCGCAGCACTGGCCGGGCTGTCAAAAGCGACCGTATCCCGCTATATGAATCAAAGCATTATATTGCCGCAGGAGACCATCGACCGTATTGAAGCGGCGATTCATCAACTGGATTATCGTGGTAACAGCCTGGCACGCCGCCTGAGCAAGGGCGGCAGCGAAACCTTAGGGCTGGTGCTGCCCGATATCACCAATCCCTTCTTTGCCGAACTGGCGGATGCCGCTGAAGAAGCCGCCTCCGCCCATGGCTACAGCCTGGTGCTGTGCATCACCCGTAACCATCCTGGCAAAGAGAGTCAGTTTATTCGCTGGCTGGATACCTGCCAGGTGGATGGCCTGCTGTTTACCACCAACCATCCCGATAACGGCCTGTTGCGCAAAGAAATTAACCGCCACCAGCGCATCGTGTTACTGGACGAAGATATTCCTGGCAGCATGGTGCCGAAAGTGTTTGCCGATAATGTTCAGGGCGGTCGTATTGCCACAGAAAAACTGATCGCCGCGGGTCACCGTCATATCGCCTTTGTCGGCGGGCCAGACGAACTGATGAGCGTGCGCGAGCGCTATCAGGGCTTTTGCACCGCGATGAAGCAGGCTGGGCTGAACGTGCCGCCTGAATGGGTAATGTACGGTGAATATCAGCGTGAGTTTGGTGAACAGGCGCTTGAACGACTGTTCAGCCGCCGTGCGCGCCCTACCGCAGTCTTTGCCGCTAGTGATTATCTGGTGCTGGGTTTGCTGGATGGACTGCGTGCTCGCGGACTGAAAGCCCCCGAGGCGCTGTCGCTGGTCGGCTTTGATGACGCCACTTATGCCGACTTTACTCAACCCCGCATTTCGACCATTCGCCAGCCCGCGCGGGAACTGGGCCGCACGGCGGTTCACATCATGTTGCGCATTTTGAATGACGATCTCGCCGTTCCCGCCGAGACTCGCCTGCCGGTGGAATGGGTGGCGCGCGATTCGATACAAATTTGTTAACAACGTCCCAGAATGGCGCAAAAGTGCACAGCGCTGGCGCAAATAATGAGCTTTTTAATTTCGCATGGTTATAGTGAGTAAACCGGTTTACTTAAAGTAAAAATTTAAATATTTTTATTTACAGTGAGTTAGACCGCGAGCATAGAGCCTCTTTATAGGCTGGCACGGATGCTGCAATACCGTAACCGGCAAACAAATATCGTTGTAGCGTGTTGTTCTGTATGTAGCGACAAAAGTTTTATCCTGCAGGTAAACCGGTTTACAAGGGCGTAAACCGTGCAGGATAACCGCTTTTTTACATCCAGAGTAACTGTCCCGTTAGCGGTGATGGGAGTGATCACATGCAGCAAACACAAACTGCCCTGACACGGGTAGAGATGGTGAATATTACCAAGACCTACGGTGCGATACGGTCTCTGCGCGGTGTAAATCTGCGACTGGCCCCGGGTGAAGTGCTGGGTCTGGTGGGCGACAACGGCGCGGGTAAATCCACACTGACCAAGGTGCTGTCAGGCGCCGTCGTGCCCACCAGCGGCACGATTCGTATTGATGGTGAGGATCAGCATTTCAGTAACCCGGCGGATTCACGCCGCTGCCATATTGAGATGGTTTATCAGGACCTATCGCTGTGCGACACCGTCGATGTGGCAGGCAATCTGTTTATGGGACGTGAGCCAATGAAGTCGATTCTCGGCATTCCGTTTCTGGATGAAGAGAAAATGCATGCTGACGCACGAGAAATGCTGAAAGGTCTGGGGATTTCTATACCGGACACGCGGTTGCTGGTGCGCAATTTATCCGGCGGGCAGCGCCAGGCGATTGCGATTGCTCGCGCTGCCGCCTTTGATCCCAAAGTGCTGATCATGGATGAACCCACCGCCGCGCTGGCCGTTGCCGAAGTGGAGGCTGTGCTGGAACTTATCCGTCGGGTGTCGGCCCGAGGCGTGAGTGTCATCCTGATCACCCATCGCTTACAGGATCTGTTCCTGGTCTGCGATCGCATCATGGTGATGTACGAAGGCACCAACGTGGCGGAGCGCCGGGTGGCCGACACGGACCTGACCGAGATCGTCAATTTGATCGTGGGTGAGAAATTTGTCGCCCGCTCTGCCGCAGCGCACTGAGCGAGGTTACAGGATGACTATTATGAATCTGAGCAGTTCCCGTATGGCGCAGCACTCGTTGCCGCGTCGCCTTCTGCACAATCACTCTGGCGTAGTCAGCATCGCGCTGTTCTTCGTGTTTTGCTGTGTGGTGTTTTCTCTGATCACCGGAAACTTTCTCAGCAGCGCTAACTGGCTGAATATTATTCGTCAGAGTGCGCCGCTGCTGATCGTCGCCACGGCGATGACGTTGGTGATTACAACGGGCGGGATCGATCTTTCCGTGGGATCGACGCTGGCGCTGGTCGGCGCCCTGTCCGCTATCGCCCTGAATAACTGGGGACTGCCCTGGCCGATGGTATTACTGGGCGGCTTACTGCTGGGCGCGCTGATAGGCGCCATTAACGGCTTTTTTATCGCCTATGAAGGCATTCCGGCCTTTATCGTCACACTGGCTACGCTGGCAGTAGTGCGAGGTGTGGCGCTGCTGATTACGCAGGGCTACTCCATTCCCATCCCTGCTGACAGCCTGTTCGCCTTTATGGGGCGTGCCTGGGTGCTGGGCATCCCCATGCCCGCACTGATCGGCATCGTGGTGCTGGTGGTCGGCCATATCGTGCTGAACCATATGCGCTTTGGTCGCTATGTCACAGCAATTGGTGCGAATGCGGAAGGCGCACGGCGTAGCGGGATTAACACCAAAGCCGTGACTATGAAGGTCTACATCATCAGCGGCATGGCGGCAGCGCTGGCGGGCATGATCATCACCGCCCGTCTGGGCAGTGGCTCCTCTAACCAGGGCGAAGGCTTTGAGTTGCAGGTGATCGCCGCGGTGGTGCTGGGCAGTACCAGCCTGTTCGGTGGCTTCGGCACCATTATTGGCACGCTGTTAGGCGCGCTATCAATTGCCATCATCCAGAACGGCCTGATTTTGTCGCATATCTCTCCGTTTTACACGCAGATCGCCACCGGTACGATTATTCTGCTGGCAATCTGGCTGAACACCCGCATTCTCAACCCGACGCGATCGGTAGCGAAAGGATAGCGCATGAAACATTCCATTTTTCGCCATCCCGATCCGCTGCCACTGGGCACCACCAGTGGCTATGTGATGACCGTGCTGGGCCCGCTACCAGTGAGTGAAATGGGTGTGACGCTGATGCACGAACACATTTTGCTGGATGCCTCCGGCAAATGGGTACCGCCCTGCTGCTGTAGCGATCGTCATCTGGCGGAGATGCCGGTAAGCATTGAAAACCTGGGCGAGTTGTCCCTCAATCCGCTTATCAGCCGCGATAACTGTCAGCTTTTTGATGTGGATTTAGCGATTGAAGAGCTGATGAAGTTTCGGGCACTGGGCGGCGATACGGTGGTGGACCCCACTAATATCGGCATTGGCCGCGATCCAAAAGCACTCCAACGTATCGCGCGCCTGACCGGGCTGAATATCATCATGAGTACCGGACTGTATCTGGAACCGTCACATCCGGAATGGATGAAAACGATCAGCATTGAAGCGCTTTCCGACAAGCTGATTTATGACCTGGGCGGCAGAGAAGACAAACCCGACGTACTGGCAGGTCTCATCGGCGAGATCGGCGTTTCCAGCCGCTTTACTGCAAATGAGGAGAAATCTCTGCGGGCGGCGGGCCGCGCCAGTGCCGCGACAAGCGTGCCCATTGAGGTACATCTGCCAGGTTGGGAGCGATTGGGCCATCGGGTGCTGGATATCCTTCAGGAAGAAGGGGCTGACCTGCGCCATGTTGTGCTGTGCCACATGAACCCCAGCTTTGCCGATAAGCGTTACCAGCGCGAACTGGCACAGCGCGGAGCCTTTCTGGAATACGACATGATCGGCATGAGCTATTACTACGCCGATGAGTCCGCGCAGTCACCTTCCGATGAAGAGAATGCCCGCGCTATTCGCGAGCTGATCGATGACGGCTTTATTGAACAGGTTTTGTTGTCGCAGGACGTATTCCTGAAAACCATGCTGACCCGCTACGGCGGTCACGGCTATGGCTATATTCTTAAACATTTTGTCCCGCGCCTGAAACGCCACGGCTTAAGCGGCGAACAACTTGAAACCTTACTGATTACTAACCCACAGCGCGTTTTTGGTGGGTAAGGGAGAACCGTAATGCAGAAGAAAATTTTACTGGTCGGGGAATCCTGGACCAGCACGTCCGTTCACGTTAAGGGCTTTGATCAGTTTGCCACCGCCACTTGGCACAATGGCGCGACCGATTTTATGGCGGCGCTGGCCGACAGTAATTATGCCATCACCTATATGCCCGCCCATGCCGCCGCCACCGAGTTTCCTTTAACACTCAATGGACTTCAGCAGTGGGACGCCATCATTTTGTCCGACATCGGTGCCAATACGTTGCTGCTACATCCGGATACCTGGCTGAAGAGCCAGCGTACAGCAAATCGGCTGACGCTGATTCACGACTATGTGGCCGCGGGCGGCGCGCTGATGATGATCGGCGGCTACTTTAGTTTTCAGGGCATCAATGGTGGCGCGCGCTATCGCAACACGGCAGTTGAGAAAGTGCTGCCGGTGCGCTGCCTTGCCTGGGATGATCGTATCGAAACGCCCGAAGGCTCTTATCCCAGCGTGATCGAATCTCACGCGCTGTTCACCGATATGCCAGACGAATGGCCGTGGTTACTGGGCTATAACGAAGTAGAAATGCACCCAGAAGGTAAACTGCTGGCGACCATTGACGGCACTGAACATCCGCTGCTGGCGGTACGCGAGTATCAGCAGGGCCGCTCACTGGTCTGGACCAGCGATATGTCTGCACACTGGCTGCCGCAGGAATTTGCCCAGTGGCAGGGTTATCGCCAGCTGTGGATCAACTGCCTGGACTGGTTAACGGTGCGCGGCTGATGAACCAGAGCCAGATGCTGGCGCAGCAGCTGCTGCGCTTTGACACCATTAATCCACCAGGCAATGAAGCGGCCTGCATGCACTTTTTGGCGGACTGGCTGGCGGAACAGGGCTTTGACGTCACCTTATCCCCCTTCGGTGAAAATCGCCTGAACCTGATTGCCAGTTTGCCTGGCAGCAAGCCCGGACCGCAGCTGGGTTTTACCGGCCATATGGATACCGTACCGCTTGGCAATGCTGACTGGCAGTACGATCCTTTCGGTGAAGTCGTGGGTGACAAGCTGTACGGGCGCGGATCGAGTGACATGAAGGCTGCTGTAGCGGCCTTCGCCGTTGCCTGCGTGACTCATCAGCAGGCGATTCAACAAGGTTCTGGTGTCGTGCTGTTGATCACTGGCGGAGAAGAGACGGGCTGCGACGGCGCGCGGGCGCTGATTGATACCACTGACCTGCCCGAGGTGGGCGCATTGATCGTCGGCGAGCCTACCAGCAACTATCCGGTAATCGGCCACAAAGGTGCGCTATGGCTACGCTGTGAAACCCGTGGCAAAACAGCGCACGGCGCGATGCCGGAACTGGGCATTAATGCCATTTATCTGGCGGCTGACGCACTGGGCAAAATTCAGCATTTCTCACCTGGCGCACCGCACCCGCTAATGAAACAGCCCACTATTAACGTCGGACGCATTGCAGGCGGCCTGAACATTAATTCTGTGCCCGATCGTACACAGTTTGACGTGGATATCCGTAGCGCACCCAATCTGCAGCACGCCACCATTCGTCAGCAACTGACAACCTTACTGGGAGATAGCGTGACGGTGAGCACTCTGGTGGACCTGCCTGCGGTGCTGAGCGAAGACAATCAGGCCTGGGTTCAATCCGTTTATCAGCACTGCCAGCCGCTTCATGACGCCCTACTGACACCGCGCATTGTGCCCTACTTCACCGATGCATCATTGCTGTTGCCCGCGCTGGGCATGCCGCCCTGCATTATCCTTGGCCCAGGTGAACCGTCAATGGCACATCAGACCGATGAATACTGCCTGCTGAGCCGGTTAGCGGAAGCAGAGACGCTATATGGTGCATTGATCAATGACTGGATGAGGTAATGGAGGGATGCATCAGACTGCTGGACGAATAGACTGTCACACGTTGCCTGCCACGAAAAAGGCCGCCCTGGAAGGCGGCCTTTTCGCTGTGATTGTCAACGCCGCTTAATCAACATAAACATACTGATAGCGAAGAACGCAAAACTCGGCAGAATCGCTCCCAGAATCGGCGGCAGACCGTAAACCAGGCTCAGCGGACCGAAAATCTGGTCCAGCACGTAGAACAGGAAGCCAAAGCTGATACCGGTCACTACCCGCACACCCATCGACACGCTACGCAGCGGACCAAAGATAAACGACAGCGCCATCAGCATCATCACCGCGACGGACAGCGGCTGGAAGATTTTGCTCCACATATTAAGCTGATAACGTCCCGACTCCTGGCCGCTCTGCTTCAGATATTTACTGTAGCTATGCAGACCGCGAATCGATAACGCGTCCGGATCCAGCGCAACCACACCCAGCTTGTCCGGCGTCAGATTGGTTTTCCACTCGCCACTCAGGCTCTGTGAACCGGTAATCTGCTTAGGATCGGTGAGATTAGACTCATCAACCTGCGACAGTATCCAGCGCTTCTTAGCCGCATCCCAGGTCGCCGTCGCCGCGTAACGCACGCTCTGCAGACGACGCTGATCGTTAAAACTGTAGATGCTCACGCCATCAATTTCGTTATCGCCTTTAATGCGCTCGATAAAGATAAAGCTATTGCCATCTTTCGCCCACAGACCGTTCTGCGTCGAGACCAGCGCACCGCCGTAAAGCTGCTGCGCCCGGTAATTACGCGCCATCTGCTCGCCCGACGGCGCAACAAACTCACCAATCGCCATGGTCAGCAGCACCAGCGGAATCGCCGTTTTCATCACTGACAGCGCAACCTGCATGCGGGTAAAGCCCGCCGCCTGCATCACCACCAGTTCACTGCGCTGCGCCAGCGCGCCCAGTCCCAGCAGCGCACCCAGCAGGGCCGCCATCGGGAAGAAAATCTCAATATCTTTGGGTACGCTCAGCAGGGTGTAGTAACCGGCGCTCAGCGCGTTGTAGCTGCCCTGGCCGGTCTTGCGCAGCTGATCAACGAACTTGATGATGCCGGAAAGCGACACCAGCATGAACAGCGTCAGCATAATGGTATTGAAAATGGTTTTACCGATATAGCGGTCAAGTACGCGAAACATCAGACCGACCCTCCGCGGGTAAAGCGGGCGCGAATCCGACGCATCGGCACCGTATCCCACAGGTTAAGGAGCACCGCCAGCACCAGATAGCTGATATTCACTACCCACATCCAGAGCGCCGGATCGAGCCGCCCTTTCGCGCCGCTCGACTTCAGCGAACTCTGCAACAGGAAGAAAATCAGATAGAGCAGCATGGCGGGCAGCATCGACAGCACGCGCCCCTGACGTGGGTTCACCACGCTGAGCGGCACCACCATCAGCGCCATCACCAGCACCGCGAACACCAGCGTCAGACGCCAGTGCAGCTCGGCCTGAAACTCAGGTGTCTTGTTTACGAACAGGTCGGTCAGACTCGCCTGTTCTGCATCGTTAGGATCGAGCGTTGCCGCTTTATAGCCCACAATGGCCTGATAATTGGTGAAGTCAGTGATACGGAAATCACGCAGCAGAGCGGTGCCCTCAAAACGGGTGCCTTTATCCAGCGTCACCACCTGTGAGCCATCTTTATGCTGCTCCATGTGACCGCTGTCAGCCAGCACCACTGAAGGACGCGCGTTGCCTTTTGGCCGTAACTGCGCCAGGAACACGTTACCAAAGTTGCTGCCCTTCACATCCTCGACAAACAGCACGGCGCTGCCGTCGCTGGAGGTCTGGAACTGTCCGGCGGCCATTGCTGCCGCACCCGGGTTCGCTTTGGCGTTCTGCGTCACCTCATCCTGATAGCGGGATGACCATGGCCCCAGCCAGATGACGTTCACGGCCGCCACTATCGAGGTAAACAGCATCAGCACCATCGCCGCTTTCACCAGGACGGCCTTACTCAGGCCGCAGGCGTGCATCACGGTAATTTCACTTTCCGTGTAGAGCCGCCCCAGCGTCATCAGGATCGCCAGAAACAGACTTAAGGGCAGTATAAGTTGTGCCATTTGAGGCACACCGAGTCCTAACAAGGTCAGAACGAGGTTTGTCGGCACTTCGCCATCCACCGCGGCTCCCAGGATCCTGACTAACTTCTGACAAAAGAAGATGAGTAGCAGGATAAACAGGATAGCCAGCTGGCTTTTGAGCGTTTCCCGAACCAGATATCTAATGATGATCACGCTTAGTACGCCTGTGAAAACTTGTCTTTTTGCAGGAAAATCGCTAGTTTCAACGCTTATCAGCCATTTTTCTTCATCAATGGCCGTCGCCGTAGCTAAATTTGTATGAAAAACGCGTCCGGGTGGTGAAAAAACAACATCTTGTCACCCTGATTCATTATGACCTCCAGCAGCAGAATGTCATGCTGCGACGATGAATAAATGGGTCATGAGCGCGCTACATTCTAGCGGCAGCAGCGGCCGTTGTCTTTAAGATTCAGGAGAGTGCATGGAGTTCAGTGTAAAAAGCGGAAGCCCGGAAAAACAGCGCAGTGCCTGCATTGTCGTTGGCGTTTTCGAACCGCGTCGTCTGTCACCGATTGCCGAACAGCTGGATAAAATCAGCGACGGCTACATCAGCGCCCTGCTGCGCCGCGGCGAGCTGGAAGGAAAAGTGGGCCAGACACTGCTGCTGCATCATGTGCCAAATATCCTGTCCGAGCGTATTCTGCTGATTGGCTGCGGTAAAGAGCGTGAACTGGATGAACGCCAGTACAAGCAGGTCATTCAGAAAACCATTAACACGCTCAACGACACCGGCTCAATGGAAGCGGTCTGCTTCCTGACCGAACTGCATGTCAAAGGCCGCAACACCTACTGGAAAGTGCGTCAGGCAGTAGAGACCTCTAAAGAGGCGCTCTACAACTTTGACCAGCTGAAAAGTAATAAAGCGGAACCACGTCGCCCGCTGCGCAAGCTGGTCTTTAACGTGCCGACCCGCCGTGAACTGACCAGCGGCGAACGGGCTATCCAGCATGGATTAGCGGTCGCGGCCGGTATGAAAGCGGCTAAAGATCTCGGCAACATGCCACCTAATATCTGTAACGCCGCCTATCTGGCGTCACAGGCGCGTCAGCTGGCGGATGCCTTCAGCAAAAATGTCACCACCCGCGTCATTGGCGAACAACAGATGAAAGAGCTGGGCATGAACGCCTATCTCGCGGTCGGGGCCGGTTCGCAAAACGAATCGCTGATGTCGGTAATTGAGTACAAAGGCAATCCGGATGCGGAAGCGCGCCCGATTGTGCTGGTGGGTAAAGGGCTGACCTTTGACTCCGGCGGTATCTCCATCAAGCCTGCCGACAGCATGGACGAAATGAAGTATGACATGTGCGGCGCGGCGGCCGTCTATGGCGTGATGCGTATGGTGGCAGAGCTGAATCTGCCGCTGAACGTGGTCGGCGTGCTGGCAGGCTGTGAAAACATGCCGGATGGCCGGTCGATGCGTCCGGGCGACGTGCTGACCACCATGTCTGGCCAGACGGTTGAGGTGCTGAACACCGACGCCGAAGGCCGCCTGGTCCTGTGCGATGCGCTGACCTACGTCGAACGTTTCGATCCGGAAGTGGTGATTGACGTGGCGACGCTGACCGGTGCCTGCGTGATTGCGCTGGGTCATCACATCAGCGGCCTGCTGTCGAACCACAATCCGCTGGCGCATGAGCTGATCAGCGCCTCGGAGCAGTCAGGCGATCGCGCCTGGCGTCTGCCGATGGCGGATGAGTTCCAGGAGCAGCTGGAGTCCAACTTTGCCGATATGGCGAACATTGGTGGCCGTCCCGGCGGCGCGATTACCGCCGCCTGCTTCCTGGCACGCTTTGCCCGCAAATATAACTGGGCACACCTGGATATCGCCGGTACCGCCTGGCGCTCCGGCAAGGCCAAAGGCGCCACCGGACGTCCGGTGCCGATGCTGTCGCAATTTCTGTTGAATCGGGCAGGATTGAACGGCGACGATTAAGCGCCCTCTTTTCTGACAGCAAGGGCGGATATCATTCCGCCCTTAATCTTCTGATGAGCAAACCGATGAAAAACGCAACCTTCTACGTGCTGGAAACCGATGCAACGAGCGATGGCCTTAGCGCCGTTGAAGCGCTGGTGTGCAATCTGGCGGAAACACGCTGGCGGGCCGGAAAGCGGGTGTTGATCGCCTGCGAAGATGAACAGCAAGCCATTCGTCTCGACGAAGCGCTGTGGCAACGACCGGCAAACGCCTTCGTGCCGCATAACCTGGCGGGTGAAGGCCCGCGCTACGGTGCGCCGGTTGAGCTGGCCTGGCCACAGCGTCGCGGCAGTTCACCGCGTGACCTGCTGATTAGCCTGCTGCCCCACTTCGCAGATTTTGCTACTGCTTTCCATGAAGTGATAGACTTCGTTCCTTACGACGACACGCTCAAACAACTGGCGCGCGACCGCTATAAAGCGTATCGCAGCGTTGGATTCCAATTGAATACGGCAGCGCCACCACAGCCGCAAACGACATAGCAGAAATGGAAAAGACATATAACCCGCAAGATATCGAGCAGCCGCTTTACGAGCATTGGGAAAAGCAGGGCTACTTCAAACCGAATGGCGATACCAGCCAGGAAAGCTTTTGCATCATGATCCCGCCGCCGAACGTCACCGGTAGCTTGCACATGGGTCACGCCTTCCAGCAAACCATCATGGACACCATGATCCGTTACCAGCGCATGCAGGGGAAAAATACCCTGTGGCAGGCGGGTACTGACCACGCGGGCATCGCCACGCAGATGGTGGTTGAGCGCAAAATTGCGGCTGAAGAGGGCAAGACGCGCCAGGACTATGGCCGCGATGCATTCATCGACAAAATCTGGCAGTGGAAAGCAGAATCCGGCGGCACCATTACCCGCCAGATGCGCCGTCTGGGCAACTCCGTCGACTGGGAGCGCGAGCGCTTCACCATGGACGATGGCCTTTCCAACGCCGTGAAAGAGGTGTTTGTTCGCCTCTATAAAGAGAACCTGATCTACCGTGGCAAACGCCTGGTGAACTGGGATCCAAAACTGCGAACCGCAATCTCCGATCTGGAAGTGGAAAACCGCGAGAGCAAAGGCTCGATGTGGCATATCCGCTATCCGCTGGCTGACGGCGCAAAAACCGCCGACGGTAAAGATTATCTGGTGGTCGCCACCACGCGTCCGGAAACCCTGCTGGGTGATACCGGCGTCGCCGTTAACCCGGAAGATCCACGTTACAAAGATCTGATCGGCAAATTTGTGATGCTGCCGCTGGTTGGCCGTCTTATCCCTATCGTTGGCGACGAACATGCCGACATGGAAAAAGGCACCGGCTGCGTCAAGATCACCCCGGCGCATGACTTCAACGACTATGAAGTCGGCCGTCGTCACAAACTGCCGATGATCAACATCCTGACCTTCGACGGCGATATCCGCGACCGTGCTCAGGTGTATGACACCAATGGCGAAGCCAGCGATGCCTGTTCCGATGAGATCCCGGCGGCTTTCCAGAACATGGAACGCTTCGCGGCGCGCAAAGCGATTGTTGCCGCTGTCGATGAACTCGGCCTGCTTGAAGAAATCAAACCTCACGATCTGACCGTGCCTTACGGCGACCGTGGCGGCGTGGTTATCGAGCCGATGCTGACTGACCAGTGGTACGTGCGTACCGCACCGCTGGCGAAAGTCGCGGTTGAAGCCGTTGAAAACGGCGACATCCAGTTTGTACCGAAGCAGTACGAAAACATGTACTTCTCCTGGATGCGCGATATTCAGGACTGGTGTATCTCCCGTCAGCTCTGGTGGGGTCACCGCATCCCGGCGTGGTATGACGACAACGGTAACGTCTACGTCGGCCGTACCGAAGACGAAGTGCGCGCCGAGAACAACCTGGCCGCCGACGTCGCGCTGCGTCAGGATGATGACGTGCTGGATACCTGGTTCTCCTCAGGTCTGTGGACCTTCTCCACCCTGGGCTGGCCGGAAAACACCGAAGCGCTGCGTACTTTCCATCCGACCAGCGTGCTGGTCAGCGGCTTCGACATCATCTTCTTCTGGATTGCCCGCATGATCATGCTGACCATGCACTTCATCAAAGATGAAAACGGCAAACCACAGGTACCGTTTAAAACCGTCTACATGACCGGTCTGATCCGTGATGAAGAAGGTCAGAAGATGTCGAAATCCAAGGGCAACGTGATTGACCCGCTGGATATGGTCGACGGCATTTCGCTGGACGCGCTGCTGGAAAAACGCACCGGCAACATGATGCAGCCGCAGCTGGCGGAGAAAATCCGCAAACGTACCGAGAAGCAGTTCCCGGACGGCATCGAGCCATCCGGCACCGATGCGCTGCGTTTCACCCTGGCGGCGCTGGCCTCTACCGGTCGCGACATCAACTGGGACATGAAGCGCCTGGAAGGCTATCGCAACTTCTGTAACAAGCTGTGGAACGCCAGCCGCTTTGTGCTGATGAACACCGAAGAGCAGGATTGCGGACAGAATGGCGGCGAAATGACGCTGTCGCTGGCGGATCGCTGGATCCTGACCGAGTTCAACAACACGGTGAAAGCGTACCGTGAAGCGCTGGATAGCTACCGTTTCGATATCGCGGCTAACCTGTTGTATGACTTCACCTGGAACCAGTTCTGCGACTGGTATCTGGAGCTGACCAAACCGGTCATGAACAGCGGCAGTGAATCTGAACTGCGTGGCACCCGTCATACGCTGGTTCACGTGCTGGAAGCGCTGCTGCGTCTGGCGCATCCGATCATTCCGTTTATCACTGAAACCATCTGGCAGCGCGTGAAGGGGCTGAAAAATATCAGCGACGACACCATCATGCTGCAGCCTTTCCCGCAGTACGATGCGGCGAACGAAGATGCCGAAGCGAAAGCGGACATCGAGTGGATGAAACAGGCGATCGTGGCGGTGCGTAATATCCGTGCCGAGATGAACATCGCACTGAGCAAGCCGCTGGATGTGCTGCTGCGTGACTGCTCGCCTGCGGCGCTGCGTCGCGTTGAAGCCAACCGCAACTTCCTGTCGCGCCTGGCGCGTCTGGAAAGCCTGACCATTCTGCCTGCGGGCGAGAAAGGTCCGGTGTCGGTGACCAAACTGGTTGAAGGCGCAGAGCTGCTGATCCCGATGGCGGATCTGGTGGATAAAACCGCCGAGCTGGAGCGTCTGGCGAAAGAGCTGGTTAAGCTGGATGTGGAAATCGAGAAGATCGAGACCAAGCTGGCGAACGAAGGCTTTGTTTCGCGTGCCCCGGAAGCGGTGGTGGCGAAAGAGCGCGAACGCGTAGCGGACCTGCAACAATCAAAAGCAAAACTGATTGAACAGCAGGCGGTCATTGCGGCATTGTAAGCGTCTTAGCTGACAGCTTATTCATAAAGCCGGGCTTGCCCGGCTTTTTTATTGACCTCGTACAAATCCGGAAGAGATGATGACGACCAGCGCCACCCCGCTTATTGACCTCCAGGTGCGGCCGATTACTGCCGCCGATAATCCGCATATCGCCCAGGTGATCCGCGACGTTTCCGCAGAGTTCGGCCTGACGGCTGACAAGGGCTACACCGTTTCCGATCCGCAGCTCGACCAGCTGTTTGAGCTCTACAGTTCCGAACAGAGCGCCTACTGGATTGTTGAGTATCAGGGCAAGGTGGTCGGCGGCGGCGGTGTTGCGCCGCTCGCCTGCAGCGCGCCTGATATCTGCGAACTGCAAAAGATGTACTTTCTGCCAGAGGTGCGCGGTCAGGGTCTGGCACGCGAACTGGCGCTGCGGGCGATAGAACATGCACGCAGCCACGGCTTCCGTCGCTGCTATCTGGAAACCACCGCCAGCCTGACGCGGGCCATTAAACTTTATGAATCACTGGGCTTTGAGCATATCGACAGTGCGATGGGCTGCACAGGGCATGTCGACTGCGAAGTGCGGATGCTGAAGTTATTGTGACAGAGGGAGATGACAGCCCCGTTACGCGCCCGGATCAGAACGCCGGTACGCCGCTGTGAAAGCGTAATTCGTTGTCGGGTTCGCTGATTAACCGCCCTTCTGTTGCCCCAATCGCCTGCACCCGAGGCGTGATGTCTCTGGTGGCAATCTGCGCCGCCAGGGTTAAATAGTCCTGATAATGCCGCGCCTCTGAGCGCAGCAGCGACAGATAGAACTTCGCCAGTTCGTCATCAAGATACGGTGCCAGACTGGCGAAACGCTCGCAGGAGCGTGCCTCGATGTAAGCGCCGCATATCAGCTTATCCACCAGCGTTTCTGGCTCATGAGTCGTGACTTCGCGCAGCAGGGATTTAGCATAGCGGCTGGAAGTGATCTTCTGATAGACCAGTCCGCGCGACTGCATAATTTCCCACACCTGATAGAAGTGATGCAGCTCCTCTTTTATCAGCAGCACCATCTTCTCCACCAGCTCATCCGCCCACGGCAGCGCATTGCGCACGATGATACGTTTCGTGAGGTTCTTATGCGCGTTGATAAAGTCGCTGTCGCCATCCTCGCGGAAGATAAAATCTTCATAGGGTTTCAGCCATGCCAGAATAGCGTCGCCGCTGGGTTTGTCGGCAACATATTTGCGGATCAACCACACCGCGGTCTGTGCAGCTTTGAGCTCGCACACCAGATGGTCGGTTAACAGCAGGGTCAGATTTTCCGGCTTGCGCGCCTCATCAATCCAGGCCTGCGGCGTGCGGCAATGCAGAAACTGATAGATCGGTTCAAGTAAGGGTGCGTAGTTCATGATGTTAAAACAGGTGGCAGAGGTGACAGGCGGAGAACTCTCCGCCCCGGCTACTTAGTGGCGAATACCATCATCTTCTTCATCTTCGATGGCGTCGTCATCTTCATCTTCGGCATCGGGATCTTCGAAATAGGTGCCCCAGCCGTCGTAATCGACGTTGTACTTACCAATCAGATTCACCAGCTGCTCAACCTGTACATCGATCAGTTCCGGCTTCAGGGCGGATTCGCTGATGATGTCGACGCACATGACGGTGGTGCCATCTTCCAGCTCCAGCTCTTCCGGCTCGGTTACTTCATAACCCAGCTTGAATGCATCAACGGCCGCTTTTTCCAGCGAATCAAAATTATTGCATGAGAGATGGTGCTCGATGGTATAGAGCGCATCAGGATCGCTGCCATCCTCCAGCAGCTCTTCAATAATCTGCCGCGTCTCTTCCTGCTGCTCTTCCAGTAATGCTTCATATGCCATGACGATATCCTCTCTGAGTTCGGCAATAATCAATTATTTTCCCATACTGCCCGTCGCGCCACTACACAAAACGAAAAGTTTATTCGCCCTGCACTTGAAAATGCATATTCATACGGTTAGATTGAATTTTAATTCACTTTAATGATTACCGGAGTGTTGTATGAGTCAGCTGTATCAGCGCCATTTCCTCAGGCTTCTGGATTTTACGCCCGCCGAGATTGATCACCTGCTTACCCTTTCCGCTGAATTGAAACAGGCGAAAAAAAGCGCCCAGGAAGTGCAGCATCTGAAAGGTAAAAACATCGCGCTCATCTTCGAAAAAGACTCGACCCGTACCCGATGCTCTTTCGAAGTTGCCGCTTACGATCAGGGTGCGAACGTCACCTATCTTGGCCCGAGTGGCAGCCAGATCGGCCATAAAGAGTCGATGCGCGATACCGCACGGGTACTGGGCCGGATGTACGATGGCATTCAGTATCGCGGTTACGGTCAGGAACTGGTGGAGACGCTGGCGGAACATGCCGGTGTGCCGGTGTGGAACGGCCTGACCACCGAGTTTCATCCGACCCAGTTGCTGGCCGATCTGCTGACCATGCAGGAGCATCTGCCGGGCAAAAAGCTCAGCGAGATGACGCTGGTTTATGTAGGTGATGCGCGTAACAACATGGGTAACACCATGCTGGAAGCCGCCGCACAGGTGGGGCTGGATCTGCGTCTGGTGGCACCGAAGAGCTGCTGGCCAGAGGAGCAACTGGTGGCGCAGTGCCGTGAAGCCGCGCAGCAGACCGGCGGGAAAATCACCCTTACCGAACATATTGCCGACGGCGTGAAAGGCGCTGACTTTATCTATACCGATGTCTGGGTGTCGATGGGCGAAGCCAAAGCGGTGTGGGCCGAGCGTATCGCGCTGCTGCGTGACTATCAGGTGAATCGGGCGATGCTCGATCTGACCGGCAACCCGCAGGTTAAATTCCTGCACTGTCTGCCCGCCTTCCACGACGATCAGACCACGCTGGGCCAGCAGATGGCGGAACAGTACGATCTGCCCAACGGCATGGAAGTGAGCAACGAGGTATTTGAGTCGCCGCACAGCATCGTGTTCGACCAGGCCGAGAACCGGATGCACACGATTAAAGCGGTAATGGTGGCCACGCTGGGCCAGCGCTGACCGCGCAGCTGAGGACGCTGAGTCGCGCCCGCTCATAGCGGGCGATTCACCGTCTGATCTGGCCAGGTCTCTGATCGGCTAAGCAGCCGCAAACGTTTTCCTCTTGCTGCCCCACCGCGAACGGGTATAATGCGGCCCAATTTGCCGGAGGAAATATGCTACAGCACAGCGGACAATTTGACGCTCAATCACGCCTGACCGCAGGCGGTGCTACTGTTTCTTTCGGTCATCGACCCGATCTTAAAAAAGCCCCTTAAGCAGGGGCTTTTTTTTGTCCGCAATCCGGCCGCGCAGAGGAGACAGCTATGGCTAACCCGCTATATCGCAAGCACATTATTTCAATCAACGACCTCAGTCGTGAAGAGCTGGAACTGGCGTTGCACACCGCCGCAAAGCTTAAAGCCCATCCGCAGCCGGAACTGCTCAAGCACAAGGTTATCGCCAGCTGCTTCTTTGAGGCGTCGACCCGTACCCGCCTGTCGTTTGAAACCGCCATTCATCGCCTTGGCGCGTCAGCGGTGGGCTTTGCTGACGGCAGTAATACGTCGCTGGGCAAAAAAGGCGAAACCCTGGCCGACACTATTTCAGTGATCAGCACCTACGTCGATGCGATCGTGATGCGTCACCCGCAGGAAGGTGCGGCGCGGCTGGCGACCGAGTTCTCCGGCGGCATCCCGATTCTCAACGCCGGTGACGGCGCGAACCAGCATCCGACCCAGACGCTGCTTGATCTCTTCACCATTCAGGAGACGCAGAGCCGTCTTAATCAGCTGAATGTGGCGATGGTCGGCGACCTGAAGTATGGCCGAACCGTCCACTCCCTGACCCAGGCGCTGGCGAAGTTTGACGGCAACCGCTTCTTCTTTATCGCGCCCGATGCGCTGGCGATGCCGGCCTATATCACCGACATGCTGGATGAGAAGAATATCCGCTGGTCACGTCACGACAGCTTTGAAGAGGTGATGCCGCAGCTCGATATCCTCTACATGACGCGGGTGCAGAAAGAGCGGCTCGATCCGTCAGAATATGCCAACGTCAAAGCGCAGTTTATTCTGCGTGCCGCCGATCTCGCTTCGGCGCGCGACAATATGAAGGTACTGCACCCGCTGCCGCGCATCGACGAAATCACCACCGATGTCGATAAAACCCCGTATGCCTGGTATTTCCAGCAGGCGGGTAACGGCATCTATGCGCGCCAGGCTCTGCTGGCACTGGTTTTAAACAGCGAACTCGCCCTGTAAGGAGATACCCCCATGACGCAGGACAACAAACTGCAGGTCGAAGCGATCAAACGCGGCACGGTCATCGACCATATTCCGGCGCAGATCGGCTTTAAATTGCTCTCCCTGTTCCGGCTGACCGAAACCGATCAGCGCATTACCATTGGCCTGAATCTGCCCTCGGGCGAGATGGGCCGCAAAGATCTGATCAAGATTGAGAACACTTTTCTCACTGACGACCAGGTGAATCAGCTGGCGGTCTATGCGCCCCATGCCACGGTCAATCGCATCGACGACTATGAAGTCGTGGCGAAGATCGCCCCGACGCTGCCGGACCACGTTGAACGGGTGCTGACCTGCCCCAACAGCAACTGCATCAGCCGCAGCGAGCCGGTCTTCTCCAGCTTTGCCGTGAAGCAGCGCGCCGACGATGTGCATCTGAAGTGCAAATATTGCGAAAAAGAGTTCGCCCGCCATGTGGTGCTGGGTCACTGGTAATCGCCCTGCCCGACCTTATAATGGGCAACACCGGCGGCATCGCCGCCTGACGACGTAATTAAAGGAGCAATGATGTCTCGTGAAATCAGTACTGAAAAAGCCCCTGCCGCTATCGGCCCCTATGTTCAGGGTGTCGATCTGGGCAGCATGATCATCACCTCGGGTCAGATCCCGGTGGATCCGGCGACCGGCCAGGTGGCGGATGACGTTGCCGCACAGGCGCGTCAGTCACTGGAAAATGTGAAGGCGATTGTTGAAGCAGCAGGTCTGAAGGTCGGCGACATCGTGAAGACCACGGTGTTCGTAAAGGATTTAAATGACTTCGCCACGGTCAATGCGGCTTATGAGGCGTTTTTCACCGAGCATGAAGCTCACTTCCCGGCGCGTTCCTGTGTCGAAGTGGCACGTCTGCCAAAAGATGTGAAGATCGAAATCGAAGCGATTGCCATTCGTCGTTAATCTCTTAACATCTATTGTTAACGAGGCCGCCCGCCTCTCTCCGGCTATCCCGGCGAGAGGCGGTGAATCACTTAACGTTTAGCTGGTCGCCACAGCCACAGCAGCGCTATCGCCAGCGCAAACAGCACGCCAAAACCGACGCCCGTCGCCACCGCAGGTGCACCCGCCTTGATGGCCAGCGTATAGAGCCCCAGCATGATCAGCATGGCGCTGTTCTCACCCAGATTCTGCACCGCAATCGCATTACCTGAACCGACGCTCTCTTTGCCCCGCGCCTGCAACAGCGCATTCAGCGGCACCACAAAGAAACCACCCAGCGCACCAATCAGCATCAGCACCAGATAGGCATTCAGCAGAGAATGCTGCAGCGCGAAGACGACGACCATCACACCAATCAGCACACCGGCTGGCATACAGCGACGCACCGTTTCAAGCGTCACCAGCTTCGCCGCCGCTGCCGCCCCAATCACAATCCCGATCGCCACCATGGCATTCAGGGTCGTTGGCGTGGTGTTGTCATTAATGCCCAGCGCCACCGGCACCCACAGCACCAGCAGAAAACGCAGCGTCACGCCTGCGCCCCAGAACAGGCTGGTGCCGAGCAGCGAGAAGCGCGTCTCCGCATCACGCCATAGCAGCGCGGCGGCACTGAAAAAACTGCGGACCATCATACCCAACTGCCAGCTCTGACCGGGACGCGCCGCCTGCAGTTTCGGAATAAACAGGTTGGCTACCACGGCAATGCCGTAGGTCAGCGCACAGATCCCCAGCGCCGCCAGCAGATGCCAGTCCGCCAGCATCCCGCCCGCCACTGAGCCGAGCAGAATGGCGGCGATGGTCGATCCCTCCATCAGCCCGTTGGCTTTCACCAGCTTCTCGCCGTGGGTGATCTCACCGAGAATGCCATATTTAGCCGGGGAATAAGCGGCTGCGCCCGCGCCCACCAGGGTATATCCGAGGAAGGGGTTGAAGCCGAAACAGATCACCAGCGCGCCCAGCAGCTTCAGGCTGTTGGCGAGCATCATCACCCGCCCTTTTGCCATGCTGTCCGCGACCTGACCGACAAACGGTGCCAGCAGAATGTAGGCTGCGACAAAGAGCATCTGCAGCACCGGCTGACTCCAGTCGGGATAGAACTGGCTTTTCAGCACGGCCAGCGTGGCAAACAGCAGCGCGTTATCGCCGAAGGCCGAAAAGAACTGGGCGATAATCACGGCGATCATGCCGCGTGACATCAGCGGCGCATTACGATCAAGGCTCATGCCTGCTCCTCTTCCGCCATTTTTTTCAGCGTGACGTAATCGGGTTTACCGCTGCCCAGCTGCGGCAACGGCTTCATTACCCGGATATCACGCGGCAGCGCCAGTTCTGGCGCACCCAGCTCGCGGGCCGCTTTCTGCAGGCTGTCGCGCGCCAGTTCAGCATCGGTGGTGAACAGCACCAGCGCCTCACCACGCTGACCATCCGGGCGCAGCGAGGCGGCATGTTGTTTGTCCGGCGACGCTTTCAGGGCGATCTGCTCGACGATCTCCAGCGACACCATCTCACCGGCAATCTTCGCGAAGCGTTTTGCACGCCCCTGAATCTGGCAGAAACCGCCGTCATCAAAGCTGACGATATCACCCGTGTCATACCAGCCCGCTTCCTGATTACCTTCGCCATCGTCGGCGACCGGCACTTCCAGCACGCCTGGATTCTCAACCCGCAGATACCCTTTCATCACGTTCGGCCCACGCAGCTGCAGCCGTCCGCCCTGCTCAATGCCCGGCACCGACATCAGTCGCGAATCCATGCCCGGCAGAATGCGTCCGACGGTGTGCGCCTTCGCCGCCATCGGCACGTTAATCGCGACCACTGGCGCGCATTCGGTTACGCCGTAGCCTTCAAGAATGCGAATGCCATACTTCTCCATGTAGAGCTGACGGGTATTCTCCTGCAGCTTCTCTGCACCCGCCACCACATAGCGCAGGCGGGCAAAATCATAGGGTGCGGCAAAGCGCGCGTAGTTGCCCAGGAAGGTCGAGGTGCCAAACAGCACGGTGCAGTTGCGGTCATAAACCAACTCCGGCACGATGCGATAGTGCAGCGGGCTGGGATAGAGGAACACCTGCGCGCCGGTCATCAGCGGCGTAAACAGACCGACGGTCAGACCAAACGCATGGAACAGCGGCAGCGCCGACATAAAGCGGTCGCGCGGCGTGAAGTCGGCGATGGTGCGGATCTGTTCAACGTTCGCCAGCAGGCTTTTATGCGAATGCACCACGCCTTTGGGATGGCCTTCCGAGCCGGAGGTAAACAGTACCATCGCGGCGTCTTCCGGCTGCTGGGGCAGCTGTGCGCGATGCGGCATCAGCAGATGGGCGACGATCCACAGTTTGTCCTTACTGGACACCGTATCTTTCAGATCTTCCAGATAGATCCACTGTACATCATCGAGCCCCTGCGGCAGATGCCACAGGTTGCCTTTGTCCAGGAACTGGCGCGACGTGAAGACCGTTTTGATCTGCGCGGCGGTCAGTGCCGCCCGCATGCCGTTCACGCCCGCCGTATAGTTGAGCATCGCCGGAACACGCCCGCGCAGTGATGCCCCGAAAATCGCCGCCGCCGTGACGGTGGTATTGGGCAGCAGCAGTCCTACCACTTCGCGCGGCTGGCTGTAGCGCTCCAGAATACGGCCCACGCCCAGCGCCTTCTTCAGCAGTCCGTTGTAGCTGTCAGGTTTGAAATTGACATCTTCGATGCAGCGCTTAAACGCGCCATAACGCGTACGCGCCGCCAGAAACGCCTCAAACAGGGTTTCACGCGGACGCACCGCCATGCGCGCTTCCATCATCACATGGTGCAGATGCTCACCGGCCAGCACGCGCCGATCGCGCGCCCGTTTCGCCTCCGGCATCGGAATGCGGGTGGCGGGCAGAATCGTCAGGGTGATGCGCGGGAACAGGCGACGTTTAAACACGCCCGCCAGACGACCAAACGGCGTGTACTCTGCGCCTTCGATGCGCATCGGCACCACATTCGCGCCCGAACGCGCCGCGACAAAACCCGCCCCGCTGTAGATCTTCATCAGCGATCCGGTGACGGTAATGCGTCCTTCCGGGAAGATCACCACCGGACGGCCACTGTCGATCAGCCTGACCAGCTGTTTGAGCGCCATGGGTTTGGTGGGATCGAGCGGCACATAGTCGATAAAGGGTTTAACCAGCCGCATAAACCAGCTTTCGCTGATGGTCGAATAGACCGCATAGAC
This sequence comes from Pantoea sp. E956-1, assembly GCF_982223955.1. NCBI lineage: Bacteria > Pseudomonadati > Pseudomonadota > Gammaproteobacteria > Enterobacterales > Erwiniaceae > Pantoea > Pantoea sp. E956-1. The sequence continues at coordinate 140,905 of NZ_CEUYZP010000005.1, read as the reverse complement.
CGGCTTAATCGGCAAAAATAGCGCCAGCAATATGCCGTCGAGAAACGACATATGGTTCGGCGTGATCAATACCTTCTGCTTATGCAGTTCGGCGACGTCGCCACGCAGTTCGACCCGCCATAACAGGCGAAATATCAGGCGCAATAGTGTGAAAACCATGCCGGCTCCTTAGCATCGTGAAAATAGCCCCTCACGATGCAGGATTTGACGCGGTTCGACAACAGAATTATCGGTAACCTGACGCCGCCTTCAGGGTGCCTGCCAGCCACCGCCCAGTGCCGCAATCAGCGCCACACTGCTGGCCCACTGCGTGCTCTGCAGCGTCAGCAAACTCTGCTGCGCACTCAGGCGGCTGTTTTCGGTGGTCGCCACATCCAGATACGTAATCATGCCCGCCTCATACTGCAAACGCGTCACCCGCGCCGAGGTCTGCGCCGCGTCGGTGGCGCGCTGCTGCGCGGCGATCTCGCCCTGCAGCGTGTTCAGCTCGACCAGCTTATCTTCCACCTCCTGCATTGCGGTCAGCACCGTCTGACGATAGGTCGCAACGCTGGCATCCCAGCCCGCTCGTGCCTGATCGACCTGCGCCGAAGTCGCACCAAAATCCAGCAGCGTGCCGCTCAGCTCCGGCCCCAGCGACCAGACGCGGTTCGGCAGCGAGAAGAGCGAATGCAGCACGGAAGAACTGACGCCACCGCTGGCGCTCAGGGTCAGGTCGGGATAGTAACCGGCCACCGCCACGCCCACTGCGGCATTGGCCGCGGCCATATTACGTTCGGCGTAAGCAATGTCGGGACGGCGCTGCAACAACTCGCCCGGCAGGGCTGCCGGAATCGCGGGCAGCGTGGCCGTCAGCGGCGCGGCGGTCAGGCTGAATTCAGCGGGTGCTTTGCCGACCAGCAGCGCAATGGCGTGCTCCATCTGTGCGCGCTGCCACTGATAATCCTGCGCCGAGGCGCTGGCGCTCTCCAGCTGCAGTTGTGCCTGAGCCAGGGTCGCACGCGACGCGGTGCCCGCCTGATACTGGCTGGTCATCACTTTCAGGTAGCGCTGATAAGCATCAACGCTCTGCTGATAGAGCGCGATTTTCTGATCCATGATGCGCAGCTGGAAATAGTCCTGCGCCAGCTCAGACTGGGCGCTCAGGGTGATATTGGCCAGTTCCGCCGCGCTGGCCGAGGCGCTGGCGCGGTTCTCCTCCAGCGTGCGTCGCAGTTTGCCCCACAGATCCAGCTCCCAGCTGGCGCTCAGCTCCGCCTGATGGCTGCTGCTGATAGTGCGAACGCTGCTTTCAGTCGCGTGGCTGCCGCTGCGCGTCGCGCTGCCGTCATAGCCCAGCGAGGGAAACAGCGCCGCGCGTGACTCACTCGCCAGCGCCTGTGCCTGCCGGTACTGCGCGGCATAATTCGCCACGTTCTGGTTCGAGATGCTCACCTGGCTCAGCAAGCCGCTCAGGGTGGCGTCGTGATAAACCGCCCACCATTCGCCTTTGCTTTGCGCATCAAGTGGCGTCGCCTGCTGCCAGCCTCTGGCCTCTTTATAGTGGACAGGCATCGCCATCGCGGGGCGCTGATAGTCGGGACCGACGCTACAGCCGCCCAGCAGCAACATCACAACAAAGGGGATAAGCGGTTTCATGGATCAGGATTCCGTAGGGCGCAGACGACGCCATTGACGTTGAGTGGCACGGCCCAGACGATCGAGCCAAAGATAAACAACCGGCGTGGTAAACAGCGTCAGCAGCTGGCTGAGCGCCAGTCCGCCCGCGATAGCGATGCCCAGCGGGCTGCGCAGATCGGCATCACCGCCGCTGCCCAGCGCCAGCGGCAACGCGCCGAAAAAGGCGGCCAGCGTGGTCATCATGATGGGCCGGAAGCGCATCAGGCACGCCTGGGTGATCGCCTGCTGTGGCGACATGCCCTGCCGCCGCTCCGCGTCAATGGCGAAATCGATCATCATGATGGCGTTCTTTTTCACGATGCCGATCAGCAGGATGATGCCAATCAGCGCGATCACCGTGAGTTGCGTGCCGGTCAGCAGCAGCAGTAGCAGCGCGCCGACGCCCGCTGACGGCAGGGTCGAAAGAATGGTCAGCGGATGGATGTAGCTCTCATAGAGCACGCCGAGCACGAGATAGACCGCCGCCAGCGCCGCCAGAATCAGCCATGGCATGGTCGCGGTCAGCTGAGAAAAGGCGGCGGCGGTGCCGGCAAAACCGGCATGAAGGGTCGATGGCAGGCCCAGCTTAGCCATCGCCTGTTTTATCAGTTCCTGCGCCTGTTCCAGTGACACTCCCTCGTTGAGATTAAACGCCAGGGTGCTGGTCGCGGCCTGGCCCTGATGCGCCACCGACAGCGGCGCGTTGCCGCCGCTGAAGCGGGCAAAGGCAGAGAGCGGCACGCGGTCACCGCTGTCGTTAATCACATAAAGCTGCTGCAGCGTCTCAGGATTGGCGGTGTCGCTATCCTGCAGTGACATCACTACGTGATACTGATTCAGGGTGTGATAGAGCGTGGCGATCTGCCGCTGGCTGAACGCATTGTTCAGCAGCGTATCCAGCATGTTTACGTTGACCCCAAGCCGGGTGGCGCGATCACGATCGATGGTCAGCTCCACCTCCTGGCCGCCGGTCTGTGAATCGGAGTCCACGCTGTTGAGCTCGGGGATCGCCGCCAGCGCCGCCTGTACTTTCGGCGTCCAGGTGCGCAGCAGATCGAGGTCGTCCGCCTGCAGGCTGTACTGATACGTGGCGTTGGCGCTGCGTCCGCCAATATGCAGATCCTGTGCCGCCATCAGGAACATCTGCGCCCCGGCGATGTGACTGGTTTTGCGCGTCAGCCGGTTGGCCACCTCGGTGGCGGTCGCATCGCGCTGATCAAAATCTTTAAGCCGCACAAAGAAGTTGGCGCTGTTGCGGGAGCCAAACATCCCGCTGCCCATCGACGACATCACACTCTCTACCGCCGGGTCTTCCTGAATGATCTGCGTGAACATCAGCATTTTCGGCTTCATCGCCTGGAACGAGATGTTCTGATCGGCGCGCAGCGCACCCATCAGCAGCCCGGTATCCTGATTGGGGAAGAAGCCCTTCTGCACCACGACGAAGAGAAAAACATTCAGTAGTACGGTCAGCAGCAGGCTGAGCAGCGTCAGTTTCTGATGGCGCATCACCCAGGCCAGCCCGCGCCCGTAGGCGGCCAGCAGGCGATTCAGCTGGTTTTCAATAAACTGCCAGAGCGGATGCGGCCGCAGGCTGACGGGCGGTTTCGGTTTCAGCAGCCGGGCGCAGAGCATCGGTGTCAGGCTCAGCGAGACAAACAGCGAGATCAGCAGCGACACGGTGAGCGTCACGGCGAATTCGCGGAACAGCCGCCCGACAATGCTGCCCATCAGCAGGATCGGGATGAACACCGCGATCAGCGACACGGTCATCGACAGCACGGTGAAGCTCACCTCCTGCGCTCCGCGCAGCGCCGCCCGCAACGGGCTCAGCCCACGCTCAATGTGACGGGTGATGTTCTCCAGCACCACAATCGCATCATCCACCACGAAGCCGGTGGCGATAATCAGCGCCATCAGCGACAGGTTATCCAGGCTGTATCCCAGCAGATACATCACCGCACAGGTGCCGATCAGCGACACCGGCAGTGCCAGCGCCGGAATGATCACCGCCTGCAGATTGCGCAGAAAAATAAACACCACCGCAATCACCAGCAGCACCGCGATCAGCAGTGTCTCTTCGGTGTCATACAGCGAGGCGCGCACGCCAGGCGAACGGTCAACCACTACGTTCAGCTGGGTGTCAGCGGGCAGACTCTTTTCCAGCTGCGGCAACTGCGCTTTTATCGCGTCGATGGTTTCCAGCATGTTGGCGCCCGCCTGACGTTTGATACCGATCATCACCGCCGGTGTGGCATTCAGAAACCCCGCCTGATAGCGATCTTCCACCGAGTCATAGACCGTGGCGACGTCGCGCAGCCGCACCGCCTTGCCCTGCTGATACGTAATGATGAGATCGCGATAGCTGGCGGCCTTCTCAAGCTGGCCATTGCTGTCCACCAGCCACGACTGGTCACTGCTCTGCAAAATCCCTTTGGGCAGATTGGTGGTGCTGTTGGCGACGGCGGCGCGCACCGTCTCCAGCGAGATGCCGTAATGGGTCAGCTTCAGCGGTTGCAGATCAATCCGCACCGCCGGTAAGGCGCTGCCCATCAGTGACACTTCGCCGACGCCCTGTACCTGCCCCATCGCCTGTTCGATTTTGCTCTCCGCCAGATCGTAGAGTTCGCCTGGCGTGCGGGTGGCAGAGGTCAGCGCCAGCATCACTATTGGCGCGTCTGACGGGTTGGCTTTGCGATAGGTCGGCAGCGAGGCCATTGCGCTGGGCAGCAGACTACGCGCCGCGTTGATTGCCGCCTGCACGTCGCGCGCCGCGCCATTGATATCGCGGTCCAGCTCAAACTGCAGGATGATGCTGCTGGAGCCCTGCGAGCTGCTGGAGGTCATCTCACTGATACCGGCAATCTGCCCCAGCGAACGTTCCAGCGGCGTAGCGACCGTCGCCGCCATGGTTTCCGGGCTGGCGCCTGCCAGGCTGGCGCTGACCATGATGGTGGGGAAATCGACCTGCGGCAGCGGTGCCACCGGCAGCAGCCGGTAGCCCAGCGCGCCCAGCAGCAGGATTGCCAGCGTCAGCAGCAGCGTCGCCACCGGACGAAAGATAAACAGTCGGGTCAGATTCATTGCCCGCTCCGCGCCCGCTGCTGACGGCGTTTCACCCAGGCGTTGCCGCGCTGCGCCAGCCCATCAAACAGAAGGTAGATCACCGGCGTGGAGAAGAGCGTCAGCACCTGACTGACAATCAGCCCGCCGACAATCACCAGCCCCAGCGGCTGACGCAGCTCTGCCCCGGAGCCGGAGGCCAGCATCAGCGGTAGCGCACCCAGCAGCGCCGCCATCGTCGTCATCAGAATCGGGCGGAAGCGCAGCAGGCAGGCCTGATGAATCGCATCGCGCGCGCTGAGGTGCTGATGGTGTTCCGCCTCCAGCGCAAAGTCGATCATCATGATGGCGTTCTTTTTCACGATGCCGATCAGCAGGATCACCCCAATCAGCGCAATCAGGCTGAATTCGGTGCCCGCCAGCAGCAGCGTCAGCAACGCGCCTACCGCAGCCGACGGCAGCGTAGAGAGGATGGTCACCGGATGGATAAAGCTCTCGTAGAGGATACCGAGCACCACATACATGGTGATCAGCGCCGCCAGAATCAGCCACAGCGTGTTGCCGGTGGCGCTCTGAAACGCCGAGGTTTCCCCCTGATAACGCAGCGTGGTGCTCTCCGGCAGATGCAGCTGCTGCCGCACGTCCGCGATCGCCCGCTGTCCATCCTCCAGCGAATAGCCCGGATTAAGGTTGAAGGAGATCATCACCGCCGGGAACTGATTCAGCCGCATGTGCATCAGCGAACCGGTGCGCTGGTGGATAGTGGCGATAGAAGTGAGTTTGACCATGCCGCTGCTGGTCGTGCTGGCGCTGGTGTCAGAGGCTGAGGTGGACGTTGACGTTGACGAAGACGTTGATGAAGACGAAGACGTTGACGTTGATGAAGCCGTGCTGGTGGATGACGACGCCGAACTGCTGCTGCCGGACGATTGCAGCCAGACATCATCAAACGATGCCGGACCCTGCTGGTATGCCGGAGCCACTTCCAGCACCACCCGATACTGATTCGACTGGGTGAAGATGGTCGAGACCAGCCGCTGACCAAAGGCGTTATAGAGCGCGGTGTCCACGTCCGAGGCAGTAATGCCGAAGCGCGCCGCTTTATCGCGGTTCAGCTCAACGTAAGAGACGCGCCCCTGATCCTGCAGGTTACTTACCACCCCATTAAACTCGGGCCGCTGCTGCAACGCCGCCACCAGTTTCGGCGACGCGCTGACCAGATTTTCACTGTCGGCATCATCGAGGGTGAACTGATACTGACTCGGCGAGACCTGATCGTTGACGGTGAGATCCTGCGCCGGTTGCAGATAGAGCCGGATGCCCGCCACATCGGCAGTCGCCTGTTTCAGCTGGCTGATCACCTCGCTGGCGCTGAGATCACGGGAGCCAAACGGCTTCAGGTTGATCTGCAATCGTCCGCTGTTAAGACTGGTGTTGGTGCCGTCGATGCCGATCGTCGATGAGACGCTCTCCACCGCCGGGTTTTTCAGGATCCGCGCCGACAACGCCTGCTGGCGCGTTGCCATGGCGTTAAACGAGACATCCTGCGAGGCGACGGTAATGCCCTGAATCAACCCGGTATCCTGAGTCGGGAAGAAGCCTTTCGGCACCATCATGTAGAGCAGCGCGGTCAGTCCGAAGGTCGCCAGCGCCACCAGTAGCGTCAGTTTCTGATGGTTCAGCACCACGGTCAGCAGCCGGTCATAGCCGCGCACCAGGCGGTCGAACAGTTCGCCGCCCTTGCGGGCGAATGTTGACTGCTGTTCGGGCGGAATGTGGCGCAGCAGATAAGCACACAGCATCGGTGTCAGGGTCAGCGATACCAGCATTGACACCAGAATCGCCACCGCCAGCGTAATCGCGAACTCCCGGAAGAGTCGCCCGACCACATCGCCCATAAACAGCAGCGGGATCAGCACCGCAATCAGCGAAAAGGTCAGCGAGATGATGGTGAAGCCAATCTGCTGTGAGCCTTTCAGCGCCGCCTCCATCGGTGACTCGCCCTGCTCCAGCCGTCGGGAGATGTTCTCGACCACCACGATGGCGTCATCAATGACAAAACCGGTGGCGATGGTCAGCGCCATCAGCGACAGATTATTCAGGCTGAAACCTGCCAGATACATCACGCCAAAGGTGCCGACCAGCGACAGCGGCACCGCCACGCTCGGGATCAGCGTGGCGGCCACGTTGCGCAGAAACAGGAAAGTCACCATCACCACCAGCGCAATCGACAGCATCAGCTCAAACTGGACGTCGCTGATCGAGGCGCGAATGGTCTGGGTGCGATCAGAGAGAATGGTCATCTTCACCCCGTCCGGCAGCGCCGCCTGCAGCGCGGGAAGCTGCGACTTGATGTTGTCCACCACCTGGATGACGTTCGCGCCCGGCTGGCGCTGCACGCTGATCACAATCGCGGGCTGGTTGTTGGCCCACGACGACTGGAAGCTGTTCTCCGGGCCCTGTTCGATGTGGGCGATATCTTTCAGGCGCAGCGCCGCGCCATTCTCATAGCTGAGGATCAGATTGCCGTACTCGGTTGCGGTGCGCAGCTGATCGTTGGCGTCGATGGTCACCGAATGATATTTACCGTCAAAGCCGCCTTTGGAGCCATTGACGTTGCTGTTACCAATCAGCGTATTTACCGCCTCCAGCGTCAGATGATGCGCCGCCAGCGCCCGAGGGTTCATCTGCACCCGAATCGCCGGCTGGTGGCCGCCCGCCAGCGTCACCATCCCGACGCCGGAGATCTGCGACAGCTTCAGCGCCACCCGGGTATTAACCAGATCCTGCACCGCGGTCAATGGCAGCGTGCCGGAGCTCGCCGCCAGCGTTACCACCGCGCTGTCCGCCGGATTGACCTTTTTATAGGTCGGTGGATTAGGCAGATCGTCGGGCAGCAGGTTATTCGCCGCATTGATCGCCGCCTGCACCTCCTGCTCGGCGACATCCAGCGACAGATCGAGGCTGAACTTCAGGGTAATGATCGACGAGCCGCTGGCGCTGGTGGAGCTCATCTGGCTCAGCCCCGCCATCTGCCCTAGCTGGCGCTCCAGCGGCGAGGTGACTGACGACGCCATCACATCCGGGCTGGCGCCGGGATAGAGCGTGGTGACCTGAATGGTCGGATAGTCGACCTGCGGCAGCGCCGAGGTCGGCAGGAATTTATAAGCAAAAATGCCGGCGATCAGCACGCCGACCATCAGCAGAATGGTGGCGACCGGACGCAGAATAAACAGGCGAGACGGATTCATTTCGACACATCACCGGCAGCGGGCGTCTCATCGGCCAGCGACACTTTGCTGCCGCTGGTCAGACGATCGATCCCTTCCGTCACCAGCCGATCGCCCGGCGAAACACCGCTGAGGATCGCCTGCTGATCGTCTCCGAAAGCGGGACCGGTGGTGACCGCTTTGCGCGTAACGCTGTGATCCTGATTGATCACAAAGACAAAGCTGCCGTCACTGCTCAGCTGCAACGCCTGGGCCGGGATCACCGTCGCGCCTTGCAGCACCCGGATCTGCAGTCGCAGATTCACAAACTGGTTAGCAAACAGCGACTCATCCTGGTTGGCGAACACCGCTTTCAGCGCCACGGTGCCGGTGGCGGTGTCGATCTGGTTGCTGATGAACTTCACTTCGCCACTGCCGAGCTGATGCTGGTTGTCCTGATCAAACAGCGTGGCGGGCAGGCTCTGCCCCTGATGCAGCACGCTGACCAGAGCCGGGATTTCGCTTTGTGGCACGCTAAAGGTCACGGCGGCGGGCTGCATCTGGGTAATAGTCACCAGGCCGGTGCTGCTGGCACTCTGAACCATATTGCCGGGATCGACCTGACGCAGGCCGACGCGCCCGCTGATCGGGGCGGTGATCCGGGCATATTCAATGCTGAGTCTGGCACTGGCGATCTGCGCCTGATCGGCGGCGACGGCACCGCGATACTGTCCGACGGTGGCAATCTGGCTGTCCAGATCCTGACGCGCCAGTGCATCCTGCGCCGCCAGTTTGCGGTAGCGCGCCAGCGTCAGCTCCGCACTTTTCAGCAGCGCCTGGTTTTCGCTGAGTTCGCCCTGATACTGGTTCAGCGTGGCCTGAAAGCTGCGCGGATCAATCTGCGCCAGCAGCTGCCCGGCGCTGACTTTCTGCCCCTCGGTAAAGAAAACCTGCTCCAGCTGACCGTCAACGCGGCTGGTCACCGTGACGCTGGCGTTGGGGATGACCGTGCCGAGCGCATTCAGCCACACCGGCACATCCGCCGTGCTGGCGACACCGCTGTGAACCAGCGTCGCCCCTCCGCCCATCATGCCATGCGCCCCCGGTCTGCCCGGCGGCATCCCCTCGCCCTGCCCATGGCCCGCCGACAGCAGACGCCAGATAACCCCAGCGATAATCGCCATCACCAGCAACAGGAGCAGCCATTTAAGCCCAAAGGAACGCGTGGGGCGAGAAAGGAGAGTCATCATCAAATTCTTCAGATAAGCAAAAAAGAAATCCCGGAACGTGCGGAATGCGGCAGTGAGCGGCGGCGGGCAAAAAACCGCCAGGCTTCACGGCGGCCATTATCAGTGAAAGGCGACACGCCTTTCTATTGGCAAACTGTCAGGGTTTCGTTAAGAACGATGTTGATTTAACGGCGGTTTTTGCAGCGGTGACGGCAGGTTCAGGCGAGCAGGCAAAAAAAACCCACGCATCTGCGTGGGTTGGTGTAATAACAGGGTCTCACTGCCGAAGCGGTGTTGTTTTCACACCCATCAATACCTCTGGGACTGCTATCCTCGCACTGATTGACCGCGCGGAGACAGCAGGAAAACGCAACCGAATTCGGGGAAGTGCAACGAGGTGTGAATATCCTTCATGCCTCGCTTACACTCTGATTTTTCTAAGATTTATCTGAAGGGCTGGCGGCCGGTTTGGTGTAGATGGCATCCGGTGCAATATTCATGTGTTTCAGTACCGGCCCCATGATATTGCCGAACACCGGTGCAGCAACCGAGCCACCGAAGTGATCGCCCGCTGTCGGATGGTTGATCATCACCACCAGCGCCACTTCAGGATGGCTGGCGGGAGCGAGACCGGCGGTGTAGTTGACGTAGCCGCCATCATACTTGCCGCTGGTGCCCATTTTTTCCGCCGTACCGGTTTTGGTTGCCAGACGGTAGCCCGGCACCGCGGCTTTCAGGCCGGTTCCGCCCGGCAGGACGTCACTCTCCAGCATGTGCACCACCTCTTTCACCGTTTCCGGGTTGGCGACCTGGCGTCCCATCACCGGTGGCGTAACGCGGGTGATCGACAGCGGACGGTAAATGCCATAGGAGCCGAGCGTGGCGTATTCGCGGGCAATCTGCAGCGGCGTCACACGCAGACCATAGCCAAAGGAGAAGGTGGCCCGCTCGATATCTGCCCAGCGGGTGCGGTGCAACGGAAAGTAGCCGACGCTTTCGCCGGTCAGCCCTAAGCCGGTTGGTTTGCCAAGGCCGAACGCATGATAGGTGTTGACCAGCGCTTCGGCGGGCATCGCCAGTGCGAGGTGTGACACGCCGATGTCGCTCGATTTTTGCAGAATGCCGGTCATGGTCAGGCGCGGCCAGTGGCCGACGTCGCGGATCAGGTGGCCGTTAACGCTGTAAGGCGTGGTGTCGATCACCGAATCCGGGCGCACCAGGTGGCGCTCCAGCGCTTCCATCACCACTAACGGTTTGACGGTCGATCCCGGTTCGTAGCTGTCATTGATGGCAGAGTTACGCATCTGCGCGGGCGTTGCCCCTTCATAGTTGTTGGGGTTGAACGACGGATAGGAGGCCATCGCCAGAATCTCGCCAGTGTCGATTTTCACCAGCACAGCCGCACCCGAGTCCGCCTTGTTGATCAGTACGCCGTCGCGCAGTTTGCTGTAGAGCGTGTACTGGTCATATTTGTCGATGCTGAGCTGTACTGTCGGCGGCTGGGTCGGCGGCTGATAGTTGATCATCGCGATGATATTGCCCGCGGCATCCTGCCGATAGACCTCTTTGCCCGGCTCGCCCTGCAATACTTTATCAAAGCCCTTTTCCAGTCCGTTCAGGCCGACATTATCCGCCCCGACGATGCCGATCAGCGGCGCTGAGGCTTCGCTCATCGGATAGAAACGGCTGTCATCATAGACTTCGCTGATGCCTTTCAGCTTCAGCTCTTTTATATCCTTGGCGATGCCCAGCTCGACTTTACGCCCCAGATAGAGGAAGCGACGTTTCGGGTTGGCGGTGATCTGCGCCGCCAGCTCTTCGGGACGGGTGTTGAGCGCCGCCGCCAGATAGGCCCATTTGGCACTGGTAAAATCGGGGTTGCTCTCCAGCACGCGCTGCGGATCGGCAATCACGTCGCGCGATGGGACGCTGAGCGCCAGCGCTTCACCGTTACGATCCAGCAGCGTGCCGCGACTGGTCGGCAGCGTCACGGTACGCAGCGATCGCTGATCCGCTTCGTGCTCCAGCATCGGCTGATTCAGGAACTGCAGGTCCGCAACGCGCGCCAGCAGCACCACCAGACAGGTCGTGACACCCAGGCAGATCAGTCGAAAACGAAAAGGGTTAAACGGCGCTTTTATCTGGTCTTTTCCCAGTAGTTTTTTAATCCGGGGCATGGCATTCCGCTGCGCAAAATAAAGAGAAAGGGGCTGTTGCCAGCAGTTATAAAGAAAGCGCTGGCCGTATAACAGGAAAACTGTGTATCAGTTCGTTATCGGCAGCCGATTTCAGGCAAAAAAAAACCTGCGCATCTGCGCAGGTTGGTGTAATCAAGAAAATCTATTGATGTTCACCCATCAATACCTCTGGGACCCTGAATGTAGCAAGAGGGATCGATCGGCTGCCATCTCTCAAACGCAACAGTTACCGGCAAAATGTAACCAGCCATGAGATCCTTACGCTATTGTGCAATCCTGATGTTTTTTGATTTCCACCAGGCAGCTCATGGCGTTTGGCCCCTGCGTCAGCGACGAGGTGCCGATGTCGAGCGTCAGCACGTTGGGGTTACCCGCGCGATCGTGCGGCTGCCACGCCTTGCCAAAGCCGGGATCAAACCAGGCGCCGGTGGCGATAATCACTACGCCCTGCGTCACGCCATCGGTGATCCGCACGCCCGCCAGCATCACGCCGCGTGCGTTGCTCACCTCTATCTCGTCGCCCTCCACCAGCCCGCGCGCGGCCGCATCCTGCGGATGCATGTAGAGCGTTTCGTGTCCGGCGGTTTTATTGCCCTGCACCGTTTCTGTCGCATCCAGCTGACTGTGTAACCGGTCGGAAGGCTGAATCGAGATCATGTGCAGCGGATAGTCGCGGCTGACCGGCGAACCGAGCCACTCCTGGGGTTCGCGCCATTCCGGATGGCCGGCGAAATCGTCCAGCTGGTAGTCCGCAATGGTCTGGCTGAAGAGCTCGATTTTGCCGCTGGCGGTTTTAATCGGATTGGCCTGCGGATCGGCACGGAAATCCTCCATAAACTGATAGGGTTTGCCCCCTTCGGGGATCTCCACAAAGCCGCGCTGCCAGAACTCCTCAAACGCCGGGAAATCGATGCCTTTACGCTGATGCGCCGTCGCACACTGCTGATAAAGATGGGCGATCCACTGCATCTCGTTGCGCCCTTCGGTGAAGGTATCGCGGTAGCCGAGGCGCTCCGCCAGGTCAGCAAAAATATCGAAGTCGTTGCGCGCCTGATGCTGCGGTTTAATCGCCTGATGCATCGCCAGCACAAAGCGGTCACGGGAGGAGCCGCCGATGTCATTGCGCTCCAGCGTAGTGGTCGCGGGCAGCACGATGTCTGCCATCTGCGCGGCGGGCGTCCAGACGATATCCTGCACCACGACCGTATCGGGCCGCTGCCAGCCCTCCACCAGCCGGTTCAGTTGCTGGTGATGGTGGAAAGGATTGCCGCCCGCCCAGTGCACCATGTGAATGTCGGGATAGTGCAACGTTTCGCCCTGAAAGCGGTAAGGCTGGCCGGGATTGAGAAGCATATCGCTGATCCGCGCCACCGGAATCGACAGCCCGGAAGGATTGGGGCCGGTGCTCATCATCGGAGCCGGACCTTCCTGGCGCGGGTTGCCGACGCTGTTCATCGAACCGTGACCAAAAGAGAAACCTGCGCCCGGCAGGCCTGGCTGGCCGAGCATAGACGACAGCGCAATCATCATCCAGTAAGGCTGCTCGCCGCGATGGGCGCGCTGAACGGAATAGGAGCAGGTAATAAAGCTGCGCTTGCCGGTGAGCTGCTGCGCCAGCTGCACAATACGATGGGCCGGAATGCCAGTGATACGGCTGGCCCAGCCAGCGGTTTTCGCCACGCCGTCGGTTTCGCCCAGCAGATAAGCCCGCAGCTGCGGCCAGCCGGTGCAGTGGCTGGCGAGAAACGCTTCGTCAACCGCGCCGTGCTGGGTGATCTCATGACCCAGCGCCAGCATCAGCGCCACGTCGGTGTTGGGGCGAATCGGAATCCACTCGGCGTTAACAAATTCCGGGCAGTCATCACGCATCGGGCTGATGTTGATCACCGGCGTGCCTTTGGCCGCCAGCTGCATCAGCGCCGGTTTCAGGCTGTGCTGCCCTGCGCCCCCCGAGGCGACCTGGGCGTTTTTCAGCGCCAGCCCACCAAAGGCGACAAAAATTTCGGCATGTTCCACCACCTGCGGCCATTCGGTGACGCGCCCGGTCAGCGGCATGTAGGTGCCAATCACATAGGGCAGGAAGAACTGCGCGGCGCCCCAGCTGTAGTTACCCTGCTGATCAACGCCGCCGCCGCCCTGAAAGTAGAAGCGACGAATCAGGGTACGGGCATGGTTAACGCGACCGGCCGATGACCAGCCGTAGGAGCCGTTGAAAATGCCCGATGCACCATAGCGCTCGCGAATGCGGCGGTTCTCTTCCGCCACCAGATCCAGCGCGGTTTCCCAGTCGACGGCAACAAAATCTTCCCGGCCACGCAGCGTACGGTCGCTCTTCTCACGCGACTTCAGCCACGAGCGGCGCACCATCGGCTGATGAATGCGTTTGTCGGAATAGACCAGTTCAGGAATGGTGTGGATCATCGGTGACGGATCGGCATCGGCGAAGAAAGGTTCGCAGCCAATCAGGCGATCGTTTTCAGTGACGGCGGTAAAGGCGCCCCAGTGCGCCAGATGTGGCACTTTGGTTTTCATCGTTGTTTTTCACGGTAGCCAGGTGGGAGATTGAGCATAGCATGGTGCGACGCCTCAGCAGAAGACGTGCCTGCGGGTCCGATTTTACCCCTTTTTGCGACGACGCTGGCATTCTCCCGGGTTGATGTGTCCGCCCTTTTCCGTAACACTGATGCGATGTGTAAACGTTTTCCCCAAAGCAGGTCAACGCATGGCTACCATAAAGGATGTTGCGCGACTGGCGGGTGTTTCTGTCGCCACAGTCTCGCGTGTAATCAATAATTCTCCCAAAGCCAGCGACAGCTCCCGACAGGCCGTAGGTCAGGCGATGGAGCAGCTTCAGTACCACCCGAATGCCAACGCACGCGCGCTGGCGCAACAATCGACCGAAACGCTCGGCCTGATTGTTGGTGACGTCTCCGATCCCTTTTTTGGCGCAATGGTTAAGGCCGTGGATGAGGTGGCAGGTGACACCGGTAACTTTTTACTGATTGGTAACGGTTACCATAATGAGCAAAAAGAGCGGCAGGCGATTGAACAACTGATGCGTCACCGCTGTGCGGCGCTGGTGGTTCACGCCAAGAAAATCCCCGATGCAGAGCTGGAAGTGCTGATGAAGCAGGTGCCTGGCATGGTGCTGCTGAACCGGCTGATAAAAGGCTTTGAAAAGCGCTGTATCGCGCTCGACGATCGCTACGGCGCCTGGCTGGCAACCCGTCATCTGATCCAGCTTGGCCACCAGAATATCGCCTTTATCTGCTCGACCCACACCATCTCCGATGCAGAAGATCGCCTGCAGGGCTACTACGATGCGCTGAAAGAACACGGCCTGCCGTGCAGCGATCGGCTGGTCACCTGGGGCGAACCGGATGAAGTGGGCGGTGAGCAGGCGATGACAGAACTGCTGGGTCGCGGCAAGAATTTTACCGCCGTCGCCTGCTACAACGACTCAATGGCCGCCGGTGCGCTGGCGGTGCTGAGCGATAACGGCGTTCGGGTGCCGGAAGAGATGTCGCTGATCGGCTTCGATGATGTGCTGGTTTCGCGCTATGTGCGACCGCGCCTCACCACCATCCGCTATCCGATTGTGACTATGGCGCAGCAGGCGGCCCAGCTGGCACTGGCGCTGGCCAATAATCAGCCGCTGCCGGAAGTGACCCACATGTTCAGCCCGACCCTGGTGCGCCGCCACTCGGTCAGCGGCCCGGCCTGAGGACGCTATGGCCGGTTAAGCCGGCCGCAGCGTTTACTGAAAGGCGCGCAGCAGCGTCTCCAGCGGCCTGACCAGCGCAATCACCGTTTCATCCTGTACCTCTGCGGCGGCATCCAGCGTCGCACGCATCTCCGCCACTTCACTGGCACCAAACGCCTGATTGCGCACGTAAGCATTAACCAGCGCGAGGCCCATGGTGCTCAGCGCCTCAATCTGCTGCACGCTCTGTGCCAGCGGCTTCAGCGTTGCACTGGCGTTAATGATCGGCAGCACCGCGCTGGTGTTAGCCTGCCAGCGCTGCAGCGGCGCGCGAACCGCAGAGGCGGCAGCCGGATTACTACGATTGGCGATTAACACGGCGACCTGCTGCTCCAGCTGACGTACCGCCTCACTCTCAGCGGGCAGTACATCTGCCAGCCGGTTCAGGGGTTCATGGTAGTCGTAATGGCCCGCCTGAAACTTGAGATGCTGACGCGTGTAGTATTGCGCCGGTTCCAGCACTTCGGCCAGAACCCGCAGTGGGGCAATGTCATGCCCACTGGCCAGCCGCATCAACTGCTGCTCCGTCTGTGCGTGTTGCAGCGTTCCGACCGACACGCTGCTCCAGCGATCCATCGCCGCCAGCCGCGAATACATCGAGTCGGTATTGGTCACATCCTGTGCCGACCATAACCGCTCGGCCACCACGAAGGCGCGCGGCCACAGTTTGGTATCAATAATCTGGCTGTTGATGTTTTCCGCCCACAGCGCCGCCTCGCCACCCAGCAGATTTTGCTGCACCTGCTCAGGTGTGGGCAGCGCGGGTGCGATGCCCGCAGGCGGCTGCGCCAGCCGTTGACCGCTGGTGGGATAACGCACGTTGCCTACCTCTGCATAACCTTTAAGAGCGTTCTGTTGCAGCGTGACCACCGGCTGGAACGGCCCCATCCAGCTATCCACGCTAAACCGCACCTGCTGCGTCGAGAGCCAGTTAATCTGACTGACCATCCGGCGGGCTTTGCCATCGAAGTCGATAAAACCGCGCCAGCCTGCTTCTCCCTGTATCAGCGTAAAGCTGCCCTTCACCGGGCTGCCTTTCAGACGCGGCATGGTGAATGACCAGCTCTGCGCCTGGTCGCCTGGCCGCAGACGATCCTGGCCGTTGAGGCCCTGTGGCGTGACCTCATTGCGGTAGTGATAGCTGGCAGGCTGAGGCTGATCGAGGTAGAAACCGGTGGAGAGGATGCCGCGGTAGTTCTCTTTTGCCAGCACGCTCAGCGCATCCTGGCCCTGCCACGACTGGATCAGAATGCTGCGCGGCAAGTCGGGATGAGCAATCTCATCCCAGCCCACCATCTGACGGTGATGGGCTTCCAGGATCTTCTCTACCCGCTGATTGAAATACGCCTGAAGCGCATGGGCATTTTTCAGATCGTGGTCGCGCATAAACTGCCGGATAGTGGGCGAGTCGTTCCACTGTGTCGGATCCACCTCATCGCCGCCAATGTGCAACCAGGGATCGGGGAAGATCGCCGCCATCTCACCCACCAGCGTGTCGATCACCTGATAAACCTGTTCGTTGCTGGGATCGAGTAAGGGTTTAAAGACACCCCAGCCACGCTCCATCTGATAAAGACCCGGCGCGCTAATCAGCTCTGGCATCGCCACCGCCAGCGCGGAAGCATGTCCCGGCATATCCAACTCGGGCACCACACGCACCCCGCGATCGGTGGCATATTTCACGATCTCACGCATCTGCTGCTGGCTGTAATAGTTGCCATCGCTGGCTTTCTGCTGCAACTGGGGATAGTGGCTGGAGGCGAAGCGCCAGCCCTGATCGTCGGTAAGATGCCAGTGAAAGACATTCATTCGCGCGGCGGCGATGCCGTCGATCTGACGTTTAAGCGTCTCCACCGGCATGAAGTGACGCGCCGTGTCGATCAGCACGCCGCGCCACGGAAAGCGCGGATGATCGTGGATGGTGACGTAAGGAATGGTTGTGCCCTGTGCGCCGTTTTGTATCAGCTGCAGCAGGGTTTCCATGCCGCGCATCGCGCCAAAACGGCTGGGCGCGGTTAACAGGACGCCGTCGCCATCAACCTGCAACTGATAGCTCTCATCGCTATCAGGCAGCGGCTGCGGATCCACCGTCTTCGCAATGACGATGCGGATAGTCGGTGCTGCCACCGGCTGGGTGGCGGGCAACAACGGCCAGCCGGTCTGATTGCTGATGCGCTCCAGCCAGCGTGCTTCGGCACCCGCCAGATGGTCACCTGAGATGTGCAGCGTCAGCTGCGGCGTCAGGGTAAGCGTGCCGCCGCTGGCGGGC
Organism: Pantoea sp. E956-1; assembly: GCF_982223955.1. Taxonomy (NCBI): domain Bacteria; kingdom Pseudomonadati; phylum Pseudomonadota; class Gammaproteobacteria; order Enterobacterales; family Erwiniaceae; genus Pantoea; species Pantoea sp. E956-1. The sequence goes on along the minus strand of NZ_CEUYZP010000005.1, from coordinate 123,515 downwards.
TGCACCACCTGTTGCGGCCAGGGCATCAGCGGCAGCGGACTGGCCAGGGCGATCGGGCAGAGGGCCGGGAGCAGGAGCAGGAGCAGAGAACGGGGTAACCACATTGGCGGGCATCCTTGTAACGTCAACGTTTTGACAGGGCAGAACGTTGATTAAAGTTGCTGCTCGCCAATCCGCCAGTGAATCCTGCAGGAAACCTGAACCAGCACCCGATTTTTTACATCAGCCGAAGTTTTCCAGCGGGTTGCGGCTTCCTTGTTTCAGGTCAAATCTGATCGCAATAATTCTCAGCAATCACTACATGTAGCGAATAGAATCCTTTCGACCCCTATATGTAGTTTATGGAGAGAGCAATGGCGACGGTGGTAATCAAGCGTGATGGATGCCGGACAGGCTTTGATGCGCAGCGTATTGAACAGGCCGTGGCGGCGGCGGCACGGGCAGCTGAAGTAGAAGACGCGGCCTGGTGCGCGCAGGTCGCTGAGCGCGTGGCATTGCGGCTGGCCGATCGTCCGGAAGTGGATATCCGTGAAATTCAGTGTGCAGTAGAAGAGACGCTGATGGCGGGCCCTTACCCTCAACTGGCCCGCGCCTACATTGAATACCGCCACGATCGCGATGTCGCCCGCGATCGTCAGAGCCAGTTACATCACGCCATCCGCGGGCTGGTCGATCAGACCAATGCGGCGCTGCTGAACGAGAATGCCAACAAAGACAGCAAAGTGATCCCGACGCAGCGCGATCTGCTGGCCGGGATCGTGGCAAAACACTACGCACAGCAGCAGATCCTGCCGCGCGATGTGGTGCTGGCGCACGAGCGCGGCGAGATCCACTATCACGATCTCGACTACTCCCCTTTCTTCCCGATGTTCAACTGCATGCTGATCGATCTGAAAGGCATGCTGACCAACGGTTTCAAAATGGGCAATGCTGAGATCGAGCCGCCTAAATCGATCGCCACCGCCACCGCCGTGACGGCGCAGATCATCGCGCAGGTCGCCAGCCATATTTACGGTGGCACCACCATTAATCGCATTGATGAAGTGCTGGCCCCGTTTGTTGAGCAGAGCTATGCCCGGCATCTGGCGATTGCTGAGCAGTGGCAGATCCCGCAGGCAGAGCAGTATGCGCGCCAGCGTACGGAGAAAGAGTGCTACGACGCCTTTCAGTCGCTGGAGTATGAGGTGAATACCCTGCACACCGCCAATGGTCAGACGCCGTTTGTCACCTTTGGTTTTGGTCTGGGGACGGACTGGGCGGCCCGGCTGATTCAGCAGTCGATTCTGCGTAACCGGCTGGCCGGACTGGGTAAAAATCGCAAGACGGCGGTGTTCCCTAAACTGGTGTTCAGCATTCGCGAAGGCGTCAACCGCCGGGCGGGCGACGTGAATTACGACATCAAGCAACTGGCGCTGGAGTGCGCCAGCAAGCGGATGTATCCCGACATCCTCAATTACGATCAGGTGGTTAAAGTCACCGGCTCGTTTAAAACCCCAATGGGTTGCCGCAGCTTCCTGGGCGTTTATGAAGAGAACGGCGAGCAGATTCACGAGGGCCGCAACAACATCGGGGTAATCAGCCTCAACCTGCCGCGCATCGCACTGGAAGCGGGCGGTGATGAAGCACGCTTCTGGACGCTGCTCGATGCGCGACTGCAGCTGGCTAAGCGGGCGCTGATGACGCGGGTGGCGCGGCTTGAGAAGACCAAAGCGCGCGTAGCGCCCATCCTCTATATGGAAGGCGCCTGTGGCGTTCGGCTGAATGCGGATGATGAAGTCGGTCCTATTTTCCGTAATGGCCGCGCGTCGCTGTCGCTGGGCTATATCGGCCTGCATGAAACCCTGAATGCGCTCAGCGGCGGTCATCAGCATCCTTACGATGACGCGGCCCTGCGCGCCAAAGGCGTGGAGATCATTGCTTACATGCGCGATGCCACCGAGCGCTGGAAAGCTGAAACAGGCTATGGGTTCAGCCTTTACAGTACGCCAAGCGAGAATCTGTGCGACCGCTTCTGCCGTCTTGATGCGGCGCAGTTTGGTCTGGTGCCCGGCGTTACCGACAAGGGCTACTACACCAACAGCTTCCATCTTGATGTTGAGAAGAAAGTTAATCCTTACGACAAAATCGACTTTGAAGCGCCCTATCCGCCGCTGGCGAATGGCGGATTCATCTGTTACGGCGAATACCCGAATGTGCAGCACAACCTCAAGGCGCTGGAGGATGTCTGGGATTACAGCTACGACCGCGTGCCCTATTACGGCACCAATACCCCGATTGATGAGTGTTACGAGTGCGGCTTCAACGGCGAGTTTACCTGTACCAGTCGCGGCTTCACCTGTCCGAATTGCGGCAACCACGATCCGGCACGCGTCTCCGTTACCCGGCGGGTCTGCGGCTATCTGGGCAGCCCGGATGCGCGGCCCTTTAATGCCGGCAAACAGCAGGAAGTGCAGCGTCGGGTGAAGCATCTGTCTGAAGGGCCACTGGGATGATGCATATCCATCGCTACTATGATGTGGATATCGTTAATGGCCCCGGCACCCGCTGCACGCTGTTTGTCGCCGGCTGCGAACATCAGTGTCGCGGCTGCTACAACCAGAGCACCTGGCGGCTTGATTCCGGCGTGCCCTTTACGCTTGCGATGGAGGAGCAACTGCTGGCGGATTTGCAGGACACCCGCATTCCGCGCCAGGGATTGTCGCTGAGCGGCGGCGATCCGCTGCATCCGCATAACGTGCCGCACATTCGCCGTCTGGTGAAACGGGTGCGACAGACGTGTCCCGGTAAAGATATCTGGCTCTGGACCGGTTACCGGATGCAGGAGCTGAATGCGGCGCAGCGCGCGGTGCTGGTCTATCTCGACGTGCTGATCGATGGCCGTTTTGTCGAAGAAGAGAAGGATGCCACGCTGCAATGGCGCGGCAGCCGTAATCAGATTATCTGGCAGTTACGCTGAGTGGCGCGGGATTTCGCCGGACTCAATGATATTGACGCTCTCACCCCCCGGCGTAAAAGCCTGCTGGTGCAGACAGCGTGCCACGTCGTGCGCGCTGACCGCCCGCCAGTTGCCCGGCAGCAGCGAAAACAGCGGTCCCGCCAGGCTTTCACCCCGGCGCTTCTGCGCGCGATCCCCAAGCAGCAATGAAGGCCGCACCAGCGTCAGGCGCGGCCAGCCCTGATGGCGCAGCGCATTCTCCATTTCGCCTTTGACGCGATTGTACAAAAACGGTGAGTGACGACTGGCCCCGTGCGCGCTGACCACCAGCATCTGCTTCGCCCCCAGACGTAATCCGCTTAACCCGCTGTCCACCACCAGGGTGTAATCAACGTGGATAAAAGCCTGTTTACTGCCCGCCTGCTTACGCGTGGTGCCCAGGCAGCAGAATACCGTGTCCAACGAACTTTGCAGCGGTCCGAGTACATCGGTGAGATCGGCCTCAACCGGGTTCACCACCTTGTTCATCGCGGGCAGTGGCCGACGGGTTGGCGCGATGATCTCATCGACGCGTGGATCCTCAATCAGTAAGCGCAGCAGATGCGACCCGACTAAGCCGGTGGCACCGGTCAGTAATACGCGATTCATCTCAGATTCATCCTTATTTCACTGCTGACTGGTTAAAAGATAGCTGATCTTAACGGGCTGGCTTGCGTTCTCACTCTCAGCGACCAGGCTTATAGCGTTATCCGGAAAGCGCGTCTCGCGCTCCACACGCTGAAGGAGGAAAAAAATGAGCAAGAAAGTGGCGGTTTTAATTACCGATGAATTTGAAGACTCAGAATTTACCTCACCCGCTGAGATTTATAAACGCGCTGGTTTTGAGGTGGTTACCATTGAGAAACAAGCCGGTAATGTCGTTAAAGGCAAGAAAGGCGAAGCGGAAGTGACCATCGATCGCAGCATTGATGACGTCAGCCCGGCGGAATTTGACGCCCTGCTGCTGCCAGGCGGTCACTCACCCGATGCCCTGCGCGGCGACGATCGTTTTGTCGCGTTTACCAAAGAGTTTGTCGCCAGCGGCAAGCCAATCTTTGCCATCTGCCACGGGCCACAGCTGCTGATTAGCGCTAACGGCGTGCGCGGTCGCAAGATGACTACCGTTAAGGCCGTCGCCATTGACCTGATCAATGCCGGTGCCGACTTCCATGATAAGGAAGTGGTAGTAGACGACGATAAGCTGGTCACCAGCCGCACCCCGGCCGATTTACCGGCCTTTAATCGTGAATCCCTGCGGATCCTCGAAGCGCTGTAAGCCGCGACGCCCTTTTCTGCTGAAAAGGGCGTTTCTATTTCTCCCGCTGCCAGGCAATTTTCTTGCCGAATCCCAGCGCATTATCCGTCATCTTCACTTCATCCAGCACAATCTCCCACAGCGGTGCCGACACTTTGCGTGAGACCGGAAAACGTTTCTGATAAGCGGCTCTGGCGATCTGCTCTGTTGACTCTTCCAGCCGTCTGACCCGGCCACGATATTGCACGCCTTTAATCAGCAGCACGCTTCTGGGCTGGCCATTGACGGTGCCCGCAACCTGCGGATTTTGCAGCATTAACTCACCGTGGCGGGTATCGGGTTCCGTCATGATCCAGAAGGCCATGCGCGTCTCATCAAAGACGTAGTAGCAGTTAGCGCACCACAGTTGATCGTCGGCGGTACAGCAGAGTGAAAGCACATGCTGCTTTCTCAGATAGCGAACCAGATGGGCGTGATCGGACAAGATAAACTCCTGGCGGTGCACCGGAGAGTGAAGCGCGCTACACTGCCCGGCACCTTTTTTTGGGAAATGATTGCGATGAGTCAGCAGTGGCAACTCTACATCGTCCGTACGGCGAAAGGGAGCCTGTACACCGGTATCACCACGGATGTGGTGCGCCGGGTCGCTCAGCACCAGAGCGGACGCGGCGCCCGCGCGCTGCGCGGCAAAGGTCCGCTGGACCTGGTGTTTCACTGTGACGCGGGCGATCGGGCCAGCGCCTCCAGACTGGAGTATCAGATTAAGCAACTGACCCGCCAGCAGAAATTACTGCTGGTGGCGGGCCAGCCCGGCTGTCTGGAGAGCTGGCTGGCGATTACGGCTGGCGATTAAAGGGTTCGGCGTAGTCGATCTGCCCTTCCGCGCCGTCATACGCGTTATCCGCCAGACGGTAGACCTGGAACGTTGCCTCTGTGCCCGGCCAGCGGCTGCGCAGGCCGTATCGTGCCGCCGGTTCAAAACCAAAACGGTTGAACAGCGCCGGATCGCCCAGCACCACCACCGCGCTGTAGCCAAATTCATTGAGCGTATCCAGCCCCTCGTAGATCAGCTTGCTGGCAATACCCTGACCGCGCAGCGTCTCATCAACGGCCAGCGGCGCCAGGCCAACCCAGCCGCGATCTTCACCCTGAACGCTGACCGGACTGAATGCGGCATAACCCAGCACCTGTCCCTCGTCATCCGTTGCGACCACGCCCAGGGTTAGCAGGCCATCTTCACGCAGCGCCTGAGTCAGTTCCGCCTCTGCTGAGGTACTGAAGCAGCGTCTGAGCAGCGCGTCAATGCCTGCGGCATCCACGCCAATTTCACTACGAATCAACATGTGGCACCTGCGCGCGCCTGTGCGGCCTTCGCGTCCTGTTTCATGCCGGCGTCGACAAATGCTGCCATCTGCTCAATTGCCGTGCGTAACGCGGTGGGCATAGCCTCGGGTTCAATAGCATCCATTACGTTCTTCACCTCAAGTCCCAGTTCAGTGTCACCTTCAATCACCAGCCGGCGTTGAAAGAACAGCATGTCGGGATCTGCTTTACGTGCTGCCACCAGCAACAGATCATTGGCATTGCCCCGAAACCAGACATCCGCTTCGGACTGTTGCAATACCGCCAGTCGGCCGTCCTGCAGCGTGGTTATCCATTGCAGATTGAGATCGGCAATTTCAATACCCAGCAGGCGACCATCCAGAAAGTCTAACTCACCTTCAGCCAAAGCATGGCGAAATTGCCAGTTTAAGAGTTGTTGCAGAAGCAACTTTTTGACCGGGAATGGGGTGAATGCAGCGGGTAACCCTAAGATTTTAGGACCGTTTTTCACACAATGGGCATGTATCCGCTCTAACACTTTCGTCACTCCCTTCAGAAAATTTTACGTATATTGCCATATCCTTTTCTGCGCGCCTCCTCTGAGATCAATAAAAACCGCTGCCATAAAGGGAAAAAAAGCGCCGCAGGGTGGATGAATTTGAATTTCACTGCCCCAAATCAACACGCTGTCCGGACCAGATGCCTAGACTCGACGCCCATCTGCATGTTGAGAGGACTATCTATGGAACTGCTCTGCCCGGCAGGAAACTTACCCGCAGTGCGCACCGCTGTAGAGAATGGCGCTGATGCGGTGTATGTGGGGCTGAAAGATGACACCAATGCCCGTCATTTTGCGGGTCTGAATTTCACCGATAAAAAACTGGCTGAAGCCGCGCGCTATCTTCATCAGCATCGTCGCAAACTGCATGTCGCGATCAATACCTTTGCCCATCCGGATGGCATGGGTCGCTGGCAGCGGGCGATTGATGTGGCGGCGCAAAACGGAGCTGACGCGCTGATCCTGGCGGATATCGCCACGCTGGAGTATGCCGCGACGCGCTATCCCCAGGTTGAACGTCATCTTTCTGTACAGGCTTCGGCAACCAATCTGGAGGCGATTCGCTTTTATCATCGCCACTTCAATCTGCAGCGTGTGGTGCTGCCGCGCGTGCTGTCGATTCATCAGGTTAAACAACTGGCGCGCAGCACGCCGGTGCCGCTGGAGGTGTTTGCCTTTGGCAGCCTGTGCATCATGGCGGAAGGCCGCTGCTATCTCTCTTCCTGGCTGACCGGTGAATCGCCTAACAGCGCAGGTGCCTGTTCTCCGGCGAAGTTTGTGCGCTGGCAGCAGACGCCGCAGGGCATGGAATCACGTCTTAATGAAGTGTTAATCGATCGCTACACCCCGGACGAAAGCGCGGGTTATCCGACACTTTGCAAAGGACGCTATGTGGTTAACAGCAAGCGTTATCATGTGCTGGAAGAGCCCACCAGTCTGAACACGCTGGCGCTGCTGCCGGAACTGCTGCGGGCAGGCATCGCCTCGGTGAAAATCGAAGGCCGTCAGCGCAGCCCTGCCTATGTCGCTGACGTGGCGCGCGTCTGGCGTCAGGCCATTGATCGCTGCAAGGCGCAGCCGGAACAGTTTGACATCGCACCACAGTGGATGCAGACGCTGGGCGATCTCTCAGAAGGTTCGCAAACCACGCTGGGTGCTTATCACCGTGAATGGCAATAAGGAGTCATGATGCAATATGCCCTTGGGCCGGTGCTCTGGTACTGGCCGACCGATACGCTGGAAGATTTTTACCAGCAGGCTGCCCGCAGTAGCGCGGATATTATCTACCTTGGCGAAGCGGTATGCAGTAAACGTCGCGCCACGCCCTATGCCCGCTGGATGGCGCTGGCCCGTGAACTCGCGGCCAGCGGCAAACAGGTGGTGCTGAGCACGCTGGCGCTGCTGCAATCGCCCTCTGAGCTGAAAGAGCTGCAGCGTTACGTTGAGAACGGTGAGTTCCTGATTGAAGCCAATGATATCGGCACGGTAAACATGGCCGCTGAGCGTCATCTGCCCTTTGTCGCGGGTCCGACGCTCAATGTTTATAACGCCGACACGCTACAGTTGCTGGTCAAAGAGGGCATGACGCGCTGGTGTATGCCGGTGGAGATGTCACGTGACTGGCTGATGCAGCTGCTGGAGCAGTGCGAAACGCGGGGTATCCGGCAACAGTTTGAGGTAGAGGTGCTGGGCTACGGTCATCTGCCGCTGGCGCTCTCAGCGCGCTGTTTCACCGCCCGCTCGGAAAACCGCGCGAAAGATGATTGCGAAACCTGCTGTATCAACTATCCGACAGGCCGGCGCGTCAACTCCCAGGAGGGGCAGCAGGTGTTCGTCCTCAATGGCATTCAGACCATGAGCGGCTACTGCTATAACCTGGGTAACGATCTGGCCGGTATGCGCGGCCAGGTCGATTGCATACGGCTCTCGCCGCAGGATGTGACGACGCTGGCGGAGATCGACCGTTTCCGTGCCAATGAAAACGGTCACGCTCCGCTAATGGTCGCGAAAGGCAGTGATTGTAACGGTTACTGGCGCAAACTGGCGGGCATGACGCTGGCATCCTGAATAAAAGCACATACCGGCTATATTCCTGCTGAGGTTAGCAGTTTTAATATAAGGAATGATGCGTAATACTAAATGGTGCAGGCCTTAACTTAACGCCTGTGCCATACAACGGGAGTAGTCATGTCTGATAAAAAACCTCTTCGCCTGTCCGTGCTGGATCTTGCGCCGATTCCACAGGGTGCGACCGCACGGAATGCGTTCCATAATTCTCTGGCGCTGGCGCGTCAGGCTGAAAAACTGGGCTATCAACGCTACTGGCTGGCTGAACATCACAACATGACCGGGATTGCCAGCGCGGCCACCTCAGTACTGATTGGCTATCTGGCGGCGAATACCGAGACTCTGAAGCTGGGCTCCGGCGGTATTATGTTGCCTAACCATGCGCCGCTGGTGATCGCCGAGCAGTTTGGTACGCTGGCTTCTCTCTATCCTGGCCGTATCGATCTCGGCTTAGGGCGCGCGCCAGGTTCTGACCAGCGCACCATGATGGCACTGCGCCGTCATCAGGCCAACATGCACATCGATACGTTCCCCGAGGATGTGGCTGAACTGATTAGCTGGTTCGATGCCGAAGCGGATGCGCAGCCGCCAGTGCAGCCGGTACCCGGTCTGGGCCTGCAGATCCCGGTCTGGCTGCTCGGCTCCAGTCTCTACAGCGCACAGCTTTCAGCGAAAATGGGCCTGCCGTTTGCGTTTGCTTCCCATTTTGCCCCTGACCAGCTCTTCCAGGCGCTGCACGTCTATCGCGAAAACTTCCAGCCATCGGCGCGTCTCGACAAGCCTTATGCCATGGTCTGCATTAACGTGATCGCCGCAGACAGTGAGCGTGATGCACGCTTCCTGTTTACCTCGCAGCAGCAGCAGTTTATTAACCTGCGCCGCGGCAAACCGGGCCCGTTACCGGCACCGGTTGAAAACATGGATAACCTCTGGTCGCCATCAGAACAGTATGGCGTTCAGCAGGCGCTCAGCATGTCACTGGTCGGCGATACGGATAAAGTGCGTCATGGGCTGGCCTCGCTGATGCGTGAAACCCAGGCGGATGAAATTATGGTCAATGGCCAGATTTTTGATTCCGAAGCGCGCCTGCGCTCCTTCGCCATTGCGATGGAAGCGGCTAACAGCCTGTAATCAGTTCTGCGGTGGGCGCAATCCGTCCGGGCTCACCGCCAGCTGACGACTATCCCTGGCCGGAGATTGCCCATACAGCCGGCGATACTCCCGGCTGAACTGTGACGCGCTCTGATACCCCACCCGATAGCCTGCCGTACCGGCATCCAGCTTTTCCACCATCATCAAACGCCGCGCCTCATTCAGCCGCAGTTGTTTCTGGTATTGCATCGGCGTCATGGCCGTGACGGCTTTGAAGTGATGATGCAGCGAAGAGATACTCATGCCGACACTGCTGGCGAGCCGATCGATCTTCAGCGGCTGATGAAAGTTTTCCCGCAGCCAGCGGGCAGCCTGCGCGACCCGGTTGCCCGGCCGCTCAGCCAGCGCCATATTCAGGATGCGCGAACCTTCCGGCCCGGTCAGCAGCCGGTAGAAAATCTCCTGCTCAATGAGCGGGGCCAGCGCCTCAATGTCCTCAGGGTGGTCAAGCAGGCGTACCAGCCGGATAACCGCATCCACCAGCAAAGGTGAGACCTTATGCACGGTGACGCCACGTTCACTGTCTGGTGTCGCCAGCGGCAGCGTCGGGGGAAACTGTTCGAGGTAGCGCATCAGCCGGGATTCATTGATGGCGAGACCAATCCCCAGATTGGGCTTTTCCGGCGTGGCGACGGTGACGCAGGCGCGTACCGGCATATCCAGCGTCACCAGCAGCAGATCGCCCGGACCATAGTGCAGCACCTCATCACCGATATGCAGCGCCTTACCGCCCTGTGCCACCAGGGCAAAACTGGCCCATTGAGCAAAGTGCATCGGCTCAGTCGGTGCTGAAACCCGGCCAAAAAACAGGCAATCTATAGCACTTGAATGCCGCCCATCCTCCGGAGCATGACGGGCAATTAACTGCGCCAGCCCCTGCCACTTCTCACTCTCTGTCACTGTGTTCTCCCCTCCCGCTATCTGTGCTGATATTACCTGACGCTGAGCGGAATACCTGTCCCGTTGCGTTACTTTTGCAGGATCGTGCAAGAAGCTTGCAGGATTGCACTACCCGCTTTTCGGCGCCAGCGCGCATAGTCTGTCGACGCAATCATTACGGCGGAGAACAACATAATGAAGGCACTGCAGAATAAAATCGCGCTGGTAACAGGCGGCTCAAAAGGCATTGGTGCGGCGATTGCTATCGCCTTTGCCGCGGCTGGCGCCCGCGTCGTGGTCAACTATCGTCAGGATGAAGTGGGAGCGGCTGACGTGGTCAGCGATATCGTCACCCTGGGCAGTGAAGCCGTGGCGGTACAGGCAGATATCTCTCTCCTGCGCGATGTGGAACGGCTCTTCGCCACCACCGCAGAGTGCTTCGGCGCGCCCGACATTGTGGTGAACAATGCGGGCAGCTTTCATCACGGCGAGTTTGCGGCGCTGACGCTGGAGGAGATGCAGCAGCAGATTAACGTTAACCTGCTGGGTACGCTGATGGTCTGCCAGCAGGCGATTCGTCACTTCCCGGCGCACGGCGGCAGCATTATTAATCTCAGCGCCCTGAACAGTAAAAACAGCACGCCGGGTTCCGTGCTCTGGGCGGCAACCAAAGGCGCAGTGGATACCCTGACCCAGGGACTGGCGCGCGAGCTGGGCGCAAAGAACATTCGGGTTAACGCCCTGGCACCAGGCATGATTCTGACGGAAGGATTACTGGCCGCGAAGAGGATGAGCCCGCAGCTCAAGGCGCAACTGCTGGCTGCCACGCCGCTGGGACGCTTTGGTCTGCCGGAAGATGTGGCGCAGGTTGCGCTGTTTCTGGCCTCTGAAGAGTCCGCCTGGGTCAGCGGCGAACGCGTGATGATCAGCGGCGGTGCCTGACAGGCATAAAAAAAGGGAAGCCATTGGCTTCCCTTTTTGTTACGACGCTGAGTCGTTATGCATCACGACGACGTGGAGCGGCGGCTGCGCCCTCTTCACGACGTGGACCACGGCTACCTTCACGGTTGAAAGTACGTCCGCCGCCTTCACGACCACCTTCACGGCGTTCAGAAGAGAAGCGACGACCACCTTCACGGTTAGCTGCGCCCGGACCGCCTGCACCAGGACCGCTGCGACGCTCACCGCCAGCACCGGCTGGACGACGATCACCACGGCCTTCGTTCGGCTGTGCATCACCCAGTAACTGCATATTCATCGGCTTGTTCAGAATACGGGTACGGGTAAAGTGCTGCAGCACATCGCCTGGCATGCCTTTCGGCAGCTCGATAGTCGAGTGGGTACCGAACAGCTTGATGTTACCGATGTAACGGCTGCTGATGTCGCCTTCGTTAGCGATAGCGCCAACGATGTGACGAACTTCAACACCATCATCGCGGCCTACTTCGATGCGGTACAGCTGCATTTCGCCAACGTCACGACGTTCGCGACGTGGACGATCGCCATCACGGCTTTCGCGGTTTTCACGCGGAGCACGAGAATCGCCACGCGCTTCACGGCTGTCACGACGGCCATCACGCTCGTCACGATCGCGGTATTCGCGACGTGCCGGACGCGGTGCTTCTGGTGGCAGAATCAGAGGACGTTCGCCCTGTGCCATCTTCAGCAGTGCGGCTGCCAGTGTTTCCAGATCCATTTCGTCTTCTGGCTGCATTTTAGCCAGCAGAGCACGGTACTGATCCAGATCGCTGCTTTCCAGCTGCTGCTGAACTTTAGCAGCAAACTTAGCCAGACGACGCTCACCCAGCAGTTCTGCGTTAGGCAGTTCTACCTCAGGAATGGTCAGCTTCATGGTACGTTCAATGTTGCGCAGCAGACGGCGTTCGCGGTTCTCAACGAACAGCAGCGCACGGCCAGCACGGCCAGCACGACCGGTACGGCCGATACGGTGAACGTAAGATTCTGAGTCCATCGGGATGTCGTAGTTAACAACCAGGCTGATGCGCTCAACGTCCAGGCCACGGGCCGCAACGTCGGTTGCAATCAGAATGTCGAGACGACCATCTTTCAGGCGCTCAAGCGTCTGCTCACGCAGGGCCTGGTTCATATCACCGTTCAGCGCGGCGCTGTTATAGCCACTACGTTCCAGCGCTTCTGCCACTTCCATGGTGGCGTTTTTGGTACGCACGAAGATGATGGCAGCATCAAAGTCTTCTGCTTCCAGGAAGCGAACCAGTGCGTCTGTTTTACGACCGTAAGCGGTCCAGTAGCTCTGGCTGATATCAGGACGCGTGGTCAGGCTTGACTGAATACGCACTTCCTGTGGATCTTTCATGAAGCGTTTGGTGATGCGACGAATCGCTTCCGGCATGGTTGCAGAGAACAGCGCGGTCTGATGATCGGCTGGAATTTGCGCCATGATGGTTTCAACGTCTTCGATAAAGCCCATGCGCAGCATTTCGTCTGCTTCATCCAGCACCAGGCCACGCAGGTTAGAAAGGTCTAACGTGCCGCGTTTCAGGTGGTCAAGCAGACGGCCAGGCGTACCCACAACAACCTGTGGTCCCTGACGCAGTGCGCGCAGCTGCACGTCATAACGCTGGCCGCCGTAAAGGGCAACTACGTTCAGGCCACGCATGTGTTTAGAGAATTCGGTAACTGCTTCAGCAACCTGAACCGCCAGTTCGCGGGTAGGTGCCAGCACCAGGATTTGTGGCGCTTTAACAGTAGGATCAATGTTGTGTAACAGCGGCAGAGAGAACGCCGCGGTTTTACCACTCCCGGTCTGCGCCATGCCTAACACGTCACGGCCCGCCAGCAGGTGAGGAATACACTCAGCCTGGATTGGGGATGGCTTTACGTAGCCCATGCCATTCAGTGATTCAAGGATGTCGGCGTTCAGGCCAAGGTCAGCAAAAGTGGTTTGAATATCAGTCATGTAGTACACGTGCCTCTTAGATTGCGGCGGCCAGTCTACATAACTCGTCGTGAAAACTTTCAGTCATTTTCATCAAAAAGTGTGAACCGGCTCAAATTAAAAGTTTTGACGAACAGAAAAGCCTTCATCCTTTAAGATGATGACTTAACAGGTTTTACAGGCAAATTAAGTTCGTCAGCTATTGCTGGTCAGATTCTGATAAATCGTCTTGTGCCTGGCCGAGTTGCGCCAGTTCCAACAATGCGTATCGGTGTTCAACAAAGTTATTGACGTTGTTGGCCACCGCCAGTTTGAACAACGCTTTCGCGTCGTCCTTCTCCCCCAGACTTAGGTAGTACTTACCTAAATAGAAGTTGGTTTCACTGAGATGTTCAGCGAGCGAGGTGTTATCCGTTGCGTCCGCCTTGAGACTTTCCATCAACGTTTTCTCGTTGATATCTCCAAGGTAGAACTCGACAATATTCCATCCCCATTGATCTCTGACCGCTTTGTCGTGACGCTGTTGAAGCGCGACTTTTGCCTTGTCGACATCCATCTCACGTTCAACGAGATAGAGCCACAAACTGCGGAAAGGATCGTTAGGATCGTCTTGATAAAACGCCAGCAGATCATCTTGCGCTAACTTGTATCGACCGCCGTAATAGAGGGCGATACCACGGTTTAAATGCGCATAGTTGTAAGTTGGATCAAGCTCAAGTACAGAATCAAACGCTTCATAGGCGGCATCAAAGTTGCCCGCCTGCGTTAAATATATGCCTAAGTAGTTAAACACTTCGGGCATATCTGGTCTTATAGACAGCGCTTGCGAAAAATCGTTCCGCGCTAATGCCCGCAGACCTAAACTATCATACAACACTCCGCGCTCATATAATAGCTGTGCGCGTTCATCATCGGTGAGAGCGCGACTGGCAAGAATTTGTTCCATGCGCGCCAGTATCACTTCCTGCTGCAGTGTGGGCTGTAAAGGCACTGCAAGAACTTCGTTCTTACGCCAATTGGAGTTGCTGCATCCTGCCAGCGTCAAAGCTGTCGCAACAAAACACCAGCGCAGAAAAGGCTTCATTTCCCACTCCCGAATACAAACATTGGGATAACCATCCTGTCATCCGCCTGCTGTGCACAAGGATTCCCGCCCTCGCGATGATACAAACGCCCCTCTCTGCCAGGCAGAGAGGGGCAAATCAGCAACGACTTATTCAGCGTCAGGCGTGGTCACCGCGACAGCTTCTTCAGTCTGTGGCTTAGATTCTGTCGCTTCTTTGATGCTCAGACGTACACGGCCCTGGCGATCAACTTCCATCACCTTAACTGGTACTTCCTGACCCATCTGCAGATAGTCAGTCACTTTCTCAACGCGCTTATCAGCGATTTGTGAAATGTGAACCAGACCTTCTTTACCACCGCCGATTGCAACGAAGGCGCCGAAGTCAACGATACGGGTCACTTTACCACTGTAAACGCGGCCCACTTCGATCTCTGCGGTAATCTCTTCGATACGACGAATCGCTTCTTTCGCTTTCAGACCATCGGTCGCAGCGATTTTCACGGTGCCGTCATCTTCAATTTCAATCGTTGTGCCGGTCTCTTCGGTCAGTGCACGAATCACTGAGCCGCCTTTACCAATCACATCTTTGATCTTGTCAGAGCTGATTTTGATGGTGTAAATGCGTGGTGCGAATTCAGAAATCTCAGTACGCGGGGTGCTGATAGCCTGTTCCATAACGCCCAGAATGTGCAGACGCGCACCTCGGGCCTGGTTCAGGGCTTCCTGCATGATTTCACGCGTGATGCCTTCGATTTTGATGTCCATCTGCAGCGCGGTGATACCTTCACGGCTACCGGCTACTTTGAAGTCCATGTCGCCCAGGTGATCTTCATCGCCCAGGATGTCAGACAGAACAACAAACTTCTCATCTTCTTTCACCAGACCCATTGCGATACCGGCAACGGCGGCTTTGATTGGCACACCTGCATCCATCAGCGCCAGTGAGGCACCACAGACAGAGGCCATTGAAGAAGAGCCGTTAGATTCGGTGATTTCAGAAACAACACGAATGGTGTAAGGGAAATCTTCCGCTTTAGGCATTACCGCTAACACGCCGCGCTTCGCCAGACGACCGTGACCAATCTCACGACGCTTCGGCGAACCTACCATGCCGGTTTCGCCGACAGAGTATGGAGGGAAGTTGTAATGGAACAGGAAGCTGTCGGTACGTTCGCCCATCAGCTCATCAAGGTTCTGCGCATCGCGGGTCGTACCCAGCGTTGCAGTAACCAGTGCCTGCGTCTCACCACGGGTGAACAGTGATGAACCGTGGGTACGTGGCAATACGCCAGTACGCACGTCCAGACCACGGATCATATCTTTTTCGCGGCCATCGATGCGTGGCTCGCCATTCAGGATGCGAGTACGAACGACGGTTTTTTCAAGGCTATGCACGATGTCGCCGATTTCTGAGCCATCCAGCGTTTCATCTTCAGCCAGCAGCGCAGCGATGGTTTCGTCTTTAATGACACCAACCTGCGTGTAACGCTCCTGCTTGTCAGTGATGCGGTAAGCATCGCTGATGCGCGCTTCTGCCAGAGCAGCAACACGAGAAATCAGTGCGGTATTGGCCGCCTCTGGCTGCCAGTCCCAGCGTGGTTTGCCCGCTTCAGCCACCAGGGCATTGATGTTTTCGATAACGATCTGCTGCTGGTCGTGACCAAAGACCACGGCGCCCAGCATCTGCTCTTCTGACAGGATCTCGGCTTCAGATTCAACCATCAGAACGGCGTTCTGCGTACCGGCAACAACCAGATCCAGACGAGACTGTTTCAGCTCATCTGCGGTTGGGTTCAGAACATATTGATCGTTGATGTAGCCCACACGCGCAGAGCCAATCGGGCCATTGAACGGCAGACCAGAAAGTGCCAGTGCAGCAGAAGCACCGATCATGGCAACGATGTCAGGATGAACCTGTGGGTTCACAGAGACAACAGTGGCGATAACCTGAACTTCGTTAACAAAACCTTCCGGGAACAGCGGACGGATCGGGCGGTCAATCAGACGCGAAATCAGGGTTTCGCCTTCGCTTGGACGGCCTTCACGACGGAAGAAGCTGCCTGGGATACGACCAGCAGCGTAAGTACGCTCCTGATAGTTGACGGTCAGCGGGAAGAAATCCTGACCTGGTTTAGATTTTTTCTGTCCTACTACAGTGACGAATACTGCAGTATCGTCCATGCTCACCATGACAGCGGCTGTCGCCTGGCGAGCCATCATGCCGGTTTCCAGCGTGACGGTATGTTGACCATATTGGAATTTGCGTACGATCGGATTCAGCAAAATCAAAGTCCTTAACTTCGGGGCATGGCTATCTGTAGCCCGCCATTGATTACCAATCTTCAGTTGCATCCTCGCGACTAATGACAACCCTCGACCGCCCCTGCGGTAAAGCCTCTCATTAGCCGCGCGAAATTCTGCAAACTAAAGATCACACTAAGCAACAATACATCAGTTTGGCCCGGATTGCTGCCGCTTGCTCGAAAAAAGGGGCCATAAAGGCCCCCTCTTCACGAAACTCGCACAAATCTGATCGTAAGCTGCACACAGTGCAAAAGCCCGCATAGCGCCCCGACGATCAGATTCTTCAGACTTAGCGACGCAGACCGAGACTTTCGATCAGGCTGCTGTAGCGTGCAACGTCTTTACGCTTCAGGTAGTCCAGCAGCTTACGACGCTGAGATACCATGCGCAGCAGACCGCGGCGGCTGTGGTGGTCTTTTTTGTGCTCAGAGAAGTGACCCTGCAGATGGGTAATCTGCGCGGTCAACAGGGCAACCTGAACTTCAGTTGAACCGCTGTCGTTAGCACCACGGCCATATTTAGCAACGATCTCTGCTTTAGCTTCTACGCTTAGAGACATAATAAACTCCAGTAATAAATGAATGTATGGGTGCCGATCTCTAATTCAGCATCCCGCTTTAAAGCCGCGCTATTCTACTCTGCGCCCGATAGCAACGCAAATGCCCCATCAGCGAAAAGTGAACGCCTGGCTCAATCCTGATACTCAACCACTAAACGACGTGGCGCAAGCCGGCCATCGTCGGCAATTTCTGCCATACCGATAAACTTACGCGCTTCGCCTTCCGATACCCTTACCAGCCCCTGCGCAGGCGCATTACTGGCCTGTACCGGCTGTCCCTGGCGGAAGAAATCTGCCACGGCAGGCGGGATATTCACTTCAGGGAAATCAGAGGCGGGGCTGTCCATCGGCAACAACAGCGGATCGAGCTGCGTTTCCAGTGGGATGCCGGCTTCTGTGGCTTCCGTCAGCAGGGTGTTGAGCTGTTCCAGCGTCACCATCCTTTCATACGGATAACGGGCAACCTGAACGCGACGCAGCATAATCACGTGCGCACCGCATCCCAGCTTTTCGCCCAGGTCATCGATGATGGTACGGATATAGGTGCCTTTGGAGCAGTGAATTTCCAGTTCCAGCTCATTATCCTGCCAGCGAATAAATTGCAGCTCATAGACAGTGATCGGACGCGGTTCACGCGCAATCTCAATGCCCTGACGCGCATATTCATACAGCGGGCGTCCCTGATGCTTCAGTGCCGAAAACATCGATGGCACCTGCAGCGTTTCGCCGCGGAAGCTCTCCAGAGCACTGTCCAGATCGGCCTGGCTGAAGCTGACCGGACGCGTCTGCACGATGTTGCCATCGGCGTCTGACGTGTCGGTCCTCTCGCCCAGTCGGGCAATCACGCGGTAGCGTTTGTCGGAATCGAGCAGATACTGCGAAAACTTAGTCGCTTCACCCAGGCAGATCGGCAGCATGCCGGTAGCCAGAGGATCCAGCGCGCCGGTATGTCCTGCGCGATTCGCGTTAAAGATACGCTTCACTTTCTGCAGGACATCATTCGACGAGACGCCTTGTGGCTTATCCAGCAACAACACGCCATGGACGTCGCGACCGCGACGACGCGGACGACTCATTACGCCTCCTCGTCATCGCCAGTGGCGTCCGGACCACGGCGCTCAGTATCGTTCTTCACGACGCTGGTGACGAGATTGGACATGCGCATCCCTTCGACTAACGAGTTGTCGTAGAAGAAAGTCAGCTCAGGCACGATACGCAGACGCATCGCTTTGCCCAGCAGAATGCGGATATAACCTGACGCCTCTTTCAGCGCTTTCAGGCCATGTTTAATCGCTTCTTCATCTTTGTCGTTGAGGAAAGTCACGAACACTTTTGCGTAAGCGAGATCGCGTGAGACTTCAACGCCTGATACGGTGACCATCATGCCAAGACGTGGATCTTTGATCTCACGCTGCAGGATCATCGCAATCTCTTTTTGCAGCTCTTGTGAAACGCGCTGCGGGCGACCAAATTCTTTCGCCATCATTATTTCTCCCAAATAATTCGGGAGGCCAGAGGCCTCCCAAATTGCAACACATCAGCAGTCTATTACTCGATGGTGCGTTTAATTTCGATGATTTCAAACACTTCGATCATATCGCCAACGCGAACGTCGTTGTAGTTCTTCACGCCGATACCGCACTCCATGCCGTTACGCACTTCGTTGACGTCATCTTTAAAGCGACGCAGAGATTCCAGCTCGCCTTCGTAAATCACCACGTTGTCGCGCAGGACACGGATTGGATTGTGACGCTTGATGTTACCTTCCGTCACCATACAACCGGCAATCGCGCCAAACTTCGGTGATTTGAACACATCGCGCACCGCAGCCAGACCGATGATCTGCTGTTTGTACTCTGGTGCCAGCATGCCGCTCATCGCCGCTTTAACTTCGTCAATCAGGTTATAGATGACAGAGTAGTAGCGCAGATCCAGGCTTTCTGCGTCAATGACGCGACGCGCAGAGGCATCGGCACGAACGTTGAAGCCAAGGAGGATGGCGTTAGAGGCCGCAGCCAGGGTCGCATCGGTTTCGGTAATCCCGCCCACGCCTGAACCCACAATCTTCACCTTCACTTCGTCGGTGGAGAGTTTCTGCAGGGAGTCGGAGATTGCTTCCACAGAGCCCTGAACGTCAGCTTTCAGAACGATGTTCAGTTCAGACACTTCGCCTTCGGTCATGTTAGCAAACATGTTCTCGAGCTTAGATTTCTGCTGGCGAGCCAGTTTAACTTCGCGGAATTTGCCCTGACGATAGAGCGCAACTTCACGTGCTTTCTTCTCGTCACGTACCACGGTCGCTTCATCACCCGCAGCCGGCACGCCGGACAGGCCCAGAATCTCAACCGGGATAGATGGACCCGCTTCCATGACTTCGCGACCCAGTTCGTCACGCATTGCACGAACGCGGCCATATTCGAAACCACAAAGAACGATGTCGCCTTTGTTCAGCGTACCTTCACGTACCAGCACGGTGGCAACCGGACCACGACCTTTGTCGAGGAACGATTCGATCACCACGCCGCTCGCCATACCTTCACGGATAGCGGTCAGTTCCAGCACTTCCGCCTGCAGCAGGATAGCGTTTAACAGGTCATCAATACCGGTACCCGCTTTCGCAGAGACATTAACGAACATGTTTTCACCGCCCCACTCTTCCGGAATGATACCGTACTGAGTCAGTTCGTTTTTAACACGATCCGGATCCGCTTCTGGCTTATCGCACTTGTTCACTGCAACCACAACCGGCACTTTAGCGGCTTTGGCGTGCTGAATAGCTTCGACAGTCTGTGGCATCACGCCATCGTCTGCTGCAACCACCAGGATAACGATATCGGTCGCCTGCGCACCACGTGCACGCATCGCGGTAAACGCGGCGTGGCCCGGGGTATCCAGGAAGGTGACCATACCGTTGTCGGTTTCAACGTGGTAAGCACCGATGTGCTGAGTAATACCGCCCGCTTCGCCAGAGGCGATTTTAGTGGAACGGATATAGTCCAGCAGGGACGTTTTACCGTGGTCGACGTGGCCCATGATGGTGACAACCGGAGCACGAGACTCCTGCGCAGCATCAGTATCACGATCGTCCATTACCGCTTCTTCCAGCTCGTTCTCACGACGCAGGGTCACTTTGTGGCCCATCTCTTCGGCAACGAGTTGTGCAGTTTCCTGGTCGATGACCTGGTTAATGGTCGCCATGGCGCCCATTCTCATCATCGCTTTAATGACCAGAGAACCTTTCACCGCCATTTTGTTAGCCAGTTCGGCTACGGTGATGGTTTCGCCAATCACAACATCGCGGTTAACGGCCTGCGCTGGCTTGTTGAAGCCCTGCTGCAGTGCGCTAGGTTTGCGATGCTTGCCGCCTTTACCGCCACGAACCTGCGCACGCGCTTCTTCACGGTCAGTTTTGGCTTCAGAGTGTTTGTTGCCTTTTTTCGCCGGACGCGCAGCTTTAGCAGTAGTACGCGCACGCGCACGACCTGCTTCAACCTGGCGGTCGTTTTCGTCTTCCGCCTGACGGGCATGGGTCGAAGTGGTGACGTGATAGTCGCCTTTATCCTCTTCTTCCGGTTTTTCCCATTCAGCTGATTTCTCTTCAGCCAGACGGCGGGCTTCTTCTGCTACGAGGCGGGCAGCCTCTTCAAGCTTACGGCGGGCTTCTTCTTCAGCTTTACGCTTCAGTTCGGCAGCTTCAGCTTCGCGACGGGCTTTGTCTGATTGCGCAGCCCTGGTCACTTCGTCGGTAGGTTGATTTGTCACTTTGTCATTTTCCGCTGCTGCACGTTTGGCCTTGTCAGCGGCTTCGCGCCTGGCTTTATCTTCGGCTTCACGTTGCGCTTTCTGTTCAGCTTCGCGACGGGCTTTTTCTTCAGCCTCGCGTTGCGCCTGCTCTTCCGCTTCACGCTGCGCCTCGGCTTCAGCTTCTGCCTGAGCTTGCTCAGCCTCTGCATCACCCTTCACATAGGTACGCTTTTTGCGGACTTCAATTTGCACCGACTTACTTTTACCCCCGGTGCCTGGAATATTCAAGGTGCTGCGCGTTTTACGCTGCAGCGTCAGCTTAGCTGAACCGACCTGACCGTGTTCACGGTTCAGATGAGATAGTAAGGTTTCTTTCTCTTGCTGGGTCACTGCGTCATTTTCAGACTTAGGGATCCCCGCATCAGCAAATTGCTGTACCAGGCGATCGACCGGAGTCTGAATTTCTGCGGCCAGCGATTTTACGGTTACATCTGTCATGCTGTTCCTTCCTGTTATTACGCGTCATCGCCGAACCAGCAGATATTACGTGCGGCCATAATCAGCGCGCCGGCTTGTTCATCAGACATGCCTTCAATATCCGTCAGATCGTCAACACCTTGCTCAGCGAGATCTTCCAGCGTGCAAACGCCTTTCGACGCCAGGCGGAACGCCAGCGCACGATCGAGGCCTTCAAGATTCAGAAGATCCTCAGCGGGCTCCTGATTTCCAAGACTCTCTTCTTTCGCCAGTGCCAGGGTGGTTAACGCATTTTTTGCTCGTTCACGCAGGGCTTCAATGGTCTCTTCGTCGAGGCCGTCGACTTCCAGCAGCTCGTTGATTGGCACGTATGCCAGCTCTTCCAGCGAGGAGAAGCCCTCTTCCACCAGTACGGTGGCGAACTCTTCGTCGATGTCGAGATGTTTAGTGAACATATCGATCGCTGCATGTGCTTCAGCCTGATGCTTAGCCTGCAGATCATCGACGGTCATCACGTTCAGCTCCCAGCCACTCAGCTGTGAAGCGAGACGCACGTTTTGGCCGTTACGGCCGATCGCCTGAGCCAGATTGCCAGCTTCTACGGCGATATCCATGGTGTGGTTATCTTCATCAACCACGATTGACGCCACATCGGCCGGAGCCATGGCGTTAATAACAAACTGCGCCGGGTTATCGTCCCACAGCACGATATCGATACGTTCGCCGCCCAGTTCACTGGAAACTGCCTGAACACGCGCGCCGCGCATGCCCACACAGGCACCCACCGGATCAATACGTTTGTCGTTGGTTTTGACTGCAATTTTAGCGCGCGAACCCGGATCACGAGCAGCGGCTTTAATTTCAATCAGTTCTTCGCCAATTTCTGGCACCTCGATGCGGAACAGTTCAATCAGCATTTCTGGTTTAGAACGCGTCACGAAAAGCTGCGCGCCACGCGCTTCCGGACGTACCGAGTAAAGTACGCCACGAATACGGTCGCCTGGACGGAAGTTTTCACGCGGCAGCATATCTTCGCGCAGAATCACCGCTTCGGCATTGCTGCCTAAGTCGAGGGAGATGTTGTCGCGGTTAACTTTCTTCACCACGCCCGTGATAATTTCGCCTTCCTGCTCACGGAACTGATCAACCACCATTGCGCGCTCAGCTTCGCGCACTTTTTGCACGATAACCTGCTTAGCAGTCTGGGTGGTGATACGGTCA
The DNA here is from genome assembly GCF_982223955.1 of Pantoea sp. E956-1. Taxonomy (NCBI): domain Bacteria; kingdom Pseudomonadati; phylum Pseudomonadota; class Gammaproteobacteria; order Enterobacterales; family Erwiniaceae; genus Pantoea; species Pantoea sp. E956-1. The sequence goes on along the minus strand of NZ_CEUYZP010000005.1, from coordinate 101,018 downwards.
AAGGTGACCGATTCAATCTGATCTTCGACATATTCGCCCAGATTGAATGCTTCATCTTCGAAGCGGGCCGCATCCAGCGTGATCTCGCGCGTCGGCTGTGTCACCTCTTCTACGATTTCCCAGCGGCGGAAAGTATCGAAATCGCCACTGCGGCGATCAATGCTGACGCGTACCTCAATTTCCTGCTCGTACTTTTTCTTGGTCGCAGTCGCCAGCGCGCTCTCCAGCGCTTCGAAGATTTTCTCACGCGGCAGGGCTTTTTCGTTAGAAACGGCTTCTACAACAGCTAAGATCTCTTTGTTCATCCTGGTTAGCCTCAATCCGGACTTTTAAAAGTGGGGGACCAGGTTCGCTTTCTGAATATTACTCAGTGCGAACACTTCATCGCTACCCTCAACGTGCACCGTGATCATCTCGCCATCAACTGACTTAATGGTTCCCTGCCATTTACGGCGGTTCTGAACGGCCATACGCAACACCAGACTCACTTCTTCACCCATAAAGCGGGTGTAGTGTTCTGCAGTGAACAGAGGACGATCGAGTCCCGGTGAAGAGACTTCTAGGTTGTAAGGGACCGTAATGGGATCTTCAACATCCATTACCGCACTTACCTGGTGGCTGACATCGGCGCAATCATCGACATTGATGCCATCTTCACTATCAATATAGATGCGCAGGATAGATGTGCGACTACGAACGAATTCAATTCCAACCAGTTCGTAACCCAGCGCTTCTACGGGAGCCGATACCAACTCTGTCAATTTTTGCTCTAATGTGGACAAGCCCACCCCCAAGACATAAAAAAAGGGCCTATAGCCCAGTATTACGATTCGCTAATAACAAAAAACCCCGAATATTCGGGGCTTTTAATCACTGGACCCTGTATGCCGCAATGCGGCCCGGACTCCATCCAAAGAATTTTTTTTCAAAAAATAACCGTGAGTGCGTCCGTCGATGCATACAGTATATTTGAAAAAGAACTCAAAGGGAAAATTGGTTGCGGGGGCCGGATTTGAACCGACGACCTTCGGGTTATGAGCCCGACGAGCTACCAGGCTGCTCCACCCCGCGTCCGAAAACGTGGCGAATAATACGCCAGACCTGCATAAAATGCAAGGGATACTGCTATTTGGTACCGAGGACGGGACTTGAACCCGTAAGCCCAATCGGGCACTACCACCTCAAGGTAGCGTGTCTACCAATTCCACCACCACGGCACTGCACTGACCACAACGATTCGTTGTGCTGACGACCTTACTTAGGAATATCGCTGCCCGGTGTTACCGGTTGAGCTGGCTTTTCAGTCTGTTGAGAAGACTGCGCCGGCGCAGAAAGATTTTCCCACTCGCTTCCTTTAGACGCTTTATTGCTGTTCAGATTACCCAGAACCAGGCTGATGATGAAAAACAGCGCAGCTAAGATGCCGGTTGTACGGGTCATGAAATTACCTGAGCCCGAAGAACCAAACACCGTACCGGATGCGCCTGCACCGAATGAGGCTCCCATATCAGCGCCTTTGCCTTGCTGCAGCATGATCATACCCACAAGGGCGATAGCTACAATAAGGAAAACTACTAAAAGAGCTTGGTACATATCATCCTGTTCCTTGCACGGTAATCGTACAGTTAAAGCTTCAACCAGTATTGATGGGGAGTCTCGTCATCACCCATCAGAAGCGGGTGTGAATACTAACCAAAGGCGCATATCTCTGCAAGTGCAATTTTTACTACCCATACTGTTTGCAGAAAAAAACGCCATCCCGGTGATTTTACAGGCAGTTCAGCACTCTGCAGACCGCCTGTTAGGGTTTTAAACGGCCTTGACCTGGTCGGCGATGCGATTCGCCAGTTCGGTGACCTGCGCCTCATTTTCGCCTTCGACCATGACACGAATCAATGGCTCAGTACCTGATTTACGCAGCAGAACGCGTCCGCGACCCGCCAGCGCTTTTTCCACGTCGGCCGTGACAGCTTTTACCGAGTCACTCTGAAGCGGATCATGTTCGCCCGCAAAGCGTACGTTAACCAGGACCTGCGGCAGCATCTTCATGCCACTACAGAGATCGTGCAGGCTCATGTGATTACGCACCATCGCAGTGAGCACTTGCAAACTTGCAACGATACCGTCACCGGTCGTGGTTTTATCCAGCAGGATCACATGACCGGAGTTCTCTGCACCGAGACGCCAGCCCTTCTCCTGCATCTTCTCCAGCACATAACGGTCACCGACTTTGGCACGGGTAAATGGAATGCCAAGCTGTTTCAGCGCTAACTCCAGTCCCATGTTACTCATCAGCGTACCCACTACGCCACCGCGTAACTGTCCCTGACGCAGTGCTTCACGCGCAATGATGTAGAGGATCTGGTCGCCATCAACTTTGTCACCCAGATGGTCAATCATCATGATGCGATCGCCGTCACCGTCGTAGGCCAGGCCGATATCGGCCTTCTCCGCCAGCACGCGCTGCTGCAGCAGCTTGAGGTCGGTGGCACCGCATTCTTTGTTGATGTTCATGCCGTCTGGCTGGACACCGATAGCAATCACCGTCGCGCCCAGTTCACGCAATACATTCGGCGCAATGTGGTAGGTGGCGCCATTGGCGCAATCGACCACAATTTTCAGGCCATTCAGATTCAGTTCGCTGGGGAACGTCCCTTTGCAGAACTCGATGTAACGCCCTGCTGCGTCAACGATGCGGCTGGCTCGGCCTAACTGCGCTGATTCGACGCAGGTAATCGGCTTTTCCATCTCCAGCTCAATCGCCTCTTCAACATCGTCAGGCAGTTTGGTGCCCTCGGACGAGAAGAATTTAATTCCGTTGTCGTCAAACGGGTTATGTGAGGCTGAAATTACAATGCCCGCCTCTGCGCGGAAGGTACGGGTCAGATAGGCGATGGCTGGCGTCGGCATCGGGCCGGTAAAGGCGGCCGTCAGGCCCGCCGCGGCGAGACCGGCTTCCAGCGCCGACTCCAGCATATAGCCAGAGATACGGGTATCTTTGCCGATGATGATCTTCTTTGAACCGTGGCGCGCCAGCACTTTACCTGCAGCCCAGCCCAGCTTCAGGACGAAATCGGGGGTAATAGGTGCTTCACCGACTTTGCCACGAATGCCGTCTGTACCGAAATATTTACGATTACTCATGATACTCCTTTTGCTCTTCGGGTCGCTTCGACCACGCGCATCGCTTCAGCCGTCTCTTTTACATCATGGGCGCGAATAATCTGCGCGCCCTGCATAGCAGCAATCACCGCGCAACTCAGGCTGCCGGTTAAACGCTGCGACGGACCGACGTTTAACAGCTGGCCAATCATCGACTTACGCGACATCCCCACTAACAGCGGCAGGCCGAAGTGGTGAAAATCGCCAAGATGAGCCAGCAGTTCATAATTGTGGCTGAGATTTTTACCGAAACCGAAGCCCGGGTCGAGTATCAGACGCTCTTTTTTAATGCCCGCCGCTTCGCAGCGCGCTATCTGCTGAGCGAAGTAAGTGTCCACTTCGCTTAAAATATTTTCATAAACCGGTGCCTGCTGCATGGTGCGCGGTTCGCCCTGCATATGCATCAAACAGACGGGCAGTCCGGTCGCGGCTGCGGCTTCCAGCGCTCCGGGTTCAGAAAGGGAGCGCACATCGTTAATGATGTGAGCACCCACTCGCGCGGCTTCGCGGATGACGTCAGCTTTAGAGGTGTCCACTGAAATCCAGACTTCGAAACGCTGGGCAATGGCATCAATGACCGGAATCACCCGCTCCAGTTCCTCCTCCACACTCACTTCATCAGCGCCAGGACGGGTTGATTCCCCGCCCACATCGATGATGGTTGCGCCTGCATTAACCATCTCATTGGTATGCGTCAGCGCATCGACCAGCGCGTTATGCTTTCCACCATCTGAAAAGGAGTCCGGCGTGACGTTGAGAATGCCCATCACATGAGGAAAAGATAAATCGAGATGGGAATCACGGGCGAACAACTTCATGGCTGAAACTCCTTGCTGATCAATATCTGGATGTAAAAAACCCCGGACCAGCCGGGGTTTTGTCTGACGATGTTGCGTCTTATTTGTTGTACTGCTCTGACATGGTATTGCCTGGGTTTGGCGTACGCGGTTCATCAACCGGACGTGGCGCCTTTGGCGTACCGTTGCTGTCTGAGTTGCTGCCTGGATCTTCCCAGCCCGCTGGCGGTCGCACTTCGCGGCGCGCCATCAGGTCGTCGATCTGCGGTGCATCAATGGTTTCATACTTCATCAGCGCGTCTTTCATCGCGTGAAGGATGTCCATGTTCTCACCCAGAATCTGACGAGCACGCTGGTAGTTGCTGTCGATCAGGTGCTTAACTTCCTGGTCGATGATGCGGGCTGTTTCATCAGACATATGTTTCGCTTTCGCGACAGAACGTCCGAGGAACACTTCACCCTCTTCTTCTGCATAGAGCAACGGACCCAGTTTTTCAGAGAAGCCCCACTGCGTCACCATGTTACGCGCCAGATTGGTCGCAACTTTAATATCGTTGGACGCACCGGTAGAAACACGTTCTGCACCGTAGATGATCTCTTCTGCCAGACGACCGCCGTAAAGCGTTGAGATCTGGCTTTCCAGTTTCTGACGGCTGGCGCTGATCGCGTCGCCTTCAGGCAGGAAGAAGGTCACACCCAGTGCGCGACCGCGCGGGATAATCGTTACTTTATGAACCGGATCATGCTCTGGCACCAGGCGACCAATGATGGCGTGGCCTGCTTCGTGGTAGGCAGTTGACTCTTTCTGCGATTCCGTCATCACCATGGAGCGACGTTCCGCACCCATCATGATTTTGTCTTTCGCTTTCTCGAACTCCACCATCGAAACCACACGCTTGTTTGAACGGGCCGCGAACAGCGCTGCTTCGTTAACAAGGTTGGCCAGATCGGCACCCGAGAAGCCTGGCGTACCACGTGCAATGATTGCTGCATCAATATCTGTAGCCAGTGGCACACGACGCATATGCACTTTCAGGATCTGCTCACGACCGCGAACATCTGGCAGGCCAACTACAACCTGACGGTCAAAGCGACCTGGACGCAGCAGCGCAGGGTCCAGTACGTCAGGACGGTTAGTTGCGGCGATAACGATAATACCTTCGTTACCTTCGAAACCATCCATCTCAACCAGCATCTGGTTCAGCGTCTGCTCACGTTCGTCATGTCCACCGCCCAACCCGGCGCCACGCTGACGACCGACGGCGTCGATCTCATCGATAAAGATGATGCACGGAGCCGCTTTTTTGGCCTGTTCGAACATGTCACGCACACGGGATGCACCGACACCGACAAACATTTCCACAAAGTCAGAACCGGAGATGGTAAAGAAAGGCACCTTCGCTTCACCGGCAATCGCTTTTGCCAGCAAGGTTTTACCGGTACCCGGTGGCCCCACCATCAGAACGCCTTTTGGAATTTTACCGCCCAGCTTCTGGAAACGGCTCGGCTCACGCAGATATTCCACCAGCTCAGCAACTTCATCTTTCGCTTCGTCACAACCTGCTACGTCGGCGAAAGTGGTTTTAATCTGGTCTTCCGTCAACATGCGGGCTTTGCTCTTGCCGAAGGACATCGCGCCCTTACCGCCGCCGCCCTGCATCTGACGCATAAAGAAGATCCACACACCGATCAGCAGCAACATCGGGAACCACGAAATGAAGATTGAAGCCAGCAGGCTTGGTTCTTCCGGCGGTTCGCCAACCACTTTGACGTTTTTGGTCAAGAGGTTATCGAGCAACTTGGGATCGTTGACAGGAATGTAGGTCGTGTATTTATTGCTGTCTTTTTTAACGACGTTAATTTCACGCCCGTTAATACGCGCCTCGCGGACCTGATCCTGGTTCACTTCCGACAGGAAGGTTGAATAATCAACCCGACGGCCATTCGACTCGCTGGGCCCAAAGCTCTGGAATACTGACATCAGCACGACCGCGATGACTAACCAGAGAATCAGGTTTTTCGCCATGTCACTCAAGGGATTAACCTCATATTACAACGGTGTTAACAGATAGCGTAGGGTACTATAGATCCCGCATACATGGAATCGCAGCAAAACTGCGGACTTCTCCAGCAATGTGGTTATAGTTTGCGCCCAGTCGCCACAATATACACTTCACGTGAACGTGAACGTGAAGCGTCCGGCTTACGAATTTTCACTTTCGTAAACAGGGAGCGAATTTCCCGCAGGTATTCATCGAAGCCATCTCCCTGAAACACTTTCACTACAAAACTGCCGCCAGGTGCCAGGATATCCCGACACATCTCCAGCGCCAGCTCGACTAAATACATCGACCGGGGAATATCTACGGCAGGTGTACCACTCATATTCGGCGCCATATCGGACATGACAACCTGAACTTTTTGATCGCCAACGCGTTCAAGCAGCGCATTGACCACCGATTCTTCACGAAAATCGCCCTGAAGGAAATCGACACCGACTATCGGATCCATTGGCAGGATATCACAGGCAATGACTCGCCCTTTGTTCCCAATTTGCTGTACCACATATTGTGACCAGCCACCGGGTGCAGCACCCAGATCTACCACGGTCATGCCGGGTTTGAACAGCTTGTCACCCTGTTGTATTTCATCAAGTTTAAACCAGGCGCGCGAACGCAACCCTTTTTTATGCGCCTGGAGCACATATTTATCGCTAAAGTGTTCCTGAAGCCAGCGGCCGGAGCTGGCTGAACGCTTTTTACCCGTCATAATATTTCCAACTAAATCGTCATCGTAGCGATAAACCTGCACGCAATGGGTTGCGTCGATTTGGTGATATACCCGAGATGGCGGTAGAATGAACCGTTTTCAATCCCTGAGTAAGTAAAAAACTACGATGAATCTAAGTACCAAACAAAAACAGCACCTCAAGGGCCTCGCCCATCCGCTCAAGCCAGTGGTTATGCTGGGTGGCAATGGCCTGACTGAAGGCGTGCTGGCCGAAATCGAGCAGGCTCTGTCGCATCACGAACTGATCAAGGTAAAAATCGCCTCGGAAGATCGTGAAACGAAACAGCTGATCGTTGAGGCTATCGTGCGTGAGACCGGTGCCAGCAACGTACAGGTGATCGGCAAAACGCTGGTGCTGTATCGCCCCTCTAAAGAGAGCAAAATTTCTCTGCCACGCTAAGTGGGCAAAGAAAGTGACATGCTCTTACCTCAGATAAAAGGCCGCAATGCGGCCTTTTTCCTTTCTTTACATTGTGTTTTAACGCTTTTCAAAGCGTAGCAACATCTTAAAGGTATTCCACCTTCAGGATTTCATACTCAACGTCGCCGCCTGGGGTTTTCACGATAGCCACGTCATCGGCCTCTTTACCCACCAGGCCACGCGCCATCGGCGAATTGACCGAAATCAGATTTTGCTTAAAGTCCGCTTCGTCATCGCCCACAATGCGATACGTGGCTTCTTCGTCGGTTTCGACGTTCAGCACGGTAACCGTTGCACCGAAAATCACGCGTCCGGTTTTCGGCATCTGAGTGACGTCGATAACCTGCGCATTGGAGAGTTTGGCTTCAATCTCCTGAATACGGCCTTCACAAAAACCCTGCTCTTCACGTGCAGCGTGATATTCCGCGTTCTCTTTTAAATCGCCATGTTCGCGTGCGTCAGCGATAGAGGCGATAATGCGCGGGCGCTTCACGGTTTTCAGCTCGTTCAGCTCTTCGCGCAATCTTTCAGCGCCTCTTAACGTCATCGGAATCTGATTCATTTAAGCTCCTCGCCATCTTTCCTGTTTAACGATGTCATCCTGACCGGTGACTGCAGAAAAAAGCGTTCTGCGGCGCATTAGCCCGTTTTGCAAATAAAAGAATCCTGACCCGGAGATGCTTCCAGGCCAGAAAAGAGTTTTGCAATTTGATACGTATTTTACCCCAGAGTTCCCTGCGGGTCATCGTTTACTTTGCACCGCCCAGCGACGTAGTATTGACGCCCTCACCTGCCAGTTACCGCGAGATTATGCGATTTTCACGACTTGTTACCGGATTAAGCTGCGCATTTATGCTGCAGGCACACGCAGCGCCAGTTGATGAATACATGCAGTACCTGCCAGACGGCGCCAATCTGGCGCTGATGGTGCAGAAAGTAGGCGCATCAACCCCGATTATTGATTATCACGGAAAACAGATGGCCCTGCCCGCCAGTACCATGAAAGTGGTAACGGCGCTGGCAGCATTGCTGGAGCTGGGTGGCGACTTCCGTTTTCAGACCACCTTTGAGACTCGCGGCGCCATTATCGATGGCACCCTGAACGGCGATTTAGTCGCACGTTTCGGCGGTGATCCCACCTTAAGCCGGCAGGATCTGCGCAACATGGTGGCGGCGATAAAGAAGCAGGGCATTAACCATATCAAAGGCAATCTGGTTATCGACACCTCCGTTTTTGCCAGTCACGATATGGCGCCGGGCTGGCCGTGGAATGATATGACTCAGTGCTTCAGCGCCCCGCCGGGTGCGGCAATCGTTGATAAAAACTGCTTCTCGGTGTCGCTCTACAGTGCTAACACGCCAGGTGAGAATGCCTTTGTGCGCATCGCCTCCTATTATCCGGCGCATATGTACAGCCAGGTGCGTACCATTGGCCGCAACAGCGGCGAAGGGCAATATTGTGAGCTGGATGTGGTGCCGGGCGAGCTGAACCGTTACACCCTGACGGGCTGTATGCGCCAGCGCGCGGAACCGCTGCCGCTGGCATTTGCGGTGCAGGATGGCGCGGCCTGGGCTGGCGAAATCCTCAAGGCAGAACTGCGGTCGTCTGAGATTGACTACAGCGGGCATCTGGTGCGGCAGACGCAGGTCACCGAACCGGGTACGGTGCTGGCATCGACCCAGTCCGCGCCGCTGCATACGCTGCTGCACACCATGCTGAAGAAGTCAGACAACATGATTGCCGACACGGTGTTTCGCACCATTGGTCATCACTACTTCAATGTGCCCGGCACGTTCCGCGCCGGACAGGATGCCGTTCGCCGCATCCTTAAAGCCAAAGCCAATGTCGACATGGGTAACAGCATTCAGGTGGATGGTTCCGGTCTCTCCCGTCATGACCTGATTTCGCCGCAAACCATGATGCAGGTTTTGCAGTTTATTGCGAAAAATGACAATACGCTGGATTACATCTCCATGCTGCCGCTGGCGGGCTATGATGGCACGCTGCAGTATCGTGGCGGGCTGCATGAGGCGGGGCTGGATGGCAAAGTCTCGGCGAAAACCGGTTCACTGCAGGGCGTCTATAATCTGGCGGGCTTTATTACCACGTCCAGTGGCGCGCGGGTGGCATTCGTTCAGTTCCTTTCCGGTTATGCGGTTCCGCCGGAAGATCAGCGTACCCGCCGTATTCCGCTGGTGCGATTTGAGAGCCGTCTCTACCGCGATATCAATCAGAACAACTGATTATTCAGTCATAAAAAAAGCGCAGCGGTCAGGTCAGCCGCTGCGCTTTTTATTGCCCTTCCATCAGAAGCGGGTGTTCACGCTCATATAATAAGTGCGGCCCGACTCGTTAAAGGTATTGGCCCCTGCGCCATAGAGCCACGCTCCGGTGGTGGCATTGCCGGTGGTCTGCGCGTTACCCTGACGGAAATGACGCTTGTCGAACAGGTTGTCGATACCCACGGTGACGCTGGCATATTTATTAACGTCATAGGTTCCGCTCATGCCTACAACCGAATAGGGGCTCACCTGATCGGTGGCGCTACCGGTGACGGCGTTTCCTTTGTAGTCATATTTCTTCGGTACCTGTTTACCGTACCAGGTCAGGGTCGTTTGCAGGGAGAGGTCCTGCATTGCCTGCCAGCTCAGCGTCGAATTGAGCGTATATTCCGGAATAATCGACAGACGATCGCCGGTCTCTTTATTCTTACTCTGCAGCATGTAAGTGAAGTTATTGTTCCACGTCACGCTGTCGGAGAACGGGACATTGACCGTGCCTTCCAGCCCCTCGACGACCGCTTTTGGCACATTTTCCCATTTGTAGATGTCGGTTTTGCCGTTAGATGCGGTGCCGGTTGGCGCCGTGCCAGCCTCGATCTTGTTACGGTAGTCGTTGCGGAACCAGGTGAGACCCGCCTGGTAGCCATCGCGCTTCCATTCGACTCCAATCTCTTTATTGATGCTGTTTTCCGCTTTCAAATCGTCATTACCCATCAGATAACAGGCACCGGCACTGGCGGCGCAGCCCTGACCATTGCTGTAGAGCAGATAGTTCGGGTTGGTCTGATAGAGGCTCGGGGCTTTGTAGGCGCGCGCAATGCCCATTTTCAGGGTGAACTCATCGCCTAGTCCCTGTGACAGGTTGAGCGACGGGCTCCAGTTATCGCCGACAATCGAATGGTGATCGAAGCGCAGGCCCGGCGTCAGCATGGTGCTGTCGGTCAGCTCAATATTGTCTTCGGCAAACAGCGAGAAGATCTCCGCCTGCGAATAGGGTGTGCGGCCGGTCGTAGCGATACCGGGAATCGACCCGTAGCTGGCGGCCTGAGTCGTCGATGAAGGATCCTTCATCCGCTGCTGATTCCATTCCGTCCCGAAAGTCGCGGTCTGGTTCACCAGCCATTCAAACGGCACGCTGACCTCACTGTGCAACAACACATCATCCAGCTGGATGGTATTGAAGTTGCTGTTGGCGAAGATGCCTTCGGTGCCGCCTGCCAGCCCCTCATTCAGTCGCGCGTTGCGGGTATTCTCATATTGCGCGTAGGTATTGGTGCTGATGCCATTATCCCAGGCACCGGTCCACTTAACAGAAAAGTTCTGCCGATAGAGCCGGTTGGTCTCGTCACCATATTTGCTTTTCACCAGGGCGTTGGTATTGGTGTTCTGCGTATCCCCGGCATAGAGGTTGCCCTGACGACTGTAACCGGCCCCCACTTCCAGCGTCTGCATTGGCGCAAATGCCCAACGCAGCAGGCCATGAATATCTTTGTTGATCGAGCCTTCCCGGCCCGCCGGGTACGATCCGGCGTAACTGCCGGTGCGGTCTGCGGCGTGCCCTTCATTAATGTCGTAAGCATCCGCCTGCGTTTTTGCCAGTCCGCCATAGAGCCGGAAACTGACATCATCGCCCAGTGGCCCTTCAAGGCTGAAGTTGGTGCGACGGGTCGCGCCCTCTTCCTTGTGTTCCGGCACGTTGTAATAGGCGCTCCATGAGCCGTGCCACTGATTATCCATCTCTTTTTTAGTGATGATGTTCACCACGCCGCCCGCTGCACCGTTACCGTAACGGGCTGCTGCCGGACCGCGGATCACCTCAATGCGATCAATGACCTCTGGCGGCACCCAGTTGGTGTCGCCGCGCGTATCACGCTCGCCACGCCAGCCAAGCCGAACCGCGTTGCGGCTGGTTACCGGCAATCCATCAATCAGAATCAGGGTATTTTCCGGCCCCATGCCGCGAATATCGATCTGGCGATTGTTTCCGCGCTGGCCGCTGGTGGAGTTACCGGTCAGATTGACGCCAGGCATGGTGCGGATAATTTCGGCGACATCGCGTGCGGGTGGATGTTTTTTAATTTCGTCGGCGGTGATGGTCGACACGCCAGGTGCCTGCAGCGTCTGCTCGGCGGCGGTCACCATCATGGTCTCGTCGTGGAGGGTATCGGAGGTGCTGCTGTCGATAGCCGGTTCGCGGGTGGCTTCGGCAGCCACGGCACCGGCAGAAATGAGAGAGGCGGTGAAACCCAGTTCAATCATAATGGCTAACGAAAGCCGGGATAACTTTTTCATTTTTTATGTTCCTGGAGTGCCAGCGAGGATGCCACTGCCGGCGTGCCGGTAAAAAAGTAATAACCTTGCCTGTAACGTTTTCCCGTTGTCGCCGGGCCAGCGTCAGAACCGCTTTGCACCTGTCTGAAAGCCGGTGCGGCAGAGAGGATGCGCGCGCTCCCTCTCGGGCGGAAACACCCTATTGCAAATGCAAATAATTATCAATACTATTATTCATAACATGCATGACCCTAATCAAGGGTGATCGAAAGATGGCGCGTATGACGTGGTTAAATGAAGAAACCGGCAGTGAACGCTGGTGGCAACAGCAGCAGCAACGGGGCATTCCTCTGGTTGAAGCTGGCGAAAAGGGAACCTGTCAGGTCACCTTTTTCTGGCGCGATCCGCAGGGTGACACGCAGCATTCCGATACCCGGCGCGTCTGGATCAATATTACCGGCGTAACCGATCATCATCATTCAGCGGCCCCCTCCTCATTAACGCCTGTTCCCGATACCGATGTCTGGTGGTGGCAAACCGCCCTGCCCGCTGACTGGCGCGGCAGCTACTGCCTGATTCCTGATAGTCAGGAAGAGACTTTTACCGGGCAGGCCGATATGCAGGCAGTGCGCCAGTGGTGGAGTCAGAAATTCCCGCAGGCGCAAAGCGACCCGCTGAATCCTCTGCGTAGCTGGGCGGGTGGACGGGGAATGAGGGTCTCGCCGCTGCACCTGCCACACGCGCCGGATCAGCAGGTGTGGCGTGCGGTTGATGAGGGCCGTGTCGCCGATATTCCGCTGCAACACTGTTTGTGGCGCAGCGAACGGCTGGGAAACCAGCGTCAGATCTGGATCTCTGTCACCGGCGAGGCCAGTGCAGGCGATCGTCCGCTGGCACTGCTGCTGGATGGTCAGTTCTGGGCACAGAGCATGCCGGTTGCCGGCCCGCTTCAGCAACTGACAGAGGCGGGCGAACTGCCCCCTGCGGTCTATGTCATGATCGACATCATCGACCGCGAACACCGCACGCGTGAGCTGACCTGTAACCCTGACTTCTGGCTGGCCATTCAGCACGAACTGCTGCCGCAGATTCAGCGCTGGGCGCCGTTTCGTGCCGACAGCACGCTGGTAGCGGGACAGAGTTTTGGCGGCCTTTCTGCCGCTTACGCCACTCTGACCTGGCCGGAAACCTTTGCTGGAGCGATCAGCCTCTCCGGTTCATTCTGGTGGCCCGCGCGCGGCGACCCCAATGGCTGGCTGCCACAGCAGTTACAACAGGGTTTGCTGCAGGCCCCCCCTCGCCGCTTCTACCTGGAAGCGGGACGACGCGAACGGTTGATTCTGGCAGCAAATCAGCAGTTCCAGCGCGATCTGACCGAAGCCGGACATCAGGTCAGTTATCACCCGGTTGAAGGCGGTCACGATGCGCTGTGCTGGCGCGGCGGACTGCTGGCAGGCCTTAAAGCCATGTGGCAACAGCCATAACCCGCTTATATCCCGCCTCCTGCGCGTCATTGAAAGATGTCGGCTGGGCAGGACAGCGGCGTTAGCGCCCCCGGCGGCGGACAGGAGATCGACATGCAACAACTTAACCCTTTTGACGATCCGCAACAGGATTGTCAGGTGCTGAAGAACGAGCAGCAGCAGTACAGCTTATGGCCCGCCTTTTGTGCGGTTCCGGCAGGATGGCAGCCGGTGTTTGGCCCCGGACCACAGGCTGACTGTCTGAGCTGGCTGAATGAAAACTGGCACGATATCCGTCCGGTTATGACGCAGGACAGAGGCGAAAATGTCTGAGATCACCCTTAACCCGCAGACAGAACAAAAAACGCTGCCACTGGTGGCCGCTCAGCCCGGAATCTGGATCGCTGACCAGCTATCGCCCTATTCCAATGCTTACGCCGTGGCGCATTTTGTCGAACTGCGCGGTGCGCTGAACAGCGCGCTGCTGTCACGGGCCATAATTGCTGGCATGCAGGAAGCGGACACACTGAATATGGCCTTTGGCGAGCTGGAGGGTGAACCGCTACAGTGGCCTGAACCCCAGGCTTTCCGTGAGCCTGAGGTGATCGATCTGCGTGACGCCGCCGATCCGGAGGCCGCAGCACGAGCGCTGATGCAGCAGGATATGACTGGCGATCTGCGGGTACTGAGCGGCGCGCCGCTCTACCATCACAGCCTGTTTCGGCTGGGTGAGGATCACTGGTACTGGTATCAGCGATACCATCATCTGGTGGTCGATGGTTTTAGTTTCACCGCCCTGACCCGCCGTATCGCCAATCTCTACAGCGCCTGGCAGCGCGGCGACACCCCGGAGCCGAGCCCGTTTGTGCCGTTCAGCGACGTCGTTGATGAATATCAGCGCTATCAGCAATCTTCGGGCTGGCAGCGCGATCGTCAGTTCTGGCTGGAGAAAGGCGCACAGTTACCTGCGCCCGCCTCGTTGTCCGCTCTGCCGCTCGCCGGTCAGAGCGCCAGTACCGACCTGCTGCGCCATGCGTTTGCCGTGGATCGCGACACGTTTCAGGCTTTGCTGACGCACACCGGGCAGCACAACCTCAGTGCCGCGGATACCGCCTTTGCGCTGGTGGCGTTATGGCTGGCGCGCCTCACTGGTCAGCATGCGTTCGCCGCCGGTTTCATCTTTATGCGCCGTATCGGCTCGGCCGCGCTCTGCGCCACCGGGCCGGTGATTAACGTGCTGCCAATGGCGGTGCATTACGATCCGGCACAGCCGCTGACGGCACTGGCCGGGCGTCTGGCGGGCGAAGTCAAAAAAATGCGTCGTCATCAGCGTTACAACGCTGAACAGGTGCAGCGCGATCTGGGTCGCTCCGGCGACAGCGATCCGCTCTATGGGCCGGTGATCAACCTGAAGATGTTTGACTACCAGCTCGATTTCGCGGGTATTGAAGGCGTCACCCACCAGCTGGCGTCAGGACCCGTACGCGATCTGGAGATTGCTATCTACCTCAGCGAACAGGGCGACCTGACGCTGGAGTTACTGGCCAATGCACAGCGTTACAGCGACACAACGCTGAAGCAACACGCCAGCCGCTTTGGCCTGCTGCTTCAGCAGCTTGCCGTCCGGCCAGCCAGTGCCTGTGGCGAACTGGATATGCTGATGCCGGAAGAGCATCAGCAGCTCGCGGCGATCAACCAGACCGCCGTGATGCTGCCCGCAGAAACCCTGAGTAGCCTGCTGCTCCGTCAGGCACAGCGTTCGCCGCGCGCTCCGGCACTGGCAGATGCGGGGCATCAGCTTAACTATCAACAGATGCAGCAGCAGGTCGCCGCGCTGGGGCAACAGTTGGTTGCGCAGGGAGTGACTCAGGGTGATATCGTCGCCGTAGCGCTGCCGCGTTCGGTCTTTTTATCGCTGGCGCTGCAGGCGATCGTCAGCGTGGGTGCCACCTGGCTGCCGCTCGATACCGGCTATCCGGACGATCGGTTGCAGATGATGCTGGAAGATGCCGCGCCGAAAACGCTGATCACCTGCCGTGACCTGGCCGATCGGCTGGCGGCACTCTCCCCCGTCGCGCCGCTGTTTTACGACGCGCTGTTAACACCCGTTGATAGCGTGCTGATGCAGGCCCCGCGTCCACAGGATGGCGCATACATCATCTATACCTCCGGCTCGACCGGTCGGCCAAAAGGGGTGCTGGTCAGTCATGAGGCGATCGTCAACCGTCTGTTATGGATGCAGGATCACTATCCGCTCGGCAGCGATGATGTGGTGTTGCAGAAAACCCCGAGCAGCTTTGATGTTTCGGTATGGGAGTTCTTCTGGCCACTCATCGTCGGCGCACAGCTGGTGATGGCACCGCCCGATGCTCATCGTGACCCGGAGGCGCTGCAGTTGCTGTTTGCCCGCTACCGCGTGACCACCACCCATTTTGTTCCGTCGATGCTGGCTGCTTTTGTCGCTTCGCTGCAGGAAGATGACGCGATAGCGCGCTGCGCCACCCTGCGCCGGGTTTTCTGTAGCGGCGAAGCGCTGCCCGCAGAGCTCTCGCGCCAGTGGCAGGCGCTGACCCGGGTGCCCTTGCATAATCTCTATGGCCCGACCGAAGCGGCGGTTGATGTCAGCTACTATCCAGCCTTTGGCCCGGAACTGGCGGCCGTCGAAGGGGCCAGCGTGCCGATTGGCTTCCCGGTCTGGAACACCGGCTTACGGATTCTGGATGCGCGTCTGCAGCCAGTCCCACCGGGCGTGGCTGGCGATCTCTATCTGACCGGCGTGCAGCTGGCGCATGGCTATCTTGATCGTCCCGACCTCACTGCCAGCCGGTTTGTCGCCGATCCGTGGGGTCACGGCTCCCGGATGTACCGCACCGGTGATGTGGCGCGCTGGCTGCCGGATGGCGCGGTGGAGTATCTGGGCCGCAGCGACGATCAGCTTAAAATTCGCGGACAGCGTATCGAGCTGAACGAGATCGACCACGCCATGGCTGCGCTACCTGGCATTGAGCAGGCCGTCACGCATGCGGTGGTGCTGGGGAGCAGCAGCGATCAGCAGGGCGATGCCCGCCAGCTGGTCGGCTATGTGGTGGCTGATGGCCCGATCGATACCGACGCAATGCGTCAGACTCTGGCCTCACAGTTACCGGCGCATATGGTGCCGGTGGCGATGGTTAAGCTGGCGGCGTTACCGCTCAGCAGCAACGGTAAACTGGATCGCAAAGCGCTGCCGCTGCCGCAAACGCAGGCCGTGCTGGCTGGTCGCGCGCCGCATCCCGGACTCGAAACGACACTGGCACAAGCGTTTGCCAGGCTGCTGGAGTGCGAACCGGTGAGCGCCCAGGATGATTTCTTCTCGCTGGGCGGCCACTCCCTGCTGGCTATGCGGCTGGCAGCACAGCTGCGCCGGACGCTGAATCAGCCTGTATCAGTGGGCCAGATTATGGTGGCATCCACGGTAGAAAAGCTGGCGGCACTGCTCAGCAGCGAGCCAGCGGATGTGGCTCGTGCCGGGTTTGAAGCGGTATTACCCTTGCGACGCGGCACTGGCCCGACGCTGTTCTGCTTCCATCCCGCCTCCGGTTTTGCCTGGCAGTTCAGCGTGTTGCAGCGCTATCTGGATACACGCTGGTCGCTACTCGGCATTCAGTCACCCGACATCACCAGCCCGCTGAACCAGGCACAGCACCTTGACGCGGTGTGTGAGGCGCATCTGGCGACGGTGCGTCAGCAGCAGCCACAGGGGCCATACTATTTCCTGGGCTACTCGCTGGGCGGCACGCTGGCGCAGGGTATCGCCGCGCGGCTGGAGGCCGAAGGTGAAACCGTTGCCTTCCTCGGACTGCTGGATACCTGGCCGCCGGAGACACAGAACTGGGATGAACGGCGCGGCGAAAATGTGCTGGATCCGGCGGTGCTGGAAGAGGTTAATCGTGAGCGCGAGCAGTTTATCGCAGCGCAGCGGCAGCAGGCCGGTGAAGGAATGGAGGCACTGTTTACCACCATTGAAGCCAACTATGCCAGTTCGGTGCGCCTGCTGGCAACCGCGCGCAGTGCCCGCTTCACCGGACACGCAACCCTGTTCCTGGCGGAACAGACGCAGCAGCCCGGTCAGGATGCGCGCCGCGCCTGGGCGCCCTATGTCGGCGAGCTGACCATCTGGCCGCTGGACTGTGCGCACGTCGAGATCATCTCACCACGCATGTTCGAACTGATTGGGCCACGACTGCAGCAGTGCCTGGCGTCGCTGGATCCCTGAACCGTTCTGACTTTGCGCTTTCTTCGGGTGGAGAAAGCGCAGGTCAGCCTCTTCCCAGCGGCACAATCATCGGCGTACCGGCCACCGGATCGTTAATGATGATGCAGCGCAGGCCGTAGATCGCTTCTATCAGTTCCGGCGTGACGATCTCCGCCGGTTTCCCTTCGGCAATGATTTTCCCGTCTCGCATCGCAATCAGGTGGCTGGCATAGCGGCACGCCTGATTGAGATCGTGCAGCACCACCACCAGCGTACGGCCATGCTGCTGATTGAGATCCTGCATTAATTCCAGCAATTCAATCTGATGGGCGATGTCGAGCCAGGTGGTCGGTTCATCCAGCAGCAACAGAGGCGTCTGCTGAGCCAGCACCATCGCAATCCACACCCGCTGCCGCTGGCCGCCAGAGAGCGTATCAACCTGCTGCTGCGCTAAGTCTGCCACGCCGGTAGCCTGCATTGCCTGCTGAACAGCCGTCTCATCGTCCTGTCGCCAGCGACCAAACAACGACTGGTGCGGATAACGCCCGCGCGCGACCAGTTCGCTGACGCTGATGCCCGCTGGCGCATTCGAGCTTTGCGGTAGCAGCCCCAGCCGACGCGCCACCTCTTTGGTAGCGTAGTGAGCAATCGCATTACCATCCAGCAGCACCTGGCCTTTCAGGGGCGAGACCAGGCGGCTTAAGGTACGCAGCAGCGTCGACTTTCCGCAGGCGTTGGGGCCAATAATAACGGTCAGTTCACCGTCGGGGATCGCGACGGTGAGATTCTCCGCCACGATTTTTTTGTCATACCCCAGCGTCAGCGCGTCGCCCTGCAAACGTGTTTTCACTGTCATTGGCGTCGCGCCTCCCGTACCAGTAAAGCAATCAGATAGAGTCCGCCCAGGCTAACCGTGATGACGCCAACCGGCAGCTGATAAGGCAGGAAAAAGTGCTGCGCGGCGTAATCCGCGGCGGTTAACAGCAGCGCGCCGCACAAGGCAGCCAGCGGCAGCGCGCCTTTGATACCGCCACACAACCGACGAGCAATCTGCGGTGCCAGCAGCGCAATAAAGGAGATGGGACCGACCAGCGCGGTAGAGGCGGCGGTGAGGATCACGCCCGTCAGCATCAGCAAAACACGGCTGCGTTCAACCGGTACACCCAGCGCGCAGGCAGTGTCGTCACCCATCTCCAGCAGACGCATGCGCCGGGCCAGCATGCTTGTGGCCAGCAACGCCAGCAGCAGCACCGTAATCACCGGTGTCGTTTTCGCCCAGGTAATGCCGTTGAGTGAACCGGCGCTCCAGAGCCCGGCGCTCAGTGCCGCTTCCAGTGAGGCGCTGATAATCAGCCAGCTGTTCAGCGCCATCAGCAGCGCTCGCACGCTGATGCCTACAATGATCAGACGAAAGGTCTCCACGCCGTTGCGCCAGCTGAACAGCCAGACCACGCCCGCGGTGAGCAGTCCGCCAAGCAGTGCCGCCAGCGTCATGCCCTCCATGTTTTGCTGGAACAGCACCAGCGCCACCAGCACGCCGCTGTAAGCGCCGGTATTGAAACCCAGAATATCGGGGCTGCCCAGCGGGTTGCGCAGCAGCGACTGAAAAATTGCCCCGCTGACGCCCAGTGCCGCACCAATCAGCAGCGCCATCATGACGCGCGGCAGTCGCCACTCCAGTACAATCAGCTGTATGTTACGCGCCGCCTCGCCGTTGATAAGGGCCCACAACTGGCTGGCGGAGATCGGTAAGGTGCCACGCGTAATGCTCAGAAAGGCCAGCACCCCGCAGGCCACCAGCAGCATCAGCGCATTAATTATCACCCGTTTCATAGCTGCCCTCTTCCCGACTTGCGGCGCGCCAGCACAATCAGCATCGGCGCGCCCAGTATGGCCGTGACAATCGACACGCGCAGTTCGCCCGGTACCAGCAGCCGTCCCAGAATATCGGCGGCCAGCAGCAAACAGGGGGTGATAAGAAGGGTTCCGGGCAGCATCCAGCGATGATCGTTACCCAGCAGCCAGCGGGCCAGATGTGGCGTCATTAAGCCGACAAAAGCGATGGGGCCGACAGCGGCTGTCGCCGCCCCACTCAGCAGCGCAATAGCCAGTAATCCCACCAGCTGGGTACGCATCACCCGGGTACCCAGCGCGGTCGCCATATCACCGCCCATACTCAGGCTGTTGAGCGAACGCGCCAGCAGCAGCGCCAGCAGGCTACCGGCGACTACCGCCGGAAAGGTGGTGCGCAGAATGGCAAAATTGCGGATATCCAGCGAGCCGCTGTGCCAGAAACGCAGATGATCGTAGATGTCAGGATTGAGCAGCGATAAACCAGAGGTTAACCCCTCCAGCACCGCGCCCAGCGCCACGCCTGCCAGCGTCAGACGTACCGGGTTAACGCGGCCACCGCCCAGCGCGCCGGTCAGCGCCACCAGCAGGGAGGCCAGCAGTGCGCCCGTAAAGGCAAAGCCAAGCCAGTCAGCGGGGGAATCTGCGCCAGACAGGGCGATGCCCAGCACCACCGCAAAGCCCGCACCGGCGTTGATACCGAGAATGCCGGGATCGGCCAGCGGATTGCGCGTCAGGCTCTGCATCAGCGCGCCCGCCAGACCTAAACTGATCCCGGCCAGCAGACCCGCCAGGGTGCGCGGCAGTCGGGCATCGCGCACGATGACACAATCGACGCGGTTACAGTCGCTGAATAAGGCCTGCGTGACATCATGAAAGGGGATAGATTTGGCGCCCAGCATCAGGCTGAGCGCGAGAAGCAACAACAGCAGCATCCCTGAACCTGCTATTGCACGAAGTTGACGCATAACGTTTAAACCTTCACCGATTCATTGAGATCGCAGCACGAGTCATTATGATAATGATACTTGTTATCGTTATTAGTGATTTTTTGTATGTTACCATGACTCCCGGACTCAATGATGAGGAAAATGGGTGCAAAAAAGCGACGTTATGAACAAACCCTCCCACTTTATCGATCTCAGCCTGCTGAGAACCCACCCCGCCTTTCGCGCCATTTTTATCGCCCGCTTTATCTCCATTGTCGCCCTCGGCATGCTGGCGGTGGCGGTACCGGTTCAGATTCAGCAACTGACGCAGTCGCCGCTGCTGGTGGGTCTGGCGGTGACGCTGGCCGGTGCCGGCATGTTTATCGGCCTGCTGACTGGCGGCGTGCTGGCGGATCGCTATGAGCGCCGACGTCTGATCCTGTTTGCCCGATCCACCTGTGGCCTGGGCTTTGTCGCCTTATGCATCAATGCCCTGCTCCCTTCGCCGTCGGTGATCGCCGTCTTTGTGCTGGGACTGTGGGATGGTTTTTTCGGCGCGATAGGCGTCACCGCGCTGCTGGCGGCAACTCCGGCGCTGGTCGGGCGTGAAAATCTGATGAAAGCAGGTGCGATTACCATGCTGACGGTGCGCTTTGGCGCGATTCTCTCCCCGGCCATTGCCGGACTGGTCATCGCGCAGGGCGGTGTGGCGTGGAACTACGGACTGGCGGCGTTCGGCACGTTGCTGACGGTGTTAACCCTGCTGCGATTGCCGCGGCTTGCGCCACCGCCGCAGCCGCGTGAACATCCGCTGAAAGCACTGGCCAGCGGCGTGCAATTCCTGTTTGCCAGCCCGATTGTTGGCATGGCGGCGCTGGTCGGCGCGCTGGTGACGTTAGCCAGTGCGGTGCGCGTGCTCTATCCGGCGCTGGCGCCACACTGGCAGGTCGGCGTGACAGAGTTAGGGCTGATGTATGCCGCCGTTCCGCTGGGTGCTGCCACAGGTGCGCTCACCAGCGGACGGCTGGCACAGTCATCGCAACCGGGCCGCCTGATTCTGGCAAGTGCCATTGCTGCTTTCGTCGCACTGGCTCTGTTCAGTCTCATGCCGTGGTTCAGCGCGAGTCTGGTCTGCCTTGCGGCCTTTGGCTATTTCAGTGCCATCAACAGCCTGGTGCAGTACGCGATGATCCAGACGCTGACGCCTGATGCGCTGCTCGGCAGGATCAACAGCCTCTGGACAGCGCAGAATGTCACCGGCGATGCGATTGGTGCAGCGATGATTGGCGCGATGGGTTCACTAATGTTGCCGCAGCAGGCAGCCAGCCTGTCTGGTCTGGCAGCCACCGTGCTGGGCATCATCATGTGGCTGCTGATGGCACGTCTGCGTCGCTATCAACCGCCTGCCCCGGCGGAAACGGGATCATGATTTAACGAACAGCGTCTCCAGCCGCGTCAGCAAATTGCTGGCGCTGTAGTAGTCGAGCCGGAAGCTATCCAGCCCCAGCGCATAGACCGCTTTTGCGCGCACCGCTGGGGTCTGCGACAGGAAAGGGTTGCTCATCACCTGTGCGGCGGTGGGCTCTTCAGCGGCAAACAGCAGATATGATTGACCATTAAGGCCTGCCGCCAGATTTTCCCCTGACAGTTGCAGGATATCTTTACGCTGTCCCATGCTGTGACCCGACTGAAGAGTGGCCGGCGGCGTCGCCAGGGTGAAGCCCAGTTGCTGCAGTAATTTCCCCTGCGCCGACGCATCCGTCCACAGATTGACTGCCCGGCCATCCCCGTTCCACACCATCGCTGAAACCGGCTGCGGCGGCAGGGTCAGTTTCGCTTTCAGGGTCTGTTCTCGCGCATCAAACTCAGCTTTCCGGGCGGCAGCTTCCGCTTCATGTCCGGTCGCCTCGCCCAGCAACGTCACCAGTTGCTGCCAGCTTTTATCGTCGTAATTCACCACCAGCACCGGCGCAATCGCCGTGAGCTGATCGACCAGTTTGATCGCCGAATCATTCCCGGTGGCACTGACCACAATCAGGTCTGGCGCTTCAGCAGCAATCGCTTCGGCACTGGGCTCACCGATGTAGAGACGTTTGACGCCGCGCTGTTTGGCCACTTCGCCCCACTGACGGAAGAATCCCTGCTTATCAGCCAGCCGACTGCCGGGTGCGGTTGCGCCACTGGCGACGACCGGCGCATCAATCGCCAGCAGCGAGCCTGTCAGAGTAACGCTGGTCGAAACGATACGCATGGGTGCCTGGGTCAGCGTGATATTGCCTTTTGTCCCGGCGACGGTACGCGGCCAGCCGGTCTGGGCAGCAGCAGTAACGCTGAACAGACTAATGCTCAGTAAAAACAGCGCTATCGCCGATGTGACACCATGTTTGCTCATAGATTTTCGTCCACGTTTACCTGGAAAAAGAGAGAGACCATTTGTGCTGATTTAACCGGCAATGCCAGCTGAACCGCCGCGTAATTATTGACACTTTCGGCTAATCAACGTAGGTTACTGGCCCACAATACAAATGATAATCATTATTAGTTATCTTATCATTTATAGGTGGAAATTATGGTGGAATCGCTGGCGTTTGAACATCCCTTGTTGCAGGATTTCCCGGCACTCTGCCGTGGCTTTCTGTTTACCTCTCCCTGGCAAAGCCTGACCACACAGGGCTGTTTTACTACCCTTACCGCGCCGGTGAGGCAGGGTGAGCAGCTGACAGGGGAGTTTCAGCAGCAACTACAGCACCATTTTGCTTCAGCCAGAAAACAGGGCATTGCCCATCCCATTCTGGTGGGCGCAATCCCCTTCGACGTGGATCAGTCCGCTGCGCTGTTTATCCCTGAGTCGTATCAGACCTTCAACCGTGACGATCTCAACGCCAGTGCCTCTCTGGCTGAGGCTGAACTGCCGCAGGTGCGTCGCCGCACGGCGGTGCCGGAACATGACATTTTCATCGACATGGTTGCGCAGGCAGTGGCTGCCACGCAGCGCGGCGATCTGGATAAAGTGGTGTTGTCGCGGCTGATGGATATCGTGGCGGAACAGCCGGTTGATACGGCCGCCCTGATGCAGCGCATCGTGGCGCAGAACCCTAACAGCTACCACTTTCATCTGCCGCTGCCAGATGGCGGCGCGCTGGTTGGCGCCAGCCCGGAGCTGATGATTCGTAAGCAGGGCCGCCAGTTCAGCTCCTGTCCGCTGGCTGGCTCAGCGCCGCGTCATCGCGATCCGCAGCATGACCAGGCCTCTGGCGACAGCCTGATGCACTCAGCAAAAGATCGTCATGAGCATAAGCTGGTCACGGATGCGATGCGTGCGACGCTGCAGCCGCGCAGCCGCCTGCTGTCGGTCCCCGAGACGCCTTCACTGCTGACCACCGCAACACTGTGGCATCTCGCTACGCAGATTCAGGGTGACGTGCTGGACGATGGCGAAAATGCGCTGTCACTGGCCTGTCTGCTGCATCCGACACCGGCGCTCAGCGGCTTCCCGCATCAGCGTGCTCAGGCGCTGATTCAGCGACTGGAGCCATTTGAACGTCAGCTGTTTGGCGGCATCGTCGGCTGGTGTGACGATCAGGGCAATGGCGAATGGGTCGTCACCATTCGCTGCGGTACGGTGAATGGCCCGCGGGTGCGGCTGTTTGCGGGCGCAGGCATCGTAGCGGACTCACAACCTGAATCAGAATGGCGTGAAACCGGCGTCAAACTCGACACCATGCTTCGCGCTTTTGGACTGCAATAAAGGAACCTGTATGACGATTTCCTACAGCCGCTGGCCGGACGATCTGGCCGCACGTTACCGTGAAAAAGGCTACTGGCTCGATCTGCCGATGACCGACATCCTGGAACGTCATCGCGACAGCGAGAGCGTGGCGGTGATTGATGGCGAACGACAATTTACCTATCGCCAGCTGGCGGCGCTGAGTGACAACCTGGCCACGGCATTGCAGCGTCGCGGCCTGAAGTCAGGCGATACGGCGCTGGTGCAGCTTGGCAACGTGGCGGAATTTTACCTGACGCTGTTTGCCCTGTTCAAAATCGGCGTCGCCCCGGTTAACGCCCTGTTCAGCCATCAGCGCACCGAACTGGCCGCCTATGCCAGTCAGATCTCGCCGAGCCTGTTAATTGCCGATCGCAGCCACGCACTGTTCGCCAATGATGCGTTTATTGCACAACTCCGCCACGATCAGGCTTCACTGCAGCAGGTGATCCTGCGCAATGACGCTCAGACGGAAAACAGCCTCGACGCCCTGCTGGCTGAACCCGCGGGCAACTTCATCACAACCCCGACCGCAGGCGATGAAGTCGCCTTTTTCCAGCTGTCGGGTGGCAGTACCGGTACACCGAAACTGATCCCACGCACCCATAATGATTACTACTACAGCATCCGTGAAAGTGACGTTATCTGCGGTGTGACCGCCGACACCCGCTACCTGATCGCCCTGCCCGCCGCGCATAACTTCCCGATGAGTTCGCCGGGCGCGCTGGGCGTTTTTTATGCAGGCGGACAGGTGATCTTAGCCGCCGATCCCAGCGCAACTCTCTGCTTCCCGCTGATTGAAAAACATCAGGTTACCGATACCGGCCTGGTTCCACCCGCTGCCAGTCTCTGGCTGCAGGCGATTCAGGAATGGGGCAGCAATGCCGTGCTGGCCTCGCTGCAACGCATTCAGGTCGGTGGCGCAAAACTGGGCGAAACGCTGGCTGCGCGCATCCAGAACGAGATCGGCTGCACCCTGCAGCAGGTGTTTGGTATGGCGGAAGGTCTGGTGAACTACACCCGTCTGGATGACGATGAGCAGACCATTCTCACCACGCAGGGGCGCCCGATCTCTCCGGATGACGAGGTGTGGGTCGCCGACGATCAGGGTAATCCATTGCCAGCAGGCTCCATCGGTCGCCTGATGACGCGTGGCCCTTATACGTTCCGCGGCTACTACAACAGTCCGGAACATAACGCCGCCAGCTTCGATGACCAGGGCTTTTACTGCTCCGGCGATCTGATTGAAATAACGCCCTCTGGCAACATTATCGTGCAGGGCCGGGAGAAAGATCAGATCAACCGGGGCGGCGAGAAGATCGCAGCCGAAGAGATCGAAAACCTGCTGCAGCGCCATGCGGATGTGATCCACGCTGCGCTGGTCTCCATGAGCGATGAGCTGATGGGTGAAAAGAGCTGCGCCTTTATCGTTACCCGTCAGCCGGTTAAACCGGTGGCGCTGCGTCGCCACCTGCGTGAACTTGGCGTGGCAGAATTCAAGCTGCCCGACCGTATTACCTGCGTAGATGCCCTGCCGCTGACCGCGGTCGGAAAGGTGGACAAAAAACGTCTGCGCCAACAACTTGCCGATCAACAAGCGCAAGCCTGATCTGTCCGGAGAATTTCAATGGCTATTCCACAACTGACCTCTTATCCGCTGCCAGCCGCCACTGAGTTGCCCAACAACAAAGTGAAATGGACACTGGAGCCGGGCCGTGCCGCCCTGCTGATCCACGATATGCAGCGCTATTTTCTCAACTTCTGGGGCGACAACAGCCCGCTGGTTGAACAGGTAGTCGACAATATTGCCCGCCTGCGTCGCTACTGCAAAGCGCAGGGCATTCCGGTGTTTTACACCGCTCAGCCAAACGCGCAGAGCGATGAAGATCGTGCGCTGCTCAACGACATGTGGGGACCGGGACTGAATAAACATCCCGATCAGCAGAAGATCGTGGATGCGCTGGCACCGGATGAGGACGATCAGGTCCTGACCAAATGGCGCTACAGTGCATTTCACCGCTCGCCGCTGGAGTCGATCCTGCAGGAGATGGGCCGCGATCAGCTGATTATCACCGGCGTCTATGCCCATATTGGCTGCCTGACCACCGCAACCGATGCGTTTATGCGCAATATTCAGCCGTTTATGGTGGCCGATGCGCTGGCTGACTTCAGCCGTGAGGAACATATGATGGCGCTCACCTACACCGCGGGCCGTAGCGGAAAAGTGGTGATGACCGCCGATCTGATGCCTGTGCCGCTCAGCAAAGATGATTTGCGCGCGTTGATCCTGCCGCTGCTGGAAGATGATGAGGTGCCGGAAGATGATGAAAACCTGATTGATTACGGCCTGGACTCAGTACGCGTGATGGCGCTGGCAGCCCGCTGGCGTCAGGTACACCGCGATATCGATTTCGTCAGTCTGGCGAAAAATCCGAGCATTGATGGCTGGTGGGCGCTGCTGGCGCGGGAGCCGGCGAAATGAGCCACACATTCGACTTCAGCGGTAAAATCGTCTGGGTAACCGGTGCCGGCCAGGGCATCGGCTATCATACTGCGTTAGCCTTTCATCAGGCTGGCGCACAGGTTGAGGCCTTTGATCAACGTTTTAAGGGCCATGATTACCCGTTCCCCTGCCACACGATGGATGTGGCCGATCCGGCTCAGGTCAAAACGATCTGCCAGCGCGTATTGGCCGCGCAGCCGCGCATTGATGTGCTGGTCAACGCAGCCGGTATCTTACGGATTGGTGCCACCGATGAGCTGTCATTTGCCGACTGGCAGGCGTGTCTTAACATCAATGCGGGCGGCGCGTTTAATCTGTTCCAGCAGACATTGCCACGCTTTCGCGAACAGCGCACCGGTGCCATCGTCACCGTCGCGTCTAATTCGGCTCATGCCCCGCGTATTGGCATGTCCGCTTATGGCGCTTCAAAAGCGGCGCTGCGCAGTCTCTGTCAGACCGTGGGTCTGGAGATGGCGCCCTATGGCGTGCGCTGCAACATCGTTTCACCCGGTTCCACCGACACCGATATGCAGCGCAGTCTGTGGCACACACCGACGGGTGAGCAGGAGATGATTGCCGGCTTCCCGGATCAGTTCAAGCTGGGTATCCCGCTGGGCAAGATCGCGCAGCCGCAGGAAATTGCAGCCACCGTACTGTTTCTCGCGTCGGATCTTGCCAGTCATGTGACGCTGCAGGATATTGTGGTTGATGGTGGCGCAACCCTGGGAGCCTGATAATGACAGCGATCTGGAAGCGATCCATTGATCTTCCCGCCCTGAATGCGCTGGGTGAGAACTCTCTGGTGGCCCATCTGGGTATCGTTTTTACCCTGATTGGTGATGATTATCTGGAAGCGACGATGCCGGTCGATGCCCGTACGCAACAGCCGTTCGGGCTGCTGCATGGCGGTGCGTCCGTGGTGCTGGCGGAGTCAATGGGCTCAATTGCCGGGTATCTGGCGGTTGAAGAAGGCAGCAGCGTAGTTGGCGTTGAAGTGAATGCCAGCCATCATCGTGCGGTTTCTGCGGGTCTGGTGCGGGGCATTTGCCGTCCACTGCATCTCGGTAAACGCAGTCAGAGCTGGCAGATTGAGATTCGGAATGGTCGGGATCAGCTGTGCTGCAGTGCGCGACTGAGTGTGGCGGTAATGAGCTAGCTGCAGACAGAACAATGCCCCCTTTCAGGCCTGAAAGGGGGCATTGTATATCACGCTGCAGCAGGCGATCGGTTAACGCTGATAGATAATTTCAACGCCTTCGTCGTCTTCATCATCCCAGTCGTCATCCCACTCTTCATCTTCCACTTCAACCGTATTTTCAATGGTTTCTTTGTGGTAATCGTCCCACATGAACTCCACTTTCTCCGGTTGCTTCTCTTCAAGCTCTGCTTCTTTCGGGTTAGCGTTGATGAAGCTCATCACGTCCCAGCAGAGTTCGTTGACACCGGTACGGCTTGCGGCAGAAATCAGATAATACTTATCTTCCCAGCCCAGCGCTTCAGCCACCGCTTTAGCCCGTGACTGTGCCTCTTCTTCACTGATCAGATCAATTTTGTTGAAGACCAGCCAGCGTGGCTTGTTGAACAGCTTCTCGCTGTATTTTTCCAGCTCGCCGAGAATAATGCGCGCATTTTCAACCGGATCGCTTTCATCGATGGGATCGATGTCGATCAGATGCAGCAATACGCGGCAGCGCTCAAGGTGCTTCAGGAAACGAATACCGAGGCCTGCGCCATCGGCTGCGCCTTCAATCAGGCCTGGGATATCGGCCACGACGAAGCTCTGCTCGCTGTCCATACGAACCACGCCCAGACTCGGCACCAGCGTGGTAAACGGATAATCCGCCACTTTTGGTTTGGCTGCCGATACGGCACGGATAAAGGTCGATTTACCGGCATTCGGTAAGCCCAGCATCCCGACATCTGCCAGCAGCATCAGCTCCAGCTGCAGGTCGCGCTTTTCACCTGGGGTACCCATGGTTTTCTGGCGCGGACTGCGGTTCACAGATGATTTAAAACGGGTATTACCCAGGCCGTGCCAGCCGCCTTTGCCGACCATCAGTTTCTGGCCGTGACGCGTCATGTCGCCAAGTGTCTCGCCGGTACCCTGATCGATAACCCGGGTGCCAACCGGCACTTTAACTTCGATATCTTTACCGCGTTTACCGGTACAGTCGCGGCTCTGGCCATTCTGCCCACGCTCGGCGCGGAAAGATTTTTCGAAACGATAATCGATAAGGGTATTGAGGTTTTCATCAGCGATCAGATAAACGTCACCGCCGTCACCGCCATCACCCCCGTCAGGGCCGCCTCTCGGGATATATTTTTCGCGGCGGAAGCTCACGCAACCATTACCGCCATCACCGGCGACGACCAAAATTGTCGCTTCATCAACAAACTTCATTTTCTATCTCCGTCACACAATCGCCTGCAGCACTCTGCAGACGGGTCCGCCAGGGTCTTCTGCGCTGACCAGCGGCGGATAAATCAGGATTGGCTTTCGCCAGTGCGTACATAAAGTGTACAGCAAACTTTTTGTGATGCGTCGCTTTTACCGCAACAGACCGCAGAATGTAAAAAGCCCCGCAGGAGCTGCGGGGCCTTCAATTCGTGCGTTCAGACGTTAAACGTCTGCGTCACGACAACCTTACTCAGCAACGATGCTGATGTATTTACGGTTGTTCGGACCTTTAACTTCGAACTGTACTTTACCGTCTGCGGTAGCAAACAGGGTGTGGTCACGACCACAACCTACATTGGTACCGGCGTGGAATTTGGTGCCACGCTGACGAACGATGATGCTACCTGCCAGAACAGATTCGCCACCGAAACGTTTTACACCCAGACGTTTTGCATTGGAGTCACGACCATTTCGAGTCGAACCACCAGCCTTTTTATGTGCCATTTGTCAGATCTCCTCTTATGCCGTGATACCAGTGATTTTCACATCAGTGAACCACTGGCGATGGCCTGCTTGCTTACGGTAGTGCTTACGACGACGAAACTTAACGATCTTAATTTTCTCGCCACGACCGTGAGCAACAACTTCTGCCTTGATCATTCCGCCTGAAACCAGTGGCGCGCCGATTTTCACGTCTTCGCCATTAGCAATCATCAGAACCTGGTCAAACTCAATCGTTTCACCGGTTGCGATGTCCAGCTTTTCCAGGCGAACGGTCTGACCTTCGCTTACTCGGTGTTGTTTACCACCACTTTGGAAAACCGCGTACATATAAAACTCCGCTTCTGCGCTTGCCTTTTAGTTCATCAGGCGGCGCGCTAAATATTCACAATAGGGCGCGAATTCTACGCAAAACTCCAGAAGAAGACAAGAGCACTTTGCACACTCTTGCAGAAAAAAAACACAGGCTGAATGCAACCGTTTCTCAGGCAGAAAATTCAAGTACAATCAGTAACAGATTACCTGAACGCTGGCTGGGTAAACCACTTACCATGGCAGAGATAACGAGTCATAGCTGAAAAGACGAATGAACTTAGAACAGATTAATGAATTAACCGCACAGGATATGGCTGCCGTTAACCAGACCATCCTCGACCAGCTGAATTCAGATGTCTCGCTCATCAACCAGTTGGGCTACTACATCATCAGTGGTGGGGGCAAGCGTATCCGTCCTATGATTGCCGTGCTATCCGCACGTGCCATGGGCTACAAGGGCGATCTGCACGTGACCAATGCGGCGCTGATCGAATTTATCCACACCGCCACGCTGCTGCATGACGATGTCGTGGATGAATCCGATATGCGTCGTGGCAAAGCGACCGCGAACGCGGCGTTTGGCAATGCGGCAAGCGTGCTGGTCGGTGATTTTATTTACACCCGCGCCTTCCAGATGATGACCAGCATGGGTTCGCTGCGTATCCTGGCGCTGATGTCAGAAGCGGTAAACGTGATTGCTGAGGGCGAAGTGCTGCAGCTGATGAACGTCAACGATCCCGACATCACCGAAGAGAGTTACATGCGCGTGATTTACAGCAAGACCGCGCGCCTGTTTGAGGCGGCCTCGCAGGCCTCGGCGATACTGGCTGAAGCCACACCTGAAGAGGAAAAAGCGCTGCAGGATTATGGGCGCTATCTGGGTACCGCTTTCCAGTTAATCGACGATTTACTGGATTACAGTGCTGACGGCGAGACGCTGGGCAAAAATACCGGCGATGATCTGAGTGAAGGCAAACCGACGCTGCCACTGCTGCATGCTATGCAGCACGGCTCACCTGAACAGGCGAAGATGATCCGTGAAGCCATTGAGCAGGGAAATGGCCGCCATCTGCTGGAACCAGTACTGGAAGCGATGAATCAGTGTGGTTCACTCGAATGGACGCGCAGCCGCGCCGAACAGGAAGCGGATAAAGCGATTGACGCCTTGCGCATTCTGCCCGAATCACCGTGGCGCAGTGCGCTGGAGTCGCTGGCGCACATGTCAGTTCAGCGCGATTTCTGATCCCCTACGGAGCCTGCCGGGCTCCGTTTTTACGTCCCTGCTCTCACTTCTTTTGTTCCTTCTTAACTGTTGCACTCCTTTTGTATGCCATCGCACAGATCAGATGCTGGATCCAAATATTACTGGAAACTAATGGGAAAGATTTGCTATAAAAACCTTAATCTTTCCAGATAAAAGTAAAAAGGAAAGCCAACGTCCCGCTGGACGACGCAATGACAGGGAAAAGGAGAACAGGATATGCAAAAAAGGATGGAAGACTGGCACCCGGCTGACATTATCGCGGCGCTGCATAAGCGTGGAATGACACTGGCGGCGCTGTCACGCGCAGCAGGTCTGAGTTCATCAACGCTGGCTAATGCGCTGACGCGTCCATGGCCCAAGGGCGAATGGTTGATCGCCGACGCGCTCAAGGTTCATCCTTGTGAGATCTGGCCCAGCCGCTATTACGATCCCGAGACCCACTGCCTGCTGGATCGCAGGAAACGTATCCGGGCGCCTGTCGATAATGCCTGAGATTTCCGGCAATCCTCAGGCGAAAAAAAACCAGCCCCCGGATGGGGCTGGCTCTTTCAGAGCCTCTGCGGGATTACTCTTCGCTGACGCGCTCGATGTTCGCGCCCATTGCTTTAAGTTTATCTTCGATGTGCTCATAGCCACGATCGATGTGATAAATGCGATCAACGAAGGTCGTTCCTTCCGCGATACAACCGGCCAGAACCAGACTGGCTGAAGCACGCAGATCGGTCGCCATCACCTGGGCACCTGACAGGGTCTCAACCCCATGACAGATCGCCGTGTTGCTCTCAATCTCAGCATGTCCGCCCATACGAATCAGTTCCGGGATATGCATGAAACGGTTTTCGAAAATGGTTTCGGTAATTACGCCCGTGCCTTCCGCGACCATGTTTAACAGTGTGAACTGCGCCTGCATATCAGTAGGGAAACCTGGATGCGGTGCAGTACGCACGTTGACCGCTTTTGGCCGTTTGCCGTGCATATCCAGACTGATCCAGTCTTCACCGGTTTCGATATCGGCACCCGCATCACGCAGCTTAGCCAGCACAGCATCCAGCGTATCCGGCTGAGTTTTGTGACACATCACTTTGCCACCCGAAATGGCGGCAGCCACCAGGAAGGTACCGGTTTCGATACGGTCTGGCAGGACACGATAAACACCGCCACCCAGACGCTCTACGCCTTCGATGGTGATTTTATCGCTGCCTGCTCCACTGATTCTTGCGCCCAGGGTGTTCAGGAAGTTGGCGGTATCGACAATTTCCGGCTCACGCGCCGCATTCTCAATCACGGTGGTACCGGTCGCCAGCGTCGCAGCACTCATGATGGTCACGGTCGCGCCGACGCTGATTTTGTCCATGACAATCAGTGCGCCCTTCAGACGGCCATTGACTGACGCTTTCACGTAGCCCTCTTCCAGCTTGATCTCGGCACCCAGCTGTTCAAGACCGGTGATGTGCAGATCAACCGGACGCGCGCCGATAGCGCAGCCACCCGGCAGGGAAACCTGCCCCTGACCAAAACGCGCCACCAGCGGGCCTAGCGCCCAGATTGAGGCACGCATGGTTTTGACCAGATCGTATGGCGCACAAAATACATCTACCGCGCTGGCATCGACATGCACAGAACCGTTGCGTTCCACCTTCGCACCCAGCTGGCTCAGCAGCTTCATGGTGGTATCAATGTCGCGCAGCTTTGGCACATTCTGGATCTCGACCGGCTCTTCAGCCAGCAGCGCAGCAAACAGAATAGGAAGCGCGGCGTTCTTTGCCCCGGAAATGGTTACTTCACCACTTAAGCGGGTGGGGCCTTGCACACGAAATTTGTCCATTAACACGGCTCTCAATTAACTAGCTAAAGATTGGACTCGCCAGCGACGAGTTCACCACGCTGGGGATCAGAAACCGTTGAGTTTACGGTCACGCGCCCATTCAGCGGGAGTATAGGTTTTGATAGAGACAGCATGAATACGGTTATCCGCGATAAACTCCATCAGCGGCGCGTAGACAGCCTGCTGCTTTTTCACGCGGCTCAGTTCGCCAAACAGTTCGCCTACGGCGATCACCTGAAAATGGCTGCCATCATTGCTCATCACATGCACTTCGTCTAAAGGCAATGCTGCCATCAGCACGGCCTGAATTTCACTGTTTTCCATTGGGCTTAACTTCACTTAATAATAATAAGGCTGACATAGTAGAGGAAAGCGGCTGACTCTTAAATACGCAAAAGCCCCTGTTAAAAACAGGGGCTTAGCATAACAACCGGAAATCAGGCGCTTTTATCCGCAGAAACAATAATCTGTTGCAGATTGTAAAGCGTAATCAGCGAGTGCAGTTTATCACTGATGCCTGTAAAGCGTGGGGTAATACCCTGTGCCCGGGCGATTTCCCGCAGGTGCACCAGCAGGGCAAGCCCGGAGGAATCAACACGCTCCAGCGCCGCGACGTCGATGGTATCGACATCTTTAATCAGCGTCTCACGTTGCTGCCACAGGCTCATCAACGTGTCGCGATCCAGTTCACCTTTCAGTAACAGCGTGCTGGCTTCCCGCTCCCAGCGTAACGATTCATGCATTATTATTGTTTATCCAGCGTGATTGGCTGTGCCGCAGACGATTTCAGCTGCGCCGTCAGACCCTCGATACCTTTGGTACGTAACAGATCGCTCCACTCATTTTGTTTGGTGGTAATCATGCTGACGCCTTCGGCGATCATGTCATACGCCTGCCAGTTACCGCTCTGGCTGTTTTTACGCCACTGGAAGTCGAGGCGAACCGGTGGACGACCATTCGGGTCGATAATGGAAACGCGAATGGCGACAATCTGGGCATCGCCTAACGGCTGCTCAGGTTGAATCTGGTAGCTCTGTCCGTTGTACAGTGCCAGTGCCTGACCATAAGCCTGCGCCAGATAGTCACCAAAGGCGCTGAAGTAGGCTTCACGCTGAGCGGGCGTCGAATCACGATAGTAGCGGCCCAGCACTAACGCGCCTGCATATTTAATCTGCACATAGGGCAGCAACTCCTGACGCACAATCTGACGCAGGTAGTTAGGGTCCTGCTTGATTTTCGGCTGCTCGTTTTTCAGGCGGGTGAACGTCTTTTGCGCCGCTTCATTCATCAGTTTGTAGGGGTTGCTCTGATCGGCTGCGGTTGCCGTCAGCGGTACCGCAACCACCAGCATGGCAATCATCAGTAAACGTTTAAACATGGTATACCCTCTTCTTTAAGGTTGAGCCGGTGCCGCAGGCGCAGCACTGCCGCCTTCCTGCGCATCCTTGTTGTCACTGTTTTGTTTATTATCGCCGCTCTTATAAAGGAACTGACCGATCAGATCTTCGAGCACCATAGCGGATTTCGTATCGCGCAGCGTATCGCCATCTTTCAGCATCGCCGAACCCAGTTCAGGATCGTCAAATCCTAAGTTGAGTGCCAGGAATTGCTCACCCAGCAGTCCCTGAGTGCGAACCGCCAGCGAGCTGGTGTCTGAAATTTTATTCGCATACTGATCGCTGATGTCCATGGTGACACGCGGCAGCAGCGTTTTCGGCTCTAACTCAATGTCGGTCACACGGCCAATCACCACCCCGCCAATCTTGACCGGCGAACTGGCTTTAAGACCGCCAATATTGTCGAAGGTGGCGTAGAGCTTCCACGTCGGCTCAGTACCCATCGACTTTAAATCGGCGACGCGCAGCGCGAGAAACAGCGCCGCCAGCAACGCCATAATCATAAATATGCCAACCCAGATTTCGCTTTTTTTGCTTTGCATTGCATCAATTCCCAAACATCAGTGCTGTCAGCACAAAATCCAATCCGAGCACCGCCAGTGACGCGTGCACCACAGTGCGCGTCGTCGCGCGACTGATCCCTTCAGAGGTTGGAATCGCATCATAGCCGTTAAACAGCGCAATCCACGTCACGGTAATGGCAAATACCGCACTTTTAATCAGGCAGTTAACCACATCGGCACGAAAATCGACGGCATTCTGCATCGCCGACCAGAAGAAACCCGGATCAATCCCTTTCCAGCTCACCCCGACCAGCGCCCCACCGGCAATCCCTACCGCGGTAAAAATCAGCGTCAGTAACGGCATACTGATAAAACCGGCCCAGAAGCGCGGCGAAACCACCCGGCGCAACGGGTCAACCGCCATCATCTCCATGCTGGAGAGCTGTTCGGTGGCCTTCATCAGGCCGATTTCGGCAGTTAGTGCAGACCCTGCCCGTCCGGCGAACAGCAGCGCGGTCACAACCGGCCCCAGTTCGCGCAGCAATGACAGCGCCACCAGCATGCCGAGGCTGGTTTCCGCGCCGTAGGTGTTTAAGACCAGATAACCCTGAAGGCCAAGCACCATGCCGATAAACAGACCGGAAACCACGATGATCAGCAGCGACAGCACGCCGACGCTATAAAGTTGTTTAATCAGTAGCGGCGTGTGTCTGCGGAACGCTGGCTTACCCACCAGCGCATGAAACAGCATTAATCCTGCGCGTCCAAAACTGGCGCACGTTTCAATTCCCTGACGTCCAAATGTCGCCAGCGCCTTCAACACCATCAGTTTAGTTACTCCCTGAGCCGGTTAAATCAGCGAGATAGTCGCCGGCAGGAAAACGGAAGGGAACCGGACCATCCGCATCACCATCAATAAACTGGCGGACGCGCGGATCATTATTCTCTCGCAACTCCGGCGTGGTGCCTTGTGCGATAATTTTTTGGCCGGCCACGATATAGGCATAGTCCGCAATACTCAGTACTTCCGGTACGTCGTGCGAGACCACAATACAGGTCAGGCCCAGAGCATGGTTCAGTTCATCAATGAGTTTTACCAGCACACCCATCGTGATTGGATCCTGTCCGACGAAAGGCTCATCAAACATGATCAGTTCCGGCTCCAGCGCGATAGCGCGCGCCAGTGCCACACGACGCGCCATTCCGCCCGACAGCTCCGCGGGCTTCAGCTGGGCCGCGCCACGCAGACCCACCGCTTCCAGCTTCATCAGCACCGTGCTGTGCAGCAGCGGAGGGGGCAGACGGGTATGTTCACGCAGCGGCCAGGCCACATTTTCATAGACCGTCAGGTCAGTGAACAGCGCGCCAGACTGGAACAGCATGCTCATTTTTTTGCGCGCTTCGTACAATTTAGTGCGAGATAATGACGGAATGTTTTCACCACGGAAAAAGATTTCACCGCTGGTCGGCTGAAGTTGCCCCCCAATCAAGCGTAGCAGCGTGGTTTTTCCTATCCCCGACGGCCCCATTATCGCCGTCACTTTGCCTTTCGGCACGGTCAGCGAAATGTCATCGAAGATGGTGCGATCTCCGCGCGAAAAACTCACGCCACGAACCTCAACCAGATTCGATTGCTGCTGGATCATTATAACCTCTTGTAAGGATCGGGCGTAAACATGGGGTACGATGGTAGCCTGTTCGGTCCTGATTCACGATAGCTTTACAGAAACTTACCGCTAAGATTTGGCGAAAATGGTCATTAAATTTACTTTTGCCGTCCGGACGGTCAAAATCAGCGCCTGTCTCGCCAAACAGAACCTTAAACCGGTCGGGAAAGGCATTGCCGGCCTGGGTTTTTACGCAAGGATTTTTCATGTTCGTAGCTTCTGCACTGCTGATTATCGGTTTGCTTTTACTGGCATATGGTGCCGATCGTCTGGTGTTTAGCGCCTCTATATTGTGTCGATCATTTGGCATCCCGCCACTGATTATTGGCATGACCGTTGTCAGCATCGGCACCTCGCTGCCAGAGATGATCCTCTCCTTTTCCGCGGCGCAGCATGGCCAGATGGATCTTGCTGTTGGCACCGCGCTCGGCTCGAATATTACCAATATTTTACTCATACTGGGTGCCGCTGCGCTTATGCACCCGCTCAGCGTCCATTCTAATCTGATACGCCGTGAACTGCCGTTGATGCTGCTGGTGACTCTGCTCAGCGGATTCATGCTGTTTGACAATCAGCTTAGTCGACTGGATGGAATTGGCCTGATCGCCATTGCCGCTGTTTATCTGATGGTGGTGATTCGCATTGCGCGCAAAGCCGAACGGGACAACAACGATACCCTGACCCGCGAGCAGCTGGCCGAGCTGCCTCGCGAAGAGAGCGGAAATACGGTGGCTTTTCTCTGGCTGGCCGTCGCGCTGATCATCCTGCCGATGTCGACACGCATGGTGATCGACAATGCCACAGCGTTTGCCGACTATTTTGGCGTCAGCGAACTGGTGATGGGCCTGACGCTGATCGCCGTGGGCACCAGCCTGCCCGAGCTGGCAACGGTTATTGCCGGTGCGCTGAAAGGCGAAGATGATATCGCGATCGGCAATCTGATCGGCGCCAACATTTATAATATTGCCATTGTGCTGGGTCTGCCGGCGCTGATTCACCCTGGCAGTGTCGATTATCACGCCTTCGCCCGTGATTACTGGGTGATGCTGGGAGTGAGCGTGCTGTTTGCCCTGCTCTGCCTGCTACGTCGCCGACGCGTTGGCCGTACGGCAGGCTTATTTTTACTCTGTGGTTTCTTCGTCTGGGTGACGCTGCTGTGGATGCAGCCGGCATTCATGGACGGCTAACAAGGACAGACTCACTATGTCATATCAGCAACCAACAGCATTTGATTTCCAGCAGGCGGGAAAAACCGTACTGCGCATCGAACGCGAAGGTCTGGAACAACTCGATCAATATATCAACGACGATTTCGCCCGCGCCTGTGCCCTGATCTACGCCTGTCGGGGGAAAGTGGTGGTGATGGGCATGGGCAAGTCTGGCCATATCGGCAAAAAAATGGCGGCGACCTTTGCCAGTACCGGCACGCCCGCGTTTTTTGTTCATCCGGCCGAAGCCAGCCATGGTGATCTGGGCATGGTAAGCAAAAATGATGTGGTTATCGCCATCTCCAACAGCGGTGAATCCAACGAAATCCTCGCGCTGATTCCGGTATTAAAGCGTCAGCACATCACGTTGATCTGCATGACCGGACGGCCTGACAGTGCGATGGGACGGGTTGCCGATGTGCATCTGTGTGTCCATGTTCCGCAGGAAGCCTGCCCGCTGGGTCTGGCACCGACCACCAGCACCACGGCTACGCTGGTAATGGGCGACGCACTGGCGGTTTCGCTGCTGGAAGCGCGCGGCTTCACCGCGGAAGACTTTGCTCTCTCCCATCCAGGCGGTGCGCTGGGCCGCAAACTGCTACTGCATGTGGCTGATATCATGCACAGCGGCGATGAACTGCCGCACGTCACACGAGACGCCTCACTACGCGATGCGCTGCTGGAGATTACCCGCAAAAATCTGGGGCTGACGGTAATCGTCGATGGCCTGATGAAAATTGAAGGTATCTTTACTGATGGTGACCTGCGCCGCATCTTTGATATGGGCATCGATTTCCAGCGCGCCACTATCGGGGAAGTGATGACACCAGGTGGCATCCGCGTCCGTCCTAATATGCTGGCGGTGGAAGCCCTGAACCTGATGCAGACCAAAAACATTACCTCGATTCTGGTGGCCGATGACGACCATCTGCTCGGTGTGGTACATATGCATGACATGCTGCGCGCTGGCGTAGTCTGAACAGGAAGAGAAAATGCAACAGGCAATCCACCCGATTGAAACCTGCTACGGGCCGGTCAGTGCTGACGTTATGGCGCGCGCCAGCAGAATTCGTCTGCTGATCTGCGACGTCGATGGCGTGATGTCCGACGGGGTGATCTACATGGGGAACAATGGCGAAGAGCTGAAAGCATTCAACGTGCGGGACGGTTACGGCGTTCGCTGTTTGCTGACCTCCGATGTGGAAGTGGCTATTATTACCGGCCGCAATGCCCGTCTGATGGAAGATCGCTGCAAAACGCTCGGCATCCGCCATCTTTATCAGGGACAATCGGATAAGCTTTTGGCCTATCGTGAACTTCTGGATAAACTGTCTCTTTCCGACGACCAGGTCGCCTACATTGGTGACGATCTGATCGACTGGCCGGTTATGGCGAAAGTAGGATTAAGCGTGGCGGTAGCAGATGCACATCCGATCCTGTTACCGCGCGCGCACTATGTCACGCGGATTGCCGGTGGACGCGGTGCAGTGCGTGAAGTATGTGATCTGATCTTAATGGCGCAGAACAAATTTGAGGATGCCAAAGGGCAATCAGTATGAGTAAAAGCAGGCGTTGGATAACGCTGATTCTGACCTTGATTGCACTGGTTTTGATCGGCTGGAATCTTACTAACCAGGATGATGATGGCACACCAGTCGGGATGGACACTCAGTCACCGACCTATACCAGTGCTGATTCACACACTGTGGTTTACAACCCGCAGGGCGCGCTGTCATATAAACTGGTCTCTGACAAAGTGACCTATTTCTCGGATGATGAACTGAGCTGGTTCGACAATCCGGTCATGACCACCTTTGATGAGAACAAAATCCCTACCTGGACGTTACGCGCGGATAAAGCAAAGCTCACCAAAGATCGTATGCTTTACCTGTATGGCCATGTTGAACTGAATACGCTGACGCAGGATTCTCAGCTTGAGCGGATCAAAACCGATAACGCCCAGATTAATCTTGTCACTCAGGACGTTACCTCTGATGACCAGGTGACATTGTATGGCCGCAGTTTTAACTCCACCGGCATGAAAATGCGCGGCAATTTACGGACAAAAAACGCCGAGTTAATCGAGAAGGTCAAAACCTCTTATGAAATTCAAAATGAACAAAAATAGCCTGAAGCTTTTAGTGGCCAGCCTGCTGCTGGCAACCAGCGTTCCGGCGCTGGCTCTGACCGGTGACTCGGACAAGCCCGTCAACATTGACTCGCAGAATCAGGCGCTGGATTTGCAAGGCAATGTCGCGACCTTTACCGGCAATGTCATCGTGACGCAGGGCTCAATTAAAATCACGGCAGATAAAGTGGTGGTGACCCGTCCGGGCGGCGACAGTAAGAAAACCATCGTAGACGCCTACGGTAATCCCGCCACCTTCTATCAGATGCAGGACAGCGGTAAGCCGGTACAGGGCCATGCCGCCAAACTGCATTACGAACTGGCTAACGATTTCGTTGAACTGACCGGCAATGCCTTCATTGAGCAGCAGGACAGCAACATCAAAGGCGATCGTATTACCTACCTGGTGAAAGAGCAGAAAATGCAGGCTTTCAGTCAGGGCCAGAACAAGCGCGTCACGACTGTACTGGTGCCGTCGCAACTTCAGGACAAAGGTTCGTCCAACAGCGGAAAGAAGAGTAACTGATAGCTATGGCCACATTAATCGCAGAAAACCTGGCGAAGGCATATAAGGGCCGTCGCGTGGTAGAAGATGTCAGCCTGCAGGTAAAATCCGGCGAAATTGTCGGCCTGCTGGGCCCGAACGGTGCCGGTAAAACCACCACCTTTTACATGGTGGTGGGCATTGTGCCGCGTGACGCTGGCCGCATTATTATTGATG
The DNA here is from genome assembly GCF_982223955.1 of Pantoea sp. E956-1. NCBI lineage: Bacteria > Pseudomonadati > Pseudomonadota > Gammaproteobacteria > Enterobacterales > Erwiniaceae > Pantoea > Pantoea sp. E956-1. Next base: position 60,621 of record NZ_CEUYZP010000005.1, on the reverse strand, counting down.
ATGAAGATATCAGCATCCTGCCGCTGCATGCGCGTGCGCGTCGTGGCATCGGCTATCTGCCGCAGGAGGCATCGATCTTCCGTCGCCTCAGCGTCTACGATAACCTGATGGCGGTCTTGCAGATCCGTGACGATCTGACCGAAGAGCAACGCCAGGATCGCGCCCGTGAGCTGATGGAAGAGTTTCACATTGAGCACCTGCGCGACAGCATGGGCCAGGCACTTTCGGGGGGGGAGCGACGTCGTGTTGAGATTGCGCGGGCGCTGGCGGCTAATCCTAAATTTATCCTGCTGGATGAACCTTTTGCCGGTGTTGACCCCATCTCCGTTATCGACATTAAGAAAATCATTGAGCATCTGCGTGACAGCGGCCTCGGTGTGCTGATTACCGACCATAACGTACGCGAAACGTTAGCGGTCTGTGAGCGGGCTTATATCGTCAGCCAGGGTCACCTGATCGCGCACGGCACACCGAATGAAATTCTTGCGGATGAGCAGGTTAAGCGGGTTTATTTGGGTGAAGAGTTCAGACTCTGATAAGGTGTCGTTAATACCGATGTTTACCTGGGAACGATCATCCTGTCTATGAAGCAAGGTTTACAACTCAGGTTCAGCCAACAGCTGGCAATGACTCCGCAGTTGCAACAGGCGATTCGCCTGTTGCAACTCTCTACGCTTGAACTCCAGCAGGAGCTTCAGCTTGCGCTGGAAAGTAATCCGCTGCTGGAGCAGACTGACCTGCATGAAGAGATCGATTCACGGGAGTCTTCAGAGGCCGAGGCGCTGGATACACGTGAAGCGCTTGAGCAGAAAGAGATGCCTGATGAACTGCCGCTGGATGCAACCTGGGATGAGATCTATACCGCGGGCACGCCTTCCGGCACCGGCACCGATTACCAGGATGATGAGTTACCGGTTTATCAGGGCGAAACGACGCAGTCGCTGCAGGATTATCTGATGTGGCAGGTCGGCCTGACGCCTTTCAGTGATACCGATCGCGCCATTGCCACCTCTATTGTCGATGCTATTGATGACACCGGATATCTCACCGTTTCGCTTGAGGAGATCCTTGACAGCATAGGTGATGATGAGCTCGAAGCGGATGAAGTTGAAGCGGTGTTGAAACGCATTCAGCGCTTTGACCCGATTGGTGTCGGCGCGCGCGATCTGCGTGACTGCCTGCTGGTGCAGCTTTCACAATATGCGCCCGAAACGCCGATGCTGGCAGAGGCGCGCCTGATCGTCAGCGAACATCTCGATCTGCTGGCAAACCACGATTTCCGCAGCCTGATGCGGGTCACGCGCCTCAAAGAAGAGGTGCTGAAAGAGGCGATGCTGCTGATCCAGTCGCTGGATCCGCGTCCGGGTCAGTCAATCAACACCGGCGAACCAGAATATGTCATTCCCGATGTGCTGGTGCGCAAGGTCGGCAGCCGCTGGACGGTTGAACTCAATGCCGATAGCGTGCCTCGTCTGAAGATCAATCAGCACTATGCGGCAATGAGCGGCGCGACGCGGAACGACAGCGACAGCCAGTTCATTCGCAGTAATCTGCAGGAAGCCCGCTGGCTGATTAAGAGTCTGGAAAGCCGCAATGATACGCTGCTGAAAGTGACACGCTGTATTGTTGAACAGCAGCAGGCCTTTTTCGAGCAGGGTGAAGAATTTATGCGCCCGATGGTGCTGGCGGATATTGCCCAGGCCGTTGAGATGCACGAATCGACCATCTCCCGCGTTACCACGCAAAAGTATCTGCACAGCCCGCGTGGCATTTTTGAACTGAAGTACTTTTTCTCCAGTCACGTTAATACGGAAGGTGGCGGTGAAGCCTCCTCTACCGCGATTCGAGCCCTGGTGAAAAAATTAATTTCGGCGGAAAATCCAGCCAAACCCTTGAGCGACAGTAAACTGACCTCCATGTTATCTGATCAGGGGATCATGGTGGCACGGCGTACCGTCGCCAAATATCGTGAGTCTTTATCCATCCCGCCATCGAACCAGCGTAAACAACTGGTTTGAAAGAAATGAGAAGGAAGACCTATGCAGCTGAACCTGACCGGGCAACACGTTGAAATCACTCCACCTCTGCGTGAATTCGTCAACGGTAAATTTGCCAAACTGGAACACTATTTTGAACATATCAATCAGGTCTATATTGTCCTGAAGGTTGAGAAAGTCACGCAGGTGGCTGACGCAACACTACACGTGAATGGTGGCGAGCTGCACGCCACATCAGAAGCGGAAGATATGTATGCGGCCATTGACGGACTGATCGATAAGCTCGCCCGTCAGCTGACCAAACACAAAGATAAACTGAAAAAACACTAACCTTCACGCTAGCGACGCGCGCCTGGCGCGCAGAGCCGACAGGATGGGGCGGATAATCCGCCCCGTTTTGTCATCTAAGCAGGCGCCGTTTGTCACACGCGTCAATACGCGCTGGCGTTGAATGGCCTGGTGAACACGCAAGTGAAACGATAATGAACAACGATCTTACACTGGAATTGAGCACAGTGCTTTCGCCAGACTGCACCCGCAGCGGCGTCCACTGCCAGAGCAAAAAACGTGCGCTGGAAATCATCAGCGAACTGGCCGCTAAGCAGCTCAACCTGCCGCACCAGACGCTTTTCGAAGCGATTCTGACCCGCGAACGCATGGGCAGTACCGGTATTGGTAACGGGATAGCCATCCCGCACGGCAAGCTGGAAGAGGATACGCTGCGTGCGGTTGGGGTGTTTATCAGCCTCGAACAGCCGATTGCGTTTGATGCCGTTGATAACCAGCCGGTCGATCTGTTGTTTGCCTTACTGGTTCCGGCTGACCAGTGCAAAACACATCTGCACACCCTGTCACTGGTGGCAAAGCGTCTGGCAGATAAAACGGTTTGCCGTCGTTTGCGCGCAGCGCAGAGTGATGAAGAGCTCTATGCCATTATTACGGAAGTCCAGTCGGAGCAGTAACGCGTCTTTACCGGCCGGGTGCCGGTTTTAAAACGGGAGAGAAGGTCATGGTGCTGATGATCGTTAGCGGTCGTTCAGGCTCGGGGAAGTCAGTGGCGCTCCGTGCGCTGGAAGATATGGGGTTCTACTGCGTTGATAACCTGCCGGTCGTTCTGCTGCCTGAGTTAGCTCACTCGCTGGCTGAGCGCAATATTTCGGCGGCGGTCAGCATCGACGTGCGTAATATGCCTGAATCCCCGGAAATTTTCGAAACCGCCCTGAATAATCTGCCCGACACATTTTCACCTCAGCTGCTGTTTCTCGACGCCGATCGCAACACCCTGATTCGTCGCTACAGCGATACGCGCCGTCTGCATCCCCTCTCCAGTAAAAATCTGTCGCTGGAGAGTGCGATTGATGAAGAAAGCGATTTGCTGGAGCCGCTGCGTTCGCGTGCCGATCTGATCATCGACACCTCAGAGATGTCGGTGCATGAGCTGGCAGAGATGCTGCGTACCCGCCTGCTGGGCAAGCGTGAACGTGAGCTGACCATGGTGTTTGAGTCGTTTGGCTTCAAGCATGGCATCCCGATTGACGCTGACTATGTATTTGACGTGCGTTTTCTGCCCAACCCCCACTGGGATCCCAAACTGCGCCCGATGACCGGCCTCGATCGCCCTGTGGCGGCTTTCCTTGATCGCCATACTGAAGTGCATAATTTTATCTACCAGACGCGCAGCTACCTTGAACTCTGGTTGCCGATGCTGGAGACCAACAACCGTAGCTATCTTACCGTGGCGATTGGCTGCACCGGTGGTAAACATCGCTCAGTCTATATTGCAGAACAGCTGGCGGATTACTTCCGTTCACGGGGTAAGAATGTGCAGTCACGCCATCGTACGCTGGAAAAGCGCAAATCATGACCGTCAGACAAACTGTAGAAATTAAAAATAAGCTGGGCATGCACGCTCGTCCGGCGATGAAGTTATTTGAACTGGTGCAGAGCTTTGATGCCGAAGTATTACTGCGCAATGAAGCGGGCACTGAAGCCGAAGCCAGCAGCGTGATTGCGCTGCTGATGCTCGACTCGGCAAAAGGCGGCCACATTGAGATTGAGGCCAGCGGCCCGGAGGAGATCCCGGCGCTGGCAGCGGTCATTGAGTTATTTGAAGCGGGTTTCGATGAAGATTAACGCTTAGTCGAGCTGATTACGCTGCAGGAAGCCTTCCCCGCCAAGCTGGCGCATCTGACGCAGTATCCACTGCTGCCGCTCTCTGACGTAGCCTGAGGGTGCAGCAGCACGATAACGTATCGGATTAGGCAGCACCGCTGCCAGTAAGGCAGCATCTGCTGCGGTCAGCCGGCTGGCAGGCTTATGGAAGTAGCGCTGAGAAGCCGCCTCAACGCCAAAGATGCCTGGCCCGAACTCCGCAATATTGAGATAGACGGTTAAAATACGCCGCTTTGTCCAGACCGTTTCAATTCCTACCGTCAGACCCGCTTCCAGACCTTTACGGACCCAGCTGCGACCATCCCAGAGGAACAGATTTTTCGCCGTCTGTTGAGACAGCGTGGATGCCCCACGCATCCGGCTATCGCTGTTATCCAGCACAGACTCAATCGCCGCAACATCAAAGCCCCAATGGGTGGGAAACTTTTGATCTTCTGAGGCGATAACTGCGAGTCCCATCCAGGGCGAAATCTCGTCATGGCTGACCCAGTCTGAATGAGCGACATAACTGAAATCACCGCGTAACCAGGCCCCGATCTGGCGTTCAGCCATTACCGCTGAGAACGGTACGGGTAAGAACGAAAAGAGTAAAATTCCCGCCAGCCATATTCCCAGCCACACCAGCACGATACGACCAACAATACGTCTGATACGCTGTCCGACGCTTCCTTTATGCTTGTTCATGCAATCTTCCCATACTTGTTTCAGACGTTAATCAATCACTCATGTAATCACTGCTAAAAAAGCGGCCTTTTTACAAAAATCGCTGAAAACCAGCAGACTGTTTACAGACTTTATTCAATCATTTTGCATCAAAATGCTGCAACAGTTCGAAATAGTTCAAGCACTTCCGAAAAAAAGGAATCGGTTCCATTCATTGCCAGTGCTTTGCGTCTTTCCAGATAAACACTTAATAATAGGTAATAAGCCCCTCCATCAAACATTCACTATGCTTAACTGTTATTTTTTTCTTAATTCTGTCACGTCCAAAGCTTAACCAGAATTACCGTTATGACGTCTAAATAAGCAGCACTTAATGGCGTCAATGGTTGCTGAAACAGCACTGCTCCCTTTCAGTGACAACATTGATATCAGAACGATAAAAGGACAAAGTTTTAGATTCTTTTTTATCATTCCAAATCGTTTTGGATAATTCATGTCATTTCAGACCGTGCGCTTGCAATATCAGCGCGTTAGCCTCACTCAAAAGGCAAACGTCAACGCGGACTCACTTTCGTGCTGCTCAATCTCCACTTCCCTGCACGGCAGCGTTAAAACTACACGAAAAAGCTCAAATTTGATTAAAATAACAGCAACGCAGCACGGAAATTAATTCCTTACTTGACTGTGTTGCCAAATTAATGTTTTCTGTATTTAAACGCTGCTCAATATCACAAATTTTAATGAATCTTATCGCATGAGAAGATGAATTTGCTAAGGTGATGACAGTGTTAACCAATACCCTGCGGCTGCATTAATTATTCAAATCATAGCAGCCGCAATGATTTCCCTGGTGTTGGCGCAGTATTCGCGCACCCCGGCTTCGGCTGGGGTCATTTTTTTATGGGGTATCACTTATCCTGTTCTGACACCCAGTCGCGTAATACCTGCACATCGTGTCGCCACTCATGCTTCAGCTCATCAATCCATTCGCCTACATTGTCCCACCACGCCGGTAGCTCCGGACTCTGAATCTGTTTCGCCAGCATCTGCAAACGCTGCAGCCCGACCGAACCCGCCGCCCCTTTGATTTTGTGACCCTCTTCAGCAATGCCTTTCTGATCGCGCGCCATCAGATTCGATTCCAGCACCGCAAGATAGTCCGGCATCATCTTTTCAAACATCGTCAGGCTTTGGGTAATCAGACTGGGGCCAACCAGCTCGATATACTGTTCGAGCATCGCGACATCCAGCAGCATCCGGGTTTTGTCATCGCTAATATCAGCGATCTCCTCTTCCGGTTCTGCCTGATAATCCCAGTATTTTTTAATCATCGCAGTCAGTGCCGGTACCGCCAGAGGTTTGCTGAGCACGTCATCCATGCCCGCGTCGAAATACTCTTTTTTGTCTTTGAGGACATTGGCGGTGAGGGCAACCAGCGGTGGCAGATGCGCTCCCTGATACTGCTCGCGAATCGCACGAGAGACATCCAGCCCGGTCATATCAGGCAGCTGAATATCCAGCAGCACCAGGTCAAACTCCAGCGGATCGAACATCGCCAGCGCCTCGCTGCCGGTCATGGCGACCTCCACACTGCAGCCCAGCTTCTCCAGTACCGAGCGCGCCACAATCACATTAAGCTCAATATCTTCAACCAGCAGCACATGCAGCGCAGGCAGGGGCAGGCTGTCGTCCACACCTTCATCCTCCACCTCTTCAGCAATGCGTGGCGCTTTGATCTCTACGGTGAAGCATGACCCCTGTCCCGGCGCACTGTGCACGCGGATATCACCGCCCATCGCCTGCGCCAGGCGGCGTGATACTGCCAGCCCGATGCCGGTACCGGTAGCCGGTTTACCGCCATGCTGATCTTTGACCTGATAGTACATAGCGAAGATCTTGTCCTGCTCCTCCTGACGGATACCCATGCCGGAGTCCTGCACCTCAAAGCGCAGCGTCTCGTCCTGCTCATAGGTTACCCGCACCACGATCTCGCCCTGCTGGGTGAACTTCACAGCGTTACCAATCAGGTTCCACAGAATCTGGCGCAGACGCGTTCCATCCGTCGAGATCATATGCGGCAGAGGCAGTTGGGGCGCGAGCACAAACTTCAGCCCTTTCGGCTGTGCCAGCAGGCCAGAGAGGTTTTCTAAATCGGCCAGGAAACCGGTGAAGTCGAGCGGCTGATTATCCAGCTGCACTTTACGGCGCTCGATTTTGTCCACCTCAATCACATCATTGAAGATGTTGCCCAGCGTGATAGCGGAGACGTGGATGGTTTTCAGGTATTTCAGCTGTTCCTGATTGAGGTCGGTGTCCAGGAGGATGCGGCTCAGCCCGACAATGCCATTAAGCGGCGTACGAAGCTCGTGGCTGATCGTAGAGATAAAGGTGGTCTTCTCCCGGCTGGCATTCTCTAACGCGTCCTGATAGCGCTTACGTTCGGTGATATCGCGGCCAAAGCCCATCAATCCGCTGCGCTTACCCACGCGGTCGTAGTAAGGCACTTTACGGATCTCGAAGCAGGCTTTGCGTCCGTCGGGATATTGCAGCCACTGTTCGTAGGTCAGCGAGACGTTGTGGCGGAACACCTTTTCGTCCGTTTCCAGCACCTTAGTGGCCGCTTCATCATCATAGATATCGCGCGGCGTCAGGCCAATCAGCTGCTTTTCGCTTTTGCCGGTCAGCAGCTCCATGGCGCGGTTGCAGCCGGAGAACTGTTTATCGATGTTGCGATAGAAAACCAGGTCAGGCGAGGCATCCAGGAAGGAGCGCAGGAAGGAGGATTGCTGCTCAAGCTCTATCTGTGCCTGCTCACGACGCGTCACCTCTTCACGCAGCTTATCCATCACCTGTTCGCGTGCCAGCTCCGCCTTTTTACGATCGCTGATCTCCTGATTCAGCTGCGTAATGGTCTCTTTCATCTGCTGATTGAGTTCCAGATCGCGGGTACGCATCTCTTCCAGCTTATCCACCAGCCGTGCCAGTCGTTGCCGTGACTCCTCCAGCTGATCGACCACCACCGAGAGAAAATAGACTGCCCAGGGCGTGATCAGGAGCCCGAAGAAGACAGAACGCACCACGTCAATGCTCTCGACATGGCCCCGCAGTACCATCGTAACCGCCATCTGGACAATCATTGCCAGCACCACCAGCGCAGACGCCAGCAGCAGCGAGAACCTCACCAGTCCAAGCTTCACCATTAAATCAACGTAGTACTGCGCCAACAGACGAATTTGTTTCATAACGACTCCCTGGAAGAGAAACAGCCACATAATAGCGCAGTTAACCCGCTGCCGTCGCAGCACGTCGCGTGGAGATACGGGATCAAATGCGCTTTTATGGTGCAGCAGCCTCGCCGATCGGCGACGTTAAGGACAAAGCGGTTAAAACCCTTGACTCAATGTGCCAAATGAATAATCTGTAAGGCCGCCAGCGAATCACCGATTTCTCTGTACGGCCTTTTTTCAATATCCTGGCAGCGTCCTGTTGCGCAGGCACACCCTTTTATATGCATACCCATTCATCTTTAATGCTGTTTTAAGCATACGCGTGCTGATTAATTTTTCTTATAACCAACCGTAGTTTCATTCAAATAGCCGGACATAAGAAAAACAGATACATGCTATGCGTCATGGGTGCTGAACAGCATTTAATGCTGCCAAAGACCCTGCCACCAGCATGGTGCAGAGATCTGACGCCTGCACTACAGTGAGTCAGTTCACATTTATCGGCCTGTCTCCTGGCACCAGAGTGATACATTTTAAACCATAAAAATCATTAAATTCATAGCCTTAAGCAGATAAAACGCCTGATAATCCCGTCTGACCGCCCTATTTGACCTGATTACGCTTTCCCGATAAGTTGGAAATCCGCTGAAAGCTTTCCAGACGGGCCATTGTCTCGGCATATCTATGCAACAAGAAGACTCCCGCGTGGTTTAAGTCATCTCCTTTAAGAGACCGGAAATCAAAGAGCAGCTCAATTAAGGACGTTTTACCGATGTCTGGAGAGAAATGCTCAGGGCTATGACGCGCGCTCGACAGAGCATGGCGATGAAAATGATAGCGCCCCCGTTGCGCTCAGACCCTGAAACAGTGCAGGTAATGTCAAAGCAGTTTAAGGAGACCCTCAATGTCCACTAAAAAACCTCAATCCTATGGCTTGTATGATCCGACAGCAGGCAGTGACAGCTGTGGTGTAGGTTTCATTACGCGTAAGGACGGCGAGCAGACCCACGAGATTCTGCAGATGGCGCACAGCGCCCTGTGTACGGTGCCTCACCGCGGCGGTATGTCAGCGGAAGGCGTTGGCGATGGCGCGGGGGTCAACGTTGATCTTTCGCTGCAATTCTTCCGCAAAATTACCGGCCAGCCGCTGGAAGCAGGACGTTTTGGCGTCGGTAACTTCTTTGTACCGAAAGATGCTGAGCTGCGCGCAAATGCCGAACGTCTGGTGGATGAAACCCTCAGCAGCTTTGGTCTGCCGGTGCTCATGAAGCGTGACATGCCGCTCGACAGCAGCGTGACACGTCCGGCAGCCGCGCAGTTCCAGTTACCGATTCTGCAGTGGATTTTCACTGCGCCACAGGATGTGGTTGATCAGAACGACTTCGAACAACGCATCTACCGTGCTCTGTTAACCATTGAAGGCCGTGCCTTTACCGAAAGCGAATTTGGCGGTCTCTATCCGCTGTCGCTGTCGTCACGCACGCAGGTGTTCAAAGCCCGTCTGAATTCCAATGAAGTGATCCCTTACTTCAAAGATCTGACCGATCCCGATCATCAGGTGCGCGGGCTGTTTTTCCATACCCGCTTCTCCACTAACACCGATCCCCATACCACGATGGCGCAGCCGTTCCGCCTGATGGCGCACAACGGCGAGCTGAACACTGACCGTAAAAACCGCATCGCTGAATCCGCGCTGGCACTGGCCCGTGGCAAGACAATCGTGCGGCCTAAAGGCCAGTCCGACAGTTCGCGTCTGGATCAGAGCATCCACAGCCGTCTGATGGAAGATAACCTCGATCTGATCACCGCCGTGGTGTCGATGATGCCGCCCGCCTGGGAAAACGACAGCGCGCTGTCGCCAGAAGTGCGTGACATGCTGGAGTACTTCTCGCTGTATGAAGAGAAGAACGACGGCCCTGCGGCCTTAATCTTTGGTAATGGCGAAGTGATTGGCGCGCGTCTTGATCGTCTGGGCCTGCGTCCCCTGCGTTCGGTAGAAACCGCTGAGTATATCGGTGCGATGTCGGAAGCGGGCCAGATCGCCTTCCCACCTGAAAGCGTGTTGCGTCGTGGCCGTATCGAAGCGGGCGGTATGCTCTATTTCGATCACCGTGAAAAACGCAGCTATACCACGCTGCAGGCGCTGGAAAAACTGGCCGCAGAGAAAGATTATTCGGCGTTGCTGCGTGAAGCGCGCGTCGGTCTTGACGATCTGCCCGAGATCCCGGCAGAACAACAGGGTTCACCGCTGCGTTATCGTGGCGATCTGAAAACGTATCAGCGCTTTGTGGCGTACTACTACAACCAGGAAAGCTTTAAGTTCATGATGGACCCAATGCTGAATACCGGCGCAGAGAAGATCTCTGCGATGGGTTACGGCAACGCCATCAACGGCTTATCCGATCATGAAGGCGGCATGGCGCACTACTTCTCTCAGCGCTTTGCGCAGGTCACCAACCCGCCGCTGGACTCAATCCGCGAAGTGGATGGCATGACGTTGCGTGTCGCGCTGGGGGCGAAACCCCATCTGGGCCGCAGCAAAGGCCGTCAGATTGTGGTGCCGACCCCGATTCTCAGCCACCTTGATATGCTGCGTTTACGCGAGCAGACCATCGCACCTTATGCCCGCTTTGAGATGCTCTATGAGCCGGTGATCGGCAAAGATCTGCTGAGCACTACCGCGAATGCGAATGCCCTGGAAAAAGCGATTGATGACCTGGCGCAACAGGTGGTTGATTTTGCCCGTACCCAGGGTGGTATCGCCGTACTTACCGATCGCCATATCTCTTCAAAGCACGCCGCGATCCCGATGCTGCTGGTGGTTTCCGCCATTAACCAGCGCCTGATAAAGGAAGGCCTGCGTCTGGATGTTTCTCTGGTGGTTGAAAGCGGCCAGAGCATCTCCTCGCACCACATTGCCGCCACACTTGGCTTTGGGGCATCGGCTATCTATCCGCTGGGCGTACAGATGCGCGCAGAGGAGAAATTTGGTGAAGGTGAAGAAGGTAATAAAGCCTTTAAGCGCTATGCCAAAGCGGCTGAAAAAGCACTGATGAAAACTATGGGCAAAGTGGGCCTCTGTACCGTTGAGAGCTACAGCAGCGGCGAGTTCTTTGAGCCTAACTTCCTCAACACCGATGACCCGGTGCTGAAAAAGTATTTCCCGAATATCAAAACGCCGGTGGGCGGTGCAGGCTTCGCGACGATCGCGCAGATGGCCGTTGACTGGCACCAGAGCGCACTGAAGATTCAGGGCGAATCTGAAGTTCCGCTGCTGGGTCTGTTCAAAGAGCGTGCAGAAGGCGCAGGTCACTCCTACGGCACCATCGCCGTGCGGACCTTTATCGATATGACCGAAGAGCCGATTCGCTTTGCCGACAAAGCGCGCGAAGAGGACAACTTCATCCGTCTGATGACGCTGGCTAAACTGGATAATGCGTTTGGCATCAAGCCAGAGACCTTTAAAGACAGCAGCTTTGAGCGCATCCCGGATGAGGTGATCAATAATTTCGCGATTACTGCTGATTACCGTCAGTTCTCAAGCCTGATGTATGAAGAGCGTAAACGTCGCCCGGCGGCCCTGCGCGACATCCTGACATTCCCGGCTGACCTGACCCACATCGACAGCGAAGCGGAGTTCCGCCGCAAGCTGGGACGCTACTCGCTGACCAACAACGGCTTTGCCATTCGTGGCATGGAGTGTGAAGCGGTGGATGGCAGCCTGAATCACTTTATGCTGCGTCTGACCGATGCGATTGAAGGACTGAAGCCTGAGAGCGAACGCCTGCAGAATCTGTCTCGCGCCCTGAAATCCCGCTTCGGCGACGATATTGAAAGCAGCGAAGTGGTGACGGGCGGTCTGAAAGTGACCGCTTACGGTAAAGCGGCCGGTTATCTGTCACGTATCTTCACTACCCTGCCCTCACTGCCGCTGAGCGAAGTGCAGCCAGCCTGTGAAATTACCCGTACCTTTGCCTCCGGGGCGATGAGCCACGGTGCGCTGGTGGCTCCTGCTCATGAAGCAGTCGCGCACGGTACCAATATGGTCGGCGGCATGAGTAACTGCGGTGAAGGCGGTGAGCATTACTCCCGTCACGGCACCATTCGTGCCTCACGGATCAAACAGCTGGCTTCGGGGCGTTTTGGCGTCTGGGCTGCCTATCTGGCGGATCCGATGCTGGAAGAGCTGGAGATCAAAATTGGTCAGGGTGCGAAACCTGGCGAAGGCGGTCAGTTACCGGCGGCCAAAGTTACCGTCGAGATTGCTGCCGCGCGTGGCGGTACGCCTGGCGTCGAGCTGGTCTCACCGCCGCCGCACCACGACACCTATTCCATCGAAGATCTGGCGCAGTTGATCCACGACTGCAAAGCCGCGCGGGTGCGCGTTATCGTCAAGCTGGTCTCGTCTGAAGGGATCGGCACCATCGCGGTGGGCGTGGCTAAAGCCGGTGCAGACGTGATTAACGTTGCGGGTAACACCGGCGGTACCGGCGCTGCGTCGGTGACCAGCCTGAAATATACCGGACGCGTGGCCGAAATCGGCATCGCTGAAGTCCACCAGGCGCTGTGCGCCAATGGCCTGCGTGAGAAAGTGCTGCTGCGCTGTTCTGGCGCACAGCAGACCGGCAGCGACGTGGTGAAATCTGCGCTGCTGGGCGGCGACAGCTTTGAGTTTGGTACGACGGCGCTGATGATGCTGAAATGCGTGATGGCGAAGAACTGTAACGTTAAGTGCCCGGCTGGCTTAACCACGAATGCCGAAGCGTTTGATGGCGATCCGCGTCAGCTGGCGCAGTACTTCCTCAACGTGGCGCATGAAGTGCGTGAAATCCTGGCGCGTATGGGCCTGCGTTCCCTGCGTGAGGCACGCGGTCGCTCTGACCTGTTGCACCTGATGGATCACCCGCTGGAAGTGGGCAAGCTCGACTTACGCGCCATGCTTACCGTGGTGCCTGAGCTGAAAATCGACAAGCCGGTTTATCTGGAAAAAGATTTTGAGCTGGATGATGTCTGGATTGAGCAACTGAAGCTGTCGCTGGTGGATCAGGGAACTCCTGACGTCACTCTGGGCAACAACATCGTGCTGAATAACCGAAACAAAAGTGTCGGCGGCCAGCTGGCCATCGATATTGAGCGGATGCTGAACCATCAGCTGAGTTCTGAGCAGCTGCAGGCGATGCCTGCCGTAATGACCGACGATCGTGGTCGTCGCTATCTGGCCCCTGAGAGCGTAAAAATCTCCACCACCGGTTCTGCCGGTCAGTCATTTGGCGCCTTCTGCAACGATGGCATGCAGCTGACCCATTACGGCACCTGTAACGACGGTGTCGGCAAAGGACAGTGTGGCGGCGAACTGATCGTGATGTCGCCTGGTGGCGGCGCACAGGATGCCGATGGCAACGTGCTGATTGGTAACTTTGCGCTGTTTGGCGCGACCGGCGGACGCCTGTTCGTACAGGGCCAGGCCGGTGACCGTTTCGCGGTGCGTAACTCCGGTGCCACCGCCGTGGTTGAAGGCGTCGGTGACTTCTGCTGCGAATATATGACCAACGGCGCCATCCTTAACCTGGGCACCTTCGGTAAAGGATTTGGTAACGGCATGAGCGGCGGCTTTGCCTACCAGTACGACCCCTATGGATCGCTGGCCAGCCATGCTGCGGGTGATTCGGTGCAGTTCGGCTCGATTGCCGATCAGGATGAGATGGCCCAGGTGCACAAGCAGGCAGTTCTTACCATGTTGAACTGGCATCTGGAGGCGACGAAATCACCGCGTGCCGCCTGGCTGCTGGAGAACTGGGAAACGGAGTGTCACCACTTTGTTTACGTGATGCCGCGTTCGCTGCTGCTCTATCAGGATGGCGGCGAGATTCTGAAAGCCAAGAGCCGCAAAGATCTGCTCGAAGAGCTGTCGACGGCGCTGGCAGGGCATCAGGTGGCGAAGTTTAAAGCCGCATGGCGTCAGGGTAAAACCATCGCCAACGGTGCCGTACCGGCTTATGGCGCGACCGATACGCTGGAGATGTTTGTCCTGCTGAACAACTACACCGTGCTGAGTTTTGCCCAGCAGCTGGCGCTGGGGAAATTACCGAAAGGCACCCCGGTTGAAGATGCGGCAGTTGAAAAAGCGGTCCGTAATCTGTTGATGACGGAAGACTTTTCGCTGATAAGCAAGCTGCAGCGTCATGCCCGTTCCGCCATCGAGAGCTATAGCGATGATGAACTGGCGAGTCTGATTGGTACCAAACGCATGTCAGATTACAAAGCGGCGCTGACGCAACGTAACATCCGCTCTATGGACAGTCTGGCAACCTACGGCTGGATCATGTACCAGGATGCCTGTAACCGGGAAGTGCTGGGCCATCTGCCTGACTTTGAAGAGCTGTTTGCACGTGCGGCATTGCCGGAAATCGCCGCTGCGGTGGGTAAACTCTCCTGACAGTGATACTGATCAGGCTGAACTGAATATTATTAATTGATCATTGCCCGGATTAATCGTTGTACCGGACAGATGCAGCACCGCTCTCCCCCGTCGCACAGGCTGCGGCGCGGGAAAGCGGAACCGCTTTCACACCGGACAATGCCACTGATGACGGGCGAGAACGGGATTGAGTAAAAGTACCCATGAAAATTCCTTATATTCCAGAAGATGCACCTTTTAATGGCGATCAGAAGTACTGGCTGGCTGGCTTTCTTGCGGGTCTGCACTCCCGTTTGCTGGTATTAGAAGACAAGCAGCAACCCGCCGCGGGCACAGGCGCAGCCGCGACGACGCAACTGCACATTCTTTATGGCTCACAGACCGGCAATGCTGAAGCACTGGCGCAGACCGCAGCGAAGTCTGCCCGCGCTAAAGGTCTGGTACCGGTAGTTCAGGCGCTGGGCGATGTCGATGTCGACGTGTTTGCTACCATGCGCCATGTGCTGATTGTCACCTCGACCTATGGCGAAGGTGAAATGCCGGACAACGCGCAGCTGTTCTGGGATGCGATCTCTGCCAGTACCGCACCGCGTCTGGAGCAGATGCATTTCGCCGTGCTGGCGATTGGCGATACCGGCTACGATGGCTTCTGTCAGGCGGGCAAGTTCATTGATATGCGCCTTGAGCAGTTGGGCGCGAAACGCGTGGTTGATCGTATCGATTGTGATATCGATTTTGAGGAGCCTTCCAGCGAGTGGCTGAACAGCTCAATGCCACAGTTTGCCGCCAGCGCGGGCAGCAGCGGCACCGTGCTGGAGAGCGCGCCTGAAGCACCAGTCATTCCAGGCAGCAATAAATCAAATCCCTACGCCGCTGCACTGATCACCAATAAGCGCCTGTCAGGCGAGCAGTCAGCTAAAGATATTCGTCATTTCGAGTTCGACCTGTCTGACAGTGGCCTGAAGTATGAAGCGGGCGATGCGCTGGGCGTAATTCCGGTCAACGAGCCGTCGCTGGTCAGCCTGCTGCTGACTCAGCTTAACGCGGACTACCAGACGCCGGTGCCCGGTTTTGATCGCAGCCTAGGCGACCTGCTGACCTATCAGTTTGAGATTTCAGAGCCATCACGCAAGTTAATCGAATGGGTCGGGCAGAACACCACCAACCAGGAGCTGCGTCATGTGTTACAGCATGATGATAAAGATGCGCTGGGCGTGTGGCTGTGGGGCAAAGATACCCTTGACCTGCTTCAGCTTGAGCTGACGCGCACGCTGGCGGTACCCGAGTTTGTCGCGCTGCTGCGTCCGCTGCAGCATCGCGCTTACTCAATTTCATCCAGTTCTAAAGCCCATCCTGATCAGGTGCATCTGACCGTAGCTTCGGTGCGTTATCACAGTGGCGGCCGTAATCGCGGTGGCGTCTGCTCGACCTATCTGGCCGAGCGTGTGCGTCGTGGTGAGAAGCCCGCCATCTTTATTTCACCCAATAAATCGTTCCGCGTGCCTGCCAACAACAGCGCACCGCTGATCATGGTGGGACCGGGTACCGGCATCGCCCCATTCCGTGCCTTCCTGCAGGAGCGCCAGGCAACCGGCGCGCAGGGGAAAAACTGGCTGTTCTTCGGCGATCAGCATCAGGAACATGACTTTATCTATCAGGATGAATTACTTGCCTGGCGGGACAATGGCTTGCTAACGCGTCTGGATCTGGCCTTCTCACGCGATCAGGAGAAGAAGATCTACGTACAGAGCCGGATGCTTGAACAGGGCGCAGAGTTGTACGCCTGGTTGCAGGAAGGGGCTTACTTCTACGTCTGTGGTGATGCATCGCGTATGGCAAAGGACGTAGATAATGCGCTGTATGAAGTGGTTCGCCAGTTTGGTGGCCTTTCCACCGAGCGCGCTGCTGACTATGTGGATCAGCTGAAGAAAGAGAAGCGCTACCTGCGCGACGTCTATTGATCGCGATGGTCTGCTGAAAAATCCGGCTTGCGCAGGCAGCCGGATTTTTTTTATGGCTGACAGACAAAAAAATACCCGTCGGATGGACGGGTATTCACTGTTATGTCACTGCTATTTCACTACGCGCAGTGAAGGCCGTCCACCACGTGGCGGTGGATCGTCATCAGGCGGTGTCTCGTCATCGCTGGCATCGTCAGGACGATCACCATCAATCACGGACATCATAGTCTCTTCCTGCCCCTCTGACGTCTCCTGCGTGCCCAGCTCGTAAGCCGGTTCCGGTTCAAACATCGTCCCGGCACCGTTTTCACGCGCATAGATTGCCAGAATCGCCGCCATCGGCACGTTAACCTGGCGAGGAACGCCACCAAAGCGGGCGTTGAACGACACCTGATCATTCGCCAGATCGAGGTTACCGACGGCACGTGGCGCAATGTTCAGGACAATCTGACCATCGCGCGCATACTCCAGCGGCACCTGCACACCCGGCAGATTTATGTCGACCACCAGATGCGGCGTCAGCTGGTTGTCGAGCAACCAGTCATAAAAGGCGCGCAGCAGATAGGGACGACGTGCAGTAAGTTGCGACATTTCCATACGTTAAGCCCGGGCTTGCAGGCGCATTTCACGTTCAGCTTCAGTCAATGAAGCGAGGAAAGAGTCACGTTCAAATACGCGGTTCATATAACCTTTCAGCTCTTTTGAACCTGAGCCGATCAAATCAATGCCCATTGAAGGCAGACGCCATAACAGCGGAGCCAGATAGCAATCAACCAGACTGAACTCTTCGCTCATGAAATAAGGCGTACGGCCAAACAGCGGCGCGATAGCTAACAGCTCTTCACGCAGTTGCTTACGTGCCGCTTCCGCTTCCTGACCGCTGCTGTTCTCTACTTTCCTCATCAGGCTATACCAGTCCTGCTCGATGCGGTGCATCATCAGGCGGCTATCACCACGGGCAACCGGATACACTGGCATCAGTGGCGGATGCGGGAAGCGCT
This sequence comes from Pantoea sp. E956-1, assembly GCF_982223955.1. Lineage (NCBI taxonomy): Bacteria > Pseudomonadati > Pseudomonadota > Gammaproteobacteria > Enterobacterales > Erwiniaceae > Pantoea > Pantoea sp. E956-1. Next base: position 43,182 of record NZ_CEUYZP010000005.1, on the reverse strand, counting down.
CATCTAAATATTCCATGATGATGCGTGATTCATACAGCGTCAGCTCACGATCTACCAGCGTCGGTACCGTGCGATACGGATTGAGGTCAATCAGATCCTGCGGCAGGTTATCCATTTCGACCTGCTCGATCTCTACGCTGACACCCTTCTCCGCCAGGACGATACGTACCTGATGGCTGAAAATGTCAGTAGGACCAGAAAACAGCGTCATTACCGAACGTTTGTTGGCAGCGACAGCCATGAAAACCTCCAAGTTTGTTCACAAAAAGATACTGCGAATAGCCAACCACACGGCGACTCACTTGCTTATCGAACTCGCACGCAACCTGGTTAGCCGCGCCGTAGATACTGACGCCCCAACACTGGGGAGGCGCATAACGCACCGGCCTGCGGGCGCAAAGTGACACAGAGTTTACCAGATTTTAGGCTGTTTGTGGGCGTGGAATGAATCTTTGCAGGTAAATTGAGCGCGACGTTACGGTTTTTGCGAGGAGTTGATGGGTAGCCAGAAAATAAAAAACCCGCCGAAGCGGGTTTTTTGAGCCAATTGCCGCAGCCGGAGCTGCAAACAATTAACGCTTGGAGAACTGAGGACGACGACGTGCTTTACGCAGGCCGACTTTCTTACGTTCAACCTGACGCGCATCACGCGTTACGAAGCCAGCTTTACGCAGCTCGCCACGCAGTGATTCGTCGTATTCCATCAGAGCGCGGGTGATACCGTGACGGATCGCACCAGCCTGACCAGAAATACCGCCACCTTTAACAGTGACATAGAGATCGAATTTACCAACCAGGTCCAGCAGCTCAAGCGGCTGACGAACTACCATGCGGGCAGTTTCGCGACCGAAGTACTGTTCCAGAGAACGTTGGTTAATTACGATGTTACCGCTACCCGGCTTAATGAATACGCGAGCGGTAGAGCTTTTGCGGCGACCAGTGCCGTAGTTTTGAGTTTCAGCCATTGCCTTTAATCCCGATTAAATGTCAAGAACTTGCGGTTGCTGTGCCGCATGGGTGTGCTCGTTGCCTGCGTAAACTTTCAGTTTACGGTACATAGCACGACCCAGCGGGCCCTTCGGCAGCATGCCTTTAACCGCGATCTCAATCACACGCTCAGGACGGCGAGCAATCATCTCTTCAAAGGTCGCCTGTTTGATACCACCGATGTGGCCAGTGTGGTGATAGTAGATCTTGTCAGTACGCTTGTTGCCGGTTACAGCAACTTTTTCTGCGTTCAGAACGATGATGTAATCACCCGTATCAACGTGCGGAGTGTATTCCGCTTTATGCTTACCACGCAGACGGCGCGCCAGTTCAGTCGCCAGGCGACCCAAAGTTTTGCCCGTTGCGTCAACTACAAACCAGTCACGTTGGACGGTTTCTGGTTTAGCTGTAAAAGTTTTCATCGAAAAGCTTACCCAAATTAAGTTACACGTTGGTGAAATCCCAAACGCTTAATTAAACGAATGAGGCTCACACGACCATTTTGACCAGCAAGCCACCCCTTCGGATAGAGTTACTGGAACACAGAGGATTTGGGAAAAAAATCCTTTGCTGTAACGTGGGGTCGCAAGATTATAGAGAAGTCGGTTACAAAAATCGAACCCTATTTCGGTATTTATCCCGATTATTCTCACGGCAGGTGCGGTAAACGCAGATACTCTTCGCTCTGCATCTCCTGAAGTCGGGATAAACAGCGCTGGTATTCAAACTTCAGCCGCGTGCCCTGATAAATCTCGGTCAGTGAGGTTTCTGCCGCGACCACCAGCTTCACATGACGTTCATAGAACTCATCGACCAGTGCCAGGAAACGCCGTGCCTGATCTTCGGTTTTGTAGATCATCACCGGCACGTCATACAGCAGTACGCTGTGAAAACGGCGCGACAGCGCAATATAGTCATGCTGGCTGCGCCCTTCGCCACACAGGGTGGTGAAATTAATCGCCAGCACGCCCTCGCTGACGCCCAGCGTCGGCATCTGGCGGTGATTAATTTCCAGTACTGGCGCATCTTCAGGCTGGCTGCCCGACAGCGCTTTAAACATCCGCGCCATTTCAGCGTGCGTCTCTTGGTTCAGCGGAGAGTTCCACAGGTGCGCGGAGGTCAGCGTGCGTAACCGGTAGTCGATACCGGCATCCACATTCATCACATCACAATGACGTTTGATCTGCTCGATGGCAGGCAGGAAGCGCGCACGCTGCAGACCATTGCGATAGAGATCATCAGGCGGAATGTTCGAGGTGGCCACCAGCGCAATGCCGCGTTCAAACAGCGCTTCCATCAGTGTGCCCAGCAGCATCGCATCGGTGATATCGGAGACAAAAAACTCATCAAAACAGAGGATGTCTGTTTCTGCTTTGAATTTGTCCGCAATAATCAGTAATGGATCGCTCTGCCCCTGAAGCTGCGTCAGCTCCTCATGCACCCGCAGCATAAAGCGGTGGAAGTGCAGACGCAGTTTGCGATTGCCAGGAATAGACTGAAAAAAGAGATCCATGACCCAGGTCTTACCGCGACCGACACCGCCCCACATATAGAGTCCACGTACTGGTTGTGGCGTCTCATTTTTCTCTTTACCGATCAATTTTGACAGGCGACCCAGCAGGCCGGATGTGGCAGGCGCGGCGGATTGTTGCCGGGCAACCAGCGCCTGCTGCAGCGCGTCTAAACGGGTAATCGCTTCACGCTGTACGTCATCGGGCCTGAATTCGCCCTGCGACAGCGCCTGCTCATAGCGTGCAAGCGGAGTTGAGGTTTGCATTGTTGTTTCAAAGTCCCTGAATGATGTCTGATTCATACTACGGTTGCTGAAAAAAAGGCCGTTCTACACTAAGCCATGCTGCTCCAGAGTTCCACATCCATTAGATTAACGGGTATAGTGACTATTATTGAAATGGTGCAATGCCCTACGGAACAATGGAAATAACACGGGAGTCATTATGACCTGGGAATACGGGCTAATTGGTTTAGTGGTAGGTATTATTGTCGGCGCAGTCGCCATGCGTTTTGGCAACAAAAAGCTGCGTGAGCAGCGCAGCATGCAGTACGAGCTGGAAAAATCGAAAGCGGAGCTGGCGGATTATCGCGAAGAGCTGACCAATCACTTCGCGCAGAGCGCGGAGCTGCTGGACAACATGGCGCGTGATTATCGTCAGCTCTATCAGCACATGGCAAAAGGCTCAAATGACCTGCTGCCGAATCTGCCTGGTCAGAAAAATCCGTTTGCCTATCAGCTGACTGAAGCCGAAGCGGACAACGATCAGGTGCCGGTGCAGATGCCGCGCGACTATTCTGAAGGCGCATCCGGTTTACTGCGTGGCGAGCGCCCTGCCCGCGACTAATCTTTTTGGGGCGCAGCCTGTCTGCGCCCGCTGTTTTTGCGAACCCTGACCGCAAACGACTGTCACACTTATTAATTCCTCCCACCTTTTGCAGCGAGAGCGTTGTAGCAATGAAAAAACAAGCACGCCTGTTTAGCGCATTAGCCCTGAGTATTGGGATGAGCCTTGCCGCCGCGCCAGACGCGATGGCAACGCTGCCAGCACAAATTGCGGGCCAGCCGCTGCCGAGTCTGGCACCGATGCTGGAGAAAGTGTTACCTGCCGTGGTCAGTGTGCATGTGGAAGGCACTGACTCGGGTGCACAGGCTCAGGATATTCCTGAACCGCTGAAACGTTTTTTTGGTCAGATGCCTGGCGGAAATAGTCAGCCACAGCCGTTTGAAGGTTTGGGTTCTGGCGTGATCATCGATGCCGCGAAAGGCTACGTGCTCACCAACAATCACGTGGTCAACGGTGCGGATAAAATCAACGTACAGCTTGGCGACGGCAGTGAATATGAAGCCAAACTGATTGGCCATGATGAGCAGACCGATATCGCGCTGATTCAGATTCAGGGCGCAAAAAACCTCACGCAGGTGAAAGTCGCGGACTCTGACCAGCTGAAAGTGGGTGATTTCGCGGTGGCGATCGGTAACCCATTCGGTCTGGGACAGACGGCCACTTCCGGTATTATCTCCGCACTGGGTCGCAGCGGCCTGAACCTGGAAGGGCTGGAAAACTTTATTCAGACCGATGCCGCGATCAACCGTGGCAACTCAGGCGGTGCGCTGGTCAACCTTAACGGCGAACTGATCGGTATCAACACCGCAATTCTCGCCTCCAGCGGCGGTAACATCGGTATCGGCTTTGCTATCCCGAGTGATATGGCGATGAACCTCGCGCAGCAGCTGATTAAATTTGGTGAAGTGAAGCGCGGTCAGCTCGGCATCAAAGGCACTGAAATGACAGCCGATATGGCTAAAGCATTCAATGTCGATGCGCAGCGCGGCGCCTTTGTCTCTGAAGTCCTGCCCCAATCTGCTGCGCAGAAAGCGGGCGTGAAGTCAGGCGATATCATTACGTCGATCAACGATAAGCCGATTACCAGCTTCGCTGAGTTGCGCGTCAAAGTGGGAACCACGCCGCCAGGTGAACAGGTTAAGCTTGGCCTGCTGCGTGAAGGCAAGCCGTTAACGGTTACCGTTACGCTGGAGCAGAGCGCACAGACCACCGCCAGCGCACAGCTGATGTCACCCGCGCTTCAGGGCGCAACGCTGAGTGATGGACAGACTAAAACCGGTGATAAAGGCGTGAAAATCGATACCATCGAAAAAGGCACACCGGCTGAACAGGTTGGTCTGCAGAAAGATGATGTGATTATCGGCGTTAACCGCAACCGGGTTCAGACCATTGCTGAAATGCGTAAAATACTGGAAGGGAAACCGCCGGTACTGGCACTGAATGTGGTGCGCGGCGATGAAAGTATCTATCTGTTGTTGAGATAAACCTCGCATTACGGCGGACACAAGCGCGTGTGTGTCCGCCGCTCTCATGCTATTCTCCCCTGCGATCTCCCCTGGCGTAATTAACACCATGTTTCTTAAACTTTTGCGTGCCGTGGTGCTGGGCCTGATTGTGGCGGGCATTTTGCTCGCAGCACTGCCTGCACTGCGTATGGGCAGCGACGCCCTCTATAACCACGAAAATATGACAGACGAAACACCCTTTAGCTTCAATCAAGGGGTGCGCCGTGCTGTGCCTGCCGTTGTGAACGTTTACAATCGTAGCGCCCACGGCAACAACAACCGTGGCATCACCACCCTGGGTTCAGGGGTGATCATGAATGCAAAAGGCTACATCCTTACCAACAAGCATGTGATCAATAATGCCGATCAGATTATCGTGGCGCTGCAGGATGGCCGCTTCTTTGAAGCGACGCTGGTGGGTTCCGATGGCATGACCGATCTGGCGGTACTGAAGATTACGGCCTCCGGCCTGCCCGTTATCCCCATCAATCCAAATCGCCAGGCGCATATCGGGGATGTGGTGATGGCGATCGGCAACCCCTATAACCTCGGTCAGACGGTCACGCAGGGCATTATCAGCGCCACGGGCCGGGTTGGCTTAAGCTCATCAGGCCGACAGAACTTCCTGCAGACCGATGCGTCAATCAATCAGGGTAACTCCGGCGGCGCGCTGATTAACTCGCTAGGCGAGCTGATGGGCATTAACACCCTGACCTTCGATAAAAGTAGCGATGGTGAAACCCCGGAAGGGATTGGTTTCGCCATTCCAACCGTTTTAGCCTCGAAGATCATGGATAAGCTGATTCGTGATGGTCGGGTGATCCGCGGCTATATCGGCATTACCGGGCGTGAGCTGCCGCCGCTGCATGGACAGGGCAGCAATCTGGATCGGGTTCAGGGCATTATTGTCAGCGTGGTCACGCCAGATGGGCCAGCGGATAAAGCCGGGATTCAGGCCAACGATGTGCTGCTCAGCGTTAATGGCAAGCCAGCCATCTCCGCGCAGGAGACCATGGATCAGGTGGCAGAAATTCGCCCGGGTTCAGTGATTGATGTGCAGGTACTGCGAAACGATCAGAAACTGACGCTGCCGGTCACTATTCAGGAGTTTCCTGACAGCAGCAACTGATTATCCGGGCCTTAGACTCACCGCAATGAATTAGCCTGACGGGCAGGGGTGGCCCATCTGAAGAGCAAAGCGTCCGAGCCAGGATGGCGAGGCCGACCTGCAGGGATGCAGGGTTCCTTTGCGATCAGATGGGCCATCCCTGCCCTTTTCACCCGGACTTCTAACAGCGATCAACCGGGAACGCGATTACATCGCTCAATGACTCCGCTTTTAACGCCAGCATGATCAGGCGATCAATGCCCAGTGCGACCCCGGAACAGGCTGGCATGCCATGCGCCAGCGCATCCAGCAGATACGTATCAATAGGATGCACTGGCAGGCCGCGCGCCGCACGGCGACGGTTATCCTGCTCAAAACGCTGACGCTGCTCACGGCTGTCGGTCAGTTCACGGAAACCGTTCGCCAGCTCAATGCCTTTGTAATAGACCTCAAAGCGTTCGGCCACACGGTGATCTTCGGTGCTGATCTCCGCCAGGGCTGCCTGGCTGGCCGGAAAATGATAAACGAAGCAGGGTTTATCCTGACCAATCTTCGGTTCCACACCCAGCATAAACAGCAGCATCAGTAAGGTATCGCGATCTTCTTCTGCACGCGCCAGCTCACCTTCACCCAGCTTCTCTGCCGCTTCACGCAACTGCGCTTTATCCGCTGACAGCGGATCCAGCTCAAGATGGCGGATAAACGCCTGCTGATAGGAGAGCGACTCAGCGCTGTCACACTCCAGCACCTGCTGCATAAGATCGTCGACTTCGTTCATCAGCCGGTACATGTCGTAATGTGGCCGGTACCACTCCAGCATGGTAAATTCCGGGTTGTGGTGACGTCCCGCCTCTTCATTGCGGAAACTGCGCGCCATCTGATAGATCGGGCCACTGCCCGCCGCCAGCAGGCGTTTCATATGGTATTCCGGGCTGGTCATCAGCCAGAGATCGCGCCCCTGTGCCGCACCAGGCCCGACAAAACGCGTCTGGAATGGCACCAGATGGATATCGGTAATGGTTGCCTGGCTCATCGCCGGCGTATCCACTTCCAGCACGCCGCGATCGGCAAAGAAACGACGCACTTCTGCTAAGATAGCAGCGCGTTTTAACAAATTGGCGATGGATGCGCTTGGTTGCCAGCTTGCCGTTTCGCTCATGGTGATGACTCCTGATACAAATTAGGGGGGGAAGTCTACCTGCAATGCCTGCGGCAAACAATCTCATGCCCGTGCTGCCAAAAACAGCGTTTCGGCTTCTATACTTAAGCGGTTAAATCACAAAGGAATCCCACTATGTCTCCATGGAAAACAGTTGTTGCCAGCCTGAGTGCTTTTCTCTCTGTCGCCTGCAGCACCACGCCGCCAAAGAACGTTACGGTCGTTGATAACTTTGACAGCCAGCGCTACCTCGGTCAGTGGTATGAGATTGCCCGACTTAATCATCCTTTTGAGCGCGGCCTTGAACAGGTAACGGCAAACTACAGCCCGCGTGAAGATGGCGGCCTGAAAGTGATTAATCGTGGCTATAACGTCAAAAAACAGCGCTGGCAGGAGAGCGTCGGCAAAGCCTACTTCACCGGTGAACCCACGCGGGCTTCTCTGAAAGTCTCGTTCTTTGGCCCCTTCTACGGCGGCTATAACGTGATTGCTCTCGATCCGGACTACCGCTATGCGCTGGTCTGTGGACCGAATCGCCACTATCTCTGGATACTGTCACGCACACCCCAGCTGGAGCCGGGCGTAAAAGAGAAACTGGTTGAGCAGGCGCGTCGGGATGGTTTCCCGGTTGAAGAGTTAATCTGGGTAAAACAGAAATAGTGCAGAATCTGACAAGCCGGTACGAAAAGCATTTCGTACCGGTTGGAATAACAGGTTACTTCGTGCTGTTCTGAATCGCCTGGCCACCCGCTTCGACATCTTCACCTACGCCACGCGTTGTATTACACGCCGTCAGCAGCGAAGAGAGCACCAGTACAGAGAAGATTGCAGCAATACTTTTCTTTAACATAACAATGTCCTTTTTGATGGATGTAAAGTACAGCGCTTTAAGCATAGCCGGATTTCCGGCAGTTGCTGCTGGCGGGACTCTAAAAAGGACAATCAGTTAAGGTCATTTTGCCGCACGCGAAATGGCACCACCTAAGTGGGAAACATCTTCGCCAAAACCGTGGAATGTGTTGCAGGCGCTTAGCGCAGAAGAGACCAGCAACGCGAACGCGATTAATTTTGCCAGCTTGATCATTTTTTCTCTCAGACAAGAAAAAGGCGCACCAGAAGATGCGCCTGCGAATCTTATTTCACGCGTGACACGTATTCGCCAGAGCGGGTGTCCACTTTCACCACTTCGCCCTCTTGCACGAACAGTGGCACTTTCACCACGGCACCGGTAGAGAGTTTAGCTGGCTTGCCGCCAGTCCCTGCGGTATCACCCTTCAGGCCTGGATCGGTTTCGATAACTTCAGCTTCGATAAAGTTCGGCGGCTGAACGGCGATCGGACGACCGTTCCACAGCGTAACGATACATTCAGCGTTATCCTGCAGCCATTTCGCTGCATCGTTTACCGTCTTCTCTTCAACCTGGAACTGCTCAAAGCTTTCCGGATGCATGAAGTGGTAGAACTCACCGTCGTTGTACAGGTAGTTCAGGTTGGTATCTACTACGTCAGCGCCTTCGGCGGAGTCGGTAGATTTAAAAGTTTTCTCAACGCGAGAACCCGTCAGCAGGCGACGCATTTTAACGCGCGCGAATGCCTGACCTTTACCCGGTTTAACGAACTCACTGGATTCGATGGCATACGGCTCGCCTTCGAACATGATTTTAAGACCGGGACGGAAATCGTTGCTAGAATAAGTCGCCATGAAGGCCCTCTACGAAAATTGACACTGGTACTAAGCCAAAAAAATGGCACACATTGTAACCCTAAAAACACCTTCCAGAGAAGATTGGTTGCAGCAACTTGCGGATGTTGTCACCGAACCTGATGAATTACTGCGGATTTTAGCCCTTGATCAGCACACTGAGCTGGCTGAAGGTGCGGATGCGCGGCGTCTTTTCGCCTTACGTGTACCGCATGCGTTCATCCGCCGGATGAAAAAAGGCGATGCGCACGACCCGCTGCTGCTTCAGGTACTGACCCGCCGCCAGGAATTCACTGATGTGCCAGGTTATAGCACCGATCCGCTCGATGAACAAAGCAACGTTGTACCTGGATTGCTGCATAAATACCGAAACCGGGCTTTATTGTTGGTAAAAGGCGGCTGCGCCGTCAACTGTCGCTACTGCTTCCGTCGTCATTTCCCCTATCAGGATAATCCCGGCAACAAGCGTAGCTGGCAGGCTGCACTGGACTATATCGCCGATCATCCCGAGCTGGATGAGATTATTTTCTCCGGTGGCGACCCGCTGATGGCGAAAGATCATGAGCTCGCCTGGCTTATCGCCGCGCTGGAACAGATCCCGCATCTGAAACGTCTGCGCATCCACAGCCGCTTACCGGTGGTGATACCGGCGCGCATTACCGATCAGCTCTGTCAGATGTTAAGCGAGACGCGTTTACAGGTGGTGATGGTGACGCACATCAACCATGCGCAGGAGATTGATGATGAGCTGCGTGAGGCGATGAGCAGCCTGAAGCGTGCTGGAGTGACCCTGCTGAATCAGAGCGTGCTATTGCGTGACGTCAACGATAATGCGCAGACGCTGGCCACCCTGAGCAATGCGCTGTTTGATGCCGGCATCCTGCCCTACTATCTGCACGTGCTGGATAAGGTACAGGGCGCAGCGCATTTCTTTGTGTCAGACGACGAGGCCCGCCAGCTGGTGCGTGCACTACTGTCACAGGTCTCCGGCTATCTGGTGCCAAAGCTGGCGCGTGAAATTGGCGGAGAGCCAAGTAAAACACCGTTAGATTTACAGTTACGACAGGAATAAAAACGGCCAGCAAAAGGCTGGCCGGTTCAATATGGCAGACTGCCTGATTCACATTATGGGCACTTGTAGACCTGGCCGGTCATTTTGCTGTCGAGTGGCGCGAACGCGGACAACAGGTTCTGCGTCGGACTGGTTGCCCCATAAATCACGTTACCGCCCATCTCCGCTGCGCGATTGCGCAGGTCGTTAGCTGCGCCACGCAGTGCGCTGGTTTCGCCGCCTGCACCGCTCAGCCAGTTGCTCTGTGAGCCGGTAATATTGCCCAGAAGCTGACAGGTATTGCCAGGCTGCTGATCGGTAAACGTTACGCGCTGTCCTGCTGAAGAGAGTTGCGTAGAGCTGCTGCAGCCCGCCAGCAATAACGCGCCAGCCGTCAGTCCGAGCAAGAGGTTAATCCGCATTGTAATCCCCATTTATTATCATCAGAGTCGGGTGGCAGCGTAGCAGAAAAAGGATTTTTCTTTCTGCACATTCATTGCCCTTATCCCGTTATATCGTCTCAATATTTCACGCCGCTCGCAGGCTGGCAAGCGTGCCGATGCTGGTGATTACAATGAAGCCAGTCGATCAGTCGGCGCAGCCGCAGACAGCGTGACATATCAAGAGGAAAGACGAACGATTGCGCCTTACTTATACTATTTTCCCACCCAAAAGAAAAACCCCCGACCGTTTCCGATCGGGGGTGATGTCAGAGCGTGATGCCCTTAACCGGTGTAGCCATTACGTCGTGCATTTTCGATGCAATCGGCTTTGTTAACGTAGCCCTGACTGGCGGCGCCGGTAATATTGCCGTTGGGCGCCGTTCTTCTCCAGCGCCACTTGTGTGCTTCGTCCTTATAAATTTCCCATTTATCGTGCATTTTTATTTTCCTTAATCTGTTGTTTATCCCTTTCAGAGCGCGCTATTTCGCGCCGGGATCCACGTTAGAGCATCCCGCTCTGACCAGACCATGATGCAGAACATAAAAAAAGTTAATGGGTTTTCCTGCTGCTGCCAGCATTCAGACGCTGAAAAAGAAAAACCCCCGACCGTTTCCGATCGGGGGTTCTTTGATGACTTAAGCAGTCAGCAGCAATTACATCATGCCGCCCATACCGCCCATGCCACCCATACCGCCAGCGCCGCCGCCTAAATCAGGTGCGTCGCCTTTTGGCAGGTCAGTGACCATACATTCGGTTGTGATCATCAGACCCGCAACAGAGGCCGCGTACTGCAGAGCAGAACGGGTCACTTTGGTTGGGTCCAGGATACCGAAGTCGATCATGTTGCCATACTCTTCAGTCTGCGCGTTGTAACCGTAGTTACCGTCGCCCGCTTTCACGTTGTTAGCGACAACAGATGGCTCTTCACCGGCGTTAGAAACGATCTGACGCAGTGGAGATTCCATCGCGCGCAGCGCAACTTTGATACCGACGTTCTGATCTTCGTTCTGACCACGCAGATCAACCAACTGTGCTGCCACGCGAACCAGCGCCACACCACCACCAGCAACCACACCTTCTTCTACAGCAGCACGGGTTGCGTGCAGCGCATCTTCAACGCGGGCTTTCTTCTCTTTCATTTCAACTTCAGTTGCTGCGCCTACTTTCAGAACGGCCACGCCGCCTGCCAGTTTCGCTACGCGCTCCTGCAGTTTTTCTTTGTCGTAGTCAGACGTTGCTTCTTCAATCTGCTGACGAATCTGGGTTACACGGCCCTGAATTGTCGCTTCTTCACCCACGCCGTCGATGATGGTGGTGGTGTCTTTGTTGATTACAACGCGTTTAGCCTGGCCCAGATCTTCCAGAGCGGCTTTTTCCAGTTCCATACCGATCTCTTCAGAGATTACGGTACCACCGGTCAGGATAGCGATATCCTGCAGCATAGCTTTACGACGGTCGCCGAAGCCTGGGGCTTTAACCGCAGCCACTTTCACGATGCCGCGCATGGTGTTAACCACCAGCGTTGCCAGCGCTTCGCCTTCAACGTCTTCCGCAATGATCAGCAGTGGTTTGCCGGCTTTCGCAACGGCTTCCAGCACTGGCAGCATTTCACGGATGTTAGAGATTTTCTTGTCAGCCAGCAGGATGAACGGAGATTCCAGTTCAATCGCGCCAGTTTCTGGCTTGTTGATGAAGTAAGGAGACAGGTAGCCGCGATCAAACTGCATACCTTCAACCACATCCAGCTCGTCCTGCAGGCCGGTGCCTTCTTCAACGGTGATCACGCCTTCTTTACCTACTTTCTCCATCGCCTGAGCAATCAGCTGGCCCACGGTTTCATCGGAGTTAGCAGAGATAGTACCTACCTGCGCAATCGCTTTAGAGTCTGAGCAAGGAACAGACAGCGCTTTCAGTTTCTCAACCGCAGCGATAACTGCCTGGTCGATACCGCGCTTCAGGTCCATCGGGTTCATACCCGCTGCGACCGCTTTCAGGCCTTCGGTGATGATAGACTGAGCCAGTACAGTTGCAGTGGTGGTACCGTCGCCCGCAGCGTCGTTCGCTTTAGAGGCAACTTCTTTCACCATCTGCGCGCCCATGTTCTCGAACTTATCTTCCAGCTCGATTTCACGTGCGACAGAAACACCATCTTTAGTAATGGTCGGTGCACCAAAAGATTTATCCAGAACTACGTTACGGCCTTTAGGGCCCAGGGTAACTTTTACTGCGTCTGCCAGTACGTTCACGCCACGCAGCATTTTTACGCGTGCGTCATTACCGAATTTTACGTCTTTAGCTGCCATCTTTAAATATCCCTTAAATTCGTTTCGTTCAGTGAATTACGCGTAAAAATTACGCTTCAACAACGGCCAGAATGTCGCTCTCAGAGATGATAAGCACCTCTTCGTTGTCGATTTTTTCGGTTTTCGCGCCGTAACCTTCGCTGAAGATCACGATGTCGCCAACCTTCACGTCCAGCGGCTTAATGTCGCCACTCTCAAGGATGCGGCCATTGCCGACAGCCAGTACTTCACCACGGGTGGATTTACCGGCTGCGGAACCGGTCAGCACGATGCCGCCAGCTGATTTAGCTTCAACTTCTTTACGCTTGACGATAACGCGATCGTGCAATGGACGAATTTTCATTTGATAGCTCTCCTTTGAGAAGTCCAATCATTCAGTTTTGGGGTTGAACACCGGGCTGCATGGCTTCCGGCCTCGTGACCAGAGAGATAGGGCCGCTGCCACCCACTTTCAAGGGGGCGGACAACAAATTTTTTACCCACAAGTGATAAGTGATGTTTTTTTGAACAGATAATGGGGCAAATAAAAAACGCAACCCGAAGGTTGCGCCAGTGTGCTGACAAACTCAAAACAGGATGACCCTGGCAGCAACGGCTAAACTCAGGGCGCAGGAAACAGGGTCAGAAGAGGAAAGCGTCCCGCGCCACGGATGGCGCGGGCCGAGCAGTCATGGATGACGATTTTGCAACTTTCCGATCTGACCCTGTTCCCTGTGCGGCTCCGGTCTCACAGCTGATCGGGTCATTTTTTTCAACAATTTCACGCAACCCGAAGGTTGCGCTTTCAGAGGTGACAGTGGCGGTTAACGATCTTTGTGATCGTCATGATGCTCAAGGCGATCGCTGTCTTTGCGCTCGAACTCACCATCCATGGTGTAGCCGCTATCTGGTCCGGCTCCCGGTCCCCGCCAGACGCGCAGATGGGGCATCAGCTTCAGCGTCAGATGCTTCTGCACCGGTGGCAGCAGCAGCAACAGGCCCAGCAGGTCGGTGAAGAAACCCGGCAGCAGCAGCAGGAAACCGGCGATGATCAGCGACACGCTTTTGATCATCTCGTTGGCCGGGCTTTCATTCCGTGCCAGCTTCTCCTGCATCAGCATAAAGTTTTTCATGCCCTGATTTTTAACCAGCGAGACGCCGATGCACGAGGTGAAGACCACCAGCAGCATGGTAAGCAGCACGCCCATGACGTGTGCAACCTGAATGAAGAGGGAAATCTCAATCCAGGCCAGAACGAAAAAGACTAATAACGGTATCCAGCGCACCGTACTCTCCTGTAAGTAGGGGCTGAACGGCAGCGTGCCGGTCAGCAGAAAGCGTTCATCCTGAGGATGATAAGAAAAGAGATGGGCACCCGCGCCGCCATTTTCAACCGATCCTGTCAAATTTATCCTGCGGGGTTAATTTTGTAACCCACTTCACATATCGTTAACCAGGCTGCAGCATTAAGTGATCTGCATGCGTGCTTTTCATATGCATCAGAATATGATCGCACACGCCCCTATGAAGACGGATAATATGTCGGCACGGGTACACCACGACAAAATAAACACATCCTTTGTGATGGTTAGCGGCAACAACAAGAAGGTTATCATGGCGAACAACATTCGTATCGAAGAAGACCTGTTAGGTATGCGCGAAGTTCCGGCGGATGCCTATTATGGCGTTCATACTCTGCGTGCGATTGAGAATTTTTATATCAGCAACAGCAAAATCAGTGACATACCTGAATTTGTCCGCGGCATGGTGATGGTAAAAAAAGCGGCGGCGATGGCCAACAAAGAGCTGCAGACCATCCCGCGCAACATTGCCGATACCATCATTAAGGCCTGTGACGAAGTGCTCAATAATGGCCGCTGTATGGACCAGTTCCCCGTGGATGTCTATCAGGGCGGTGCCGGGACCTCGGTCAACATGAACACCAACGAGGTGCTGGCGAACATCGGCCTTGAGCTGATGGGCCACCAGAAAGGGGAATATCAGTACCTTAACCCCAACGATCATGTGAACAAATGCCAGTCCACCAACGACGCCTATCCAACCGGATTCCGCATCGCGGTTTACAGCTCGCTGCTGAAACTGCTTGATGGCATCAGCCAGCTGGCCGAAGGCTTCCAGCACAAAGCCGATGAATTCCAGACCATCCTGAAAATGGGCCGCACCCAGTTGCAGGATGCCGTACCAATGACCCTCGGGCAGGAATTTCACGCCTTCAGCGTACTGCTGAATGAAGAGACCAAAAGCATTCTGCGCACCGCGGAACTGCTGCTGGAAGTGAACCTGGGCGCGACCGCCATCGGTACACGTCTCAATACGCCAGAAGGCTATCAGCACCTGGCCGTACAGCGTCTGGCGGAAGTCAGCAACCTGCCGGTGGTGCCGGCGGAAGATCTGATTGAAGCGACCTCTGACTGCGGCGCCTATGTGATGGTCCATTCATCGCTGAAACGTCTGGCGGTGAAGCTCTCTAAAATCTGTAACGACCTGCGCCTGCTCTCCTCTGGCCCGCGTGCGGGCCTGAATGAAATCAACCTGCCAGAGCTGCAGGCGGGTTCCTCTATCATGCCCGCCAAGGTCAATCCGGTCGTACCGGAGGTGGTAAATCAGGTCTGCTTCAAAGTGATTGGCAACGACATCACCGTGACAATGGCCTCTGAAGCGGGCCAGCTGCAGCTCAATGTGATGGAGCCGGTGATTGGACAGGCGCTGTTTGAGTCGATCAGCATTCTGACTAATGCCTGTTACAACCTGCTGGAGAAGTGCATCAACGGCATTACCGCCAACCGCGCCGTGTGCGAAGCCTATGTCTTCAACTCGATTGGTATCGTGACTTACCTCAACCCTTACATCGGCCACCACAACGGCGACATCGTCGGCAAAATCTGTGCGGAAACCGGTAAAAGTGTACGTGAGGTTGTGCTGGAGCGCGGGCTGCTGACGGAAAGTGAGCTGGACGATATTTTCTCGGTGCAGAACCTGATGTACCCGGTTTATAAAGCAAAACGTTACACTGATGAAAACGAACAGTAAGGTTTAACCGACGCTGGTTAACCAAAGGCACACCGCGATCAACACGGTGTGCCTTTTTTTTTGTTAAACAGCACACCCGGCGATTACCGGTTTATCTTTCAGGAGTCATTCATGTTTGTGGTAGAGCTGCTTATCGTCTTGATGGCGATCTGGTTGGGCGCACGTCTTGGCGGCATTGGTATCGGGTTTGCAGGCGGAATGGGCGTGCTGATCCTGACGCTGGGATTTGGCATGGCACCCGGTGCTATCCCGTTCGATGTGATTGAAATCATCATGGCGGTGATCGCCGCGATAGCCGCCATGCAGGTGGCAGGCGGCATGGATTATCTGGTGAGCCTGGCGGAACGCCTGCTGCGCCGCCATCCACGCCACGTTACGCTGCTGGCCCCGCTGGTGACCTACCTGATGACGCTGCTGGCCGGTACCGGACATACCGCGTTCTCAACATTACCGGTGATTGCCGAAGTGGCGAAAGAGCAAGGCGTTCGCCCTTCCCGGCCGCTGTCGATTGCGGTGGTGGCTTCGCAGATCGCGATTACCGCGTCACCCATTTCAGCCGCGGTGGTCTTCTTCGCTACCCTGCTTGAGCCGCGCGGTGTCAGCTATATCACGCTGCTGGCGATTGCCATCCCCTCAACCATGGTGGGCCTCTTCCTGGCCGCTCTGGTGACTAACTTCTTAGGCCGTGAGCTAAAGGATGATGAGGTTTATCAGGCGCGTCTCGCCAAAGGCGAAGTCAAGTTGCGAGGCGCCAGCCTCTACCAGGCACAACCGGGCGCGAAAAAATCGGTGTTGCTGTTTCTGACGGGCATTGTAGCCGTGGTGCTTTATGCCACCGCGACCAGCGCCAGTGTCGGGCTAATCGCCAATCCGCCACTGCCACGCAATGAAGCAATTGTGGTGTTTATGCTGACCATCGCCACGTTGATCAGCCTGACCTGCAAACTCGACACCAGCGAAATCCTCAGCGCCAGCACCTTTAAGTCCGGCATGAGCGCCTGTATCTGCGTGATGGGCGTCGCCTGGCTGGGTGATACCTTTGTGAAGGCGCATCTGGCGGAAATTCAGATGCTGGCGGGCGACACGCTGAAAACCTATCCGTGGATGCTGGCGCTGGTGCTGTTCTTTGCCTCGATGCTGCTCTACTCGCAGGCTGCGACCACCAAAGCGCTGATGCCCGCCGCGCTGCTGCTGGGCGTTACGCCGCTTACTGCCATCGCTTCCTTCGCGGCGGTTTCAGCGCTGTTTGTGCTGCCGACCTACCCTACCCTGCTGGCTGCCGTTGAGATGGATGACACGGGTTCGACCCGGATTGGCAGGTTTGTGTTTAACCACGCCTTTATCATTCCCGGAGTAATCGCCATTGCACTGTCGGTGCTCTCTGGCTTCGTCTTTGGTGGATTGCTGCTTTAGCGCACTCCTCGTGTTACGCATGGAGCGTGCTATCATCGGCGCTCTTTAAAACAGGAGTCACAGGATGAATGCTGTCGTTATCCTCTGCACCGCGCCCGATCAGGCCACGGCGGAGCACCTTGCGGGCTTAGCGCTGGAAGCCAGGCTGGCGGCCTGCGTCACACTGCTGCCGGGTGCCACCTCCTGGTATCTCTGGCAGGGAAAAATGGAGCAGAGCAGCGAAGTCCAGATGCTGCTGAAATGCGACCGCGATCATCAGCAGGCGCTGTGTGATCTGCTCAAAGAAGCTCACCCTTACGATGTGCCCGAACTGCTGGCGCTGCCGGTTAAATATGGAGACAGTGAATACTTGTCATGGCTGCACGCATCTCTCGCTTAATTACGCTTCTGCTGACGCTGTTTATCTGCCTGCAGGCGCACGCTTCACTCTTTTCAAATCCGGCGACCAGTCGCTTTGTGCCGGTCGATCAGGCATTTACCTTTGACTTCGACCAGCAGGGCGCGCAGCTCAACCTGCACTGGAAAGTGAAATCGGGTTATTACCTCTATCGCCAGCAGATCCACATCACGCCGCAGAACGCGACGATAGCGCCGCTGACGCTGCCGGCCGGTCAGCCACATGAAGATGAATTCTTCGGCAAAAGCGAAATCTATCCGCAGGATCTTACGCTGCCGGTGACGCTGCAACAGGCGGCCAGTGGTGCCACGCTCAGCGTGACTTATCAGGGCTGTGCCGCCGCCGGATTCTGTTATCCGCCAGAGACGCGCAGCGTGCCGGTAAGTGCGTTGACCGCCAGCAGCCCACCGCCGCCGGTCAACGCTCAGCCCGCGCCCGCCAGCCCGCTGCCCTTTTCCCCGCTCTGGGCGCTATTGATTGGTATCGGTGTGGCGTTTACGCCCTGCGTACTGCCGATGTATCCGCTGATCTCCGGCATTATCCTTGGCGGACAGCGCCACTATTCGCTGGGCCGACTGTTCGCGCTGGCGATGGTCTATGTGCAGGGGATGGCGCTGACCTACACGCTGCTGGGACTGGTTGTCGCGGCAGCGGGTCTGCGCTTCCAGGCCGCGTTGCAGCATCCTTATGTGCTGTTCACGCTCTCACTGCTGTTTATCGTGCTGGCGCTGTCGATGTTCGGCCTGTTTACGCTGCAACTGCCCGCCAGCCTGCAAACCCGCCTGACCCTGTGGAGTAATCGTCAGCAGGGTGGCTCGCTGCCCGGCGTCTTTCTGATGGGCGCGCTGGCAGGTTTGATCTGCTCGCCCTGCACCACGGCGCCGCTCAGCGCCATTCTGCTTTACATCGCGCAGAGCGGAAATCTGTGGGCCGGTGCCGGGACGCTGTGGCTTTATGCGGTCGGAATGGGATTACCGCTGATCGCCGTGACCCTGTTTGGTAACCGGCTGCTGCCAAAAAGCGGCCCGTGGATGCAAACCGTTAAAGAGGGCTTTGGCTTTGTCATCCTGGCACTGCCCGTCTTCCTGCTGGAGCGGGTGCTGGGCGATGCATGGGGAATGCGTCTCTGGAGCCTGCTCGGCGTGGCGTTCTTTGGCTGGGCGTTCAGCGTCAGCCTGCGCGCCAGCAGCGGTACGTGGCGCGTGGTGCAGATTATCATGCTGGCCGCTGCGCTAATCAGCGCACGTCCGTTGCAGGACTGGGCCTTTGGTGGCCCGGCGGCGCAGCAGCAGGCTGTGGCACCACTGCCGTTCCATACCATCCAGACGCCGCAGCAGCTCGATAACGCGCTGCAGCAGGCCCGCGGCCGCATCACCATGGTCGATCTCTACGCTGACTGGTGCGTCGCCTGTAAGGAGTTTGAAAAATATACCTTTAGTGATAGCGCCGTGCGCGATAGCCTGAGTCAGGTACAGCTGCTCCAGGCTAACGTCACCGCCAACAACGCCAGTAACAACGCGCTGTTGCAGCATCTTCAGGTACTGGGCTTACCAACGATTTTGTTCTTTGATGCGCAGGGCCGCGAAATCCCCGGTTCGCGCATCACCGGGTTTCTCAATGCCGCCGACTTCCGGGCGCATTTGCAGAAACTTACCCCATAAACAACACTGGAGTCAGGTCATTGCCCGGTGAATAACCGGGCCTGCATACCAGAGGAGAGTCACTTGCAGCGTGAACAGATACTCGAGCATGCATTGAATGTGCTTGAACAGAACGGCCTCGCCGCCACCCTCTCATTGGAAACCCTGGCGGGCTCCGAATTAACCCGTGATCAGCTTCAGCTGTTCTGGCCCGATCGCGACGCCCTGCTCTACGATGCGCTGCGCTATCACGGCCAGCAAATTGATACCTGGCGGCGCCAGATCCTGCTGGATGAATCGCTGTCGCCCGACCGGAAGCTGATGGCACGCTATGAGGTTCTGAGTGAGCAGGTCAGCAAAGGACGCTTTCCAGGCTGCCTGTTTATCGCCGCCTGTAGCTTCTACCCGCAGCCCGATCAGCCCATCCATCAACTGGCCGAACAGCAGAAACGCGGCTCATGGCAGTTTACCCACGACATTCTGGTGGAGCAGGCGCTGGATAACCCCAGCATGGTGGCCGATCAGATGGAGCTGATTCTTGAAGGCTGCCTCAGCAAGCTGCTGGTGAAGCGCAATGTGCAGGATGTCGCCACCGCACAACGGCTGGCGGAGGATGTTTACAGCATCGCGCTGTGCCGTAAGAATGGCGCACTGGCCTGAGGTTTTACCCGCTTTGACTGAAAATCAGGCAATCAGTCACGTTTTCCGGGGTTTTTTAGTGAAAGCCGTTGACGACCCGCGGCCTTTACGGTTTAATGCGCCCCGTTGCCCGAATAGCTCAGTCGGTAGAGCAGGGGATTGAAAATCCCCGTGTCCCTGGTTCGATTCCGGGTTCGGGCACCACTCTTCAGAGCCTGTTCGTTAAGGGGTGAGATCCTTAACGGGCAAGACAGAGGGTCCCCTTCAGCCAAAAGTTGGTAAATATGCTTACCGAACCTTTGTTGAACACGGGACTTTAAAGTCCGGAGGATGTTCCCGCATCCTCTGGGCTTCTCACATCCATTAAAAACACTTCAGCAAAGTATTTACCTGTTCTTCATCCTCTCTGTCAAGATAATGTAAATAAATCCTTCGCATTTTTTCCATTTTTTAAATCAGATAGTTAGATTTGCCTTAAGATTTATCTTAGTCAACATCCAGCTCCTCAATCACGCTTCTCACCTTCTCAATGTCGCTTTCCACGTATTGCAGGGTTACACTCGGCGTCGATTGCCCGAGCAGATCCTGTGCCATTTTGAGGTTGCGATCAGGGAGTTTCATCAGGTTCGTCGCTATCGTGTGTCGGAAGCGATGCGGACTGACAACAAACCCGCACTCTTTAGAAAGTCGCCTGAAAAAAGCCCGGAGCGGCGGATTGTCCATGTTCTCACTGACCTCATTTCTTCGGCTGTCAAACCGTGTGAGGTTGAAAAGCTGATCTTCCATTTTTGCTCCCCTTTCAAGAGAAAGACTGTACAGCCGTTCGAGGCGAGGGCGAAACTGGCTCGTGACAGGAACCCGGTGCTCACGATGATTTTTCGCCCCCTCTGGCCGGAGACTTATCCAGTTATGGGTGAGGTTCACGTCGCAGAGCCTGATGTGAAGAAGCTGGTTTTGCCGCATGCCCGTCCGCCGTAATGCATCAAGCACTGTGAGCCAGAACCAGCACGGCCGCAGGGCATTTTTACGTACTTCCCCTGCACCAATAATTTCGTCCTGTTCCTTTGCCTCCATGATGAGATAAATTCTTTTAATCTGGTCATTGCTCAGCGTTTTTTTGCGCTTCACATCGGGCCTGGCGATTGCGCCATTAAAAGGGTTTTCTCTCTGGCTGATATAGCCTTTTTTGATGGCAAAATTAAAAATAGCACGCATGTGCGTCAGCTTATTATTCCAGGTTATTTTGGACAGTTTTTCATCAGCAATAACTTTTCTTCGCCAGGTGAGTACCATATGGCTGGTCACCTGTTCGGGTGTTGTATTTACGCCGACGAATTTAATAAACGTTTTAACCACCTTGCGGTAACTCCATTCGGTAGCTTCACGGAGTGATTTACTGAAGAAATAATCATTCAGTAATTCATCAAATGATACGTTATCAGACACTGTGACCTCTTTATCTCATAAACCCTGTAATTACTCTCGCCGTGGCGAAAGCCATATGCTGTCCGCAGGACAGCTTCCTTTTTTAAAAATAATGTCGGTCCGAACCATATATCCCGACAGGCTGGTAAAACGACCGCTTTTATCCGGCGAATCATATTTATGGTAATGGTATAACCCCTTACCATTTCGTGAATGATGGATGCCCAGCGCCTCAAAGCTTTTCTGCAGCCTGTTTTTATCAAAATTATTTTCCGGCTGTGATGAAATGCATTTAAAAAAGACGTCCGGCGACACCAGAAAGACAAAACCGGCCAGGACGTGCAACGAGCTATCACGCTGGTTTACCGTCAGCGTGCCACCTTCAGTGCTTTCCCTCAGCCACGCCATAAACCGCTCGCCGTCTGTTGCCACTTCAGTTGCCTCCGGAGTCGTGCTCAGCAGCACGGCATTCGGGATTTGCTCAGGCTCTGTCAGAAGCGGAGTGTTTTCCTCACCGGCACTGACGGGCGACTGTCCCGCCGCCATGCGGTCCAGTACCGCCAGCAGGTCTGCCTGAGGAGCGCTGTCCGTGTCGCTCTGCTCGGTCTCATCCGGGTCAGGACTGGTATCCACGCTGCTCAGGGCCGATACCAGACCTGTGATGGCAGGGACGATACTCTCTGCCCCTGCTGCTGCATCTCCTGTCTGAGGGGCAGTATACGCTGCCGCTTCGTTTCCAATTGGTTCAGAAACATTTGCTGAAATGATGTGACTCGACAAAAGGAATGGCGAATTGTGTGCTAATTTTGGGGGAGTTTCAGCAGGTTGCGTCACTTGTGAAATACTGACACCTGCCCTGTCTGATAAATCTGATAATTCGCTGACACCGAACCCTGCACCTGTCTTTGCCTCGGCAATAATGCCGTACAGCACACCGCCGCGCTCACCCGCCATAAACTGCAGCAGGGAGTGTGAGATCCCCGGCCAGCGCTGCAGCCACAGCATGCCGGACGCCGGCAGCAGCCGTGCGGCCATGTACTGGCCCGTTAGTTGTGCTACCTGCCCCTCTTTTGCGGGCCGGATTCGCCACGCGCTGTCCGGCTCCTCAAGGCCTGGATACCACACCCGCCCTTTTTCCGTGGCACCTTCGGCCTGCGTCAGCCAGGCCAGATGATGAAACAGCCCCGCCCAGAACACCGCACAGACCCAGCCCGGCGCCTGCTCAGACTGCTCTTCTGAAGTCGCGCCGGACGGCAGCATCATGCCCCGGACCAGTCGGACGGCCCTGACCGCCACGCTGAGGCTCAGGTCGCCAAATCCCCCCGGCCCGGAGTAAGGCCCGCGCCACGCGGCAGGACAGTCCTGTACGCACGCAAGCAATGCCTGTGCCGGCTGAAGCCACCAGGCCTCCGTCACGGACTGCGACAGGGGGCTATTTTCCGCCAGAATTTTCAGAAGTTTACGCCGCTCAGCCGTCTGCATCAGTTCGCTACCGGTGAGGACCGGGCGAAACGCCACCTCTTTCCCGTCCATGTTCAGCCGCTTTGTCGTCGACTTTTGCGCCGTCCTGCCTGCCAGCCATTTCATTACCCGTACCATCGTCACTGCCTTTCGTTCTGCTTCAGAAATGACGTAACGCTATGAGACCGTGCGTCGTTTGCAACCCTAAACCCTTATCTGCCTCAGGCAGACATCCCGCTTGCTTTAATTTTTCAACCCGGATTCAGGGTTTACGACGGACGCCGTTAACGCCCCGTGCTTTGCTGTGCGCACCTTCCGTTAATTAAACTGAGCACACCCATGCAGCAACGACTGGTTATCCTGACCCTCATTCTCTGGCTGACGCTCACGCTCGCTTTCAGCCTGCTGACGCCAGCTGGTCCCGGCGGCGTCCTGACGCTCTGGATGCTGACGGCCGCCTCGCCGTTTATGCTCAGGCCGCTCGACTGTGTGACGCGGCAGTTCTACCGCAGACCCTGCCTGCTCAGCCGGAAAAAACGCATCACCGTGCACCTGTCTCCCTGGCTGCCCACCGTGGGGCTGACGCCTGAGCGCGTGAGCTGGTTCTGGTCTGGCGTATATGAGGCGGCGGAATCCGCGCTGCAGGAGGGAAAGACCGTTGTCATTGCTTCGCACCTGCTGACGCCAGTGCGGGCGGCCAGGCTCATGGCGTACCTGACGGCGCGAGGCTGGGCTTACCACAGCCGGCTGACGAGTGTCCCTTTCCGGGACTCTGCCCGCGCCCTGATGCAGCTGGAAATCCTGTTCAGGCAGTGGCGCTGGCGCTGTCCGTCACGCACCAGATGGCCGGTGATGCTGCTGAAAAAAACTTCTGAACCGGAAAAATGATTTCAGTTGTTAAGTCATAAATGGGGGCACACTGATTACACACGTATTCGATCTGAATGATCGAAATATCGTGTTATACAACGCGCAGTTAAGCCAGGTACTGTATTCACACCCGCAACAAAAAAGATTAACAAAATATTTACTTATCCAGCCAACACCAGGGCCTTTATGAAACGCATCAACCTGACAGAAATACTCTACCGCGTCGTCTCAGAGCAGAGCGACGAGCAGAGACAGCTGCCTAAGCAATTCGCAGAGGGGAAAAGACCGGCAGTCCGCCAGTGGCTGTACGTTTCCCGCCAGCCTTACGAGAATTTTTACACCACATTTAACGCAGGCTCGTTATCTCTGTCACTGAGCTGGTCAACGTCAACATTGAGGCCGTCCTGACAGAAAACCACGACGCAACGAAAGGCCACGGTAAACCGCGTTTACGAACAATTCTGGCTGCTGATGGACCGCCATAATATAAGTGTGACGCAGGTGGTCACGATACTCTCCAGGATTAATATCGGGCTGAGCGTGTAGGAGAACCATGAACGAACGTTCAATCATCTGACCCTCCCGGTACTAGAGCGGCTAGCTGACTAATTTTCCGTATGGGTGAGCTGGCTGGCCAGAGGGGATGGTTGTCCGGTTGAGACTGTCCTGCTCCGAGATGGGTGGCATTCTGCTAAATGTCTTTTCCGAACAAGGGCGCAGATGTAAGGTCGATGCGGTTTTACCGACGCCACATTGACGCGTGTCATTCTGAGAGTGAAGGATCCGACATTACTAATAAGTGTTGTATCGAATCCTGGGGGCAGGTTAGTTTATCAGCAGTTCACATATCCTAGTCATACAATCCAGCTTAGCGCCGCGTCCGCACGATGCTTGCCGATGTTAGCTGACATCACGGTCTCAACATGATCCTCAGGCACGGCACCGTTGTTTCGGCAATTTTACCGCTTCCGTAAGAGCCAGTATGCTACTGATGATGGAATATGAGATTCCTCTCTGATTTCTCAGCGGAACAACTATTCAGGCTACTTCATGAAGTACTGATTCAATTTAATAAATAAAATAGCAGTTCTAGCCATCGGCCCGGATGAACGATGCGTGGTTCCAATTAACGACAAAATCAGAAGAACGCAGTATGGCCAGAAGTAAGCAATGTTAACTAAAGAGTGTTATTAATGACACGGCAACTTATTGCTCTTCATATTAATCCGAAAAAAATCTTTTCCTCAAGTCTTGAGCGATAACATTGAGTGGATAAGTTCAAACGAGCGATATATTAACTGAAAACCGAAAACGGAAAGAACCAGTGATAATGTACGCATAACGTAAAGATATCGATTACTGGAAAGGAACCCCCTAAAATAAAGGACAAGTAAAGCAACAAAAATTTTTGACAGTATTAATGACGAAATAGAAACAACTGAGAATGCAATGCTCTGCACTAAAGTCCCAGAAATGATATAGCTGCCTCCTATCGTAAACCAGAATAAGTATGGAGTTGGATTTAGAAGATTTACTCTTACAGCCATCAAAAGACTGCTTGAGCTAAGGTTGTTAGCAGATAACTTACTCATGTTAACTTTAAATAGCTTGATTGAAATCCAGAGGAGATTTAAACCACCAATGAGCGAAAGTAAAGCAATGAATAAATCAATGTCATTAAAACTCCTTAAAATTAAAACTGCAATGAATATAATTGGCGTGTCAGTTATTAAAGGAGAAAGACTGGCTAATATCCCTGCTGGTAAACCTCTTGATAATGTTTGCTGAATAACAATTATTCCTAGCGGTCCGGGTTTTAAACCAGCAACCAACCCAAAAGTAAATGCAGCTGTAATTATTTCAAGCATAATCCCTCGCCATTATTTTTTTAACATGAGTTAATATGGGAAAAATTTTAATTAAATCTTCTTAAACGCTAAATACCCATATCCAATGTCTGGGGAGGTGGTTTTACCTGCGACAGGTGTTAAACCATGTGATAAAAGAAGTTCAGACCATTGTTTTTTTGAAAGCATATACTCTCCATCAGAAAAAAGTATCCTTCGTAATATTTGAAAATCTTTCAGCCCGTGAGAGATTACTCCATTGCTAAAGCAGTTTTTAATTTTTTTAAAGTAAATATCTGCGATATTAAACATGTTATGTCTGTCGTCAATGTTGACAGAGTCAAGAAATGTTTCCCCCAAAAAAAACACCCCGTTATTATTAAGAAGTGATACTACCTTACTGATCGCAGTATTTTTTTCATGGTGAGGAATATGATGCATTGACATAATAGATATTATCTTGTCAAAAGATTCATTCGTGGAATAATCCAGGAAATCAGAGTGGATTTTCTGAATGATATAAGTGGAATGATCTGTAGGTATACTATCGAGCATAGCATCAGAAATGTCGAGGCAAACTAATTTCTTTATTTTCGGCAAAACTTGAATCAATCGGCCATTTCCACAACCAACATCAAGAACTAGATCATCTTGACCAAAGGTAAGCCCCTTTACACCATCCATTATCTTTGAGTGTTGATCTAAAGAAGGAAGAGAATATTCCTTACTCCACTCATTAAAGAAAGAATTATTATCCAAATCGGTGTTAATTGCAGCATCGATAACACTCTCAGGGACGCAGTCCGAAAATCGTAGAATCTCATTTTTGACAGAATTTATAAGTTTAAGCTTGTATAAATCGAGGTCTTTTTCTAATAAAAAACACCTATTGGCATTCAATCTATAACTTGAGGCTGAACAATTATCATATTTTAGTTTCAATATCTCATCACTATACTTAAATAAAACTTCTCCTTCAGAGAAAATAGCTCCTTCTTCAAATGGTATTTTTAGTTTTTGACCACCCTGGTATTCGAGAGAGTTTTTCAACTTTGCTCTAAACTCAGAATCCCCACAATATTTATTCGTGTTTTTAATTGCTATAATAGTCGTGGAAGTGTTTGTTGAGTTTTGCTCGAATAGTAGATTAAAGTATTCTGCAATTAGCAGATTGCCAAATGCTTTATAGTTTTTCTCTCCCCCCATAGGTAATATCAAACCATCAAACACCCCAGTGGAATTAAAGAGGTCTTCGGGATCATTAGGGGTATTAAGACTTTTCGTGAGGAAATTGCTTTTTAGAAAACTTTTCCGTTGATTCTCTAAAGGCTGTAACAACTCTCCGTTTGTGGCTCCAGCCATTGAGACATCGAAAATAAAATGGTTTCCAGCTACATTGGGAAAACCCCAAGCATAAGCATTTGTGCCAACTACTGCTTTAGCTTTTACTACATCTTTACCGGGAGAAACGGGAGGACCTACTTTGTCAGGAGATTTAGTTGTAATGTAACAGATTAAATTATGATCATTGAGTTCCTTAGCATATTCTGATAGCGCATTTGTAGGGTAAAGATTGTTGACATGCGCAAAAATAACAGAGTTTGATTTTGATTTGTGTATTATCTTCTCAACTATAAACTTAATTCCATAGTAACCTATAGCATGATTTCCATTAAAGAAAAACCGCTGGTCATCGCTTGAATCCATAAGGATGGGGACTTTATTAGGCTCCATCATTTCGGAGTCAACACATTTTTCGATAAAACCACTAAAAAGCCTATTTAATCCATGACTAGGCTTATTATGCGTTTCAGCAAAAATTAGAGAATCATATGTTGATTTGATCTCGTCTTCATTAAATCCTAAAGAGCGAAGGTGACTGAGACAAATTTTTTTGAGATTTTCAAGTAAATCTGTATTGATTTTCCCATTTATCAATACACGGTCTAATTTAAATGACATATAACCTCTCTTACATAGCTTATTATTTTGAATTGGAGAAAGTATTAACACTTCTTCCTAGTCTTATAACTTTACACGATGTGCATAGGGACTTTATCAATCAATATGAGGTCATCTTCTCTAGTCCATTGTCCTTGTGCTAGCTGAACCGATATTTTCACACCTCGATCTGATAGTTTTTTTATTACATCCAGAAAATCAACTACTTCATTATTAATAGCCGAATTATAAAAATCTCGGTTAGAAATCAATGATAAACCATAAGTACTTAACTTGAACGCGCCAAGCCATGTAGCTCGATCCAAGCATTCGGAATATTTCGAAAAATCAGCCTCATGTAAAGGAGTGAGATTATCCCTACAGATGCTTTTTTTCAAACTAAAATAGTTATTAGCTTCAGTATCTGGGTTTGCATAATCAACAAGCAAACATATATCAGCATCATCACTCACTAAATTGGCAAAGGCAGAACTTTGTACAACTATGTCATCAGGAACAAAAATATAACCACATTCTTCACTTACAGGGCAATGGTAAACCTCATCGACTAATGAAAGCAGATTATATTCACGAGCAGGTATAATAACAGGATATTCAGATACACCATGTTTTTTTAAAGCTTCTATATTTTTTTCTTTTGCTCTTTTATTAAATGCTGACTCTTCATTCCATATAGAATTTAGATTTTTATTGCCTTTTAAAAACCTAAAAAAAGATGGTAAAACTAGAAAATAAAAATTATCCTTTTTACTTGGGAGATATCTTGCTTCAGCTTCAAGAAGTTCATTGTCACGTTGTAGCCTGAAAACCTCCTGTACAGATGATATATTTTCCTCAATATTTATAAGTGTCTTATCTTTATAAATCTGGCAAGCGATATTCTGCATACTACGGATGCTGCTCCGCAACAGATGGTTAGCCCAAATCACCAGAGACACATTCCTACTTTCAAATTCAGATGTAGGTGTTGTGTAATATTTAGTAGGAACGATAACGATTGGGCATTTGTTATCCCATTTGTCGATGAAATCAAATATCTCATCAGCTTCCGATGATTTTGAGTGAATAAGTATTGCGTCTGCGCCAGCTTCATAGTATTTTTCGGCCCTGAAAAGGGCTTCATCAATTCCTCTGCCAGCTATCAACGACTCAGTTCTGGCTACAATAACAAAGTCACTATTCTTTTGGCTATCTTTCCCTGCTTTGATCTTTCCGCAAAATTCTTCAATATCTGCAAGAGGTTGAGATTCACCTCTCAAGAAGCTATTTGTTTTAGGGAAGACTTTGTCTTCTATACAAACGCCTGCAATATCTCTTTGCTCAAGTTTTTTTACAAGTCTGCACATGTTATTAAAATTACCGTATCCAGTATCTCCATCAAGCAATATGGGAATTTTAGTAGCGTCGCTCATGTACTCAATAACATCTAACACCTGGGTCCAGCTTGCCTCATTATTATCCCTCAGTCCTAACGAAGCTGATATGGATAAACCGCTTGCCCAGATACCTTCAAAACCTGCTTCTTCAACAATGCGAGAAGAAAGTCCATTATGTGCTTCCATCAAAAAATTTACTTTATTACTATTGAATAAATTTCTTAATTGAGTGGTTTTCAACATTTTAGATATCCAGTTACTCATACAATATGAGATTATTTTTTTTCTGTTATACACACCAGATTAACTTTATCGAATGCTGCGAGATAGTCTTCATGGGTATGATAATGATGTTGGAATTGTTCCATATCATCGAGGTACATTTGAATATCAGAATTATCAACATCATCTTTGAAAAGAGCGATTAATTCGGTTTTAACCTTGCTTTGTTCTGCAGGAGTGAGATGTTTTAATGCTGAATTAACATAACCGCCTGGTCCAAGTTTAACTTCTGTCGATGTAAAAATCCCCGAGGCGTCAACGGCCTCAACTTGTATATCTATACTCACTCTACAGTTCGGGAAAATCCAAGTTTTGTATTTATTCAAAGCAAGGAAATACAAACAAGAAAAGTATGTAAAGAAATTTTCAATAGGAAGTGTTTGCTCTGGACGATTATCAGTACGGGGTGTTGTGATCTTGTTCCAAGTTGGCATTCCTACGATTATAGGTTCTGATGGAGTCCATTTTTCAATCAGGTGATTTGCATGATCAATTGTTGCGAGTATCTCGAAACCATAATTTGAATTCAACCCAAGAATTGCACCTACAGATAACCCTAATCCTGCTTGCGCTGCACGATCTTGACTTTCAAGTCGGAATTTATATCCATCTCCACCTTTAATAACTTTGAAGTCGTCATTAATACCCCAAGCTTTTGGACCAGCAGTGATATGTTGTTTGAACACATTCTTATCGTAGGTTTCCTGCCACATAATCATTGTGTCTGCGCCAATTTCTTTCAATTTTTTATATTGTTTTTCTGTTAATGCCATTGTACAAAATGATAATTTCCCTCCCGCCATATTTTGCTGATTTTTCTTAACCTCAGGAATAAGTTTAGGTAGTGTATTTTTTACAAAAGCTATATCATCACCTCCTACCAATTCAATATGCCCAATTCCTTTACTCAACAAGTAAGAAATTTGCGTCATCATAAGGTTTTCCGAAACGGTCATCCTATTCATATCTTTATTATCCGATCTCCATCCACAAAAGTTGCAATTTGAAGAGCATCTATTTGTGACTTCAACTGGTGCCATTGGTATGACTTTATTACCATGTATGCGGTGACGAATGTTCCGAGATTTAGAGATAACCTTTTCCTTAACCTCTTCAAATATTGGTGAGTTCATTGCGGCGATAAGTGATGCAATTTCATTTTTAGTAAGTTCGCGAACATCGGCATTCTCTAAAATATCATCTACTTCTAATAGCGAAGGAGGACGTGCATTTGTTAAAATACATTTAATTCCATCGCTATCGACTTCGAAAAAAACATTGCTCATGGTTACACTCCATTTATTGAAGTAACTAAGACAATCCAAGTTGTTTGATACATTCCCGGAAAGAATTAACAATGGTCCCTGACTCTTTATCACTTATTGAAAGAGGTGGGAAAATCCCAATGAACCGTCCTTTTGCATAAATGAGGACCCCTTTTTCTCTCATTATTTTTTGTGCCTCTAACGCTATTTTTTCATTTAGTCTAATATTAAAATCAATGCCAATTAAAAGCCCTCGCCCTCGGACTATAATTTCTCTGCTCATCTTTTTTAGTTCACCAATGAGGTACCCCCCTTGCCTGGATGCATTCTCCCAAGGTCTTTCTTGCTCGAAAATATTGAGTGCTTCAATTCCTAATTTTGCGATTATTGAATTACCACCTTGGGATGTTGAGAATAGTTCCTCTGATGTCTGAAGGATCTGGTTAGTGACATTCTCAGATAGCATCATAACTCCTGACGGTAAATAGCCACCGTTGATCCCTTTAGCAAGGATTAATATGTCAGGCTTTAAACCTATTGAAGTAAATGCAAATTTTTCACCAGTACGGCCACCACAAGTAGCAGATTCATCTATAATTAATAAGATGTTTTTTCTATCAATTATTTTTTTAAAAGCAACCCAATACTCTTGGGGAGGGAAATGAACTCCGCCTGCACCAATTACAGGTTCGATGATGACCGATCCAATCCTGTCATCTTTTAGACGCTCTTCAAGCAATCTAATAGCATTATTCAAATTGTTCTGAGCTCCACTTTTGTAGCCAACCAAGGCTGGCAAAGGTGATGGCGCAAAATAAACCCCATATTCCCATTTACTGCTATGACTTTCCAAATCTTGATAAATACCAGAAACTGCCATTGCTCCCATTGTTTGGCCGTGATAGGAGTTGCTGAAACTCAGGATCCCAGACCTTGAATCAGAACTAAAATGCGAGCTCCCTGTCCAAAACAAACGGGCAGCCTTTAATGCACTATCAACAGCTTCTGAGCCCGAATTCACAAAAAGAGATGTCCATGGGCCACCTGGTACAAAATTTGATAACTTCCTTGCATATTCTTCTGTAACAGTCGAGCTAATACCATTTAGTGGAATGTAGGGCATAGTTGCAATCTGCACTGATACCGCTTCAATTAATTCTTTTCTACCGAATCCGAAGGGAAGAGATAACCCCCCATAGGCATTAATGTATCTTTTTCCGTGCTCGTCTTGAACATATATTCCATCGGCGGAAGATATATTAAATGGCGGATGTCCATTTTTTTTATTAAATAGGCGGGATTGCCATAGATTAGATATCATTATTAATATTTTTCTTTGATTTATTTTTACTGCACATATCGATAAAGTTTTCAAATATCACCAACCTGTCATTACATTCTTTGATGTTTTCTGACAAAAATTGATTTAATTTATTTTCATTTTCAATAAATCCCTGCTTTATCAAGCTTTCTGTTCCTTCTCTGCTTCTTAACCATTTTTTCATCGCATCCTTTCCAACTTCAGGATGTGACTGAATACCATATAAGTTTTTCAATTTGAAAATTTGACACTGAGATCTATCATTGCCAGCTAGTAATATTGCTTTCTCCGGCCATACAACAACGTCACGGCTATGTGCCGCTAATAATTGAATGGCATCTTGAGTATCTTTAAGTAGCGGGGAGTCATGACCTTCAGGTGTTTTTTTTAACTTAACAATACCTATTTCTTTTGTGATTCCCGGCTGAACTAACCCCCCAAACAAAACGGCTATTAGTTCATGTGCCATACAAAGGCCAAGCAAAGGCACTTTATTTTTAATATACAGGCGACGTATAAACCCACTAAGATCAACGATCCACTCCTCCTGACTACAATAAGGCGTCACTGAACCCGATATAATAAAACCGTCGTAATCACTGTTATCAAGGGAAGTGAAATCGACGTTTGATAATGTTAGAAAATCCACTTTCTGATCTTTTATTAAGCATTGGTTAATAGTATGTTTATATTCTTCCATAAAACTTATTTCTGGATGATCAAGGATGTCTACGAATGCAATTTTCACTTTTTCGGACATTCAATTTCTCTCCACTATTGAGTTAAGCGATTGTGAAAAAATTGATATTATTTCATCGATGTTTTCAATTCCTATGCTTATCCTTGCGAATTGGCTTGCTGAATCCGATTTAACTATATAACTTGATACATCCATTATTGAGGTTGAAGTCGCTCCTAAAGATGTTTTCAATGGAATTTCAGGGGCTAATGCGTTAAGTAAAGAAGAAAATGTTTTGACTTTTGACATGTGATTTATTTCAGCAGTTATACATGCTGCACGGCAATCTGAATCATTACTCAGTGATGGATGATAAATTTTTTTAAACGCTTTCGTTTTTTTCAACCAATAAGCAAGGAGCTTTGCATTTTCACATTGTTTATTGAAACGTAGTGAGAAAGTTTTCATATGCTCCATAACCAGAGAAGCAATCTCAGGACAAGAAATTGATCCTACATTTTTTTGGTACTGACGGATTCTGATTGCAGCTTCAGGATTATTTCCAAATACGGCTCCAGCCATTAGCGTGTTATGACCAGATACATATTTTCCAATACTCTCAACCACTAAGTCAGCGCCTAAATTAAGTGGACGGCAATTAATTGATGTGGCGACAGTATTATCAATTATTATAATGTTATCGAATCTTTGCTCAATATTGTTAAGCAATGTAAAGTTAAATGGCTCCAGAAGGGGATTGGTCAAGCTTTCAGCAAAAATTATGCTATTTTTAATATTTACTTTTTTTTTGATAAAAGAGTTATCTTTTATATTAATACTAATTCCTCTTTGTTCCTCTAGTACATTTTTTGCGTAGCTTAATGTTCCAGGATAAAGCTGATTTAAAAAGTAGCAGGTTGGGCTCAATTCTTTTTTTAATATTGATGAAAATGCACCATCTATAGCGGACATTCCCGATGGAAAAAGGACACACCACTTAGATCCATGCAGCATTGCTAGTGCAGCTTCACATTCCCAGACCGTCGGGCAGCCGAACCTTGCATAAACTGGTTTGATGCCGTAAGGCATAGCTGAAGACTTAATATCATGGAGTGCGGCCAAGCATTCATCGAAGGATGAAAAGCTATAGCCAACAGTCTTATCAATTTTTCGCTCTGAATTACTCATTATCACACCAAATAATTTATGACTAATAGAACTGTTTTATTTTTTCCCGCATTTCAGGGAAGTTTTCGATCATTAGCTCATAGCAAGCATCTAATATTCTTAAAGATCTCTCAAATTCTTGGCTGGCATTTTTTTTGTTTTCTTTATCAAACTCTAATTTTGTTGTTAGCTTTTCTAATTTCTCACTATTATAGATAATATTTTTTTCTTGAGTGTTTAACATTAAATATCTTACTCTCTCTAAAATACCTTTAAGTTCAAATATATCTTCTCGTTCAAAATCTTCATTTAGCAATGAACTTATGATTCTTTTTCTGATCTTTAATGTGTGTTTGATTGCATCATCTAAATTAATGCTAGAATAATTATCGTTTATTTTTAAATCATTTAAAGTCATTATTACGCTACCTAATTTCGTTTTGCGCCGTCTTTTAAAATTTCTGACGAAACCAATTCCGTCTCATTATTAAATTTTCTTTACGCAAAATGCATAACTAAAATCATTTTGTAATTCAATTACAAGCTCCGTTTTTCCTAGATAGTCGCGATGCAACTCTTTGTCTATAAAGGACTCAATCGCATATGGAAACTTTTCTGCTTTATGCCTTTTTAGCCAAAGGTTGAAATCATTATATTCAAAGTAAAGATCGCCAATCAGGATGATCCCACCGGGCTTCGTCACTCTAAACATTTCCTTACAAGCTTTATTCTTATCATAAATATTTAGATGATGATGAATATATGGAGCGATAACAATGTCAAAATCAGATAAGTCTGCAGGAAGATTTACAACGTTGCTTTCGTAAACATGGCATTCTTTAAGTATGTTTTTATAATCTTCCTCTGTAACATTACCGTTAAGATCGCAATCCTTTAATGCAGCATAAGGTAATTCAAAATCTCCCGACTTGGTTCTTAATAATGGTTCTTCAATCAAGTCTACAATGTGTATTTCCAATCCATCTGAACCAAACATTCCCTTCCATTCTGAATAGAAGAAAAGAGTCGCAATTGAGCCTAATGAAGCACCAAGGAAAAGTACTTTTGCTTTTTCATCATCTCTTTTTGAGAATTTTTTTAGATGACATGCTTTGACAAAACAATTTGAAAGTTGTCTTTGAACTCTTACCCGGTCTTTCCAGTCCGGATGCAAATTATCATAAGAGCTATGCCATCCAGTGAACCTCGCAAAAGCTGATTCGATGTATATTTGTGAATCTAAGTACGGAAGAAGTTTAAATTCATATTCTGTAAGAAATTCTGTCTCAATGCCTTCAGGGGTGATTCTGTTTTTACCTTCAATCATACTAAATCTCCTAACATTTTTATGACATAGGGATATCATTGCTCGGAAATATGAATTCCGATCTTACTAACTAAGAAATCTTCAGCCATAAGTATCTATAAGAAACCTTATGGTCTGGTTAATAGTCTGAATTATACAGTTATTTATTTTTTATTTTCCGTACTAGTTTGCAAGTGCGTTTTAAAACAATACATAAACGACTTGGATTGTTAAAGGTCATTTTATAGCATTCATAAAAATTTAATATTTCGCTCTGTTTTAGTAGCTCATGTTCAAAGATGAGCTTAAATGCCATTATCTCGTTGAATCCAATGGTTATTTATTTTTTAATAGTGGTGGGTGGTGAATTTTTCTCAAACTTGTTTATAACGAAAGCTACAGGCAGACTATGTTGAAGCAAATTTTCTTGCTAATGTTAACTTTCAATGAAAAATGAAGTTTTTATTCTGAAATGTCTCCCCTGAATGGGGACTGTACCCTGTACTTAAAAAGCATACCAGTTGCATACTCTATATTGCTGAATGGGTTATGTCATGTTCAGAGTATTGTGGTATCCCTGAGTCTTCTGTTTGAACACTATATGAGAAAGTTCTTATGAATACTGACAATGGATATTTTGGGGAATATGGCGGCCAGTATGTCCCACAGATACTAATGCCTGCCCTTGTACAATTGGAATCTACTTTCAAACATGCAATTCAGGATCCTGATTTTATATCTGAACTTACAGGTTTATTAGAGGATTATGCTGGAAGGCCTACTGCATTAACGCTTTGTCGTAATCTGACGAAAGGCTCCAAAACAAAGCTTTATTTGAAAAGGGAAGACCTGCTTCACGGAGGAGTGCACGTGATGAATCAGGTATTAGGACAAGTCCTTCTTGCAATTAGGATGGGTAAAACTGCGATCATTGCTGAAACTGGCGCTGGGCAGCATGGCGTCGCAACTGCCATGGCTTGTTCGCTCTGGAATTTGAAATGCCGAATTTATATGGGATATAAAGATCTGGAGAGTCAGCAAACCAATGTACTCAGAATGAAGTTGATGGGAGCTACAGTTGTTCCAGTATCCTCTGGAAGCGGGACCCTGAAAGATGCATGTAATGAGGCTATTAGAGATTGGTCAGAAAACTTTAGTACTGCACATTATTTGATAGGTACATCAGCTGGTCCGCACCCTTACTCATCTTTGGTACAAGAGTTTCAGAAGATAATTGGAGAAGAGACTAAAAAGCAAATTATGTTAAAGGAAGGAAGGTTGCCTGATGCTGTCATCGCCTGTATAGGTGGCGGCTCAAATGCCATAGGTATATTCACGGATTTTATTGATGAATCATCTGTTCGCTTAATCGGTGTAGAACCGGCAGGTAGTGGCCAGGATTCCAACATGCACAGTGCCCCTCTCATTAACGGTAAAACCGGAGTGTTCTTCGGCATGAAAGCTCCACTTTTGCAGAATAACGAAGGCCAGATTACAGTGTCTCATTCTATCTCTGCGGGCCTGAATTTCCCATCAGTCGGCCCCCAACATGCATATCTACGTGATATTAACCGCGCTGAATATGTAGCTATAACTGATAACGAAGCTGTTAAGGCTTTCCATAGTCTGGCGTCGCATGAAGGGATAATTCCCGCTCTAGAATCAGCTCATGCGTTGGCTTATGCTTTGAAGTTAATTGCTCAGGAGCCTCAATCGGAAAATATTTTTGTCGTAAATATTTCTGGTCGTGGTGACAAAGACATTTCTACTGTTCAAAACCATTTAAATACTGGGGTAGAAAGCTAATGGATCGTTATCGTTCAACGTTCAACCGTCTGAAGAAAAGAAATGAAGGTGCATTCGTTCCATATGTCACATTGGGAGATCCAAATCTCGAAGTTTCTTTAAAGATTGTTGAAACCATCATAGAAGCTGGTGCTGATGCACTTGAACTCGGCATACCTTTTTCAGATCCTCTTGCTGATGGACCAGTTATTCAGGGTGCTTCGCTCAGGGCTTTGAAGGCAGGAGCAACACCAGATCTTTGTTTCAATATTATCTCTGAGGTTCGTAGCAAGCATCCTGATCTGCCTATTGGTTTACTCCTTTATGCAAATTTAGTTTTTTCAAATGGAATCGATAATTTCTATCAGAAATGCGCAGTTGCCGGGGTTGACTCTGTCTTAATTGGTGACGTGCCAGTAGAAGAGTCATATGAATTCCGCACTTCTGCTGGCAAAAATGGAATTCATACTATTTTCTTTGCTCCGCCTAATGCTGATGACTCCACTTTAAGATCAGTTTCAGAATTTGGCGGTGGTTATACCTACCTTCTTTCTCGCGCTGGAGTTACTAGCGTTGATACTCGCGCACTGATGCCTTCTTCAGAAATGATTGAAGCGTTAAAATCTTATAATGCACCTCCACCTCTGTTAGGGTTTGGGATTTCTGAGCCTGGGCAGGTTCGTGAGGCGCTCAGAGCTGGTGCAGCAGGAGCAATTTCTGGTTCTGCGATCGTAAAAATTATTGAGAGTAATTTTAGCGAACCAGAAGCAATGTTCACGAAATTACATAATTTCGTATACAAGATGAAAGACGCAACCAAGTCTCGCTCTGAATAGGCTGTCATATACGGTGACACGCTTTGCCGGGCTCCACTTTTTCTATTATTATATTTTGTATCCGTGAGTTCATTTAGAATTTTAATTGGTTTGTTTGGGACTAAAAAAGGGCCACATCGAATCGTGGCCTTTTGTTCAGTGTGAGCGATCAAACAACTGCTGCATCCATTCTCGTCTGCAACTGGATAATCCCCCATGTAATGAGCTGGCGTACA
The DNA here is from genome assembly GCF_982223955.1 of Pantoea sp. E956-1. NCBI lineage: Bacteria > Pseudomonadati > Pseudomonadota > Gammaproteobacteria > Enterobacterales > Erwiniaceae > Pantoea > Pantoea sp. E956-1. The sequence continues at coordinate 5,651 of NZ_CEUYZP010000005.1, read as the reverse complement.
AAGAACCCGCCGACGTTCATTAATAAGCGAATTACCGATCCGATCACCACCTCTCCGGCCACGCCGAACAGGGAAACCCGTGGGCATACACACCACAGTGGCCAGCGAGTTCATCCAAGCAGGACCTTTCGGTGTTGCTCGTCAGTTGCTCGCAGACCGATTCACTTATCCCACTCAACGTCACCCGACTGGAGGCCACCTGTGAGGACGTTCAGCTCGTCAAACCTGGCCGGCGTGCCAGTGATACCGTATGGCAGCGGCGTTCGAGCTCGGCCGTCAGCTTTTCCAGGCCGCCTACGATGGTTACACCCTGCTGGGGGGCGGCCCGTTCTGCCAGCGGCATGATTTTCTGTTCGGTCGTTTCCATCGCAGCGGCGATGTTAGCGCCTAGCACGATGGCTGACGCATGTATCTCGACACCGATTGCTGCCAGCTGGCGTAGCGAGCTACGATGTAGCAGTAATGTGTGATGTTGGCCACGCTCTGCCAGGTAGGCAAAGCCGCCCAGTTGCTCAAGCGAGTCTTTGCCCCGGCTTTCAATACCCTCAATCAGATTAAGCAGGTCAATAGGGCTGCTCACCGCCACAAGGTGCGACAGCGGGCACGCCAGTGCCGGGCTTTCTGCGGTGATTGCCATTCCGAATGACACCCTCCCTTTCGCATTTGTGGCAAAGGGCTGGGGACAGGCCAAAGTCCGGACCGATATCACACAACGTGACCTGGCGTATCTCGACGCGGCACAGAGCGGCATTTTCACGCCCACTCAGACGGATATTGACCAGATGACCTCGCGGGCGCAGGGCGTTGCCGCACTGGTCACAGAATACGGCATCGCCGCAGCGCACCAGTTCATCCTGGGCGACACCCCGGTTTCTGTCGGTATCACGCCAAAGGTCCAGCGCGTGGATACATGGAACTATAACGTTTCCGTCGGTAACTACAGCGCGTCAGATTTTCGCAGCGGTGACTGGAAGCGTTCAGAAAGCGGCGCAAACGTCGACGTCGGATTTGCGGCTCAGCTGACGCCGGAGTGGACCGTCGGACTGACCGGACAGAACCTGGTGGCGCGTGACATTGATACGCGCGAAATCAACGGCATCACTGACACGTTCCGTATACGCCCGCAGGCGACTGCCGGCACGGCGTGGAGCAACGGTTTAGTCACGCTGGCCACAGATGTTGACCTGACACCGGCCAGCGGTTTTGCCTCGGATGAAAAAGCACAGTATGCCGGCGTAGGCACTGAGCTGAATGCCTGGGACTGGGCGCAGCTGCGTGTCGGTTACCGTGCAGACATGCGTAACAGCGATCGAAGCATGTTTACCGCCGGTGTGGGGATTTCACCTTTCAATGTGGTGCATCTCGACCTGACCGGCATGGCCGGTACAGACAGCAGCTACGGTGCTGCCGCGCAGCTTTCTTTCACTTTCTGACGCACACGGGCTGCCGGTTGCAGCCCGCACCTGAACCGGAGAATATCATGTCAAAAAAAGCCCTTACTCTCTCTGCCATTGTGCTGGCGACCACGCTCAGCGGCTGCAGCAGCTTCATGAACGGCCCCGGCCAGTTCGGTTCGCTGAATGACGTTCATCAAATGCCTTCAGATGTAAAAGACCAGACCACGCCGGAAAAACGCAATCAGATCAGCGATGCGTATGGGCCGGTTCTGATACCGGTCGATACGGTGGCGATGCGTCTTAAGGAAAAGTTCGGTTTCGTCTCAGACGGGGATGTGGCTGCCGCGCGCAACAGCGGACAGGGGAATGCGGGCTGGTCAGCCTCGGCCATTTCAGAGGGCACCAGCTGGTCTGCTGAGCCCGGCAGTTATTACCGCATGTCCAGAAACTGGGCGGGAAATGACAGGCTGACGATTGAGGTTCGCCGCACGCCTGAGGGATCTGATGCTACAGGCACTAAGGCAGGAAGCTTTATTGAATCAACCTACATTTCATCCGATCCCAAACACGTAACTGACACCTGGACGAAGCGTCTTTTCAGTCAGATACATGCAGCAGCACGCGGTGAAGATGAGTAGTTTTCCAAACTGGCACCGGATTGTCCTGTGCCTCAGAACGAAGAAAGATCATGCTGACTATGAAGTGTTCTGCGTAGAGCATACACACTGTTATTACGGTAATCCCTTTACTAGACATAATCATATTTACTACTGGCTCAGGAGAGCTCCCTGTGTATAACCTATTGATCTACCAGCAGGAAGAGCAGAGGATATTAAAAATAACGATAGGTGGACAGAGACGCAGCAGAGTATCCGGATTAAGGGGATGCTTTTTTGCTGACAGCGCTGCAGAAATGCAGAAATGCAGAAATGCAGAAATGCAGAAATGCAGAAATGCAGAAATGCAGAAATGCAGAAATGCAGAAATGCAGAAATGCAGAAATGCAGAAATGCAGATTAGAGAAAAAAACCAATAGTGGCATGAATGCATTGATTATATGATAAAAATAATCAACTCAATGAGTTTTTATGTTATTGATCGTAAAATAAGCAGGATTTAACTCCAGATAAAAGGAATGATTATGTGATTTTGACGTAAAAAAAGGGCTTTACAAATCTATACATTAAGTGTTTTTATGATTGCGAGCTAGATTTGCAACAGAGTATATTTATAAAATAAAACATATCAGCCACGCTCAGGCTTAGACCTCGCTTCGATATTTGATTAATAAAATCCTGGGATAAATGGACTTCGCATAACATCGTGAAGTACCAGTACAGAACGACATACGAGACCTTAATTTAAAAGGATATCATTAATGTTGGCTTCCCATATTTTTAACGGATATATCGGCTCCCACCTGTGCTATCACCTTTCACGTGAGGGAATCCTAGATTTATTTAAAGATAAAGACACGCTAAATAAATCAGAAATAAATGACGCGAACTTTTCCGGAACACGCCTTGAAAATGTCAGGTTAATCATTGACTATGCTGTTAAATTTGGAATATTCCATGAGGATGATGAACAGTACCGGTTAACTGAGTTAGGTAGTGACATACAGAAAAATATTGGTTTTTTTACATGGGCCGTTGGAGGATATGGTAACTTCTTAAGAAACTTTACTGACATAAGTAAAGAAAAAGAAATGACCATGAGCAGCATGATTGATGGTGCAAATGTAGCATTAGGATCTCGCCAGGCTAATAAGCAATTCATGTGGGATATTATCATCGAAGAATTATCATCCCTTCAAACAAGGAGCTTTGCCGATTTAGGCTGCGGCGCGGCAGGTGCGCTTATAGATATTTGCAGAAAATTTGATGGGGTTACTGGGACTGGCATTGACATTAGTACAAAAGCAATCGACTCCGCTAGAATAAACATTGAAAAAAATAATCTGAAAGGCAGAATTGAAGTCGTCAATCAGAATGTCCTTGATGCAATTGACTCACCATATCTGATAGATAAATTCTCCCGCGTTGATACAGTATTATCCTTCATGATGATGCATGATCTGTTTAACATTAAAGATCCCGTGGGAATACTTAAGAAGTTACAGTCCACATTCCCTAATGCAAAGACCTTTATCATTGCGGATACCTTTTTATCTGAAGAAAAATCATTAAAAATTGATACTCCTATTTTTACCTATGGATTTGAGTACGTTCATCACTTTATGAAAATAAAAATATTCCATAAAGAACAATATCTGAGATTTTTTTCAGCGGCAGGCTTTTCCGTTGAGCGGGTCACATATCTAAATGTACCTAACACATATTTGTTTGTGTTACACAGGGACTTTGCATGAAAAATAAAAAAGCAGTTACAGACCTGCCACTGATGCTCCAGGTTGAAGGTCATCATAATAAAGTCCCTTTCTTTATCACGGAGGAAATGTTTTATGGCGTTCCTTTTGAACTGGCGGGAGGGGATATTTCTGGTCTGGTTGATAAACCAGTGGCGGACACCCATAAACATGAAGTAGATGAAATCTACTTCCTCATTTCACCTTTACCGGGTGAGGCCGTTATTGATGTTACCATCAATATGGAAACGGCCACTTATTCCTCACCCGCAGTTATTCACGTACCTGCAGGGCACGAGCATAAGTTCATAACAAGGAGGGCAGGAAAAGGCAGTTATTGTTTCGGCATTTTATATAAAAAGGACGAGGTGGCTGTATGAATTTCAATGCCAGTGATGTGCATGTATCTCACCGACTACACCTGAACGAAAGTGACAGCGGTAATCTTTACGATTTCCGGGAGGTACTCTGTGATGAGTTTAGCAAGATAAGCACATATCCTGACCCGGGTAATACAGAGATGATAAATGCCATTTCACGTCATTATGCGATATCTCCTGAACAGATAGTGCCTGGCAATGGTGTAGATGAGATAATTCTCCTTCTTTGCCTGACTTTACTTAAAAAAAAGAAAAGCATTATTACAAGTATGTCTACTTTTCCCGGCTATGAAACTGCAGCCAGAGTCTGTGGGGGAAGTGTAATTCATACCGAGCTTTCCGGCAGTCTTAAATGTTGTATTGATAACTTTGTTAAAAGTGTAAATCAGGATACAGCGATTGCTTTCCTGTGTAATCCTCATAATCCGACCGGGTCTGTACTGTCCAGATCTGAAGTTATTTCTTTCATTGAAAAAATGAATGAACTGAATGTGATCCCTGTAATAGATGAGGCTTATATCCAGTTCGCTGATGAAAATCGACACTCAGTTCTGAGCTATATAGCGGATGGAGGAAATGCAATTGTACTGCGTACATTCTCAAAAGCATATGGGCTGGCGGGGCTGAGAGTTGGTTTTGCTTTTGGAGCAGAGCAGCTCATCAGAGAGGTTGCAAATACTGCACTGGCTTTACCTTTCAGAATTAACAGATTTGCTCAGAAAATGGTTCCTATTATTTTGCAACATAATGATATTTTCCTGAAAAACATATTAAAAACTAAAGGCTGGATCCAGTATATAGAAACGCAGTTTGTTTCACTTGGTATAGAGTTTATTCCTTCCAGTACTAATTTTGTCTGTTTCAGGCCTCCACAGGGGAGCTGCGAATATACAGAGGCTGCTGCCACTGCAGGAGCAGCGATGAGAGACTGTGGCCTTTTTGGCCTTCCAGGATGGGTTAGGGCGTCGGTAAGTTCACAGCAGGATGCTGATCTGCTCCTGTCTTTAACAGGAAGACATTATAATGAAGCAAACAGGTAACATTCGCCATGTTAAGATTAAAACTATCCGGGAAATATCGTGAGATAGTACATACTTCGTTTCCGTTTATGCTCCTGATGATGTCTCAGAGCATTAACAGTATAGTGGATATGTTTATCGTTGGCCATATTGGCATGGATGCCATTGCGGCTGTTGGTCTCTGTGGTTTCATCTTTTCAATTATGACTAGTGGTATTACTGGGATAATGATTAGTGTACAGACAGAGGTCGCTAAAAGCGTCGGTTCCAACCGTTCTGATATGGCAATTAATGCTTTGCATAGCGCTCTGATTGTAGCTGTTTTATTGGGGGCTGCAGTGATCGGTCTGAGTTACCTGCTTCCCTCTGTGCTTATTCTTTTTATACATGATCATGACCTGCTGGAAAACTGTATCAGTTACCTGCATATGCTTTCATTTGCTGCTCCTGCTATTGGAATGGTCAGAGCTTTCAGGGGATATTACGC
>NZ_CEUYZP010000004.1:0-335555 GCF_982223955.1 Pantoea sp. E956-1 | reverse complement strand
AACCAGAACCAGAACCAGAACCAGAACCAGAACCAGAACCAGAACCAGAACCAGAACCAGAACCAGAACCAGAACCAGAACCAGAACCAGAACCAGAACCAGAACCAGAACCAGAACCAGAACCAGAACCAGACGCTGACTCAGATACTATCAGCCCCAGCCTGATTTCTCATGCGACACTGTTGCGACACTCATTGATTGAGCAACAAAAAAGCCACTCAGTAGAGTGGCTTAATCGATGATTTTAAAGCTAAAATTTGGTGGCCCTGCTGGGTTTGAACCAGCGACCAAGCGATTATGAGAACGATGCCCACCCTTTATAAAACAATAACTTACTGATTTAATTAGCATTTGAAATTCGAATTTTAACGAATATGATTGAACGTTTGAGTTTTGAAGGGACAAAAAGGGGGCATCTTTTATGTGTTAGACTAAGGCTTTACAGGTGGCAGATGTATAAATTCATAGTTCTCGTCAATCAATTCTTCTATAACTTCAAAACCTAATGAGATTGAATTAAGTGTGTAGTCATATTCATTATTAGAATATTTTTCAAACAGCATCTCCGTAGTTTTTTCTTTGAATATACCCCAAGATTCAAAATAGATTGCTTCGTTACGTTTGCTCTGAATCTCAAGTTTCAAGGTTCGCCAAGTATTAATCGATTCTATTGTAGGTCTGCATATTTCTTTAAGATATCTTTTTCCAGAATTAAAAATTTTTGAAGTGCTAGTTCCCATACCATTGGGTTGAAAGTACGTATAAATTCCATAGAATTTTTGTCCAATCATTGGGAGGTCTTCATGAGTCTTTATGTTTTCATCATGAAAATATCGTTCAATTGAAGAGAAGGGTGCTACGTTCACTAACGTTATCATGTAAGGTGCTAGACCATAGCCGCCTATTTTATTTTCTTTAGTTAATATTAAAAAACCATGTCCATTTTCTTTTTCGCCTTCTGAAGCCATGCGTGACAAAGTGGATTTAATAACTTCGATTTGCGAATGTAATTTAGTAGGCTTTCTTACATCCTGTCTTGCGTATTGTGAATTATCATAAAGACAAATGTGATAACCGCTTAGGTGGTCTGAACTAAATTGCAAAGGAGTTTCAGCTTGAATTAAAGTGCTAATTTCAAGTGGTTTAAGTTTTATGACTTCATTAACTATGCATGGTTCAAGGCAAATCATGTTTTTATTTTGCCAGACAATATTATTGAAAATATAATGCTTCAAGAGTGTTGGCCAAATTGGAGAAACTATTACATTAATTATGTCGCCGTCTGATAGATGAGATAAATAGCCTTTAAGTTCTCCAGAGTAAGCGGATAATTCTGTCCCGGCTTGGCGGCTTGGTCCTGATATGTTTTTCAATTCAATCAGTACAATAGACTCTCTTTCCGTGGCATATGCGATTATATCGGGTTTTAATACATCACCTTTAGACGATGAAATATTTTCATTTTTGGTGAGTAGCTCTGTCAACATCAACGATGGGTAGCAATGTTGATAACTCTCCTTAATTTTCTTTTCAAAGTAATTTCGAGGGATGTAATCTATTATCAATTCAAAGTCGACAATGCTTTCTCCTAATCCTTCTGAGTCCTCCATAACTTCTTCGATCCACAATTGCATCTCATCTTCATTCTGGAAAATACTCATATTAACTCCATTTGCTTTTAATAGGGTTTAATTTGACGGCTTCTTCTAAGTGTTCTCGTGAGAAATGAGCGTATCGCATTGTCATTTTTATATCGGTGTGACCTAAAATTTCTTTTAGTACTAGTATGTTTCCACCATTCATCATGAAGTGGCTTGCAAAGGTGTGTCGAAGTACGTGTGAAAGCTGTCCGTCAGGTAAGTTTAAATCAGATCTTTCTATAGCTTTTCTAAATGCTGAATAACAGGGTTCAAACAGTCGCCCTGGCTTTTCAGGCTTAGGAAGTGCATCAATAAAAGATGGATTAACAGGTACTGTTCTGTTTCTATTGCTTTTGGTTTTTAAGAAAGTAATTTTAGAATTTCTAATTTGTTTTGATGTTAATGACTCTGCTTCATCCCAGCGAGCACCTGTTAGTAAACATATATTCACTACTCAATATGTGCTTTTGTTTTGACTATTCATGCATTGAATTAGAAGTCTTTCTATTTCATCATTTTCTAAATAAGATAACTCTGCCTCTTCAGATTTAAATGGGCGAAGGTTTTCAAGAGGGTTATCTTTCTTCCAATGACCCAGCAGCTTTAGTTCGTTGAAGACCGCCCGGAAGTAAGCCAACTCTAAGTTCATGGTTCGTGGCGAAACCTTTTGCACTCGCGCAGTCCTGGCAATTTCACCTGACAGTCTTTTTTTTCGATATAAAGAGAACATGGTTGCGCTGAACTCATGGGCAAGCGGATTGCCCATGCTTTCACATGCGAACATCATTGCACTGAGTCGCTTTTCGCCATCGTCAAGGGTGATGCCGTGTTCATCGAACCATTGCTGAGCAAGCTCTGATAATTTGCGGCGATCCTCTTTGCCATCTAACCAGGGCTTTTCTACTAATGTCTCCATTACATAATTTTCATACGCAATGGCCTCGCCTTTAGTTGAAAAAGTTTTGCGAATTCTTTTGCTGGGTTTATCTTTGGGTTTGCCTAAAGGATAAAAATCTAAAAGCCATTTTCCATTAATTTGCTTTCTAATCGACATTTACATATGACCAGTAATAACTGCTTTTTGTAATGATGTGTTAGTTAACGTGCTAATTTCACCAAGTTGATTAATGAATTCTAAATTTGAACCTGATTGATCATATCCTAAAAACTTACCAAGTTCTTTGTTCATGCTCCTAAAAATTAATTTGTGCAATAAGGGTGAATCATCTTGTTCTAACTTTAAAAAGGAAACGACTTTGCTTTTAGATGACTTTTCATTCAATTCATTTTCAACTAATTTAGACTCGTTGCGTTCTCCACCATAAATGTAAATATCTCTATTACTTTGGGCGCTTTTGATATTTGAAATTTGCGCACTGAGAGAATTGAACATTTGTAACATGAAAGCTTGGTTTTCGTTTGGCTGAACTATTTCTATATTTGCAGAATCAATCTCTAATAATTTCACTATTGAGTTAACTTCATTGGCTTGTAAGTTCTCAGTAGCAGTGAGAGCTGCGCTAATTCTATTTATCTCAGCACTTACCGTATCAATTCTTAATGTTGGTGAATATGGTTGGTACCTAAAACCTAAAAGATCAAACGGAGTTTTTTCTCTTCCGTCAGTGATTAAAACTGTCTTTTTATTAAAAGCTTGCCTTAACCCTAGCTCATAGAAAACATTGGCGTTATTGGTGCTTAAATCGCAAATAACCATTTCGCTTTTAACTATCTTTAGCAGGATATCATGCATTATCATATTTGAAGAAGCATTATCATCTGCTCTAATCGGTTCATAACCAGCTAACCTACAAGCTGGCGCAACCAAATGATCATATACTCTTTTAAAATGACCAGGTTCATAATTTGGATGCTCCGCAATTGGCATAATTACAAAGCAAGTTTTTTGTTCATTATTGTCACTATCTAAATCCTTTTCTTTTTTTTCTGTGGTCTTTTTTGCTGTCATGATAATTCCTTATTTAAAGGTAAGAACTATTTTACCTATCACGTCAATATCATCAATATTGCAATCAAATGCCATACCGATGCCGCTAACTCTAATTTTTCTAATTGGTATGCGGCCTAACGTTCTGACACTTAATTTACCTTCAATATTTACCAACCATTCTCCGTCAAAAATTTCAGAGAATTTCTTATCAATAATATATTGAGCGTTCTCATCTAAAAGGCAAAACGCATCTGTAGGTAATGGTGTACCTTCACGAAAGAATGCTTTATCAAGCATTACAAAACCTGAATCGAATAGCTTCCCACCAATAAGTTTTTTGCGCGGTAGTTTCAGTATGTCTGACGAATCATCTTCAAACTTTTTGCCTGCGCCAGTTGTAAGCCACTCCAGGCTAACCCCGGTTTCCAGTACGCAGTGCACAACAATATCCGCCGGGAAAGTGCCGCGCTTTCTTCTGGCGGACATGCTACTTGCAGCCATTTCTAAATGATCTGCCAGCTGCAGGGATGTGCTGAAGCCGTAAGCCTCACAAACACGATCTAAGACCAATGCGCTATCAGTTGGTAGGGTGAATTTTCCAGTATTTCGCATTTATTGGTTGCAAATTCGATTAAGTCGAATTAGTCTCCGTGTTGTAAGTTCGATAAACGTGAATATTGTTGAATGTTGCTGCATTCAAACGAATCAGGAGTTTGCCCTATGCGTCCTAACATTACAATCACCATCCCTACGCCCTACCTGCCCCTTGAAGAGTACTGCCGCCTGACAGGCATCGCTATGGGTACTGCCCGTGACATGGTTCGCGATGGCCGCTTACCTATTCGCGGAAAAGGTGATAAGCCGCGTGCACGAGTCGAAGTAAACATGGCTGCCCTTACTGTTGAAGCGTTAAGCGAATGCCGCATTTCGCTTCACGCGTAATTCAGGCTATCAATTCGCAAGGTGCGAATCATGTATGATTATAAAGTTTCAGTACGAAACTACCTTGATGATGCCTGCCGCCAGTTTTCTTTGGCTCATAACGTCACGGATCTGGCTAAAAAAGTAGGAATGCAACCGGCCACACTGCGCAACAAGCTGAATCCGGACCAGTCGCACCAACTGACATTACCTGAACTGTTGGCGATCATCGATCTCACTGAAGACCCAACCATTCTTGATGGTTTTTTGCGTCAGATTAATTGTCAGCCTTCAGTACCGGTTAGCCGCTTTCACTGTTCCGCAGGCGCGTAGCGTTTGCGTTTATTAACGCGCGTGATGCCGGGTCAGTGGCAGGGTTTATCAGCATTTTTGAGCGGCTGGGTATCGGGTATGTGGAGCTGGTTGAGCGCCAGCCCGGCATTGACTGGGACGTAATACAGGTGCGCGTTTCAGACAGCCAGATTGCGGACAACGCGCAGCTGCTGCTTCAGATAATCCAGCAGTACGGCAGGACGTGCCGCCGTTATCAGTTTGAGGTGATCACCTCGCAGCCGTTCGCCATCCGTGCAGGCTGGGACCAGGGTGAATATGTGGTTTACCCGGCGCACATCGCCGGGGCGGACGTGGCCAGCGCGACGTTCAGCGTAGGAATTTAAGGGAAAATTATGTCACAGACAGTTATCACGACAGCATTTGAGCAGTGGAAACGCGCCAGGCGGAAACCGGCGAGCCGGTATTACTGGATGAATTTATTTTTGCGAACGTGCCGGGCCTCGATCCCGCTAAGCCGGTAGACCGCAGCGAGGACATCCCGCCGCAGGCACAGATAGTTCACCGTCAGGCGGTCACGCGCAAGGGCGTGGTTAATCAGAATGCGGTGGTGCATTCAGTGGTACTGGGCGCGGACACGGGCGATTTTACGTTTAACTGGATTGGCCTGATTAACAGCGCAACCGGCACGCTGGCCATGATCGTACATGCCCCGGCACAGCAGAAGCTGAAAACCCGCGAGGGCCAGCAGGGTAACGTTCTGACACGTTCATTCCTGATGGAGTACAGCGGCGCACAGCAGGAAACGGGTATCAGTACGCCAGCGGAAACGTGGCAGATTGATTTCACCGCGCGCATGGGCGCAATGGATGAGCGCCAGCGGCTGGAAAACACCGATATCTATGGCCCGGCTGCGTTTTTTGGTGATGGCTGGCTGGTCAGTAGAAGCGGCACGCAGTATTACGTCACACATGGCGCGGGATACGTGGGCGGCCTGCGTGCGCAGCTGGACGCTGACCAGAATATTAAGGTCGGTGTGAAGCCGGTAAAAGTGTGGCTGGACGTGTGCTTTACCGGGACGCTGGCCAGCGTCTGGGGCGTGCAGAGCAAAATCACAGTGGCGGCTGATCTTGCTGACTATGAGCAGGACGGTGTGAAGCATTACGTGTCAGCGCTGGCGAGTATTGACGCTGCCGGGAACATCACTGACCTGCGTCCTAAAGGTTCGCTGGACAATCAGCAGGCCAGTGATGCGCTGAAAAAACATGAGCAATCACGCAATCACCCTGATGCAACACTGAAAGAAAAAGGCTTCGTGCAGCTGAGCAGTGCAACAGACAGCGCCAGCGAAACGGCAGCGGCAACGCCTAAAGCTGTAAAGGCGGCAAACGATAATGCCAATGCGCGCCTGAAGGCGTCAGAAAACCTTTCAGACCTGGCTGATATCAACAAAGCCAGGGAAGCTCTGAAACTTGACCGGGTAGGTAATTGGATGGCGGTGCAGGCTAATGGCGGCAAGCGCTCATCCGGAAATCACCAGATATTTATTGACTGGGGAACTGACGGGAAGCCACACCTGACGGTTGACGCCACCTACATTGGCGAGATGTTCACTGCAGGCAATCCGCCAAACGCTGCACAGACGGGCGCTTATTCTAAAAATGGCGGCAATCTGAGTGAAGAATCCAGCGTTACCGTAATTTCAAAAACTAAAAATGGTAACGCGGGGCAGGGTATCTATTCGCCTATGTTTCGCGCCTGTCTTAAAGACCGTGGCGGTGACATGGATTTCAAGGATGGCGCATCGGCATGTTTCCGCATGGTTGAGGTTGTCAGCAATTATGCCTTTGCAGAGGTTCTGGTAGATGGTTATGGCTCGGTAAATTCGTTTGAATTTCGCAACGACGGTAGTTTAAGAGCACCCGGTCAGCTAAACGCAGGCGGCGCATTTATTGCAACCGATGGCAACCTTTACGGAGGTGTATGGGGCGGATACCTGAACAACTGGATTGTTGGCAAAATCGGCGAGGTAAATAACGCTCTCAACGGTGTAAGAGGCACAGCAAACGATGCCTGGAATAAAGCGAATGATGCGCAGGTTAACAGGGTTGCAGATGTTGCCCTGGGTGGTGAAGGCGCATTTCAGATTGTTAAAAATGGCCAGCAGCGTGTTCCCGGTGGTTGTGTGATGACCGGCTGGAATTATGAAGGTGATAACCCCGGCGGGGATACGGTGTTTTACCGTCCCATTCAGAAGTATATCCCGTCAATGGGATGGGTGAATGTAGGGCATACAGCATGATGTTAATACTCAAAAATTTTACACAGTACATTCCGGAATATGCGGATTTAATGATCCCCGCGCTCTATTTTCAAAGTGAACAGGGTGAGGACTGGTATTTTCACCGTATGCGTTTCAGTGCTGACACGTTAAAAGTCTGCTACGACAGCGAGGGCATCATTCGTTCTTTCGGATTTGATGCATCACGCCTTTACCCTGGCGGATATTCCGTTGCGGAAGTCGAAAAAAAAGCGGTGCCTGAGAATATCTCAATTGATGGTTCATGGATGTTTGACGGTTCCGCAATTGTGCCCCGCACTTACACTCAGACTGAACGGGTTGAGCTGGCAGATAAAAAACGCCTGTCACTTATTTCTGATGCGGTTGCTGAAATGTCCCCGCTTTCGGATGCGGTTGAGCTGGGCAGGGCAACCGCGGAGCAGTCAGCGCGGCTGATGGCGCTTAAGAATTACCGCCTTGATCTGATTGAGCTTGATGTTTCAGACCCGGATAAGATTGCCTGGCCGGAGCTGCACGATGTGGCGTGAGGCACGGCTGGCTTTGACAGATTCGGTGACCGCACTGAGCTGCAGCATGGTTCCGGTGCATCCGTGGATTTACGGGCTGGGGCAGCAAACGGATAACGGTGCATACCTGAGTCCGGTAAATGCCACTGCCTATCTGGCGCAAAAGCTGGCAGGCATTGGCGGAAAAGCTGACGTGGTTATTCTGATGGTGGCCAGCCAGACGCATGACAATTTTATTTCATCACTGAACCAGCTTGCTGAGGTTTTCCCGGCACCGGCGTTTGTTCAGGTGAAGCGTCTGGCGCAGTCTGCCGCCACACTGACCACGGAAAAGATGCAGCTGCCTGCACGTATGAACACGATGCTGCCGCCATCCGTGCCGCTGTCCGTGCCATCCAGCCGCGCCGCGTTTGCAGCCGCCGCCGTGAAGCAGGCCCAGAGTGAAGCAGGCGCAGCAGCCGGGCTTGACGGACTGAAAGCGCAGCTGGCCGCATTTGGCCAGAAACGTGATGCCATGCTGACAGAGATTGCCGCCGGGCTGAGCGATCTGCAGGGCAAAACCGCACGGGCATGGGTGTTTACCGGCGGCGGCGACGTGGTGACCACGCTCACGCAGCTGGAAAAAGATATTCCGCAGCCGTCCGCTGTGTATTCGGCGGCCGTGATGCTGGTCGGTGACAATCTTAAAGGAATAAAAGGCATGATCCATGAGTACAAATCCGACGCTGGCGCTTAACGGTGAGGGCATCCCGCTTAAAAATATGCGGGTTACCGTATCAATGGCTTTTCAGGACAAAGACCAGTCCGGGCAGACCAGTTCAACGGCTAAGGCAGAGCAGGGCATCAAGGGAAAAGAGCTGAGGATCAGCGGCGAAATCGGCTTCAGTGATGCTGCCCTGCTGAAGCGTATTTTTGAGCTGGCTTCAGCAACTGACGCCAGCGGCCAGCGGCAAAAATACCGCGTGGCGCATGAGGTGGCGCGCGCGGTGAGTTTTCGCGAGGCGACTTTCACCGGCAATGTGGACGCTCCGCAGCAGGAAGGAAAAATGGCCTGGCTGATAACGTTCACCCTGACGGAGCATGTAAGCGTTCAGGAAAAGCGCGAAGCGCGTGCAAGCGGCAAAACCACGGCCACCAAACAGACCGGCGGCGGCAAAGGCGGACCGCAGGCCGCAGGCGAGAGCGACGAACAAATGACGTGGTTTGAGCGCAAAGTGCTTAAGCCGGTAAACGACGCACTGGAATAGCGATGAAACCTGTAACCCGACTTTACCTGTCAACTGATGAAGTGCATCTGACTGATGCCGCTCTGGTGCTGGAGCTTAGCAACTGTGGCCGTGGCTTCATCACGGCAAAGACCAGCACTGATTACACCGGCAAAATGGTCCGCATTGATACCGGCTATCCTGACCGGCTGCTGCGCTGGTTTACCGGATACGTGGAGCGCTCGCAGCCTTCGGAAACCGGCTATCAGCGTCTTTTCATCCGGGAGCTGTGCGGCGTATTTGATCGCGCATGGCCGTGCGCATTCCAGCACCCGACGCTTCGCCAGATTGCTGCCTGGCTGGAAGAACACAGCGGTCTGACCGTTACCGTGCCGCAGGCAGATTACAGCGACAGGCCGATCCCGCACTTCACGCACAGCGGCACAGGATTTCAGCTGCTGGCCAGTCTGGGGCGCGCCTTCGGGATTGCCGATTATCTCTGGTATCAGCTACCTGATGGCAGCATGTATCTGGGCGGCGCTGAAAAGGCGTTGTTTGCCGGTAAGCCGGTGGATATACCGCCGGAGTTCAGCCAGTCCACTGCCGGTGGCAATACGATGACCGTACCTGTGATCCAGTCACTGCGTCCGGGCGTGGAGGTGAACGGCCAGCGCGTGACAAAGGTGCAGCTGAGCGGCGACACCATGACAATCACCTGGACGCCGCGAAACCGTATCACCGGCCAGCCGCTACAAAAAACACCGGTACAGCGGCAGGTTGAAAGCCATTACCCGGAGCTGGCCAGCGGCCTGCACCTGCCCAAAATGGCGCGCGTTGTTGCCCCTACTGAGGCGGTAAAAAGCGGAAACTTTGCTGACCCCTTCAGGCCGCGCTATGCCGTCGATCTGCAACTGCTGGACGCTGACGGCAATCCGGATGGCAGCACGCCGGTTTATCCTGCCGTGCCGCTGCCCGTTCCGATGGCCGGTAATGATTCCGGTATGTTTCAGTTTCCGCCAGAGGGAACGCTGGTTGAGGTCGGTTTTACCGGCGGACGTCCGGACAAGCCGTTTGTGCGCCAGACCATGCCGGGCGGGACGAGCCTGCCGGACGTGAAGCCGGGCGAACAGCTGCAGCAGCAGCGCGCGGAAGTATCACAGCGGGTAACACAGGCGGGAGACTGGGAACGCCAGACCGATCAGGCCATTCGTGAAACGTCCATGAGCCGGGAAGTTAAAGCCTATACGGAAACGCGTGATCTGGTCAGCAGGGAAACGACAGTCAAAGCCACGGACAAGACCACGGTGATCGGAACGGCGTCACTGATGGCCGGAGCAATTCAGCACGTGACGACAGGCAATTACAGCGTGGCCACGCAGCAGAGCCAGCTGATTACAGTGGGCAGCAATGCGGAAACGGACGTCACCGGCAGCGCTGCGATTAAAGTCGGTCAGGCACTGACTGAAAAAATTGGCCAGCTGCGCCAGAGCATTGCCGGGACGCGTCAGGAAATTATCGCGCCGGTTGTATGGATTGGTTCAGAGAAGATTAACGTGGCCCAGCTGATGCTCGATACCGTGGCGCTAGTGCAGCAGCTGGCTGACCAGCTGGCCAGCCATACGCACCCGTCAATCGGCCAGCCCACGAACAGCAGCGATATCGCAAAGAGCAGCCAGCAGGCCGCCGCGCTCAGTACGAAATATTCACCCGTCATAGGCAAGTAAGCCAGCACACTAACCCGCTATCGCAGCGGGTTTTTTATTGCCCGTCACCAGAACGCCTCAGGCGCACGATGCGCCACGCAAAGGCGCGCCCTTCAAGCACGACAACCATAAACAGATCATCCGCACGGCGCGGCACTGGCTGCGCGTCAGCACGGCAAAATAATCGTCCGGCAGACAAAATCGGCGCTACACCGCACCCGCCTGCAGGTTTTGCATCATAAAAATTTTTCAGTTTAATTTTTCTACAAATCGCCTCGCCGGAGCGCACCATTGCTGGCTTTCTGCCAGAGTGCGCCAACTGTAAAGTGTGAAAAGAATTTCAGTACTTTTCAGTTTATTGAATCTAGATAAGATTTAATGATGCTTTCAGGTTGTTGTTTTTAAAGTTATTTTTGTTTTTTTTCGCGATGTGGGATCTGTGAGGGATCGGTTGACGTTGCCGTAAGCTAACGACGAAAGCAGGCAGGGCAAGGTTGGAGACAGTATCTGCTAAAACTGCGCAACTGAAAATATGAGAGATAACTGTTATTATATACAGGCTATTGCCAGAGGGGATTAACTTTGACATATAAGATAGTCACTTACAGCTCCTTCTAAACAGGGTTGAGCCTATACACCTCATTTCTTGAGTGCTTGCAATTCAAAAATAATTGTGTTCGTGACAATTCGTTACCTTTGAGGTAAATTTAATGGCATAGTTAAGTATAGTTAGATGCAAGAGCTTCACTGTGAAGCTCTTGATTACTGTCGTGAGACTAGAAAGGGGAACACTATGGAAGCGAGGACGGTAAAATCTGTACTTGATTCCTATTGGGATGGGGTACTTCCTGTTAATCCTGACGTAATCGCTCAACAATTGGGAATCAATGTACTCCCACTAAATTCAGAACGAAATCCAAACGTGAGTGGTATGGCCGAAATCTTATCTGATGGCAGAAAGATGATTGGTTACAATAAGTTCGATAGCCATTCCCGTATACGTTTTACCATTGCGCATGAACTAGCGCATCACGTTTTAGGACATACTGCGCGCTATAGCCGTTGCCTGCGTGATTATTCGACTAATAGTAATCCGGAAAATCCGTGGGTAGAGACTGAAGCAAATCGCTTTGCGGCAGAGTTGCTTATGCCGGGTGATGCGGTGAACATGCTTGTTAAGCGTGAAGGCGTAACTGATATTAATAAGCTTGCTTATTATTTCGATGTATCAGAAAAGGCGATGTACTGGCGCCTTAAAAACTTAGGTTATCCAATTTAAGTTCAAAAAATCAATTAGCTGAATTAATATAAGGCCACCTAAATTTACGGTGGCCTTTTTCATGACTAACTCACAGCAAACAGACTCAACTGCACAAAATGATCTCTCAGGAGACGGCGTTCCTGAAGGTAAAGACTACGATGAAGGAGCTAAGAATGATGGCAGTGCTCCGAGAAATACCCCTGCCAGAACACAAGCATACCTTGACCGAATTAGTAGGGACTTTAATGATCGTCGCTTGATGAGGGCGTTTCTGTTTGCTTTTACATTGGTATTGGCAGGTTGGTTTTTATGTACTGGCCTCTCACTAAGCCAAAAGGTGGCTACAGGACTTCTAAATTATAAAAGTACAATTTCAAAAGCTGTTGCTGGCGCGCTAAATACAACTAAAAATCCTAGTGTAGAGCATGTGGAAGCCTTAAAATTACTTTCTCCTCCTGAGAGTATTGAACATGCAGAAGGAAAATATGTTGCTGGCAATTCGATTCGGAGTGATGTTGCTCGCCAACTTGTCGAATCGACAAATTGGTTGTCCGCTAGCCCATTGATCACGTTAGTTGCTTTCATTTTAGGAGTTGGTTTGACCCTTTTGCTTGCTCTTATGAAAGCATTGTTTAAATCAGAAGTGGATCCAACTGAAAAAGACGATGGAGATAGCGTACTCTCTTCAGTGGCTACACCAACGAGTAAAGTGGTCGAAGATTTTATTGAGTGGGTGAAAGGGCTGTTAAAAAAGAAGTAGCCATAGGGTCAAGTCCTATCGTTTAAAGCGTAGGTGCAACGACAGATGGTTAGTTTATTTTGTTCAATACCAATAAATCCTAGGGTTATTCGTTAAAACTTAATTAAGTGGCGGCAGGTTTATTTATTGCCGCCACTTGTGATTTATAAGTACCTAAGACATTTAGCTCTTCGACTTTCGTTCGTCCCAAGTTTCAAGAATAAATAAAACTAGTGTGTGAGCAGAGTTTACAGCCAGACGAGCATGGCGTGGTTTAACATTATATGATTTTCTACCAGAGCCATGAGCCGTGCTGGCATGGGTTCGGAAAGCGCCTATTCCATCAGTTATTGAAAACAGTCCACTTAGTATTCTCTGTAGATCTGAATCCTCTATTACTTTTGGGTCAAGACCTAATTCATTCTTAACAACCTTCCAGACGCCTTGTAAATCTTGTTTGGCAGGCATTTCAATGCCTTCATCAGCTATGAAAATCTTACAAAGTGATTCAAGTATATTGCATGCTGCTGACACGGATTCTTTGGGTTCGGAGTTTACATGCTCAAGGGCGCGTTTAAACTCTGCTTCAATTGCGGGCATGTTTCTGTTTTTAATAGCATCTTTTAAGCTTACAGAAGATATTGATGAGCCATCAGTAATAATGCCACCAATAACATAAACAAGGCCGTATCGCCCGAGTATTTCAACTATTTCCTTTTTATATTTACGCCGATGAATAGTATCAAAATCATCGTAATTTTTAGGTTCAGTGTCTGGAGTTTCAATATAATTTTCTATAAGACGCCCAAGTACTAAAAGCGGACTATCGCTTTCTTTATTTATACGCCTTAACCATTCCAAGGCCTTAGCTGGTTTAGAACCGGCTGGCGGTTCTCCGGGCGCATCAGCGTATGAGAAAAGATTATCCAGAGTTGCATGGGTTTCAATGGTAGATATGCAATTTGCAACAACTGAGATTACGGGTTGTGGAATCAATTTTTTCATAATTTAGTACCTCCACTCCAGACAATGCAGGTGTCCCAGAAAAACTGAGGGGACAAAAAGGGGACACTATAGAGCAAGTATAAAAAAACCACTCAACGTGCGAGTGGCTTAACTATATGATAAAACAACTAAAATTTGGTGGCCCCTGCTGGGCTTGAACCAGCGACCAAGCGATTATGAGTCGCCTGCTCTAACCACTGAGCTAAGGGGCCAGCGGAGCGGGGATTATAAAGTATCTCTTCAGGGCAATCCAGCACTCAGCCACCGGTTGCTGAAATAAGCAGCAATGATTTACCTGCTGATTTCTATAACAAATCTGGCGAACCGCTATCCCGAAGTCGCAAACAGGCACGGATCATGCTTCTCCGTGTCTGTAGTAAAACCGGACTTCAGTCGTTATGGCTGATGGCTGACTCAGCGCTGACGATAACGAGATGCTGATTGATTCCGTGAAAGGTAGGGAACCATCGTGCCACGTGCCTGATCGTAATCGTGCCACATCTGCAGATCTTCCAGCGCCGGAATGGTTACCGTCTCCTTACTGTCGAGTCCGGCAAGCGCGGCGTCCACCATCTCATCAACGTCCATCAGCATTTCAGCCGGAATTTCATTAATAGACTGGCCTGCGCGATCGAAAATTTCCGTACGGGTCGCACCGGGTAACACCGCCTGTACCTGCACGCCGCTCTCTGCGAGTTCACGCTGCATCGCACGCGTCAGAGTCAGTACGTAAGACTTAGTGGCGTTATAGGCGCCATTGAACATCTCGTGCACCAGCGACAGCACTGAGGCGATATTGATAATGATGCCGTTACCGCGCGCTTTGAAAGCCCGGCCAGCTGCCTGTGCCAGACGGGTGGGTGCCAGAATATTTAACGCCAGCATGCTGTTAATACGCAAGATGTCCGCCTCAAGAAACTCACCCTCAACACCCATGCCCGCGTTGTTCAACAGCAGTGTAATCTGGGCGTTGTTTGCCAGCTCCGACTCCACGCGTTGCAGATCCTGCTCGTGCGTTAAGTCAGCCGCCATAACCGTCACCTTAATATCGTGCTGCTTTGCCAGTGCATCAGCCAGGGTGGTGAGCCGCCCCTGATCGCGCGCGACCAGAATCAAATCATAACCGCGTGCTGCCAGTCGTTTTGCATAGGTCGCACCGATACCGCTGGATGCGCCGGTGATTAAAGCTGTGCCTGATTGTGACATCTCTTTTTCCTCGTATGATGGTCGTCATAATAGCCATAAATATGACGACCATCATATCTTTCGTCAAGCTGGAATATGATGACCGTAATAATTACTATAATAGCCAGACGCTACGGAGCAGACACCGCAGGAGATGAGATGGAGAAGCAGAGCAGCAAAGCACATACGCGGCAGCGTATTCTTGATGAGGCGGCGCGCGTGATGCGTGAAACCGGCACTGAAGGAATTGGTGTAGCGGCGCTAATGAAGCGGGTCGGTCTGACACACGGCGGTTTTTATGCGCATTTTTCCTCACGCGAGGAGCTGGTTGAGGAGGTGTTGAAGCATATGTTTGCTGAAGCCGATACCTTCAAGCTCGCGGAGTCCGTGACAGAGCCAGCACAGCAACTGGCAGATTTTATTGATAGCTATCTTTCCGAGGCGCATCGCAATGCGCCGGCGCAGGGCTGTCCATTAGCCGCTCTGGTGAGTGAAGTGTCTCATCTTCCACAGCCGACACGGCAGATCTTCGCACAGGGCTTTAGTACGATGCATGCCGGTCTGACGCAGATATTGCGTGGGCTGAGGCTGCCGGATGCGGAAGCGCTGGCTTCCAGCATGCTGGCAGAGATGGTTGGCGCGCTGGCGCTGGCGCGAGCCTGTCCGGATGCAGAACAGGCCAGCCAGATGCTGCAACGCAGCCGCGATGCGCTGAAACAGCGCTCGCTGGAGGTGGCGGCATGAGTGAACATGCTATCCGCGACATCATCACCTCCGGTCTCGATGTGCTGTTCTGTGGCATTAATCCGGGTCAGTCAACTGCCCATCAGGGGTTTCACTTTGCGCATCCCGGCAACCGGTTCTGGAAAGTCATCCATCTGGCGGGATTCACCCAACAGCAGCTGAAACCGGAAGAGGAGCAGCGATTAACGGAGACCGGCTGCGGCATCACCATGCTGGTTGAGCGGCCCACAGTGCAGGCGAGTGAGTTAGCGCCTGATGAGCTGCGCGATGGTGGCAAACGGCTGATGGAAAAGGTGCTGGATTATCAGCCGGCAGCGCTGGCTATCCTTGGTAAGGATGCGTTTCGTCGGGCTTTTAAGCAGAGCAAAGTCGAATGGGGCAAACAGCCGATATACATGGGGAAAACGCAGGTATGGGTGTTGCCGAATCCCAGCGGCCTTAATCGCGCATCACTGGACGAGATGGTAGAGGCGTATCGTCAGCTCTATGTGGAACTGCATACGGGGAACTAATGAATCTGCGCAGGGCAGGGGAGAGGCAGTAACAGGCAGGCATAAAAAACCCCGGCGAACCGGGGTTTTTGTCTGACTTAATCGTCGAGGAAGCTGCGCAGCACTTCCGAACGGCTCGGATGGCGCAGTTTACGCAGAGCTTTGGCTTCAATCTGACGAATACGCTCACGCGTAACGTCGAACTGTTTGCCCACTTCTTCCAGCGTATGGTCAGTGTTCATATCGATACCGAAACGCATGCGCAGCACTTTCGCTTCGCGCGCGGTCAGGCCAGCCAGCACGTCATGGGTCGCAGAACGCAGGCTCTCTGAGGTAGCAGAATCCAGCGGCAGCTCCAGCGTGGTGTCTTCGATAAAATCGCCCAGATGTGAATCTTCATCATCACCAATCGGCGTCTCCATAGAGATCGGCTCTTTAGCGATTTTCAGCACCTTGCGGATTTTATCTTCTGGCATCAGCATACGTTCAGCCAGCTCTTCCGGCGTAGGTTCGCGGCCCATCTCCTGCAGCATCTGGCGTGAAATACGGTTGAGCTTGTTGATGGTCTCAATCATATGCACCGGAATACGGATGGTACGCGCCTGGTCGGCGATAGAGCGGGTGATAGCCTGACGGATCCACCAGGTCGCATAGGTCGAGAACTTGTAACCACGGCGATATTCAAACTTATCTACCGCTTTCATCAGGCCGATATTACCTTCCTGAATCAGGTCAAGGAACTGCAGACCGCGGTTGGTATATTTCTTGGCAATCGAAATAACCAGACGCAGGTTAGCTTCCACCATCTCTTTCTTGGCGCGACGTGCTTTGGCTTCACCGATCGACATGCGACGGTTAATGTCTTTGACCTGTTCAATGGTCAGACCGGTCTCTTCTTCGACCTGCGCCAGTTTCTGCAGGGAACGTGTTACGTCATCCTGCACTTCCAGCAGCTTTTCAGACCACGGCTTGTTCATGGCCAGAGCAGCTTTGAACCAGGTTTCATTGGTTTCGTTGCCGGTAAACAGCGTGATGAAGTTTTTCTTCGGCATTTTGCACAGCTCAATACAGAGCTTCATGATCAGACGTTCCTGCGTACGGACGCGTTCCATCATGGTGCGCATGCTGCCTACCAGGTAATCGAACTGCTTCGGTACCAGGCGGAACTGCTTGAAGACATCAGAGAGGTTCTGGATTTCAGCAACGGCGGCAGCATGACTGCGACCTTTGCTTTTAATCACTGCGCGGGTAGTTTCATACTGCTTACGCAGGTCAGAAAACTTCTCGCGCGCCAGTTCCGGATCGATTGAGTTATCGTCGTCGGAGCTGTCATCATCCTCCTCATCTTCTTCTTCATCGTCCTTACGATCGGCTTCAGAAAGTTCAGAGCCCACGTGCGTTGCCGTTGGGGCGATATCTTCTTCTGCGTTAGGATCGACGAAACCGGTGATCAGATCGGAGAGGCGTGATTCGCCTGCTTCAACTTTGTCGTACTGATCCAGAAGATACGTAATCGCTTCAGGGTATTCGGCTACAGAACACTGAACCTGGTTGATACCGTCTTCAATACGCTTAGCGATGTCAATTTCGCCTTCGCGCGTCAGCAGTTCAACGGTACCCATTTCACGCATATACATGCGAACCGGGTCAGTGGTGCGCCCGATTTCAGATTCAACGCTGGATAACACCTGAGCGGCAGCTTCCGCGGCATCTTCGTCAGTATCGGAGCTGTTTTCGTTCAGCATCAGATCGTCGGCATCCGGGGCTTCTTCAACCACCTGAATACCCATGTCGTTAATCATCTGGATGATGTCTTCGATCTGATCTGAGTCGACGATATCTTCCGGCAGATGGTCATTGACCTCAGCATAGGTCAGATAGCCTTGCTCCTTACCACGGGTGACAAGAAGCTTGAGCTGTGACTGCGGGTTTTGCTCCATAAGACGGTATCCACACTTCTGTTAAATTAGATTGGTGTCGGTCGGCAGCGAGCCAACAATAGCAGTAAAGGCATTTAATTCTTGCCGCTGCCTTCGTCGCGGCGTGGGCTTTGCCCATCAGTATTCGGCACTTAAGCCGCTTGTATAAACTCGGTGCTAATGGCCTGGCTTACTTGCCATTCTGCTCCCCGACAGTGCGCGCTTTCCTCACGTACTTCAGTACGCTCCGGAAGCTGTGCGCTGGCGGTGACCAGACTGACTTCGACGCCTGCGGCCTTTAAATTTTGTGCTGCGGACTATTTCGGTACCGGCATCACTCACGGTAGCGAAACGGGTGTCAGCAGCGCTAAAACAGGCAATCTGCCCTTTCATGTGTCTGAACGGGCAGCGTGCTGAAAACAGTTACTTTCTGGCAAACGCCTGACTGAGTGTCCAGAGTTCCCGGCGCTCATCGGCGCTCAGTCCCTGGGTGCGCTCACGCGCAATCAAAAATTCCAGGCGCTCTTCAAGAGCAGAGTCGTAGATGCTGGCCAGCGAGTCCTGAAACACCGCTTCGGCTTCCTCATCTACTATCATGTGGTTCCAGATCGCCAGTGTTTCAAGCGTCTGACTAAAATTTGTTCCGCGATATAACTCTAGTAGCTGACCGGTGGTCAATCCAGGATTCTCATTACAACGGCCCACTAATTCAATAAATAGCGGTAAACCCGGCATTTTTGACTCAGACAGCCCATCAAGCGAAGGCACCAGGGTGGCCAGCTGTGGACTCTGAATCAGCAACGCGATCAGCACGCGCATAGTGGTACGCTTAAGCGGTGGCGCTACCGGCGTCGTTCCGCTTGCGGCCAGCTTCGGCATCAGCTTTTCAAGCTGATTGTCATCAAGGATACCCAGTTTATTCCCCAGTTCCTGACGCATATAAATACGTAAGGTCTCACCAGGGATCTGCGTAATCAGCGGTAAAGCCAGCGTGCTCAGGCGCGCTTTTCCGTCGCGTGAGCTCAGATCCACCTGCGGCAGCAGGCTATCAAATAAAAACGAAGAGAGCGGCATCGCCTGCTCCATCCTCGCTTCGAAGGCGTCTTTACCCTCTTTGCGTACCAGCGTATCCGGGTCTTCACCATCGGGTAAAAACATAAAGCGTAGCTGACGACCATCATTCATGTAAGGCAATGCGGTCTCAAGTGCACGCCATGCCGCTTCACGACCAGCCCTGTCGCCGTCGTAACAGCAGATCACGGTGTCGGTACTGCGAAACAGCAACTGAATGTGTTCAGCCGTGGTGGAGGTGCCTAATGACGCGACGGCATAATCTATCCCGTACTGCGCCAGCGCAACCACGTCCATGTATCCCTCAACCACTAACAGGCGGGCGGGTTCAGGATGGTTCTTAACGGCTTCATAAAGGCCATAGAGCTGGCGGCCTTTATGGAAAATAGGTGTTTCCGGCGAGTTCAGATACTTCGGCGTATCGTTACCCAGCACGCGTCCGCCAAAACCTATGACGCGTCCACGCTTATCGCGAATCGGAAACATGACGCGGTCGCGAAACCGGTCATAAGTACGGCCTTTGTCATTGCTGACCAGCATGCCCGCTTCCATCAATGACTCGCGATCTTCCGATTGCTTACCAAAACGCTTGAGAACGTTATCCCAGCCGGCTGGCGCGTAACCTATAGCGAAGTGATTGATGATTTCGGCGCTCAGACCACGACGATTAAGATAGTCGCGTGCTGGCTGCGCACTGGATTGCTGCAGACCCTGCTGATAAAAACCGTTCAGGTTCTCCATCAGCTGATACAGGCTCTGGCGCTGATGGCGTTCCATCTGGCTGGGCCCGCTGCCTGCTTCATAAGGCACGTCTAAACCGTGGGAAGTGGCTAACTCTTCAATACTTTCCACAAACTCCAGACGATCAAAGTTCATTAAAAAGTCGATAGCGTTGCCGTGTGCACCACAGCCGAAACAGTGATAGAACTGCTTTTCGCCGTTTACGGTGAAAGAGGGCGTTTTTTCATTATGGAAAGGACAGCACGCATGGAAATTCTTACCCTGCTTCTTCAGCTTAACGCGGGCATCGATAAGATCCACGATATCCGTGCGGGCAAGTAAATCGTTGATAAATACGCGTGGAATTCGTCCAGCCATACGCCCCAGATTTTCAGCTCATAAACGGCAACAAGCCGCGCTTCCTTTCGGAAAGCACGGCCTTTTACTTGACTCTGTCTGCGTGAATCACGCGGTGGAGGCGGGCCTCCGGAACGACTTAGTACAGACGAGTGCGGCGTGCGTTTTCGCGAGCCAGTTTCTTGGCGTGACGCTTAACTGCTGACGCTTTAGCGCGCTTACGTTCGGTAGTCGGTTTTTCATAGAACTCACGACGACGAACTTCAGCCAGAACGCCTGCTTTCTCGCATGAACGCTTGAAGCGACGCAGTGCTACGTCAAATGGCTCGTTTTCACGTACTTTAATTACCGGCATGTAACTCTCACCTCGATAAAATTCGGTTTTTGCTGCTGACTGCGGCGCCAGCACATTTCAAAATGGTGCAGCATTTTACTCCAACTCAAGTTGGTTTGTAAAGCACCATGGATAATTTGAAACCAACAGGAGCGTTTGCCTGTGCGGCTGCCGGTTTTTCCAGGGGCGGGAGTATAGCGCACTCTTTAGCCGACAGAAAATGACTTTTTACGGCGGATGCCCGCGCTGCACATCCAATTGCTGTGATAAACTGCGCGCCGCAAGAATGAGGTGATGCAATGCGAATTCTGGGTATTGAAACGTCGTGCGATGAAACCGGCATCGCAATCTATGATGACGAGGCCGGATTACTGGCTAACCAACTCTACAGCCAGGTAAAACTGCACGCCGATTATGGCGGTGTGGTGCCGGAACTGGCCTCACGTGATCACGTACGTAAAACCGTGCCGTTGATTCAGGCTGCGCTGAAAGAGGCTGGTCTGGAGCCGCAGCAGATCGATGCGGTGGCTTACACGGCAGGCCCTGGACTGGTGGGTGCGCTGCTGGTCGGTGCCACCATTGGCCGCGCCCTGGCGTTTGCCTGGAAAGTCCCCGCCGTGCCGGTCCACCATATGGAAGGCCACCTGCTGGCACCGATGCTGGAAGAGAATCCGCCGGAATTTCCGTTTGTTGCACTCCTGGTGTCAGGCGGACATACGCAGCTGATTAGCGTCACCGGCATTGGTGAATATGCGCTGCTGGGTGAATCGATCGATGATGCGGCGGGTGAAGCGTTCGACAAAACGGCCAAGCTGCTTGGGCTGGATTATCCGGGCGGGCCAATGCTGTCGAAGATGGCGCAGCAGGGCATGGCGGGACGTTTTACCTTCCCGCGTCCGATGACCGATCGGCCGGGCCTGGATTTCAGCTTCTCCGGCCTGAAAACCTTTGCCGCGAATACCATCCGCGCCAATGATGATGACGCTCAGACCCGTGCTGACATCGCCCGCGCCTTTGAAGATGCGGTGGTGGATACGCTGTCGATCAAATGTAAGCGTGCGCTGGATCAGACCGGCTTTAAGCGTCTGGTGATTGCCGGTGGCGTCAGCGCTAACCGCACACTGCGCGAGCAGATGGCGATCATGATGCAAAAGCGCGGCGGCGAAGTGTTCTACGCCCGCCCGGAGTTCTGTACCGATAACGGTGCGATGATCGCGTATGCGGGCATGGTGCGGTTAAAAGGCGGAACGCGGGGAGAGTTAAGCGTCAGCGTGCGACCGCGCTGGCCGCTGGCGGAA
Source organism: Pantoea sp. E956-1 (assembly GCF_982223955.1). Taxonomy (NCBI): domain Bacteria; kingdom Pseudomonadati; phylum Pseudomonadota; class Gammaproteobacteria; order Enterobacterales; family Erwiniaceae; genus Pantoea; species Pantoea sp. E956-1. Next base: position 313,912 of record NZ_CEUYZP010000004.1, on the reverse strand, counting down.
CTGCCCGCCATCTGATGTGAAAAAAGCCGGCTTGCCGGCTTTTTTTATGGCTGAGATTTCTTTTTGCGCTTCCAGATTTTGCCTTCCTGACCCCGCCACAGCCGCTGAATATTATCGTGATGACGCAGCAGGATCAGACAGGAGAGCATAGAAACCGGGAAGGTGAACTGCGGTTTGAACCACCACACATAAAAAGGCGCAATCAGCGCGCTGACGATGGCACCCAGCGAGGAATAGCCGCTGAGTAAGACTGTTAACAGCCAGGTGCCGGTCACCAGCCCGGTTAAGTCCCAGCCAATCGGCGCAATCGCGCCAAATGCCGTCGCCACACCTTTGCCACCGCGAAAGTGAAAGAATACCGGATAGATATGACCCAGACAGGCGGCGATGGCGGTCAGGCCGAGATAGAGCGGAGTCACGTGCATCAGATAGGCCAGCCAGACCGGCACCATCCCTTTCAGCACATCAAACACTAATACGCTGGCTGCTGCGGTTTTGCCGCCCAGACGCAGGACGTTGGTGGCACCCGGATTGCCGGAACCGTGTGTGCGCGGATCGGGCAGGCCAGCGAGTTTGCAAACCAGAATTGCACTGGAAATCGAACCGCAAAGATACGCGAAAATAATCATACCAAGCGCGAAAGCACTCATAACACCGTACCGTTCCCTTTAGGGTCGTTTTGATCTCATCAACCGTGGATAATACGCATAATCCGCCGGAAGTGGTATCCGGCTTAGCCAAAAACAGAGACCCTCATCATGGATATCGTATTTATAGAACAACTCACGGTCTTCACCACCATTGGCGTTTACGACTGGGAACAGGGCATACAGCAGAAGCTGGTGCTCGATGTCGAAATGGCCTGGGATAATCGTCTGGCGGCCAGCAGCGACGATGTGAAAGATTGTCTCAGCTATGCGGATGTCTCCTCGGCGATTCTGACGCATCTTACCGGCAGTCGTTTTGCGCTGGTTGAGCGGGTTGCTGAAGAAATCGCGGATCTGTTGATGAACCGTTTCAATTCGCCTGGCGTCCGCATAAAGGTAAGCAAGCCGGGGGCTGTAGCCCAGGCGGCGCAGGTTGGCGTGCGAATTGAGCGCGGGACTATTCCTAAATAAATACGATGTGATTGCCATCACAATGAAACCAAACCAAATTACTGTCTGTCATAGCGTGTACCGTTTCGTTACAGCAGGCGAAATGGTGTAGACCTTAAGGTTTAATGCAGGCTGATAGCGACATGATTTCAGGCGATAGCCACGCGCTACCGCCTTTTTAATGGTTTTGAAACGGATAGAGGAAACATTTGATGGCAGATATTCATCAGCTTTGGGTAGCTGCAATCCTGGGCGTTGTGGAAGGGCTGACCGAATTTTTACCGGTCTCTTCCACAGGGCACATGATTATAGTGGGTCACCTGCTGGGCTTTGAGGGTGAAAAAGCCGAGACCTTTGAAGTTGTGATCCAGTTAGGATCGATTCTGGCTGTAGTAGTGATGTTCTGGCGCCGTCTGTTTGGGCTGATCGGCATCCACTTTGGCGAAGTCAAACATGAAGGTGTGGGCACCGGACGTCTGTCACTGATCCATATCCTGCTGGGTATGGTACCGGCGGTAGTCGTGGGTCTGGTGCTGCACGATCAGATCAAAACGCTGTTTAATCCGATCAACGTGATGTACGCCCTGGTGGTCGGTGGTGTGCTGCTGCTGGCTGCTGAATACCTTAAGCCAAAACAGCCGAAAGCGGTGGGCGTCGATGATATTACCTATCGTCAGGCGTTGATGATTGGCTGTTTCCAGTGCTTAGCGCTGTGGCCGGGCTTCTCACGCTCCGGTGCAACCATCTCCGGTGGCATGCTGATGGGCGTGAGCCGCTATGCCGCGTCGGAGTTCTCCTTCATTCTGGCAGTGCCAATGATGATGGGTGCGACCGTACTGGATATGTACAAGAGCATCGGCTTCCTGACGATGGCGGATTTCCCGATGTTTGCGGTAGGCTTTGTCACGGCGTTTATCGTGGCGCTGATTGCGATTAAAGCCTTCCTTCAGCTGATCAAACGCATCTCATTTGTTTCGTTCGCGATCTACCGCTTTATTGTGGCGGCCGCGGTTTACATGGTCTTCATGTAAAGCCTGCTAGTCAGGCTGCGTAATCGCCAGACCCTGAGCGACGGCGTCAATCCGTCGTCGCGTCAACTCTTCCCGCACTTCTGCACCTTTAAATCCCGCGTCGACCACCGCTTTGGTCGGCACCGCCTGCGCCAGCGCAAAAGCACGACGCAGATAGTCGCCCTGTGGATAAGGCATGCTCTCCAGCCCGGCTCGCCCGCGCGCATCCGCTTCGCTGGTCAGTGCCATCTGCTCAACGCGCTGTGGCTTACGCCAGGCATCGATCCGGTCAAACAGGGCCACCAGTGACGCGGCGGATTGTCGTTCAATGGTGTGCACCACGTCGTGAAATTCGGTCACAATCAGCGCCAGATCGCGAATCGCGTTTGGCACCCGCAGTCGCTGGCACAGTGCCTCGACCAGTGGAACGCCCGCCAGGCCATGACCATGATGGCTGGGCCATAGCTCAGGCGGCGTCAGCGCCTTGCCGACGTCATGGAACAGCGTGGCGAAGCGCACCTCGATCTCACTGGAGAGGGCGGCGGCCATCGCCAGTGTCATCAGTGTATGGACGCCAGTGTCGATCTCCGGGTGCCATTTAATCGGCGCAGGAATACCAAACAGCTTATCCAGCTCAGGAAACAGCACCTGCAACGCACCACAGTCGCGCAGGACCTGAAAATAGACCTGCGGATTACGGGAGCTCAACGCCTTTTCCGTCTCTTTCCACACCCGCTCAGCAGTGAGATTCGACAGCTCGCCACTTTCGGCCATCTGCTGCATCAGCTGCTGGGTTTCGGGGGCAATACGAAAGTTGAGATGGGCAAAACGCGCCGCAAAGCGCGCAACGCGCAGTACCCGCAGCGGGTCTTCACTAAAGGCGTCAGAGACGTGACGCAGCAGGCGCAGGGCAATATCACGCTGGCCGTGATAAGGATCAACCAGCTCGCCGTTTTCATCCTGCGCAATCGCATTGATGGTCAGATCGCGGCGCTGTAAGTCCTGCTCCAGCGTCACGTCGGGCGCGGACCAGGTGACAAAACCGGTGTAGCCTTTCCCGTTTTTCCGCTCGGTACGTGCCAGCGCATACTCTTCGCGACTGACGGGATGCAGGAAAACGGGAAAATCGCGACCGACCTGGTGATAGCCCTGCTCAAGCATGGCTTCGGGCGTGGAACCTGTCACCACCCAATCTTTGTCTGTAACCGGCAGATTCAGCAGCGCATCGCGCACCGCACCGCCAACAAGAAACGTCTTCACGCAAAACTCCAGAGAAAAAGAAATAACCTGCACGCCGGGTGCGTCCCGCGCCTGAAATCAGCGGTGCATCTCATTTTATTGTTGCACAGATTCCCCGGATTGCAGACATGCGAAAAGGGGGATCCTGCGATCCCCTGCTCAAATCCGGCTAAATGGTGTCAGTTCATCCAGCGATCGCTTTTCTTGCGGCGCGGCAGCATGTGCGGCAGTAACAGGCCCAGCAGCAGGCCGACGCCCAGCACGCCACCGCCATACATAAACCACTGCATGATGATGGTGCGCTGCTTATCATCCAGCTGAACGTTAGCGGCGCTGACTTTCTTCTGTGCGACGATCAGCTCATTTTTCAGCTTCTGATTCTCGCCTTTCAGCCCGTTGATAACGCCGTCACTGCTGGCGACTTTGTTCTGCATTTCAGCCGTGCGCTGGTTCCAGCTGTTGTCGATGTTATCCAGTTTGGCGGTCAGATCTTTCACCTGCTGCTCAAGCTGAGGCACCCGGGTGCGCAGGCTCGGATTAGCACTGAGCTGCGACAGCGGGATCCAGGTGGTACGGCCTTCCGAATCACGGATCTGGCCATAATGCGTGTCATTGTTGGTCTGTAACAGTTGCACCTCTTCCCCGGCGTTCAGCTTACCGAGCAGGCGAAACTGATCGCCCGGTCCGCTACGAACCCAGGTTGAAAGTTCATCAGAAACATAGCGTTTTTCGTCGGCATGGGCAGGTGCAAGGGTGCTAAGGGCCAGCAAAGTGAGTCCAGCGAGAGTAATTTTTTTCATTCGATTTCGTTTGGCTTAGTCTGACTAAAAATTTACCGGCACAGTCTGGAGAGGCCTCGCATAAATCTGAATGAGAACTATCCTGGTCTCATGAGAGTGCGAAAAGGTCTGCGAAAGAGCAAAGAAAGCAGAGACAGCGCGGCTTCTGTGCATTAATCTTCGCCTGATAACCCCTTGCCCTCCAGGCGACAGCGTGAGTAACCTGCTGATAATCGCCTGAAATATGCAGGAAACACCCTCTTAAGTGCCAGCGGCGTAGTGAATAAAAAATTATGACCATCGAAATCGAACTAAAGTTCATTGCAACTCCACAGGCGGCCGGGAAACTGGCTGAACTGCTCTCCACTCTGCCGCATCAGCATCAGGCTGCTCGCGAGCTGACCAACATCTACTTCGAAACTGACGACAACCAGCTACGACGCTGGGATATGGGATTGCGTATCCGCGGCGTTGACCAGCGTTATGAAATGACGCTGAAAGCGGCGGGGCAGACGCTCGGCGGACTGCATCAGCGCCCGGAATATAACGTTGAACTCAGCGAACCGGTTCTGGACATTGCACGCCTGCCGGCAGAGATCTGGCCGCAGGGCACCGATGTCGCGGCGCTGCAGCCGCGCTTGCAACCCCTGTTCACCACTCATTTCCAGCGTGAGATCTGGCTGATCACCACAGGCAACAGTGAAATTGAAGTGGCGTTTGATCAGGGCGAGGTCACGGCGGGTGAGCTCAGCGAACCGCTGTGCGAGATCGAGCTGGAGCTGAAACGTGGCGAACGTCAGGATCTGCTGGCCTTCGCACAGCAGCTGGTAGCGCTGGGCGGTCTGCGTATGGGCAGCCTGAGCAAAGCCGCCCGCGGCTATCAGCTGGCGCAGGGTAATCCGCCGCGCCAGATACAGCCTTTCCCGCTGCTGAAAGCCGGCGCCAAAGCCACCGTAGAGCAGGGCATGGTAGCTGCGATGTCGGCAGGACTTCATCACTGGCAGTATCATGAAGACGTCTGGCTGCGCGGCAATGCGGTGGCTCAGGATGCGGTGCGCGAAGCGCTGGATCTGCTGCGTCAGGCGTTCAGCCTGTTTGGTGCGCTGGTGCCGCGTAAAGCCAGCAGTGCGCTGCGTCAGCAGCTGACCACGCTGGAAGAGACGCTGGTGAATCAAGAGCAGGATGCTGCCACTTTCTGCTTATCTTCCCTCTCGGTTGAGACGCAGCTGGCGCTGACACACTGGCTGGCTGAATCTCAGTGGCGTCAGTGGATCGATGCCAAAGGGGAAGCCAGACTGCAGGGTTCGTTTAAGCGTTTCAGCGACATTATGCTGAGCCGCGTCAATGCCGATCTGAGAGAAACGTTCATCACGGTAAAACAACCCAACGAGTATCAGGACAAAGCCACCCGTCTGGCGCGTCAATTGCTTACCGTCCACCTGCTGGCGGGATTCTATCCGTCTGAGGCGGTCGTCAGCTGGCTCGACCCATGGCAACAGCTGCTGTCGGCAATTCATGAAAAACAGACGTCCGGGTTAGCCTGGCTGGCGATGCAGGCGTTGAAACAGCCTCCGTTCTGGCTCACCAGCGGCGCTGGCCGCTAACGGGTATTCCGTCACGCCATCAAGGAGGGAGTTATGTTGTCAGCACTTCCCGCGTTGCTACGCGACCAGGCCGAAGAGGCCGCCCGACAGATTAGGGTTCCGCTGGCTTCGTTAAGCCCGGAGCAGGCTGCCGGACTGGCTTTCAGCGATTTTGTGCTGGAAAACCTGCAACAACATCCCGACTGGTGGCAGGCGATGCTCGACCAGCCGCCGCAGCCTGATGAGTGGCAACACTACTCTGCGTGGCTCAATCAGGCGCTGAGCAGCATCGACAGTGAAGTGAGCCTGATGCGTGAACTGCGGCTGTTTCGTCGCCGTATGCTGGTACGCATCGCCTGGATGCAGTCTCTGCAGCACGCTACAACCGAACAGAGCCTGCAACAGCTCAGCGCATTAGCCGAAGTGCTGATCAGCCGGGCGCGTGACTGGGTTTATCAGGATTGCTGTCGTGATTTTGGTACGCCCTGTAATGCGGACGGCGACGCGCAGCCGATGCTGATTCTTGGCATGGGCAAGCTGGGCGGCGGCGAACTCAATTTTTCTTCTGATATTGACCTGATCTTTGCCTGGCCGGAAAACGGCACAACGCGTGGCGGACGGCGTGAACTCGACAACGCTCAGTTCTTTACCCGCATGGGGCAGCGGCTGATCAAAGTGCTGGATCAACCCACCATGGATGGCTTTGTCTATCGGGTGGATATGCGGCTGCGCCCGTTTGGCGACAGCGGCCCGCTGGTGATGAGCTTTGCCGCGCTGGAAGATTATTACCAGGAGCAGGGACGCGACTGGGAGCGTTACGCCATGGTCAAGGCGCGGCTGATGGGTGATGACCACGATCGCTGGAGCCTTGAACTGCAGCAGATGCTGCGACCATTCGTTTACCGCCGCTACATTGACTTCAGCGTGATCCAGTCACTGCGTAACATGAAAGGGATGATCAGCCGCGAAGTGCGGCGACGCGGGCTGAAGAACAATATCAAACTGGGTGCGGGCGGCATCCGTGAAACCGAATTTATCGTTCAGGTATTCCAGCTGATTCGCGGCGGGCGTGAGCGCTCGTTACAGCTGCGTTCGCTGCTGCCGACGCTGGAGGCGATTAAAACCCTGGCCCTGCTGCCCGCGGAACAGGTCGATGCGCTACGCGAGGCCTACCTCTTCCTGCGGCGACTGGAGAATCTGCTGCAAAGCCTGGGCGACGAGCAGACTCAGACCCTGCCAGAGGATGAACTGCATCGCGCCCGGCTGGCGTGGGCGATGGATTGTGTCGACTGGGATGCTCTGATGATCCGGCTCGACGGCCAGATGGCGGCGGTGCGCGCGATCTTTGACGAGCTGATTGGCGAAGATACCCCCGAAATTGGCGATCAGCGTGAGCTGGCGGAGTTTCAGGTGCTGTGGCAGGACCAGCTGGAAGATAGCGAACTGACGCCGCTGGTGCCGCAGCTCAGTAACGAGCAGCGGCTTACGCTGCACCAGACGCTGGAGGCATTTCGTCAGGATATCAACCGGCGCACCATCGGCCCGCGTGGCCGTCAGGCGCTGGACCAGCTGATGCCGCGTCTGCTGAGCGAAGTCTGCCCGCGTGAAGATGCGGCGGTGACGCTCAGCCGCCTGACGCCGCTGCTGCTCGGCGTGCTGACCCGCAGCACCTATCTGGAGCTGCTGACCGAATATCACGGTGCGCTGCGTCACCTGATCCGCCTGTGCGCCGCCTCACCGATGGTGGCCAGCCAGCTGGCGCGTCACCCCTTATTGCTGGATGAACTGCTCGATCCCGCCACGCTCTATCAGCCAACTGCCACCGATGCCTATCGCGATGAGCTGCGACAGTATCTGCTGCGCATCCCTACCGAGGACGAAGAGCAGCAACTGGAAGCGGTGCGGCAGTTTAAGCAGGCACAGCATCTGCGTATTGCTGCCGCCGACATCGCCGGCACGCTGCCGGTGATGAAAGTCAGCGATCATCTCACCTGGCTGGCTGAAGCGATTATCGAATCTGTGGTGCGCCAGGCGTGGAACATGATGGTGCAGCGTTATGGCCGTCCTTCGCATCTGAGTAATGAGCATGAACGCGGTTTTGCCGTGCTGGGCTACGGTAAACTGGGGGGCTGGGAGCTGGGTTACAGTTCTGACCTCGATTTGGTATTCCTGCATGACTGCCCGGCAGACGCGGTGACAGAAGGGGAACGCAGCATCGATGGCCGTCAGTTCTATCTGCGCCTTGCCCAGCGCATCATGCATCTTTTCAGTACCCGCACCTCCTCCGGCATTCTCTACGAAGTGGATGCGCGCCTGCGTCCCTCCGGCGCGGCGGGCATGCTGGTCAGTACCTTTGAGGCCTTTGAAGAGTACCAGCGCAGTGAAGCCTGGACCTGGGAGCATCAGGCGCTGGTCAGGGCACGCGTGGTGTTTGGCGAGGCGGCACTGGGTGAACGTTTCAGCGTGATTCGTCAGGCGATTCTGTCGCTGCCACGTGCCGCCGAAGCGCTGCAAACTGAAGTGCGTGAGATGCGTGAAAAGATGCGCGCTCACCTCAGCAACAAACATAAAGGTCGCTGGGATATCAAAGCCGATGCGGGCGGCATCACCGATATTGAATTCATCGCCCAATATCTTGTCTTACGCTACGCCGCTGAGCAGCCTGAACTGACGCGCTGGTCTGACAATGTGCGCATTTTTGAGTTAATGGCGAAGTACCATAAAATGCCCGCCGATGAAGCACAGGCGCTGACGCAGGCTTATGTGACGCTGCGCGACGCATTGCATCATCGCGCCCTGCAGGAACAGCCCGGTCATGTTGAGCCAGAGGCCTATGCAGCGGAGCGGCAGACGGTTCTGAGCAGCTGGCAGCGCTGGCTGATAACGCCTGCGTCTATCCTGGCGTGATGCTGATAGCACAAATCGCAACTGTGCTATCATCCGCGCACTATTTTTAATGCAGTCTGGAGTGTCTGGAATGAAAGTGACTCTGCCCGCGTTCGGCCAAGCCTCAGTGCTGGTTGTTGGCGATGTAATGTTGGATCGTTACTGGTATGGCCCAACCAGCCGTATCTCCCCTGAAGCGCCGGTTCCGGTGGTGAAAGTGGACACGGTTGAAGAGCGCCCTGGCGGCGCGGCAAACGTGGCGATGAACATTGCAGCACTCGGTGCCGCGTCGCGACTGATTGGCCTGACTGGTGAAGATGATGCGGCGCGTGTGTTGAGTAACACGCTGAAAGACGTCAACGTGCATTGTGACTTCGTGGCGATCAAAAGCCATCCGACCATTACCAAACTGCGTGTGCTCTCCCGCAATCAGCAACTGATCCGTCTCGATTTTGAAGAGGGCTTTGATCAGGTCGATCCGGAGCCGATTCATCAGAAAATGCGTGAGTCACTGGCCGCCGCGGGTGCGCTGGTGCTGTCGGATTACGCCAAAGGCGCGCTCTGCAGCGTGCAGACGATGATCGCTCTGGCGCGCGAAGCAAACGTCCCGGTGCTGATCGACCCGAAAGGCACCGACTTTGCCCGCTACCGTGGCGCGACATTACTTACGCCGAACCTCTCTGAGTTTGAAGCCGTAGTCGGCAAATGCAAAAACGAAGAGGAAATTGTGGCGCGCGGCACCCAGCTGATCGCCGATTTTGATCTCGCCGCGCTGCTGGTGACCCGTTCAGAAAATGGCATGACGCTGCTGCAGCCGGGCAAAGCGCCTCTGCATCTGCCGACCCAGGCGCAGGAAGTTTATGACGTGACCGGTGCCGGCGATACGGTGATTGGGGTGCTGGCAGCGGCACTGGCGGCAGGTGACTCGCTGGAAGAAGCCTGTTTCCTGGCCAACGCGGCTGCGGGTGTGGTAGTGGGTAAACTGGGTACGTCGACCGTCAGCACCGTTGAGCTGGAAAATGCGATTCATGCCCGTCCGGAACAGGGCTTTGGCATCATGACCGAGGCTGAACTGAAAGCGGCGGTGGAGATGGCACGCCGCCGTGGCGAAAAAGTAGTGATGACCAACGGTGTGTTCGACATTCTGCATGCCGGTCATGTCTCTTACCTGGCCAATGCGCGCAAGCTCGGCGATCGACTGATTGTCGCGGTGAACAGTGATGCGTCGACTAAACGTCTGAAAGGCGAAAGCCGTCCGGTGAATCCACAGGAAAACCGGATGATCGTGCTGGGCGCGCTGGAAGCGGTCGACTGGGTGGTGGTATTTGAAGAGGATACGCCGCAGCGGCTGATTGCGGGTATTCTCCCTGACCTGCTGGTCAAAGGGGGAGATTACAAGCCGGAAGATATCGCGGGCAGTAAAGAGGTGTGGGCCAATGGTGGTGACGTGCAGGTGCTGAATTTTGAAGATGGCATCTCAACCACCAATATCATCAAAACCATTCGCGGCGACAGTTAACACCAGAAGGCAGCGGGAGACCTGCTCCCGCTAAACTGATTCTTAGTGGTTACTGTCGTTGTCAGTATTAACCACATCCGCAGGATTAATGGCTGACGGTGCCGGTGAAGCGGCAGGGGATGTCGCTGCACCTGCAGTGGCGGTGTTAGCCGTGGCGACACCGGTCACAGCCGGAGTCACCGTCGCGGCAGGCGCGGTAGCCGTTGGCGGTGTGCTGCTGCTACCGCCGCTCTGGCTTTCCAGCTGCGCCAGACGCTGCTCCAGCGCCGCAAGCTTCTCACGTGTACGCAGTAATACCTGCGTCTGCACATCAAACTCCTCACGGTTGACCAGATCCATCCGGGTCAGCTGCGCCTGAAGAACCTGACGAATTTTCTTTTCGACATCATCACCAAACTCACGAACACCTTTAGGCATCGCTTCGTGAACCTGACGGGCAAGTTGTTCAATTTTTTTCGTGTCGATCATGATGATTTCCTGGTTACGGGGAGCTGTGTCAGCGTGTTTACCAACGTAATAAGTGTTAAGTGTAATGCCAGAAATGAAAAGGATAAACCTCAAATCGGTAACGCAGGAAATGCAAAAGCAATTGCGCTATAGATGATTGCCGCCTCAAACGATCGGCGTTATAGTTAAAGTGCTTATTCTCAGGGCGGGGCGCAATTCCCCACCGGCGGTAAATCAGCTTCGGCTGAAAGCCCGCGAGCGCTTTATCTTTATGAAAAGAGAGGTAAAGGTCAGCAGATCCGGTGTAATTCCGGGGCCGACGGTTACAGTCCGGATGGGAGAGGGTAACGACATCTGTCGGACAATTGTGTCTGCTTCACGTTATTGCCACGTCTTTTTGACGTCACTCCTAAGCACGCCCTGATTCTGGTAACCCATACATTTTAAGGTTTTTATTACCATGAATCAGACGCTACTTTCTGAATTTGGCACGCCTGAACAGCGTGTAGAACGTGCTATCGCCGCCCTGCGTGAGGGACGCGGTGTGATGGTACTCGACGATGAAAATCGCGAAAACGAAGGCGACATGATCTTCGCCGCAGAAACCATGACCGTTGAACAGATGGCACTGACTATTCGTCATGGCAGCGGCATCGTCTGCCTCTGCCTGACCGAAGCGCGTCGCCAGCAGCTCGATCTGCCAATGATGGTGGAAAACAACACCAGCTCTTTCGGCACGGGCTTCACCGTGACCATTGAGGCCGCAGAAGGTGTCACCACGGGCGTCTCCGCGCAGGATCGTATCACCACCATCCGCGCCGCCATTGCCGACAATGCTAAACCCACCGATCTGCATCGCCCTGGTCATGTCTTCCCGCTGCGTGCCAGCGAAGGCGGCGTATTAACCCGTGGCGGCCATACGGAAGCGACCATCGATTTAGTCACGCTGGCAGGCTTTAAGCCCGCAGGTGTGCTGTGCGAACTGACCAACGACGACGGCACTATGGCCCATGCGCCTGAAGCAATTGCGTTCGCCCGTCAGCACAACATGCCGGTGGTGACTATCGAAGATCTGATCGCCTGGCGCCGCGCGCACGAAACACGCCACGCCAGCTAATCTGGCTGCGGCGAAAAACAGGCTCCTGTCGGGCCTGTTTTTCATCCTGTCTCCCGGGAATGGCGCGGGCTGACCGCTGACTTTTTCTCTCTCCTTCATGCCGAAACGCTGTTAAACCCGCCACATTAAATTTCATTCAAATTTCCTGATGATCACCATCATGGTTATCCGCGTGATAAAGCAGCGGATGCGCGTATCGTAGTGGCTATCAAACACTCGATCCCGGGGATCACGAATGAGCCAGTTACGAATGCCAGCGCTGTTTTTGGGTCACGGCAACCCGATGAATGCCCTTGAAGAGAATCGCTATACTGCGGCGTGGCGTCACGCGGGCGATACTCTGCCACGTCCACGCGCGATTATTGCGGTTTCGGCGCACTGGTATACGCGCGGCACCGCCGTGACGGCAATGGCACAGCCTGAGACCATTCATGATTTTGGTGGCTTTCCGCAGGCGCTGTTTGATATGCGCTATCCGGCACCGGGCTCGCCTGAACTGGCGCAGCAACTGGTTGAGCAGTTAGCGCCCGTAGCGGTGACGCTGGATCACGAGTGGGGACTGGATCATGGTTCCTGGGGCGTCCTGATTAAGATGTATCCGGAGGCCGATATTCCGGTGGTGCAGCTCAGCATTGATAGCACCAAACCCGCGGCATGGCACTTTGAGATGGGCAAGAAACTGGCTGCACTGCGCGATCAGGGCGTGATGATTGTCGCCAGCGGCAACGTGGTACATAACCTGCGTAAAGTGCGCTGGGATGGCAACAGTGAAGTTTATCCATGGGCCAGCAGTTTTGAACAGTTTGTCCGCGATAACCTGGCGGTGCAGAGCGATGCTGCTTCTCATCCGCTGGTTAACTTTATGGATCATCCGGGCGCGGCGCTTTCTAATCCGACACCTGAGCACTATCTGCCGCTGCTCTATATACTTGGCGCACGTCAGCCAGATGACGCCATCAGCATTCCGGTTGATGGCATGGAGATGGGTGCGATCAGCATGTTGTCGGTTCAGGTAGGTTAGGGAAGCCAGAAGAAAACAGGCCAGAAGCTGGCCTGTTATTAGCGCGGTGCATCAACCGATAAAGGCGTGCGGATAGAAACGGGAAAGATCCTGCGTGATCAGGTCACGATCTTCCCGCAGGCCGATACCAGCCGGTTGATCGTCAATCAGCCAGCTGCCGATCAGCGTATAGCTGTCGCCAAACTTAGGCAGCGGATGGAACTGCTGGACGATCATTCCCTCTTCGCCATAGGGTCCATCGACGCGGGCGATCTCCTGACCATTTTCCACGATGCGGATGTTGGCACCTTCACGTGAAAACAGCGGCTTCACCACATATTTGTCCATGTGCGGCACGTCATCTTCCGCGAACCAGGCGGGCAGCAGGTTAGGATGATTCGGGAACATCTCCCACAGCAACGGCAGCAAGGCTTTATTCGAGATGATGCTTTTCCAGGCCGGTTCCAGCCAGCGTACGCCAGCATCGCCCAGCTTGGTGGAGAACATCTCACGCAGCATGAATTCCCACGGATAGAGCTTGAACAGGTTGCTAATCACCTGATCCTGGGCGTCGGTAAATTCCCCTTTTTCGCCCAGTCCAATTTCATCCATGTAGAGAAACTCACTCGGCAGACCCGCTTCGGTGGCGCAATCCTGAAGATATTGCACGGTGCCGCGATCTTCGTCGGTATCACGGCAGCAGGCGAAGTGCAGCCAGTTGAAGCCGTGCTGCTGATGTAACGCGGCAAAGCGTTCAATCAGCTTTTCCTGCAGGCTATTAAACTGATCGCTGCCTGCGGGGAGCTGACCAGCGTTAAGCTGGTCCTCCAGCCACAGCCACTGGAAAAACGCCGCTTCATACAGCGAGGTCGGCGTATCGGCATTGTTCTCCAGCAGCTTTACATCGCCTTTGCCATCCCAGGCGAGATCCAGACGAGAGTAAAGCGAAGGCTGACGCTGATGCCATGAATCGCGCACGAAGTCCCAGGTGTGTTTAGGGATGCGGAATTTAGCAAGCAACGCTTCGCTGTTAACCACTTTTTCCACCACCTGCAGGCACATTTGATGTAATTCAGCGGTCACCTCTTCCAGATGCTCGATTTGTGCCAGTGTGAACTGGTAATAAGCATCTTCACACCAGTAGGGTTCACCATGCATGGTGTGAAAACGAAAACCGAACTCGGTGGCTTTTTCGCGCCAGCCTGGGCGCTCTGAAATGGCAATGCGTTCCATCGGGGCGTTAGCCTCCCATTGAGCGGCTGGAAGTGCCGCTGGCGCTGCTACGCTGCATGCTGTTCTGCTTCGCGACGGTTTCACCAAAGCCACCACGGGTAATGGTGGAGGTGGTAGCCGGTTTTGGTGCCAGCGCCGTTTTCGGCACGGTCATGCTTTTGCCGGACGTTGCTGCACCATAATTACGGCCCGATGCATCAACAAACTGACCATTGGCCGGGCTGCGGGCATTTTTCGGTGAGAAGAGCGGTTGCTGTGCAAAGCCCGAACCACCGCCCATCATGCGGCCCATCATGTAACCTGCCATCAGTGGCATCCAGAAGCTGCCGCCACTCTGCTGCGATTCGGCATTAGTGGTGCCCACGCCCGCCTGAGCAGGTGTCTGCTGACACTGGTTTTCACCAAATTCAGCGACACAATCTTCACGCGTTGCATATTTTGGCGCGGTGCGTTCCGCCTCTTTTTTGGCTTCATTGAATGCGGTAGTACATTGCGCACTCTGGCCCGGATTGGCTTTTGAACAGTCATCAGCGTTCTGGTACATCGAAACCGTTTCGTCGTTCTGTTCACAGCCAGCCAGCATAAATACCGCCGAAACGGCGATAGCAACGGGCGTTAAATGGCGTGCCTGCCAGCTTTTGCGAAAAGCGGCATAGCGAATAGATTTTGTGCGTTTCATTATGATTATCCTGTGCCCAAAGGTAGCGCATAGAATAGGTGATGGGGGGGTAAAATTGAAGCTGGAGGCCTGATACAACAGGGATCTTTACTTAGTTATACGTTCAACGGAGAGACGGGCCGCAAAGCAGCCCGTCCGCTCATTAATTGCCGAAAGGATTACCGCTGCTGTGGCGAGCCGCAGGACGCGCTGCCTCAGAAGAGCCGGTTGCCGCCGGACCGCTATCCACGCGCGCGGTCTGCTGTGCATTTTCCGGTGCTACCGTTTCCGGTGACGTCGGAATCTCTTTACCCAGCTGGCTGTTCAGTTGCTGCAGGCTCTGCTCATTGAGCGTACCCAGCGCATAGCTGATATTCAGCTGGTTAATCAGATAGCTATAGCGCGCATCAGAGAGCTGTTGCTTAGCGTTGTAGAGCACGGTGGTTGCATCCAGCACATCTACGATAGTACGCGTACCAACCTGATAGCCCGCTTCTGACGCATCCAGAGAGCTTTGCGCAGAGACCACGGCCTGTTTATAAGCGTTGATGCTGCTGATAGAGGCATTCACGTTGTTAAACGATGAGCGTACTGTCTGAACCGCAGAGCGGTGCGCGCTTTCCAGCGATTCACTGGCGCTGACGAAGCTGTACTGCGCCTGTTTCACCTGAGAGGTGACGCTGCCACCGCTATAGAGTGGCAGTGAGAAGCTCAGACCTACCTGGTTAGTACCCGTAATGGAGTCAGTAGAGCCCTGACTCTGGTTCGCACGGCTGCCGCCATATTTGCTGTTCGACATGCCGGTAGAGGCTGTCAGACCAATGGTGGGCATATGACCCGCTTCCATCTGGCGGATCTGCTCACGGGCTAAATCCTGGTTCAGACGCGCAGAGAGCAGCGACAGGTTACGGCTTTCTGCCTGCTTAAGCAGCGCGCTGACCGGTTCTGGCTTATCGGTTCTGAAGCGATCAATGCTCAGTGAAGCCAGCGACATGTAGTCCATGCCGGTGATCTGACGCAGCGTTTCCACGTTATTATCGAGGTTATTACGCGCGGTCACTTCGTTAGCCAGCACGCTGTCATATTGCGCACGGGCGTTCTGTACGTCAGTAATGGCAACCAGGCCAACGTTAAAGCGCTGTGTGGTTTGATCCAGTTCGCGATAGATCGACTGTTTCTGCGCTTCGGTGTAAGAAAGGGTATCAATCGCTTTCAGCACGTTGAAGTAGGCGGTCGCGGTGTTCAGAATCAGATCCTGCTGTGCCACCTGATAGGTCACATCCTGGATTCCGGCAGTTTTTTCCTGCAGGGTCAGCGCGCGCCATTTCGACATGTCGAAAATAGTCTGGGTTAATTGCAGCGAGCCGCTGGTCGTGTTGGAATGGAGACCGCTACCGTCGCGATAGCCGCTGTTATAGGTGTAGTCTGCACCCAGGCCGAGCTGGGGTAATAATGGGCTACGCGCTTCGTTGATTTTCTCAAAGGCAGAATCGCGATCGGCAGCGGCGCTGCGCAGATCCGGGTTGCTCAGACGTGCTTGTTGGTAAACCTGAAGCAGGTCTTCGGCCTGGCTGGCGAAGCTGAAACCGCCCAGGCTCAGCCCAATAAAAAATGGGAGCAGTTTTTTCATTTGCATTCCTTTTGTTGCAGCAAATTGCGGTGGGTGCGCTGCCGGGTAAGCCAAAAAATTATCGCCGATTCTAGCAGAGGGCAACTGTGAGATAAGTTGGCTGAACGTGCCTTCTCCCCCTAATTTACGTAAATAATTCAGAAAGAACCACTTACATAGAGCACGATTACAGGCTTTTTTCGCTCCACCCCAATCTGCACAAGGAACCCGATGATGCCGGAAGAAAAAGAATCCCCTGTGACTTTCACAAAAAACGATGTAGAAATTATTGCACGCGAGACCGTCTATGATGGTTTTTTTTCGGTCGTACGTTATCGCTTCCGCCACCGCCAGTTTAATGGCGAAATGAGTGGGGAAGTACAGCGCGAGGTTTTTGAGCGCGGACATGCCGCCGTGCTGCTACCTTACGATCCCTTACGCGATGAAGTGGTGCTGATTGAACAGATCCGCATCCCGGCTTATGACAGCAGTGCTTCACCCTGGCTGCTGGAGATGGTCGCCGGCATTATTGAGCCCGGTGAGTCTGTCGAACAGGTCGTGCGCCGTGAAGCCGTTGAAGAAGCAGGATTAGAGGTCGGCCGGATTAAGCCCATGCTTAACTATCTGGCCAGCCCTGGCGGCACCAGCGAACGTCTGTCGGTGCTGATTGGGGAAGTGGATGCCAGCCAGGCAGAGGGATGCTATGGTCTGGAGGAAGAGAATGAGGATATTCTTGTCCATGTGGTGAGCCGCGAACAGGCTTACCGCTGGGTGGAAGAGGGGATAATCGACAATGCGGCGTCTGTCATCGCTCTGCAATGGCTGGCGTTGCACCATGAGAAACTACGCGAAGAGTGGATACAAAAATGAAACAGCGCTATACCCCTGACTTTCCCGAAATGATGCGGCTCTGCGAAACCAATTTCGCCCAGTTACGCCGCCTGCTGCCGCGTAACGATGAGGCGGGAGAATCGGTGATCTATCAGGTAAGTGGCGCCCGTTATCAGCTGACGATCCAGGAGTCGACACGCTACACCACACTGGTGGAGATCCGCCAGGTCGCACCTGCCGTGAGTTACTGGAGTCTGCCCTCGATGTCAGTCAGGCTCTATCACGATGCGATGGTCGCCGAAGTGTGTTCAACTCAACAGATCTATCGTTTCAAAGCGCGCTATGATTATCCTAATAAAAAATTGCATCAGCGCGATGAAAAACATCAGATAAACCAGTTTCTCGCAGACTGGCTGCGCTACTGCCTGGCACATGGCGCAATGGCAGTTCCGGTCTGCTGATGCGTATAATGCAGTAAATGGCGTGGAGACGAAGGAAACGCTTTGGATAGCCTGCTAACTCTTCCTGCAGCGAACGGTTCCAAAATCAGGATTTTGCAAATCACGGATACCCACCTGTTCGCGGGAAAACATGAATCGCTGCTTGGGGTGAACACCTGGTCGAGCTACAAAGCGGTGCTGGATGCGATAATTGCGCAACATCGTGACTACGACCTGATTATCGCCACCGGCGATCTCGCTCAGGATCACTCTATCGAAGCCTATCAGCATTTTGCTGAGGGCATCTCACGTTTGCCGCGGCCCTGCGTCTGGCTGCCTGGTAATCACGATTTTCAGCCCGCGATGTTCGACACGCTGGCAGCAGCTCATATCAATGCCCACAAGCAGGTGCTGGTGGGTGAGAAGTGGCAGATTGTGTTGCTCGACAGCCAGGTCTCGGGTGTGCCGCACGGGATGCTGAGCGATTATCAGCTGGAGTGGCTCGATAATGCGCTGGCCCGCTATCCGCAACGTCATACGCTGGTCCTGCTGCACCATCATCCGCTGGCCTCTGGCTGTACCTGGCTCGATCAGCACAGCCTGCGCAACTCACATCAGCTCGATGCGGTGTTACAGCATTACCCGTTAGCCCGGACGCTGGTCTGTGGTCATATTCATCAGGAGCTGGATCTTGAGTGGCACGGTCGTCGCGTGCTGGCCACCCCTTCAACCTGCGTTCAGTTCAAACCGCACTGCACCAGCTTTACGATCGACACCGTGGCTCCCGGCTGGCGCTGGTTCACGCTGTATCCGGATGGCGGCCTTGAGACCGAGGTTAACCGGCTCGACACCGACGTTTTTCGTCCCGATTTAGACTCAGAAGGATACTGACGCGTGGCGGCATTGCTCTATCTGCATGGTTTTAACAGCTCGCCGCAGTCGGCTAAGGCGACGCAGTTCCGGCAATGGTTAGAAGCGCAGCATCCGGAGATCAACATGATCGTGCCACAGTTGCCGACGTTTCCGGCCGATGCCGCCGCAATGCTGGAAGATCTGGTACTGAGCCACAGTGGCGAAACGCTGGGGCTGGTAGGCTCGTCGCTGGGCGGTTATTACGCCACCTGGCTGTCGCAATGCTTTATGCTGCCTGCGGTAGTCGTCAATCCCGCGGTGCGGCCTTTTGAGCTGCTGACGGATTTCCTCGGCGAAAATCAGAATCCCTACACCGGCCAGCAATATGTGTTAGAGTCACGCCACATTTACGATCTGAAAGTAATGCAGATTGAACCGCTGGAAGCGCCCGATTTACTCTGGCTGCTGCAACAGACCGGCGATGAAGTTCTCGATTACCGACAGGCGCTCGACTATTACAGCGCGTGCCGTCACACGGTAGAAGAGGGCGGAAATCATGCATTTACTGGATTCGAGCGCCATTTCCCGCAGATTCTGAACTTTCTTGGTCTGAATCATCCCTGAGTAATGCGGAAATCGCACCCCATTTCACCCTTCTAATCAGACATTTACGATGAGTCAATCTAACTATAACGCGGATGCCATTGAGGTCCTGACTGGCCTTGAGCCTGTTCGCCGTCGTCCGGGCATGTACACCGATACGACGCGGCCCAACCATTTGGGTCAGGAAGTGATTGATAACAGCGTCGATGAGGCGCTTGGCGGCCACGCGAAGCGGGTTGAAGTGATTCTGCACGCTGACCAGTCGCTGGAAGTTATTGATGATGGTCGCGGCATGCCTGTGGATATTCACCCGGAAGAGGGCGTGCCTGCCATCGAGCTGATCCTGTGTCGCCTGCACGCGGGCGGCAAGTTCTCCAATAAAAACTATCAGTTCTCGGGCGGCCTGCACGGCGTCGGCATCTCGGTGGTTAACGCCCTGTCAAAACGCGTCGAAGTCACGGTGCGCCGTAATGGCGAAATCTATGACATGGCGTTTGAGAATGGTGACAAAGTCCAGGATCTCACGGTCACCGGCACAGTTGCTAAACGCAACACCGGCACGCGCGTCCATTTCTGGCCGGATGAAAGCTTCTTCGACAGCCCACGTTTTTCGGTGTCACGCTTATCACATCTGCTGAAAGCCAAAGCGGTACTCTGCCCTGGCGTTGAGATCGTCTTTAAAGACAAGCTGAACAATACCGAACAGACCTGGTGCTACGAAGATGGCCTGACTGACTACCTGTGCGAAGCGGTGAATGGCTTACCGACGCTGCCGGGAAAACCGTTTGTCGGCAGTTTTGCTGGCGATGTTGAAGCGGTTGACTGGGCGCTGTTGTGGCTGCCGGAAGGCGGTGAGTTATTAACTGAAAGCTACGTTAACCTGATCCCAACCATGCAGGGCGGGACTCACGTCAACGGTTTGCGTCAGGGACTGCTGGATGCGATGCGCGAGTTCTGCGAATACCGTAACATTCTGCCGCGTGGCGTGAAGCTCTCGGCGGAAGATATCTGGGATCGCTGCGCCTATGTGCTGTCGGTGAAGATGCAGGATCCGCAGTTCGCTGGACAGACCAAAGAGCGTCTCTCTTCTCGTCAGTGCGCAGCCTTTGTCTCTGGCGTGGTAAAAGATGCCTTTAGCCTGTGGCTGAACCAGAATATCCAGACGGCAGAGCAGCTGGCTGAGCTGGCGATCTCCAGCGCCCAGCGGCGTATGCGGGCAGCCAAAAAAGTGGTGCGTAAAAAGCTCACCAGCGGTCCGGCTCTGCCGGGCAAACTGGCTGACTGTACCGCGCAGGATCTGAATAAAACAGAACTGTTCCTGGTCGAAGGGGATTCGGCGGGTGGATCGGCCAAGCAGGCGCGCGATCGTGAATATCAGGCGATCATGCCGCTCAAAGGTAAGATCCTTAACACCTGGGAAGTCTCTTCTGATGAGGTGCTGGCGTCGCAGGAAGTGCATGATATTTCTGTGGCGATCGGTATCGATCCCGACAGCGAAGATCTTTCACAGCTGCGCTACGGCAAGATCTGCATTCTGGCGGATGCGGACTCGGATGGTCTGCATATCGCCACGCTGCTGTGTGCCCTGTTCGTGAAACATTTCCGTTCACTGGTCAGAAATGGACACGTTTACGTTGCCATGCCACCGCTCTATCGTATCGATCTCGGTAAAGAGGTTCACTACGCGCTGGATGAAGATGAGAAAGAGGGCGTGCTGGAGCAGCTGAAACGCAAAAAGGGTAAACCTAACGTTCAGCGCTTTAAAGGGCTGGGTGAGATGAACCCTTTGCAGTTGCGCGAAACAACGCTGGATCCAAATACCCGCCGTCTGGTACAGCTGACCATCAGTGAAGAGGATATCGATCAGACGCTGCGCATGATGGATATGCTGCTGGCGAAGAAACGTTCTGAAGACCGGCGTAACTGGTTGCAGGAAAAAGGCGACAAGGCCGATATCGAAGTGTAAAAAAACAGGACGCGAAAGCGTCCTGTTCTCTTTGTGCTTCAGCCAGCACATCCTCAGAGAACCCCGCAGATTCAGAGAGCAGAGAAGTAACCCTTGTGAAAATTACCCTGGAAGAGTTACGTGCCTGGGTGGCGGTAGTGGACAGCGGTTCCATTACAGCGGCGGCATCCCAGCTGGGGCAGACCAGTTCGGGCATCAGCCGGGCGTTGTCCCGGCTGGAGAGCAAGCTGCAGACCACCCTGTTGCATCGCACTACCCGACGTCTGGCGCTGACCGAAGAGGGACAGGTGTTTCTGGAGCATGCGCGCCAGATCCTGGCCTCGGTTGAGCAGGCCGAAGAGCAGATAGCCCAGCGGCGCGAGATGCCGTCAGGACGGCTGCGGGTAAACGCCGCAACCCCTTTTATGCTGCATGTGATTGTGCCGCTGGTGGACGATTTCCGCGCCCGCTATCCCCTGATCCAGCTTGAACTGAATACCGACGATATCCTGATCGATCTGCTGGAGCAGCAAACGGACATTGCCATTCGCATCGGCGAACTGCGCGACTCTACGCTGCGCGCCCGGATGCTTGGCAGCAGTGCGATCCGGCTCATGGCCAGCCCGGCTTATCTGGCGAAAGCAGGCACCCCGCAGAGCGTTGCCGATCTCGCGCAGCATCAAATCATCGGCTTCAGCCATCTTGAGGCGCACAATGTCTGGCCGGTCTGGCAGCCAGATGGCGATTTCATGCGTATTAAGCCCACAATCTCTGCCTCCAGCGGCGAAACCATCCGGCAGCTGGCGCT
This sequence comes from Pantoea sp. E956-1, assembly GCF_982223955.1. NCBI lineage: Bacteria > Pseudomonadati > Pseudomonadota > Gammaproteobacteria > Enterobacterales > Erwiniaceae > Pantoea > Pantoea sp. E956-1. The sequence continues at coordinate 292,256 of NZ_CEUYZP010000004.1, read as the reverse complement.
GGCAGGACAGGGGATCGCACGCCTCTCCGACTTTGTCAGCCGGGAAGATTGCGCGGCAGGACGGCTGGTGCCGGTTCTCCCCGCTGAAACCCGCGAGCTGCGGTTGCCGGTGCATGCGGTCTATTACCGTAATACCACGCTCTCATCGCGCATCGGCTGCTTCCTGGATTTTCTCCGCACCGAGATTGATCGGCGTAAGCTGCTGTGATCTCTCTTGGCATAATAAAAAACCCCTGTCATAGGGCAGGGGTTTGGAGATGCTGGCAAGTCTGGCCGGATTTGCTGTGAGATTGTGCTTGCACAGGGAACACGGTCAGATCGGAAAGGCGCTCAAGCCAGTCCCTGGTCGCTCTACCCGCGCCATCCCTGGCGCGGGACGCTTTCCTCTTCTGACCGGGTTCCCTTTGCGTTGAACTAATTCATTGCTGCCAGAGGCACTCAGGTTTGAGGTTGTCAGCAGCCTGACCCCTTTTACCCAACCGGGGTTAAGCCTTCAGCACTAATCAGGCGCTGGGTTCCAGCACCAGAATCTTCACATCCACCACATCATCTTTAATGATGGCGCGATGCGCATCCATGTGCGGCATCTGCTGATGCTGCTCCAGATGGCGTAAAGTTTCCCACTGTTCCAGCATAAAAATGGAGTCTGGCGAGTTCTGCTTCCACGGCACCTGCGCCTGATGGTCCAGCAGCGCGTCATACTGATGGCAGCCTTCTTCTTCTAAAACCAGCGGGATCAGTTTTTTCACGGCATCCAGCACGGCCTGACGGCGACCGGGTTTGACACAAATTTCAGCAACGACTGTTAACATTCGCGAATTCCTCTTTCGTGGGAAAATAGGGAGTATCCCCCAGCCATCTTACGCAAAAACGCGGCTAAGATGGGTCCGATAAGCGGCGATATCGCGTGGCACGTCCGGCGCTTTAATCACATCGTTACAGATAAAGGTCGGCAGCGCTTCCATACCCAGGAACTGGTTGGCTTTGTGGAAGTGCAGATATAGACCGTCGACGCCGACGCCTTCAAAGAACTGCTCCGGGTCGGTAAAGGCCTGCAGCGGCGCATTCCAGGTCAGTGACAGCATATATTTTTTGCCCTGCAGCAGACCGCCGGAACCATATTTCTTCGCCGCATCAGAACGGGTACGACCATCGCTGGCGTAGAGCGAGCCGTGGCCTTCGGTAAAGACTTCATCAATGTAACGCTTCACCGTCCAGGGTTCGCCCATCCACCAGCCAGGCATCTGATAAATCACCACATCGCTATCGAGATATTTCTGCACTTCATCGGCGACCACGTAGTCGCTGTCAGCCAGGGTCACGGATACCTCATGCCCCATATCACGCAGCTGGCTGGCCGCAACGTCGGTCAGCGTGTGGTTCAGTTCGCCTTTAGAGTGGGCAAAGGTTTTGCCGCCATCGATAATTAAAATCTTGCTCATGAATCGTTTGCCTCATTTCCTGAATATGGCGCTTAGCTTACGCGCGCTGCGCCCGTAGAAAAATGGGAGGTTGATCACAACACTTTTGCTGTGGCAGCAACAATGCGCCGGTTTATGGCACCATCGGCAGGCAAACTCACCGTGAAAAAATCAAAATGAAAAAAATAGTCTTCGCTTTGCTGCTGGCGAGCAGTGCTGTCCAGGCACAGTCTCATCTCGACACCATCCTCAGTTCTAAAACGCTTAAGGTCTGCACCACCGGAGATTACAAGCCTTACAGCTACCTGCGACCCGATGGTCAGTATGAAGGGCTGGATATCAGCATGGCGAACGCGCTGGCTGCCTCGCTCGGCGCGAAAGTGGAATGGGTGCCAACCAGCTGGAAAAACCTGATGCCCGATTTCCTGGCAAAGCAGTGTGATATCGCCGTCGGCGGCGTCTCGGTTACGCTGAAACGCCAGCAGACCGCCTGGTTCGCCCGGCCGCTGGATGTGGATGGCAAAATCCCGCTGGTGCGCTGCAGTGATAAAGATCGCTTCCAGACCATCGAACAGCTCAACCGGCCTGACGTGCGGCTGATTGAACCGGCAGGCGGCACCAATGAAGCCTTTGTGCACAGCCATCTGCCACAGGCCTCACTGACGCTGTTCCACGATAACGTCACCATCTTCCGGCAGCTGGTGGACAACAAGGCGGATGTGATGATCACCGATGCCTCTGAGGCGCGTTTTCAGCAGCAACATTACCCGACGCTCTGTGCGATCAATCCTGACAAACCGCTACAGTATGGCGAGAAGGCTTACATGATTCCGCGTGACGATATCAGCTGGAAGCTCTATGTCGATCAGTGGCTGCATCTCAGCACCGCCACTGGCGAATATCGTGATATTGCCCGCCAGTGGATGGGGGCAAAGCCCTGATCCACTTCCGCACACAGGTCAGTCACTTGCCGGTCTGAATCCGGCGTGCCTCCGGCACAGGAAATCGCGCGGCGGGACGCCTGCTGTCCCGCGCTTCCCCTGTGACTAACACCAGCGAATAAGGTACTATCCTCGCCAAACCACCGCCGGGTGTCCCGCCGTTGTGGGCCACGATGTGAGGATGAGAAATTAATGAGTGAACTGACTCAGGATGGTGCAGAGCGTCTTGCCCTGCACACATTCACCGAGAATGCGTACTTAAACTATTCGATGTACGTCATCATGGATCGCGCCCTGCCTTACATTGGCGACGGATTAAAGCCGGTTCAGCGACGGATCGTCTACGCCATGTCCGAACTGGGACTGAGCGCCAGCGCAAAATTCAAAAAATCGGCGCGTACCGTGGGTGACGTGTTGGGTAAATACCATCCGCACGGCGACAGCGCCTGCTATGAAGCGATGGTGCTGATGGCGCAGCCGTTCTCCTACCGTTATCCGCTGGTCGATGGCCAGGGTAACTGGGGGGCGCCGGATGATCCCAAGTCATTCGCGGCGATGCGTTACACCGAATCCCGTTTGTCTAAATATGCCGAGCTGCTGCTGGGTGAGCTGGGTCAGGGGACGGTCGACTATCAGCCGAACTTTGATGGCACGCTGCAGGAGCCGAAGATGTTGCCGGCGCGCCTGCCCAATATTCTGCTGAACGGCACCACCGGCATTGCCGTGGGTATGGCGACCGATATTCCGCCGCACAACCTGCGCGAAGTGGCTCAGGCGACCATCGCGCTGATCGACTCGCCGAAAACCACGCTGGAACAGCTGCTGGATATTGTCCAGGGGCCTGATTATCCTACAGAGGCGGAGATCATCACGCCGCGTGACGAAATCCGCAAAATTTATCAGACCGGTCGTGGCTCGATTCGCCAGCGTGCGGTCTGGAAGAAGGAAGAGGGCGAGGCGGTGATTACCGCGCTGCCGCATCAGGTGTCGGGCGCGCGCGTGCTGGAGCAAATTGCGAACCAGATGCGCAATAAAAAGCTGCCGATGGTGGAGGATCTGCGTGATGAGTCGGATCACGAGAACCCGACCCGCCTGGTCATCGTCCCGCGCTCCAACCGCGTCGATCTCGATCAGGTGATGAATCATCTGTTCGCCACCACCGATCTGGAAAAGAGCTACCGCGTTAACCTCAACATGATCGGGCTGGATAACCGCCCGGCGGTGAAAAACCTGCATGAGATCCTGACCGAATGGCTGGTGTTCCGCCGCGATACGGTGAAACGTCGTCTGAATCACCGGCTGGATCGCGTGCTGCGTCGCCTGCATATCCTGGAAGGTTTGCTGGTTGCGTTCCTGAACATTGATGAAGTGATCGAGATCATCCGTACTGAGGATGAGCCGAAGCCGGTTCTGATGTCACGTTTTGGCATCAGCGAAACCCAGGCCGAATCGATCCTCGAACTGAAGTTGCGCCACCTGGCAAAACTGGAAGAGATGAAAATCCGTGGCGAGCAGGCGGAGCTGGAAAAAGAGCGCGATCAGCTGCAGGCCACGCTGGCCTCTGAACGTAAGATGAACACTCTGCTGAAAAAAGAGTTACAGGCTGACAGCGCCAGCTACGGCGACGATCGCCGTTCGCCGCTGCGTGAGCGTGAAGAAGCCAAAGCCCTGAGCGAAACCGAGCTGGTGCCGTCTGAACCGGTTACCATTGTGCTGTCGCAGATGGGCTGGGTGCGCAGCGCCAAAGGCCACGATATTGATCCTGCCGGACTCAGCTACAAAGCGGGCGACAGCTATCTGGCCGCGGCACGCGGCAAGAGCAATCAGCCAGTGGCCTTTATCGATTCTACTGGCCGCAGCTACACCCTGGATCCGACGTCGCTGCCTTCCGCGCGCGGTCAGGGCGAGCCGCTGACCGGTAAGCTGACGCCACCGCCGGGTGCGGTAGTTGAACAGGTGCTGATGGAACCGGATGACCAGCGCCTGCTGATGGCCTCAGATGCGGGTTACGGCTTTATCTGTACCTTCAGCGATCTGGTGTCGCGCAACCGCGCCGGTAAAGCGCTGCTGACGCTGCCGGAAAACGCTCGCGTGATGACGCCGATGGCCGTCCATCATGAAGATGACATGCTGCTGGCGATCACCCAGGCGGGGCGGATGCTGATGTTCCCGGTCGGGGAGCTGCCGCAGATGTCGAAAGGCAAGGGCAACAAAATCATCTCGATTCCATCCGCAGAAGCGGCCGCCGGTCAGGACAAACTGGCCTGGCTGATGATTTTACCGCCGGGCAGCGCTATCACGCTGCATGTGGGCAAGCGTAAAATGCTGCTGCGCAGTGAAGAGCTACAGAAATTCCGCGCCGATCGTGGACGTCGCGGCACGCTGCTACCGCGCGGCCTGCAAAAAATTGATCGTGTTGAACTGGATGCGCCTGCGCGTCCGGCGAGCCCGGATAGCGAAGCGTAAACTACCCGGCTGACATCGCGTCAGCCGTGGCTCAATGAGGGAACTATGTTACTGATTCTGCGTGCCATTATTGTGGTCATCTATTCGATCTTAGTCTGTATATCTGGCTGTATCTGGTGTCTGTTTTCACCGCGCAATCCGCGTCACGTTGCCACATTTGGCCACCTGTTCGGCAAACTGTCGACGGTGTTTGGCCTTAAAGTAGAACTGCGCAGACCGGAAGGTGCTGAGAATTATGGTAATGCGATCTACATCGCGAACCATCAGAACAACTACGACATGGTCACCGCGGCTAAAATGGTGCAGCCCTGCACGGTCACGGTGGGCAAGAAGAGCCTGTTGTGGGTGCCATTTTTTGGCCTGCTCTACTGGCTGACCGGTAACCTGCTGATTGATCGCGATGACCGTGCAAAAGCACGCGGCACGATCGGTCAGCTGGTCGATGAGTTTAACAGTAAGCGCATCTCCATCTGGATGTTCCCGGAAGGGACGCGCAGCCGTGGCCGTGGCCTGCTGCCGTTTAAAACCGGTGCCTTTCACGCCGCTGTAGCAGCGGGTGTGCCGATCATTCCGATTGTGGTCTCTAATACGCATGGCAAGATCAACCTCAATCGCTGGAAAAACGGGCTGGTAATCGTTGAGATGCTGCCACCGATTGATGTAAAGGCTTTCGAGTCGTCGTCGGTGCGTAAGCTGGCGACCCACTGTCGCGAACTGATGGCGGCAAAGCTGGAAGAGCTGAACGCCGAAGTCGCAGAACGCGAAAAAAACGGAAATATCTGACCGGCGAACCATTCGCCGAACTATCCTGCAGGGATGCCGCACGGCGGAGCACGTCCGCCCGCCGTGAACGCAGCACAGCAAAAACAGATCAATAAAAACAGGGTCGGCGCTTAGCGCCACGCGTAAAGGGTCAGAAGTTTTATGTCTTTCAGCAGACGTCAGTTCATCCAGCTTTCTGCCGGAGCGGCGCTTAGCGCCAGTGTACTACCTCATGCGGCGCGTGCCGCTTCTTCAGCTAATGGCGACACGCCACTTCCGGTTCCGCCGTTGCTGGAATCCCGTCGCGGCCAGCCGCTGTTCCTGACCATGCAGCGCAGCCACTGGTCTTTTAATGGCGACAACAACAAAGTGCCGGTGTGGGGCATTAATGGCCTCTATCTTGGCCCAACCGTCCGGGTTTACAGCGGCGATGACGTTAAGCTGATCTACAGTAACCGTCTGAACGAGCCGGTCTCCATGACTATCAGCGGTCTGCAGTTGCCGGGTGCGCTGATGGGTGGCGCGCCGCGTATGATGTCAGCCGGTGTTGACTGGTCGCCGGTGCTGCCGATTCGTCAGGCGGCCTCAACCTGCTGGTATCACGCTAACACGCCGAACCGCATGGCTCCGCACATCTACAACGGACTGGCGGGGATGTGGCTGGTGGAAGATGATATTGGCAGGCAGTTGCCGTTGCCGAAGCATTACGGCGTCGATGACTTCCCGATTATCATTCAGGACAAGCGGCTCGATAACTTTGCCACGCCGGTCTATGACCCGCCGCAGGATGGTGGTTTCCTGGGCGACACGCTGCTGGTGAATGGCGTACGCAATCCGTTTGTGGAGGTATCACGCGGCTGGGTGCGTCTGCGTCTGCTGAACGCGTCGAATGCGCGCCGTTACGAGATGGTGCTCAGCGACAATCGTCCGTTTATGGTCATCGCCAGCGATCAGGGCTATCTGCCTGCGCCGGTGGCGGTGCAGCGTCTTTCACTGGCACCGGGCGAACGCCGCGAGGTGCTGGTGGATATGTCGCAGGGCGATGAAGTGTCGATTACCGCGGGCACGGCGGCGGGCATTATGGATCGGCTGCGCGGCTTCTTTGAGCCATCCTCTATTCTGACGTCAACCCTGATCCTGACGCTGCGGCCAACCGGCTTGCTGCCGCTGGTGACGGATAATCTGCCGATGCGGCTGCTGGCCGATCAGATTCTGGATGGCGTGGCGGTTCGCACCCGTGAATTCCGCATCGGTGACAGCATGCCGGGCATTAACGGCGCGATCTGGGATATGAGCCGCATTGACACCACGGCACAGCAGGGCACCTTTGAGCGCTGGATCCTGCATGCTGACCGGCCACAGTCGCTGCATATTCAGGGCGTGATGTTCCTGATTAAAAGTGTGAATGGTGCGCAGCCGATGGGCGAAGATCGTGGCTGGAAAGATACGGTGTGGGTCGATGGCAGCGTGGAACTGATGGTCACTTTCCCGCAAAGTTCGTCAGATCACTTCCCGTTCGTCTACTACAGTCAGACGCTGGAACTGGCCGACCGTGGCACTGCCGGTCAGCTTGTGGTGCAGCCCACCGCATAACAGCGCGGTCAGGCAGGGAAAGCCCGCCTGACCGCGTTAATCGTTATCTGCCCCATCCGCAGGGCAGATAAGGTGAGCTCACCCGATGATACTCAGCCTTAGTTAAAGGTTTCCGGATCCGGCCCCAGACGATTGCCGCTGTCCAGCTTCGCAATATCACTCACTTCATGCTTGTCCAGGCGGAAGTCGAATACCTTAAAGTTCTCTTCGATACGGGCTGGTGTCACCGACTTCGGAATCACCACCAGGCCGCTATCCAGATGCCAGCGGATCACGATCTGTGCCGGCGTTTTGCCATATTTCTTCGCCAGCGACTTAATGATCTCCTGGTCGAAGACCCCTTTGCCGCCCTGCGCCAGCGGACTCCAGGATTCGGTCTGGATCTGATGCAGTGCGTTCCACGCATGCAGCGTGCGCTGCTGTAGCATCGGGTGCAGCTCAATCTGGTTTACTACCGGCGTGACACCGGTTTCATCCAGCAGTCGCTTCAGATGCGCCTCATGGAAGTTACAGACGCCGATACTTTTAGTCAGCCCCTGCTGCTGCAGTTCAATCATCTTCTTCCAGGCATCGACATAATGGTCTTTTTCCGGGCACGGCCAGTGCATCAGATAGAGATCGACCTGCTCCAGTTTCAGTTTCTCCAGGCTGGTTTCCATCGCCTGCTGAACGTTCTGCTGATCGTCGTTCCAGAGTTTGGTGGTCACGAAAATCTCTTTACGCGGCACGTCGGTTTCCTGCAGTGCCTGGCCAATCGCCTCTTCATTTTTATAGGCGGCGGCGGTATCGATTGAGCGATAGCCGACCTCCAGCGCTTTCAGCACCGCATGACGTGCATCTTCAATGCTGGCCTGCCATACGCCGAGTCCGAGTTGCGGCATCATATTGCCATCGCGCAGTTTGATAATGGGTTGGTCTGCCATAGTTGCTCCTTTCCGTTGCGGTTAATCCGTGAGATTTCACTGTGCTTAAGTCTAGCCAACAATTCTCAGCCTGCTTAGCTATAGCGAATCATGCTCGAAATTGGCCAGAATCGTATTTATGCCGGTTTTCTGCAGGCGTGAACTAAACCGGCTTGCTTATAGGATATAGTCCAGTTTTGCCAGGGGCTCATAGCATTTATATCTGAAGCGGGAGATTCTGCTTGCGAGCGGCAACTCGGGCATAGTCGTAGTGCCATAACAATAAAGCGGTATCGTTAGTCTCGCGAGGGTGATAGCACAGTAATTTCAGACGACACAGAATCCCGAATAAGACAACACGTCTCTATTAATGTATATCAAAATAAGAAGACAGGTTAATGATAATTAACTTTCCCGGCCAGATTAGAAAATATCCAGCGCATTTTTCTTAAAGTGATCTCTCTCCTGTGGCATGATTACGCTTTGCTGAAACTCATTAGTTAAATAGGGAAATTAAAAGATGAGTAAACGAAGTGATATCATTGATGGAACTGCTGCTGCCAGAGTCCCCTATGGCCTGGTTTATACGGAAGTACTGGGCTGGATTGATCTGGGACATGCTCAGGGTAGCGATATAAGAAGGCTTTTGAGAAGTATTGATTCCGGAGAGGCTTCAGGCAAGAAATACTACGATGTTACCTATTCGCAGTCTATGACTGACCCAACCAGAACTATGAGGATGGGTAAATTTATTACCTGGCGTATCAAACGCGGTCGTTCCCATTTTGAACGCAAAAGAATTGCGCTGGCCATGATGATGTCTCTGGCCCGGAAGTTTGAAGGATTGCAGGCATCATTTCCCATCACTAGCATTACAGACAGTGGTTTCAGTGGAGAAGATCTGGTGTCAGATTTGCTGGGTTTTTACCGTGTTGTCACCCTGTATGATCTCTTTGAGCTGCTGCGTCCCGTCAGCAAAGCAGAGGCGCTAAAAAGATGGAATTATTACGGTAAGATCGGTTCCTGGAAGAACGACTCCTTTTCGCCACTTTTATTCCCCGATCCTGAAAAATTCCCCAATGTGAAACCCCGAAAAGGTGTTCTGCCGGATTTTATGACGACAGTCAGACCGTGGAGTGACTTCCATTCGGGAATCGTCGGTATTGCCAGCACTGATGGTTCATATATAGATAAGGCAACCGGTGGGGTATTACCGTATGCGTAAGTCATTTAAAATAGTATCAATGATTATTATTGTTATTATGTCAGTGCTGGTCTGGATATGGCCTTATATAAAAATGGAATTCTCCGGAAGCGCAAACTATACCGAGCAGGATGTGAGAGAATATGAATTCTACACCCCCGACATCCTGAAAAAAATGCCACGAATTTCTCCGCGATATAATTTTGACTTTGCCAATATTACGGGGCCAGCTTCACAGGTTTATGCAATAAAATATTATGATACAGATAATTCAGGCGAAATTGACGCCTATTTGATTTCTCTGGGATATAAAAAGCAGAAGGATTGCCACATTGAAGCAGTATGTTGGATCGGTAATGAACCTCAGCAAATGGTGACTGTAAGCACCTTAGAAAACCCTAAAGTATTATTAGTTTCAGTTATCTACAACTTCTGATCGAAGCGGCTTACGGACAGACGCATCGGGCTGCATGATAAAAACGATTTGCAACATTTCAGTGACGTAAACGAGCGCCTGATTCTCCAATTCACTGGTGATTCAGACATTCGCACGGCACACTGGCTTTTTGCCCGTAAAAGGAGTCGCTATGGCGCACGATGCACTGTGTCACCGGCTGGCACAGCAGGTCGTCACGTTAATGACCCACGGTCACGACCGTCTTTGCCCGGTCGAAAATGTGTCGCTGATTTACGCTAATCAATATCGTCCCCGTACGCCGATGATGTATCAGCCTGGCATTGTGATCCTGTTTCAGGGCAGCAAAACCGGCTATCTCGGCAGTACCGTGTTTCAGTATGACGCCAGCAAGTACCTGATGCTCACCGTGCCGCTGCCGGTGGAGTGCGAAACCTGGGCCTCGCCAGAGGTGCCGATTGCCGGGCTGTGTCTTAATGTCGATACCGCCAGCCTGCAGGATCTGCTGATTGAAATCGGTGATGACGATCAGTTCCAGCCGCAGCCGCAGACCTCGGGGATCCACTCGGCGTGGCTGACGGAACCGATGCTGTGTGCCGCTGAGCGATTGCTGGATGTAATGACCCAGCCGCGCGATGCGCGGGTGCTGGGGCCACACATCGTGCGGGAAATTATCTACTACGTGCTGACTGGCCCGATTGGTGGTGCGCTGCTCTCACTGGTGAGCCGACAGACGCAATTCAGCCTGATCGCGCGTGCCCTGCGACGGATTGAAAATCACTATGCGGAAAACCTCAGCGTCGATGCGCTGGCGGCGGAAGTGAACATGAGCGTTTCAGCCTTTCACCATAACTTCAAAGCGGTTACGCAGACGTCGCCCTTGCAGTATCTCAAGCGATATCGCCTGCATCAGGCGCGATTGCTGATGCTGCACGATGGATTAAAAGCGAGTGCGGCGGCGGTGCGGGTTGGCTATGAAAGTCCTTCCCAGTTTTCGCGGGAATTTAAGCGCTATTTTGGCGTGACGCCGGGGGAAGAGGTGAATCGTGTGCGGCAGACGGTAGCGGATCCGTCCGCCTGAGTGGCGGCGGATCCTGATACTACGCGCTGACGTCAGGCCTGTTTCTGCCGACGCTTTTTCCAGATAACCAGAATGCTGCCGAACAGCCCGAGAAACAGCAACACCATCGGCAGTATCATCAGGATCGCCATCACCTGATCTTCATGACGCTTGATGAACGGCACCTGGCTGATGCCATAGCCAAATGTCACGACGATGCCAACCCACAGCACGCCGCTGAGCCAGTTGAAGAGCTGAAAGCGACCATTCTGCAAGCCCGCAATGCCCGCCATCGTCGGCAGGATCGTCCGGATGAAGGCCAGAAAACGGCCGACCAGCAGCGCCATCAGGCCATGGCGGTTAAACATATTCCAGGCGCGCTGGTGATACTGCGCAGGCAGATGCATCAGCCAGCTCTTCACCAGCCGGGTGTTCCCCAGCCAGCGACCCTGCAGATAACTCAGCCAGCAGCCCAGGCTGGCTGCGGTGGTGAGGATCACCATCGTCGGCACAAAATCCATTACCCCTTTTGCCACCATCGCACCCGCCAGCAGCAGCAGGCTGTCGCCCGGCAGGAAAGAGGCGGGTAACAGCCCATTTTCCAGAAACAGCGTCAGGAACATCACGCCGTACACCACCCACACTACATCCGGATTTGCCAGCGCGGCAAAATCCTGATGCCAGAGCGCGTGGACAATTTCGTGTAAAACACCCATTTGCTATTCCATCACGTCACAAGGAACTATCCGTCTGCATTCAGGCAATCGGTCGCGGCGCTGCGCAATAAATGCAGCGACCTCACTGATGACCTGAACGGTCTGGGATAAATTTTAACAATAAATGAGCAGCAGCCCGGCAAACTCTGCGGGTGGCCGCTACCCGGTTCATCTTCTGTTTAACGTCTGTTTATCTTTTACCTGAGTTTATTAACGCGTCAGGCGCGCAAAACCGGCGTCCAGGTCAGCCAGCAGATCGTCAACGTGCTCCAGACCAATATGCAGTCGCACCAGCGTACCGGTGAAATCGACTCCACCCGCCAGACGAATCGCGGCCAGCTCTTCCGGCTGATTCGCCAGGATCAGCGATTCATAGCCGCCCCAGGAGTAGGCCATGCTGAAATGATGGAAGTGATCGAGATATTCCGCCAGCTGGGGTGCGCTGAGTTTTTCCTGCAGGATAAAAGAGAACAGGCCGCTGCTGCCGTTAAAATCACGCTGCCAGAATTGATGACCTTTGCTCTGCGCCAGCGCCGGGTGATTAACCCGCGCCACTTCGGGACGCGCTGCCAGCCACTCTGCCACCTGAATCGCGCTCTCTTCATGCTGACGCAGACGGGTGCCCAGCGTACGCAGCCCCCGGCTCGCCATGTAGGCGGTATCGGCATCGACCATCTGGCCCATCAGATAGGAGTTCTCGCGTAGCTGGTCGATACAGCGCGCATTGGCGACCGCCGTGCCGATCATCGCATCGCTGTGACCAATCAGATATTTGGTGCCCGCCTGAATCGAAATATCGATGCCGTGCGCCAGCGCATCAAATAAGATACCGGCCGCCCAGGTGTTGTCGATCATAATGATCGCCTCGGGCGCTTTGGCGCGAACCGCCGCCACAATCGCCGGAATATCCTGAACTTCCATCGTGATAGAGGCAGGCGATTCAAGGAAAACCACCCGGGTATTGGGCTGCACCAGCTCACCGATTTCACTGCCGATGCAGTGATCGAACCAGCCTGTTGAAACCTGCAGCTTAGTCAGGATTTTCGTACAGAAATCCTGGGTCGGTTCATAGACTGCGCCACTCATCAGCACGTGGTCGCCCGCCTCGACAAACGCCAGAATCGCGTTCGCCACGGCAGCCGCCCCGCAGGGGTAGAGTACACAGCCTGCGCCGCCTTCCAGCTCCGTCATCGCGTCCTGCAGCGCAAAGTGCGTCAGGGTGCCACGACGGCCATAAAAGAGTTCGCCTTTTGCCCGACCGGCGGTGGCGCGTTTCTTCTCCGCGACCGTATCAAAAACCAGCGAGGAGGCCCGTTGAATCACACTGTTCACCGAGCCCTGGGTATAACGCTTGCTGCGTCCTGCACTGACGAGCGTGGTATCAATTTTTCTGGTGGTCATGAGTCGCCTTTGCCGCTTCTGACTAAGCCCTCACGTTACCACGAAACGACCAGCAGGGTTGAGACTCAATGGTGATTATCAGAGTGCGCCGCAGGATGAAAATCGGGTCCGCGATTGGACCCGATTTTGCCGACGCTACATCACGCCCATCAGGCGCGGTAACCAGAGGGAAATGGCCGGAATATAGGTAATCAGCATCAGCACGATAAACAGCATGCCGTAAAACGGCAGCATGGCGCTGACCACCTGCTCGATTTTCTGCTTACTGACCGCACTGGCGACAAACAGTACCGTACCGACCGGCGGGGTGATCAGGCCGATCCCGAGGTTGGTCAGCATGATCATGCCGAAGTGAACCGGATCGACGCCAAGCGCGGTGGCGACCGGCAACAGGACTGGCGTCAGGATCAGAATCAGCGGTGCCATATCCATCAGCGTGCCGACGACCAGCAGCAGGATGTTGATGCACATCAGGATCACATACTTGTTATCCGACAGACTGGTGAACGCCTCGGTGATAATCGTCGGCAGTTGCATGAAGGTCATCACTGCGCCAAACCCGGCGGCGAAGGCGATCAGCACCATCACGATGGTGACAGTCTTAATGGTGCGGAACAGCAGGATATGCAGCTGGTTCCATTTAAAGTCACGATAAATAAACATGGTGACGAAAAAGGCCCAGATACAGGCAATCGCGGCGGACTCCGAGGCAGTAAAGATACCCGAGAGAATGCCACCCATAATGATCACCACGGTAAACAATCCCCAGAACGCGTCGAAGAAGATTTTCAGCGCCTGGCGAAACGGAATACGTTCCCCTTTGGGATAGCCGCGTTTACGGGCAAAGCCGAGGCACATTACCATCAGGCAGCCACCCAGCATCAGGCCAGGCAGGATACCCGCCACGAACAGGGAAGAGATAGTCACCAGCCCACCGGTCGCCAGCGAATAGATCACTGAGTTGTGGCTGGGTGGCGTCAGCACCGCCTGTACTGAGCCGCTGGCGGTGACGGCGGCGGCAAAGTCACGCGGATAGCCTTTCTCCTCCATCTGCGGAATCATCACCGAGCCAATCGAGGCGGTATCCGCCACCGATGAGCCGGAAATCGCGCCGAAGAAGGTTGAGGCGACAATGTTCACCAGCGACAGGCCACCGCGGATAAAGCCGACAAAGATATAGGCGAAGTTGACCAGCCGGCGAGCAATGCCGCCCTCCGCCATGATCGCCCCGGCGAGAATAAAGAACGGGATAGTCAGTAGCGAAAATTTGTTAATGCCGTTGGTAATCTGAATCACCACGGCTTCCAGCGGCAGATCGATCCACCAGGCACCAATAAATGCGCTCAGGCCGACCGCAAATGCCACCGGAAACCCCACCAGCAGCAGTACCAGCAAACTGCCTAACAAAATCAATGCATCCATCTTCTGCTCCGGATTAGTGGGTGCCACCCAGTGTGACAATCGGCCGCTGGCTCTGATCGCCGGTCAGCAATCGCTCAATAACAAACAGCAGGGTAAAGATCGCGCCAATCGGGATCGGCAGGTACATCTCGCCATAGGTAACGGCGGGCAGCGAGGCCAGGGTCTGAACCCACATCGCTTCACACAGGCTGTAGCTGGCCTGAAAGATCACCAGGCAGGTGATGATCATCAGCACATCGCAGACCAGCAGCAGCAACCGTTGCCGTCCCGGCGACAGGCGATCGGTCATCATTGAGACACAAATATGCGTCCCGGCGCGTAAGCCGACCGGTGCGCCAATAAAGGTAAAAATGATCATGCAGATAATGGCCACTGGTTCAGGCCAGGAGAGCGCACCGTTCATCACGTAACGGGCGAAGATCCCGATGGGGATCACCGTCACCATAATCATCAGTGCCACGGCGGCAATCAGCATGCACAGCAGATAGAGCCCATCCATCAGACGTGTATAAGCAGCCATAATTAATACCTGATTAAGCACGCCACACGGCAGTGTGGCGCGGAAGGGTTATTTCACCTCAGCGATCCGGGTCATCAGATCCTGATATTTGCCGCCAAACTGATCGCGCACCGGCTGGGTCGCTTTGACGAAGTAGTCGCGGTCCGTCTGCTGGAAGGTGACGCCACCTGCCTTCATTTTGGCGATCGACTCTTCGGTATAGGTCGCCCAGAGCTGACGCTCCTCATCCTGCGCCTCTTTGCCGAGCTTCTTCAGCAGTGCCTGATCCTCGGGTTTCAGGCGATCCCAGGCGCGTTTTGAAAACAGGATCATCTCTGGCTGGATAAAGTGGCCGCTGAGGGTGTAGTACTTCGCCACCGGCATATAGTTATGAGCGACAAAAGTAGGCGGATTGTTCTCGGTGCCATCGACCACGCCGGTCTGCATCGCACTGAATACTTCACTGACGCCCATCGCCACCGGATTCGCGCCCATCGCTTTCAGCGTTGCCAGCGAGATGGCGCTGTTCTGCACGCGGATCTTCATGCCTTTGAGATCTTCCGGTTTTGCCAGCGGCTTTTTGGTGATCATGTTGCGCTCACCGGCATCGGTCCAGCCCAGGAACACCATGCGGGCGTTGGGATCTTTATCAAACTTGTCGGCAATCTCGCGGCCTATTTCGCCATCCAGCACTTTGTGCATGTGGTCAATGTCGCGGAAAATGTAGGGCAGGGTCAGCACGCTGGTTTCCGGGGCAATTGAAGTGACCGGTGCCAGCGACACGCGGATCATGTCGATTGCGCCCAGCTGCACCTGTTGCAGCGTCTGATCTTCATCTCCCAGCACGCCACCGGCGTAGAGTTTCATCTCCAGCCGTCCATCGGTGGCCTGTTTCAGTTTGTCGCCCATGTGTTGCAGGGCGACCACGGTGGGATAACCGGCAGGCTGGACTTCAGCCACTTTGATCACCTGTGCCGTGGCAGTCGCGCTCATCATCACCGCCAGGGCACTGGCCAGGCATGTTTTCGTCATTCTCATTATTTTATCTCCCGCTGAGGTAGGACGGCGTCCGGCGTCGGGGGCTAACCGGAGAGGACCGTGTGGAGCCAGCATAGTGAAAATGCGCGCCAGTAAAATGCGGCAATGCTGATTGAATGAATGCCATCACATTTTGAAACGATGTTTTAATAAATTTTCATGCGGCTTCACATTTTCGAAACATCCTTGCAAAAAGTGTTTAAACCTGGCTAATTGCGGGTGAATGGCAGCGATCATCTTTGTAAATACTAATGAGAACTACTATCAATTCGCCGTCGTTTTGCTATTATTCGCGCTTGTCTCGCATCCCTGAATCAGAAGTTGGAGAAGCAGCGTGGTAGCCAGTGATTTGATGCAAACGGACCTCTCCGTTTGGGGCATGTATCAACATGCCGATATCGTGGTAAAAGTGGTCATGATTGGCCTGTTATTGGCCTCAGTGGTGACCTGGGCGATCTTCTTTGGCAAATACGCCGAACTCAGCGCCGCTAAGCGCCGCCTGAAGCGCGAGCATCTGGCGCTGGGCGAAGCCCGCAATCTGAATGACGCTGCCCGCATTGCCCAGTCGTTTACCGGTCACAGCCACAGTGTGGTGCTGCTGAATGATGCGCAGAATGAACTTGAACTGTCGGCTGGCGTGGAAGATACCAACGGGATCAAAGATCGCACCAGTTTCCGCCTTGAGCGCCGCGTTGCTGCGTTCAGCCGCCATGCAGGCCGGGGCAATGGCTTCCTGGCGACCATCGGTTCGGTTGCGCCGTTTATCGGCCTGTTCGGCACCGTATGGGGCATCATGAACAGCTTTATCGGCATCGCTAAAACCCAGACGACGAACCTTGCGGTTGTTGCACCGGGTATCGCCGAAGCGCTGCTGGCGACCGCGATTGGCCTAATCGCTGCTATTCCGGCGGTGGTGATCTACAACGTCTTTGCCCGCATGATCGCCAACTATAAAGCCTCGCTGGGTGATGTCGCCGCTCAGGTGATGCTGCTGCAGAGCCGTGATATCGATCTGGGCATTGTCGCCACTGATGTTCCGCGTCCTGCGACGGCTCAGAAACTGCGCTTAGGGTAAGTTCTTATGGCAATGCGATTAAACGACGATCTGGAAACCGATGGTGAAATGCATGAGATCAACGTGACGCCGTTTATCGACGTCATGCTGGTTCTGCTGATCATCTTTATGGTGGCCGCGCCGCTGGCCACGGTCGACGTACGCGTCAATCTGCCCGCCTCAACCAGCGCGCCGCAGCCGCGCCCGGAAAAGCCGGTTTACCTGTCGATTAAAGCCGATAAGCAGCTTTACGTCGGTAACGATCAGGTTACACCGGAGTCGCTGGTTAACGTGCTGACTAACCAGACTCAGGGCAACAAAGAGACCACCATTTTCTTCCAGGCGGATAAGTCGGTCGATTATGAAACGCTGATGAGCGTAATGGATAAGCTGCGCACGGCGGGTTATCTGAAAATTGGTCTGATGGGCATGGAAACCGTGAAGAAATAGCGGGTTATCCGGCTCAGGAAAAAGGCGACTGTTCAGGTCGCCTTTTTTTATGGCTGCTCTTCAGCCCTATAAAATCAGGCAAATCAGGACCAGGGCAATCACTTATGCTAGCTGAACTGAATTGTTAATTGGTTGTTACTTATGTACATAGATTTGTAAAGTGCAATGGTGAGCCAGGTCACATTAATCCCGCGTCAGGCAGGCTAAAACGGCTAAAAAACAACAGGAAGCCGTTATGAGTCACACCCCGTCTTTACAAAAGCCGCCGAAAAGTGCCGCCCGAACTATCTTCACCGTCACCAGTGGTAACTTCCTGGAGATGTACGATTTTATGGTATTTGGCTACTACGCCACTGCCATTTCAAAAACCTTCTTCCCCGGTGATGACCCGTTTGCCTCCCTGATGCTGACCCTGATGACCTTTGGTGCCGGCTTTCTGATGCGCCCGCTGGGGGCGATCATTCTGGGGGCCTACATCGACCATCATGGTCGTCGTAAAGGGCTGTTGCTGACGCTTGGCTTAATGGCGATAGGTACCCTGACCATTGCGCTGGTACCGGGCTATGCCACCCTGGGCGTGGCAGCGCCGATTCTGATCCTGCTGGGACGGCTGTTGCAGGGCTTCTCGGCGGGCGTTGAGCTGGGTGGCGTATCGGTCTATCTGGCCGAAGTCGCGCCCAAAGGACGCAAAGGCTTTTTCGTCAGCTGGCAGTCGGGCAGCCAGCAGATTGCGGTGATCTTTGCCGCCCTGCTGGGTCTGATGCTGAATCATCTGCTGGCGAAAGAGGCGGTGACGGAGTGGGGCTGGCGTATCCCGTTTGTGGTCGGCTGTCTGATTGTGCCCTTCCTGTTCTATATCCGCCGGATGCTGGAAGAGACCGAAGCGTTCAGCAAACGTAAACATCATCCCAGCATGACGGAAATCATGCGGTCGGTCGCCAGCAACTGGGCGCTGGTGCTGGCGGGGATGCTGATGGTGGTCACCACCACGGTGATGTTCTACATGATCACCGCCTTTACTCCGACCTTTGGTAAAACGGTGTTGATGATGAGTGACAAGCAGGCGTTCCTGGTAACGCTCTGTGTCGGTGTCTCAAACCTCTTCTGGCTGCCGCTGATGGGGGCGCTGTCGGACCGCGTCGGCCGCCGTCCGCTGCTGATCATTTTTACTCTGCTGATGATTGTCACCACCTGGCCGGTACTGCACTGGCTGGTGGGATCGGCCAGCTTCGCCCACCTGCTGGAAGCGGAACTGTGGCTGTCGTTTCTCTATGCCAGCTATAACGGTGCGATGGTGGTCTATCTGGCGGAGATCATGCCTGCTGAGGTGCGCGCCGCCGGTTTCTCGATGGCTTACAGTCTGGCGACGGCGCTGTTTGGCGGCTTTACGCCTGCCATCTCCAGCTACCTGATCCATGCCACCGGTGACAAAGCGATGCCGGGCGTCTGGCTGACCTTTGCCGCAGTCTGTGGGCTGATCGGCACGTTGCTGATTGGCCGGATGGTGAAGCAGTATCAGATCCGTCACAGCGGCACGCCGGTCAGTGCTTCACTCTAAAACGACAAATCGACCACCACGCTGTCGCTGTAGTTCCCGGCTGGCGGCGTGTTCTGCGTGGTCAGGATGCGCGCGGTGTAGTTAAAACCGCGCGTCAGTCCATCCGTGGATACCGCCGTTGAGGTGGTACTGCTCCAGCGTTCAGTGCCTGCCGATCCCCAGCGATTGCTGGTGGTGCTTTTATAAATTTCATAGCTCAGCCGATTCGTGCCGCTCGCCATATTCCTCACGCTCCCCACCGGATAACTGCCGTTGCTCAGCCCGACGGTATAGGTGCTGCCTTTGCTGCACAACACGTTGATAGTCTGTGATACGGCGGAGAAGCTGCCG
Organism: Pantoea sp. E956-1; assembly: GCF_982223955.1. Lineage (NCBI taxonomy): Bacteria > Pseudomonadati > Pseudomonadota > Gammaproteobacteria > Enterobacterales > Erwiniaceae > Pantoea > Pantoea sp. E956-1. Next base: position 273,024 of record NZ_CEUYZP010000004.1, on the reverse strand, counting down.
ACCAGCGGCGCGCTGCCAAAGCTGATATTGGGCGCGGTAATGGTGGTGCAGTCATTGGTAAGAATGGCGGTGATATTAATCGGGATGACACCGCTGCCGTTCTGCTCGCTTAAACAGACATTGCCAATCGCAATGCTGGTGCAGATGCGATAAGTCACGGCCATATTCAGCGTCAGCTGGTACGTCCCGGCGGCGACCACCTGACCGGGAACGGTGCGCAGATAGATCGGGATGGCGAAGTTAAGGCTGCCCAGCAAGCCTGCCAGGTTGACCAGGGTCTGCGAACCATAGACAAACGGCGAGCCGCCAATTGTCAGTTCAGTGGCGCAGGCCGTGTCGGTGCAGAGCCGCACCGGCACATTATCGCTGCCGGTATCACCGCTGCGTTTCAGCGTCCCGCGCGTGCCATTTCTATTGGTGGCGCCCGTCAGCTGAAAAGTGATCTGGTTATTGCCCAGCAGCGACAGCCCGGCGCCCGCGCCACAGTTGACGTTGGCATTCGTGGTGGTGGAACTGATGGTGGTGTTCGCCACAAAGGTTGTGACTGAACCGAAACTGGCGGTCGATGCGGGCAGGGCGCAGGCGGCGTAGCCCAGCGACGGCAGTAACAGCAGCAGGCCAGCCAGTATTACAGATTTCATCATGGTCGGTTTCCGGACGTAAAAGATTCAGCGGGAGAGGGGGCGCTGCCTGCGGCAGGGGCGGGCAGCGCACAGGTCAGGGGGCCGTAAGTTTTCAGCGCCTGCGGCTGACCGCTGGCGATGCGCAGTTCGGTTTCGCACTGGCGGCCATCGGGCGTCACTACCTGCATCGGGTTACTGGCGGTGAGATCTTCCATCCAGACGATGCCATCCCAGCCGACATACTCGGTGGGATGATCGGGACGCTGCACCAGGCTTGATACCGGCAGCGGCTGGCCCTGCGCATCGACCAGGATTACGCTGGCTGAGCGCAGTTTTTCCACCGGGAAGTTGAGCAGATAACCGCTCTGGCGTTTCACCGCAAAGCGCTGCTCAACCCGTGGTGTGGTCATATCTGCCGGCAGGTCGAGGGTATCGATATCATATTTGGCCGGATAGTAGCTGCTGATGGCGGGCACCAGCAGATAGCCCTGTTGATTGGTGCGTCCCATCGACTGATTCTCGTAGCGCACGTTTACGTCGGGATAGTTGGTTTTCACCAGCACAAAGGCGTCGTTGATGGCGTTAGCGGCAAAGACGCTGTTGTCCATTAACACCAGCGCACCCGAGAGATCGGCCCACTGGGTAAGGTTGTCATCGTCGCCATAGAAGCCCGCTGAAGTGTCGATCTGGTTATTGCGATAGCGCAGACTGCCCTGACGATAATCGCCGCTGTCTCCGCTCTGATTCGCCCAGGAGGCATCCCAGGCGAACCCGCCGTCGCTGGGCATGGCGCGTGAGGCATAAACGCGCTGACTGTCGCGGCCACGCTGATCGCGTTCGGTGCTGAGGGCCACGCTGCCCTGTTCACCAAACGGGATCACCAGCGAAATCGCCCCGGTCCAGCTTTTCTCCTGCTGATCGCGGCTGGCCGAGACATACAGGCTGCTGTTACCCCACAGGTTTTTACTCCATGAGAGGTTCCACAGCCGGGTGCGATCGCCCTGACCGTCGGTGATGTCGATGAAGGCGGCGCCAACGCTGCCAAAGCGGTTCAGTGAGACGCTGGCGCTGTACTGAGCACTGCGGCGTGAGAGTGCGTAGCGGCTATCCGCCTGGCTACCGGCACGGCTGCCGACCAGCGCCAGATTGCCGAAGTCGCTGCTGCGCTGGGTCTGTTGAGTGCCGATGTTGAACCAGCGGTTGTTGTACTGATATCCCCAGCTATATTGCCTGCCGCTCTCGCCATCGAGCTGACTTTGCGCCACCGCGCCGTTAACCACGCCCCAGCTGCCGACGCGCAGCTGACCACCCAGACCGCCCATCGCCAGCGTTTCGCTGCCTTCGGCGTGGCTCTCCAGCGTCAGCCAGTCGGTCATACCGTAACGATAAGAGCCGCTGGCCGCTGCCTCACCATAATCGAAGTTCTTTATGCCGTAGTTTTCACGGATTGCCCCGGCAGAGAAGGCGTAGTCCGACAGCCCCGATTTCAGCAGGTTACTGGAGACGTAAAACGGCATGGTGGTGGTGACGCGGCGGCCAACCGCATCGGTGGTGGTGATCACGGCGTCACCCGCGCCGTTAACGAATGGCACATTGGTCATCGACCAGGGGCCAGGCTGCACGTTCGCCTGGCTGGAGCGATAGCCGTTGATAAAGAGATCAACGGTGGAAGGCACGGCGGCCTGACCGGAAAAAGCGGGCAGCGGATAGGTCACCAGATCGGGACGGACGCTGAAGTCGCGACCGACGCGGATGCCACCAAGACGCACGCTGCTGCTCCAGGCCAGCGAGTCGGTGACCAGATCACCGACCCGCCAGCTCACCGCCGCATTCTCGTCTTCATTGCTCCACCAGCTGTCGTAGCGGATATAGCCATCATCCTGATAAGTGGTACTGCCTTCCAGCTGCTGTTGCCAGACGCCGTTAGTGGAGAAATGACCGGCATCACCAAACAGCCGCAGTTCGTTCCAGGCAGACAGGCGGGAGCCACTGTTATCCGTGCGGCTGGCGTAAAGATCATAATTAATCAGCGCGCCGCTGCTGGTACGGCCCGGATAGCGCGGTCCGTTCTTCGCCTCGCCAATCACCTGACCGGGCAGCCAGTCAGGCGGTACGGTCAGCAGCAGGCGTTGTCGCGCTGCGTCATACTCCACTTTGATGGGTTGCAGGCTGCTGACATCGACCTGCGGCTGCTGGCCCAGCTTATCCGCTGGCAGGCCAGCACGCTGCAGATCGCCACTGCGAATCCAGAAATGACCGTCGCGCTGCTCTGCCGGCACAATGTTGCCGTTTTCCTGCTGGTTAATCACCAGCTCCAGCATATATTGCTGACCATTGCTGCTGGTCTGCAGGCTGGGCGGCGGGGGCAGGGATGAGTAAGTCTCCGCCAGCGCAGGATCCGGCGTAAAAGCGTAAATGACGCTGGCCACAGCCAGCGCGCAGGGATGCAGGGAAAATGGTCTCATTCAGCGCTTACTTCTGGGCAGCGCTGCGCCACTGGCTCTTGTTAACCTCTGCGGTGAGTTCGCCGCTCACCGGCGAGGTAAGCGGCCAGCGGTGATAGCTGTCAGCGAGCACATAGCCGTATAAGCCTTCACCCAGTTTGCGGCCGCCAATCGCCACATTGCTCAACCGGGCATGACCGCTGCCGCTATTGGTTAACTGGAGCCAGCGCCTGCCGCCCTCGCTGATCTGCTGCCAGCGCAGCGCCGGGCGAGCGCTGTCCGTGTTCAGACCGGTGCCATAAACAAACAGCGGCACCGAATAGCGCATCTGGAAGGTCAGGCCGGCCTGATTTTCGCCGGGGTTACGCGAGGTCGGGATCTCATCCAGCACCACCCGATAGGCCTGTTCTTTACCGGCCGCAGGCGGCGTCTGTTTAATCAGCCTGACCAGCTGTTTCTGGCCTGGCTCCATCCGCACCATCGGCGGGCTGGCGACCACCTGCTGCTGAGTCTGATACTGCTCCTGGCCGTTGATCTGCTGCCAGCTGAAGACGCGGATCTGCATCATGGTGGTACTGTTACCGCGATTCTCCAGCCAGAGTTCGCTGGCTTTCTCTTCAGGATTAATGGCGGGATCGATGGGCCAGATCATGACCGAATTCGCGGCGAAGGCCGGAGAGAGCAGGGTGGAACTTAACAGCAGCAACAGGGCGCGCAGTGGCTTCATGATCATATCCTTGTTTTCTATCACCTCACCAGCTCAGGGTGACGGTCAGCGTGTCGGTATAAACGCCGGCGCGCGCAGTGCCGGGCAGTTGTAGCTGACCGTAGATCGGCAGCGTAATGTTATTGGCATTGCTATAACTCAACGGCACCGCCTGGTTCACGGGGATCACCGTAGTGCGGCTGGCGTTGCTAAAGAGCGTATAGGGAACGGTATTGCTGAAATTGGGCAGCTTCAGGTTACGGGTCGTGGTGAAATTGTTGCCCTGATTAATGCTCATGCTCAGCGTTGTGCCCGGCGTACAGGCGAGATTAATCGAGGTGCTCTGCAGAAAGCTGGCGTTGACGGTATTCGCCGCCACGCCAGACTGCGTACCGAAATTAAGCGTGCCAAAGACGCCGGTATTGGTACCGGATATCACGCAGCCTGCCACAATCGACGCGGTAACCTGGAAAGTGCTGGTTGGCAGACTCCAGGCGCTGATACTCCCTGTCAGCAGGGGCAGACCGCATGCGATCGTCAGGCAGGATCGCCAGAGAACCACCCGCATTTACCCGCGAAAGCAGTTAATAGTTCACGGCTACGTTAATCGTATCGGTATAGGTTCCGGCAGGAATAAGGGGGTTAAATCCGCCGCCGACTACCCGGCCATAGATGGCATAGTTGGTTCCCAGCGTCGGATCGGTGGTACCGCTGGCGGCGATGGGCGTGTTGTTGGCGATTGCTGTGGTAAAGGAGGCGTCACTGTAGAGGGTATAGGCGATGCCCTGCGCATTATCCGCTCCCAGCACCAGATAACGCGGCGATGCAGAGGCGGTGCCATAGATGGTCGCCGGCGCAGCATTGCTGCTGGTGACCACCACGTTGTAGTCCTGACCGGTGGTGCAGCGCACAAAAATACCGTTACCAGCCGCACCGACCAGCGTGGCGTTCAGGGTATCGAAAGTGGCTGCGCTGCTACCAAAGTTCAGGGTACCGAAGTTAACGCCCGCCGTAGCGGACTGACCGTTCACCAGACAACCGGTGGTCAGGGTTAACGTGGCATTGATGGTTCCCGAGGTCGTCGCCGCCTGGGTTAATGACGGAACAGCGGCAGTTAATCCTGCAGCGGCAAACAGAAAAAGCTTGAGTTTCATAATATTTCCTTACGGATTATCCAGAGTCAGTGCTTTTTCACCCGGTGTTTATTAACGATTCAATCCAGAATAAGGAAATAAAAATAACAAGGCGGGCATTGCCGCGCTCTTAAGAGAAAATGCAGACTTAAGAATAATGATTTATATAAATTTTACTTACTATATATCAGTTAAAGCGTTACGCGAAGCCTTGCCATTTGTTTTTGACTAATCAAAACGTCACTGCGGCCGATAACCCAGTAGCAGCAAGGCGTAAAGGCGAAGCGGTAAAACAAAATTCTTTGTTTTTTTGGCATCTGGCATGCTTTCTGCCTCGGTGATATGTTCCTGTACCAATCAGACATAATAACGATTTACCGGCTTGCTCTGTGGGCGGCTAATAAGATGCGGGTTAGAAATGGCCTGCGTCTGTGGGTGCGTTTTGCCTGGACGTCAGGACCACGATTACCGAAATTCAATCACGTTCACCCACCGGGTGTTTTAAATCACTTATCAGACTGTACACAGCACCCGCTTCTCTGCGGGCGGTGAGGAGTTGCACATGTTGCCTGTCACGTGGGATAGCGTCCTGATCAGCGTTTCGCTGCTCGTGGCGTTCATTGCCTCTTTTACCGCTCTGGATACCGCCGGACGGGTGGCCGTATCCCGTGGCTGGAGCGCCCGGTTCTGGTTGCTGGTGGGCGGCATCGCAATGGGGATTGGCGTCTGGGCAATGCACTTTGTCGGGATGCTGGCGATGATGTTACCGATGATGATGCGCTACGACACGCGGCTGACGATCCTCTCGCTGCTGGTAGCGATCCTGGCGTCTGTGCTGGCTTTTGGCCAGACGGTGGGCGGCCTGCATCTTACCCGCCCGCGGCTGCTGCGCGGCACGCTGATCCTGAGCACAGGTGTGGTGGTGATGCACTATCTCGGCATGTATGCCCTGCTGATTGAACCAAAACCGGAGTGGAATGCCCTGCTGGTGGCACTCTCTGTGCTGATTGCGCTTGCGGCTTCTGGTCTGGCGCTGTGGCTGGCTTTCCATCTGCGCCAGGGCGATCACCGTCTGTTGCTGATGCGTGTGCTGGCCTCTCTGGTGATGGGCATCGCTATTGCTGGCATGCACTATGCTGGTATGGCGGCAGCACAGTTCAGCCACCGCAGTACGATGCAGCCGCACGGCGTCAGCAATCAGGGCCTGGCGGTGTGGGTGACGCTGATTACCCTGACGATTCTGGGTATCACTCTGCTGAGTTCGATGCTGGATGCGCAGCTGCGCGCCACGCGGCTGGCGACCCGCCTCAATCGCGCTAATCAGGAATTGCGTCAGCTGGCGATGCATGACAACCTGACCACGCTGCCCAATCGTGTGATGCTGGAGCAGCAGCTCGATCTCGCCATTAAACAGGCAATGCTTAATGAGCATCACTTTGCTGTGATCTATATGGATCTTGATGGCTTCAAAGCGGTCAATGACACCTGGGGACATCACGTCGGTGATCGGTTGCTGGTGGCCGTGGCGGAACGGCTACGCAGTAAGCTCAGTCACACGATGCTGCTGGTGCGTCTGGGGGGCGATGAATTTGTGCTGATGGCTGAGTGCGATAGCAGTGCAGCCTGCCAGCTGGCGCAAAAACTGGTGAAAGTCATCAGTGCGCCGTTTGAACTGGACCGCTATGTGCTGCACGTTTCACTCAGCGCGGGCATTGCGATCTTTCCGCTGCACGGTCGCAACCGGCAGGAGCTGTTGTTTAATGCCGATGCGGCGATGTATCACACCAAACACAGCGGACGAAACGGCTGGTGCCTGTTTGAACCGGCCATGAGCGCCGCGACGCAGCATCAGCTGGAGCTGGCGAACGATCTGTGGGAGGCGATAGAGCGCGAGCAGATGCGGCTGTTCTATCAGCCCAAATTCTGTTCCGGCGGCACCAGGTTAATGGGATTCGAAGCGTTGTTGCGCTGGCAGCATCCGCAGCGTGGTTTGCTGACGCCTGAGCTGTTTTTGCCGCGCGCCGAAAAAACCGGTCAGATTATTGCGCTGGGGAACTGGGTGATCGGGGAGGCCTGCCGCCAGCTCAGGATCTGGCACAACCAGGGCCACAGTGACTGGACGGTATCGGTGAATCTCTCTGCGTTGCAGTTTCACCAGCGTGATTTGCTGACTATCCTGACGCAGACCCTGGCGCGTTACCAGCTGTCAGGCAGCGCGCTGATGCTGGAGATCACTGAAGCGATTGCCATGCGCGATCCCGCTTTCAGCCAGCAGCGCATTCGTGAATTGCAGCAGGCGGGTGTCAGCGTCGCTATTGATAACTTCGGCATCGGCTATGCCAACCTGCTGCATCTTAAAGATCTGGATGCCAGTGAACTCAAAATTGATCGCAGTTTTATCAACTGCCTGCGGCCCGGCAGTGAAGATGCGACCGTGGTCAGCGCCATGCTCACCCTGGCGCAGAGCCTCAATCTGCGCATGGTGGCGGAAGGGGTGGAGACTGAAGAGCAGCAGCATTTGCTCACCAGCTTAGGCTTTGATGCGTTGCAGGGGTATCTGCTGGGCAAGCCGACGCCAGCGGACCGGGTTGAGGCGCTGCGTTTTCCCTCACTGCGACAGCCGGTGGCGTCACTGTCCGGCTGACTGTGCTGACAGCAACGATAGATTTCATCACTCAGAATGAGTGGAAGGATGCAGGGTTCGCGGCTCATTAACCGCCGGGCTGTGCCGATAACTAAGAGAATAATTTTAAAACCCTCTGCCCAACCACACGCTCTGCTTTCGCGGGAATGCACTATGTTAGCGACCTCGTACGACTCTTTTATCGTCATCGTCTCCGTTCTGGTCGCGATGCTGGCTTCGTTTACCGCCTTAGATATGGCGGGGCGGGTGGTGCATTCAACCGGCAAAGTCGCGCTGGTCTGGCTGTTCGGCGGCGGTTTTTCCATGGGCATCGGCATCTGGGCGATGCACTTTATCGGCATGCTGTCGATGAATATGGAGATGGTCATGAGCTACAACGCCGGGCTCACCGCCTTCTCTGCGGCCATCGCGGTCTGTGCGTCGATATTTGCGCTGTGGCTGGTCTGCAGTGGCGATCTGCCTTTGCCGCGCCTGGCGGGTGGCGCGCTGATCCTCGGCAGCGGCGTAGTCGCGATGCACTACACCGGCATGGCGGCGCTGATGTTCTCTCCCGGTATCGTCTGGAAATGGGGCTGGGTGGCGCTGTCGGTGGCGATCGCCCTGGCCGCCTCTGGCACCGCGCTGTGGCTGGCGTTTAACCTGCGGGAAGGACAGACCAGCCGGGTCACCCTGCTGCGTATTGGCGCATCGGTAGTGATGGGCTGTGCTATTGCCGGCATGCACTATACCGGCATGATGGCGGCAGAGTTTCCTGCCCACAGTCATCCGATCGGGCAGGGCGTCAACAGCAACTGGCTGGCGATTCTGGTCACGGTGGTCACTATTTCGATTCTGGGCATTACCTTGCTGGTGTCGATGCTGGATGCGCGGATGCAGGCGCGTACCTCGATTCTCGCCAGTTCGCTGGCTGAAGCCAATCGTGAGCTGGCACAGCTGGCGCTGCACGACAACCTGACACGGCTGCCTAACCGCATCCTGCTGGAAGATCGGCTGGAGCAGGCGATCAACAAAGCGAATCGTGAGCAGAGGCAATTTGCCCTGATGTTTATGGATCTTGATGGGTTTAAGGCGGTTAACGACGCATTCGGGCACCACATTGGCGACAGTCTGCTGGTCGGCGTGACCGAGCGCATGAGTCAGCAGATGACCGGCTACTACACGCTGGCGCGGCTCGGCGGTGATGAGTTTGTGCTGCTGGTGGAGATCGACGATCCCAATGATGCGGCGGCTATCGCCGACAAGCTGGTCAAAGCGGTGGATCGTCCGTTTGATATCTCACGCTATGAGCTGGTGGTATCGCTGAGTCTCGGCATCGCGGTCTATCCCGGCGATGGCGTGGATGAGCGTGAGCTGATGTTCAACGCCGATGCGGCGATGTACCACACCAAAAACAATGGCCGCAATGGCTACACCTTCTTTCAGCCCTCAATGAACATTCAGGCCCAGAGCCAGCTTCAGCTGAATAACGATCTCTGGCAGGCGCTGGATCATGATGAGCTGCGCCTGTTCTATCAGCCAAAATATTGCGCGCCGAGCGGTCCGATTCTCGGTTTTGAGGCATTGCTGCGCTGGCAGCATCCGCAGCGCGGCCTGCTGTCGCCCGATAAATTTCTGCCAATGGCAGAAAAGACCGGAATGATTGTCAGTATCGGCAACTGGGTAATCCATGAAGCCTGTCGCCAGCTGCGTCAATGGCATCTGCAGGGCCATCCGCACTGGTCGGTGGCGGTGAACCTGTCGGCGTTGCAGTTTGAGCAATCAAATCTGGTGGAGACAGTGGTGAATGCGCTGGAAATACATCAGATTCCGGCTGAACTGCTGACGCTGGAAGTGACAGAAACCACCGCGATGCGCGATCCCGATGAGAGCGTACGTATTCTGACTGAGCTGACCCAACTCGGGGTGAAAGCCTCAATTGATGACTTTGGCACCGGCTACTCCAGCCTGCTCTATCTGAAACGGCTACCAGCCAGTGAGCTCAAGATCGACCGGGCCTTTGTGAATGAGCTGCAGCATCACACTGAAGATGCCACTATCGTGTCGGCGATAGTGGCGCTGGCGCAGTCGCTGCAATTGAAAGTGGTGGCCGAGGGCGTTGAAACCCCTGAGCAGCAGGCCTTCCTGACCAGTCTGGGCTGTAATACGCTGCAGGGCTATCTGCTGGGCAAGCCGGTTCCCGCAGAGCGGGTACCGGAGCTGGCTGACTTTGTGGTGGCGGAAGTTGAAGAGGCGGTTGCGAATGTGAGCCTGATTACCGAAGCCGAAGCCGAAGCCGAAGCCGAAGCCGATCAGCCGCTGACGCCGCAGGTCGCTGCGATCTGACGCGCCTGAATCCGTGAAGAATCAGCGCAATCGGATAAAGCGCTTCACGCCGCCTGCCATTGGTCGCCGTGCGTGGTAAAGTCTCGCGGTCAGATGATTCACGGTAAAACAAGGAGAGGTCACCCGTGGCGAAATATCAGCGATTGATGGATGAGATTCAGCAGCAGATAGAGGCCGGCATCTGGCTGCCGGGCACCCGTCTGCCGTCATTGCGTCAGCAGGTCGCGCAGCAGGGCGTCAGCCTGATGACGGTGCTGCATGCCTATGAGTTGCTGGAGAGTCAGGGCTGGATCGTCTCCCGTCCACAGTCGGGTTACTACGTGGCACCGCGTGCCTTAGCACCCGCACCGCTGAGCGTGGCAATCAGTGAGCAGGTCGATATCAACGACTTTGTGTTTGATGTACTGCAGGCCACGCGCGATCCCGCCATTGTGCCGTTTGGCTCCGCCTTTCCCGATCCTGCACTCTTTCCTCAGCGCCAGCTGATGCGCTCGCTGGCTAACGTCTCTCATCATCTGACCCCAACCGATGCGCTGCACAATCTGCCGCCCGGCAACGCCACGCTGCGCCAGCTGCTGGCGCAGCGCTATGCGCGTCAGGGCATCACTCTGTCGCCAGATGAAATTGTCATCACCAGCGGGGCGCTGGAGGCGCTGAACCTCAGTCTGCAATCCCTGACCGAGCCGGGTGATTATGTGGTGATTGAACAGCCGAGTTTTTATGGCGCGCTGCAGGCGATAGAGCGGCTTAAGCTCAAGGCGCTGGCGATCCCGGTCGATGCCCGAAATGGCATCGACCTCGTCCAGCTGGAGGAGGCACTGCAGCGCTGGCCGGTGAAAGCCTGCTGGCTGATGACCACCCTGCAGAATCCGCTGAGCGTAACCCTAACGCCGGAACGCAAACAGCAGCTGGTCGCACTGCTGGCGCGTTATCAGGTGCCGATGATTGAAGATGATGTCTATGCCGAACTCTGGGCAGGTGATGCGGCTCCGCTGCCAGCCAAAGCCTGGGATCGTCAGGGGAACGTGCTGCACTGTGGCTCATTTTCAAAGTCGCTGGTGGCAGGATTTCGCGTCGGCTGGGTCGCAGCGGGGCAGCATGCGCAACGTATTCAGCGGCTGCAACTGATGAGCACGCTTTCTACCAGTGCGCCGATGCAGCTGGCGCTGGCCGATTTTCTTGCCACGCGGCGTTACGATACCCATCTGAAGCGGCTAAGACAGATTCTGGCGAAGCGACAGCAGATGGTGCGCCAGGCGTTAATGAAGGTGCTGCCGCCGCAGGCCACGGTCAGCGAAGCGCGCGGCGGCTATTTTCTCTGGGTGACGCTGCCGGAAAGCATTAATACGACCCGGCTCTATCAGCGGGCGCTGGCGCAGGGGATTAGTATTGCTCCGGGACAGCTATTTTCGGCAGGTGAGCAGTTCAGACACTGCTTCAGGTTAAATACCGCCTGGCCGTGGGATAGTCGGGCCGAGGCGGCAATCGGGACGCTGGGTCAGCTGATGGCGGAAGGGCAGGCGGATTAAACCCGCGCCGCTTCCTGATGGCCCCAGGTCAGGTAGTAGACATCATAGAAGTCCACTTCTCCTTTTTGCGTCAGCAGACGCTGGATACCGCTCTTCACGCGTTCTGGTGTCTCAGGCAGCGACAGAATGCGTGATATGGCCTGTTCGCGCACCGGCTGAATGTAATACCACTCGCCGTTGTAGCAAACGCGCAGATCGAGCGCATCGATATCTTCAAAGCGATATTTCGGGTTGATATCCAGCAGCATCAGCACACTCATCACCAGCACAAACACGGTGGCAAACCAGAAGGCCGGCCAGCCGAGCATCTCGGTGGTGAAGATCAGCGCCACGCACAGGCCGTAGCAGAGGTACATCACTGCCCAGAGTCCAGGATGATTTTTCAGAAACGAGAGGCTGAAGCGCGGCAAATTGTCGCGACGTTCTTCGCGGTTAAGCAGGGCGATCTCGTCAATCAGGATTTGTTTAATAGCGTCCATTTGTTACCTCACTGTCATCTGTTAGCTATTACAACAGATAACAGTCAAGCATATCAGAAACAGATCTGTGCTTTTTTTGTATAACAGTTTATACAGGCGTCGCCTGGGCGTTGGTTTGCTGCGCCTGCGCGTCCGGCTGCCTGACATTTTGCAACACTTTGCCGCAGTAAGAACCGCTACCCTCCGTTACGCAGACAGACGCCGACCCTATAGTTAACGACACATTTGGCTTTAGTCAGCAATATCAGTCAATTATCTCAATTGTGTCGTCTGGCGCACATTGCAATGTGCCGCAGGTTTGCCACACTGAGAAAAACATCGGAGAACCTGTATGCGTGCCTCATCCTCCAGTCTGCTATTAATGATGTCCTTTGCCGCTGGCACCTTCTCGGCCGGGGCTTCTGACAATCCTCAGCATCTGATGCTCGCCAGCCCGTCGGGCGGCGTGCCCAATAACCCGTTACCTCTGATTATCTGGCCGCGCGTAGTGCCGGAAGAGGAGGAGATCGCTGCGTGGTTTGAGAAAACCTTTGAGGCGAACGGCTGGCCGCCCGCCTGGCGCTATCCGATCTTTCCGTATACCCATTATCATCCTAATACCCATGAACTGCTTGGCGTCGCTGAAGGCTGGGCGGAAGTGCTGTTTGGCGGCGACAGTGGTCGGATGGTGACCCTTCGCGCAGGCGATGCCGTCCTGATTCCGGCGGGTGTCGGCCACCGGCAGGTCAGCGCCAGCGAAGATTTTATGGTGATTGGCGCCTATCCGCACGGGATGTCGCCGGAGACGCTGCGCGATGAGCCCGCGAAGCTGAAAATGGCCCAGGAGCAGGTGAAAAAAGTGCCGTTCCCGACGCAGGATCCCTTTACCGGCAAAGAGGGCGCATTAACCGAGATCTGGCAGCCGATTGCGGCGCTCACCGCCCAGCAGTAAGCCACGGGGATCACGCGGCGGCGCTGAATAACCGTGCCGGCATCGGTTCACCGCCGGTCTATGCCCGTGATATTACCTGGCTGCAGCGGGGAGAAAGTGGCGTGCCGGCTCAGGCGCGACGCATCCTGCCAGTGCGCGGCCAGTGCGCGGCCAGTGCGCGGCCAGTGCGCGCTGGGGCCGCCGAATCTGTTCACCGGTCGCCGCGGGCATTCGCCAGGATCGATCTGGTTTGATCTGCCGATTGCGGGTGGCATCACCTCTTTGGGCGACTGGCGTCGCAAATCGCTGCTGTTGCCGTTTGATTGCCCGCCATGCACACGGCTGTTGATTACGATGCTTCCTGTGGCGACCGGAATCAGCGACTGGCGCAGCAGATTGACGCGCTGGCACTGGCGGCACAAGCGCGCGCCCTGGCCATCGCGCCGCTGCACGAGCAAGGTCCTGATGAGCCAAAGCCCGGCAATGATCTGCTTGCAACACCGTTATTCTCTCTTCTTGCGCCGGGAACGCGTCGTCTGACGCGCCGCCACGACGGTGTCATTGAACATTTACTCGCCGCTGCCGATATACCCTCTATACACATTGATTAATCTTCTTAATGCGCTTGTTATCTCAGCTCTTTTCAGCTGTAGTCTGCGCACCCTATTGAGAACATTCCTAAGCCGTCATCCGGCTACAGAGCAGCAGGCTAATCACAATGGATAATAACTCTGATGTCATCTATCGCATGCTGGTACAAAGCGTGAATGATTACGCCATCACTATGCTAAAACCTGACGGTATCATCGGCAGCTGGAATCAGGGTGCTCAGCGCACGATAGGCTATACGCCAGACGAGATGATTGGCTGCAGCTTCGCCCGGTTGTATAGCGAAGAAGATCGCCGCCGGGGCCTGCCGCAGCGTGGACTGGATATGGCGGCCACTGCCGGACACCATGAAAGCGAAGGCTGGCGCTATCGCAAAGATGGCAGTGCTTTCTGGGCGCACGAGACGATCGACCCGATACGCAGTGACGCCGGTCTGCTGGTGGGATACGCCTGTATTACCCGCGACTGCACTCAGCAGCAGGAGCAGCAGCGCAAGGAGCGGGAGCAGGAGATGCGCTTCCGCCTGCTGGTGGAAGGCGTTACCGATTACGCCATCTATATGCTCGATCATGACGGTAACGTGGTGAACTGGAATGCCGGGGCACAGCGTGCCAAAGGCTATGTAGCAGAAGAGATTGTCGGCCAGCATTTTTCCCGCTTCTACAGCGCGCAGGATCGCCTGAACCGTGTCCCGGAGCAGAACCTGCAAACCGCTTATCGCACCGGCCGTTTTGAAGATGAGGGCTGGCGCTACCGCAAAGATGGCAGCGCCTTCTGGGCGCATGTGGTGATCGACACGATCCGCGACGATCAGGGCAAGCTGCTGGGCTACGCTAAAATCACCCGCGACTGCACCGAACAGCAGCGCGTCCGCAGCCAGCAACGGGAGCAGGAGCAGCGTTTCCGTCTGCTGGTTGAAGGGGTCACCGATTACGCCATCTATATGCTCGATGTCGACGGCGTGGTGGTGAACTGGAATGCCGGTGCGCAGCGTGCCAAAGGGTACAAAGCGGAGGAAGTGGTGGGTCAGCACTTCTCGCTGTTTTACAGCTCCCAGGAGCGGCTGAACCGCATCCCGGAAGCGAATCTCGGTATCGCGCTTAAGGCCGGCCGTTTTGAAGATGAGGGCTGGCGCTACCGTAAAGATGGCAGTGCCTTCTGGGCGCATGTGGTCATCGACGCGATCCACGATGATGACGGTAAACTGGTTGGCTTCGCTAAGATCACCCGCGACCGCACGGAACGCCGTGAGCAGGAGCAGCAGGTGCTGCGCGCCCGGGATCTGGCTGAAGCCCAGAGCACCCAGAAAACCGCGCTCTCTAAATTCCTGGATAACATCATCGCCAACATTCCCTCCTGCGTGATTGTAGAAGATGCGATCACCCGCGAGATCCTGCTGGTTAACGACCGCACTCAGCAGCTGTTCGGCCTGTCGAAATCGCTGATCGTCAACAAGCGCCCGCACGAATGTATGTCGCCCGAACTCAGCGATTACTTTAATAATCTGGCGGATGTTGCGCTGCGTAGTGAGGGCATGCATGAGCGTGAGCAGTTGCTGATGACCGCCAGCGGCGAACGCATTCTGCATACCCGCGCCACCGCGATTAATGGTCAGGATGCGCGACGTAACTACCTGATGCTGCTGGTGGAAGATGTCACTGACCAGCGCGCCGCTGATGCCCGTATTCACCATATGGCGCACCACGACAACCTCACCAGCCTGCCGAACCGCATTCTGTTCCGCCAGCGTCTGAGTGAAGCCCTGCGCACTGCCGGTCAGATACAGCGTCAGACCGCCGCGCTCTGCCTTGATCTCGATAACTTTAAAAATGTGAACGATGCGCTGGGCCATCAGATTGGCGACGAGTTGCTGCGCAGTGTGGCTAAGCGTCTGCGTAACGCGCTGCGCGATCAGGATACCCTGGCGCGTATCGGAGGTGATGAGTTCGCCATCGTGCTGCCTTCGGTGGCCAGTAGTGAAGAGGCGAGCATTGTGGCGCAGCGCCTGATTGAGGCGATTCGCCCGCCGGTCAACGTTGAAGGTCATAATCTGTCGGTCGGGCTCAGCGTGGGGATTGCGCTCAGCACCACCATCACCAATACGCCGGAGCAGCTGCTGCGCTGTGCGGACATGGCGCTGTATGAAGCCAAACGCAACGGCCGCAACCGCTATGAGCATTTCACGCTGGAGATGGACGATGTGGCACGCAGTCGACGCCTGATTGAAAACGATCTGCGCGATGCGATTAGCGGCGGGCATCTGCGGCTCTACTATCAGCCCATCACCAACGGCGATAACCGCACCATCATTGGCTATGAGGCGCTGATGCGCTGGCATCATCCGGTTCGTGGGCTGATCATGCCCAACGACTTCATCCCGATTGCTGAAGAGACCGGCCTGATTCATATGCTGGGGGCATTTGCGCTCTACGAAGCCTGCCGTGAAGCGGCGAGCTGGGAAGGGGAGCAGTCGGTCTCGGTCAACCTCTCACCGCTGCAGTTTAAAAACAGCTCGCTGGTGCCGGTGGTGGAAGGCGCGCTGAAAGAGTCGGGTCTCGATCCGGCGCGGCTGGAGGTTGAGATCACCGAATCGGTGCTGCTGGATGATTCGCTGGGTAATATCCGTACCCTGCAAAATCTCAAGGCGCTGGGCGTGCAGATTGCGCTGGATGATTTCGGCACCGGCTATTCGTCGCTGAGCTATCTGCGATCTTTCCCGTTCGACAAAATCAAAATCGACAAATCCTTTATCAATGATATGGGTGACAGTCGCGAGGCGCTGGCGATTATCCGGGCCATCACCGGCATGAGTCGCAGTCTGGATATCCAGATTACCGCCGAAGGGGTGGAGAGCGATGAGCAGTTCGCTAAGCTGCGCGATGAGGGCTGTACCCTGTTCCAGGGCTTCCTGTTCGGACGACCTCAGCCGTCGGAACTGCGGCTGAAAACGCTGGGTTAATCCGCGACGGATTAATCCATACCGGGTTAATCATAGAGGCCATGCTGCTGGACGGGCGCATGGCTGAGATTATCGCGAATGCGCCGCACCGACTCGCGCACCACCAGCCTGCCATTCAGCAGCAGGCTGCCGGTGGGCGTGCCGGGATTCAGACGCATCTCCTGCAACATTCTCACTGCCGCTGCGCCCAGCTCATCACGCGGCACCTGCACCGAGGTCAGCGGAATATCGTGGATAGCGGCCAGGTTAAAGCCATCCATACTCATCACCGAAATATCCTGCGGCACCCGCAGACCGGCCTGCGCCAGCGCAGTGACGGCACCCGCTGCAATGTAATCACCGCTGGCGAGAATCGCGGTCGGGCGCAGCGCATCAGGGCAGTGGCGCAGATATTCACTCAGCCGCTCCGCCGCTTCATTGCTGCTGAAGCTGTTCAGGGTCAGCAGATGCTGGCGGCTGTCAAACCGCAGGTTCATGGCATGCCAGGCGTCACGCACCCCCTGCAATCGCTGCTCCATGGTGTAG
This sequence comes from Pantoea sp. E956-1, assembly GCF_982223955.1. NCBI lineage: Bacteria > Pseudomonadati > Pseudomonadota > Gammaproteobacteria > Enterobacterales > Erwiniaceae > Pantoea > Pantoea sp. E956-1. Next base: position 256,141 of record NZ_CEUYZP010000004.1, on the reverse strand, counting down.
CGACGCAAGCAATGCAGCGACAGGATCTGCCGGTGTCCCTGCTCAAACAGATAGCGCGCTGAGTATTCACCAATCAGTTGATGATGGGGCGAGACCGACGGCAGGCGCATACGGCGATCGCGGGCGTTGATCAGTACGCAGGGTTTGTTCATCTCCGCCGCCAGCTGATGAATATGCTCATCATCAATGCCGATCAGCAGTGCCGCTTCGGTCTGCTGCATCTTGTCGATAAACAGCGCGGCATCACTTTCCACCTCTTCCAGCGGACAATAGCGCAGCCGCACCTCGTGCGGCTCCACCGCCTGGCTGATCCCCTGAATGACTTTGTAGTAGAAGATGTCACTGCGTACATCAAAGGCGCGGGGCGGGGCAAAGACCATCAGGTTATTCAGCAGCAGGCGACCGCTGTGCAGGTTGTTCAGCACGCCCTGTTGCTGCGCCACGGCCAGCACTTTGTCACGAGTGGCGGGCCGGGTGTTGGCTTTACCCGCCAGCACCCGTGACACCGTACTGATGGAGACGCCGCTGAGTGCCGCAATCTCGCTTACTTTCAGCCTTTGTTTCATTCTGTGATCGCCTTCAAATCTGCTGATGAAAAAATTTTCATAACCTGCTAAATCGCGTCAGATAAGCGTTTCAGTGCCATTTTCTGCCGGAATTCAGCCTGCCATGAAAAGCGTTGCAAAAAAGTGTCTGTACCCACGTTTCGCACTTTTCTAAGTTCGTTACAGGACACGCGGTACGCCAGCAGGCGGTGTGCGTCATCAATGGCAATCAGGAGTGGCACAATGAGCCTCGAATCAACAACCAAACCCATCAGTGCTTCCCGCACGGTGCGCGTGATTAAAAATTTACGCTGGTGGATGCTGGGAATGTTCCTGCTGGGTGTAACCGTCAACTACATCACCCGCAACTCACTCGGCATTCTGGCACCGGAACTTAAAAACAGTCTGCACATGACGACCGAACAGTACTCCTGGGTGGTGGCGGCGTTTCAGCTGGCCTATACCCTGTTTCAGCCAATCTGCGGCTGGCTGATCGATGTGATCGGACTGAAGATGGGCTTCCTGATCTGCGCGCTGATCTGGTCGGTGACCTGTCTGCTGCACGCCGGCGCGGGAAGCTGGCTGCATCTGGCGTTGCTGCGCTTTGTCATGGGCGCCTCTGAGGCGGCGGCAACGCCCGCTAACGCCAAAGCGATCGGTGACTGGTTTCCGAAAAAAGAGCGCCCGGTCGCGGCGGGCTGGGCGGGTGTCGGCTTTTCAATTGGTGCCATGCTGGCACCACCGATTATCTATGTCGCGCACATAACGTTTGGCTGGCAGGGCGCCTTCCTGCTGACCGGCGGGCTGGGGCTGCTGTGGGTTGGACTCTGGTGGTGGGGCTATCACTCGCCTGAGAGCCATCCTCGTCTCTCTGATGAGGAGCGCGCCTTTATTAATCAGGACAACGAAGCGATCGGGGAAAAACTGCCGTTCTTCACCGCGCTGAAAGTGATTGGTAAAGAGAAGAAATTCTACGGCATCGCTATTCCGGCTTTTCTGGCCGAACCGGCCTGGGCGGTACTGAGCTTCTGGGTGCCGCTCTATCTGGCCAATGAGCGCGGCATGGATCTCAAGCAGATCGTGATGTTCGCCTGGCTGCCGTTTCTGGCCGCCGACCTCGGCAGCGTCGCCAGCGGCTATCTGACCAAAATCTATGTGCGCTGGTTTGGTCTCACCCGCGTCAATTCGATTGTCGCCAGTTCGGTGACCGGCGCACTGCTGATGGTCTCACTGGCGCTGATGACGCTGGTAAAAGATCCCTGGCTGGCGATCGCCCTGATCTCCGTCGGTGGCTTCGGCCATCAGGTGATCTCCTGCATGCTGAGCGCGCTGGTGGTGGAGCGTTTTGATCGCCGCCAGATGGCCACGGTCAACGGCATGCGCGGCTCCTGCGCCTGGATCGCCAGCTTTATCTTCTCGCTGATTATCGGTGTCACCGCCGATACCATCGGCTTCAATCCGCTGTTTGTGGCGATGGGCTTCTTTGACCTGATTGGTGCCGTTTTCCTGGTGATGCTGGTCGCCGAACGCCGCCAGCGCCCTGCTAACCCATAAGGATATCGCGATGAAAACCCTGAAGAACTGGACGCTGCATCAGCAGGCCGATCACTTTGTTGAACTCAAGGTCGAAGATCGTCATTTCCTGCGGCTTTACGTGCTGGAGGATAAGCTGATGCGCGTGCTGCTGAAGCGCGACGGTGAGCTGGCGCTGAACCGCACCTGGAGCATTGCCCCTGTCAGCGACGTGCCCTGGCAGGGGCGTGACCGTGAAGCGCTGGATGGCTTTACGCTGCCGGCATTTAAGGTTGAACACGATGCGCAGCAGCTGCGCATCAGCACGCAACGGCTGCGTGTTACGGTACATCAGCCGCTCTGCCTGAGCTGGGAGCAGTTTGATGGTGAGAGCTGGCAGCCGCTGGCCGCCGATCGTCACACCGGTGCTTATCTGCTCAATGCGCACGGCGACGGGGTCGAGCACTATCAGCGTCGCCAGCCGCAGGATCGGGTTTATGGCCTGGGCGAGAAGAGCGGTGACCTGAACCGCGTTAACCGGCGTTTTGAGATGCGGAATCTCGACGCCATGGGCTACAACGCCGTCAGCACCGATCCGCTCTATAAACATATTCCGTTTACCCTGACGCAGCGCGATGGCGTCAGTTTCGGCCTGTTCTATGACAACCTGAGCAGCAGCTGGCTCGATCTGGGGAATGAGCTGGATAACTACCATCTCCCTTATCGACGCTACCGCGCCGAAGCGGGCGATCTTGATTACTACATGATGCTGGGCCCGACGCTGCTCGATGTCACCAAAGCCTTTGTGCGTCTGACCGGTCACACCCTGTTTCAGCCGAAGTGGAGCCTGGGCTACAGCGGCTCCACCATGCACTACACCGACGCGCCTGACGCACAACAGCATCTGCAATCCTTTATCCGCCTGTGTCGCGAGCATGAAATTCCCTGCGACTCGTTCCAGCTCTCTTCGGGTTACACCTCGATTAACAACAAGCGCTACGTTTTCAACTGGAACTACGACAAAGTCCCGAATCCCAATGCGCTGAGCGACGCATTTCATACTGCCGGAATGAAGCTGGCGGCCAACATCAAACCCTGCCTGCTGCAGGATCATCCGCGCTATCAGGAAGTGGCCGCACAGGGTCTGTTTATTCGTGACTCTGAGCAGGATCGTCCTGAGCGTTCGGTGTTCTGGGACGATGAGGGATCGCACCTCGACTTCACCCATCCGCAGGCGGTGCGCTGGTGGCAGGAAAATGTCACCCGGCAGTTGCTGGAAAAGGGCATCGATTCTACCTGGAATGACAACAATGAATATGAGGTGTGGGATGGCGAAGCGCGCTGTCACGGTTTTGGTCAGCCGATCGCCATCAAGCATATCCGGCCGGTAATGCCGTTGCTGATGATGCGCGCCTCAATGGAAGCCCAGCAGCAGTTTGCACCGGACAAACGCCCTTATCTGATCTCCCGTTCCGGCTGCGCCGGGATGCAGCGCTATGTGCAGACCTGGAGCGGCGATAATCGCACCAGCTGGCAAACCCTGCGTTACAACATCCGCATGGGACTGGGGATGAGCCTCTCCGGGCTGTTTAACGTCGGGCACGATGTCGGTGGCTTCTCGGGCGATAAGCCGGATGCCGAGCTGTTTGTGCGCTGGGTTCAGAATGGCGTGATGCACCCGCGCTTTACTATCCACTCCTGGAATGACGATCACACGGTGAATGAGCCCTGGATGTACCCGGAAGTTATGCCGATGATCCGCGAGGCGATCCGGCTGCGCTATCGCCTGATGCCCTACCTCTATAACCTGGCGTGGCAGGCCAGCGTGGAAGATGAGCCGATGCTGCGCCCGACCTTTCTCGATCACGAACAGGATCCGCTGACCTGGCAGGAGTGTGATGACTTTATGCTGGGGCGCGATCTGCTGGTCGCCAGCGTCGTGGAGCAGGGCGCGCGCAGTCGTGAAGTCTATCTGCCCCGTAACCGCGGCGGCTGGTATGACTGGCACAGCGGCAAGGCGTTTGCGGGCGGCGAGACCATTACGCTGGATGCGCCGCTGGATCGGCTGCCGCTGCTGGTCAGGGCCGGTGCGGTAATTCCGCTGGGCGAGTGCGAAAGCACCACCGATGCGCGGCGCGACACGGTGCGGCAATGGCAATTATGGCCTGCCCCCGAAGGCGTGCAGACACAAGGCGAAATGTTTGATGACGATGGCGAGAGCCACGGCTGGCAACAGGGTAATGCGCTATGGCTTCGCTGGACGCTCTGCAGCAGCGCCACGCGTATCGATCTGACGGTGGAAAAACATGGAGATTACCAGCCCGCCTGGCGGGAGATCGCGCTGTTACTGCCTGCGGGGGAAAGCCGTGAACTGTGGGTAAATGGCGAGAGAGCCGCGAGTTACCGGCTGGAATAGCGGTGCCGTGGTGGCAAAGCCTAATCAATCAGGTTTTGGGCAGCAACGCTTAAGTTCAGTTAGCAGGGAACAGGGGCAGAGGAGGAAAGTGTCCCGCGGCAGGGACAAAAGCGCCGGGAGCGCTTTTGAACAACGCAAAGCGTTGGCCCGTTTACGGGCGCACCTCATGGATGAGGTGCGTAATAGCGGGGGCCGAGTGTGACAGGGATGGAGGCTTTTGCGTCTTTCCGATCTGACCCTGTTTCCTGTGAAGGCACGATCTCACAGCGACCAGGCCTTCTACCTCAGTGGCCCCAACAGAAACTACTCTGCGTGATTCTCGGTGCTCATGCGGCCCAGATCTTTATCGACCAGGAACAGACCGTTGCCGCTGTTGCTGACCAGCGCCAGTTTATCCAGCACGGTTTTGAACAGCTTCTCTTCTTCATGCTGCTCAGCAACATACCACTGCAGGAAGTTGAAGGTAGAGTAATCCTGTGAGGTCATGGCGGCATGGGCCAGTTCATTGATTTTGCTGGTGATCAGCTGTTCATGCTCCAGCGCCTGCTGCAGAATTTCATTCAGCGAGGTGAAAGAGACTGGCGGCGCAGCGATGGTACCCAGCACCGGCATGCCGCCGGTATCGCTCAGGTAATCAAACAGACGCTGCATATGCTGCATCTCTTCGCGTGAATGCATCTTCAGGAAGGAAGCGGCACCCTCAAAGCCTTTGTCGCTGCACCAGGCGCTCATTTGCAGATAAAGATTGGCAGAGAAAAATTCCAGGTTCAGCTGGTCGTTTAAACGCCCAGTCATTTCAGCAGTCAGCATGGCCGAGTCCTTTTAAGAAGATGTTAAATAAACAGGTATAGTCGGTGAATTATGCATCAAATATGTTAGTAAAGCGAAGGCTTTTCCGCAAAAAAAGCCAATTTATCTGATTGATTTAAATAGAATTATTTCACAAATTGAATGCGAGCGATTCTCATTCTGCATCCCTCCCTGTCGGGCAACAAAATCACGATTTCAGCACCATGATAGTGCGCCCGGTCGCTATCCTGCTGGTGCAACCGCCGCTGAAGCTGGAGAAATAGCGGTCATCTGATGACGCGCCGGAAATATCACGTTGCCGTCAGGAAAAGATATTTCACAGAGCCATAACAGGTATGGCGTGGATTAAACGCCCGGTGGTGACAGCAGGGCCATTAATCATCGCGCGCCGATCGGCTCTGGCATAAATCATGCTTAGAACTCAGTTCCATATATTGAAACTTGCCACGGCAGGGAACAGGCGGCAAGCCAGGTTATCAGGAGAAAATAATGTCAGATGAGAGTGTGGTTAGTCCGGTAAAAATGACGGCGACCAAAGGCTGTTATGTCGCGTTAATTTTTGCCATCCTGTTTTTCTCAGGGTTGTTTTATAACGTCGAGGGTCTTTCATGGCTGGGCGCCTTTGACTTCACCACGCTGGGCGGCAGCTTTGGCACCATGAAAGATCCCGCCAGCAACACCTTCCTTGGCGCAGGCGGGCTCAGTGCCAAAGCGGGTTTCCTGTTTGCGCTGTCGCTGACGCCCACGGTGATGCTGGCGCTGGGCGTGCTGGAAATCTTCACCCACTACGGCGCGATTCGCGCGGCGCATCGGTTGCTGACGCCGCTGCTTAAGCCGCTGATGGGGCTGCCGGGCCACTGCGGTCTGGCGTTAATCACCGACCTGCAAAGTACCGACGCGGGCGCGGCTTTAACCAAAGAGATGGCTGACCAGAAACAGATCGGTAAAAAAGAGGTAGTGGTGATGAGTGCCTGGCAATATTCCGGTGCTGGCTTAATCAATAATTACTTCGCCATCGGCTCCGCGCTGTTCGCCTCAATGACGCTGCCGATTATTATTCCGCTGTTATTAATGTTCGTGCTGAAATTTGTCGGTGCGGCGATAACGCGCGCTGTGTTAAACAGTGTTTATAAGAAGGATTTCGCCGATGGAAAATAAAATCACGACCAGCAGTAATCCGTTTGATGTGTTTGTGACCGGCGCGCGTAAAGGCTTTCACATCGCCATTCACAACCTGATGCCAAATGTGGTGATGGCCTATGTGCTGGCAGAAGTGCTCAATCTGCTCGGCATCATGCAGTTTCTCGGGCACGTTTTTGCGCCAGTGATGGGGCTGTTCGGCCTGCCGGGCGAGGCGATTACGGTGTTGCTCACCGCCTGGCTTTCGTCGTCGGCGGGTACCGGCGTAGCGGTGAGTCTGCTGACTAAAGGGCTGCTGACCGGCGCGGATATCACGATTCTGGCCCCGGCGATTTTCCTGATGGGATCGCAGCTGCAATATATGGGACGGCTGCTGGGCGTGGCCGATGTGCCAAAAAATTACTGGCCGCTGCTGATGCTGGTGAGCATCATCAATGCGCTGATCGCAATGTCTGTTATGCGTCTGTTTATTCAGGAGTAACGCTGTGTCTGAGGTATTAGAGCATTACCACTATTTGCACGAAATTCCGGAGCTGGGTTTTCAGGAGGTGAAAACCTCGGCCTACATCGCCGATCAGCTGGAGAAAGCGGGCCTGAAGGTGACGCGCAATATCAATAACACCACGGGCATTGTGGCCGAGATCGACAGCGGTGTGCCGGGTCCGGTGCTGGCGCTGCGCGCGGATATGGATGCGCTGGGGCACATCATTGATGGCGTGCCGTGTGCGCGCCACACCTGCGGTCACGACGGTCACTCTTCGGTCGTGCTGACGGCGGCAACGGCGCTGCTGCAGGAGGGCGCGGTGAAACGCGGCCGGCTGAAGATCCTGTTCCAGCCCGCCGAGGAGCTGGGTGCCGGTGCGCTCTCAATGATCGAAGGTGGCGCACTGGATGATGTGGAGATGATTCTGGGATTCCATCTGCGTCCGCTGGAGGAGTGTGTGGTCGGCCAGGCGGTGCCTGCGGTGCTCTATTCAGCCTGCAGCACGCTGGAAGCGACTATCAAAGGCCAGCCCGCCCATGCGGCGCGTCCGCACCTTGGGGTGAATGCGCTGGATGCTGCCGTACAGGCGATTCAGGCGGTCAACGCCATCCACCTCTCGCCGGGCCTGACCTGGAGCGTCAAAGCGACCCGCTTCCTGTGCGATGCCGGTGTCACCAACTCAGTGCCGGATGAAGCCCGTGTAGTCTGGGATCTGCGTTCGCAGGAGAACGGGCCGATGACGCTGCTGAAAGAGCAGGTCACGCGCGCCATTACTCACAGCGTGGCGGCACTGGGTGCCAGTGCCGAGGTCCGCGTATTAAAAGAGATGCCCGCCGCCGAGATTGATGATGAAGCGACGGCGGTGATCCGCGCCGCGATCGTCGAGGTGCTGGGCGAAGAGGGTGCGCTGCCAACCCGAACCACGCCAGGCAGCGAGGACTTTTTCTACTATCCGGTGAAGCGTCCGGGTGTTAAAGCGGGCTTCTGGGGCCTGGGTACCAACCTGACGCCAGGGTTGCATCATCCCGACATGCATTTTGATCTCAACTCGCTGGAGATGGGTGTGCAGATCTTCAAAGCCTGCGTCAGAAAAGTGCTGGGATAACGGACGCGGGACGGATGCAGATCCGTCCCGCTTTGTTGCAGCATCCACCGTTCCCCGATTCTCCGCCCCTGAAATCCTGCCCCTCTCCCTGTAGGCCGCGCGCGCAAAATATTGTATGCTATGCCGCCTTAAAGCTGACCAGGTAACCGGAATTCACGCCAATGTAACGTCGCGCTGACCCGCCAACGATGAAAGATCGCTTTTGGCACCGTTTACCCGCCGGTAAGGTTCTGCCGGCCACCGTGATTTATCAGCAGCGCCAGTAAGTTGCGCTGCCTATTGAGAAGAATTCCATGTCTAATCCCTTTTTAGAAGAGGTGGCACGCCGCCGCACCTTCGCGATCATTTCGCACCCGGATGCCGGTAAAACCACCATTACCGAAAAAGTATTGCTGTTCGGACAGGCTATCCAGACCGCCGGTACGGTAAAAGGCCGTGGCTCAAACCAGCACGCTAAGTCGGACTGGATGGAGATGGAGAAACAGCGTGGTATCTCCATTACCACCTCGGTGATGCAGTTCCCCTATCGCGATAGCCTGGTGAACCTGCTGGATACCCCGGGTCACGAAGATTTCTCGGAAGATACCTACCGTACGCTGACCGCGGTTGACTGCTGTCTGATGGTGATTGATGCCGCTAAAGGCGTCGAGGATCGTACCCGTAAGCTGATGGAAGTTACCCGTCTGCGCGATACGCCGATCCTGACTTTTATGAACAAACTTGACCGTGACATCCGCGACCCGATGGAAGTGCTGGATGAGGTGGAAAGCGAGCTGAAAATTGCCTGTGCGCCGATCACCTGGCCTATCGGCTGCGGCAAACTGTTCAAAGGGGTCTATCACCTCTACAAAGATGAGACCTATCTCTACCAGACCGGTAAAGGCCACACCATTCAGGATGTCCGCATCGTGAAGGGGCTGAACAACCCGGACCTCGACACCGCAGTCGGTGACGATCTGGCGGCACAGCTGCGTGAAGAGCTGGAGCTGGTACAGGGCGCATCGCATGAGTTTGAGCAGGAAGCCTTCCTGAGCGGCAAACTGTCGCCGGTCTTCTTCGGCACCGCGCTGGGTAACTTTGGCGTTGACCATATGCTGGATGGCCTGGTGGCATGGGCACCGCGTCCGATGCCGCGTGACACCGACACCCGTACGGTTGAAGCGAAAGAAGAGAAGTTCACCGGCTTCGTGTTTAAGATCCAGGCTAACATGGACCCGAAACACCGCGACCGCGTGGCCTTTATGCGTGTGGTGTCCGGTAAATATGAAAAAGGGATGAAGCTGCGTCAGGTGCGCACCGGCAAAGATGTGGTGATCTCCGACGCCCTGACCTTTATGGCGGGCGACCGTTCGCACGTTGAAGAAGCGTATCCTGGCGATATCATCGGCCTGCATAACCACGGCACCATTCAGATTGGCGACACCTTTACGCAGGGTGAAAACATGAAGTTCACCGGTATTCCGAACTTCGCGCCAGAGCTGTTCCGCCGTATTCGTCTGCGTGATCCGCTGAAGCAGAAACAGCTGCTGAAAGGGCTGGTTCAGCTGTCGGAAGAGGGTGCAGTACAGGTGTTCCGTCCGGTGCATAACAACGATCTGATCGTGGGTGCGGTCGGGGTACTGCAGTTTGACGTGGTGGTCGCCCGTCTGAAAAGCGAATATAACGTCGAAGCGATCTACGAAGCGATCAACGTCTCGACGGCGCGCTGGGTTGAATGCAGCGACGCGAAAAAGTTTGAGGACTTCCAGCGTAAAAACGAAGTTAACCTGGCGCTCGATGGCGGTAATAATTTGACTTATATCGCGCCAACCATGGTTAATCTTAATATTACGCAGGAACGTTACCCTGACGTCCGTTTCCGCAAAACGCGCGAGCACTAATCGCCTGTTTCCGGGCCATTCCAGCTGGGAGTGGCCCTGTTTTCTTCCTTCCAGACTCCTCCTAAAAACCCCGTTTTTCTTCTGTTTCGACGTGTGATCAACCAGTTAGCCAGGCAAATTGCAAAATGCCGTCTATGATTACTCTATTGGACGGCGGAAGAGACTTCTCTTGTCCTTACGTCCTGTAACGCAGCGGCACGTGTGCCTCTGTTGCGCCCACAGTTTTTGGGTGAGTTAACTGATAGAAGGAAGATATCGATGAACAAGACTAAGATTGCTAAAACCCTGATGGCCGCCATGATTGGCTCAGCACTGATCAGCGGCAGCGCACTGGCTGACGAATCAATGTCGCAGAAAGCGTCACAGACAGCCGACAGCGCGGGTTCAAAAATCGATAGTTCTATGAAAAAAGTCGATGGTTATATGGACGACAGCGGCATCACCGCCAAAGCCAAAGCGGCACTGGTAGATGATGACGCAATTAAAAGCACGGATATCTCCGTAAAAACGCATAGCGGCGTCGTGACCTTAAGCGGTTTCGTCACCTCACAGGATCAGGCTGAGAAGGCTGTGGCTGTGGTGCAGAAAATCGAAGGTGTTAAATCCGTCAGCGACAAACTACACGTCAGAGACAGCAAAGCATCATCAATGAAAGGTTATGCGGGCGATGCCGCTACGACCAGCGAAATTAAAGCTAAGCTATTAGCGGATGACATTGTTCCGTCGCGCAACGTAAAAGTTGAGACTACCGACGGCGTTGTGCAGCTTTCAGGGCAGGTTGCTAATCAGGCACAGTCAGATCGTGCAGAAAGCATTGCTAAAGCCATTGAAGGCGTGAAAAGCGTTAAGAATGACCTGACGGTTAAATCTTAAGCTTGCGTACGGCCACTTCTGTGGCCGTACGAATAAAAGATACCCATCCGGGGATGAAATAAGCAGATCGATTTTAAAATATTCGATTTTTAAATAGGGTAAGGAGAGGCTTATGTTTCGTTGGGGCATTATTTTTCTGGTGATCGCACTGATCGCTGCAGCGTTAGGTTTTGGCGGTTTAGCGGGCACAGCAGCATGGGCAGCTAAAGTTGTCTTCGTCGTTGGTATTATCCTGTTCCTCATCAGCCTGTTTACCGGCCGTAAAAAGCTTTAGCCGATGAGTCCTGCAGTGTAATGCAACGCAAAGCATAGAGCGGAGACCAGTCATCTGTAGCGACTGACGTGAAGAGAGGGACACCTTCACATCGCTGCAAGGTAAGCCAGCCCAGCTGGCCTGCCGGTTAAAGGAACACATGACTGGTTCTCCGGAATGCTGCCGTCATTAACGGATCGATCCACCAGCAGACCCGGAACCCCTTTTTGAGGTTCGTACAGTGGGTATACGCATTCCTGTCACGCTCGGCGCCATTGAACCTCTGGCCCTGACTCCGTTTAAATCTCAGAAGATTGCGCTGGTTTGTGAAGGCGGCGGTCAACGCGGCATTTTCACCGCAGGCGTATTAGATGAATTTCAGCGTGCCCGATTCAACCCCTTTCAGCTGATGCTCGGCACCTCTGCCGGTGCACAAAATCTTTCTGCCTTTGTCTGTGGTCAGCCCGGCTATGCCCGGCGTGTGATTACCCGCTATACCACCAGTAAACTCTTCTTTGATCCGCTGCGCTTTGTACGGGGTGGCAATCTGATCGACCTCGACTGGCTGATAGATATTACCCGCAGTGAATTTCCGCTGGCGATGAGCAGCGCGGAACAGCTGTTCTCCAGCGGCCGCGAGTTTTATATGTGCGCCTGCCGCAGTGACGACTACACGCCCGGCTACTTCAACCCGACCGCTGATAACTGGCTGGATCTGATTAAAGCTTCCAGTGCCATTCCCGGTTTTTACCGGCTGGGAGTCAGTCTGGAAGGGATCAGCTATCTTGATGGCGGCATCAGCGATGCGATTCCGGTGCGTGAAGCCGCCCGCCGTGGCGCTGATACCATTGTGGTGATCCGCACCGTGCCCTCACAGATGTTCTACACCCCGAAATGGTTTAAGCGGATGGAACGCTGGCTCAGCACCGGCGCACTGCAGCCGATGATCAACGTGCTGAATAAGCATGAGCAGAGTTATCGGGAAATTCAGCAGTTCATTGAGAATCCGCCCGATGATTTGCGCATTATCGAAATCTTTCCGCCGCATGCGCTGGCCAGCAGTGCGCTGGGGAGCCGCATCGCTTCACTGAATCAGGATTATCATCTGGGACGGCGTTGCGGTCGCTATTTCCTCGCCACGCTGGGCCAGTGGCTGAGTGATGCGGAACCGATGACCACGGCGCGTATCGTAACGCCGCCTGCTCCGGCAGCCAATGCACCCGATACCCGCCTCATCATCACACCGCCGCTGGCGGATAATGATGCTGATTACGACAAAGGATCGCTGGCATGAAGTTTATCGATACGCACTGCCACTTCGATTTTCCGCCGTTTGAAGGGGATATCTCTGGCAGCCTGGCACGTGCTGCAGAAGCGGGCGTGGAAAAGATTATTGTTCCGGCGATCGATGCCAGCCGCTTTGAGCGGATCTGCGCGTTAGCCGCGGCGCATCCGCCGCTCTATGCCGCGCTGGGCCTGCATCCGATCGTCATCGAAAATCATCAGGAGGCCCATCTCGACCAGCTGGAAACCTTACTGCAACAGCGGCCGCGTAAGCTGGTGGCGATCGGCGAGATCGGGCTGGATCTCTATCGCGACGATCCGCAGTTTGATAAGCAGCAACGCTTTCTTGAGGCGCAGCTTAAGCTGGCGAAAGCGTATCAGCTGCCGGTGATCCTGCATTCGCGCCGCACTCATGACAAGCTGGCGCAGATTCTGCGTCGTTACGATCTGCCGCGCCGTGGCGTGGTGCATGGTTTTGCAGGCAGCCTGCAGCAGGCGCAGGCTTTTATTAAGCTGGGTTATGCAATTGGCATCGGCGGGACTATTACCTATGAACGCGCCAGCAAAACCCGTCAGACTGTGGCGCGGCTGCCGCTCTCTTCGCTGCTGCTGGAAACTGATGCACCCGATATGCCGCTGCAGGGCTTTCAGGGCCAGCCTAATCGTCCGGAGCGGGCGCGTCAGGTGTGGGAGGTGCTCTGCAGCCTGCGTGAAGAGTCACCTGAGGAGATTGCCGATGCGCTGTGGCACAACAGTCAGCAGCTATTTCAGCTCGATCCCGCTTTCCCGGCGCTGCGCAACTGACCGTTCCTGTCTCACCCGACCTGCAGCCATTGCGCATAAATGTGATAATAGTAACATTGCACCCGCTGGCGTATAATAACCACCAAGCCCTGTTATCTGTAATGTTAGTCACAGTAAACGTGGCAATGTTGCACTAATTTCTTATTCCTATGTGACTCCTGGCACATATCAGGCCGCACCAGAGTGTTATTATTATAACATTCCGCCGGCGAGCCGGTGGGTTGCACCCCGATCTTTTGGAGAGCCTCATGACCGATATCAAAGACCTTGCCCTGCGCGCCCTGAAACTGATGGATTTAACCACCCTGAATGATGACGACACCGACGCAAAAGTGATCGCTCTGTGTCATCAGGCCAAATCCCCGGCAGGCAACACCGCCGCAATCTGTATCTATCCGCGTTTTATTCCGATTGCCCGTAAAACGCTGCGCGAGCAGGGTACCCCGGAGATCCGCATCGCTACGGTGACTAACTTCCCGCACGGCAATGACGACATTGATATTGCGCTGGCAGAAACCCGCGCCGCTATCGCCTACGGTGCCGATGAAGTGGACGTGGTGTTCCCGTATCGTGCGCTGATCGCCGGTAACAGTCAGGTCGGTTTCGATCTGGTGAAAGCCTGTAAAACCGCCTGTGCCGAAGCAGATGTGCTGCTGAAAGTGATCATCGAAACCGGTGAACTGAAGCAGGAAGCGCTTATCCGTCAGGCCTCTGAGATTGCCATTGATGCCGGTGCCGATTTCATCAAAACCTCTACCGGTAAAGTGCCGGTTAACGCCACGCCTGACGTGGCGCAGATCATGATGAACGTGATCCGCGATAAAGGCGTCAGCCAGCAGGTTGGCTTTAAGCCCGCTGGTGGCGTGCGCACCGCTGAAGATGCCGCGATCTATCTGAAAATGGCAGAAGAGACGCTGGGTGCCGACTGGGCCGATGCGCGTCATTTCCGCTTTGGTGCATCAAGCCTGCTGGCGAGCCTGCTCAATACCCTGGGTCATGACAGCGACACCAGCAAAGCGGGTTACTGATCTTTCAGGCGGTCGCTGACCGCCTGTTCCCCATCCTGATTTCCCTGAACCAGGGGGTTACCTTGTTCCTGCCACAAGAAATAATTCGCAAAAAACGTGACGGCCATGCGCTGACTGAAGAGGAGATTCGCTTCTTCATCAATGGTGTGCGTGATAACACCGTTTCGGAAGGTCAGATCGCCGCGCTGGCGATGACCATCTATTTCCACGACATGACGCTGCCTGAGCGGGTCGCGCTGACTATGGCGATGCGTGATTCCGGTACGGTACTGAACTGGAAATCCCTTAATCTCAATGGCCCGGTGGTGGATAAGCACTCGACCGGCGGCGTTGGCGATGTGACGTCGCTGATGTTAGGGCCGATGGTCGCGGCCTGCGGCGGATATGTTCCGATGATCTCGGGTCGTGGCCTTGGTCATACCGGCGGCACGCTGGATAAACTGGAAGCGATTCCGGGCTTCGATATCTTCCCGAGCGATGACCGCTTCCGCGAGATCATTAAGCAGGTGGGTGTGGCGATTATCGGCCAGACCAGCTCGCTGGCACCGGCGGATAAGCGTTTCTACGCCACGCGTGACATCACCGCCACCGTCGATTCGATCCCGCTGATTACCGCCTCGATTCTGGCGAAGAAGCTGGCAGAAGGGCTGGATGCACTGGTGATGGATGTCAAAGTGGGTTCCGGCGCGTTTATGCCAACCTATGAGGCGTCAGAAAGTCTGGCGCAGTCGATTGTTGGCGTCGCCAATGGCGCTGGTTGCCAGACCACCGCACTGCTGACGGATATGAACCAGGTTCTCGCCTCCTCAGCCGGTAACGCGCTGGAAGTGCGTGAAGCGGTTCGCTTCCTGACCGGCGAAGCGCGGAATCCGCGCCTGCTGGAAGTGACGCTGGCTCTCTGCAGCGAAATGCTGGTCTCCGGCAAACTGGCCGCCAGCGACACCGAAGCGCGTCAGAAGCTGATGACGGTGCTGGATAACGGCAAGGCGGCCGAGGTGTTTGGTCGCATGGTCGCTGCCCAGCAGGGACCTGCCGATTTTGTTGAACGCTACGACGCTTATCTGCCCGCGCCAATGCTGAGCAAGCCGGTGTATGCCGACCAGCCAGGCATCGTCAGCAGCATGGATACCCGTGCGCTGGGGCTGGCGGTGGTGGCAATGGGTGGCGGACGTCAGCGTGCCAGCGACAGTATTGATTACAGCGTTGGCCTAAGCGACATGATCACCCTGGGCGAACGTGCCGATGCGCAGCGTCCACTGGCGATCATTCACGCCAGCAGCGAAGACAAATGGCAGCAGGCCGCCGCCGCGGTCAAAGCCGCGCTGGTGCTCGGTGATTCCGCCCCGGCTGAGACGCCGGTTGTCTATCGCCGTGTGAGCGATATCAGCTAACTGACCGGTAACCGGTGCCAGCCGCAATGCATTCGGGTATACTGATCTGATCGCTTTTTTTTGACTTGTCACGCGCCAATGCGCAGGAGACTTGCATGAAACGTGCTTTTATTATGGTTCTCGATTCCTTTGGAATTGGCTCCAGTAAAGATGCCGATAAATTCGGCGACGCAGGTTCGGATACGTTAGGTCACATCGCCGAAGCCTGTTTCAGGGGGGAAGCAGACAAGGGACGTAAAGGCCCATTGCATCTGCCTAATCTTACCGCGCTGGGTCTGGGCAAAGCCGCAGAGCTGTCGACCGGCCGCTTCCCGGCAGGTCTGGATCCCGAGGCGAAAATCACCGGCGCGTACGCTTACGCCAGCGAGCTTTCGTCCGGTAAAGATACGCCGTCAGGCCACTGGGAGATCGCCGGTGTGCCGGTACTGTTTGACTGGGGCTACTTCAGCGACAAAGAGAACAGCTTCCCACAGGAACTGCTGGACAAACTGGTCGAGCGTGCAGATCTGCCGGGCTATCTCGGTAACTGCCACTCATCAGGTACGGTGATCCTCGATCAACTGGGCGAAGAGCATATGAAAACTGGCAAGCCGATTTTCTATACCTCTGCGGACTCGGTGTTCCAGATCGCCTGTCACGAAGAGACCTTTGGTCTGGATCGACTCTATGCGCTGTGCGAAATCGCCCGTAAAGAGCTGACCGAGGGTGGCTACAACATCGGCCGGGTTATCGCCCGTCCGTTTGTGGGCGACAAAGCGGGTCAGTTCGAGCGCACCGGCAATCGTCACGACCTGGCTGTTGAGCCACCATCTGCCACCATGCTGAAAAAGCTGGTGGATGAGAAGGGCGGTCACGTGATCTCCGTGGGTAAAATCGCCGATATCTATGCTGAGCAGGGCATTACCAAAAAGGTCAAAGCGACCGGTCTGGATGCGCTGTTTGACGCGACAATTCAGGAGATGAAAACCGCGCCGGATCAGGCGATTGTTTTCACTAACTTCGTTGATTTCGACTCAACCTGGGGACATCGTCGTGATGTTGCCGGTTATGCGGGCGGGCTGGAGCTGTTTGACCGTCGTCTGCCTGAGCTGATGGAATTAGTCGGAGAAGATGACATTCTGATCCTGACCGCTGACCACGGCTGTGACCCGACGTGGGAAGGTACTGAACACACGCGTGAGCACATTCCGATTCTTATCTACGGACCGAAAGTCGAGCCGGGTTCGCTCGGTTACCGCGAAACTTTCGCCGATATTGGTCAGACAATTGCACACTACTTTGGCCTGTCCGAGATGGACTATGGCAAGAACATGCTGTAAATCAGCAATTTAATAAGGATTAAACAATGGCAACCCCTCATATTAATGCTGAAATGGGCGATTTCGCAGACGTCGTGCTGATGCCTGGCGATCCGCTGCGTGCAAAGCACATCGCAGAAACCTTCCTGGAAAATCCGGTAGAAGTGAACAACGTGCGCGGGATGCTGGGCTACACCGGCACCTATAAGGGCCGCAAAGTCTCTGTAATGGGCCACGGAATGGGTATTCCTTCCTGCTCCATCTACACCAAAGAGCTGATCACCGACTTTGGCGTGAAAAAGATCATCCGTGTGGGCTCCTGTGGTGCCGTGCGTGCCGATGTAAAACTGCGTGACATCGTGATTGGTATGGGTGCCTGCACCGATTCCAAAGTAAACCGTATGCGTTTCAAAGATCACGATTTTGCTGCGATTGCTGACTTCGACATGGTGCGTAACGCGGTTGATGCGGCGAAAAACCTGGGTGTTGAAGCGCGCGTAGGTAACATCTTCTCTGCCGATCTCTTCTACACCCCGGATCCGCAGATGTTCGACGTGATGGAAAAATATGGCATCCTCGGCGTTGAGATGGAAGCTGCAGGTATCTACGGTGTGGCTGCAGAGTTCGGTGCTAAAGCGCTGACCATCTGCACCGTATCAGACCACATCCGTACGCATGAGCAGACCACCGCTGCTGAGCGTCAGACCACCTTCAACGACATGATCAAGATTGCGCTGGAGTCTGTTCTGCTGGGTGATTAATCAGCGTGGCAGGCATTCCCGCCTGCTGCCCGATCCCCCTGTGCAGATCCCCTTTAACCGGGGGATCTGCATTTTCCCGCCTCGCCGTTCCGGTAACATTCACATCAAATGACACACTTTTGGTCAGGCTTGTGCATCTTCGCGCTGGCACACCCGCGATCGCGCTTTATCATGGTGCGCAATAACAGATAATAATTAATCGCCTGATAATGCCCCCTGATGAACTTTCGTAACTTCGAAGCTGAAGAGAAGCTGTTTGCCCGCCGCGCTGCAATAGCCTTTGCTCTGGTCTGTCTCTGTTTCACCATTCTTGGCGTAAACCTTTTTCGCTTACAGGTGCGCGACCATGGCTATTACCAGACGCGCTCTAACCAGAACGACATCAAAATGATCCCCATTGCGCCGACGCGTGGGCTGATTTATGACCGCAACGGCATTCCGCTGGTGCGAAACGTCAGCTGGTATGCCATCACGCTGACGCCTTACAAAATCAGCGACATGGACGCCACGCTGCGGGCACTCACGCCGATTGTTAATCTGACGCCGGACGAGATCGACACCTTCCGCCATGCGCTGAAGCAGACCAGCCGTTACAAGCCGGTGGTGCTGAAAGAGGAGCTGACCGAAGAGCAGGTCGCCCGCTTTGCGGTCAATCAGTTTCACTTCACCGGCGCCAGCCTTGAGACCTACCAGGATCGTGAATATCCCTATGGCGCGGATCTGGCGCATGTGATCGGTTATGTGTCGAAAATCAACGATAACGACTACAAACGGCTGAATGAAGAAGGCATCGCCGAAAACTATGCGGCTGACCATAACATTGGTAAGCAGGGGATTGAGGGCTATTACGAAGCGCTGCTGCACGGCAAGCCGGGTTATCAGGAAGTGGAAGTGGATAATCATGGCCGCATTGTGCGGGTGCTGAAAGAGGTGCCGCCGGTCGCGGGTAAAAACCTGACGCTGACGCTGGATCTGCACCTGCAACAGTATGTGGAAAGCCTGCTGGCGGGGCAGCGTGCGGCGCTGCTGATTGAAGATCCGCACGACGGTTCCGTGCTGGCGATGGTCTCCAGCCCCAGCTACGACCCCAATCCGTTTGTAAAAGGCATCAGCTATCAGGCCTACAAAAAGCTGCTACAGGACAAAGATCTGCCGCTGATTAACCGCGTCACGCAGGGACTCTATCCGCCCGCCTCCACGGTGAAGCCTTACATGGCGATGTCGGCGCTGCTGACTCATGTGATTACGCCGCAGTCGCAATTCTTTGGTGCGCCCACCTGGACGCTGCCAGGCACGGACCGGCGCTATCGCGACTGGAAAAAGAGCGGGCACGGCATGCTGGATGTGACCCGGGCAATCGAAGAGTCCGCCGATACCTTTTTCTATCAGGTCGCGTTCATGATGGGCATTGATCGCATTCACACCATGCTCAGCCAGTTTGGCTATGGAAAATCGACCGGCATCGACCTGAATGAGGAGTACAACGGCTTACTGCCGAGCCGGGAGTGGAAGCAGAAGGTGCATAAAAAACCCTGGTATCAGGGCGATACAGTGTCGGTTGGCATCGGACAGGGCTACTGGATTGCGACACCCATTCAGATGGTGAAAGCGATGGTGGCGCTGATTAACAACGGTCGGGTCATTGCCCCCCATCTGCTGGAGAAAACCCAGCGCGGCACCCTGGTGGAGAACTATCGTCCGCAGAAGCCCGAGGCGCAGATTGGCGATCCCCATTCACCCTACTGGTCGCTGGTACGCCACGCGATGTTTGGCATGGCTAACGCACCCAACGGCACCGGTTATAAATATTTCCACACGGCACCTTATGGCATCGCCGCGAAGAGCGGGACGTCGCAGGTGTTCAGCCTGCGTCAGAACCAGACCTATAACGCGAAGATGATACCGGTACGGCTGCGTGATCATATCTTCTATACCGCCTTTGCGCCCTTTAATGACCCGAAAGTGGCAGTAGCGTTAATTCTGGAAAATGGGGGCAACGAAGGTATTACTGCGGCACCCGTGATGCGGGCGATTCTGGATCATATCTTTATCCCGCCGACGCCAGAAGCGCCGGTTCAGGCAACACCTTAAAAGGGGGCAGTTGCCCCCGCAGAGCGTCAGACTTTAAGCGTTTTGGTCACCTGGCCGATGGCGCGTACTACATCGGTTGCGCCTTCACGGATTTCTGCAATCACGCCGCCCGCCTCCTGGGCCAGTTGTACGCCCTGATCGGCGCGCTTCAGGTTTGATTCAATCCCTTTCAGTGCCCGGCTTGCCAGCAGATGGTTTTGCTGTATCCGATTTTCGATGTCGGTGGTGGCGCGGTTGATGTTTGCTGCCAGCGTGCGGACTTCATTAGCCACTACTGCAAAGCTGCGGCCATGGGTTCCGGCTCGCGCCGCTTCAATAGCGGCATTCAACGCCAGCAGGTTAGTCTGATCGGCTATCCGGCGGATGCCTTCTACAATCGCACCGATACGCTCTGAGGATTCACTCAGACCGGTAATATCACCGGAGATCCCCTGCAGTTCACCCGCCAGGGCGTTCATGGTCTGCACACTGCTGGCGATAACATCGGCACCCAGCTTTGTGCTTTCATCCGTTTGCAGCGCGGTGTGATAAGCCCGCTGTGCCGCATCATGTTCCTGCTGATTCTTTTCCACCTGCGCGGTCACATCGGTGGCGAATTTCACGATTTTGTAGAGCCTGCCCTGTTCGTCAAACACCGGATTGTAGGTGGCGCGCAGCCAGACCGTCTCGCCCCGTTTATTGACCCGGGGAAACTGACCTGAGACAAATTCGCCGCGGTTCAGCTGCTGCCAGAACTCGCTATATTCGCGGCTGTCGCGCAGCGCCTGTGAGCAGAAGCGACGGTGGTGAACACCTTCTACTTCCTCACGACGGTAGCCCATGGTTTTCAGGAAGTTGTCATTGGCTTTCAGCACTTCACCTTTGAGGTTAAAAGCGATTACCGCCATCGACCGTTCTATGGCGGTGGTAATGGCGCGCTGCTCCTGCGCATCGTTGATATGATCGGTGATGTCGGTTGCCAGTTTGACGATTTTAATCACCCGGCCATGGCGGTTCTGCACCGGCACATAGTTGGCTTCGAGCCATACCGGTCGGCCGTTTTTTGCCACGCGCAGGAACTTATCGCTGAAGCTTTCGCCCCGGTTCAGTCGCAGCCAGAAATCCTGGTAGTCCCGCGACTCAAGCTGCCCGGCGGTACAAAACAGGCTGTGGTGCTGGTCTTCGATCTCCGCCAGCGTGTAGCCCATGCGCGACAGAAACAGTGCATTCGCGCTGAGAATGGAGCCATCGGGGGAGAATTCAATCATGGCGATGGAGCCGTTGAGAGAGCTTAGCGTGGCCGCTGAGTGTGAACGCTTCTGCCAGCTGTGACGGGAAGCGATACCTGATGTAATGGTGGAAAACATGGCGATCCTTATTATTAGTGTTGGTCTCGCATGCTATATCGGCAATTTCGCGTCACAATGCAGACTCTGCCTGCCTTCTGACTAAAATATATCCGGCCAACAGAGAGGTTTATGGCGGCAGGTCAAACCCACTCTTTGGGTTGATGGAAAAGCGGTCAGTCGATTTGATTTTGGTGAAAAGCGTTTGACGCTGCCGGGCCGCTTTGGTTTAATGCGCCCCGTTGCCCGAATAGCTCAGTCGGTAGAGCAGGGGATTGAAAATCCCCGTGTCCCTGGTTCGATTCCGGGTTCGGGCACCATCTTTAAAGAACCCGCCTCTGGCGGGTTTTTGCGTTTATGGGGCGAACCCGTCATCGAAGGTTTGATGCACTCGCCACATCCCCGAACATTCCGAATTTCACCTCTCCCGCGCCCATTCCACTTCTCAACCCTGTAGCAACACAAACAGATTTCATGGCGAAATTACTATGCCGCTTCGCCTCTGTGCTGCGTTGCCAGACTGGCACCGCCTGATATCCTGTCCAGCCTGCAATTGACCGCGGCTAATCGTGTTTTATAAGCCACCCTTTACAGAATCAGCCTGACAGGCACAATAGCCCTTTTTCCAGCTCCCTTACGGTCATGTCAGAAGAAGCGCTGCGTCTGCAGATACAGAACCTCAAAAAGCACAATGCGCGTCTGAAGCGTATAGCGCATGACGCCCGCACAAAACTCAATGCGGCGCTGGATGGTACCGGGCTGTTCCTGTGGCAGCTGGATATTCCCAGCGGCAAACTGGTGATCTTCAACCGGCGCTGGGGTGCGATGCTGGGCTTCCAGCCGAAAGAGACCGACGCCAACTTTGAATCCTGGAAAGAGAGCCTGCATCCCGATGATGCCGCCGACGTTTTACAGGCATTCAACGACCACATCGCCGGGAAAGCGCCTTATTACGAGGCTCTGCACCGCATGATCGCCAAAAATGGCAGCATTACATGGGTGCTGGATCGGGGCCGGGTCAGCGAATGGAATGCGCACGGAGAGCCGGTTAAAGTGATCGGCACTCACATCGATATGACCAAAGAGAAACAATATGAGGAGCAGCTCGCCCTGCTGGCGCTGCACGATCCCCTTACGCTGCTCAACAATCGCCATGCTCTGCAGAATTATTTCTGTGAAATGAAAACGCAGGGACCGCTCTGCGTGGTCTTTATTGACCTGGATAACTTTAAACACGTCAATGACACCCTGGGGCACCGCAGCGGAGATGACGTCCTCATCCAGTTAAGTCAGCGGTTTACTGAACTCTCCCCGGCAGAAGTGATCATTGGCCGACTGGGCGGCGACGAGTTTGTGTTGTTAATACCCTGGGCGCTGAACCATCCGCGGGTAAAGAAACTGGCGCATGCCTGTCTTGACGCGGTAATGACACCTTTTGATATGGCAAATGGGCATGCCCTCATTGGGGCGTCTGTCGGTGTGTCTCAGGCGCAGGAAAAAGATGACTTTGATACTGCACTGCAGCGAGCTGATGAAGCGATGTATCGCATCAAGAAAAATGGCAAGCGCGGTGTCGCTTTTGATTCCACGTTCCCCGACTCCCTCTGAATCTGCTGAACAGGGCATGGGTTTTGCGTGCCATTAACGCACTATCTCCCTCATGACGTTGCGCCATCTCATTCATAACGTTGAGTTTGCCTTTTCGCAGGCATGCAAAGTTTATGCGTATCCCCGCAGAAAATGCTTTTTAGTACTATTCCGAAAACCCGTTTTTTGCCCCCGGAAAGCATGAATTCATCCGCTTCGCTTATATTCAACTTTCATCGTTAAATCTGCCCTCTATTGTTAATAAAAATTTTCATTAAATCAGCATAATTGATCGTTTATTGATCGATTCAGGCTATTTTTTACTGGTGCCATCAACGCGTCTCGCTTCGCTTATTTTTAACGTTAAAGCAGGGCACAAGATTTCTATTTAGCGCTTCGCTTGGGGAAATTGATCGTTTGTTGATCATCTTCACTACCTGATATTGATGAAATTATCACTTTGCCGTTTCGCTTATATTTTTTTCAATTGGACTTTTTTTGAAAATGATCGATTAATAGGGCGCGGCGATTTTCGTTATAAAGGTTTTTCATGCCGCGGCTCTTTTTATGAATTGAAAAGAGCGATGGTTGAAATCCGTTATCAATCTGGTTAAGGGTAGTACGCTCATTAAGCCAGAACTGTGACGGGTTTTTTATTTATCTCACTTGATCGGTCCGATTTTCTGACTACATTTATGTTGCTGAATCGGCCTGATGAAGCGTTAGCTGTGCAAATTCCAATTTTTAAAATTCAAAGAGGACGCATATGACTCAATATCGCGGTGGGGCCGGGAATTTTGCGGCCGACAAAGAGCGTGCTGCTGAAGCAGGACGCAAAGGTGGCCAGAAAAGCGGCGGCAACTTCAAGAATGATCCTGAACGTGCCATTGAAGCGGGGCGCAAGGGAGGTAAGGTTAGCCGCCGGAGCTGAACGTCTTTAACACTGCTGTGACGGCAGGGTTACTCTGTTAGCCGGGCATTTTGAATCTATTTAGTTCTTTTGTAAGATAATTGCCATCTGAATTATGCCAGGGCTGAATCATTAGCCATGGCCGGAACTGTTAATTAAGCCGGAAGGGTTTTCCCTTCCGGTTTTTTTATTTCTGCTCGATTAAAGCTATACGGATTAATAAAACTTTGTACAGGTAAGTTTTAGACTGGTACTTTTTTATGCAGTAAATATTATAAAATTTATACAACGATTTCTTGCTTTGTACAATTACAACGCCGCTAGCGAAGCCGCAAAGATAAAACAATTTTCCGGCTAAATGTTTGCTGCAAAAAGGAAAATGCATTTTGCATGCCACTTATGTATTAAATTCATACTGATGTGGCGTGCGATATTAAAAATCTCCACTAGACTTTTCAGGTGTCAACGGTATGACTGGCGCTGCGTTATTACAGACGCAGCTTTTTAATCAATGAGGCTATCTTATGACAGTGAAAACGTTAAACGACCTGTTCATCCATGACTTATCCGATGTATACAGCGCTGAGAAGCAGATAACCCGTGCATTGCCTAAAATGGCGCGTGCAGCCAGTGACGAAAATCTTATCGCTGCGTTTAATCAGCATCTGGAAGAGACCCGTGCTCAGATTGAACGACTCGACGAACTGGTGGAAGTGACACCTGAAGTCAAAATCAAACGAATGAAATGCCATGCGCTGGAAGGTCTGGTTGAAGAAGCGCAGGAAATTATCGACTCGGTCGAAAAGGGCGAGATTCGCGATCAGGGACTGATCGGTGCAGCGCAGAAAGTTGAGCATTATGAGATTGCCACCTACGGTACGCTGCATGCGCTGGCGCTGAAGCTGGGTTACACCAAAGCCGCGCAGCTGCTGGAAGAAACCCTGAATGAAGAGAAGCAAACGGATGAGAAGCTCACCTCAGTAGCCGAGTCTATTACTGTCTCTTAAGGAGTAACACATGACTGCGATTGAACATTATCACGACTGGCTGCGCGATGCGCATGCGATGGAAAAACAAGCAGAAAGCATGCTGAGCAAGATGTCAGGTCGTCTTGAACACTATCCGGCGCTGGAACAGCGTCTGGCGCAACATCTGGATGAGACCAAACATCAGCTGACTCTGCTGGAACAGCTACTCGATAGCCACAGTATTGATCACTCTGTGATGAAAGATGCCATGGGCAAAATGGCAGCCACCGGCCAGGCCGTGGGCGGGATGTTTAACTCAGATGAAGTGGTGAAGGGCGCCATCAGTGGCTATGTATTCGAGAATGCCGAGATCGCCAGCTACACCAGTCTGATCGCCGCGGCTGAGCAGGTCGGTGATGCGCAGGGCGTACGCATACTGAGTGAGATCCGCGATCAGGAAGTGGCGATGGCAGAGTGGCTGCTGCAGCACCTGCCTGAAGTGACACAGCAGTTCCTGCAACGTGCGTCACAACCAGGCACTGAAGCGAAGAAGTAGCGCTGAATAGCCTGCATGAAACATGAAAAAGCCGGGATAACCCGGCTTTTTGCGTTTTAAAGGTTTACCGGCTGCGATACTCAGTCAGCCATTAAATGTCCATACATTGTCATCAGCTTACGTGTAACGCCGTTAGTCCAGCCGAATCCATCCTGTAACGGATACTCACCACCGCCACCAGGACGGGCGCGCTCGCCGCTGATGTCATACTTCTCTACCAGCTTATGGTGCAACTGATAGAAGTTGTTGACCGTGTTGAGCCAGTTCACTGCCACTTCCGTCGCCAGCGTCTCTTCACCGTAATTATTCAGGCCAACAACCGCCATCCACTGCATCGGTGCCCAGCCGTTGGGTCGATCCCACTGCTCACCGCTTTCCACCATTGAGGTCAGCAGGCCGCCGTTGCTCAATAGCAGATGGCGCAGCGAGATCGATTGCAGGTGCGCCTGGTGCGGCGTCGCAAGACCGACAAACAGCGGAACCACGGAGGCGACGGTAAAGGCACCGAAACGCTCCCGACGCCAGTCATAGTCACGGAATACACCGGCAGTGCTGTCCCAGAGATAACGGGTAATCGCACGCTTGCGCGCTTCGGCTTTTTTCTGCCAGGCCAGCGCGGTCAGCTCTTCGCCTTTCGCGTGCGACAGAGTAGCGATCATCAGCTCCAGCTTGTACAGGAACGAGTTCAGATCGATAGGAATAAACTGCGTGGTACGGATGCTCGACAGCCGTTTCGGGTTACGCAGCCATCGCGAGGAGTAATCCCAGCCCGATTCCGCTCCGGCACGTAGATCACGATACACTTCACTGGCCGGACGTTTCGATTCGCGTGCGGTTTCCACATCTTCTATCCACGACTCATCACGCGGCGTATCGCGGTCATCCCAGTAGCGGTTCAGCAGTGAGCCGTTTGGCATCCGCACCACGTGGCGATAAGCCTGGTTCGGCATCAGCGAACCGGCACCGTCCATCCAGAACTGATACTCCTTCATCAGCTGTTCCTGATAGCGCTTAGCACCGCGTACGCCATCTTCTTCGAACAGCTCAACCATCAGGGCAAACACTGGCGGCTGCGAGCGGCTGAGGTAATAGGTACGGTTGCCGTTAGGCACATGACCGTAGTTATCGATCAGCCAGGCAAAGTTATCCGCCATGTGACGCAGCAGATCATCGCGGCCCGATTCTGCCAGGCCGAGCATGGTGAAGTAAGAATCCCAGTAGTAGGTTTCGCCAAAACGTCCGCCCGGCACCACATAGGGTTTGGGTAACGGCAGCAGCGATGAGTGCGGCATATGCTGCTGCGGCATTTTGGTCAGAACCGGCCACAGGTCGTCGATATGCTCATTAAGCGTTTTATCCGGGTTGGAGACATAAAAGCTTTCGTTTACGCCAGGCAGATAAAAGTGATCGGCGACAAAACGCGACAGGTCAAAATCACTGCTGCGTTTCTGTCGACGATAGCGCATCAGCACATCCAGCGGATCGTACTTAGGGGAACAGTCGGGGAAGGTTTTGCTGTCCTCAAAAATCCGCGACATCTGAACATGTTCAAACAGTTCCAGATAACGATCGGCAGGGGTCAGCGCATCCGGCGCAGGCAAGCCTTCAATCAGCTCCGGCTCCGGTTCAGAATCCTGCATGCGATCCAGCTTCAGTTCATGAGGATCGTATTGATACTCAACTTCCGCCCCGGCACGAACCTCTTCAAGTGCATTTTGTTGCTGGCGATGGGTATTAATAACGGCCTCCTGAGCGGTCGTGGTTGCACAAAGGACAAATTATAGACCTCTCATCCTGCGGAACAACAATGCAGAATATCGATGAACGTAATAAATATTGTCGATTAATCGAGGTTTTTGGATAAATTCCAGACAATTCAACCAAATATAGCGATGTTCACAAAAAACGTATTTCAGATGAATCTCTTAGCGACCTGAATAAAAAAATTTAACCTGAAGAAAACTGGCGTTTATTCACATTTTGTAAAAGAAACCGCAGCCGCAAAGAGTGCAGAAAGTGGCATACCCAACGGGAATTCGGGCAAAAAGTGAGTGGAGCGGGCAAGCTTGCCCGCTCAGGGAACGACAGAATTAACGGTTCGTCAGCGCCGCGCGAATGACTGCCTGCCAGGTGGTGGTGGGGCGACCAATGAGCTGGCTCAGTTGACGGGAGTCATCGAACAAACCGCCTTTCTCTGCACCAGCATCGGAATCTGCCAGCATTTCCGCCAGGCCCTCTGGCAGGCCTGCGTTTTTCAGTGCCGCCGCAAACTCACTTTGAGAGAGATTGACGTAATCGACCTTCTCACCGCTCTGTGCGGCAATCTCTGCAGCAAACTGCGCCAGCGTATAGCTGTCATCGCCTGCCAGTTCATACACTTTGCCCGCCTGATCCTCACGGGTCATCACTTCTGCCGCCGCCTCAGCGTAATCCTGACGCGCTGCCGAGGCGATACGGCCTTCGCCTGCTGCGCCAATAAAGGCATGATGCGCCAGTGCCGGTGGGATACTCGCTGCGTAGTTCTCGCTGTACCAGCCGTTACGCAGCAGGGCGAACGGGATGCCAGAGGCTTTCAGCAGCGCTTCTGTCGCGCGATGTTCAACGCCCAGGCTCAGCGGCGAGGTATCCGCATGCAGCAGGCTGGTGTACGCGATAAAGCCCACACCCGCCGCTCGTGCAGCCTCGATGACGGCTTTATGCTGCGCTTCACGCTGGCCGACTTCACTACCGGAGATCAGTAGCAGCTTATCCACGCCTGCAAAAGCGGCCTCCAGCGTCTCTGGCTGGCTATAATCGGCCTGGCGGACAATGACGCCCAGCGCCGCAAGATCGGCCGCTTTGGCAGGCGTACGGACGGCGGCAACAATTTCTCCCGCCGGGACTTTTTTCAGTAATGCATCGATAACGATACGGCCCAGCTGGCCGGTGGCACCTGTTACTGCAATCATGTTATTACTCCCGTGGCTGTTGGTGAAATTCAGACTAGTGTATAAACTAATTTTTAGTAAGTACTTACAGAATTGTTAGTTTGAGGTGGGTAAGTTAAATGTCTGAAAAAATGAGTGAAAAATTTATCCGCGGCGAATTGCTCAACGTTAACTGCCCGTCACGTGACGTGCTGAAACGCGTGACCAGCCGCTGGAGCGTATTAATTCTGCTGGCCCTGCAGAACCAGACGCTGCGCTTCAGTACGTTGCGCCGGACGGTCGGTGGCGTCAGCGAGCGGATGCTGGCGCAGAATCTGCGCTACCTGGAAGAAGATGGCTTCGTGCAGCGTATCGCCTACGATGTGGTGCCTCCGCACGTGGAATATCGTTTAACCCCGCTTGGACGCGAAGTCGGTGAACAGGTTGTGGGGCTGGCTGACTGGCTGGAGCTGAACCTGAGCCGGATCCTGGCACAGCGCGAAAAACCCGCAGCTGAGTAAAATCACCCATTTCAGCCGTCAGACTGTGACGGCATGGGTATTCTGATTACAAATTTCTGACTCCATTTTTCGGTCATCTGACGCTCTGAAACGCTAATAACGTAACGGCAGCGAAAATAATCCCCCTGGTCTTATCGTACGGTTGCTGGTTATTAAATCGTTTCAGGAACTTTTGGCCCGGAATAATCGATTGCCCGCAGCACACTGTTAATTCATACCTTCTTTTTGACTCATTTTATTAACATCTCTGATGACGCTTAAATGCGCCGTTCTGCGTTTTTTCTGTCTGAGGTTATAGCTGCATTAGCCAGGCAAAAGCAAAAAAGCAAACAAAGCGGCAGAGGTAACCATTTACTCCTTTAACCTGTTAAAAAATAAGGGTATTTAATTTGTGGTCTCTAAAATTTGACCTTTCTTCAATCAGGGTTTATAACAAAATAGTGTCTTAAAACAGCCTGTTGAAGGCGATTTTCAGGCAGGGTTAGCTTTAGCACGATCGATTTTTAAAGTACAAAATACCGTAACATTAACGACACATAAACACGCTCTGATTAACCTTTAGGCCTTATTTTTAAATAAATAATTCCCGTTAAAAACAATGATCAGAATCAATAAAGACTGTTATAGTTTTCATTAACCCCACTGTTTCTTTTTCCTTGCCGCGAATAGTTTTAAATTTGCGTCGGGAATTTCAATAAGCGCAGAGAACCAGCGCATCAGGCTTAAGTTGTTAATTATAAGTAAATACATGGTGTTCTATGTGGCAAAGAGGTAAGCAATGTTCGGATTAGATGCCTTTCATCTGGCCAGGATTCAGTTCGCATTTACTGTTTCCTTCCATATTATCTTTCCCGCCATCACCATCGGTCTCGCCAGTTTTCTGGCTGTGCTCGAAGGTATGTGGCTCAAGACCCGCGATCACACCTATCGCGATCTCTACCATTTCTGGTCGAAAATCTTTGCCGTTAACTTCGGCATGGGTGTGGTATCAGGACTGGTCATGGCTTATCAGTTCGGGACGAACTGGAGCGGCTTCTCAGAGTTTGCTGGCAGTATCACCGGTCCGCTGCTGACCTATGAAGTCCTGACAGCGTTCTTCCTGGAGGCGGGCTTCCTGGGCGTGATGCTGTTTGGCTGGAATCGCGTGGGTCCCGGGCTGCACTTCTTTGCCACCTGCATGGTCGCCCTCGGTACGCTGATTTCCACCTTCTGGATCCTGGCCTCTAACAGCTGGATGCATACGCCTCAGGGCTACATCATTCAGAATGGCATCGTGGTTCCGCAGGACTGGTTCAAAATCGTCTTCAACCCCTCTTTCCCTTATCGCCTGTTCCATATGTCCGTGGCGGCGTTCCTGGCGAGTGCTTTCTTTGTGGGATCGTCGGCAGCCTGGCATCTGCTGAAGGGGAATAACAATCCCGCTATCCGCAAGATGTTCTCCATGGCGTTGTGGATGGCGCTGATTGTCGCGCCGATTCAGGCGATGATTGGTGATGCTCATGGTCTGAATACTCTGGAGCACCAGCCTGCCAAAATCGCAGCAATTGAAGGGCACTGGGAAAACCCACCGGGGGAAGCCACACCGCTGATCCTGTTCGGGATCCCCGACATGGAGCAGGAACGTACCAAATATGCGCTGGAAGTGCCTTATCTTGGCAGCCTGATTCTGACGCATAGCCTGGACAAGCAGGTCCCGGCACTGAAGTCCTTCCCGAAAGAGGACCGGCCTAATTCAACGGTCATCTTCTGGTCCTTCCGCGTGATGGTGGCGCTGGGCCTGCTGATGATTACGCTGGGCGTGGTCAGCCTGTGGCTGCGTTTTAAAGGGCGTCTCTATGAGTCGCGTCCTTTCCTGTGGTTTGCACTGTTGATGGGGCCATCGGGTCTGATTGCGATTCTGGCAGGCTGGTTTACCACTGAAATCGGTCGTCAGCCGTGGGTGGTCTATGGCGTGCAGCGCACCATTGATGCGGTTTCGGCTCATGGGGATATGCACATGAGCATCAGCCTGCTGGCCTTTATTCTGGTCTACAGCTCGGTGTTCGGCGTGGGGTATCACTACATGATGCGTCTGATTAAGCAGGGACCGGTTACCGGCGAAGGCCATATCACCGAAGAGGGTGGACCTGGTCAGAAGAAAACGCCGGCGCGTCCGCTTTCCGCCGCCACCTTTAAGGATGGAGACCACTAAGATGATCGATTTTTCCGTTATCTGGTTTGTGATTATCGTTTTCGCAACCCTGATGTATATCGTGATGGATGGCTTCGACCTGGGTATTGGTCTGCTGTTCCCGTTCAATAAAGATGCTGGCGAGCGCGACATGATGGTTAACACCGTCGCGCCAGTCTGGGATGGGAATGAAACCTGGCTGGTGCTGGGCGGCGCAGGCCTGTTCGGGGCGTTCCCGCTGGCCTACGCGGTAATTACCGATGCGCTGTCGATTCCGCTGACCGCCATGCTGATTGGCCTGATTTTCCGTGGTGTCGCCTTTGAGTTCCGCTTCAAGGCGGTTGAAGGCCATCGGGCATTCTGGGACAAGTCGTTTATTGCCGGTTCGATCATCGCCACCTTCAGTCAGGGTGTGGCCGTGGGTGCGTTCCTGGATGGCATTCCGGTTGAGGGACGCCGCTTCGCCGGTTCCGCAATGGACTGGCTGGCCCCGTTCCCGCTGTTCTGCGGTGTGGGTCTGGTTGTAGCCTATGCGCTGCTGGGCTGCACCTGGCTTATCATGAAGACCGAGGATGAGTTGCACCGTAAAATGTCCGCGCTGGCTACGCCGCTGGTGATTGCGCTGTTAGTGGTTATTGGCATCGTCAGCCTGTGGACACCGTTTGCACATGCGGATATCGCGCATCGCTGGTTCAGCAAGCCTAACCTGTTCCTGTTCCTGCCGGTTCCGGTATTGGTGCTGCTCTGTTCGTGGGGCATTGTGCGCGCCATTAAACGCGAGGCGCACTATTCACCGTTCCTGCTGACGCTGGCGCTGATCTTCCTGGGCTTCTCCGGGCTGGGCATCAGTGTGTGGCCAAACATTATTCCGCCATCAGTGACCATCTGGGATGCCGCCTCGCCGCCGCAGAGCCAGGCCTTTATGCTGGTGGGTAGCCTGTTGATTATCCCAATGATTCTGGGCTACACCTTCTGGAGCTACTACGTGTTCCGTGGAAAAATCAAAGCAGACGCAGGATATCATTGATATGAAAAGCCTCAGCAGCATGAAAGACCACAATCACAATCAAGAGACGAAAGCGCCGTGGTGGAAGCGGGTGATGTGGCTGGTGTTTATCTATGCCGCCAGCGTGCTGGCGCTGGGCGTTGTCGCCTCGCTGTTCCGCATGATGATGACAGCGGCCGGAATGCGCAGTCATTAATGGCCTGTCTGAGCCAGCAGTGGCTCAGGCTCCCATCGC
Organism: Pantoea sp. E956-1; assembly: GCF_982223955.1. Taxonomy (NCBI): domain Bacteria; kingdom Pseudomonadati; phylum Pseudomonadota; class Gammaproteobacteria; order Enterobacterales; family Erwiniaceae; genus Pantoea; species Pantoea sp. E956-1. The sequence goes on along the minus strand of NZ_CEUYZP010000004.1, from coordinate 224,282 downwards.
TTTAAATTCTGAGCCGTCCGGGGCTGACGATAGTCAGCCTTTTTTAGTTAGTAACCTAAGCAATTAATGCGGAAACGCCCTGAACGGGCGCGCAATGGTTACCCTTTCCTTACACCAATTTGCGATTTTTGTTATCCTTTTGTAACTGAAATCCCAGTCCTAACCCGCGTCGTAAATCGCCATCATGCTCAGTCAGGCCATTAAAAAACAGCACATCAACGATCTGGTCGAATGGATTGAAGCCAATCTCACCGACGATCTTAATATCGATCAGATTACCCTCAAGTCAGGTTATTCCAAATGGCACATGCAGCGCATGTTTAAGGAGATGACCGGACAGACTCTGGCGGCTTACACCCGTAAACGACGTCTGACGATGGCCGCTATGGCGCTGCGTCTGACGCGCATGACGCTGATCGATATCGCCGTACGTTTTGGTTTTGATAACCAACAAAATTTCACCCGGGTATTCAAAGGTCACTTTTCGCTGACGCCTGGCGCGTTTCGCCGTATTCCCCATTTGCCGGTTAAAAACTTCCATGGCCGCATTCTGGTGCGATCGCTGGCAGAGCATGCAAAGCTGGTGGAGCGCGAGGAAGAGCTGCCTCTGTGTGGAGAAACGCTGGAGTGGGAGTGTAAGTTTGGCGATTACATTGCCGATCGCGATCACCGGGTAGCCGAACAGGCGCGGCAACTGGTGACGCTGGCGGGCAGCCGCGTAATGCACGGCTGGTTAGGCTTTCAGTATGGCCCCGGCCATAGCTCTGCTGATCAGCAAAATATCAGCCTGTTTCAGGCGCTGGAGCCGCAACATGCCGGGTTGCTGGGTGACAATACCGCCAGCTGGAGTGAGGTACGTGGACTTTATGCGTCGATCCGCTGGAGTGGCAGCCCGGAGCAGCTGACACGCTTTATCGAGGATATCTACTATCAGCATCTGCCAGCACTGGGTGTGTCACGTCGTCCGGGTAAAGATCTGCTGCGTCTCGATTTTGCGCACTGTAAGCCCGACTGGCTGAGCGGCGTTTTTTCTATTCCGGTGATGCAGGCGTAGCCAGAAGGGCAGGGCGAGTGGCTCCCGGCCCCCTAATGCATAATTCGTGCGGTAAACCGTGACAAACCGCACGATTTTATAAAATAACTCGCCGTTCTGGCGTAAAATCCTCTCCTGAAACCCTGCCATGCCTGAATCATCGTGCATCTGTGCAAGGGCTGGAATATTTACCTGCATTTCAGGCCTTTTCTGGTCAAAAAAACAAACGAAGACAACTATGCGACGCTTAATGATTTCACTGATCCTGGCATTGCCTGTCATGGCGATGGCACAACAGGCTGAACCTTTTTCACCGCCTGCCGGACTGCATCCGCACTCCCAGGCCACCCAGCATGAAATTCTGGGTGATGGTGAGCTGCCGGAACACACCAGCAGCAATCCTTCCCTCTCCGGATTCAACGACACACTGTAAGTGGTCATGCGCTGCCGGCATCTGTGGCGCAACCTCATGCCCGGCTCGTCAGGAGCCGGACAGCCTTAGCCTGATATTACTGCCTCACTAATCTCGCCGCACCTGCAGCTTACCTCTCTCTGACCTTTCTTATCAGGGCTGCTCTCCGCCTGCACTTCGCACACCTGCACAGGCATAAAATATATCTTAAGCAGCGGGATCGCATTTTTCGTTCTTGTTCTTAAGATATATCATAGATAATCTTGCGGCCTTGAGATGAGAATGATTTTTATTTCATTACAGTAAGCATGCCCTTAAATCACGGGCATCCAACCCGTTTGAGGAGAGAAATTTTGCCTGTATCAGCCGATCAGCGTGTACCCCAGCGCATCCGTAATGAACTGCGTTTCCGCCATATTCAGGTCGCGAGTAAAACTAACATTGCCGGTAAATTCTGGCGTATCCGGTTCAGCGGCAGCGATCTGGCGGGCTTTACGTCGCCAGGCTTTGATGACCACATTAAGGTTTTCTTCCCTTCCGCTGAAGGGGCCACACTGGCTCTGCCACAAATCACCGATGCGGGGATTGTCTGGCCCGAAGGGCTGCGTCCGCAGGCGCGAGATTACACACCGCTGGAATTTGATGGTGAATCTTCGCTGACCCTCGATTTCTATATTCATCAGCAGGGCGTAGCCAGTGACTGGGCAACGCAGGCGCAGCCTGGCGATCGGTTGATTGTCGGCGGCCCACGCGGTTCGCTGGTGGTGCCGACCGATTACGCATTCCAGCTCTACGTCTGTGATGAAACCGGGCTGCCGGCTTTTGCGCGCCGTCAGCGTGACGCCCGGGCGCAGGCGCTGCATCTCTATGCCTTTACCGATGAAGCGACGGGCCGCGACTATTTATCTGATACGGCTGATGTGACGACAAACTGGCTTGGCAGCGGTCAGATGCAGAAAGCGCAGCTCAGTCAGCTGATTGCCCGGCTGGATCAGATCACTATCCCGACGCAAGATTACTTTGTCTGGCTGACCGGCGAAGGTGAGTTTGTTAAAGCGCTGTGTGACTACTTTACGGTGCAGCGCGGCCTCAACAGTGACTTCGTGCGGGCGGTGGCCTACTGGCACCAGAAGTAAGCCGCTCTGGCAATTGAGTTTTGCCAGGCAGCGCACTACCATCAATCCCACTTTTTCCCATCAGGGCAGGCCATGAAACAGCATCCGACTTCCACTTTATCTGACGATCAGACTGCCCGCGCAGGCGGTTGCAGCGGACGACGCAAGCGACGTGAAAAGATGCTGGAAGCGAGTGAGATTCGCCTGCTGATGCTCCATTTCCTGGCGCAGAATGCCGCGCACGGCTATGAGCTGATCAAGTCTGTTGAGGAGCTGTCAAAGGGAGAGTATTCGCCCAGTCCAGGGATCATTTACCCCAACCTGACGCTGCTGGAAGAGATGGAGGCAATTCAGGTGGTGGATGCGCAGGCAACGCGTAAAGCCTACCGCCTGACGGCAACGGGAGAGGCGCAGCTGGCGGAGAACCGTGAAACGGTGACCAGCCTGATTACACGTCTTTCTACGCTGGCGATTCTGGTCAATAACCGCAGCATTCCTGCTGTTGAGCAGGCGATTCATGGACTGAAAGTCGCGCTGAACCGGCGGCTTGCGCAGGAAGATATCTCAGAAGCCGCGCTGCAGACGCTGATTAAGGCGCTGCACGACGCGGCAGAAAAAATCACCCACAGCTAATAGCGGACTTAGCTGACTTCAGTTTTGTGCTTGTCGATGTGACCCAGCGTCCGATCCGGGAAGCAGATGTCCCGCACACGCTGTTTCAGCGTGGTCGCATCCGGGAAGCCACCATCCCGCTTACGTTCCCACAGCAGATGCTCATCCAGCGTAATCTCAAAGATACCGCCGGTGCCCGGTTTCAGCGTCACCTCCGCCAGATCCTCAGCGAAGGTATGCAGAAGTTCCTGTGCCATCCACGCTGACCGCATCAGCCAGTTGCATTGCATACAGTAGTGAATAACAACCACAGGTTTTTGCGCCATAACTCTATTCCTTTACGTGTTGATAAATGCCAATGCATTCGGGTTAACAATTTGTGCGCTGTGGTTTATATCTAAATGTAAATAAGATTGATAATGATTATCACTTGCATTAAATTCCGGGCGATAATTACTACACCAGCATGATGTTCTGACTTTTCACGGCGTTTATGCGGAGCCGTTTTACTGTTGCCAGCAAGCAAGTGAGCGAATACTAACAATTAATCAGGTAATTCGCGCCTATGTCACCACGTTTTCGGAGATTGACGCAACCGCGTCAGACTCAACTGGCGTTGCTCGCCACTTTCATCAATACCACCTGCACTTATGCTGCGGGCAGTGAATCTGCCACGCTAACCCTTTCTGACCGCTATGGCAGCCGTGCCGAACCGGTAATGACGGTGACGGCACCGGAAATCAAAAAAACGGCAGGCAGTAAAACCTCGCTCTCTGCCAGCGATCTGCAACAGCGTGGTGCCACTGACTTTGGATCGATCATGCGCTATGAACCGCTAATCAGTGCTACCGGTACCCGTGGTGGTTCATCAGCCGGTAAGAGCGGTTTTGATCGGGCCGGTTATACCGGCTACAACATTCGTGGCCTCGAGAGCAACCGCGTCGGTCTGGATGTAGATGGCATTCCATTGCCGCAGGCCACTGGCCGCAGCTATGTAGGACGCGCAGGTCTCGACAGCTTTGGCATTGGCCGCGATTACATCGATCCTTATATGTTTGGCCGTATTGAGATTGAGAAGGGTGCCACAGCAGTGGATCAGCCGAACACCTCGATTGGCGGCAACGTCTCGTTCCGTAATAAATCTCCCGACGATTACCTGCATCCCGGAAAAGCGACCGCGTTCAGTTATCAGAGCGACTATGACTCATCCAGTCGCAGCTGGCATAACGGCATCACCGCCGCTGCCGGTGACGATGAACTGCGCGGCATCTTTGTTTACAGCCGCCGCGACGGCCAGGAAACCCGTAATAACAGCGGCACGCTGGATGCGTATCCCGCCAACTGGCACTCCGATGCCTTTATGACCTCCGGCATCTGGCAGCCCAATGATGCTCACAAGCTCAGCGCAACGGTCGATTACTATCACAAAACCCACCACAGCCATTACGACAGCTGGAGCACTTCAGGCAATACAGTCTGGGGAACGGCGCAGCAGCAGAGTGATACCCGCCGCTGGGGCATCAGCCTGGCGGATGAATACACGCCTTACAATGATCTGATCGACAGCCTGACGACCCGCGTTTACTGGCAGCAGACCCAGGCGCATGACAACACCCGCATGCCGTCGAGTGCCACCGCCAGGCAAACCGTTTATTCCGACTACAACAGCGACAGCTACGGTTTTGACACCCGCGCGCTTAAAAGCGTCGGGCGACATGAACTGAGTGCCGGGCTGAATGCGCGCCTGGTGGATACTGAACGACCTTTCCGTCAGTCACCACCCGCCAGTGCTTTTACTGCGATTATGCAGCCGCAGGCTGACAGTCGCAGCTACACCGTGGGTAGTTATCTGCAGGATACCATCAGCTTCGATGCTGACGGACATCGGGCGGCCATCGTGCCGGGTGTGCGCGTGGCCTATCAGAACACCCGACCACGTGATGTGGCGACGCTGACCACGAACAGTAGCGTGCTTGATGCCAGCGAAGTCTCAGCGCTCTATGGATCGCCAAACAGCGACACCCAGATATTGCCGTCGATCGCCTTCCAGTACGATCTGACACCGAAGCTGATGACTTATCTGCAATATACCCGTGGCGCGCAGTTCCCCAACGATACGCAGCTGTATGGCTCATGGAACCTTGGCTCCAGCTATGCCGGCACCGCGCAGTATGCGCTGATTGGTAATGCCGACCTGAAAACCGAAACCAGCAACAACTACGAGTGGGGTGTAAAAGGAGAGGTGGCAAAAGGCGTCACGCTTAACGCTGCCGCTTTTTATAACGACTATAAAAACTTTATTGCCTTTACCCGTTACAGCCGGGCGGCTAATCCGGGTCAGTTCGTCAATGTGCCCGCCAACATTTACACCACCTATCAGGCGGAGAACCGCGATAAAGCCTATATCTACGGGGCTGAAATCAGCAGTAAAGTGAACTTCGGCAGCTGGTTCAGCGAGGTCGAGGGTCTGAGCGCCAATCTGGCGTTTGGTTACACGCAGGGCGCGGCAAAGTCGAGCTACCTTGGTGACCGCTACATCGACCTGGAGAGTGTTGCCCCGATGAAAGCGATCGTCGGACTCGCCTGGGATGATGAGGCGCGTGGCTACGGTGCCGCTGTTACCGCTACCTTTGTCAAAGGTAAGCAAGCCAGCGCGACTAACCGCGAAAGCTTCGCCAACAACGGCAGCAGCCTGACCGACTCCAGCACCGATTACATGCGGGTGCCGGGTTATGGCATGGTGGATATGACCGCTTACTGGCGCGTCGCGCATAACGTCAGGCTGAGTGGCGGGCTTTACAACATAACCGATCGCAAATACCGGGATTACCTCAGCAGCTGTGAACTGACCAGCGCCACTCAGCAGGAGCGCAACGATCAGGCACTGGCCGTGATGCCGGGCCGTACTTTCCAGTTAGGTGTTAACGTCGATTTTTGATAGCCGTCGCCCTGCGCTGATGCAGGGCACTACTAAGAGAGCCTGAGTCATGAACCCGATTTATCAGCACTATCTTGTCCTTAAAGGTGAACAACCGAAGCAATATGCCCGCGACCTGGCCGCGCTGATCGGCATCAGCGAAGCGGAATTGTGTGAAGCACGCCTCGGCGTTGATGCCGTGGCGCTGAAACGCGATTTTCCGGCGTTGCTGAAGGCACTGGGCGCAGTCGGCGAAACCAAAAACATTACGCGTAACGCTTATGCGGTACATGAGCATCTGGGTGAATACCACAATGTGCAGATTGGCGCGCATGGTGGCCTGGTGCTTAATCCCCGTGCGCTCGATCTGCGCCTGTTCGTCGGTCAGTGGTGCAGCGCCTTTGCTCTGCAGGAGCGAGACGGGCAGAGCGTGCGTCACAGCATTCAGATTTTTGATCGCCATGGCGATGCAGTGCTGAAAGTTTACGTCACGGAGCAGACCAGCATGGCGGCGTGGCAGGCGCTGATCGCCGACTTTACCGATGCTGCGGCGACGCCGCTGGTGGTTGAGCCGGTTGTAGCTGCCCTCCTGACGGAAACGATTGATGCCACCGCCATCGACCGTGAATGGCGCGCCATGACCGATGTTCATCAGTTTTTCGCGTTGCTGAAGCGCCACCAGGTGTCACGGGCGCAGGCGTTTCGCGAGGTGGGTGAGGATCTCGCCTGGCAGACCGGCAACGACGCGCTTGAGCGCCTGCTACAGATGGCACAGCAGGCGGGCAATGAAATTATGATTTTTGTCGGCAACCGTGGCTGCACTCAGATTTTCACCGGCAGGGTAGAGAAGCTGCAGCCAGTGGAAAACTGGCTCAATATCTTCAACCCGCAGTTCACGCTGCATCTGATGGCTGATCAGATCAGCGAAAGCTGGGTAACACGCAAGCCAACGGGCGATGGCTTTGTTACCAGCCTGGAACTGTTCGCCGCCGACGGCACGCAGATCGCCCAGCTCTACGGTCAGCGCACGGAAGGTACGCCAGAGCAGTCACGCTGGCGCGAGCAGATTGGCGCTCTCCGCACGCCGGGAGCGGCGGCATGAAAAGAGCGATGCTGTTATGGCTGCTGATGACGCTGCCATCACTGGCGGCGGAGCGGGTGGTGTCGATTGGCGGTGATGTCACTCAGATTATCTATGCGCTGGATGCTCAGTCACAGCTGGTGGCGCGCGACAGCACCAGTCTGCGTCCGGCGCAGGCCGCCCGACTGCCGGACGTGGGTTATATGCGCCAGCTCAACGCCGAAGGCATTCTGGCACTGAAACCGACGCTGGTGATCGCCAGCGCGCAGGCGCAACCGTCGCTGGTGCTGCAACAGATTGCCCGCGCGGGCGTCAGGGTGGTCACGGTCAGCGGCGACAGCAGCCTGCAGGCGATTCCGCAGAAAATTATCACTGTGGGCCAGGCGCTGCAGCGTGAAAGCGAAGCTCAGGCACTGGCGCAGCAAATGACACAGCAGATTCGCCAGTTGCCGCAGCAACCGCTGCCGGTAAAAGTGCTCTACATCATGGCGAACAGCGGCATGAAGTCGATGGCGGCTGGAAATCAGACTGCGGCCGATGGTGCCATTCGCAGCGCCGGGCTGGAGAATGCTATGGGCTCTGTGCCGCACTATCAGGCACTGTCGCAGGAAGGGGTGATCGCCGCCGCGCCGGATCTGGTGGTAATAGGCGAGGATGGCCTGAAAACCCTGGGCGGCGAAGCGCAGCTGTGGCAGTTACCGGGTCTGGCGCTGACGCCTGCCGGGCAGCAGCATCGTCTGCTGGTGATCGACACCATGGCACTGCTGGGATTTGGCCTTGATACGCCACGGGCAATCGTGAAATTGCGCCAGGCGGCGGAATCGCTGAACCATGATTAAGGATAATGCGCTGCGTGGCCTGGTGCTGATGCTGATCTTCCTGCTGGTGGCGATGATGCTGGCGGCAAATCTGGGGGCGATGTCGCTTTCAGTGCGGGCGCTGTGGCAGGCACCGCTCAGCGATCTTATCTGGCAGATCTGGCTGGATATTCGCCTGCCGCGCGTGCTGCTGGCGGTGGTGATGGGCATGGCGCTGGCAGTCTCTGGCGCAGTGATGCAGGGTGTTTTTCGTAACCCACTGGCCGATCCCGGTCTGCTGGGGATCAGCAGCGGGGCGGGACTGGCGGTGGCGCTGGCAATCATTATTCCGCTGGCGTTGCCGGCACCGCTGGCATTGTGGCTACCGATGATCGCCGCATTTATCGGCAGTTTGCTGGTTACACTGCTGATTTTCAGTTTCAGTCGGCTGGCGCGCGGCAATCTTTCGCGGCTGCTGCTGGTCGGCATTGCGATTAATGCATTGTGCGGGGCGGCGGTAGGCGTGCTGTCATGGCTGAGCAACGACCAGCAGCTGCGCCAGCTGTCGCTGTGGGGCATGGGAAGCCTCAGCCAGGCACAGTGGCCTGCACTGCTGATCTGCCTGCTGCTGATTCTGCCAGCCTTACTGCTGTTACAGACTCGCGCCCGCCACCTTAACCTGCTGCAGGCGGGCGAAGAGGATGCGCACTACATGGGCGTTAATGTGAAGCGTACTCAGCATCAGCTGCTGATCCTCAGTGCGTTGCTGGTCGGTACGGCGGTCTCGGTCAGCGGCGTGATCGGCTTCGTCGGACTGGTAGTGCCACACGTGATGCGTTTTTGCTTTGGCGGCGATCATCGCTGGCTGCTGCCCGGCTCAGCGCTGGCGGGGGCGATTCTGCTGCTGCTGGCCGATACGCTGGCGCGCACTCTGGTGGTTCCGGCCGAGTTGCCGGTCGGGCTGCTGACCAGCCTGATTGGCGGTCCGTGGTTTCTCTGGCTGATTCTGCGTCAGCAGCGAGGGCTGGAGTGATGGACATTTTACAGGCCAGGGGGTTATGTCTCGCGCACGGCGGCAAAACCGTTATCGATAATCTCGATGTCACGCTGTCAGGTGGCGAGCTGGTGGCGCTGATTGGCCCAAACGGCGCAGGTAAATCGACGCTACTGCGGATGCTGACGGGATTTCTGTCGCCCGATCGGGGTGAGTGCTGGCTGGGCGATCGACGGCTGACGGCATGGCCGCGTGAGCAGCTGGCACGACGCCGGGCAGTGATGCGCCAGCAGAACAACCTGACCTTTGCACAGTCGGCGCAGTCGGTCGTGGCGATGGGCCGTGCCCCCTGGCCGGAGGCGCAGACGTCGCAGATTGTGGCTGAGGTTATGCGGCTGACCGGTTGTGAAGGGCTGGCGCAGCGCGATTACCGCCAGCTCTCCGGCGGTGAACAGCAACGGGTGCAGCTGGCGCGGGTGCTGGCACAGCTCTGGCATGAGGGAAGACCACGCGGCTGGCTGTTTCTGGATGAGCCGACTTCGGCGCTGGATCTCTTCTGGCAGCAGCAAACCCTGCGTTTACTGCGCCAGCTGACGCGCGCCGGAGATCTCACCGTCTGTACCGTGTTACATGACCTTAATCAGGCCTCATTGTGGGCCGACCGCATACTGCTGCTGCACGCAGGCCGGCTGGTGGCACAAGGCTCGCCGCAGACGGTGATGACGGAAGCGACGCTGACGCGCTGGTACCAGGCCGATCTGCAGGTAGTGGCGCATACCGGGAGTGGACAGCCATATATCCAGCTGCGTATTTAGACCGTTTCGCTTTAAAAACATTGCCTTGCGCGGTTTTATTCGCTGATTTTGCGCTATACCTGGAGTTCCGGACAGATTCAAGGAGACCATAATGGCAAAATCATTAGATCAGACCGCTGAGCAACTGGGGAATATTTTACTCTCCTCCGGACTTCATCTGGCGACTGCCGAATCCTGTACCGCCGGGCTGATCAGCATGACGCTGGCCGCGGTGGAAAACAGCGGAGACTTTTATACCAGCGGCTTTGTCACCTACAGCGAAAATGCCAAAATCCGTTTGCTGGGGGTGCGCCCTGACACGCTGAAACAGCATACGGCGGTGAGCGAACAGACGGCGCGGGAGATGGTGCAGGGCGCCTGCGCCCGCTCCGGCGAGCCGGTGGGATTATCCATTACCGGCTATGCCGGGCCGGATGGCGGCGAAGATGGTACACCGGCGGGCACCATCTGGTTTGGCTGGGTCCTGCCCGATGGCAGGGACGAGGCAGAGTGCCACCAGTTCAGCGGCGATCCGAAATCAGTGATGGAGCAGGGCACGCAGTTCGCGCTGGAAGGACTCATAAAACGGCTGCAGCGAGCCGATCGGTAAAGGCGCGAAAACGCGCCTTTAACAGGATTAACGGCAATCGACAATCAGACGGCCCTGCACTTTGCCATCCAGCAATGCCTGTGCACCTTCTCTGGCTTCACTTAGCGGGATCACGTGGCTCAGCTTACTGAGCCGTTCGCTATCCATCAGCTCACCGAGTCGCTGCCACGCCTGCTGACGAAGCGGCTTCGGACACATCACGCTATCGACACCAGCCAGCGTAACGCCACGCAAAATGAAGGGGGCGACGCTGGCTGGCAGGTCGAGTCCCTGCGCCATACCGCAGGCGGCAACCGCGCCGTCGCGCTGGGTAGCAGCCAGCACATTCGCCAGGGTATGACTGCCGACGCTGTCTATCGCGGCGGCCCAGCGCTCTTTTGCCAGTGGCTTGCCGGGCCGGGCGAGTTCTTCACGGTCAATGACCGATGCCGCGCCCAGCGTTTCGATCAGATAGGTATGGTCGCTGGCGCGCCCGCTGGAAGCGATTACCTGATAACCCAGACGCGCCAGCAGGCTGACGCTATAGCTGCCGACGCCGCCACTGGCACCGGTGACCAGTACCGGCCCCTGTTCAGGTGTGATGCCCTGTTTTTCCAGCGCCATCACGCAGAGCATTGCGGTCAGTCCCGCCGTACCGATAGCCATGGTTTGCAGCGGACTCAGCGTGGCGGGCGGGCGCACCAGCCAGTCGCCGCTGACGCTGGCTTTCTGTGCCAGGCCGCCCCACTGTTTTTCGCCCACGCCCCAGCCCGTCAGCAGCGCCACATCATCCTCTTTCCAATCGGGATGGCGGCTGGCCGTCACCCGGCCAACAAAATCGATACCTGGCACCATCGGGAACTGGCGCACAATCGGGCCCTGGTTACAGATAGCCAGGGCATCTTTGTAGTTCAGAGATGAGTAGCTGACGTCGAGCGTGACATCGTGATCGGGCAGTTGAGATTCGGGGAGATCTTTCAGCAGGGAACGGTAACCTTGTTCGTCATTTTCAATGACCAGTGCCTTAAACATGCAGCCTCCGGCAGAGTGGGAAAGAGAAGATCAGTTTACGCCTGGCAGATGCAATCCGGTAGGGCAATGGCCGCGTCTGCGGGTGAAGGCAGCGGCCTGGCTGGAAAAGTGCGCGGTGTGCTTTCTGCATAAATCTGCATATAATTCATATAATTAGTCGTATTGTGAATTTTTTATGATAAATAGACTATAAAAATCATGTTGTTACATACACGGGGTGTGACTGAGTAATTACCTGGTTCGGGTTGTCCGTGCCTGAAAAAGATGACATTATGACCGCCACTTTTTGACCCTGCATCTTGATTACTGAGGACGTCGCCATGTCCGGTTCACCGCGCATCTGCCCGGATTACCGTTCGCTTTTTCCGGCACCCATCGGGTTGTCCTCTTTTCCGATATCTCTGTTATTCACCATGCGGTGAGGCCAGCCAGGCAGCGGCTATGGATCTGCTTTCCACGGGCTGCGGAACGCCTTCTGACTGTTAATTATTCGCCGGGGCACTGTCCCCATAATTGTGCTTCTGGCACCTCCTCCCTGACGTTAGGGATTCTGTTATGACTCCACTGAAAATTGCTGCCAGCGCCGCTGTGGCGCCCAGCCTGACCCTGAACACTGCGCGAGACGTGGTGACGCTGGATAACACCGACTTCACCGATGTGGCGGCGGTTGTCGTCTCGCTGGCGGATACCCGCAGCGGCGTGCTGGCGCTGCTGCGTCATACCGGCTTTAATCTGCCGGTATTTGTCGCTAACGCGTTTGAAGAAGAGGTGATGCACCTGCCCGGCGTCAGCGGTGAGCTGAATGGCGATCCGCAGGAGTGGATCGCGCTGGAAGCGGCTGCGCAGGCGTATGAAGCGGCGCTGCTGCCCCCTTTCTTCGAGACGCTGACCCGCTATGTCGATATGCAGAACAGCACCTTTGCCTGTCCCGGACATCAGGGCGGTGCGTTCTTTAAAAAGCATCCGGCGGGCAAACAGTTTTATGACTTCTACGGCGAGAATGTTTTCCGGTCTGATATGTGTAATGCCGACGTCAAACTGGGCGATCTGCTGATCCACGAAGGCTCGGCTAAAGATGCGCAGAAGTATGCGGCAAAAGTGTTTAACGCCGATAAAACCTACTTTGTGCTCAACGGCACCTCAAGTGCCAATAAAGTGGTGACCAATGCGCTGCTGACCCGTGGCGATCTGGTGCTGTTTGACCGCAACAATCACAAGTCGAACCATCATGGCGCGCTGATTCAGGCGGGCGCGACCCCGGTTTATCTTGAAGCGACGCGCAATCCTTTCGGCTTTATTGGCGGCATTGACGCACACTGCTTTGATGAGGCTTATCTGCGCGAGCAGATCGCGGCCGTGGCTCCGCAGCGCGCGGCTGAAGAGCGGCCGTTCCGTCTGGCGATTATCCAGCTGGGCACCTACGATGGCACGGTCTACAACGCGCGCCAGGTGGTGGATCGCATCGGCCATCTGTGTGATTACATCCTGTTTGATTCCGCGTGGCTCGGCTATGAGCAGTTCATTCCACTGATGGAAGGCTGTTCGCCGCTGACCCTGCAACTGAATGAGAACGATCCCGGCATTTTTGTCACGCAGTCAGTGCATAAGCAGCTGGCAGGTTTTTCGCAGACTTCGCAGATCCATAAAAAAGATAATCACATTCGCGGACAGCGCCGCTTCTGCCCGCATAAGCGACTGAATAACGCTTTTATGCTGCACGCATCAACAAGTCCGTTTTATCCGCTGTTTGCCGCGCTGGATATCAACGCCAGAATGCATCAGGGGGAAGCGGGGCGTCGTATGTGGGATGAGTGCGTCACGCTGGGTATTGAGGCGCGTAAAGCCATCCTGGATCGCTGTGAGATGATCTTGCCGTTTGTGCCGGAGACGGTGGATGGTCAGCGCTGGCAGGATGCGCCCACTGAGACGATCGCCCGCGATCTGCGCTACTTCAGCTTTGAACCGCAGGCGAAGTGGCACGGTTTCGCGGGTTATGCGCGCGATCAGTATCGGGTGGATCCCTGCAAGCTGCTGCTGACTACGCCAGGGATTGATGCGGCCAGCGGTGAGTATAGTGATTTCGGGATTCCGGCGACCATCCTGGCGAACTATCTGCGCGAAAACGGCATTGTGCCGGAGAAGTGCGATCTCAACTCAATCCTGTTCCTGCTGACTCCGGCAGAGAGTCCGGAGAAGATGGCGAATCTGGTGGCGATGCTGGCGCAGTTCGAGCAGCACGTTAAAGAGGATGCGCCGCTGGCCGAAGTGCTGCCGACCATTTACCGTAAAAATGCCGAACGCTATGCCGGATATACCCTGCGTCGCCTCTGTCAGGAGATGCACGACCTTTACGTCAGTCACAACGTCAAGGATCTGCAGCGCCTGATGTTCCGCGCCGCGGAGTTCCCGCCGGTCAGGGTGAATCCGCAGGATGCGCATCAGGCTTATATTCGCGGCGAAGTGGAGCTGGTGCCGATAGCCGAAGCGCAAGGCCGGGTTGCCGCGGAAGGTGCACTGCCTTATCCACCGGGTGTGCTGTGCGTAGTCCCGGGGGAAGTCTGGGGCGGCGCGGTGCAGCGTTACTTCCTGGCGCTGGAAGAGGGGCTTAATCTGCTGCCTGGCTTCTCACCAGAGCTGCAGGGCGTTTACACCGAAGAGGATGACCAGGGACGGAAGTATCTGGTGGCCAATATGATAGTGGGACGCTGATCTGAGCGTGGGCAGAGGTGGGTAGCGGCCCGCCTGCCTTTTTGTTCGCTGCGCGAACGGGGCTGAGAAGGTTTCATTCGCTTAGCAGCGGGCTAACAGTGAGGGGGTTACGCCGGGCAGGTCCTGGGTTCGCTGCGCGAACGGGCTATGAGAAAGCTTCGTTCGCTTAGCAGCGGGCTAACACTGAGCGGGTTCCGCCCGCCAGGCGATGGGGAGTTTCAGGTTGCCTGAGCAGGCGGACGCGTCAAGGGGCGGACGCCCGCCCCTTAACAATCCCGGCGTCCGGCTGCCTGCGCGCCCCGCTGTGCGGAGTGCCTTCGTCACGCCCTGCGGCCGACGGACCGTCCGGACTCGCCATCCCTGGCTCGTTCCGTCCTTTCGCCGACGTCCTGTCGGCTCATCCTGGCCTGCGGTTGTTCCTCAGCGCTTCGGACGCCTCTCCCAAACCCCCGCCTGTGATTTCTTTATGTTTTCTTTGGTGCTGAGTTGTCTGATGGTCTGAAAGCCAGTCTCAATTCCTGAAGTTCACCGCAACAATCTTAGTGACCTGAAAACGAGATAATAGCGGGTAGAGTTGAATAACATACTGTTTGCTGAGCCAAAAGTCAGAGGCAATCCCAAACTCACAGCGACAGCGAACCCAACATAAAAAGAAGAGATAACAGCGAGGGGGTGGGGAGGCCGTCAGAACCGCTGAGCGGATGAGGGATTTCAGGACGAGCGACAGGGATGTCGCGAAGAGGCGGGTTCGCGCCATGGATGGCGCGTCCCGCCGGTCCGTGAGAAATCCTGAAGTAGCAAAGGAACCGCGAAGCGGCGGTGAAGCAGGCCGGAGCCCGGGGTCAAGGGGGCGCGGCGACTGGCGCCCCCTTGTCGGTCGCCTGCAGAGGCAAATCTGAAACTGCCCGGCTTACCAGGCGAACGAAACCTTCTCATAGCCCGTTCGCGCAGCGAACACTCCCAGCTTCAGGCGCTGCACGCCTGACCACCTGGCGGGTGGAACCCGCTCAGTGCATACTCGCTGCTAAGCGAACGAAACCTTCTCATAGCCCGTTCGCGCAGCGAACACTCCCAGCTTCAGGCGCTGCACGCCTGACCGCCTGGCGGGTGGAACCCGCTCAGTATTAGCCGGCAGCCAGGCGCTATACCCAGGCCCATTCGCGCAGCGAACACTCCCCGCTTTAGCGCTGAGCCAATCAGAATCCCCGATAACTCTTCTGCGCGGTACTCACCTTATAAAGATAACGACGCGATTCCGCCGACGGATGCTGGTTCGCCAGGGTCGAATAAACCTTGCTCGGTGACATGCCGTTAATCATCGAAAACGCCCGATCTTTATCGCTGGAGAAGACGCGCAGCACGCTGCCTGCACCGCCGTTATAGGCGGTGATTACTGCATAGCGGCGTGACACCGGATCCTGAATGCCGCCCAGATAGTTACGCTGCAACAGCGACAGATAAGCGGTACCCGCATCAATATTGTTCTCCGGATCCAGCAGATAGCTGCGGCTCGGCTTGCCCCATTTACCCTTCATGCGAAACACGTCAACACCGGCAGTATGCTGTACCACCTGCATCAGACCCAGCGCATCAGAATGGCTCACGGCGTAGGGGTTAAAGCTCGACTCGGTCTGCATAATCGCCAGAATCAATGAGGCATCGACACCATATTGATCGGCGGCTTTACGCACCATCGGCAGGTATTTGTGCGCACGCTTATCCAGGTGATTCGGCACCATCGGAATCGAAATGGTGTAAATCACATGCAGACCCGAGGTGCGGCGCTGCAATTTATGCTGAATCAGATAGTCAGCAAAGGCTTCCGCACGACCCTGCCAGCGAATCGGCTGACCGGTATTATCCAGCACCTGTCCATACAGCAACGGCTCTTTACTGATTTCAATATCGTTGGCGTCAGAGTAGAGATCGACATTACCCGGATCTTCGCCAATCAGCAGGGTGGTCACGATCGCCTGACGCAGGCTGGCCATAGGATCGGTGCCAGAAATCGTCTCGATGGTCAGCTTACCGCTTTCAAAGTTAATGTGGCTGCGGGTGTAATAGTTGTCACTATATTTGACGTAATCTTTGGGGCCGGCGATCAGGACCTCATTGATACCCCAGATATTCTCAATATTATGAGCAAACTGCCCCATCAGAATATCAAAGGCGTTGGTATCTTTTACCCACTCCTCGTGGGACTGCTGTTTCTTTGACCCGGAACAGGAAACCAAAAGTGGTGCTATCACCAGCAGGGCGATTAATTTTTTATTCATTGGGAATGCAAGCCTGACCTGGATAACCGGCCTCAGCGATGAGGCCCGGAATGTTTACGCTTCTGGCGGTGTATAGCCTTCGATATGAACGTCTTTACCTTCGAACAGGAAATTGATCATCTCCTTCTCCAGCACTTTACGATCTTCGGGATTCATCATGTTGAGCTTCTTCTCGTTGATCAACATGGTCTGTTTCGCCATCCACTTCTGCCAGGCTTCTTTAGAAATGTCGTTGTAAATGCGCTTACCCAGATCGCCCGGGTAGAGCTGAAAATCCTGTCCTTCCGCGTCGCGCTGTAAAAAAGTACAAAAAATGGTGCGGCTCATTATTCTTCCTCATTAATCTCACAACTGTTCAAAGCCAGTTGTCGGGGATGGCGCAGCTCGTGTAACAGGCGCTCAACGGGTGCGGCTAATCCCACAGATGGTGGCAGCGCTAAGTTATACCAGAGACCGCCTGCTTCATCCATCGCCGCCCCGACAGAAGGCCATGTCAGCCACATTGGCACGATATCGAGATGGAAATGGCTGAAGGTGTGACGAAACGCAGTAAGCTGCTGCGGTTTTGCCTGGATGCCGCGGGCCGCCAGCCAGTCGGTCAGTGCCGCTTCCGTAGTGAACTGTGGGAAGCAGAACAGACCACCCCACAAGCCCACAGGCGGGCGCTGCTCCAGCCAGACATCATCACCATCCTGCATCATCAGGAACCAGCCGCTGCGCTCTGGCAGCACCTGCTTAGGCTTCTTACCGGGATAGCTCGCCCAGCTGCTGCTGGCATAGGCCTCACAACCGCTGTTCAGCGGGCAGATTTCGCACTTCGGCTTTGATCGGGTACAGACGATAGCACCCAGATCCATCATCGCCTGATTAAACTGGCTGACGCCCTCGGCGGGTGTGACCTCTTCGCTGATCTGCCAGAGCCGCTTTTCGACCTCTTTCTTACCCGGCCAGCCGCTGACGGCATAGCAACGGGCCAGCACGCGCTTGACGTTGCCATCCAGAATCGGGAAATGCTGCCCCAGTGATAGCGACAGGATCGCGCCCGCCGTGGAGCGGCCTACGCCGGGCAGGGCAGAGACATCATCGAAATTACGCGGAAACTCGCCCTGATGAACCTCAACAATCTGCTTTGCGGCTTTATGCAGATTACGCGCACGGGCGTAGTAGCCGAGGCCAGTCCAGAGATGTAATACCTCATCGAGCGGAGCCGCAGCCAGATCGATGACCGTGGGGAAGCGCGCCATAAAGCGTTCAAAATAGGGAATAACCGTGGCAACCTGGGTTTGCTGCAGCATCACTTCGGAGAGCCACACCTTGTAAGGCGTTTTCTCCAGCTGCCACGGCAGGGTTTTGCGACCAAAGCGCTGATACCAGTCCAGCACCTGTTGCGCGAACTGCGGCGCTTGCATCATAAGAAGGAAATTTTCCGTGTTTACTCTACACTCAGGCAGGAATTCCAGCACATGCGCACCTGGGTGTAAACCGGAAGATTGCAAAGGCTTGCTTCTGCTTATGAACTTTGCATAATGCCCGTTTCCCGGAACAGGCTAACCAGCAGGCTTTTACATGATTAATGACGTCATCACCCCAGAATTTGATGAGAACGGGCGGCCATTACGCCGGATCCGCAGCTTTGTGCGCCGCCAGGGCCGCTTAACCAAAGGCCAGCAGCAGGCGCTGGACACCCTGTGGCCGGTCATGGGGGTGGAATATCAGCCGGAGCCTGTCGATCTGCCCGCGCTGTTTGGTCGCGAAGCCCCGGTGACGCTGGAAATTGGCTTTGGTATGGGCGCTTCGCTGGTAACAATGGCGGAGAACACGCCGCAGCAGAACTTCCTGGGTATTGAAGTGCATGCGCCGGGCGTGGGTGCCTGTCTGGCCGCCGCCAAAGAAGCCGATGTGAAGAACCTTCGGGTGATGTGCCATGACGCGGTGGAAGTGCTGGAGAAGATGATTCCGGATAACTCGCTGCGCATGGTTCAGCTCTTCTTTCCCGATCCGTGGCATAAAGCGCGTCACAATAAACGCCGTATCGTCCAGGTGCCTTTCGCCGAGCTGGTGATGCGTAAACTGAAGCCGGGCGGCGTCTTCCACATGGCCACCGACTGGGAAGCCTACGCGGAGCATATGCTGGAAGTGATGAACAGCATCGATGGTTACCGCAACCAGTCAGAACAACAGAATTATGTGCCGCGTCCTGAGACGCGTCCACTGACCAAATTTGAGCAGCGCGGGCAGCGTTTAGGCCACGGCGTATGGGATTTAATGTTTGAGAGGGTGAAATAATGGCCACACAACGCAGCCGCCGTTTACGTAAAAAACTGCACATCGATGAGTTTCAGGAACTGGGCTTCTCGGTTGCCTGGCGCTTCCCGGAAGGCACCAGCGAAAGCGAAATTGATGAGACGCTGAACCAGTTCATCAATGAAGCGATCGACCCTAACGGCCTGGCCTTCGATGGCAGCGGTTACCTGGTGTGGGAAGGTCTGGTTTGCCTGCAGAAAACCGGCAAATGCACCGATGAGCATCGTGCTCTGGTCCGTAAATGGCTGGAAGATCGCAAGCTGCAGGACGTTAAGATGACTGAACTCTTTGACGTCTGGTGGGACTAAGTCGTCACACAGTGTCGGGCTGAGGCCCGATCAGAGGGTTTCAGACCCGATCTTAGGGAGTAGATATGATGCGTAAAGCGCTTCTTGCTGTGCTGCTGGTGGCAGCAACCCAGGCTCAGGCAGCCTATGAATGCAGCGTTAAGCCGCAGGACGATGTGGTGATTAAGCCGCAGAGCGTGCAGGTGGTCGGTGCCAACGGCAATATGGAAATCTCGCCGCAGGGCGACGTGCAATTCAATGGACAGAAGGTCACGCTCGATACGGCCGGACGCCAGAAAGCGATCGACTATCAGAACGCGTTGCGTCGCGATCTGCCGTGGATCGACAGCGGTGCGACATCACGTCTGGAGAAAGGGCGTGCGGCACTGGATCAGGTTATCGTTGAAAAACTGGGCACCGACAGCAACGTGCGTAATCGCCTGACCACGCTGAATGGTCAGCTGAAACAGCAGATGAACCGCATCATTGAACACCGTGAAGATGGGCTGACGTTCCACCATCAGGCGATTGATCAGGTACGCGCCGAAGGTGAAAGGCTGGTGCAGTCGACGCTGGGCGGCGTGATGCAGGATAGCCTGAACGAGATGGGCACTAAGCAGGGCAGCGGCGGCAGTAATCCGCTGCAGGCGATTATGGGTAATCTGGGCGGTTTGCAGCAGTCGATTCAGGCTGAGTGGAGCAAGCAGGAGCAGGATTTCCAGAACTTCGGTCACGAGGTGTGTAATCGCGTTATTTCGCTGGAAGATCAGCGTAAACAGCTTACCGGCGCACTGAAAAAATAGGTCAACGCCTCAGCCTGTCGGGCTGAGGCGCTTTTGTTACTCTTCCGCTAAGAACAGCTCCAGCAGCGAATTCAGGAACAGCTTCCCTTTCTCCGTAATCTGCCACTGCTCCGCGGTTTCAGTCACGTAACCCGCGGCAATCGCAGCATCCATCTGCGGACGGATCACCTGCTCTGATAAACCCGTGTAGCGGCTGAACTCGTCGCGCGGCGCGGCTTCCAGCAGGCGAAAGCGGTTCATGAAATATTCAAACGGCTTGTCGCTATCGGCAACGTCATACTGCTTTTCGCGGTAGTTCCCCTGCATAAATCCACGCGGATGACGGGTTTTGACCGTGCGGACTATGCGGCCATCCGGTTGAGTCAGCTTGCCGTGTGCGCCACACCCGATCCCCAGATAGTCGCCAAAGCGCCAGTAGTTGAGGTTGTGTTCACAGCGATAACCCGGCTTCGCGTAGGCGGAGGTTTCATACTGCTGATAACCGGCAGCCTGCAGCAGTTGATCGCCCTGTTCGAAAATATCCCATAGCGCATCATCATCCGGCAGCACCGGCGGGCGTGAGCCAAACAGCGTGTTGGGTTCAATCGTGAGCTGATACCAGGAGAGATGCGGCGGATTAAGCGCAATCGCCTGACGTAAATCGTCGAGCGCCTCCTCCAGCGACTGATCGGGCAGGCCATGCATCAGGTCAAGGTTAAAACTGCGCAGCGACAGCGACTCTGCCAGTTCAGCGGCGCGGACCGCCTCTTCCGGACCGTGAATGCGGCCAAGACGTTGCAGCTTTTGCGGACTGAAACTCTGTACGCCAATCGAAATACGGTTGATACCGGCGCGCTGGTAGGCGCTGAACCGGTCCGCTTCCACGGTGCCCGGATTGGCTTCCATGGTCACTTCCGCGTCGGGTGAGAGCGTCAGACGCTCCCGCACACCGTCCATCAGCATCTGCATCGCGCTGCTGCTCAGCAGGCTGGGCGTGCCGCCACCGATGAAGATCGTGCGCACTTCCCGGCCATTGATCAGCGGTAAATCGATCTCCAGATCGCGCAGCAGGTGCTGCACGTATTCAACGTGCGGCACCTCATCTTTCAGCGCGTGGGAGTTAAAATCACAGTAGGGACATTTCTGTACGCACCACGGAATATGGATATAGAGACTTAACGGCGGCAGATTAGGCATTACGCATCGCTTCCAGCAACAGCGTCAATGCTTTACCCCGGTGAGAAACGGCACCTTTTTCCGTTTTACTCAGCTCGGCCGCGGTTTTACCCAGCGCCGGGACAAAGAAAATCGGGTCGTAACCAAAACCACCGGCTCCAGCGGCGGCGCGGGTGATCTCACCCTGCCAGCTGCCGTGGAACACCAGCGGGGTCGGATCTTCCGCATGACGCAGATAGACCAGCACGCAGTGAAATTGTGCCTGGCGCTGACCGTCCGGCACGTTTTCCAGCGCCTGCAGCAGCTTCTCCAGGTTCTGTTGATCGCTGGCCTCTTCACCGGCGTAGCGTGCCGAGTAGATACCGGGCGCGCCGCCCAGCGCATCAACGGCCAGGCCAGAATCATCGGCAATAGCCGGTAATCCGGTGATCTGCGCCGCGTGACGCGCCTTGAGAATCGCGTTCTCAATAAAGGTCAGGCCGGTCTCTTCCGCCGATTCAACCCCAAGGTCGGTCTGTGCGACGATATCCAGACCAAAGGCGGAGAGTAACTCCGCCAGTTCACGCACTTTGCCGGGATTGCCGGTTGCGAGGACAACTTTTTGCATAACAGTTCCAGTTTGATTCATTTACAGCAGATACCAGAGACCCGGGAACAGGTCCATGCCGAGAAAGTTCAGGGCATACAGCACCAGGATGACGATCATCGCTGAGAAATCGATGCCGCCCATCGCAGGCAGAATACGGCGAATAGGGGCCATCATCGGCTCGGTTAACTGCACCAGCAGATAGTCGACAGGACCCCGGCCCTGGCTGATCCAGCTCATCAGGGAGCGTACGATGATTACCCAGAAGACCAGATAGCCGGCAGATTTTACCAGCGACAGCAGGCCGACCAGCAGATTGGTTGGGTCGACTGAGAAGACGCCCACCTGAATCAGCAATAAAATCGGGTATTTCAGCGTAGTCAGCACAAATGCCAGCAGCAGCGAGGCGGTATCAATCGGGCCCAGTGCCGGCAGTATACGGCGCAGTGGCTTAACAATCGGCTGTGTCACTTTTACGACAAACTGCGCCACTGGATTGTAAAAATCGCAGCGGGACCACTGCATCCAGATGCGTAACAGCAGCACCATGACGTAGAGATCGATCAGCGTTTTTACTAAAAACGTCAGTGTTAACATGAAGTTCCTCTGTTATTGTTGTGAGTTGTGCGCATAATTTCGTGCGCCAAAAATGGCGGTGCCGATACGCACCATCGTACTGCCTGCGGCGATTGCCGCCTCCATGTCATCGCTCATTCCCAGCGAAAGCGTGTCTGCATGCGGATAGTGCTGTTGCAGCTGGCGGAAGGCTTCCGCCATCTGCTGACACACCGCCAGCTGCCGTGTGTAATCACTCTCTGCTGCAGGAATCGCCATTAATCCGCGCAGCCGCAGTTGCGGCAGGGCAGCGATCTGCTCCGCCAGCCCGGAAACGGCCTCCAGCATGATGCCAGATTTGCTGTTCTCGTCACTGATATTTACCTGAATTAACACATTCAGCGGTGGCAGCGAAGCAGGCCGCTGATCGTTGAGCCGCTGCGCGATGCGCTGGCGGTCAATGGTATGACACCAGGCGAAATGTTCCGCTACCAGACGGCTTTTATTGGACTGCAGCGGGCCGATGAAGTGCCACTCCAGCTCAGGATGTGCGGCCAGTGCCTGAACCTTTTCAACCCCTTCCTGAACGTAATTTTCACCAAAGGCAATCTGACCAGCGGCAAAGGCTTCTTCGACCGCGCTCGCAGGTTTGGTTTTACTGACTGCAAGCAGGGTAATTTCTTCTGGTGCGCGGCCGCAACTCGCGGCAGCAGCAGCGATTCGCTGCCGCACTTGCTGTAGGTTCTGCTGGATTGAGGTCATAGTCAGGAGAAATTATGAATCTGGATGAAATGGTGGGGCTTAGTGTAAAGCATAATGCCGCCGATCTGCACCTTTGCAGCGGACATTTGCCCTACTGGCGGCGACAGGGAAGGCTGGAGGCGATTCCGCAGCAGTGCCCGCTTTCTGGCGCATGGATGGCGCAGTTTATGGCCCGCTGGCTCAGTGACCCGCAGCGTCAGGAGATGGAGCGCGCAGGGCAGCTCGATTTCGCTCTGAGCCTAACCGATGGTCAGCGTCTGCGCGCGAATCTCTTTATGCAGCGCAACGGCCTGTCACTGGCACTGCGCATCATCGCCACGGCATGCCCGACGCTTGCGAGCCTGCAACTGCCCGCCATTGTCCCGACGCTGCTGGAGCAGCAGGATGGGCTGATTCTGGTGACGGGTGCGACCGGCAGCGGTAAATCAACCACGCTGGCGGCGCTGGTCGATGCGCTGAACCGCCAGCAGGCGCGCCATATCATCACGCTGGAAGATCCGATTGAATTTATTCATCACAGCCAGCAGTCGCTGATACAGCAGCGTGAAATCGGCCTGCACTGCGGTTCGTTCTCGCTGGGAGTAAAGGCAGCACTGCGTGAAGATCCCGACGTCATCCTGCTGGGCGAACTGCGCGACAGCGACACTATTCGTCAGGCACTGACTGCTGCGGAGACCGGACATCTGGTGCTGGCGACGCTGCACACGCGTGGCGCGGCGCAGGCGGTAGATCGGCTGGTTGATGTCTTTCCGGCAGAGGAGAAACAGCTGGTGCGTACTCAGCTGGCGGGCAGCCTGAAAGCGGTAATTGCACAGCGGCTGGTGCCATCAGTTGCCGGTTCGCGCATCGGACTGTTTGAGGTACTGATCGCCACACCGGGCATCACCAATCTGATCAGAGAAGGCAAGATGCACCAGATCCCTGCGCTATTACAAACCGGCGCACAGGCCGGTATGCAGACGTTTGAGCAGAGCAGGCTGGCGCGTCAGGCAGCCGGACTGATTGAGTGAGGATGTCAGTAATGGTTTTCGAACCAGTCCTGCAAAATGATGGCAGCAGACTGTGAGTCGACCGATCCTTTATTGAGCGCGCGATAGCCGCCGCGTTCAAACAGGCCTGCACGCGCTTCTACCGTGCTGAGTCGTTCATCCTGCAGCTCCACGCGGATGCCAAAGCGCCCGTGCAGGCGGTTGGCAAATTTACGTGCGCGATCGGTCAGCGGCTGCTCGGTGCCATCCATATTCAGCGGTAATCCCACCACCACGAAATCGGGCTGCCACTCTTTCAGCAGTTTTTCGATTACCAGCCAGTCCGGGATGCCATCCTGCGCTTTCAGCGCAGTAAGCGGACGGGCGCTGCCAGTGAGTTCCTGACCTACGGCGACACCAATACTTTTGGTGCCGAAGTCGAATCCTAACAGAGTTTGAGTTGACATCAGGCGTGTCCGGCGTCGCTGGCCATGTTGTGAATATCGACGCCAATACTGCGCGCCGCTTCGCGCCAGCGCTCTGAAATCGGCGTCTGGAACAGGATATTGCTGTTAGCGGGCGTGGTCAGCCAGGCATTTTCCATCAGCTCATTCTCCAGCTGATCTTTTTCCCAGGCGCAGTAACCCAGCGCGACCAGCACGTTAGTGGGCTGAGAGGCCGTACCGATCGACTCCAGCACGTCACGGGACGTGGTGATGATCGTGTTATCGGAAACACGAATACTGGAGGTAAAGGTGCGTTGTGCGGAGTGCAGGATAAAGCCACGATCTTCCGCCAGCGGGCCGCCGGTAAACACCGGTTTATCCAGCTTGATCGCCGGATCGCGATCGTCAGCAGAGATTTTCAGCTTCTTCAGAATGCCTTCAACCGTCAGGTTTTCCATAGGTTTATTGATGATCAGTCCCATTGCACCCTCTTCGTTATGTTCGCAGAGATAGACTACGGAACGTTTGAAGAAAGGATCCTGCAATGAAGGCATGGCAATCAAAAAGTGATGTTGTAAATTCATTCTCACACGATGTACCAAAAAAATAACCGGCACGCGACGACCGCACCGGTATTGGGTTGATCACGGAGCTTCGCCCCGGCGTCATGCTCAGCCCAGGCGCTTCTCAATGGCATCCATCAACATGCCGGTGATGGAGATCGGGAACGCAGCCTCAATTTCACGAATGCAGGTTGGGCTGGTCACGTTAACTTCAGTCAGTTTATCACCGATGATGTCCAGACCGACAAAAATCAGCCCTTTTGCTTTCAGCGTCGGGCCAACCCGGCGCGCAATTTCCCAGTCGCTTTCGCTCAGCGGACGCGCTTCACCGCGACCACCGGCGGCGAGGTTGCCACGCGTTTCTCCGCCCTGCGGGATACGCGCCAGGCAGTAAGGCACCGGCTCGCCATCGACGACCAGCACGCGTTTGTCACCCTCGGTGATCGCCGCTATGTAGTTCTGCGCCATGCAGAAACGGCTCTCATGCTCAGTCAGCGTTTCGGTAATCACGCCAAAGTTAGGATCATCTTTCTTCACGCGGAAAATCGACGCACCACCCATGCCATCCAGCGGCTTCATGATGATGTCGCCATGTTCCTGCCAGAAGGCGCGCAGCTGCGCTTTACTGCGGGTCACCAGGGTGTCAGGCGTAAATTCGGCAAACCAGGCGGTGTAGAGCTTTTCGTTACAGTCACGCAGGCTCTGCGGTTTGTTCACGATCAGCGTACCCAGCTCTTCAGCGCGTTCCAGAATGTAGGTCGCATAGATGAACTCGGTATCGAATGGCGGATCTTTGCGCATCAGCACCACATTCAGGTCAGCCAGCGGGATTACCTGCTCGCTGCCGAACTGATACCAGTTCTCAGGGTTCTGCTCGACGGTCAGCAGGCGGGTGCGGGCAGAGGCCACGCCACCGCGCAGGGAGAGATCGTGCATCTCCATGTAGTGAATTTCGTAACCACGGCGCTGTGCTTCCAGCAGCATAGCGAAGCTGGAGTCTTTTTTAATATTGATGGACGAAATAGGGTCCATCACGATGCCAAGCTTAATCATTATTATCTCCTCGGTGAGGCGGCATTTACCGCCTCGTCTGGTTCGGTCTGCAGTGGGCCGATCGGTCAGGACATCATGCCTGCTCTCTTTCCGCTGAAAGTATCGCTTAACCCAGGTCGCCAAACCTCACCTGAAGTGCCGTAATAGCCGTCAGCGCGGTAGTTTCGGTTCGCAATACCCGTGGGCCAAGCAGAATGTCAGTAAAATCGTGCTGCGCCGTCATCGCAATTTCGTCCGCAGACAAACCGCCTTCAGGGCCAATCAGCAACCTTACCCGCTCAACAGGCTGTGGCAGCGTGTTGATGCTGTGACTGGCGCGCGGATGCAGGTTAAGCTTCAGACCGCTGTCCGCTTCTGCACACCAGGCTTCCAGCGTCATCGCTTCACGAATCTCCGGCACGCGATTACGGCCGCACTGCTCGCAGGCGGCAATAGCAATTTTCTGCCACTGCTGGATCTTCTTCGCCAGACGCTCAGCATCAAGCTTTACGCCACAGCGCTCGGAAAACAAGGGTGTAATGACATTCACGCCCAGTTCGATCGATTTCTGGATAGTGAATTCCATTTTTTCACCGCGCGACATCACCTGACCTAAATGCAGATGTAACGGTGACTCACGATCGTCCGGCTGGCTCTCTGTGACCGATACTTTTACACGCTTTTTATCAACATGCGTGATCTCTGCTGCAAAAGTCAGATTAGTGCCATCAAAGAGTTCCAGACGCTGACCAGCCGTCATCCGGAGTACCCGGCCCACATGATTGGATGCATCTTCATCCAGGGTAATTTCACTGCCGATGCTTAATGGCCCGGCGTGATAGATGCGAGGTATGCGCATAAGGTTCCTGAGACCGGACGCCGCGCTGCAGCGGCGTCATTGGAAAAAGAGCTAGTGTAGGGCAGGGATTTTAGCGCTGGCAAGCCTGCTGCACGTAAGGATTGTGATTGCCCTGAACCTTTGCAATGCGCTGGTCGCGTTCGCACTCCCAAATGGTTACGGGATAGAGCTTGTTCCAGGCGGTAAACAGTTGCGTCTGCTGGCGCGAAATACGCAGATGATACTGGTCACGCATATAGAAATAGGTGCGGGCAATGGCACCACGCGCCCGCACGGGTGGCTCCGCCTGTTTGAGTTTAAAGTCGATCTTCATCTCACACTGGCCGTACTGCTGCTCGCTGCCGTTCCATTGACTGTAGGCGAAGTTGCCACGGTCGCCATTCACTTCACCCACCGCAGGCTGCAGGTTGTGCAGGTCGGTTTCGATGCGGCGGTAGTCGGGATCTTTGCTGCAGTTTTTACGGCCGCCATCCTGCCAGCACTGACGCTGATGACCAAACTCCCAGGCGGGCATCACATGTTCCCACTCAATGCGTGCGGCGCGATTGGCGTTTTTGCGCACCTGATAGCCACAGCTGTTGAGATCGGGAATCCCCTTTTTTCCCTGCCACTGAATCTTACAGCCACAGTAAAAAGAACCCGGCGCATCGGCGTTGATCGCCGCCGCAAAGGTTTTGGCCTGCTGAAAGTTATTTTGATGATAGTTATTCAGATTGAGGGCGTCAGCGGCGGGCGCAAACAGCAGCGCAACCGCCAGACTTAGTATGCGAGACATATTCCAGCTTTCTACTCTGTACGAAAAAGGGCGGCAGGTTAACAGAATGTGGAATAGGGCGGAATGGGGATTGTTCTCAGGACGCGACAAATTCACCCGCAGTCAGCAGACTGCCACAGTGCACGCAGCGATATTCACTCTCTTTGCGCAATATACGATTGTGGCGGCGCACCGTCAGCTGATGCTGCTGGCACTGACAGCGGTAGGCAAAGGTGTTGCGGCGCACGGATGCGATCTCAAACTGGTGAGTACGCCGTGCCGGAACGCCCAGCACCTGCTCCATCATCCACTTCCACTCTTTGCCATGCGGCGCAACGCGACCAAATTGCTTCCAGACCAGCAGATGCGCCAGCTCATGCGGCACCACTTCATCGATAAATGCCTGCTGGTTTTCCAGCAGCAGCACCGGATTGATGCGAATTTCCCAGGACGCCAGCCAGGCGGTACCCGCCGCCGTACCGCGCTGCTGGTAAAGCAGTTTCGGTTCCGGGTAATGGGTTTTCAGCGCCTGATTAGCACGTTCAAGCGACTGGCGCAGCGAGCGCATCACGGCCTGCTGCAGGGCAATGGGGAGACGAGGCGTTTTCATGGCGCTCAGAATAATCGCCGCCGCGCAGGAACTCAACGTCGTCAGCAACAAGTGCAGTTCTGGCTGGGGGAAAATTTCTGGTTTAAATATTGTTATGCTCTTTTTTAGAATATTCTATTAAAGACATTCACCGCAGAGTGGATGGATGAAAAGCGAACGGCACAGGGCATGGATAAACCAATGAAAAATAATGATAACGTCAGGAAACAACGGATTGTGCTGGTGACGGATCTGATGGCCGGTCGTGGTGGTATGGAAAATGTGACAGGTCAGTTGATCACCGCCCTGAATGCGGAAGCCGGTACCGAAGCAGGGCTGTTTATTATCAACAGCGGAGAGGAGAGCCAATCCCGCGCCTGGACCGCCAATGCCGTTCTGGCGGAAAGTGTCTGCACGCTGCGGAATAAGAAAATAAAAAATCTTATTCATACGCTGAGAATGGCCGCCTTCTTTCGTCGTTATCAGCCCGATCATGTCCTGACCCTCAACACCATTCCCTGCATGATGACGCGCCGGGCGATCACGCTTTCAGGACGCAAAATCGTGTTGTCGAGCTGGATGCACCTGCCTCCGCGTGAACGTTATCGTCCCCATTATCTGCTGCGTGCCGATCACCATTTTGCGATCAGTAATCAGATTAAAGAGCAGCTGGTGGAACTGGGCGCACGCGCCACTGACGTTGACGTGATCTATAACCCGATCAAACGCAATGACACGGTAATCGGCAGACCCCAGGCGCTGAAGTTTCTCTACATTGGTCGCGTCCATTATCAGCGGCAGAAACAGCTTAAAGATCTGTTTGATGCCCTGCAGCAACTGGATGCGCCCTGGACGCTGGAGATAGTGGGTGACGGTGAAGATCTGACGCAATGTCAGCACTACGTGACGCAACTTGGCATTCAGGATCGCATCACCTGGCATGGCTGGCAGGAGAATGCCTGGGAGTATGTCATCCGCCATATCAGACAGGTCACCTGCCTGGTTATGACCTCTAACTTCGAAGGCTTTCCGCTGATCCTGCTGGAGGCGATGTCGCGCGGTGTCTACTGTGTTTCATCTGACTGTATCAGCGGCCCGGCGGAAATTATTCAGAACGGTATTAATGGTCAGCTCTATCCCACCCATGACAGCATGGCGCTGGCCACGATTCTCAACGCTATGAACGGGGATTTCCACTTCCCTGATCATCAGGTTATTAAAGCGAGCATCACCGGTTTTTACGAGGAAAATTATATGAAGCACCTGATGAGTGTGTTTAACCGCCTTACTGAGGTTAAGCATGACGAATAAAATCAGTCGCAATGGATTAACGTTAATGGCTAATTTTTCAGTTATTGCGCTCTGCCTGGCGCTGTCGCTGAATATGTTTGTTACCGGCCTGCCGCAAAAAATATTCTATCTGGTCTCTTATCTCTCTATTGCGTCCGTGTTGTATGGCCTGGTGCGCCGGCGGGTGGACTTTAAAGAGAACGGTTTTTATATCGCTCTGTTTGCTGTGCTGATTATCTTTGCCCTGATTCGTCTGTTCTGGGCGATTCATGTGAAGGGGATTGAGACCGCGCCCTCAAGCGATGCCATCACTAATATGGGCAACTATCTGCTGGGGGCGAAGCGGCTGTTGATGGGAGCCTTTGTGCTGCTCAGTCTGGCTGTTTATGGGGATCGGGTCTCCCTGACTACGCTACGCGTCGGAAAAGGGCTCATCCTTCTCGGACTGCTGATTACGCTGGGCTTTGGTATCCACGAACATCTCTACACTGAGAATATCCGCATCAAGCTCACCACCGAAGCCGCCTCCATGTCCTCCTACATGATTCTCTTTATCTACTGTGCCTGGCTCTGGCTGAGCCGCTTTGAGACGCACGCTTACTGGAAGGTGGCCGATGTCGCTGTACTGGCTGTGACCTTTGCCTTGCTCTACCTGTGCGGCACCCGTGTGACGCTGATTGCGCTGATTGCCGTGGGGCTGCTGTTCCTGGTGCAGACCTACCGGCTGTCGCTGCTGACTAACTGGCGGATTAGCGCTCTGCTGGTTGGCGTAATGGCGGTGCTGATTCTGATGACCAGCAACCGCTGGGTAGAGGGGGTACAGGATATTGAGAACTTTGGTTCAAACAGTTCGACCTCGCTGGGCGCACGTGTCGCCATCTGGGGCGGAGCGGTCAACTTTATTGAGCATCATGGCGGTTTTGCGACGCCGGATGCGCGCACCACTGAGGCGCGTCAGTTCATCACTGCGCACTATCCTCTCAATGTTGAAGGCTTCACCAACGTTAAATACAACATGCACAACGAGTTTCTCGAAGTGACGTCATTGCAGGGCTGGCTGGGTACGGCGTCGCTGGCGCTGCTCTATCTGACGGTGCTGGCGGGCTGGCTGAAGAAGTGTGACCTGCGCGGCGTGGCGCTGCCGATGGTGGCGCTGTTTACCACCGGATTGACCGATTCGGTGCTGCCTTATAATCAGACCGCGACCATTTTCATTATGGCGCTGGCGCTCTGCTGCATACGGCGGCCCCTGCCGGTAACGCGGGTAACCACCGCGTAGTGGGGCGTTGAACAAATAAAAACGGCGGGGTTTCCAGAGAAACCCCGCCGTTTTTTTTACCGCGTTTTTTACCGGGTAAAGTTAGTCGCGTGAACCGATGTCGCGCAGTTTTTTACCTGCCATCAGGTTACGTTCAATGTGTTCCAGCGAGACGTTTTTGGTCTCAGGGATCAGCATCACAGTCAGCAGAATGAAGAACAGGTTAAGCAGTGCGTAGACCCAGAAGGTGTTCGCATTGCCCAGCGTATTCAGCATCGTCAGGAAGGTCGCACCCACGATCATGTTCGCGATCCAGTTGGTGGTGGTGGAGACAGTGATACCGAAATCGCGGCCTTTCAGCGGCTGAATTTCGGAACAGAGTACCCAGATCAACGGACCGGCTGACATCGCAAAACCGATGATGAACATCAGCAGCATACCTACCGCAAAGTACTGTGCGCCCGCCGAGTGAATGCCGAAGTGCAGCATCGTACCCAGAACGCCCATACCGGCTGCCATCACCATAAAGCCCAGAATCAGGGTAGGTTTACGACCCCAGCGATCCACCAGGCCAATGGCAATAAAGGTCGCCAGTACGTTAACCAGACCCACAATCACCGTACCCCACATCTGCTGGGTGGTGTTGGTAAAGCCTGCAATTTCAAAGATTTTTGGCGCGTAGTACATGATGACGTTCATGCCGGTAAACTGTTGCATCACCTGCAGCAGGATGCCGAGATAGACCGCACGGCGGAAGTGACTGCTGCTGGTGAACAGACCCCAGCCAGACTGTTTGATCTTCAGGCTTTCACGGATCTCTTCCAGCTCACGTTTTGCCTGCTCGCTGGTGTCACGCAGACGATCCAGTACGCGTTGTGCATCGCGGAAGTTGCCTCGCGCCGCCAGCCAGCGTGGGCTGTTTGGCAGGAAGAAAACGCCGACCAGCAGCAACAGTGCCGGGATAGTGATGATGCCCAGCATCCAGCGCCAGTTGCCGGTAAAGCTGAACGCTGTATCGGAAAGGTAAGCGCCAAGAATACCGATAGTGATCATCAGCTGATAAAGCGAAATCATACTGCCGCGAATTTTTTCCGGAGCGATCTCAGAAAGATAAAGCGGGGCAGTATAAGAGGCGATACCGACTGCCAGGCCCAGCAGAACGCGGGCGCTGATCAGCATTTCCGGGTTTGGCGACATCGCCGACCAGAGTGAACCGATAACGAACAGAATCGCACCGGCCATCAGGCTTTTTTTACGGCCCAGGCGGGATGACATCCAGCCGCTGCCGATAGCACCGACCGCCGCACCAAACATCATGGAACTGACGATCCACTCCTGCTGATGAGGGGTGACGTTAAAGTCCTTTGCGATAAACGGCAGAGCACCGGCGATAACGCCGATATCCAGACCGAACAGCAGACCCGCAAGGGCCGCCAGAAAGCAGACAAATAAGGTCATCGCCTTATTTGAAGTTCTGCTTTTGTGTGTATTGCCAGGCATTTTAGCCTCCAGGTTTATCCATCATTGTTTTTATCAATGTTAAAAAACCTTTTGCCGGAAAAAAGTGAACCTGATCACATCAGTGTAATCGCTTACACACGCTGAAACCCTGAAATTCAGCATATTTTTCCCGGAAAGATTAATTAACCAGTGAGGTATAGCACTCATTAAGTTTCTGACAATGCTCTATTTACTGGCTATCAGACGACGCTGAAAATAACGCATTTTCAGCAGAATAACTACGTGCGTTAATTCCTAAATATCGGATAAACAAAGCATTTCAATTTGTAATCGCTAACATTTAGTCGTCAGAAAAAGCGAAAAGAAGTGTAGCTGAGAACTGAAAATTTGCAGCAGAGTGAAGAAGAAGTCGGGCAGATGCGTTTTTTTTGTCGTCACGCCCTCGCCAGAAACGGCGCTGGCTTGTCGTTCAGAAGGGTAGCGGGAGCAAAATTGCTCCGGTTAGTAATGGGGCTGAAAAGGCAATAAAAAACCCTGCCGCAGTGGCAGGGTTTTTATCAGCAACCGGTAACCTTACAGGCCAGCCGCTTCACGCAGCAGGGCAGCTTTGTCGGTTTTTTCCCATGGGAAATGTTCACGACCAAAGTGACCGTAGGCTGCAGTCTCTTTATAAATTGGGTGCAGCAGATCCAGCATCTGAATCAGACCATAGGGACGCAGGTCGAAGAATTCACGCACCAGCAGCGTCAGCTGTTCGGTAGAGATTTTCTCGGTGCCGAAGGTTTCCACCATGATGGAAGTGGGTTCAGCCACGCCGATAGCGTAGGAGACCTGGATTTCACAACGGTCAGCCAGACCGGCCGCGACGATGTTTTTCGCCACGTAACGCGCCGCATAGGCTGCAGAGCGGTCAACTTTAGACGGATCTTTACCCGAGAACGCACCGCCACCGTGACGTGCCATGCCGCCGTAGGTGTCCACGATGATTTTACGACCGGTCAGACCGCAATCGCCCATCGGACCGCCGATCACAAAGCGACCGGTTGGGTTGATGTGATATTTGGTCGAGGCGCTCAGCCACTCTGCAGGCAGAACCGGTTTGATGATCTCTTCCATCACCGCTTCCTGCAGATCTTTCTGGCTGATGGATTCAGCGTGCTGGGTAGAGAGCACAACTGCATCGATGCCCACGATTTTGCCATCGTCATACTGGAAAGTGACCTGGCTCTTGGCATCCGGACGCAGCCACGGCAGGGTGCCGTTTTTACGCACTTCAGCCTGACGCTGTACCAGACGGTGCGCATAGGTCACCGGCGCAGGCATCAGCACGTCTGTTTCGTTGGTGGCATAGCCGAACATCAGGCCCTGGTCGCCCGCGCCCTGTTCCAGCGGATCGGTACGGTCAACGCCCTGATTGATATCCTGAGACTGTTTACCAATCGCGCTTAATACCGCGCAGGAGTTGGCGTCAAAGCCCATATCGGAATGGACATAGCCGATTTCACGTACGGTTTTACGGGTGATCTCTTCGATATCGACCCAGGCGCTGGTAGTGATTTCACCGCCAACCAGCACCATACCGGTTTTAACGTAGGTTTCGCAGGCCACGCGCGCTTTGGGATCCTGTTCAAGGATCGCATCCAGCACAGCATCGGAGATCTGGTCGGCGATTTTATCGGGATGTCCTTCTGATACAGACTCGGACGTAAAAAGGTGTTTAGCCATTCTGTTCTTTACCTTAAATATGGTTTGAGTACGACTGCATAGCGCCAGTGAGGTGGTCTAACCTGACGCCCCTTCAGGCAAAGCCGCGAGCAGTGAGGTTGTGTCAGCACAGCAGGCCAACACCGCCTGGATAATAACCTGTTTAGATGGAAAACCATCTGGACGGCTATTTTAGGATAGAGGGTAAACCAATTACCAGCCCTTTTTCTGTTTCAGCATTTAACCTGTCTCTGTTATCGGCATAATTTGCTGACGCTGCACGCAATTCCCCGATAATATTTTTGCATTTTACGGCTGTAAACTGTATAAAACGCCGCTGCTTTGATAGCAGCAGCAAGGATGACGCCACTGTTTGCGTCGCGCCTGTCAGACTCTGGTCTGGCTTTCACCCAGGTTGTTTTCCATGTGCCCCTGGCATATGCGGAGGTGATACAAGTAATGAACCACGCTTTTTCTTCTTCCGGTTCTCTGCGCTGCGGCGCTGCGCTGGCTCTCTCCTGCCTCCCATCTGTTTCTCTTTCCTGCCGACGCGATGTCCGATGCGGTAATTTTACCGACACAGGCGCGGGCTAATCTTTATTTCTGTTCTACCAGTTTTGTCTCTTCTCTGCGCTCGCGCAGCGGAACGACGCAGGTTATCCATGGTCAATACAGATCAGTTAAATGTTCTCTGTTTAAACGGAGATGGCCCGGGTGTTTTACACTTAACTCTCATGCGTGAATCGCGCTGACGGTAACGTCAGGTGAACAGGACATTGCGTTTAATGTGGCAACAGGTTTTCAGATTAGCGGCCATAAAGCCGGTTAACAGTTTCATCTTTCAACGGAAAATTGAGGTTCGTGATGTCTGACGACATGAAGAATATCAAAGGTTCGTCAGCTGGCGAACAGGGTACACTCCGCTCTATGCAGGAGGTTGCAATGAACGATCAGGATGCGAGCAAAATGTTGCGTACATACAACATCGCCTGGTGGGGCAACAACTATTACGACGTTAACGAACTGGGCCACATCAGTGTCTGCCCCGATCCGGATCGTCCTGACGTGCGCGTCGATTTAGCTCGTCTGGTTAAAGAGCGCGAAGCGCAGGGCCAGCGTCTGCCCGCTTTATTCTGCTTCCCGCAGATTCTGCAACACCGTCTGCGTTCTATTAACGCCGCCTTTAAACGTGCGCGTGAATCCTACGGTTACAAAGGCGACTACTTCCTGGTTTACCCGATTAAAGTTAACCAGCACAAACGCGTGATTGAGTCACTGATCCACTCCGGCGAACCGCTGGGACTGGAAGCGGGCTCAAAAGCCGAGCTGATGGCGGTGCTGGCGCATGCTGGTCAGACCCGTTCGGTGATTGTCTGTAACGGCTATAAAGATCGCGAATATATTCGTCTGGCGCTGATCGGCGAGAAGATGGGCCACAAGGTCTATCTGGTGCTGGAGAAGATGACCGAAGTGCGGCTGGTGCTGGAAGAAGCAGAGCGTCTGAATGTGGTGCCGCGTCTGGGTATCCGTGCGCGTCTGGCTTCGCAGGGCTCCGGTAAATGGCAGTCGAGCGGCGGCGAAAAGTCGAAGTTTGGCCTGTCAGCCACCCAGGTGTTGAAACTGGTTGAGATCATGCGTGAAGCGGGTCGCATCGACAGCCTGCAGCTGCTGCATTTCCATCTGGGTTCGCAGATGTCCAATATCCGCGACATCGCAACCGGTGTGCGTGAGTCGGCGCGCTTCTATGTCGAACTGGCCAAGCTGGGCGTTAACATCAAATGTTTCGACGTCGGCGGCGGTCTGGGTGTCGATTACGAAGGAACGCGCTCGCAGTCTGACTGCTCGGTCAACTACGGCCTGAATGAGTACGCCAACAACGTGATCTGGGCGATTGGTGCCGCCTGTGATGAGCACGGTCTGGAGCATCCGACGGTGATCACCGAGTCGGGTCGTGCGGTAACCGCGCATCACACGGTACTGGTCTCTAACATCATTGGTGTGGAGCGCAACGAGTTCAGCGAACCTGAAACGCCGGATGCCGATGCGCCACGTCCGATCCTCAGCATGTGGGAAACCTGGCAGGAGATGCACGAGCCAAGTACCCGCCGTTCGCTGCGTGAATGGCTGCATGACAGCCAGATGGATCTGTTTGATATCCATACCGGCTACTCATCAGGTACCTACGATCTCAAGCAGCGTTCCTGGGCTGAGCAGCTCTATCTGAGCATCTGCCACTATATTCAGCAGCATCTTGATCCGAGCAACCGTGCACACCGTCCAATCATCGACGAACTGCAGGAGCGAATGGCGGATAAGATCTACGTTAACTTCTCGCTGTTCCAGTCAATGCCGGATGCGTGGGGTATCGATCAGCTGTTCCCGGTACTGCCGCTGGAAGGGTTGAACAAGAAGCCGGAGCGCCGTGCCGTGCTGCTCGACATCACCTGTGACTCCGATGGCACCATCGATCACTACGTGGATGGTGACGGTATCGCGACGACCATGCCGATGCCGGAATATG
The DNA here is from genome assembly GCF_982223955.1 of Pantoea sp. E956-1. Classification (NCBI taxonomy): domain Bacteria; kingdom Pseudomonadati; phylum Pseudomonadota; class Gammaproteobacteria; order Enterobacterales; family Erwiniaceae; genus Pantoea; species Pantoea sp. E956-1. The sequence continues at coordinate 188,024 of NZ_CEUYZP010000004.1, read as the reverse complement.
ACCTAGATAACCCACCTATGCTGGGCTTCTTTATGGTGGGTGCTTATCAGGAAATTCTGGGCAACATGCATAACCTGTTTGGTGACACCGAAGCGGTGGATGTCTACGCACGCGAAAATGGCGATGTGGAAGTGCAGCTCTCCGATGAAGGCGACACCGTGGCGGACATGCTGCGTTACGTGCAGCTTGATCCCAACGAGCTGATGGCGCTGTTCCGCAATCAGGTTCAGGCATCCGATCTCGATGAAGAGCTGCGCGCGCAGTTCCTGGAAGAGTTCGAGAGCGGCCTCTACGGCTACACCTATTTAGAAGATGAATAATCGACCCTGGCGACCGGTAATCGCATATTGCAGTTGCCGTTAACTATGTCGATAATCTGACTCACTCAATCCCTTCCTCGTCGGGCCTAACGACGCGGAGGGGATTTTTTTCATCTCAACCTTAAGGGTTTGCGGGCTGGCCCGACTTACGCACATAGAGAGAGCAATTATGTATAACACGCTTGGCAATCAGTACGACAACTCCCTGGTTTCTAACGCCTTTGGTTTCATGCGTTTTCCGCTGAATTTTCAGCCTTACGACAGCGACGCTGAGTGGGTTATCACCGGCGTGCCGTTTGATGCCGCGACCTCGGGTCGTCCGGGCAGCCGCCTGGGCCCGGGCGCCATTCGCCAGATCTCCACCAATCTGGCCTGGGAAGGCTGCCGCTGGCCGTGGGATTTCGACCTGCGTCAGCGTCTGAATGTCGTCGATTGCGGCGATCTGGTTTACGCCTTCGGTGATTCGCAGGATCTCTCCGATAAATTGCAGGCCCATGCTGAAAAACTGCTGGCCAATGGCAAGCGCATGATGACCTTTGGCGGCGACCATTACGTCACACTGCCACTGCTGCGCGCGCATGCAAAACACTTCGGCAAAATGGCGCTGGTGCACTTTGATGCGCATACCGACACCTACTCCAACGGCCCGACCTTCGACCACGGCACCATGTTCTTTACCGCGCCGAAAGAGGGTCTGATCGATCCGCAGCACTCAGTGCAGATCGGTATCCGTACCGAATTCGACAAGAGCCTGGGCTTCAACGTGCTGGATGCGGCGCAGGTCAATGACCGCAGCGTTGACGATATCCTCGCCGAAGTGAAACGCACCGTCGGCGATCTGCCGGTCTATCTGACCTTCGATATCGACTGTCTGGATCCGGCGCATGCGCCTGGCACCGGCACGCCGGTGATTGGCGGCCTGACCACCGATAAAGCGACCAAACTGATCCGTGGCCTGCAGGGCATGAACATTGTCGGCATGGATCTGGTGGAAGTCGCACCGGGTTACGATCATGCTGATCTGACGGCACTGGCGGCGGCTACCCTGGCGCTGGATATGCTACATGTTCAGGCAGTGAACAAAGGCTGATGCCTGCTGCCTGCCGGCTTCAGTCCGGCAGGTGCTGAACGCGGCGTCCCGTCCGTCGGGCGGACGCCGTGATGTTCCTCTCTTTGCTGTGATCCAACTGATTCCCTTCTGACCCCGGCGGGTAACCGTTCAGGCGCGAACCTCTATCTGCAACTAAACTTACAGCGTAAAAATGGCGTAGTGGAGATAATCATGGGCTTTCTTGATGAACTGGCTGGCGCACTGGATGGCAGCCAGAGTGAAGGGCATCCGCCCGGACAGTTACAGGCTGTCTGGCATTGGGTGCAGGAGCAGGGCGGTATTGAAGTGCTGCTGCAAAAATTCCAGCAGGGCGGGCTGGGTGAGGTGTTTGGTTCCTGGATCGGCACCGGCGATAACCATCCGGTTGGCCACAGTGAGATTCAGTCTGCTTTTGGTCAGGATGAACTGCAGTCACTGGCCGACAAACTCGGCACCGATGTGAAAGGGGCATCGGGTACGCTGGCCGCGCTGTTGCCGCAACTGATTGATAAAATGTCGCCGCAGGGACATATGGATGAACAGGCGCTGCATGATAACAAGCTGGATCTGGGCACGATGGTGGATCAGATATTTAAGCGCTAGCAGACTTCGCATGGCTGAGCGCGCAGGCCGGATGCCGGATGCATGCGCGCTCAGAGGCGGGATTACTTGCTGTCGGCAGCAATTCGCTCACGAATATGCGCTGCGCGCGCTTCAGAGGCGGGATGCGAGTCAAACATCGAACTCTGACGTCCCTGTTCCATCTTCGCCAGCTTTTCAAAGCTGGTGGCCAGGCCCATCGGATCGATATTGCGCTTCTTCATCAGATCGTAGGAGTAGTCATCCGCCTGTGACTCCTGTGTCTGGGAGAACTGCGCATTCACCAGTTTTTCACCCATTTCACCCAGCTGCGACTGCGACAGTGAACCAATCACGCCGCCAACCGAGGCGGCTGCGGTGCGGGCCGCGGTTGTGGCATACGCCAGCTGCATCGCCTTGCGCGTATGACCTAACGCGACATGGCCCATCTCATGACCCAGTACGCCTTCCACTTCATTGTCAGTCATCATATCCATCAGACCGCTGTAAACGCGAATACAGCCGTTTGCCATCGCCCAGGCATTGACATCTTTGGTCTGATAAACCTTGTAGTTAGCCGGTACGCCGTTGATGTTATCGCCCAGCGCCGCCGCGATCTTGTTCAGACGCTGCTGATAATCACTGTTAGCAGGCGCAATCTGATTATCTTTGTCCATCTGCTCACAGGATTTATCACTCAGCTGCTTTACCTGATCGTCGCTGAGGGTATAAGCCTGATACGCCTGCGCGCCCGACTGCATCAGTGCATTATTGTCTAAACCCTGACAGCCACTCAGCAGCGTCGTCAGCCCAAGCGCTAACACCATTTTTTTGATTTTCATGCTGTATCCCATTCATAACAAGGTAAGAAAAACAAACACCTGAAACTCAGACAGGTGAATAAACGATTTGGTTATAGCGTGCCAGTCTGCTCTTTGCTAGCAGAGTTGGCTGGAAAAGCCATACGAAGCGGTTGCATTTAGCGTTTTACAGCATGTACTTTTGCCCTGATTTTCATGTACATTGATGGGCAACTTTTTCCTTGTTTTGCCCGGTAACTCATTAATAACAATAAGTTAAGGCGCGAAGCATTAATCCGACCTGGAGTAGAAAATGCCCTCTCGTAAAGAGCTTGCCAACGCCATTCGTGCGTTAAGTATGGATGCAGTACAGAAAGCGAAATCGGGACATCCGGGTGCCCCAATGGGCATGGCGGACATCGCTGAAGTACTCTGGCGCGGCTACCTGAACCACAACCCAACCAACCCGCTGTGGGCTGACCGCGACCGTTTCGTGCTCTCTAACGGTCACGGCTCAATGCTGATCTATAGCCTGTTGCACCTGACCGGCTACGATCTGCCCCTGAGTGAACTGGAAAACTTCCGTCAGCTGCACTCAAAAACTCCAGGTCACCCGGAATATGGCTACACCGTGGGCGTTGAAACCACTACCGGTCCGCTGGGGCAAGGCATCGCTAACGCCGTAGGTTTTGCTATTGCTGAGCGCACGCTGGCAGCACAGTTCAACCGTCCGGGTCATGACATCGTAGACCACAACACCTATGTCTTCATGGGTGATGGCTGCATGATGGAAGGTATCTCGCACGAAGTCTGCTCACTGGCCGGTACGCTGAAGCTGGGCAAACTGGTGGCGTTTTATGATGACAACGGTATCTCTATCGACGGTCACATTGATGGCTGGTTCACCGACGACACCGCTAAGCGCTTTGAAGCTTATGGCTGGCACGTGGTGCGCGGCGTCGATGGTCACGATGCGGATGCGATTGCGAAAGCGATCGAGGAAGCGAAAAGCGTCAGCGACAAGCCTTCACTGCTGATGTGCAAAACCGTTATCGGTTTTGGTTCACCGAACAAAGCGGGTACCCATGATTCACACGGCGCACCGCTGGGTGATGACGAAGTGGCACTGACCCGCAAACAGCTGGGCTGGGCCCACGCGCCGTTCGTGATTCCGTCTGATATCTACGCTGAGTGGGACGCGAAAGAAGCGGGCCAGGCGAAAGAGTCTGCATGGAATGAGAAATTCGCCGCTTACGCACAGGCTCATCCTGAACTGGCTGCCGAGTTTAAACGCCGCGTCAGCAACGAACTGCCAGCTAACTGGCAGGAAGAGTCGCAGAAGTTCGTTGAGCAGCTGCAGGCGAATCCGGCGAAGATCGCCAGCCGTAAAGCCTCACAGAATGCTATTGAAGCTTTCGGTAAAATTCTGCCGGAATACCTGGGCGGTTCAGCCGATCTGGCACCCAGCAACCTGACCATCTGGTCGGGCTCTAAGCCGATCAACGAAGATGCTGCGGGTAATTACATCCACTACGGCGTGCGTGAGTTCGGTATGACCGCAATCGCCAATGGCCTGGCGCTGCACGGCGGCTTCCTGCCTTACACCGCGACCTTCCTGATGTTCGTTGAATATGCGCGTAACGCAGCGCGTATGGCGGCACTGATGAAGATCCGTCAGATCATGGTCTACACCCACGACTCTATCGGTCTGGGCGAAGATGGCCCGACGCACCAGCCGGTTGAACAGATGGCGAGCCTGCGCACCACGCCAAACATGAGCCTCTGGCGTCCATGTGACCAGGTTGAATCCGCGGTGGCGTGGAAATATGCCATTGAGCGTAAAGATGGCCCGACTGCACTGATCTTCTCCCGTCAGAACCTGGCGCAGCAGGAGCGTGACACGGCACAGCTGGCTAACGTAGCGCGCGGCGGTTACGTGCTGAAAGATTGCGATGGCACGCCAGAGCTGATCCTGATCGCCACCGGTTCCGAAGTTGAACTGGCTGTCGGTGCCTGGGACAAACTCACCAGCGAAGGCCGCAAAGTGCGCGTGGTCTCTATGCCATCAACGGATGCTTTCGACAAGCAGAGCGATGAGTACCGTGAATCCGTGCTGCCAAAAGCGGTCAGCGCACGCGTCGCAATCGAAGCGGGCATCGCTGATTACTGGTTCAAATACACTGGCCTGAATGGCGCTATCGTGGGTATGACCAGCTTCGGCGAATCTGCACCTGCCGATCAGCTGTTCGAACTGTTTGGCTTTACCGTCGACAACGTCGTCGCGAAAGCGAAAGCGCTGCTGGCGTAAAACCGGTCAGGCGGGCCTGTTCCCGCCCGGCTGTAAAAACAGAGGGACGAAATTTTCGTCCCTTTTACTTTTTTATTCCTGCAGTAATAACCGCCTTTTGCCTCAATTTGTGACGCAGATCCAAATTTAAGCAGTCAGATTGATCACAATCATTCCTGTTATTCCTTCCTTCTATTATTGTAGCTGAACCGTTTCAGTCGCCAGGCAAATTCCCCTGGTTTCGGACAATGCCGGGTAAGAATCTCCTGTACAAAATGCAGTGAAACGCTCAGGCTAACGGCACGTTTTTTTCAGTCTGACGTGGCAGGAGAGAAATGACGGTACGGGTAGCGATAAATGGTTTTGGCCGGATTGGACGCAACGTCCTGCGCGCGCTGTATGAAACGGGCCGACGTGCAGAGATCACCGTGGTCGCGATTAATGAGCTGGCAGAAGCCACCGGGATGGCGCACCTGCTGAAATACGATACCAGCCATGGTCGTTTTGCTTTCGATGTTCGTCAGGAGCGCGATGTAATGTGGGTAGGTGGCGATACCCTGCGCATTTTGCACCGTGCTGCCATTGCCGATCTGCCGTGGCGTGAACTCGATGTGGATGTGGTGCTGGACTGCACCGGCGTCTATGGCTCGCGCGCTGATGGCGAAGCGCATCTTCAGGCTGGCGCCAAAAAAGTGCTGTTCTCTCATCCCGGCGGAAACGATCTCGACGCCACAGTGGTGTATGGCGTTAACCAGCAGTCACTCACCGCCAGTGACCGCATCGTCTCCAACGCTTCCTGTACTACGAACTGCATTATCCCGGTGATTAAACTGCTGGATGATGCGTTTGGCATCGAATCCGGCACCGTCACCACGATCCACTCGGCAATGCACGATCAGCAGGTGATCGACGCCTATCACAGCGATCTGCGCCGTACGCGTGCAGCCAGTCAGTCGATCATCCCGGTGGACACTCGCCTGGCGGCAGGCATTACCCGTATTTTTCCGAAATTCAACGATCGCTTCGAGGCGATAGCCGTTCGCGTCCCGACGATTAACGTGACAGCCATTGATCTCAGCGTTTCTGTGCATCAGGCGGTGACGGCGTGTGACGTTAACATCCTGTTGCGAAGCGCAGCAGAAGGGACATTTCGTGGTATAGTTGACTATACGGAATTACCGTTAGTCTCAGTAGATTTTAACCATGATCCGCACAGTGCCATTGTGGACGGAACACAAACGCGGGTCAGCGGTCAACACCTTATCAAGACCCTGGTCTGGTGTGACAACGAATGGGGCTTTGCTAACCGAATGCTCGACACGACGTTAGCGATGGCCGCAAGCGGTTTCAGGTAAGACGCGGTTTGCGTCTGGCAAAACTTATGAGAATCAACGAGAGGATTCACCATGTCTGTAATTAAGATGACCGATCTGGATCTGGCTGGTAAACGTGTTCTGATCCGTGCCGATCTGAACGTACCGGTTAAAGAAGGTAAAGTGACGTCTGATGCACGTATCCGTGCTTCTCTGCCAACCATTGAAGCGGCGTTGAAACAGGGCGCGAAAGTAATGGTTACCTCTCACCTGGGTCGTCCGACCGAAGGTGAATACAATGAAGAGTTCTCGCTGCTGCCGGTAGTTAACTACCTGAAAGACAAGCTTAGCGGCACCACCGTAACCCTGGCAAAAGATTACCTCGATGGCGTTGAAGTCGGCGCTGGCGAACTGGTTGTGCTGGAAAACGTTCGCTTTAACAAAGGCGAAAAGAAAGATGACGAAGCGCTGTCTAAAAAATATGCTGCCCTGTGCGACGTATTTGTGATGGACGCCTTTGGTACGGCGCACCGCGCACAGGCTTCTACCCACGGCGTCGGCAAATTTGCCCCTATCGCCTGTGCTGGCCCGCTGCTCTCTGCCGAACTGGAAGCGCTGGGTAAAGTCATGAGCAACCCGGAGCGTCCGCTGGTGGCTGTGGTAGGGGGCTCTAAAGTTTCTACCAAATTTGACGTGCTGCAATCACTGGTCAAAATCGCGGACACCGTGATTGTGGGCGGCGGTATTGCCAACACCTTCGTTGCTATCGACAACAACGTCGGTAAATCTCTGTATGAGCCAGACTTCGTTGAAGCGGCTAAAGGCCTGCGCGATCAGCACGGTATCCCGGTTCCTACTGATTCACGTGTCGGCACAGAATTCTCTGAAACTGCGACCGCTACCGTGAAAAAGGTTTCGGAAGTTGCGGATAACGAAGAGATTATGGACTTTGGTGATGAAACCGCGCAGGCGATGGCTGCCATCCTGAAGGATGCCAAAACCATTCTGTGGAATGGCCCGGTGGGCGTGTTTGAGTTCCCTAATTTCCGCAAAGGCACCGAGATCGTGGCTAACGCCATTGCAGACAGCGATGCCTTCTCCGTTGCAGGCGGCGGCGATACCTTAGCGGCTATCGACCTGTTCGGCATCGAAGACAAAATTTCCTACATCTCTACCGGCGGTGGCGCGTTCCTTGAGTTCGTGGAAGGCAAAAAACTGCCTGCAGTTGCCATGCTGGAAGAGCGTGCGAAGCAGTAATCCTTTGGGGGCGATGCCTGGCGGCATCGCCTGAAGTCTTGCCCGTCTGGGCGTTTAAATCGACGTTCCTCAAGGGGAACAACGGTCACGAAACAGGACACAATCATGTCTAAAATTTTTGATTTCGTAAAACCCGGCGTTGTCACTGGTGATGACGTACAGAAGATCTTCAAAGTTGCGAAAGAGAACAAATTCGCACTGCCAGCCGTAAACTGCGTCGGCACTGACTCCATCAATGCGGCACTGGAAGCAGCGGCGAAAGTGAAAGCGCCAATCATCATCCAGTTCTCTAACGGCGGTGCTGCATTTATCGCGGGTAAAGGCTTCAAGACTGACAAACCACAGGGCGCGGCAATTTTCGGCGCTATCGCGGGTGCACACCATGTTCACCTGATGGCTGAGCAGTATGGCGTGCCGGTTATCCTGCACACTGACCACTGTGCCAAGAAACTGCTGCCATGGATCGACGGTCTGCTGGACGCAGGTGAAGAGTACTTCCAGAAAAACGGTAAGCCACTCTTCTCTTCTCACATGATCGACCTGTCAGAAGAGTCACTGGAAGAGAACATCGAGATCAGCAGCAAATATCTGGCGCGCATGGCGAAACTCGACATGACGCTGGAAATCGAACTGGGCTGCACCGGTGGTGAAGAAGATGGCGTTGATAACAGCCACATGGACGCATCTGCACTCTACACCCAGCCAGAAGATGTGAACTACGCGTACGAAAAACTGAATGCTATCAGCCCGCGCTTCACCATTGCGGCCTCATTCGGTAACGTTCACGGCGTTTACAAGCCAGGCAACGTGAAACTGACCCCAACCATTCTGCGCGATTCGCAGAAATATGTGTGTGAAAAACATGGCCTGGCGCACAACGCGCTGGACTTCGTTTTCCACGGCGGTTCAGGTTCTTCTGCTGCAGAAATCGAAGAGTCTATCAGCTACGGCGTGATCAAGATGAACATTGATACCGATACCCAATGGGCAACCTGGGACGGCATCCTGCAGTACTACAAAAAGAACGAAGGCTATCTGCAGTCGCAGCTGGGTAACCCGGAAGGCGCTGACAAGCCAAACAAAAAATACTACGACCCACGCGTCTGGCTGCGTTCAGCCCAGGCCTCTATGGTGGTGCGTCTTGAGCAGGCTTTCAAAGAGCTTAACGCTGTCGACGTGCTGTAACTGAAGCGTCGTTACCGTACAAAAAAGGCCCGGAAGGGCCTTTTTTTTGACCTTTTTTCGCCAGAATGGCGTCAAAGGTCATGCAGGTTTGGCACGCCGCCATTTATTGTTTACCCTTTTGTCAGGGATTGTCAGAGCGGTTCTGACAATGTGGTGTCATTTCCCTTGGGAATTTAATTACAGGATGGTTACATGCAGGATACGGGTATGCTCGGTGAACTCAATAACGCGGGAAACTGGATAGTACGTAATCAGGAGCTTCTGATTAGCTATGCGGTAAACATTGTCGCAGCCATTGCGATTATCGTTGTGGGGATGTTGATTGCACGCATCATCTCCAACACCACTAATCGTCTGCTGCAGGCACGCCACATTGATACGACCGTTGCTGACTTTCTGTCGGCGCTGGTGCGCTACGGTATTATCGCTTTCACACTGATCGCGGCACTGGGGCGCATCGGGGTACAGACAACCTCGGTCATTGCCATCCTCGGTGCAGCCGGTCTGGCTGTGGGTCTGGCGTTAAAAGATTCGCTGTCAAACCTTGCGGCGGGCGTACTGCTGGTGATTTTCCGTCACTTCCGTGCCGGTGAGTTTGTTGATCTGGGCGGTATCATGGGTACGGTAATGAATGTGCAGATCTTCTCTACCACACTCAAATCAGCCGACGGCAAGCGAGTGGTGGTGCCTAACGGTAAAATCATCGCCGGAAACATCATCAACTTTTCGCGTGAGCCGGTACGTCGCAATGAGTTTATCATTGGCGTCTCTTACGATGCGGATGTTGATCAGGTTCTGACGCTGCTGCGTGAAGTGGTCGACGCTGACAGTCGTGTGTTACAGGATAAAGGCGTGCAGATCGGTCTGAATGAGCTGGCGGCTTCCTCAATGAACTTTGTGGTGCGTTGCTGGAGCAACAGCGGCGACCTGCAGGACGTTTACTGGGATCTGCTGAAGAACTTTAAGCGTGCGCTGGATGGAAAAGGGATTGGTATTCCTTATCCGCAGATGGATGTGCATCTGCACCGTGTCAGACAGTCCGACGCAACTACGCCAGAGACTCAGCCACAGTAATCTTGCAGTGGGCGGCCTCTGTCGCCCATTCATTTTGCTAATCGCAGATTAATTCTTTCAATTTCCGCTAATCATCCTCTCTCTTTATACTTCTCCTCCTCTAACGATGTGAGGAAATAATCCTGTGTTATCTCTCTATTTTCAGGGGTTTGCCCTGGGCGCCGCGCTGATTCTGCCGCTGGGCCCGCAGAACGCTTTTGTGATGAATCAGGGCGTTAAGCGTCAATATCATCTGATGACGGCGGCCCTCTGCTCGCTGAGTGATATTCTGCTGATTTGCGGTGGGATCTTTGGCGGTAGCGCCTTGCTGAGCCAGTCTCCACTGCTGCTGATGGTGATCACCTGGGCGGGTGTAGCCTTTCTGTTGTGGTATGGCTGGGGCGCATTGCGTAGCGCTTTTCGCGGCGACGCCGATCTGGCTGACGGGGAGCCATTAAAGCAGAGCAGGGGGCGCATTATCGCGACGCTGCTGGCCGTCACCTGGCTCAATCCGCACGTCTATCTCGATACCTTTGTGGTGCTGGGCAGTCTTGGCGGTCAGTTGCCGACCACCACCGCGCGTCAGTGGTTTGCGCTGGGCACCATCAGCGCGTCGATCCTGTGGTTCTTTGGTCTGGCGCTGCTGGCCGCCTGGCTGTCACCACGCCTGCGCACCGCCAAAGCCCAGCGCATTATTAACCTGCTGGTGGGCGCGGTGATGTGGTTTATCGCTCTGCAGCTGGCGCGCCAGGGCATTGCCGGATTTTGATCCCGGCGTCGATCCGATGCGGTTATTGCCGCGCGGAGGCCGAACTTTTGCCATAATGACCACTCAAAGCATGGCGCATAACAATGCGCTGTTGGGCTTCGCCGGTTGGAAGCCGTCATAGTACCTTTTCAAGGAGGACTTTCATGAAACTGAAAGCATTGGCTCTGGCCGCAATCATGAGCGCCGGGGCATTGCCTGGCGTACACGCTGATGAGTTACCGAACGGGCCACACGTGGTGACCTCAGGCAAGGCAACGGTCGATGCCCGTCCCGATATCGCCACGCTCTCTATCGTGGTGAACGTGTCGTCAAAAGATGCCGCAGATGCGAAAAAGCAGGCGGATAGCCGGGTTGCACAATATTTCGATTTTCTGCAGAAAAACGGCATTGAGAAGAAAGATATTGATGCAGCAAACCTGAGCACCCAGCCAGAGTATGATTACACCAAAGAAGGTAAATCAGTCCTGAAAGGCTACCGTGCGGTGCGTCAGGTGCAGGTAACCCTGCGTCAGCTGGACAAGCTGAATGATCTGCTGGACGGGGCGCTGAAGTCTGGTCTGAATGAGGTGCGTAGCGTCGAGTTAGGCGTGGCAAATCCGGAGAGCTACAAAGAGCAGGCGCGTAAAGCAGCGATTAAAAATGCGACTCAGCAGGCATCACAGCTGGCTGAAGGCTTTAACGCGAAGCTGGGCTCGATCTACAGCATTCGTTATCAGGTCGCTAACTATCAGCCGATGCCGATGAACCGGATGTATAAAGCGGCTGCAGCGGCAGATACCTCGGCGCAGGAGACCTACGATCAGCAGAGCATCAACTTTGACGATCAGGTTGATGTGGTGTTTGAGATCAAGCCCAATACGCCATAGTGCAAAACGGGGCTGATGCCCCGTTAAGACTGCCGATGAATCTCAGGATCTGACCTTGTTCCCTGAGCCAATCCATCCTTACAGCCGTTCGGGGCATAACGTGTCAGCAGTAAAAACGGGGCTTTCGCCCCGTTTTTCTTTTCAGGCTGCGACGTCATCCTGACGCAGCACCCGATGTCCATGCGCAATCAGCGCATCGGTCACCCGACGCATTAACCGGCTTTCTGGTGCAAAACGATGCCAGTAGAGCATCCGGCGCTGACACAAGCCTGGCGTCAGATCAATTAACTCACCGCTTGCCAGCTCACGCTCAATCTGCAGATGCGGGATCATACAGCAGGTCGAACCCTGTCGCGCCATCTGCACAAAGGCTTCAGAGGAGTTCACAATGTGGCAGGGCACACTGCCCGGTGAGAGATCAAAGTTCTGTTGCAGGAAGGCCTGATGCATATCATCAAGATGGTCAAACGCCACCGCCGGCGCTTTCAGCAGAGCAGAGCGGGTGACGCCGTTGGGGAAGAAGCGATCGGCAAAGTCACGCGACGCCACAAACAGGTAGTCGAGCGCACCGAGCTGATCCACCAGGCAACTGGGCAGCGGCTGTGGCTGAATACTCACCGCACCCACCACTTCACCACGACGCAGACGCTCCTGGGTCCGGGTTTCATCTTCGACCTGCAGATTGAGGCGGACGGGTGAATCTGCCAGCACATCTTTCAGCGCAGGCAGCAGCCAGGTGGCCAGACTGTCGGCATTGACCGCCAGCGACAGCAGCAGCGGCGTGGTGCCACTGTTCTCATCGCCCAGCCACTCCTCCTCCAGCAGTTCCACCTGGTGCAGCAACGCCAGCAGTTTCTGACCCTGTTCGGTCGGACGGGGTGGCACGGTGCGCACCAGCAGCGGCTGGCCAAACAGATTCTCCAGCTGCTTGATACGCTGTGAAACCGCTGACTGAGTGATACATAATTTTTGAGCGGCACGCTCAAATCCGCGTTCGCGGATCACTGAATCCAGCGCCTGAAGCGTTCGATAATCCGGGCGTTTCATTATTCTTCTCTCTCCTTCAGGATGGATGTCACTATGCCACAAAAGTATCACCTGTGATGGCTCTCTTGTTTTTTGTGGGCTGGCTTCCAAAGCGATAAATCCACGTCGGTCAGCCGAGCATTTTCAGCAAGCCTTGTTTTATACTACGCGCACTTCGTTGTCGCACAGGTTTTAAACATACCATGACCCAGGATGAACTGAAAAAAGCCGTTGGCTGGGCTGCACTTGAGTACGTGCAGCCGGGCACCGTTGTTGGTGTGGGTACCGGATCCACCGCTGCCCACTTTATCGATGCGCTTGCCACGGTCAGGCATCAGATTGAAGGTGCCGTCTCCAGCTCGGATGCCTCAACCCAGAAGCTGAAGAGCCTGGGTATTCAGGTGTTCGACCTGAACGAGATTGACCTGCTGTCGGTGTACGTAGATGGCGCGGATGAGATCAACCCACAGATGCAGATGATCAAAGGCGGCGGCGCGGCGCTGACGCGCGAAAAGATCGTGGCCGCCGTGGCTGAAACCTTTATCTGTATCGCTGACGCTTCAAAAGAGGTCGATGTGCTGGGCCGTTTCCCGCTGCCGGTCGAGGTGATCCCAATGGCGCGCAGTTATGTGGCGCGTCAGCTGGTGAAAATGGGCGGCTTACCTGAGTATCGTCAGAACGTAGTCACCGATAACGGCAACATTATTCTTGATGTGCATAATCTGCGCATTCTCGATCCCATTGAGCTGGAAAAAACCATCAACGCCTTGCCTGGCGTCGTTACCGTGGGCCTTTTTGCCGCGCGCGGCGCAGATATTGCGCTGATTGGCGGGCCTGATGGCGTGAAAACCATCAAAAAATGATCTGTCCGGCGTCGATCCGGCGTCGGTTATTTCTGCCCGCAAATCATCTTTTCTCGCTGCGGTGAAATTTGGTGACTTATGTCACATAACCGTCATCGGCAGCGGGTTCGTACTCTCTTCCAGGCCGACCTCCTTATTTTGTCCGGCAATGTGCTGCCGTCAGCCGCTGCCGTGCTGGCGGCCGGGCAATCGTTTGTATTGCCCGACGCGATTTTTTTGATATTTTGACAGAAGGCTGGCTTATGGTAGTCCTCATTGAATGCTGAATAGGATCGGGAAATGGCAAAGGTATCACTGGAAAAAGATAAGATTAAGTTCCTGCTGGTGGAAGGTGTCCATCAGAGCGCGCTGGAGAACCTGCGGGCTGCAGGCTACACCAACATCGAATTCCATAAGGGCGCACTGGATTCCGACGCGTTAAAAGCATCGATCCGTGATGCACACTTCATTGGTATCCGTTCCCGCTCCCAGCTTACTGAAGAGATTTTTGCGGCGGCTGAAAAGCTGGTCGCTGTTGGCTGTTTCTGTATCGGCACCAACCAGGTTGATCTGCAGGCGGCTGCCAGCCGGGGTATTCCCGTATTCAATGCGCCGTTCTCAAATACCCGCTCGGTTGCGGAGCTGGTGATTGGTGAAATGCTGCTGATGCTGCGTGGCATCCCGGAAGCGAATGCGAAAGCACACCGTGGCATCTGGAATAAGATTGCCAAAGGCTCATTTGAAGCGCGTGGCAAAAAACTGGGTATTATCGGTTACGGCCATATCGGAATGCAGCTGGGCGTGCTGGCAGAAAGCCTGGGTATGCATGTTTTCTTCTACGACATTGAAAACAAGCTGCCGCTGGGTAATGCCACGCAGGTACGCCATCTGGCCGATCTCCTCAACATGAGCGACGTTGTCAGCCTGCACGTGCCGGAAACCGTCTCTACGCAGGATATGATTGGTGCAGAGCAGCTGGCGCAGATGAAGCCTGGCGCGCTGCTGATTAACGCCTCACGCGGTACCGTAGTAGATATTCCGGCACTGTGCGATGCGCTGGCCAGCAAACAGGTGGGTGGCGCAGCCATCGATGTCTTCCCGAGCGAGCCAGCGACCAACAGCGAGCCGTTTATCTCTCCACTGAGTGAGTTCGACAACGTGATTCTGACACCGCACATTGGCGGCTCGACGGAAGAAGCGCAGGAGAACATCGGCATTGAAGTGGCGGGCAAGCTGGCGAAATACTCCGATAACGGCTCGACCCTGTCGGCGGTGAATTTCCCCGAAGTGTCACTGCCGATTCACGGTATCAGCGCCAGTCGTCTGCTGCATATCCATGAGAACCGTCCGGGCGTGCTGACGGCCATCAACCAGATTTTTGCCGAGCAGGGCATCAACATCGCGGCTCAGTATCTGCAAACTTCGCCGTTTATGGGCTATGTGGTGATCGATATTGATGCAGAGCCGGAAGTGGCCGAGAACGCGCTGCAGCTGATGAAGGCGATTCCGGGTACCATCCGCGCTCGTCTGCTTTACTAAGCGCTACCAACCTGAACAGGCGCTTAGTCGCGTCTCTTCAGGTAGTTAATACAGGCTGTCCCGATTTGCTGTAAGACCGAGACTGCGAAGAGAACACGGCCAGATCGGAAAGATGCAAAAGCCGCCATCCATGGCATGCCCGGCCCGCGCGATTACGCACCTCGTCCCTGAGGTGCGCCCGTAACCGGGCCAACGCGTTGCGTTGTTCAAAAACGCTCCCGGCGTTTTTATCCGGGCGGCGCGACGCTTTCCTCTTCTGACCATGTTCCCTGCGCGTTGAGCTATTTCATTGCTGCCAGATGCGCCCGGATGTGGGTTTTCACTTGTCTGACAAAGCGACTCTTCTACTCCCACTGCCAGAGTTTTGACGGCGTCATTACCGCCGGTAAAGGCACATCCCATTCTGCTACCGGCAGGCTATCCACCTGCTGACAATCGTGTGCCAGGCCTACTGGCAAAAAACCGTGCTGCCGCCAGTTCTGCAGGGTGCGATCGTAGAAGCCGCCGCCCATCCCCAGACGCTGCCCATGCTGATCAAACGCCACCAGCGGCACCATCATCAGATCAAGTTGATCAAGCGTGATCACCTGCCGGATATCCAGCGGCGGTTCAGGAATGCGCAGCTTATTTTTGAGCAATGGGGTATCGGGCGAGTAGCGCAGAAACAACAAATTACCGGGAGAGAAGGGGTGTAAAACCGGCAGATAAACCACTTTCTTCAGATGCCAGAGGCGGGCAATCAGCGGACGGGTATTCAGTTCGCCATCCACCGACAGAAACAGGGCGATATTGCGCGCTTCGGTCATCGGAGCGTAGTTGAGCGCATGTTCAGCGACCTGCTTAGCGGCCAGCGTTTGCTGCTCATCAGTAAGTGCCCGTCGCAGATGTCGCACATGCTGGCGAATCGCCTGACGCTGGGTCATTGAAGGTTCAGACATGGAAGGTTCAGACATGATTTCCCCGCCGGATAAGTCGCTGAACAGCGACTATAACATGTCAGTCAGGGGAAAAAAGCAGGACTAAAGGAAGAGAGATCTCCGAGATGCCGCCGTAGGCTGTAACCCTTGAACCCTTGGTTCAAGGTGAACATGCCGTCATAACCATCAGGCTTCTCGGACGAACCGAGCATGCACACAGGTTACGAGCGTCACATTCTGTTTTTTCGAAATATCGGCTCAGGGGACTGGCCCACATGCAAACATCTCAGAGAAAATTTACCTCACCGTTACTTAAGTATAGCAACCATGAAGTTTTATTCGAACTTCGCACCCTCACGCTCAGAGATGCGACCCTGCTCAACTAATGCCTGTTCAATCGTCTGCTGCAACATACGGATACGCTGTTCCATATTAGCAGCATAATCGCGCGTTTTCACTTTCTCTTGCGCCAGCTCGTGGCAGACGTTTAACGCGGCGATGAACACCAGTTGTTCTGTATTGGTGACTCTAGTGCGAACTTTTAGATCTTGCAACCGTTGATTGAGATCTTCAGCCGCGCTATTGAGCGCATCTTGCTGCTCTGGCGGACAATTTACTCTCAACGAACGACCAAAAATTTGTAAATCTACCGGTTGTGCAGACATGCCACCTTCCTGACTGATTACTTCGCTCGCAACTCCCTTAGCAGTCAAAGGCTTGGGAGGCGGGCAACTATATAGACCCACGAAATAAGATACAACCCCTTTTCTGGAAACCTTGAGGCAGCTAGTGGTAGCATAACACGAACTTATTCTGCCAACGACGATGAAAACTTATGTCCTTACAGAACGCAACCCCCGATTACAACGCGCTCGCGGCGGTGCTCTCACAGCAGGGCGTTGGAATGACGCCCGCGGAAATGCATGGCCTGCTGAGCGGGATCCTCTGCGGTGGTAACCAGGACACCAGCTGGAAGACGCTGGTACACGATCTGGCTAACGAAGGCATGGCGTTTTCACACACTCTTGCCGTGCCGCTGGCGGAACTGCACGAGCATACGTCGACCACGCTGGAAGATGAAGGCTTCCTGTTTCAGTTGCTGCTGCCTGCTGATGACGACATCACCGTCTTTGACCGTGCCGACGCGCTGGCGGGCTGGGTTAACCATTTTCTGCTCGGCCTGGGCGTAACACAGCCTAAACTGGATAAAGTCACCGGCGAAACCGGCGAAGCAATTGATGATCTGCGCACTATCGCACAGCTCGGTTACGAAGAAGATGAAGACCAGGAGGAACTGGAGCAGTCGCTGGAGGAGGTGATTGAGTATGTGCGTGTCGCCGCGCTGCTGTGCCACGATACGTTCACCCGCCCGCAGCCAACCGCGCCAGAAGTACAAAAACCGACGCTACACTAATTTCAGGTCAACGAGTTTAACCGGTCAGTTTACAGGGAGTGCAGAGATGATTTCACTGGAACGATTCCTGCAGCGTCGTCAGGCGCTGCTGGCGAAGATGGTGTCTGGCAGCGCAGCGTTAATCTTTGCTGCGCCAGAAGTGATACGCAGTAATGACACCGAATATCCGTTCCGTCAGAGCAGCGACTTCTGGTATTTCACCGGTTTTAACGAGCCGCAGGCGTTGCTGGTGCTGATCAAAAGCGATGAGAATCATAACCACAGCGTGTTGTTTAACCGCGTGCGCGATCCTGCGGCGGAAACCTGGTCTGGCCGTCGCCTGGGCCAGGAGGCCGCACCCGACAAACTGGGCGTCGATCGCGCTTTACCCTGGAATGATATTGGTGACCAGCTGCACCTGCTGCTGAATGGCCTGGATGTGGTTTACCATGCGCAGGGCGAATATGCCCACGCGGACACGCAGGTGTTCAGCGCGCTGGATAAGCTGCGTCGCGGCTTCCGCCAGCATCTCAGTGCGCCCGATACCCTCACTGACTGGCGTCCCTGGGTGCATGAGATGCGCCTGTTTAAAGATGCAGATGAGATTGAACTGTTACGTCGCGCCGGGAAAATCAGTGCACTGGCGCATACCCGCGCCATGCAAACCTGCCGGCCAGGCCTGTTCGAGTATCAGCTTGAAGGGGAAATTCAGCACGAATTTAACCGTCACGGCGCGCGGTTTCCCTCCTATAACACCATTGTGGGTGCCGGAGATAACGGCTGCATTCTGCACTACACCGAAAACGAAAGCGAAATGCGCGACGGCGATCTGGTGCTGATCGATGCAGGCTGTGAGTTCCACGGCTATGCAGGCGATATCACCCGCACCTTCCCGGTTAACGGCAAATTCAGCCCGGCGCAGCGCGCGATTTATGACATCGTGCTGGCTTGTCTCAACCGCTCGCTTGAACTGTTCCGGCCAGGCATCAGCATTCGTGAAGTGAATGATGAAGTGGTGCGCATCATGGTCACCGGTCTGGTGGAGCTGGGCATTCTGGAGGGCGACGTCGATACGCTGATCGCCGAGGAGGTCCATCGTCAGTTCTACATGCATGGCCTGGGTCACTGGCTGGGGCTGGATGTTCACGATGTCGGCCACTACGGCACCCCGAGCCGCGACCGCGTACTGGAACCGGGCATGGTGTTAACTGTCGAGCCGGGTCTTTATATCGCACCGGATGCCGACGTGCCCGCGCAGTATCGCGGCATTGGTATCCGAATCGAAGATGACATTGTGATCACTGAAGATGGCATTGAAAATCTCACCGACAGCGTCGTGAAAGAGGCGGATGAGATTGAAGCACTGATGGCGGCGGCAAAACAGGCATGACGATTCTGATTGCCGGTGGCGGCATGACCGGGGCGACGCTGGCGCTGGCGATCTCCCATCTGACCCAGGGCACACTGCCGGTAACGCTGATAGAAAGCAGCGAGCCCGGTAGCCGGGCGCATCCTGGTTTCGATGGCCGCGCTATTGCGCTCTCTGCCGGAACCTGCCAGCAGCTTGCGGATATCAATCTGTGGCAGCAGATCGCCCGTTGTGCCACGCCGATTACCGACATTCATGTCTCCGATCGCGGTCACGCCGGTTTTGTGTCGCTGGCGGCGGCTGACTACGCTATTCCGGCGCTGGGACAGGTTGTCGAGCTGTTTGACGTCGGTCAGCGCCTGTTTGCTGAACTGAAAAAAGCACCCGGCGTAACGCTGCGCTGTCCGGCTCGTGTTACCCAGGCTAACCGCCATCAGCAGCAGGTTGAGGTGACGCTGGACAGTGGCGAACAACTCAGCGGCAAACTGCTGGTGGCGGCGGATGGAACGCGCTCTGCGCTGGCGGCTTCATGCGGCATTCAGTGGCAAAGAGACGACTATCAACAGCTTGCCGTGATTGCCAATGTTTCTACCGCGCTGCCTCATCAGGGCCGGGCATTTGAACGTTTTACCGAACATGGCCCGCTGGCGCTGTTGCCGATGTCCGGCAATCGCCTGTCGCTGGTCTGGTGTCATCCGGTTTCGCAGCGCGAGCGCATTGAGCAGTGGAGTGAGGCCGAATTCCTCAGCCAGCTGCAGCGTGCCTTTGGCTGGCGGCTGGGTAAATTCACCCACACCGGTCAGCGTGAGTATTATCCGCTGGCGCTGCACCGGGCGATGTCGCCGGTCACGCATCGCGTGGCGGTGGTGGGCAATGCGGCGCAGACGCTGCATCCGATTGCCGGGCAGGGCTTTAACCTGGGCCTGCGCGATGTGATGTCGCTGGCTGAAACGCTGGCAGCCGCCCATCGGCAACAGCAGGACCCCGGCAGCTATGCGGTGCTGCATCATTACCAGCAGCGCCGTCAGCCTGACCGCGCCGCCACCATCGGTATCACCGACGGACTGGTCCGCGTCTTTGCGAATCGCTATGGCCCGCTGGTGGCAGGACGTAACCTGGGCCTGCTGGCGATGGATCATCTGCCGTGGTTAAGAAATCAACTGGCTGAGCGCACGCTTGGCTGGGTTAAGCGTTAATAAAGAGGCTCAGATGCAAACTTTTGATGTGGTGATTGCCGGTGGCGGTATGGTGGGACTGGCGGTGGCCTGCGGCTTGCAGGGCAGCGGTTTGCGCATCGCCGTACTGGAAAAATCGCCGGAGCCACCGCTGGCGCTGAGTGCGTCACCGTCAGTTCGCGTGTCGGCAATCAATGCCGCCAGCGAACGGCTGTTGCAGAAGCTGGATGTCTGGTCGACCATTCTCTCGCTGCGCGCCAGCGCTTATCACGGCATGGAAGTGTGGGATAAGGACAGTTTCGGCTCTATCGCCTTTGATGATCAGCAGCAGGGCCTGTCGCATCTGGGCCATATTATCGAAAACCCGGTTATCCATAATGCACTCTGGCAACGTGCCAGCGCCTGCAGCGACGTGACGATAATGGCACCCTCGCAGTTACAGCAGGTCGCGTTTGGTGACAACGAAGCCTTTGTTACCCTGCAGGATGGCAGCATGTTAAGTGCGCGATTAATGATTGCCGCTGACGGCGCTAACTCCTGGCTGCGCAACAAAGCCGATATCCCGCTGACCTTCTGGGATTACGATCACCATGCGTTAGTGGCAAATGTCCGCACTGAGAAGCCGCACGACGCAGTAGCGCGCCAGGTGTTTCACGGCGACGGCATTCTGGCTTTCCTGCCGATGCAGGATCCCCATCTCAGTTCCATCGTCTGGTCGCTCTCGCCGCAGGAAGCGAGCCGTCTGGAAACCATGCCGGAAGCGCTGTTCAATCAGCAGCTCTCAGTGGCGTTTGATATGCGGCTAGGCCTGTGCCAGCTGGAAAGCGAGCGCAAATCGTTTCCGCTGGTGGCGCGCTATGCCCGCAACTTCGCGGCGCACCGTCTGGCGCTGGTGGGCGATGCGGCTCACACCATTCATCCGCTGGCGGGTCAGGGCGTTAACCTTGGGTTTATGGATGCCGCCGAGCTGATCGGTGAGATTCGCCGCCTGCATCAGCAGGGCAAAGATATTGGTCAGCACCTCTATCTGCGTCGCTATGAGCGCAGCCGTAAGCACAGCGCCGCGATGATGCTGGCAGGAATGCAGGGCTTCCGTGAAATGTTTGCCGGCAATAATCCGGCAAAAAAATTGCTGCGCGACGTGGGTCTGAAACTGGCTGACCGCCTGCCGGGTGTCAAACCTATGATGCTGAAGCAGGCGATGGGCCTGAATGATTTGCCTGCCTGGCTACGCTAAATCTACCCCTTCTGATGAGCCAGCTTCTGCTGGCTTTTTTTATGCCTGAAAACGCTCTGCACTACAAAAAGGCAACGCTGCACCAGCAGAGGTCTTCGTTTGATTTATTCTAATTTTGCAGGCGAATTCGCATTACTTTTCCTCATCCTTCTGTCCGCTGGTGCGGGATTTTTTTTACATCCTGAACGCCATCCCGCATAAATTTGCTGCGTAT
Organism: Pantoea sp. E956-1; assembly: GCF_982223955.1. NCBI lineage: Bacteria > Pseudomonadati > Pseudomonadota > Gammaproteobacteria > Enterobacterales > Erwiniaceae > Pantoea > Pantoea sp. E956-1. The sequence goes on along the minus strand of NZ_CEUYZP010000004.1, from coordinate 166,793 downwards.
ATTTAAAATCCCTGCATTTATTGCGCGATTAATCACAAAATTGCAGTTTTATATCCTGTTGGCAGCCGTTCCTGGTTAGGCTGTGCCTCTGCTTTCGACCCCGGTTTGCTTATGGTTAATCGTCAGATTCGGTGGTAACGTCAGCCATAAGAGAACGTTTGCGTCGGCACTGAATTCCGGCGCACTTTTGCACTCACTCGCTTCTGCACAGGATGGTTATGACTCAGCAAACACCTCTGTTTGAACAGCATCAGGCCTGCGGTGCCCGCATGGTGGATTTTCATGGCTGGATGATGCCGCTGCACTATGGCTCCCAGATGGATGAACATCATGTAGTGCGCACCGACGCCGGTATGTTTGATGTCTCTCACATGACCATCGTCGACCTGACAGGCCCGCGTACCCGTGAATTCCTGCGCTACCTGCTGGCAAATGATGTGGCAAAACTGACCCAGCCAGGCAAAGCGCTCTACACCGGGATGCTGAATGCCTCGGGTGGCGTCATTGACGATTTAATTGTTTACTTTATGAGCGAAGAGTTCTTCCGGCTGGTGGTGAACTCTGCCACCCGTGAAAACGATCTCGCCTGGATCACGCAACACGCGCAGGGCTATGGCATTACGCTGACGGAACGCGACGACCTGGCGCTGATTGCCGTGCAGGGTCCGCAGGCGCAGCAGAAGGCACAGACGCTGTTCAGCGAGGAGCAGCGTCAGGCTGTTGCTGGCATGAAGCCATTTTTCGGTGTGCAGGCGGGCGACCTGTTTATCGCCACTACCGGCTATACCGGCGAAGCGGGATATGAGATTGCTATGCCTGCAGAGGAGGCGGCCGATTTCTGGCAGCGTCTGCTGGCTGCTGGCGTTAAACCTGCCGGACTGGGCGCACGCGACACGCTGCGTCTGGAAGCGGGTATGAATCTGTATGGTCAGGAGATGGATGAAGGCGTTTCACCGCTGGCTGCCAACATGGGCTGGACGGTCTGCTGGGAACCCACTGACCGCGATTTCATCGGCCGGGAAGCGCTGGAACTGCAGCGTGAACGCGGTACCGAAAAGCTGGTGGGACTCATCCTCACGGAAAAAGGGGTGCTGCGAAACGGCTTGCCGGTGCGTTTCACCAATGACCAGGGGGAGCTGCAGGAAGGCATCATCACCAGTGGCTCTTTCTCCCCGACGCTGGGTTGCAGCATTGCCCTGGCACGTGTACCGGCCAGTGTCGGCAGCACCGCCATCGTTGAGATCCGTAACCGCCAGATGCCGGTCCAGGTTACCCGTCCCGTTTTTGTCCGCGCCGGTAAACCGGTCGCCCAGTAAATTTTATTCAGGAGAAATGGCCAATGAGCAATGTGCCGAATACGTTGAAGTACCGCGACAGCCACGAGTGGGTGCGCAAAGAAGAAGATGGCAGCTACACCGTCGGTATCACTGAACATGCACAGGAGTTACTGGGCGACATGGTGTTTGTCGATTTGCCGGAAGTGGGCGCAACGTTTGCCGCCGGTGAAGAGTGTGCGGTCGCGGAATCCGTTAAAGCGGCTTCAGATATCTATGCGCCGATCAGCGGTGAGATTGTGGCGGTCAACGAAGCACTGACTGACTCACCGGAGCAGGTCAACAGCGAGCCTTATGAAGGCGGCTGGTTATTCAGAATCCAGGCCAGCGACGCGTCTGAAATCGACACGCTGCTGGATGCGGATGCTTACAAAGCCTCCATCGACGAGTAGTCGTCAGACGGCCTCGTAAAGAGGCCGCAGATTTATGTTTGCTCTCCGGTTCCCCCAGCCCGATTCAGGATTTACTGCTAATGACTCAGACTCTCAGCCAGCTTGAACACAACGGTGCATTCATTGAGCGCCATATCGGTCCTTCACCTGAGCAGCAGGCGCAGATGCTTGACGCTATTGGTGCCCGTTCGCTGGAAGCGTTAATCAGCACGATTGTGCCGGCAGACATTCAGCTGCCTGGCCCGCCAGCAGTTGGTGAAGCCGCCACTGAACAGCAGGCTCTGGCCGAACTGAAAGCGATTGCCAGCCAGAATCTGCGTTACAAATCCTGGATCGGTATGGGGTATAGCGCGGTGATCACCCCGCCGGTTATCCTGCGTAATATGCTGGAGAATCCGGGCTGGTACACCGCCTATACCCCGTATCAACCCGAGGTCTCCCAGGGCCGTCTGGAAGCGCTGCTGAACTTCCAGCAGCTGACGCTGGATCTCACCGGCATGGATATCGCGTCCGCCTCACTGCTGGACGAAGCGACCGCTGCCGCCGAAGCGATGGCGATGGCAAAACGCGTCAGTAAGCTCAAAAACGCCAATAAATTCTTCATTGCCGATGATATCCATCCGCAGACGCTGGATGTGGTCCGTACGCGTGCGGAGACGTTCGGTTTCGAACTGATTATTGATAGCGCGGACAAAGCGCCCGATCATGACGACCTGTTTGGCGTGCTGCTGCAACAGGTAGGCACCACCGGCGAAGCGCACGATTACAGCGCACTGATTGCCGGACTGAAAGCCCGCAAAGTGGTGGTCAGCGTGGCGGCGGACTTTATGTCGCTGGTGTTACTGGAAGCGCCAGGCAAGCAGGGCGCAGACATTGTCTTTGGTTCAGCTCAGCGCTTCGGCGTGCCAATGGGCTACGGCGGCCCTCACGCGGCCTTCTTCGCCAGCCGCGACGAGCACAAACGTTCGATGCCAGGCCGTATTATTGGTGTTTCACGTGATGCGGCGGGCAACACGGCGCTGCGTATGGCGATGCAGACCCGTGAACAACATATCCGCCGTGAAAAGGCCAACTCCAACATCTGTACGTCGCAGGTGCTGCTGGCAAACATCGCCGGTCTCTATGCGGTATTCCACGGCCCGGCGGGTCTGAAACGCATTGCCTCACGCATTCATCGCTTCACCAACATTCTGGCGGCGGGACTGCAACAGGGCGGTCTGAAGCTGCGCCATCAGCACTGGTTCGATACGCTGACGGTGGAAGTGGCAGATAAAGCCGCCGTGCTGAACCGCGCCCTGAGCTTTGGCGTTAACCTGCGTAGCGACATCCATAACGCCGTCGGTATCACGCTTGATGAAACCACCTGCCGCGAAGATATTCTGGCTCTGTTCGCTATCCTGCTGGGTGATGAACACGGTCAGGACCTGGAAAAGCTCGACAGCGAAGTGGCCAGCGAAAGCCACGCGATTCCTGCTGGCCTGCAACGCCAAAGCGAGATCCTGACCCATTCGGTGTTTAACCGTCATCACAGCGAAACCGAGATGATGCGCTACATGCACAGCCTGGAGAAAAAGGATCTGGCACTGAATCAGGCGATGATCCCGCTGGGCTCCTGCACCATGAAGCTCAATGCCGCGGCAGAGATGATCCCGATCACCTGGCCGGAATTTGCGGAGCTGCATCCATTCTGCCCGGCTGAACAGGCTACCGGCTATCTGCAGATGATCGGCCAGCTTTCGCAGTGGCTGGTGCAGCTCACCGGCTATGATGCGCTCTGTATGCAGCCAAACTCCGGCGCGCAGGGTGAATATGCCGGCCTGCTGGCAATCCGTCGCTATCACGAAAGCCGTGGCGAGGGCGATCGTCATCTCTGCCTGATCCCGAGCTCGGCGCACGGCACTAACCCGGCCTCAGCCCAGATGGCGGGCATGGATGTGGTGGTCGTGGCCTGCGATAAACAGGGCAACATCGACCTTGGCGACCTGCGTGAAAAAGCGGCTCAGGCGGGCGATAAGCTCTCCTGCATCATGGTGACTTATCCTTCCACCCACGGCGTCTATGAAGAAACCATCCGTGAAGTGTGCCAGATCGTGCATCAATACGGCGGTCAGGTTTATCTGGATGGCGCGAACATGAATGCGCAGGTCGGCATCACCACGCCAGGCTACATCGGCGCAGATGTCTCGCACCTGAATCTGCATAAAACCTTCTGCATTCCGCACGGCGGCGGCGGCCCGGGTATGGGACCGATTGGCGTCAAAGCGCACCTGGCCCCGTTTGTGCCGGGGCACAGCGTGGTACAGATCGACGGTGTACTGACGCAGCAGGGCGCCGTATCCGCAGCGCCGTTTGGCAGTGCATCCATTCTGCCAATCAGCTGGATGTACATTCGCATGATGGGCGCGGAAGGGCTGAAACAGGCCAGTTCGGTCGCGATTCTGAATGCCAACTACATTGCCCGCCGGCTGCAGTCGGCCTATCCGGTGCTCTACACCGGCCGTGACGGTCGCGTGGCGCACGAATGTATTCTTGACATCCGTCCGCTGAAAGAGCAGACCGGCATCAGTGAGCTGGATATTGCCAAGCGCCTGATCGATTACGGATTCCACGCACCAACGATGTCCTTCCCGGTGGCAGGTACGCTGATGGTGGAGCCGACCGAATCGGAGAGCAAAATCGAACTGGATCGCTTTATCGACGCGATGCTGGCGATCCGCATGGAGATTGATCGGGTGACGTCGGGTGAATGGCCGCTGGATGACAACCCGCTGGTTAATGCGCCGCATACCCAGCTGGAAATCGTCAGTGAGTGGTCACATCCTTACAGCCGCGAACTGGCAGTCTTCCCTGCGGGCAGCCACAACAAATACTGGCCGACGGTAAAACGTCTGGATGATGTGTTTGGCGACCGGAATCTGTTCTGCTCCTGCGTGCCGATGAGCGACTATCAGTAATCTCTCTGCAGGCAAACGTTAACCATGAAGGGCCGATTCGTCGGCCCTTTGTTCTGGAGAATCAGCATGAAACTGGCACTGGTTACGGGGGGCGGTCGCAGTATCGGGCGGGCCACGGCGCTGTTACTGGCAGCGCGGGGTTATCGGGTTGCGGTGAACTACCGTCAGCGCGAACCAGAAGCTCAACAGGTGGTGGCACAGATCCAGCAGCAGGGTGGCAAAGCCTTTGCAGTTCAGGCAGATATCAGTGATGAAGCCCAGGTGATGGCGATGTTTGCGCAGCTCGACCAGCAGTCCGAACCGCTGGCGTTGCTGGTGAACAACGCCGGAATTTTGTTTCAGCAGTGTCGCACCGAGCAGCTGGATGCGGCGCGCCTGCATACGGTCTTTGCCACCAACGTGATTGGGTCTTTTCTCTGCTGTCGTGAGGCGGTTAAGCGGATGGGCACGCATCACGGCGGCCAGGGTGGCGCCATTGTCAACGTCTCATCGGCCGCGTCGCGTACCGGTGCGCCTGGCGAATATGTCGATTACGCCGCCTCAAAAGGGGCGATGGACACGCTGACCAGAGGATTGTCTCTGGAAGTAGCGCAGCAGGGAATTAGGGTCAACGGCGTACGTCCAGGATTCATCTATACAGAGATGCATGCCGATGGCGGAGAGCCGGGCAGAGTGGACAGGCTTGCCAGCGTGATCCCGATGGGACGCGGCGGTGAAGCAGAAGAGGTGGCGGAAGCGATCGTCTGGCTGGCCAGCGACGCGGCCTCTTATGTCACCGGCAGCATCATTGACGCTGCCGGTGGGCGTTAACTCACTTTGCCGCTGATGCGGCGTGATGACTTACAGGTTTTCGCCGTTACTGGCGATAACCTGCTGATACCAGCTGAAACTCTTTTTCTTCCCACGAGAAAAATCGCCGCTGCCATCATCGTTTTTATTCACATGAATAAAGCCGTAACGTTTGTCGTACTGGCCGGTGGTAAACGAGACGCAATCGAGGCAGCCCCACGGCGTATAGCCCATTAAATCCACACCATCGTACGCCACAGCTTTCTTCATCTCTTCGATATGCGCACGCAGATAGTCGATGCGGTAATCATCTTCAATCACGCCATTGGCGTTTGGCTTATCGATAGCACCAAAGCCGTTTTCAACAATAAACAGCGGCTTCTGGTAACGCTCATACAGCTCGTTCATGGCATAGCGCAGGCCAACCGGATCGATCTGCCAGCCCCAGTCTGATGCTTTCACATGTGGGTTTTTCACCACACCTTCAAAGCCGGTGATCGGATCGTCAACGCCGCTGGCATCGGTTTTCACCGCATTGCTCATGTAGTAGCTGAAACCCACATAGTCTGCACAGCCCTGGCGCAGGGTCTCGGCATCATCCGCTTCCATCTGAATGTCGTAACCCTTGCGCGCCCACTCTTTCAGGGTGTAGGCCGGATAGTAGCCGCGCATCTGCACGTCACTGAAGACATAGCGCTGATGCATCGATTCCTGCGCCAGCACCACATCGTCCGGGTGGCAGGAGAAGGGATAGACCGGCACCATGGCGATCATGCAGCCAATCCGGAAGTCAGGATTGATGTCGTGGCCGAGTTTCACCACTTTTGCGCTGGCAACAAACTGGTGGTGCATTACCTGATACATCGCCTGTTCAGGCTTCTCATGTTCGGTAAAGATCACGCCTGAACAGCAGTAACCAAACAGCGGATACTGCCAGTTACGCTGGTTGTTAATCTCATTGAAGGTCATCCAGTATTTCACTTTGCTTTTATAGCGGTTCAGCACCACTTCGCTGAAGCGCACAAAGAAGTCGACCACTTTGCGGTTGTGCCAGCCGCCATACTCTTTGACCAGGTGATAAGGCATTTCGAAGTGCGAAAGGGTGATGACCGGTTCAATGCCATACTTCAGCAGTTCATCAAACAGGTCGTCATAGAATTGCAGGCCCGCTTCGTTGGGCTGCTGCTCGTCACCGTTAGGGAAGATGCGGGTCCAGGCAATCGAGGTACGGAAACATTTGAAGCCCATCTCGGCGAACAGCGCGACATCCTGTTTGTAGTGGGAGTAAAACTCCACACCCTTGTGGTTCGGGTAGAAATGACCCGGCTGCACGCCGTCGGTGATCACCCGGTCAACGCCATGTGAACCGCCGGTCATCACGTCAGCAATGCTGATGCCTTTGCCGCCCTGATCCCAGCCGCCTTCAACCTGATGCGCTGCCACCGCTCCGCCCCAAAGAAAGCCTTTTGGTAACTGCAATTCTGCACTCATGCTTCACCCCATTACGGATATTGAAATTGAGCTGAGTGTAGCAAGGCAATAATGAAAGTCACGATATAACAGCGCGGCAATAATGGCGTTTGTTACATCCAAAAAACAGGCTGTTTTATTTCCCCAGCTGGCGGCCGATTGCTTCAATAATATAGGTCACCGGCACCTGAGTCGTAATGTCGGAATTGTCCGCCATACGGATGATGGGCACATGGTAGCAGAGGTTGAAATCACCGATCTTCGCCAGCGAGCAGCTCTCCGTGTTGGTTATCGCAATGATTTTGCACTTATTCAGGCTGAACTGGCTGGCAATGCGCAGGATCTCTTCCGTTTCACCGGAGACCGATAAAATAAGGGCAATGGCATTTTCATAGAGATCGGGACTGACCGGATAATAGGGATCGTCAATCGCGTGGCTGAATTTACCGAGGTTAGAGAAAAAGCGTGCGCCATATTTTGCCAGGCTGCCGGAGGTGCCGACGCCAATAAAAAACACCCGCTCAGCCTGATTAATCTTCTGCGCGGCCTCAGCGATGAGTTGTTCAAACTCAGGATTATTGATGCTCTTAAAAAAGCTCAGCATTTCACTGACGCCCGCCTTGTTGAGCATTGGCGCACTCTGCTGTTCGTTTAAGCGCAGGCGGATGCGGAATTCCGACCAGCCTTCACAGCCCATCTTGCGACAGAAACGCAGCACGGTGGTGGTGGAGACACCAGCCTGCTCAGCCAGCTCGCGGATCGTCATGTAGCTGACGCCTTCGCGGTGCTTAATGATGAACTGATAGACCTGCATTTCCAGATCGTTAAGGCGGGCGAGATCGCGATGCGAAAACATGGATGACTCATTGAACAGTTGACCGGCGGCCAGTTTACCAGATTCATCAACCGGTTTAAGGGATAGTGAATTTCACCAGGATAATTTTAGCGTACAAGTGTACACTGAAAAATTGTTGGCTACGCTGGATAACGATATCACCGCTATGGAGTTGCTCAGGAACCTGTTATGACCCCCACACTCTCTCACAAACATCAACACGCCGCGGGCTATTCGTTCGCCGAGGAAATTGCCAACAGTATCAGTCATGGTCTTGGCTGCCTGTTCGGCATCGTCGGTCTGATACTGATGCTCAATCAGGCCATCGAGAGGCAGGCCGACACCATCACTTTTATCAGCTACAGACTCTATGGTGGCAGCATGATCCTGCTGTTTCTGGCCTCGACGCTCTATCACGCTATTCCGGCTGGCCCGGCCAGACCCTGGCTGAAAAAGTTCGATCACTGCGCCATCTATCTGCTGATTGCCGGCACCTATACGCCGTTTCTGCTGGTCGCGCTGAGGACGCCGCTGGCATATGGACTGATGGCGGTGATCTGGGGGCTGGCGCTGGCCGGTATCCTGTTCAAGCTCACGATTGCGCATCGCTTTAAAGCGCTGTCGCTGGTGACCTATCTCTGTATGGGATGGTTGTCGCTGATTGTGGTTTATCAGCTGGCGATGATCCTGCCGCCGGGCTGCATCTGGCTGCTGGCCGCAGGCGGGATTATCTATTCGCTGGGTGTGATTTTTTATGTGGCGCGCCGCATTCCGTTTAACCACGCCATCTGGCATTTGTTCGTGCTGGGCGGCAGTCTCTGCCACTTCTGCGCTATCTATTTTTATGTCAGGTAGCCAGGCGGAACGGGCTTCCGCCTGGCGACGATCAGAGTCGTGAAGCGAGCATATCTTCCAGCTTTTGCTGATCCACGGCGAACTGGCGGATGCCTTCCGCCAGTTTATCGACCGCCATTGGATCCTGATTATGCAGCCAGCGGAATTGCGCTTCTGTCAGCGGAGAAGGCGGATTCGACACCGCCGTTGAAGGTGTTAACTGGCGCGTCACCAGCAGCGTGCTGCTTTCCAGGCTCTGCAGCAGATCGGGGGAGATTGTCAGTCGATCGCAGCCCGCCAGCGCCAGCACCTGTTCGGTTTTACGAAAGCTGGCGCCCATAATCACCGTCTGATAGCGGTGAGATTTGTAGTAGTGATAAATGTTGCGTACTGACATCACGCCGTGATCGTGCTGCGCATCGTACTCCGTCTCTGGATTGCGGCTCTGATGCCAGTCATAGATACGCCCGACAAATGGCGAAATCAGAAACACTCCCGCTTCGGCACAGGCCTGCGCCTGAGCAAAGGAAAACAGCAGCGTCAGGTTGCACTGGATGCCGTTGCGCTCCAGGGTTTCAGCCGCGCGGATCCCTTCCCAGGTGGCCGCCAGCTTGATCAGAATGCGTGAGCGATCAATCCCTTGCTCTTCATACATCCGTACCAGCTTTTCGCCTTTGGTGACACACATGCCGCGGTCAAAGGAGAGACGCGCATCCACCTCGGTCGAAACCCGGCCCGGCACGTTTTTCAGGATCTCCACCCCAAGGTTAACCGCGACCCGATCGCTGGCATTGATGATCTGCGTCTGTTTGCTGCCGCCCTGCGTGCGGGCGTCATCAATCGCCTGCTCAATCAGCGGCTGGTAACGGGGCAGCGTCGCCGCTTTCAGGACCAGTGACGGATTTGTGGTGGCATCCTGCGGGTGATAGCGACGTATCGCCTCGATATCGCCGCTGTCGGCCACCACGGTGGTGAACTGTTTCAACGCCTCTAAAGGGTTCATTTCTGCTCCATAGTCAGACCCGCAGCGCCACGCCAGGCACATTTTTCCCTGCGAAAGCCGCGTCGCCTCTCTGGTGGTGTGGTAAAGGAAAGTCAGGCGGAGTCCGGTAACAGGTGGCTTCGCCTGATGAAAAAGCGCGGCTTACTTATTCAGGCTCGCCTGCTCGTAATAATCAATTTTATCGACTTTTGCGCTCGACCCACCGGCCTCAAACTCCGACGCCAGCCAGGCGTTGACGATGCTTTTCGCCAGTTCCGGTCCCACCACGCGTGCGCCCATCGTCATCACCTGCGCATTATTACTTTTACGGGCGCGCTCGGCCGAGAAGGTGTCATGGCACTGGGCCGCCCGGACGCCGGGGACTTTATTGGCCACGATCGCTACACCAATGCCGGTACCGCACAGCAGAATGCCGCGCTGATATTTTCCCTGCTGGATTGCCGTCGCCAGCGCAAAGGCCACGTCCGGATACATTGGGCGGTCATTGCGGGCGTCATTGCTGTAATCCACCACCTCGTACTGCTTCTCTTCCAGATGACGTTTAATCAAATTTTTAAGTTCAATCGCCGCATCATCGGCGCCAATCGCGATCGTTTTCATCGTCTTCTCCAGCCAGTTACCCGCTCAGCCCGCCACGCAATGACAGGCGTAAAAATGTTCAGCTTTAGCCTGACATATTTTTGTTCATATGTTCAATAGTATTTCATTTGTTTTGCGCGGTATCGCGGCAACTGGCTGCGCTGTAAGCGTGATTCTTCCCCGTCGGGCGCGGCATGCCAGCAGGTTATCTGAAAATTGCGCTGAATTTAATTCATTTGAAGAGGATCACAGATCTCATCGTTACTGTTGAGAGCTGCTCAATTATACGTGTACTGTTCATTTGTTCGAATAGTGATACCAATGTACAAGAAGACCCATTGAGGACTCGCACATGGATTACCCAAGCCCTGCTTTTTGCACCTACTTCGACAATGCACCGCGTGCGTTGCCAACACCTGACCCCACTTTTTATCGCGCCCAGACCGGAGGTGCGTCATGATCCAGACCACAATGACTGACGTGGAGCAATCCGCGATTCGTAAGATCTCCTGGCGACTGGTGCCGTTTGTCGCCCTGATGTTTTTTATCAACTTCCTCGACCGTACGGCGATTTCATTCGCCGGACCCAATGGCATGACGGAGGATCTCGGCCTGACCGCCGTGCAGTTCGGTCTCGCCTCCGGCATCTTTTTCATCGGTTATATCCTGCTGGAAGTGCCGAGCAATCTGGCGCTGCATCGTTTTGGCGCCCGTAAATGGCTGGCGCGCATCATGATCAGCTGGGGCATCGTGTCGCTGCTTTTTACCTGGGTCAGCAGCATTAACGGGCTCTATACCTTGCGCCTGCTGCTGGGCATTGCGGAAGCGGGCTTTTTTCCCGGCGCGATCCTCTATCTCAGCATGTGGGTGCCCGCACGCCACCGCAGCAAAATCCTGTCGCTGTTTTATCTGGCGCAGCCACTGACTGTGGTGTTCGGCGCACCGCTGGCAGCATCCTTTATTGAACAGCATGGCCTGTTTGGCCTGGCGGGCTGGCGCGTGATGTTCCTCGGCGTCTCCATCCCGGCCATTCTGATCGGCATCGTGGCGCTGTTCTGGCTGGTGGATACACCGCGTCAGGCGAAATGGCTGACGGCAGACGAGAAAAACTGGCTGACCCGCGAGCTGGATGCAGAACATAAGACGAAAACCCAGACCGGACACCAGGGCGTGCGCAGCATTCTCGGCAATCGCCGCGTCTGGATGCTGTGTCTGATCTACTTCGGTTTTATCTACGGTCTCTACGCGCTGGCCTTTTTCCTGCCAACCATCATCGGCGGCTTCCAGCAGCAGTTCGGCACCACCTTCAATGTGATGCAAAAAGGATTGATTACCGGCGTGCCTTACCTGATTGCCGCGGTGGTGATGTTCTTCTGGTCCCGTGACGCCTCTCGTCGTGGCTGCAAAACCTGGCACATCGCGATTCCGGCGGTGACCGGTGGCATCAGCGTGCCGCTGGCGCTGTTCATGGACTCGCCTTTCACCACCATCATGGTGATTGCGATTACCGCCAGCTCTATCTTTGCCGCCTTACCCAATTTCTGGACCTTGCCGACGCAGTTTCTGACCGGCGCTTCGGCCGCGGCCGCCATCGCCCTGATTAACACGCTGGGCAATGTGGCGGGCTTCTCGGCGGGCTATATCACCGGCGCACTGCACGATGCCACCAGCAGCTACACCGTACCGATGTTTGTGGTTGGCGGCTTCATGTTGTTGTCAGCAGTGCTGATGCTGTTGCTGAACCGTAGCCGCCAGCTGGAACCGACCTCTCTCGCACAGGAGCAATTACCATGACTTACCTGTTTAACCAGCCTTCCGCTTTCGCGGCTGAACTGATCGAAGGCTTCGTGGCCGCTAATGCCGATAAAGTACGTCAGGTGCCGGGCGGGGTGGTGCGCAACACCCGCAGCCAGCCGGGCAGCGTGGCGGTCGTGGTGGGTGGTGGCTCAGGTCATTATCCGGCGTTCGCCGGGTTGGTTGGACAAGGTCTGGCGCACGGCGCGGCGATGGGCAACCTGTTTGCCTCGCCGTCGGCGCAGCAAATTTATAATGTGGCGCGCGCTGCCAGTAATGGCGGTGGCGTGTTACTGATGTTCGGCAACTATGCCGGTGACGTGCTGCATTTCGGTCAGGCCTGTGAGCGTCTGCGCGGCGATGGAGTCCCGTGCGAGATTCTGGCGGTCACCGACGATATTTCCAGCGCCGGCATCGACGAGATTGAGAAACGGCGAGGCGTCGCCGGTGATCTGACGGTGTTCAAAGTTGCCTGCGCCGCTGCCGAAGCGGGCCATCCACTGAAGCAGGTACTCCAGCTGGCGCAGCATGCCAATAATCGCACCCGTTCGTTTGGCGTGGCGTTTTCTGGCTGTACCTTACCGGGCGCGTCGCACCCGCTGTTCGACGTGGAAAAAGGGCGCATGGCGCTGGGGCTGGGCATTCATGGCGAACCTGGTATCAACGAATCGGCCGTGCCGACCGCCGATGAGCTGGCCGAAATTTTCGTTAACCGGCTGCTCAGCGAGCTGCCGCCGGGCATCAGCCAGACGGCGGGAGAGCGGGTTGCGGTGATCCTTAATGGCCTCGGCACGGTGAAATATGAAGAGCTGTTCGTGGTCTATCGCCGCGTGGCGCAGCTGCTTGAGGTGGCGCAGTTGCAGGTCATTGAGCCGGACGTCGGCGAGTTTGTTACCAGCTTCAATATGGCTGGCGCTTCACTGACGTTGATGTGGCTGGATGATGAGCTGGAAACCTTCTGGCGCGCCCCGGCCAATGCACCAGCCTACCGCAAAGGCAGTGTCATCGTTGCCGAAGCGCTGGGTCCGGATGCGATACTGGAGCAGGCGGAAGAAAGCCTGCCTGTCGCCAGCGCTGACTCACAGCAGAGCGCAAAACAGTTGCTGCAACTGCTGGAGGCAGTAGCCACCATGCTGAAACGCAACGCCGAGAAACTGGGTGATATTGATGCGGTGGCAGGCGATGGCGATCACGGCATCGGGATGGAACGCGGCGTATTGGGCGCGGTTGAAAAGGCGCGTGAGGTGGCGGCGCGAGGAGCAGGAGCCGGCACACTGTTATGCCGTGCGGCTGATGCCTGGGCGGATAAAGCGGGAGGCACCTCCGGCGCATTGTGGGGCGTGGCGCTGACTGCCATCGGAACCGCCATCGGTGACAGCCAGACGCCAGACGCCGCGCGCATTGCCCGTGGCGTGCGGCAGGCGCAGGAAGGGATTCAGCATTTCGGCAAAGCGCGGGTCGGCGATAAGACTATGGTGGATGTGCTGGTCCCGTTCAGCGACAGCCTGAACGCCGCCGTTGCGCGCGGTACCTCACTGACCGAGGCCTGGTGCGAAGCGGCACGGGTGGCTGATGACGCCGCGCAGGCCACGGCGCAACTGCTGCCGAAAATGGGGCGCGCCCGGCCGCTGGCTGAAAAAAGCCTCGGCACGCCCGATGCAGGCGCGATTTCGCTGGCGATGATCGTCAATACCGTGGCCGATTTGCTGAAAGATCACGCCACCGCGGATCAGGGAGCCTGAGCATGTCACAACCTGTTCTGTGGCTGGGTGTCAGCCTGAAAATGTATTTTGGCTACCAGCAAACCCTCGACTGGTGCCACGATGTTGCCGCACTGGCGCGGCGTCATCCGGCGATTCAGCGCGGCGATATCGGGCTGTTTGTGTTGCCCGCCTATCCGGCGATACCGGCGGCTGCCGCTATTTTTGCCGATACGCCGGTACGCGTTGGGGGTCAGGATGTCTGCCAGGCTGAAAACGGTGCCTGGACCGGTGAAGTCAGCGCCAGCATGCTGCAGGAGCTGGGCTGTTCGCTGGCGGAGATCGGTCACGCCGAACGCCGCCGCCATTTCAATGAAGATTCCGCGCAGATTGCCGCCAAGGTGGCGATGTCGCTTAGCCATGGCCTGACGCCGGTGTTATGCATCGGGGAAGCGCAGCAGGGGGAGCCGTCGCAGGCGATTGCCCTGTGCCAGCAGCAGCTGGGCGAGGCGCTGTCGCTGGCACAACAGCAGGGCCTGACCGGCACGCTATTTTTTGCCTGGGAACCGCAGTGGGCGATTGGCGCACCGCAACCGGCACCCGAAAGCTATATCCGCGCGGTGTGTGAAGGTGTGCGTCAGCTGCCGACACCAGCAGGCATTACTCTGCAGGTGATCTACGGCGGCAGCGCCGGTCCGGGATTGATTCAGCGGCTTGGCGGAACGGTGGATGGTCTGTTCCTCGGCCGCTTTGCCCACGATCCTGCCGCGCTGGAGCAGATTATTGACGAGGCCAGCGCGCTGGCAGAGGAGTGTCACTCATGAGCCAGATCGGACTCAGCACCTACGCCTTTTTCTGGCGCATGTCAGAGCGGGTCCCGCAGCCGCTGACGCTGGAACAGATGCTGGAGCAGACCGCCGCACTCGATCTGTCGCTGTTCCAGATTTGCGATTATCCGGCGATTGAGAGCTGGTCGGATGCCGGCCTGCAACGATTGCGGCAGCAGGCGGATGCGCTGGGCATTACGCTGGAACTCGGCACTCGTGGGCTGGAGACGGCCCATCTGCAACGCTATCTGCAGATGGCGCAACAGCTCGATGCGCATGTCGTGCGCTCGATGTTTTACACCGCCAGCCATCGCCCCTCACTGGAGCAGGCGGCGCAGCTGATCGCCGACGTGCTGCCGGACTATGCAGAGCAGCAGGTCCGGCTCTGTCTTGAGACTTATGAGCAGGTCAAAACGGCGGATCTGATGTCCGTGATTAACCGCTTTCCGTCGCCGTGGCTGGGTGTCTGTCTCGATCCGGCCAACTGCGTCGCCGGGCTGGAGTTACCTGAGCAGGTCATTGCGCAGACCGCGACGCGGGTCGGCAATCTGCATATCAAAGATTTCGCCTTTACCCGGCGTGATGGCTGGGTCGGCTTTACCTATGCCGGCTGCCCGATGGGTGAAGGCTTGCTCGATTATGACCAGATGATCGCCAGCGTGCGTCCGGCCGAACGCGGCATTAACCAGATTATTGAACACTGGCTGCCGTGGCAGGAAGACGCTGCCACCACCTGTCAGCGTGAAGCTGAGTGGACAGCACGCAGCGTGGAATTTTTACGTAGTAAACAAAATCGGGAGTAATAATGAATCAACTGAAAACCCTTACTGTGATTGGCGCTGGCGGCAAGATGGGCATGCGCATTTCAGCCAACTTCCAGAAAAGTGATTACCAGGTCTTTTACTGTGAAAATTCGCCCGCGGCGCAGCAGCAGGTCACTCAACAGGGCCGTGAACTGTCGGATGCCGCCTCGGTGGTGCCGTTAAGCGACGTGGTGATCCTGGCGGTGCCGGATATCGTGCTGGGTAAGGTCTCTGAAGCGGTAGTGCCGCAGATGAAGGCCGGTGCGGTGCTGTTAACGCTCGATCCAGCCGCCGCCTATGCCAATCTGATCTTCCAGCGTGACGATATTCAGTATGCAGTGGCGCATCCCTGTCATCCATCGGTGTTCCTTGAGCGTTACACTAAAGAGGAGCACGCCGACGCCTTTGGCGGCATTGCTGCGATTCAGCACGTTGCCGCGGCTTATGAAACGGGCAGCGAGGCGCAGCGCGCCGAACTCAGCAAGGTGATCAGCGTGATGTATGGCCCGGTGGAGCAGGTGCACTGGGTGACGGTGACCCAACTGGCCTATCTTGAGCCGACGCTGGTTGAGACCGTCGCCTGCATGGTCGGTGCCTTTATGAAAGAAGCGCTCGATGAAACGGTGAAGCACAGTGGCGTTCCGGAAGAGGCCGCAAAAGCGATGCTCTACGGGCATATTCAGATTGCGCTGGCGGTAGCGTTCCGCGCCACTAATCCGTTCTCTGATGCCTGCATGATCGCCATGGAATATGGACGCGAAAAGATTGTGAAGCCTGACTGGAAGCAGATTTTCGATCAGAAAGAGCTGGATATCGTGATTGCCCGGATGCTGAAAATCGACGCCATTCGTCGCTAATCTGTGACACCGCTACCGGCTCGCCGCCTCAATGCCTGGCGAGGTGAGCCGGTTCAATGGTATAAATTCCCTCCTTAAACGCCTGTGCTTAGTCAGGTAACTCACTGCGAGACAGATAACGCATGGAAAAACACACGCCTTCTCAGGACGCCGAACTGCTGACCGAAATCGCAGTCGCCTATTATCAGGATGAAATTACCCAGGAAGAGATTGCGCGTAAGTTTGGCATTTCACGCATCAAAGTCGGACGGCTGCTGAAGCGTGCCAGGGAAGAGGGCATTGTTGAGATTAACGTGCGTTACCATCCGGTATTCAGTACCCGGCTTGAGCAGCAGCTGCTTGACCGCTTTCCCCGCTTACAGCGTGCGCTGATCGCGCTCGATCTGCAGGATAATGATGAGCAGCGGCGTCAGTTGGCGGCGCTGGTCTCCTCCTGGCTGGAGCAATCGCTTAAAGAAAACTCGGTGGTGGCCGTCGGGCAAGGGCGCAACGTGGCGGCGGTGGCCGATCATCCGGGCCAGGTGCCGACGCGTAACTGCCACTTCATCAGCGGTATCGGCGGCACTCACCGTCCCGGTGATGCGATCAACGCTGACCACATCAGCCGTCGACTGGCGAAGAAGTTTGGTGGCATCAGCGAAACGCTCTACGCTCCGGCATATGTTGAAGATCGCTCGCTGAAAGCGGCATTCATGCAGAACGGCACCATTAAAGAGACGCTGGATCGGGCTCGCAAAGCTGACTTCGCGCTGGTCGGCATCGGCGACATGAATGAAAACAGCTACATGGTGAAGTTAGGCTGGTTTACGCCGCACGAAATTATCGACGCCAGCCTGAATCAGGGCGTCATCGGCGATATCGCGGGTTACGACTTTTTTAATTCGCAGGGGCAGCATGTTGATACCGTGATGAACGATCGGGTGATTGGTCTGAGCATTGATGAACTGCGCAAGATCCCGTGTGTGATTGCCATCGCCTCGGAGAACACCAAAGCGATGGCGATTCTGGGCGCGTTACGCACCGGCGCTATCGACATCATCGCCACCACGGCGCAGAACATCCGCACCCTGCTGAACATGACGCAGAAAGCGGAGTAGTCGCCGCGCAGGCATGCAGCCTCTGCGGCGACGTGCCTCAGACGTTACTCTTCCTGCAGCGAGTAGGGCAGTGGCTGAATGGTCAGATGTTCGCCTTCATCGCCTTCCACCCGCAGCACGCTGTCCGGCTCCAGATCGTTATTCATCACGACCTGAATCCAGCTAATCCCGTCATCTAACTGCACCGCAGCCAGCACGCTGCCGGTTCGACGCCAGCGTTCACCCATCTGCAACTCCAGCGGGGCATTAGCTTCGGGCAGATGACTTGCCTGACCCGCCAGCCAGTAGAGCGCGCGTTTATTGGCGCCGCGATATTTCGCCCGGGCCACCATCTCCTGACCGGCATAGCACCCTTTTTTAAAGCTGATAGCATCCAGCGCCTGCAGGTTGGTGGCCTGCGGAATAAACTGCACGCTGGTGGCGGGATCAATCACCGGAATGCCGGCTTCAATCTCCAGCGCCAGCCACTGCTGACTGTCATTGAACTGTGCATCGTCATTGAGCTTCTGCTTCAGCGCTTCTGCCTGGGCCAGCGAAGTGACAATCAGAAAACGTTCGGCCGGATGGGCAAACCACAGCAGCGTGGTTTCTCCCTGCTGCACCACCGGTTTTTCACTGTCGGGCAGGCTATCAAACAGATTTGCCAGCGCGGCGCGCGCCTGAAAACCGGCCACACCCAGTAATACTGACTCATCATCAGCCACCATCGACACTTTCGAAAACACGGCGTATTTCTTTAACTCGGGCAGCTGGGTGTCGCGCAGTTCACGACGGATCAGATAGGCATAGCCTTCACCGCGATGGAACAGGCGCATATTGCTCCACATTTTGCCTTTAGCATCGCAGTGTGCGGCGAGCGAATGGTGGTCGGCATCCAGCGCGGCGACATCCAGCGTTAACTGACCCTGCAGGTAAGAGGTGCTGTCGGCGCCGGTAATGGAAACCAGCGCCCAGCTATCCAGTGACATCAGGGTTAACGGCAGACGAGACGACGCGGCAGGCTGGCGCGGCGGTAAAGTAAATGTGGGCATGGAGATATCCTGTATAAGAAGGTTCATCCGGAATAATATCTTCAATGTTAAAAGAGCCGACTGGCAATGCAACCTGTTTACGGAAAACGGCGCACAAAAGGCGTGATAACCCTGAAAACATTCAGCCTGAAATGTGGCAGGTTGCACAGCATGCGACGCTGCGCCTGCGAGCGGCATTAAACCAGGTTACACTAGGCGCCACGTTGTGAATTGTGGAAATTGATGCATGGATATTAATGATAAATCACGCATTCAGTGGGCCTGCCGTCGCGGCATGCTGGAACTGGATGTGGCGATTATGCCGTTCTTCAAATTTGAGTATGAGACGCTGAGCGACACCGATAAGCAGGTCTTTGTGGATTTGCTAAAGAGTGACGATCCCGATCTGTTTAACTGGCTGATGAATCACGGTGAGCCAAAGGATCCGGAGCTTAAGCGGATGGTGAACCTGATCCAGCAGCGTAACCATGATCGCGGCCCGGTGGCAATGTAAGCTGCAGCCCTCTCGCCTGGCGTGCGGGTTAGTGTGCGCCTGGCTGGTGACAGTAGTAACTGGCGTGGTGCTGATGACGCTGCCTGCAGGCAACGGGCTGGTTAAAGCACCGATTATTCTGCTGTTGCTGGCTGAGGGCTGGCGCAGCGTTCGGCGATTGATTCAACGGCAGGGCACGTTACAGCGGGAAAGCGTCCATTGCTGGATCTGGCAGGGAAAACGCTGGCGGCCAACTCAGCCTTTACGCTGGTTACCCGTTGGCGTGCTGCTGGTGGCGAAGAGCGAACAGGGTGCCACGCTGCGCTGGTGGCTGATGCAGGACAATATGCAGCCGGGCGAATGGCGAGCGTTACGCGCCTGCTGCTTCAGCAAGGCACGGCATTAACGCCAGCAGGGCAGGCAAAGCGTCTTAAGCCGTTTATCTGCCTGCACTGCGGTTCAATAATGACAGGCAAGGGTGGTTAAAGCCGCTCACCTGTTCATGCTACGGTTCGACACCGGCAGAAGGGCCGTCAGAGCAGTCCGGCGGTTTCGGTTAACACCTGCTCGCACCACTGCTCAACGCGCTCATCGGTGACCTCGAACTGATTCACATCATCCAGCGCCAGACCCACAAACTGCGAGCCATCGGCACTCAGCGGTTTCGGGCTGGTGAACTCATAGCCTTCAAGCGGCCAGTAGCCGACAAAACGTACCCCCATCGGCTGCAGCAAATCGTGCAGCATGCCGAGCGCATCTAAAAACCACTCGCCATAGCCAATCTGATCGCCCATGCCATACAGTGCGACAATCTTGTTTTGCAGATTCAGCGCGGGCAACTGCGGCCAGATCGCCTCCCAGTCCTCCTGCAACTCACCGAAATCCCAGGTCGGGATGCCCATGATCAGCAAGTCGTACTGCTCCATCAGGCGCGGGTCGTCATCTTTCACGTTATGCAGCGTCACTAACTCTTCGCCAATAAAATCGCGAATTTTCTCCGCTACGATTTCGGTGTAACAGGTACTGGAACCGTAAAAAAGACCGATTTTCATGCAGATAACACTCTGTAAATACTGACTTTGGCGCAATTGTACCAGAAGCGCTGCTGAATCAGGCATAATGAGCATGATTTTACACCAGACGGCGGAGATAACGTGCAGGACAGCGATCTGACAGAACAGTTTCTTGATGCGCTCTGGATTGAACGCAATCTGGCGCAGAATACTCTCTCCTCTTATCGCCAGGACCTCCAGACGCTGACCGGCTGGCTGGCGCATCACCAGCTGACGCTGCTTAGCGTTGCGCCGCTGGATCTGCAGCAGTTTCTGGCTGAACGACTGGAGGGAGGCTACAAGGCGACCAGCTCAGCGCGGCTGCTCAGCGCCATGCGTCGCCTGTTCCAGTATCTTTATCGCGAAAAGCTGCGCCCGGACGATCCCAGCGCGCTGCTGTCAGCACCAAAACTGCCGCAGCGTTTACCGAAAGATCTCAGTGAGGCGCAGGTCGAGCGGCTGTTGCAGGCGCCAAATATCGATATCCCGCTGGAGCTGCGGGACAAAGCGATGCTGGAGCTGCTCTACGCCACGGGCCTGCGCGTCTCTGAACTGATTGGCCTGACGCTCAGCGACATCAGCCTGCGCCAGGGCGTTGTCCGGGTTATCGGTAAAGGGGATAAAGAGCGGCTGGTGCCTTTAGGTGAAGAAGCGGTTTACTGGCTGGAGCAATATATGGAACATGGTCGTCCGTGGCTGCTTAACGGTCAGACGCTGGACGTGATGTTTCCCAGTAATCGGGCGCAGCAGATGACGCGCCAGACCTTCTGGCATCGCATCAAGCATTACGCCACGCTGGCGGGCATCGACAGCGAAAAGTTATCACCGCATGTCATGCGCCATGCCTTTGCGACCCATCTGCTGAACCACGGTGCCGATCTGCGTGTCGTACAGATGCTGCTGGGACACAGCGATCTCTCCACCACCCAAATTTATACGCACGTCGCCACTGAGCGCCTGCGTCTGTTGCATCAACAACACCATCCGCGGGCCTGAACCGCGGTGATAAGGACAAAAATGAACAAGCATTTTGCCATGCTGGCTCTTTTAGCCAGCGCCTTTTCCGGTCTCGCACAGGCCGATGACAGCGCCATTCAGCAATCACTTAAAAAGCTCGGTCTGAACCAGACGGAGATCAGCCCGTCACCGCTGCCGGGTTTTAAAACCGTGCTGTCAGAAAGCGGCGTGCTCTACGTGACCGACGACGGCAAACATATGATCCAGGGGCCACTCTATGACGTCAGCGGCAAACAGCCGGTCAACGTCACTAACCAGCTGCTGGACAAAAAAGTCGAGGCGCTGGTGCCGGAGATGATCGTCTACAAAGCGCCTAAAGAGCAGCACGTGATCACGGTCTTCACCGACATCACCTGTGGCTACTGTCACAAGCTGCACGAGCAGATGGCGGACTACAATGCGCTGGGCATCACCGTGCGCTACCTGGCGTTTCCGCGTGAAGGGCTGAATGGTCAGATTGAACCAGCGATGAAAGCAATCTGGTGCAGCGCTGACCGTAATAAAGCGTTTGATGAGGCGATGAAAGGCAATGCGCCGAAGATGGCCGCACCAGACAGCTGCAAAATCGATATCGCCCAGCACTATAAACTTGGCGTGCTGTTCGGCATTCAGGGCACGCCCGCGATGCTGACTGACAGCGGCATGATGATCCCAGGATATCAGTCGCCGCAGGAGCTGAAGCAGGTGCTGGACAATCAGAAGCGTGGTGGTTAATCGGTGGTAAAACAGGATGTGGAACTCCGTCGCCGTGAGGTGACGGTTGATGATGCGCTTCCGGCGACGCTGCCGCCGCTGCTGAAACGACTCTATCTGCAACGCGGCGTGCGCGACGCGGCAGAGCTGGAGCGCGGGGCGAAAAACCTGCTGCCGTACCAGTCCTTAAGCGGGATTGAGAGCGCAGTGGAACTGCTGCATCAGGCGCTGCTGGATGGGCGTCGCATTATGGTGGTGGGCGACTTTGACGCCGATGGCGCGACCAGTACCGCGCTGACGGTCATGGCGCTGCGCAGCATGGGCGGCGGCAACGTGCAGTATCTGGTGCCTAATCGCTTTGAAGATGGTTATGGCCTCAGCCCTGAAGTGGTTGAACAGGCGCGCGCGCGCGGCGCGGCGATGATCCTGACCGTCGACAACGGCATCTCCTCCCACGCCGGTGTTGATTTCGCCCATCAGCACGGCATTCCGGTGCTGATTACCGACCACCACCTGCCGGGCGAAACGTTACCGGCCGCTGAGGCGATCGTGAATCCCAATCTGCCGGACTGCAACTTTCCCTCACGTGCACTGGCGGGCGTGGGCGTTGCGTTCTATCTGATGCTGGCGCTGCGCGCCCATCTGCGCACCCAGGGCTGGTTTGGTGCCACCCGCACCGAACCGAATCTGGCGGAGATGCTGGATCTGGTGGCGCTCGGCACGGTTGCCGACGTGGTGCCGCTCGACGTCAACAACCGCATTCTGGTGTGGCAGGGACTCAGCCGCATCCGGGCGGGAAAATGCCGCCCAGGCATCCGGGCGCTGCTGGAGATTGCTAATCGCGATGCACGTCAGATGGCGGCCAGCGATCTCGGCTTTGCGCTGGGGCCACGGCTCAATGCCGCAGGCCGGCTCGACGATATGTCGGTGGGCGTGGCGCTGTTAATGACGGAGGATCTCAGTCAGGCACGGATGTTAGCCAGTGAGCTGGACGCGCTGAACCAGACGCGCAAAGAGATAGAGCAGGGCATGCAGAGCGAAGCGCTGGCGCTGTGTCAGGCGCTGGAGCGTGAGCAGAGCGATCTGCCGCTGGGGCTGGCCTTTTATCATCCCGAATGGCATCAGGGGGTGGTGGGTATCCTCGCCTCTCGTCTGAAAGAGCGTTTCCATCGTCCGGTGATTGCCTTTGCGCCGGCGGGCGATGGTACGCTGAAAGGCTCAGGCCGCTCAATTGCCGGTCTGCATCTGCGCGACGCGCTGGAGCGTCTGGATACGCTGAATCCCGGCCTGATGCTGAAGTTCGGCGGGCATGCCATGGCGGCAGGCTTATCACTGGAAACCGCACGCTACGAGGAGTTTCGTCAGCGCTTTGCCGATCTGGTCGGTGAGTGGCTGGATGGCGAATCTCTGCAGGGCATCATCTGGTCAGATGGTGCGTTGCAGCCGCAGGAGTTTTCGCTGCAGACCGCTGAGATGCTGCGCGAAGCGGGGCCCTGGGGCCAGGCGTTCCCGGAACCCGCTTTTGACGGCAAATTTAAGCTGCTGCAACAGCGGCTGGTGGGCGAGCGACATCTGAAAGTGATGGTCGAACCGCTGGACGGCGGTCCGCTGATCGACGGGATTGCCTTTAATGTCGATACCACCCTGTGGCCCGACAGCAGCATTCGTCAGGTCGAACTGGCCTATAAGCTGGATATCAATGAGTATCGCGGTAACCGCTCAGTACAGCTAATCATCGACCATATCTGGCCGCTTAACTGATTTTTATAAGGCGCGCGCGTCTCCGGCCATGGCAGAGGCGCGTCAGCCTGATTTCTCCCTGCGTTAATCTGCTGTGCGAGCGGTCGTTGTCGCGGCCCGATAAGCAAATTCAACGCGTCACGCCGCACCGGCATCAGCCCGCTGTCTCAGCGCTACAATCTGCCGCCAGTTTCGGGTAAACTTGTGCGTTAAATTTCCTGTCCCATCGAACATAAGAAAGACGCTAAAGCCATGTTTGAAATCAACCCGGTCAAAAACCGTATTCAGGACCTCAGTGAGCGCAGCGACGTTCTTCGGGGGTATCTTTGACTACGATGCCAAGAAAGAACGCCTCGAAGAAGTAAACGCCGAGCTGGAACAGCCCGATGTCTGGAACGAACCTGAGCGTGCTCAGGCGCTGGGCAAAGAGCGCTCCTCGCTGGAAGCAATCGTGCAGACGCTGGATCAGATGTCGCAGGGCCTGGAAGATGTGCAGGGTCTGCTTGAACTGGCGGTAGAAGCGGAAGACGAAGAGACTTTCGACGAAGCGGTTGCCGAGCTGGATGTCCTTGAGGGCAAGCTGGGCGAACTGGAATTCCGCCGCATGTTCTCTGGCGAGTATGACAGCGCCGACTGCTACATCGATTTGCAGGCGGGTTCCGGCGGCACCGAAGCGCAGGACTGGGCCAGCATGCTGATGCGTATGTATCTGCGTTGGGCTGAAGCCAAAGGCTTCAAAACCGAAATTATCGAAGAGTCTGAAGGTGAAGTTGCAGGCATTAAATCTGTGACTATTCGCGTGTCAGGCGACTACGCCTTTGGCTGGTTGCGCACTGAAACGGGCGTGCATCGACTGGTGCGTAAGAGCCCGTTTGACTCCGGCGGTCGTCGTCACACCTCATTCAGCTCCGCCTTTATCTACCCGGAAGTCGATGACGATATTGATATCGACATCAACCCAGCCGATCTGCGCATTGACGTCTATCGTGCGTCAGGGGCGGGCGGCCAGCACGTTAACCGGACGGAATCTGCGGTACGTATTACCCATATTCCAACCGGTACCGTCACCCAGTGTCAGAATGACCGTTCTCAGCACAAGAACAAAGATCAGGCGATGAAGCAGATGAAAGCGAAGCTGTACGAGCTTGAGATGCAGAAGAAAAACGCTGAGAAACAGGCGCTGGAGGACAACAAGTCCGACATCGGCTGGGGAAGTCAGATCCGTTCTTACGTTCTCGATGATGCACGCATCAAAGATCTGCGCACCGGCGTAGAGACGCGTAACACCCAGGCGGTGCTGGACGGCGACCTGGATCGATTCATTGAAGCTAGTTTAAAAGCAGGGTTATAAGGAACCGACATGTCTGAACAACAACCGCAGAGCGCTGATGCCGCCGTTGAGTTAAATAACGAACTGAAAGCGCGTCGCGAAAAGCTGAGCGTGCTGCGTGCAAATGGCGTGGCGTTTCCTAACGATTTCCGTCGTGACAGCCTCTCAAACCAGCTACATGAGAGCTATGACGAGAAGAGCAACGAAGAGCTTGAAGATCTCGGCATCGAAGTCAGCGTCGCCGGACGTATGATGACCCGTCGTATCATGGGTAAAGCCTCTTTCGTGACCCTGCAGGATGTGGGTGGCCGGATTCAGCTTTACGTCTCGCGTGACGATCTGGCTGAAGGCATCTACAACGAGCAGTTCAAAAAGTGGGATCTCGGCGATATCCTGGGCGCGCGCGGCAAACTGTTCAAAACCAAAACCGGCGAACTGTCGATCCACTGTTCTGAACTGCGCCTGCTGACCAAAGCACTGCGTCCGCTGCCGGACAAGTTCCACGGCCTGGCCGATCAGGAAACGCGCTACCGTCAGCGTTACCTTGATCTCATCGCCAACGAGGAATCGCGTAACACCTTCAGAATTCGTTCGCAGATCATGGCTGGTATTCGCCAGTTCATGGTGGGCCGCGACTTTATGGAAGTGGAAACCCCGATGATGCAGGTGATCCCTGGCGGCGCGTCTGCGCGTCCGTTCATCACCCATCACAATGCGCTGGATATCGACATGTATCTGCGTATCGCCCCAGAGCTTTATCTGAAGCGTCTGGTGGTGGGCGGATTCGATCGCGTGTTCGAGATCAACCGTAACTTCCGTAACGAAGGTATTTCGCCACGTCATAACCCAGAGTTCACCATGATGGAACTCTATATGGCCTATGCGGATTACAAAGATCTGATCGAGCTGACCGAAAGCCTGTTCCGTACGCTGGCGCAGGATGTGCTGGGCAGCACCGTAGTGCCTTACGGCGAGCAGGAGTTTGATTTCGGTAAACCGTTTGAAAAACTGACCATGCGTGAAGCGATCAAGAAATACCGTCCGGAAACGGATCTGGCCGATCTGGAAGACTTTGATAAAGCGGTGGCGATTGCTCAATCGCTGCACATCAAGGTTGAGAAAAGCTGGGGTCTGGGCCGCGTCGTAACCGAAATCTTTGAAGAGACCGCAGAAGCGCATCTGATTCAGCCGACCTTCATCACTGAATATCCGGCTGAAGTCTCTCCGCTGGCCCGTCGTAACGACGAGAACCCGGAAATTACCGATCGCTTTGAGTTCTTCATTGGCGGTCGTGAAATCGGTAACGGCTTCTCTGAGCTGAACGATGCGGAAGATCAGGCTGAGCGTTTCCTGCAGCAGGTGAATGCCAAAGATGCCGGCGACGACGAAGCGATGTTCTACGACGAAGACTATGTCACCGCACTGGAGCACGGTCTGCCGCCAACCGCCGGTCTGGGTATCGGTATTGACCGTATGGTGATGTTGTTTACCAACAGCCACACTATCCGCGATGTAATTCTGTTCCCGGCACTGCGTCCAGGCAGCAAGTAATTTAATCCTGAAAAACAGGATAAAGCTGCACCCCAAAAGTCTGATACAGGCTGATTAAGGTGCAGCTTTTTTTTATCTTACCAACACCCATCATCGACAAAATCGCTTCTCAAGCGGAGCCGCATTTTTCCTTCAAAACGTTACTATCCAAACACCCTCTGATGACACAGACTGCATAATAGTGAAATCAATGAATCAGGTTAACCTCGCAGTTTCATTAAAGGTTTTTAAGGGGCTAATCAGCAGATAGAAAATCATCTTTTTTCGTGCATCAATGATATTTATTTTTCTCCAGACATCCCAGGACCACAATCCTGATATAAGGCTTAGCTATAAAAGCTTAAACCTCAAAACTATTTAGTCTGAAAATATTTTCATTTAATAATGTTTAATTCATTTCTGTGAGCGTGAGTCTATCCTCAGATAGGTATTATCAATGTTTACCTTCTCATGCAGACTTAAAATTACATGGCAATTTGATCATGTAGGTTGTAGAAATTGTTCCGTTTAAGTTAAAGCCAGACTTTATGCTTATACATACTAACTCTTTGATCTGAGATAATTTTTGTACTTTATTTCAGGCGTTAAATATGATGCATCTATCATTTTTTAATAATAATCATTCCGATTTTGTAGCGAGTGTTGATTGGAGGATGGCATTTTTAGCTCAGAAATTAATAATGTTGATTATAAGATGGCTGACCAATTTAATAGAGGCAGGGTTTGGTTTTTAAAACTCTAAATAATAATAAATAATCTACAGGGTCAGTAGCGATGAGTAATGAAATATTTATTCTGGATGATGATTTTTATTTGATTAATGGAATCAAAGAAATCATAAAAAAAATTTTTTCGGATAATAAAAAACGCATAATAATTAAACAGGTCACCCTGATTGAATTGATGAATATCGATCTTAATTATAAGGCAAAAAAGAGATATAGCATTGCTATTGTACCTGGCCATAGGTATGAAACACTGAACATCTTTGCGGGTATGGAACACATAAAAATGGTTCCCGGCAACGTAAGTCTGGTGACAATCTCTGCCTTGCTCAGCGAGGTGGCAACGTCAGGTACTCCTTCCGATTGGACTGGAGTTAGCAGTAGCCTTTACCTGACGGCGAAAGAAAGACGATACTGCTATCTGGTATTCAGTGGCATATCCAATAAAAAAATCGCCCGCTATTTTCAATGTACTGAAAAGAATATCAGCTATCTGAAGAGGAAAATTATGTCGAAGTGGCGATGTAAAAACAGTCTGGATTTTTACAAGATCATCAATTATTTTTACGGTGGTAACGACAGTCTGCTTAGTTAGTCCGAAACCGCATCAATAGCCGATACGTAATTGAATACCGCCCAGCCTGAACAGATAGGATTATCACCCTGAGTTTAGCCAGGCGGTGCTCAATTGTGTTGTCGGTCTCTGATGGGGCTTTTTCCAGAATCCTGGCAATAAGAAGCCGTATCCCCGGTCTAATTGTATCCTCTTAAAAAATCTCATCTTTCCGGTCATCGAGCTTTATACCAGCTGAATGGCATGGTACTGACTAAGAACACATCACACTTCTCAATTTACGTTCAAAAGCACGATATAACACCATTCTGATTTTTGTTCTAAACCTGGATTAGCGCTGTCTGAAGTTTTCAGTCTGCGTTCATGGGTTTTAACAGCACCATGAGGGGGGAACATATGATAGTGAGATCATAACCTGCTCATTTCTTCTCGACACCATTTTCTCCAGCTTCAATGCTGCCTGAAAGTTTGTCAGCAGCTGGATTACCCGATGCTGACCGGGCTTATTTCTGCTATCTGAATCAAAAACAGGGGTGGATTATGCTAATTATTAGTTTGATCTGCATGGTTTGTCATATAAAGAAAAATGATGTTTCTATTTTAACTATATTGTTATGGTATTAAAGGTCCGATCCAATATCGGAGTTTAGGATAATAACAGTTGGGCAAGGTAACTCTGGCAGGGTAATGCGCCATGATAAACGCCGGTTAACGTAATTCAGCATTTTTATCTTGCCGTAAGATTACTGCAGGAGTGCGGGGGTCTTTTACTTGAATACATAACAGCGTTCTATTACCCGGTGCTTAGACAGGGTATTGCTCAGGCAAAATCGTCCAGTGTCATCTCCAAATTACATCATATATTAATAAGATGTTAATTGGAAAATCTCTCTGAACTAACCATCTCGTTGAGTTTTGCTTTGTACTGAAAAAAACTCCAAATCCAGCGCGAAAGATCTTAAATTAAATCTTGAGTATTTAATATCTGTTTAACAATGTGTCATGGCGAATTATGGCGTGGCTGCGTTACCTCATTCCATTTTGACACTCATGTGGTGATTTTAAGTGGATTTCATTTGGATAATTCCTACTAAAATACCGTTTTTATTTTGCTGCGCGTAAATGTATAAATATGTCCGTCGAAAGCCGGTAAAGAAATCTAAAGATGTGTATATAGACTTCTTACCTGAATACTGAATATAAAAAAGGTGATCTCCTGTTTCATGGATCAGTTTTTTATGTAACAACGCGTAGCTTACCAATTGGTAAATTTAATTTTAAGGATGATCTAAATGAAAAAGCTTCAACTGGCAATGGTTCTGGGTATGGTAATGGCAAGCGGCAGCGTATTTGCAGCTGATCAGGGTCACGGTACTGTAAACTTCAAGGGCGAAATCATTGAAGCACCTTGCTCAATCACTGCTGATACCGTTGAGCAGACTGTTGACCTGGGCCAGGTTTCAAGTGCAGCGCTGAAAGCCGGCGGTAAATCCTCACCTAAAGCTTTTAGCATCAAACTGGAAGATTGTGATGTTACTGCCCTGACCAATAAAACCGTTACTGCTACCTTTACTGGTAAAGGCGCAAGCTTTGACACCAGCTCTTCACTGCTGGCATTAGCGGGTTCAGCTGCAGGCGCTGGTATCGCAATCACAGATGATAACAGCAGCGTAATCAAGCTGGGCACTGCGTCTACCGCTTATACTTTTACCAACGATTCAACTGAAGCTGAACTGCGTTACTCTGCATATCTGCAGGGTGCTGCCGACAACACTGCCACTCCAATTGTAGCTGGTGAATTCACCAGCGTAGCTAACTACACCTTAGCTTACCAGTAATAGCGTTAAATTAATAAACAGGCGGTAAAACGCCTGTTTATTTTTAAAAATAATAATAATTTTTATACCGGGTAATAATTAATATGAGATTTTTTCTCGTCTATTTAATTCCCCTGGCCGCGTATTGCCTGGTTTCGTCTGCCGGTGCAGTCAATCAGGGACACGGTAGTGTTAGTCTGGAAGGCTCAATTATTGATACGCCTTGCGCTATCGGTGCAGGAAGCCATTATCAGAGTGTAGATTTATCAACCCTTCCTGTCAGTACAATTGTTAACGATGGTGTGGGTCCGTCAAAGTCATTCACAATTAATTTATTAAATTGCTCCTTACCGATGCAGCGCTCGATGAGCAATATCAATTCCAGCAATAACTGGACGAAATTTTCTATTACATTCGATGGCAATGTAACTGACATGGCTCTTTTCAGGGCTGATGGCGATGCGAGTGGTGTTGGGATTCAGATTAGTGATGAAGCAGGGAATGTGGCAACGCCAGGAAAAGCAATGCCCCAATACGCTCTTGAACCAGATAGCATGAACCTGAACTTCAATTTGCGCTTAATGGCAAATCAAAAAATAGTACGACCGGGAAATTTCCAAAGTACTATTCGCTTTAAAATGGATTATTACTGATGAATGGAAAAAGAAAAAAAACCGAACTGCTGAACTTAAGAAGTAAGTTGCAGCCTTTGTTTATCAGTATCCTTTTTGCTTTAAGCGGAAGTTTTTATGCTAAAGCTGCAGATGATTTCAATGGCAAAGAAATTGAATTTAATACCGACGTTCTGGATGTAAAAGATCGCCAGCACATTGATCTGAGCCATTTTGCACGGGCAGGATATGTTATGCCGGGAAAGTACCACATGGTACTGCGCGTAAACCATCATCAGTTTAATGAAATCGATGTCATGTTTAAGGCACCTTCGGATGATCCTAAGGGCAGCGAGGCCTGCATCACAGCAGAGATGGCAGAACAAATCGGCCTGAAAAATAAATACAAAAATAAGCTGGTCTGGCAAAAAGATGGGACCTGTATTGATATGTCCTCGTTACCAGGCGCTCATGTCTCAGGTAATCTTGCCGAAAACACCCTGGACGTTTCCATCCCGCAGGAATATATCGAATATATTGCCGATAACTGGGATCCGCCTTCGCGCTGGGACCAGGGAATACCTGGAGTCATACTCGACTATAATCTCAATGCACATAACACTACCCGATCTGAAGATAATAAGAATGAACAGGATCTTAGTGGTAATGGTGTAGTGGGCTTGAATGCGGGGCCGTGGCGTTTACGTGGTGACTGGCAGGGAAATTATAATCATGTAACGGGTGTTAATGAACCTTCGCAACGTTCTTTGCGGATGAGCCGTTACTATATGTACCGGTCTATTGGTGCATTGCGTGCAAAACTTACTTTGGGCGAAAACTATCTTTACTCTGATATTTTCGACAGTTTTAGGTTTATAGGCGCGAGTCTGATATCGGACGACAGCATGCTGCCACCAAATTTACGTGGCTATGCCCCGGAAGTCAGTGGTGTGGCAAAAACTGATGCTAAAGTGACGGTCATGCAGCAGGGACGCGTGCTCTATGAAACTCAGGTACCCGCTGGACCATTCCGCATACAGGATCTAAGTTCTGCGGTGGTAGGTACCCTGGACGTACAGGTTAAGGAGCAGGATGGCAGCATTCGTACTTTTCAGGTCAATACGTCCAATATTCCTTATCTGACCCGACCAGGCATCGTGCGTTATAAAATGGCAATTGGCCAGCCGTCAGACTATTTACGGAATACCCGTGGGCCTGGTTTCGCCAGCAGCGAATTTTCCTGGGGTATTAATAACGGCTGGTCATTATATGGTGGTGCGCTGGCTGGCGGTGATTATAATGCGGTGTCAGCGGGTATAGGACGAGATTTACTGGCTCTGGGCGCATTATCACTGGACGTTACTCAGGCGCGAGCCAGATTTCCTGATCAAAGCAGCAAAGTAGGTGAGTCTTATAAACTTAGTTACTCCAAACGTTTTGAGGAACTTGATAGCCAGGTGACGTTTGCCGGATACCGCTTTTCCGAACGCGATTATCTGAGCATGACCCAGTATCTTGAATTACGCTATTCGGGAACCAATGCCGGACAGGGTAAAGAGCTTTATACAGTAACCTTTAATAAGCAATTCGAAACATTGGGTCTGACCACTTATTTAAATTACAGTCACCAAACATACTGGGACAGACCAGAAAGTGATAACTATACGTTTTCACTGGCTAAGTATTTTGATTTTATGAGATTAAAGGGGCTAAGTCTTAACCTGACTGCCTATCGTTCAGTTTACAATAATGAGAATGATGATGGCGCCTATATGACATTAAGCATTCCCTGGGGTAACAGTGGATCTATTAGTTATGATAGCCAGTATCAGGGTGGCGACGCTTCACACTCTGTTAGTCTTAACGAGCGCATCGATAATAACAGTAACTATCAGTTAGGTGCAGGGGTAGATGCTAGTGGTCACTCGAATGTGAATGGCTATTACACCCGTGATGGTGATTTAACCAGTATGACGGCCAGCGCCAGCTACAACGACAGTCAGTACACCGCTTTTGGCATGTCACTGCAGGGCGGGCTTACTGCAACGGCTAAAGGGGTGGCATTACACCGTGTCAGCACTGTGGGTGGAACCCGTATGATGGTCGATACTGACGGGGTCGCAGGCGTACCATTGGTGGGTACTGGCGGTGTCAGTCACAGTAATTTTATGGGCAGCGCCGTTATTGGTGATTTGAATAATTACTATCGCAGCAGTGTGCGTATTGATCTCGACAAGCTGGCTGATAATGTCGATGCACCACGTTCTGTTGTTCAGGGGTCGCTGACTGAAGGCGCTATTGGCTATCGCAAACTCGGTGTTGTTTCTGGCGAAAAAGCGATGGCAGTGATTAAGCTTATCGATGGTAAATCACCTCCGTTTGGTGCAGTAGTTGAAAATAATCGTGGTTATCAGACCGGTATCATTAATGATGATGGAAGTATCTGGCTGACCGGAATAAATGCTGGTGAAACAATGAAAGTTAAGTGGGATGGCAAAGATAAATGCAGCATAACGTTGCCAAAACCATTACCACCTTTAACCAGCGCATTGCTTTTACCCTGCGAAACAGTAACGGGAAATTAAGATTTTCCTGCAATATTGATTGAGGTTTGTAATGAAATTGAAATTTCTACCGTCCATTCTTGTTAGCTTTTTGGCTGGAACTCTATTGACTCAGCAGGCGAATGCTGCCATCGCACTGGATCGTACCCGCATCGTGTTTGATGGTGGTAACAAATCATTGAGCGTGAATATCAGTAATAAAAATAAAGAACTTCCGTATCTGGCGCAGGGATGGATCGAAGATGCCAATGGGAATAAAATTGAATCACCTTTTATTCTGCTGCCGCCTTTACAGCGCATCGAACCCTTAGCAAAAAGTCAGCTAAAAATTCAGTCTGTAGCAGGAGCGAATTTACTGGCTCAGGACAAAGAAACGCTTTATTACTTTAATTTGCGGGAGATCCCACCAAGAAGTAATAAACCCAATACATTGCAGATAGCGTTACAGACACGTATTAAGATGTTTTACCGCCCACATACTTTAATGAAAAAACCAGCGGAAATGGTTAATATCTTTAAAGATAATATCACTATGACGCTGGAAGGTGGGAAGTATCGTGTTAATAATAAAACACCTTATTTCTTTACTCTGGTAACAGCAAGCGTAGCTAATAAAGATATTGCCGCAGTGCAACCTGTTATGATTGCACCACAGAGCAGTGCTATTTTGCCAGTGGGTGCAGAAGTCATGGGGAATGCGCCTGCGCTGACCTTCATCAATGATTATGGTGGTCGACCAAAGTTAATTTTCCGCTGCAGCGGTTCGGCATGTAACGTGAGTGATTATAAAGCAGGTTAATGCTGCGCAAGATGAGCGTTGATAATAAAAAACCAGGAATAGTCTATGGATATCGAAGCGTCTTGTTTTAAAAAAAATCATGTCTTCTCTGGAGTGAGAGCATTCCCGGGACTTGCAGCAGGTCTTATCATCGCCTGCTTATTATTAACCTCATCTTTTACATGGGCGAAAGATTTTAGCAATGTTGATGGAGAATCTGGCGTACTCCATGTTTCAGGTGCCCTGACGCAGGGAGCATGTCGACTGGAGATGCAAAGCGCCTGGCAACAGATTGAACTTGGTACTGTGACGACCGGAGATTTTGTTACTGCAGGTCAGCGCGGTACGCCTGTGCCATTTCAGCTGATCCTGCGAGACTGTCTGATGAACGGCGGGCGTCTGCAGGATACCGTTAAAAGAGGAACGGTCTGGGATAACCTGCAGCCTGTCGTCTCTGTCTCCTTTGTTGCACCTGCGGATGACAATTCACCGGGGCTGGTTAAGGTCGACGGTTCGCAAGGACTGGGTTTACGCCTGCTTGATAGCCTACAGCGTGATGTCCGTTTAGGAAGTCGAAGTGAGCCGGTGTTTGTTTCGCCCCATCGTGATGTGCTTACCTGGTATGTTGTGCCTGAGAGAACCTCAGCCCCGTTGGTTGCCGGTGCTTTTACAGCGACTGTCAGCTTTCGTTTAAATTATGACTGAGGGCGATGCTATGTCTGTAAAACACGCTTTAAGACCCTTTGGTGCAGGTTCTTTTTTAAAGAAAAATTTGATTATTTTAGGCTGTATGGTGGCCCATCCTTTTTACGCCAATGGTGCCATTACGATGAACCCCGTTCCCATTAATATCACAGGAACGGTTATCGCGAGTGCATCTTGTACTTTCGGTAGTGATGAGGCTATCGCAGTTGAATTTGGTGATGTGTATATCAATGAAATCACCGGAGACAATTACAAAAAACCCGTGCCCTACACGTTAACCTGCGAAGGCGATGCGGAAGGTAAAACCATCCAGATGCAATGGGTTGGTACTGCATCCTCTTTTGACAGCACGCTGCTGAACACGGATGTCACAGGATTGGGCATTAAATTGCTGCAGAACAGTACTCAGGTTAGCCCCAATACCGCTTTCACCATTGATGGTTCCTCGCCACCTGCGCTGGAAGTCGTTGTCGTTAAAAATACGGGGGCCTCTTTCAGTAATGGGCAGGAATTTAATGCATCGGTAACGCTGAAAGTGGATTATCAATAAGGATTAGTAACGATGAACGCCCGGTTACATACGCGGTCAAATCTGCGATTACTCATTGTTATAGTACTGCAGATTTTCATTACTCCATTCTCATTCGCTGCTCAGACGGGTGATACGGTTGATGTGAAGATTCACGGTACATTAAAACGTAAGCCCTGCCTCATCAATAATGATGGCATTATTGAAATAAATTTTGGCAATGTAGGTATAAATAAAGTTGACGGTCAGCACTATATACAACCGATCGACTATACGCTTGAATGTGAAGATCCTGATGAAACCGCAAATCTCAAAATGACGTTACAGGGAACACAGACGTCGTATAACACCGGAGCGATTAATACCAGTATTAATGGCTTAGGTATTGAGATCTTACAAAGTGGAAAGGCGGTAGTGATTAATCAATCTTTTGTGATTGATTATAATAACCCGCCTAAGCTTGAAGCTGTTCCCGTTGCATCAGGTGCCACTTTAACAGAAGGTGCGTTTACGGCTACGGCGACATTGTTGGCGGAGTATGAATGATGTCAAAAAATAAAAGGACTTTTTTTCAGCAAGTGTTATCAACAACATTGCCGATGCTGTTCATATTTTCATTGCTGATGGTTCATGATAAAGCCAGTGCCGTAACCAATAATCTGTTGTTTAACGGCAACCTTGTTGCTGAACCCTGTGTCCTTGATCCAACAACAGAAAACATTGAGTTAGATTTTGGTACCATCGTTGATAAATATCTTTATATCAATGAACGGATCCACAGTCAGACGTTTACCGTGCGCTTACTGGAGTGCGATTTATCGCTCGGTACAACAGTAACAATGACTTTTACCGGCACGCCTGACAGCGAACTGACCGACATGTTAGCTGTATCGGGTGCGGCAAGTGGTATTGCAATCGGCCTCGAAACCACGGGTGGTACTGTATTACCCTTTAATAAAGCTACACCTGCTTTTGAACTTACTTCCGGAACCACTGAATTAGTATTAAAGGGCTATGTGCAGGCAAGACCGACTGCAATTCAAAACCGTTCAATAGTCAGAGGCGAATTCAGTGCGGTGGCCACTTTTACACTTAATTATGAATAACCGGTTTACTGACTCATAGGTTAAACGGCGCTTTATAAATATATTTTTTATTCCTTACTTTTTGACAAAATCATAGCTGCACCTGCTAAACAGGTTATGAGCTATACGAGAGAAAAGCTTATGAAGTTTATAAACATAATCTACCTGTTTTTATGCAAGACACTACTGGCAGGTGCTGTTCTCTGGCTATTGAGTTTTAATGCCAGCGCCTACGATTTCGAGGTTACATGCAGTGGAACTAATGGAGTATGTGGTCCCGGAATAAACTTCACGATGACCAAAATCAGTTCGGCTCATGATGGAACGGCGATGCCTTACAGGCCAACCAATCTGCAAATTTACCTTGCTAATTGTACTTCCGACACAAGTTGTACAAAATTAGTGGGTCCTTTCTATGAGAGAGTCACTTCATATCCAGCATGGGAAGCGATGAACTGGGGAACATGGGGAGGAAAATTTCTTACGAGCGGTAACAGCCTCAGCGGCACCATAACGTCCGGTATAAACGCGGGGTCGGGAGATGTATGGAATCCTGATGCATACAAAAATCTCTGTTTTAGCATCACTGGCGTAAATAGCTCCAGCGGCTGGTTAATCTGGGGAATAAATTACACTTATCCGGTGGGACAAGTTATGTGCTCCGCGCCCATTAATCGCATTGCTGCAGACACCTGTAGTGCTACCACTCCGAGTATTGATGTGGCTTTTGGTGAGCTGGAACGTTCTAAAATTCCCATTCAGCCTGGTGGGGAATATGACGAAACTAAAAGCTTTACACTAAGCTGTACAGGGAGCAGTGCGCACAATTTTACGCTGAAACTCAATATGGTTCCTGTCTCCTGGTCAGCATCACAAATGACCACCAGTAACACTGCGCTAGGCGTGAGTATGAGCAAAGATAGTGTCACTATCAGCAATGGTGCTTCATTTACTATGAATGTACCTGCGGGCGGATCAGATATCGCTAACCTGGTCTTCAGTGTCTTAAGAAATCCGTCAATATTAACCAGCAAGATCGCGACCGGTGACTTCACGGCTTCTGCCACACTTGTCGTCACCGAAATTTAACAGATGTACTGCGTTCCTGTTTAATCTTTTCTGCTCAGGGCGATTACTTCCTCAGGATTTAATCGCCTGATCCAGCCAGGTCTGAAATCGTGCATAGGGTACATAGAGCGCAACGTTCTTATAGAGTGTCTTACCGCTCACATTGTCGTTGATGTTATTGCTGTAGCCGATAATCACGCCCGCCAGCGTATCATCAGAGGCGTTATAGACTGCGCCGCCCGACATCCCTTTAACCACCCCCGCATTCGCCGCCACCACGATGCAGTCCGGTTTGTTCCAGCTGTTCGCCAGCGTGGTATTGATCAGGTTCTGCCCGCTGGAACTGACCGGCATGGCCGAAATAAAACTGTAGCCGTAGAGATTGACCTGATCGCCGATGTGGCTGTTACGAAAGTTGGGTGGCAGGTTCATTTCGCTGTTTTTGTGGTAGACCACGGCCAGATCGCATTGCGGATGCCAGGCTTTTACCCGGTAAAGCGAAAACTTTGCCACATGGGCGGCGGTCAGGCTGTACTCCGGCGTCAGTGGGATGGTGGTACCGAGCGTGCCTAAACCCAGCACGGTGGGAATGCCGGTCACGGTCATATCCACCCGTTTTTCAGCTTCTTTACTGTACTCATAATGACCCACCGAGCAGCCGGTTAAGCCAAACACCATTAAGGCTATGAGTCGTTGCATTCTCTCTCCCTGCGTCAGAAGTTGATCACATCACCTGGCAATTGATTAGGGATATATCGGCAACGTTAAGGATTTATTAATTAAATACGCACTAAAAAGCGTAACGGGTTCGCGGGAAATGACAACCTGACCCTGGGTCATGTGCGCTTTAATGGGCTTGACCAGCAGGCTGACAAAGCCATTTGTTCCGGCAAAGCGGCAGGATTATTGCGGCCCCGGCAATAATCCTTTGCTGCGAACACGCTATGTCGCGCATCTGCGCTGTGCTGTAATGCTCACCGTGACGCAAATCAAACTTTAATAAGCGTCGAGGGGCCGCGCGTCTGCGCAGTTCATCTGCAAATGATATTGGGAGAGTGTTATGCCTGTAGCATTAATGGCGCTGGCGTTGAGTGCGTTCGCCATCGGAACCACCGAGTTTGTCATTATGGGATTGCTGCCGGAGGTGGCGCGTGACCTTCAGGTGTCGATTCCGTCGGCGGGCTGGCTGATCAGTGGCTACGCGCTGGGCGTGGCGATTGGTGCGCCGATTATGGCGCTGCTCACCGCCAGGCTGCCGCGTAAAAAAACGCTGATTCTGCTGATGGTGATATTTATTGTCGGCAACCTGCTGTGTGCGCTGGCTTACAATTATAACCTGCTGATGCTGGCACGCATTGTCACCGCGCTCTGTCACGGTGCTTTCTTCGGTATTGGCGCGGTGGTCGCCGCCAGTCTGGTGCCAGCCGGTCGTCAGGCTTCCGCTGTCGCACTGATGTTCACCGGACTGACCTTAGCCAATGTGCTGGGCGTTCCGCTGGGGACCAGTTTCGGACAGATGTTTGGCTGGCGAGCCACCTTCTGGGGCGTGGCAGTGATTGGCGTGCTGGCGTTTATCGCCCTGATCGTGAGTCTGCCCAACAATAAACAGGAAAAGCCGGTTCATCTGGCGAGTGAAATCGGGGCACTGGCCAACGGGAAACTGTGGCTGTCGCTGCTGATGACGGTGTTTTTTGCCGCGGCGATGTTTGCGCTGTTCAGCTACATTGCGCCGCTACTGTTAGAGGTAACGGGCATCAGCGATCGCGGCGTCAGCTGGACACTGTTCCTGATTGGCGCAGGCCTGACGGTCGGTAACATTCTTGGCGGCAAACTGGCCGACTGGAAAGTCTCCTTTAGCCTGATCCTCAGCTTCTCACTGATCGCTATCTTCTCGCTGCTGTTCAGCTGGACCAGCCATGCGCTGTGGCTGGCGGAGATCACCCTGTTCCTGTGGGCGATGGCGACCTTTGCGACGGTGCCGGGCCTGCAAATCAATGTGGTTCGTCACGGCAAAGAGGCACCGAACCTGGTCTCAACCCTGAACATTTCGGCGTTTAACGTGGGCAATGCGCTGGGTGCCTGGGTCGGCGGTGCGGTCATTAGCCGTGGATATGGCCTGACGGCGGTGCCGGTTGCTGCCGCTGCGCTGGCGGCAATCGGCCTGCTGATCTGTCTGATCACTTTCCGTAAACCGGGCCGCGCAGCCGCCAGGGTTAGCGTTTAAGCCAGGCGGGCGGCGATGCGTGCCGGAAAGTCAGCCACCTGCTGTTGCAGATGGCTGACAAAGGCATCGACCAGTGCCGACGCAGGGCGGTGCTGCGGCCTCACCAGGCTGACGGTAAACGGAACCGCCACGCTGAACTTACGCATCACCACACCGCTGTCGGCGTAATCCAGCGCCGTCAGCGGATTCACAATCGAAATGCCCACGCCCGCTCTGACCATGGCGCACACCGAAGCGGCACTGTGCGTCTCCATCACCAGCCGCCGCTCGACGCCCTGCTCCTGAAACAGCGCATCCAGCAGTTGACGATAGCTGTCGCTGCGCGACAGGCTCACATACGGTTCGCCCGCAAAATCGTGCGGCGTCAGCTCTGTACGCTGACTCAGAGGATGATTCAGAGGCAATACGCACACTTCATCGCAGGTGAGCAGGGCGAGACGGTCAGTACCGGCCGGAGCGTGCTGGGTTTCAGTTAAGCCGATATCATAGCGCTGTGCGGACAGCCACTCCTCCAGCAGCGGCGACTCCTGGGGAATCACATTCAGGCTTACATCCGGGTAGCGCTGTAAAAAGGGCTGACACAGTGGAGGCAGCAGCGACTGCGAAAAAACGGGCAGGCAGGCGATCGACAGCTCACCCTGACGGAACTGGCGCAGTCCTTCAGCCGCTTCCATGATGCGATCCAGTCCGTACCAGGATCGCTGTACCTCTTCAAACAGACGCAATCCCTGCACCGTCGGTTGCAGGCGACCGCGTACCCGCCCGAACAACGCTAATCCCAGTTGCTGCTCCAGGCGTGCCAGCTCCCGGCTCACTGTCGGCTGTGACGTGTGTAGCAGTGTCGCGGCCTGAGTCAGATTGCCGCTGGTCATCACCGCATGAAAAATCTCGATATGCCGCCAGTTAATGTTCGCCACGCACCCTTCCTATATCCATTCTGAATAGATGCTATTAAAACAGATATTTTTCGCTATGACACGATTCTGGCTTAATGCCGTTATTGCCACAGGAGAATTGCCATGCCACGTTCATTACAGAGTACCGAAACCGCACTCAGCGCCGCTAACCTGCTGCCGCTGGCACGCCGCTACGCCGGGCCATTCTGGGCTTATGATGCGCAGATTATTCAGGCGCGTATTGCCCAGCTGCAGGCATTTGATGTGGTGCGCTTTGCGCAGAAAGCCTGCTCGAATACGCATATCCTGCGCCTGATGCGCGCGGCGGGTGTGAAAGTGGACTCGGTATCGCTGGGTGAAATTGAACGTGCACTGGCCGCGGGCTACCAGCATGGCGGTGACGAGATCGTCTTTACCGCAGATCTGTTCGATCAGCCGACGCTGGAGCGAGTGACCGCGTTAAAGGTGCCGGTGAATGCCGGATCGATCGATATGCTGCATCAGCTCGGCGCGGTCTCACCGGGACATGCGGTGTGGCTGCGCGTCAATCCTGGTTTTGGACACGGCCAC
The DNA here is from genome assembly GCF_982223955.1 of Pantoea sp. E956-1. NCBI lineage: Bacteria > Pseudomonadati > Pseudomonadota > Gammaproteobacteria > Enterobacterales > Erwiniaceae > Pantoea > Pantoea sp. E956-1. Next base: position 126,493 of record NZ_CEUYZP010000004.1, on the reverse strand, counting down.
AGTCAGAAAACCAATACCGGTGGCGAAAACAGTAAGCACGGTATCTGGCACGCCGATTTAGCCGAGGCGCTGGCGGCGATTAAGCAGCACGGCCTGAAGCTGGTGGGCATTCATATGCATATCGGTTCTGGCGTCGATTATGCGCATCTGCAGCAGGTCTGTGATGCGATGGTTGAACTGGTGATGGCGTCGGGTCAGGATCTGACCGCGATCTCTGCGGGCGGCGGCCTCTCTGTGCCTTATCGCTATGGCGAAGAGGCGATCGATACCGATCACTATTTCGGCCTGTGGGATGCCGCACGGCAGCGTATCGCTCAGCATCTGGGTCATGCGGTAAAACTGGAGATCGAACCGGGCCGCTTCCTGGTGGCCGAGGCGGGTGTGCTGGTGTCTCAGGTAAGGGCGGTTAAGTCGATGGGCAGCCGTCACTTCGTGCTGGTCGATGCCGGTTTCAGTGACCTGATGCGGCCCGCAATGTATGGCAGCTATCACCATATCTCGCTGATGGCGGGCGATGAGCGGCCGATTGATGAGCAGCAGACTATCGACACGGTGGTCGCTGGCCCGCTGTGCGAATCGGGTGATGTCTTTACCCAGCTGGAGGGCGGCATGGTCGAACCACGCGCGATTCCGGCGGCAAAGGTTGGCGATTACCTGGTGTTCCACGACACCGGTGCTTACGGCGCATCCATGTCCTCTAACTACAACAGCCGTCCGCTGATCCCGGAAATCCTGTTTGAGCAGGGCCAGCCGCGCGAGATCCGGCGCGCGCAGACTATTGAGTCGTTACTGGCACTGGAAATCAGCTAACCACCTCACTCAGGCGGCCAGCGCGCCGCCTGTCAGCCATAGATCTCTTTGCGCAGCATGACCAGCTCCTCTGCCAGCTCGCGGCACAGCATGGCATTCATCAGATGATCCTGCGCATGCACCAGAATCAGCGTGACCGGCAATTTTCCGCTTCCTTCGTCTGCACCAATCAGCGCGGTCTGAATTTTATGTGCCGCTTTTGCCGCGGTATCTGAAGCAGCCAGCGCCGCGTCAGCCCCGGCCCAGTCGCGTTTGCGCGCACACTGAATCGCCATCATCGCCGACGAACGGGCTTCCCCTGCATTGATCAGCAATTCCATCATGGTCTGTTCGTAATCCATAACGCCTCCGCTATTGGTATGCCAAATTGGCCGTTTTAATCATACTGGAATGCCAATAAGCGTTTCCGGGAGGTTGGTCACAGAAAAAACCGAGGAGATTCGTCATTTTGGTATGCCACTAACAGGGAAGACCGCGACGATTACAGGAATACCGATCTTACATCTCTGAGGGTTGATCATGTCTCTACAGGACCGCCTTATCGATTCCCTGGGCAGCTTTGCCACCCGCTTTAACAGCTATCGCTACATCATGGCGATTAAAGCCTCGTTCATTACCCTGATGCCGGTGATCATTGTTGGCGCCTTCTCGGTATTGATCTCTAACATGGTGCTGGACAGCAAAAATGGCCTTGCCAGCTTTGCCGCCCTGGCTTTTTTAGCTGACCTCAAGCCCATCACCAGCAGTATTAATTACGCCACGCTCAGCTTTCTCAACATTGGTGCGGTGTTCCTGATTGGTATTGAGCTTGGGCGCATCAACGGTATAAAAACGCTGTTTCCCGGCCTGCTGGCGATCATCTGCTTTGTCTCCGTGACACCGACCACCTTACAGATGATGGTCGATGGGCAGATGCATCTGGTCACCGACGTGCTGGCTAAACAATTCTCCGATACCAAGAGTCTGTTTCTCGGCATGTTTATCGCCATCCTGTCGGTAGAGATCTACTGCCGCCTCGAACAGGTTGAGCGGCTGAAAATCAAAATGCCCGACACGGTGCCGCCCAACGTGGCCGCCTCTTTCTCTGCGCTAATCCCCTCAATCATCACCGTGACGCTGATAGCGACCTTTGGCTTTATCTTCCATCGCGTCACCGGCATGTACCTTTACGACGCGGTATACCAGGTGGTGCAGCAGCCGCTGGAGTCGGTGGTACAGAGCCTGTGGGGCATTCTGATTCTGATGTTCGTCGCCCAGCTGTTCTGGGTGATTGGTATTCACGGCAACCAGATGGTGAAGCCGATCCGTGAGCCGCTGTTGCTGGGCGCGATTATGGTCAACATGACCGCTTTTGAGCAGGGGAAAGAGGCACCGAACATCATCACCATGCCGTTCTGGGATGTTTATATGAGCATCGGCGGCTCCGGCCTGACCATCGGGCTACTCACCGCCGTGATGCTGGCGACGCGGCGCAAAGAGATGCGTGAAATCGCCAAACTGTCGTTCGGGCCAGGCATTTTTAATATCAACGAGCCGGTGATATTTGGTATGCCGATTATGCTTAACCCGATCCTGGCTATCCCTTTCATTATCACACCGCTGGTAACAGGTTCTATCGGCTACTTCGCTACGGTGATGGGATTTGCCGGGAAAGCCGTGGTGATGGTGCCCTGGACCACGCCTCCGATTATCAATGCCTGGCTTTCAACGGCCGGATCGATGGGTGCGGTGGTGACGCAGATGGTCTGCATTCTGGTGTCAGTACTTATCTACCTGCCATTTGTGAAAGTCGCAGCCCGCCGCGCGGATGCAGCGGAAGCAAAGAGCCTGCAACCTGAGCTGAACCCCAACCGGACGGAGGTGTTATGAGTCGTCAGACTGTCCACATACCTGAGAATTTCATTCTGGGGGCTGCTGCCTCCGCCTGGCAGACGGAAGGCTGGATCGGAAAAAAAGCGGGGCAGGACTCCTGGCCTGACGCCTGGTATCAGCAGGATCGTCACGTCTGGCACAACGGCTATGGCCCGGCGGTTGCCACCGACTTTATCAACCGCTTTAGTGAGGATGTGGCGCTAATGAAGGCCAGCGGGCTGACCCACTACCGCACTTCAATCAACTGGTCGCGTTTCCTGATCGATTACGAAACCGCCACGGTCGATGAGGAATACGCGGCTTACTATGACCGGCTGATTGATGAAATGCAGCGCCATGGCATTGAACTGATGCTCTGTCTGGAGCATTACGAGCTGCCCGCCACGCTGCTGGAGCAGTATGGCGGCTGGCAGTCAAAGCATGTCGTTGAACTCTTTATCCGTTATGTCGAACAGGTGTTTAAACGTTATGCCGGTCGGGTCACGCGCTGGTTTGTGTTTAACGAGCCGATTGTGGTGCAGACCCGCGTCTATCTCGACGCGCTGCGCTGGCCTTATGAGCAGAACACCCATAAATGGATGCAGTGGAATCACCACAAGAATCTCGCGACCGCCCGGGTAGTGCAGCTGTTCCGCGCGGCAGGCTATGCTGGTCGCATTGGTACCATACTCAATCCGGAAGTCACCTATCCGCGATCATCAGCCCCGCACGACCAGAAGGCGGCGCATATTTATGACCTGTTCTATAACCGGGTATTTCTCGATCCCGCCATTAAAGGCGAGTATCCGGCGGAGCTGCTGGCGCTGCTTGATAAGCATCAGATTGAGTGGGAAACCACCCCGGAAGAGCTGGCGATTATTGCCGCCAATACCGTCGATGAGGTCGGGCTTAATCTCTACTATCCGCATCGCGTGAAGGCACCGTCCCGCGCCTGGCATCCCGGGACGCCCTTTCATCCCGCCTGGTATTACGAACACTTTGAATTGCCGGGACGGCGGATGAACCGTTCGCGCGGCTGGGAAATACAGCCTGAAATTATCTGGGATATGGCGCAGCGGATGCGCGATGAGTACGGCAATATCCCGTGGTTTGTGGCTGAAAGCGGTATGGGAATTGAGAACGAAGCGCAGTTCAAAAATGCCGACGGAGAGATTCAGGATGATTACCGCATCGCGTTTATCAGCGAGCACCTGCATCAGGCGATACGCGCCAGTCAGGCGGGCATTAACTGTCAGGGCTACATGCTGTGGGCGTTTACCGACAATGTCTCGCCAATGAATGCCTTTAAAAATCGCTATGGTCTTATCGAAATCGACTTAGATAAGCAGCGTCAGCGCCGTATGAAGAAATCTGCCCACTGGTTCCGTACGCTGCGCGACACGCAGCAATTTACCCTGTGGCTTGATGATGAGCCGAAATAACACGAGGAAACGAGCATGAAACGAATTGTTCTGGCCTGTGCTGCGGGCATGTCGACCTCAATGGTGGTGACGCGGATGGAAAAAGAGGCTGCCGCTCGCGGACTGGCATTGCAGATCTACGCCATTCCGGAGCAAAACCTGCGTGAAGAGTTGCAAAACTACGGCAACGAGGTGGTGGTCGTGCTGCTCGGGCCACAGGTGCGCTTCAAACTGGAGGAGAACAGAAAGCTCACCGACAGCTATCAGTTGCCCATCGCGGTGATCGATACGGTTGCTTACGGCACGCTGAATGGTGCAAAGGTACTCGATCAGGCGCTGGCTTTGATACACTGAGCCCCAGTTTGCGAACCAGCTTCCCCGGTTCGCGGGCATTGTCGCGCAGGGAACCGCGGCAATGCCGTTAGCGCATTGATTGCAAAGGGTGACAGTGTGGACAAAGCCGAAGCGCCGCAAGAAAAAAAGCAGTATCAGGAAATTGGTCAGCACCTGCGTCAGCAGATCTGTGACGGGCACTATCCGGTGGGATCGCGCCTGCCGCCTGAACGTCAGCTGGCTGAAACCTGGGGCGTCAGCCGGACCATCGTGCGCGAGGCATTATTGATGCTGGAGCTGGAAGGGACGGTGGATATCCGCCAGAGCTCCGGCGTCTATGTGATGCGTATTCCTTCCGCCAGTGATGATGAAGAAGAGGCCTTCTTCCGCAGCGACGTTGGCCCCTTTGAAATGCTACAGGCACGTCAGTTGCTGGAGAGCAATATTGCAGCCTTTGCCGCAAAAATGGCGACCAAAGCGGACATCGAAAATCTGCGCCGTACGCTGGAACAGGAGCAGCGTGCTATCGCCGCCAACGACAGCAGTCAGGACAACGACAAGTTGTTTCATCTGCTGCTGGCGGGTGCCAGTCAGAATCAGATGCTGCTCGATACCGTCACCAGTATCTGGCGACATCATGACAGCAGCCCGCTCTGGCAGCAGCTGCGCCCGCAGTTTGAAACCCGCGCTTATCGCCTGAAGTGGCTCGGCGATCACCAGACAATCCTGGCCGCTCTGCGTCGGCGTGATGTGATGGGGGCCTGGCAATCGACCTGGCAGCACCTTGAGAACGTCAAGAATACGCTGCTGGAGCTTTCCGACGCCGATGCGCCTGACTTTGATGGCTACCTGTTTGATTCAGTTCCGATCTTTCAGGGGAAACTGATGTGATCGAGATTGTATCGCTCAGCGATGCCCCCCAATTTGCCGATCAGATCATTGACTGGCAGTGGCGCGCATTTGGTGAAGCCACCAGCCGGGCGTTCTTTGCCAGTGTGGTGAACAGCAGCCTTATCGGTGCTGATTTTCCGGTGACTTTCGTTGCCGTGGAGGGGAACAGGGCAGTCGGCACGGTGGGATTCTGGCGCTGCGACCTGATCAGCCGTCAGGATCTTTTCCCCTGGCTGGCGGCGCTCTATGTTGATGAGTCGGTGCGTGGCAAAGGTGTCAGTGAGGCGCTGCAGCAGCATGTCATCACTTATGCACAGGCAAGGGGCTATCCACGGTTGTGGTTATGGTCAACGTTTGGGGGTTACTACGAACGTTATGGCTGGCTGCCACAGGGCGAAGCGCTGGAGTATCCCGCTAAGCCGGTAAAACTCTATTATCGCGACCTGTAAGAGATGCCAGCCGCCATCGCGGCCGCTGGCAACAGAACGCTTAGGGTGCCGGATAGGTATAACGGCGGTGGATCGCCTCAATGCCTTCCAGGATCTCTGCATTTAAGGTCAGATTGACGCTGTCGATATTGATCTGCAACTGTTTAAGCGTAGTGGCGCCCAGCAGTGTGCTGGCCACAAACGGCTGCTGACGCACATAGGCCAGAGCCATCTGCGACGGGTCAATCTGATGCTGCTGAGCCAGTGCCACATATTCGGCAATCGCCTTTTGTGACTGCTCGCCGCTGTAGCGGGTAAAGCGGCTGAACAACGTGTTGCGTGCGCCCGCAGGCTGCGCGCCATTCAGGTATTTGCCGCTTAGCGTACCAAACGCCAGGCTGGAATACGCCAGCAGCTCTACGCCTTCATGCTGGCTGATTTCGGCCAGACCCACTTCAAAGCTGCGGTTCAGCAGGCTGTAGGGATTCTGGATGCTGATAATGCGCGGCAGTTCATGCTTTTCTGCCAGTTGCAGATAGCGCATCACGCCCCACGCGGTTTCGTTCGACACCCCGATATAGCGGATCTTACCGGCGCGCACCTGTTCGGTCAGCGCTTCCAGCGTCTCCAGCAGCGTCACCTGAGCGGTCGTTTCGCTGTACTGATAGCCGAGCTTGCCAAAATAGTTGGTCTGACGCTGTGGCCAGTGCAGCTGGTAGAGATCAAGGTAGTCAGTATTCAGGCGTTTCAGGCTGGCATCGAGTGCTGCGCGGATGTTTTTACGGTCCAGCGCCATATCCGGGCGAATCGACGCATCATTGCCACGTGACGGCCCGGCCACTTTACTGGCCAGAATGATTTTGTCGCGGCTGCCGCGCTGTTTAAGCCAGCTGCCAATATATTGTTCGGTCAGACCCTGGGTTTCCGGACGCGGGGGCACCGGATACATCTCGGCAGTATCAATAAAGTTGATGCCGGAACGGATAGCTAAATCCAGTTGAGCATGGGCGTCGGCTTCGCTGTTCTGTTCGCCAAACGTCATGGTGCCCAACCCCAGCTGACTCACTTCCAGCGTGCTGTGGGGAATACGATGATAGTGCATTGCCAGCTTCCTTTTCTTTATGGAATGGAATGTTGTGTCCTCAGGGACTATAGCGCGAGCAATGGCGGGGAAGGAAGGGGGAAAAGTCGGGGAAATCACCTGCCAGCCGGGAATCGGTGGCAGGTGATTAAATCGGGTACTTAACGTTCAATGATCGTCGAAACCTCATCGCTGTTAATCTGCACCATATGACCCGTCTGGTCTGTGTACTCCACCAGGCCGGTCTCTTTATCAATGCTCGGCTTGCCTTCGGTCATGATCATCCGGCCATCTTTGGTCGCCATGACATAATCAGAACTGCATCCACTTAAGAATGCGGCGGTTACCATCACCAGTGCTACTCCTGCCAACCCTTTCATCACGCCTAATCCTCACAAATGGTCAAGTGCAAACAGTGTAGTAATAAATGGTTTTGCCGGCGGGGTTAATCGTAGAAATCTGAAAATAACCGGGCGAGCAGGCTCGCCCTTGACTTTATCAGGCGTGCTTTTTCTTACCGCGCATCAGGTTAAGACACTCAACCGCCATTGAGAAGAACATAGCGAAATAAATGTAACCTTTTGGTACGTGGACCGCAAAACTCTCCAGGATCAGGGTAAAACCGACCAGAATCAGGAAAGAGAGAGCCAGCATTTTCACTGAAGGATGGCGGTCAACAAACTCACCGATAGCCCGCGCGGCGAACATCATCATCAGCACAGCAATAACCACTGCCGCCATCATAATGAACAGATGATCGGAGAGGCCGATCGCCGTGATCACCGAGTCGAGGCTGAAAATAATGTCGAGCATCATGATCTGCACAATCGCACCCAGGAAGGAATGGACGCGGGTGTTGTGTTCGCCTTCGCTGCCTTCGATCGTCTCATGGATCTCCATGCTCGATTTCCACAGCAGGAACAGTCCACCGAACAGCAGAATCAGATCGCGCGCCGAGAACGCATGATCCATCAGCGTAAAGAGCGGGTTAGTCAGACGGGCCACCCACGCGATAGAGGCCAGCAGGCCAAGACGCATCAGCATTGCGCCCATCAGACCAATGCGACGTGCGCTGGCTTGCTGATGTTTTGGCAGTTTAGCGACCACCAGTGACAGGAAAATGATGTTATCAATACCCAGCACCACCTCAAGGATGGTCAGGGTGCCCAGCGCCAGCCAGGCGTTGGGATCGGAAATCCACTCAAACATACCGACATTTAATCCTAAACGAAAAGTAAACGGCGATTATACGCATTCAATTCGCCGATCTCCCACAAAATTGCGCGACATCAGCGTGAGTAGCGACATTCAGAGGAGAAAATGACGCGCCAGCAGGGGCCCGGTGAAGCTTTTCTTCAGGTAGAAACCGCGCGGCAGCGTCATGATTGGCTGGCCCTGATCGCCGATTCCTTCTGTCAGCGCTTTGCTATTGGCGGCTTTAGGCCGGATTTGCAGCCAGGCACCCTGTCGTGCGGTAATCTGCTCAACGCGCCCCAGCACAATCATATCCATCAGTTCCTCCCAGTCCTGGCGCAGCATCTCATCCTCTTCCGCATCCGGGCTCCATAACAGCGGCGCGCCGACACGGCGTTCCCGCAGCGGAATTTCACGCCCGCCTTCAACCGGGATCCACAATACCCGCGCCAGCTTGTGGCGCACATGGCTGGTGAGCCAGGTCACGCCACTGTTGCCGGTCAGAGGTGCCACGCAGACGAAGGTGGTTTCCAGCGGTTTACCCTGCGCATCAATCGGGATGGTTTTCAGTTCGATACCCAGATGGGCAAAATCCTGTTCCGCCTTGCTGCCTGCGCTGGCACCAAGATGCCACTCCAGTAGCATGCCGACCCAGCCCTTGTCACGTTTGAGATCCGCTGGCATGGGCAGACCGGCGCGCGCAGCCAGGGTTTCCAGGGTCAAACCGGCTAAATCCTGCGCGCGTGCCAGCAGGCTGGCCTCATCCTCGGGTGGTCCTGGCTGGTAACTCATGGTGAACACTCGCAATGATTAAAATTTGTACAATAACGGGTGAGTAAATTCCCTCTCGAAAATATACCGCGCCAGGGATCGATAATAACATGATAGATCATGCTTTTTTTAGCGGTCCTCCCTTATGCCGTCAGCAGGCTGCCAGGGTTATCCCCGGTTACCCGCAACAATGAACAGGATCTCCAGCCCGGTTATCCACAGAAAAATGGGATAACCACCTTATCAGTGCGGTACTGGTTCCATTTACAGCCTTGACTTTTCACGATCTGACCATTATTTCGCCGCTCTGACCTGAGTCTGAGCGATTATCTGTGGATAAAAAGCCATATGCTTATATTTTAGTCAATTGTCAGTTTCCGCGATGATATTCGCTGTTTATAAAGAGCCTGTAGATAACATTATTGATTTAATTTTATTAAAAATCATAGCCCTGTGTTGTCGTCTCTTCCCGGCTCTTTAGCACACACTAAAAATGTTATTCAGTTAACTCCCGCGTTCTGCACAAAGCTATCCACAGAAAAGGTGAATAAGATCGAGCTTTTTCGCGATCATTGTTCATAACTTTGCCATTTTCTGTGAGTTATCCCGGTGATGGTGCCTTAACCCCTCATGAATCCAGTGGTTTACCGCCTGTAAGGAGTGTGAAACAATCAGCTCATTCAAATTTTGCTTTGAGGTAGTCCGGTGATCGATGATGATGGCTACCGCCCGAATGTTGGTATCGTAATCTGTAACCGGCAGGGACAAGTGTTATGGGCCAGGCGCTTTGGACAGCACTCCTGGCAATTTCCTCAGGGAGGCATCAATCCCGGTGAAACCGCAGAACAGGCGATGTATCGCGAACTGTTCGAAGAGGTCGGATTACACCGGAAAGATGTCCGAATACTTGCCTCTACCCGTAACTGGTTGCGTTACAAGTTGCCAAAACGTTTGGTGCGTTGGGACACAAAGCCGGTATGTATCGGCCAGAAACAAAAGTGGTTTCTTCTGCAGTTAATGTGTAATGACGCGGATATCAATGTGCAGCACAGCAGCACGCCGGAGTTCGATGGCTGGCGCTGGGTGAGTTTCTGGTATCCGGTGCGTCAGGTTGTCTCCTTTAAGCGCGACGTTTATCGTCGGGTGATGAAGGAATTCGCTGGCGTGGTGATGTCTATGCAGGAGAGTGCGGGGCAGCGAAATACTCCTGCCCATCGACGTAAGAGAGGATAGGCCACGCCCTTTATGCTCACTCAGTTGCGCGAAATTGTAGAAAAAGTGGCGAGTGCGCCGCGTCTCAATGAAGCACTCGACATCCTGGTTAATGAGATCTGTCTGGCGATGGATACGGAAGTCTGTTCCGTTTACCTCGCCGACCACGATCGTCACTGCTACTACCTGATGGCGACACGCGGACTTAAAAAACCGCGTGGCCGCACCGTGACCCTGGCGTTTGACGAGGGGATCGTCGGTTTAGTAGGCCGTCTGGCCGAACCAATCAACCTTGCTGACGCCCAGAGTCATCCCAGCTTTAAATATATCCCCGCAGTGAAAGAGGAGCGCTATCGCTCCTTCCTCGGCGTGCCGATTATCAGCCGTCGCCAGTTACTTGGCGTGCTGGTGGTGCAGCAGCGCGAGCACCGTCAGTTTGATGAAAGCGAAGAGTCGTTTCTGGTCACCCTTGCCACCCAGATGGCGGCATTGCTGTCGCAGTCGCAGATGGCTCAGCTGTTTGGTCAGTTCCGGCAGACGCGGGTGCGCGCGATTGCCGCTGCGCCTGGCGTGGCGGTGGCACCGGGCTGGGTTGATGAGACGCAGCCACTGCTCGATCAGGTTTCGGCTGCCTCAACGCTGGATGTTCAGCGCGAACGTGAACGTCTCTCGCTCGCCATGAGCGAAGCCACCAGTGAGTTTCGCCGCTTCAGTAAACGCTTCAGCGCCAGCGCTCAGAAAGAGAGTGCGGCCATTTTCGACCTTTACTCTCACCTGTTAACCGATGCCCGCCTGAAAAAAGATCTGTTCGATGAGATCGAACGCGGATCGGTCGCCGAATGGGCAGTAAAACAGGTGATCGAAAAGTTTGCTGAACAGTTTGCCAGCCTGACTGACACCTACCTGCGCGAACGTGCAGGCGATCTGCGGGTGCTGGGTCAGCGCCTGCTGTTTCACCTTGACGATACGCTGGTCGGCACCAATGCCTGGCCGGAACGCTTTGTGCTGGTGGCCGATGAGCTGACCGCCACCACGTTAGCTGAGCTGCCGCAGGAACGGCTGGCGGGCGTGGTGGTGCGTGACGGCGCAGCCAACTCTCATGCGGCGATTCTGACGCGCGCGATGGGGATCCCGACGGTCATGGGCGCGGATATCCAGCCTCATCAGCTCAACAAACGCCTGCTGATCGTCGACGGTTATCGCGGTGAGCTGCTGATCGATCCCGAGCCGGTGCTGGTGCAGGAGTATCAGCGGCTGATCAGCGAAGAGAATGCGCTGAGCAAAATGGCGGAGGGCGTGGTCGATCAGCCCGGTGAGCTGAAAAGTGGCGAACGCGTGCAGGTGATGCTGAATGCCGGATTAAGTCCGGAACATGAGCAGGCGCTGGGCAGCTGGGTTGATGGCATCGGCCTCTACCGCACCGAAATCCCGTTTATGCTGCAGAACGGCTTTCCGTCGGAAGAGGAGCAGGTGGCACAATATCAGGGCATGTTACAGCTCTTTCACAACAAGCCCGTGACGCTGCGCACCCTGGATGTGGGGGCAGATAAACAGCTACCCTACATGCCGATCAGTGAAGAGAATCCCTGTCTGGGCTGGCGCGGCATTCGCCTGACGCTTGATCAACCGGAAATTTTCCTGGTGCAGGTGCGCGCGATGCTGCGTGCTAACGCTGCATCCGGCAATCTCAGTATTCTGCTGCCGATGATCAGTCATATCGACGAGATCGACGATGCAAAACGGCTGATTGATCGCGCAGGGCGCGAAGTCGAAGAGATGCTGGGCTATACGATTCCCGCGCCGCGCATCGGCATCATGATTGAAGTGCCGTCGATGCTGTTTATGATCCCGCATCTGGCGTCACGGGTCGATTTTGTCTCGGTTGGCACCAACGATCTGACCCAGTATCTGCTGGCGGTGGATCGCAACAATACCCGCGTGGCCAATCTCTACGATTCGCTGCATCCGGCGATGCTGCGCGCACTGAATACGATTGCGCAGGAAGCCCGTCTGGCCAATCTGGAATTGTGTCTGTGTGGTGAAATGGCCGGCGATCCAATGTGCGTGGCGCTGCTGGTCGGACTGGGATATCACCATCTCAGCATGAACGGTAAAAACGTACCGCGGGTGAAATACCTGCTGCGCCATCTGGATCACGAAGAGGCGCAGCAGCTCAGCGAGCAGGGGATGAATGCTCATACCGCCACTGAGGTTCGCCATCTGGTCTCGACCTTTATGGAGCGTCGCGGGCTGGGCGGTTTAATCCGCGGCGGTCGCTAAGCGCCACGCCAGGCTATTTTATTTGCCATTCTGGCCCCGGGCAGTGCTCACCATCCTCACGTACTACGTGTACGCTCCGGTTGTTGCGCGCTGTACATGACCAGTCTGGCTGCAACAATGTACGCCTGACGGGTCAGGCTATTTTATTTGCCATTCTGGCCCCGGGCAGTGCTCACAATCCTCACGTACTACGTGTACGCTCCGGTTGTTGCGCGCTGTTCGTGACCAGTCTGGCTGCAACAATGTACGCCTGACGAGCCAGACTCTGGGCGTTATCCGCGTTTACATTTGCGGGACAATTCACAAAACCGGCTGTGCTATGATGCGCAGCCTTAATTTATGTGCCTGACAACGCCCCTTTTCAGGGTTGAAAAATAGACGGTGAATGATGAATAACGGCTATATTGCATTTCCGCAGTTCGATCCGGTGATCTTCTCGATTGGACCGGTTTCGCTTCACTGGTACGGTCTGATGTATCTGGTGGGCTTTGTTTTCGCCATGTGGCTGGCTGTCCGCCGCGCCAATCAGCCGGGCAGCGGCTGGAAAAAAGAGGAAGTGGAGAACCTGCTTTATGCCGGTTTCCTGGGGGTCTTCCTGGGTGGACGCATCGGCTATGTGTTGTTCTACAACTTACCGCTGTTCCTGGAAAATCCACTCTATCTGTTCAAAGTCTGGGATGGCGGTATGTCGTTCCACGGTGGCCTCATCGGGGTCATTGTCGTCATGCTGGTCTTTGCCCGCCGCACCCGACGTAATTTCTTCCAGGTGGCTGATTTCATCGCGCCGCTGATCCCGTTCGGTCTGGGGGCTGGTCGTCTCGGCAACTTCATTAACGGTGAGCTCTGGGGCCGTGTCGATCCGGGCTTCCGCTATGCCATGCTGTTCCCTGGCTCACGCAGCGAAGATGTCGCGCTGGCCGCCACTAATCCGCAATACCAGGCGCTGCTCAATACCTATGGCGTGCTGCCGCGTCATGCTTCGCAGCTCTATGAACTGGTGCTGGAAGGAATAGTGCTGTTTATCATCCTGAATCTGTTTATTCGTAAGCCACGCCCGATGGGCAGCGTCTCTGGCCTGTTCCTGATTGGCTATGGCGCATTCCGTATTATCGTTGAGTTCTTCCGCCAGCCGGATGCCCAGCTTGGCCTGTTTGAAGGCGGAATCAGTATGGGACAGATCCTCTCTGTGCCGATGATTGTTGCCGGAATTATTATGATGATCTGGGCGTATCGTCGTCGCCCGCAGCCACAATTTCGCGAGGAAAAATGAAACAGTATCTGGATTTAATGCAACATGTGCTGCACGAAGGCACACCAAAAGCTGACCGTACCGGCACCGGTACGCTTTCAATTTTTGGTCATCAGATGCGTTTCAATCTGCAGGATGGTTTTCCGCTGGTCACCACCAAGAAATGTCATATCCGCTCGATTATTCATGAGCTGCTGTGGTTTCTGAAAGGCGATACCAACATCGGTTATCTCAAAGAAAACAACGTCTCTATCTGGGATGAGTGGGCGGATGAGAATGGCGATCTCGGCCCGGTGTATGGCAAACAGTGGCGCAGCTGGGGAACGGCCAGCGGCCAGGAGATTGACCAGTTAAGCCAGGTGATGGAGCAGCTGAAGCGCGATCCCGACTCACGCCGGATTATCGTTTCTGCCTGGAACGTCGGCGAGCTGAGCGAGATGGCGCTGGCTCCTTGCCACGCGTTCTTCCAGTTCTACGTGGCGGACGGCAAGCTCTCCTGCCAGCTTTATCAGCGCTCGTGCGACATCTTCCTGGGCCTGCCGTTTAACATCGCCAGCTATGCGCTGCTGGTACATATGGTGGCGCAGCAGTGCGATCTGCAGGTGGGCGACTTCGTCTGGACTGGCGGTGATACCCACCTCTACAGTAACCATCTGGAGCAGGCGCGCCTGCAGCTGACCCGCGAACCGCGTCCGCTGCCGACGCTGGTGATCAAACGTAAACCGGCGTCACTGTTTGACTATCAGTTCGACGATTTTGAGATTGAAGGCTACGATCCGCATCCTGCGATCAAAGCCCCTGTCGCCATCTGATTCGCGATAAAAGATAACGCCCTGGCTCTTCCGCCGGGGCTTTTTTTTGCCCGCAAACCGGTAAATCTGCGGCAAGGCTCGCACGCTTCTGCTAATTCATGCTGTTGGGAAAGATTCTCTGCGACCTGCTTTCCAGCCTGCCAAACCGCGCCTTGTTTCATCTGTTCGTCACCCGCACTCTGACACCATGAAAACAGCACACTTACGCGGTTTTACCCTGCCGGAACTGCTGCTGGTGATGGTGATTGCCGGCATGCTGAGTGTTGCCGCGCTGCATGGCTGGCAACGCTGGCAACAGCGGCAGCAACTGCGCGACAGTGCCCAGCAACTGCAGGGATTCCTGCTTCGGCTGCGTGCCCAGGCCAACCGGCAAAATAGCGACCTGATTTTATGGTCATGGCCTGGCGATCCCTGGTGCATCGGTGCCGGAAGCCGCCCCGTAGCAGGCTGTGATAGCCGAAAACGGCTGCAATTCGTGGCGCCACACGCTGGCGTTGCGCTCTATGGCATCCGGGGTGAACCGGGCTTCTTTGGCCGACGTAATGTGGCCCGGGCGGGCAGCATTGAGCTGGGTAATAGCGCCGGGCGAATGCGCCTGATTATCTCGGCCAGAGCCCGTATTCGCCTCTGCATGACGGATGAGGAGACATGTCGTTGAAGATCGCCGGATTCAGCCTGCTGGAAATGCTGATCGCCCTGGCAATCAGCGCCGTCGTGATGTTAAGTGCTGGCCGTTTTCTGCCGCTACTGCTGGCAGAGAACGCCGGCGTGCTGCAACGGGCGCAGCTGCGTCAGGAGTTACAGCAGATGATGGCGACGCTGGAAAAAGCGGTGCGGCGTGCCGGTTATTGTCACGGTGAGTGTGGCAGTGGGGCGCTGCAAATCAGAGAGAACTGCCTGCTGCTGCGCTGGGATGAGAACAGCAACGGTAAATGGGAAGGGGTGAGCCAGGCAGAGAGTGACTATTACGGTTATCGCCTTCGACAACAGCAGCTTGAGATGCAGCGAGGTGTTGACCAGTGTCAGTCAGCGGGCTGGGAGCGGCTGTCCGATCCCGCGTTTATGACGCTGGAGCAGTTCAGCGTCAGTCAGCAGGGCGCGCAGGTCAGGCTAGTGCTGCAGGGACGGGCCGGACGCTGGCTTGAAACGGTGGAAAGCTGGGTTGAGGCAGAAAATCTGTGAAGCAGCGAGGCAGCAGCGCTCTGGGCATGGTGTTGATGATTATGGTCATCGGCAGCTTTACGTTGCATGCCAGCCGTAAGATGTCTGAGCAGGGAATGCGACTGCTGGCAGATGAGCAGCAGTTTATTCAGGATTTCTGGCGGGCGCAGTCTGCGCTGCATTGGGGCTTCTCCCTGAGCTGGTCAGCCAGTGAGGCGGCCAGCTGTCAGCAGGATGATCGCCAGGGCTGGCGCAGCTGTTTACAACGAGGTGAAAAGGATGAAGGTCTGCTTAAAGGGGAGGCCAGCGGCAGTGGTATGGCGGTCTGGCAGTGGGTGCGGTTACGGGGTAATCAGGTTACCGCGTTGTCGCACGGCTGGATCGACTACTGCCCGCTCACGCCCCCGGCCGCCTGCCAGTAAGCGCGGTGGATTCAGCCTGCCGGAAGTGTTATTTGCTCTGCTGTTAATGGCATTAAGCAGCAGCACGCTGTTGCACTATCATCGCGCACTGGCACTGGGATTCAGCCAGCAGTGGTATCAGCGTGAGGCATGGCGGGTGGCTGAGCAGCGACTGATGGGACATGAGAGTCCCGGCTGGACCTCAATACTGCAACAGCAGAGCGGCCCTTCAGGTTGCACCCTGGATCGGGCTGACGTAACAGGCCCCCGGCAGCGCAGTGCCACCCTGACGCGGCTGCGATGTGAACTCTCCCCGGGCGCCCTTTTAATGGGCTTCAACCGCGATACGCGGTAAAGTGACAGAGCCGCAATACCGCTGTCATGTTCTGAGTTATCACAGGAGTTTTCATGTTTCACGTTTATCACTCAAATCAGCTTGATGTGCTGAAGATTCTGGCGGCTGCGGTGATTAAACATGACCCTCTTGATGATCCCTTCGCCTCAGAAATGGTGCTGGTGCAGAGTCCGGGTATGGCGCAGTGGCTGCAAATGGAGCTGGCGCAAACCTTTGGTATCGCTGCCAATATTGAATTCCCGCTGCCCGCCAGTTTTATCTGGGAGATGTTCGTCCGCGTACTGCCCGATATCCCGGTAGAAAGTGCTTTCAGTAAAGCCAGCATGGGCTGGAAGCTGATGCACCGGCTGCCGGAGATGCTGAAGCACGAAGAGTTTGCTTCTCTGCGCCACTATCTCCATGACGATGGCGACAAGCGGAAACTGTTTCAGCTCAGCTCCCGCGTAGCCGATCTGTTCGACCAGTATCTGGTCTATCGTGCTGACTGGCTCAACAGCTGGGAACGGGGCGAAATCATTGAGGGGCTGGGTGAAGCGCAGCGCTGGCAGGCCGCACTGTGGCGCGATCTGGTCAGTTATACCCAGGCGCTGCGCCAGCCTGAATGGCACCGCGCCAACCTCTATGCGCGATTTATCCAGACGCTGGAGCAGGCGAAAAGCACGCCGGAAAATCTGCCCAAACGGGTTTTTATCTGTGGCATCTCTGCGCTGCCGCCGGTCTATCTGCAGGCATTGCAGGCGCTGGGACGTCACATCGATATCCATCTGCTGTTCACCAATCCCTGCCGCGATTACTGGGGTGATATTCAGGATTATGCGTTTCTGGCGAAACTGCAAAGCCGTCAGCGCCGACGCCATGGTGCTGATGAATCACGCGGACTCTTCCGGGATGCTGAGCAGGCACCGGCGCTGTTTAACGATGCCGGTGAACAGCAACTGACCAACCCTTTGCTCGCCTCCTGGGGCAAGCTGGGGCGTGACAACCTGTTTCTGCTGAGTCAGATGGAGTCAAACGACGACATCGATGCTTTTGTCGATGTGGAGCCGGACAACCTGCTGCACTGTATGCAGCACGATCTTCTCAATCTGCAGGATAACGCCATTATCGGACTGAATGCGGCGGAACTGGCACACAGCGATCAGAAGCGCTGCCTGGATCCGGAGGATCGATCAATAGCGGTGCAGGTCTGCCACAGTGCCCAGCGCGAAGTTGAAGTGTTGCAGGATCATCTGCTGGCGATGATGGAGGCCGATCCGACGCTGAAAGCGCGTGACATCATCGTTATGGTGGCGGATATCGACGCCTACGCCCCATTTATTCAGGCCGTCTTCGCCAATGCACCTGCCGATCGCTATCTGCCGTTTGCGATTTCGGATCGCCGTGCCAGTCAGGCTCATCCGGCCATTGTGGCATTTCTTCATCTGCTGGCACTGCCGGACAGCCGTTTTGTCTCGGAGGATGTGCTGGCACTGCTCGATGTCCCGGCGCTCGCTTCCCACTTCGCCATTGATGAAAGTGGCCTGCGTTTACTGCGGCGCTGGGTCAGCGAATCGGGGGTACGCTGGGGGCTGGATGATGCCAGCGTAGAAGCCCTGTCACTTCCGGTTACCGGCCAGCACACCTGGCGCTTTGGCCTGCAGCGTATGCTGCTGGGTTATGCGATGGAGAGCCACAACGGTGACTGGGAAGGAATTCTGCCTTATGACGAGTCGGGTGGTCTGGTGGGGGAGCTGGCGGGACATCTGGCAGAACTGCTCTCCCGGCTTAATCACTGGCGGCAACTGCTTGCCGAACCCCGGCCACTGGCGGCCTGGCTACCTCTGTGCCGGGAACTGCTCAATGCCTTTTTCAGCCCCGATGCAGAAACCGAGGCTGCCTTGCTGCTGGTGGAAGAGCAGTGGCAGCAATTGATTGAATATGGCATGGATGCGCGGTTTGAAGAGGCGATTCCGGTGGCGCTGTTGCGCGATGATCTGCGAAGCCGGCTTGATCAACAGCGCATCAGCCAGCGTTTCCTGGCGGGGCAGATTAACTTCTGTACTCTGATGCCAATGCGCTCCATTCCTTTTCAGCTGGTCTGTTTGCTGGGCATGAACGACGGCGTCTATCCACGCACGTTAGCGCCGTTAGGCTTTGATCTGATGCAGCAGCAGTCCCGTAAAGGCGACCGCAGCCGCCGCGATGATGATCGTTATCTCTTCCTGGAGGCGATGATCTCGGCGCAGCAGCAGCTCTATATCAGTTATATCGGCCGGGCGATTCAGGATAATACGGAACGCTACCCCTCGGTGCTGGTCACAGAACTGCTGGATTACATTGGACAGAGTTTTTATCTGGACGGTGAGGGTCATCTTGAACTGGATGAAAGTGCCGAACGGGTGCGGATGCACCTGCAGCACCTGCACAGCCGGATGCCGTTTGCCGCCGAGAACTTCCAGCCAGCGGCCAGACTGCAAAGTTTCGCCCGTGAGTGGTTGCCTGCCGCGCGGGGCGCGGGGCAGCCCCAGCCCGATTTTGTGCAGCCGCTGGAGGCGCCGTTAATTGATGCGCTCACGCTGGAGGCGTTCCTGCGCTTCTGGCGACATCCGGTCCGGGCCTGGTTCCACCAGCGGCTTGGCGTGAGTTTCTGGCTGGAGGAGAACGAACTGCCCGACAGCGAGCCGTTTGCGCTCGACAACCTTGAGCGTTATCAGATCAACGCGCAGTTGCTGAATGCCCTGGTCGAAGGCGAGGATACTCAGCGGCTCTATGCGCACCATCGTGCGGCCGGTAATCTGCCTTATGGCGCGTTTGGTGAGCTGTTCTGGCAGGCACAGCGCGATGAGATGCAGGAAGTAGCGGCAGAAGTGGTCACCCAGCGCAGCGACGGCGAGAGCTGGGAAGTGAATCTGCAACTGGCGCAGGTCAGCTTAACCGGGTGGCTGACACAGGTACAGAGTGATGGATTGCTGCGCTGGCGGCCTGGCGTACTCAACATGAACGACGGACTGCTACTCTGGCTGGAACATCTGGTCTACTGCGCGCTGGGTGGCACCGGCAGCAGCCGGATGTTTGGCCGGCAGCAGAGCCGCTGGTGCTTCCTTGCCGTGCCGCAGGCAGAGGCGATTGCTGCGCTGAATGAGTATGTCACGGGGTATCTTGTGGGTATGCGTCAGCCGCTGATGCTGCTTAATAAAAGTGGCGGCGCATGGCTGACCGCCAGCTACGACAAAAAAAGTCAGCAGTTACTGACTGATGAGGCAACCCAGCTTAAGGCGCGTAATCGCCTGCTGACGGCATGGTCAGGCAACTATCAGATTGAGGGTGAAGGCAGCGATCCCTATCTGCAACGTCTTTGCCGGGTGCTGGATGAGCCACAACTACAGCAGATAACTGAGGCGGCACAGCGCTGGTATTTACCGGTGCTGGCTGCACATCAGGATGATGAATAGCAGGTCAGAAAGCGTTTTTGCTGACTGACTCATTACACAGAAATTTTGCTCTGCTTTGAGCCGTCGCGTCCGACATTGGCGGTTTATCGGGAAACGAGAGGGGTTTACATGCGGGTACACGCACGCTGGATAGCGGCGCTAATGTTAAGCCTGGTGGCTTGCACAGCACAGGCGCAGACATCTTCAGGCTGGCAACCGGTTAACGACACTATTCGAAAAAGTGAACAGGATCCCCGCCACTATCAGGCTATCCGGCTTGATAACGGGATGACGGTGTTACTGGTTTCCGATCCTGTGGCTCCAAAATCGCTGGCGGCGCTGACGCTGCCGATAGGATCGCTGGACGATCCCGATCAGCAGGCTGGACTGGCACACTATCTTGAACATATGGTGCTGATGGGCTCAAAGCACTACCCGCAGCCCGACAACCTGGCCGAATTCCTGAAAAAGCATGGCGGCAGCCACAACGCCAGCACGGCCTCCTACCGCACCGCCTTTTATCTGGAAGTGGAAAATGACGCGCTGGAACCCGCGGTTGATCGCCTGGCGGATGCGGTGGCTGAGCCGCTGCTGGATCCGGTTAACGCTGACCGCGAGCGCCACGCCGTGAATGCCGAGCTGACCATGGCGCGCTCGCGCGATGGCCTGCGTATGGCCCAGGTCGGCGCAGAAACCCTGAACCCGGCGCATCCGGCGTCGCGTTTCTCGGGCGGCAATCTTGAGACCCTGAAAGATAAGCCAGGCAGCAAACTACACCAGGCGCTGCAGGACTTTTATCATACGCATTACTCCGCCAATCTGATGAAAGCGGTGATCTACAGCAACAAACCGCTGCCCGAGATGGCGTCGATTGCGGCTAAAACCTTTGGCCGGGTGCTAAATCATGATGCCAGTGTGCCGGAGATTACGGAGCCGGTGGTGACCGATGCGCAGCAGGGCATCATCATTCATTACGTTCCGGCCCAGCCGCGCAAGCAGCTCAAAATTGAATTTCGCATTGCCAACAACAGCGATCGGTTCCGCAGTAAAACCGACACGCTGATCAGCTATTTAATCAGTAACCGCAGCAAAAACACGCTGACTGACTGGCTGCAGAAACAGGGACTGGCCGACGGGGTGAATGCGGGGGCTGACCCGATGACCGAGCGTAGCAGCGGCGTGTTTGCGATTACCGCGTCACTGACTGATAAAGGGCTGGCGCAGCGCGACCAGGTCGTGGCGGCGATATTCAGCTACATCAATCTGCTGCGTCAGCAAGGCGATGATAAGCGCTATTTCGATGAAGTGTCGCATGTGCTGGCGCTCGACTTCCGCTATCCCTCAATTACCCGCGATATGGATTACATTGAATGGCTGGCCGACACCATGCTGCGTGTACCGGTTGAACATACGCTGGATGCACCTTATCTGGCGGATCAGTACGCTGCCGCCGCCATTAATACCCGGCTGGAAGAGATGACCCCGCAGCATGCGCGTATCTGGTACATCAGCCCGCAGGAGCCGCACAACAAAAAAGCCTATTTTGTGGATGCGCCTTATCAGGTTGAGACGATCTCCCCGCAAACCTTTGCAGACTGGCAGCAGCGCGCCAGCCAGATTACGCTGGCGATGCCTGTACTGAACCCCTACATCCCGGACGACTTCACACTGCTGCCGTCAGACGGCAAAACGTATCAGCATCCGGTGAGGCTGGATAACCAGGACGATATGCGCATTTACTGGATGCCGAGCCGTTATTACGCCAGCGAGCCAAAAGCGGCGATCACCCTGGCGTTACGCAATAAGCACACCATCAGTGATGCCCGTCAGCAGGTGCTGTTTGGCCTGAATGACTACCTTTCCAGCCTGGCGCTGGACGAGCTAAATTCACAGGCTTCAGTGGGCGGCATCAGCTTCTCAACGGGTGAAGATGAAGGGCTGGTGTTCAGCGCCAGCGGCTTCACTCAGCGTCTGCCGACGCTGCTGAAGAAACTGGTGGAGGGTTATGCCACTTTCCAGCCGACAGAACAGCAGCTGGAGCAGGCTAAATCCTGGTATCTGGAGCGGCTGGACGCGGCGGAAAAGGGTAAAGCGTTTGAACAGGCGATTCAGCCGATGCAACTGCTGTCGCAGCTGCCATATACCCAGCGCGAGGCTCGCCGCAAGCTGGTAAGCACACTCTCACTTAAGGATGTCACTGACTATCGCGATACGCTGTTCCGCGACGCGACGCCGGAGATGCTGGTAGTGGGCAACCTCAGTGCTGACAGCGTGACGCAGCTGGGGCATGAGCTCAAACAGCAGATGCAGAGTCATGCGACCCGCGACTGGCACAGCCAGTATGTCTCGATTAAAAAACCGCTGAAAGCCAACCTGCAACAAAAAGGCAGCAGCACCGACTCCGCCCTTGCCGCGCTCTATGTTCCACTGGGATACAGTGAATATCAGAGCATGGCGCACAGCTCCATGCTGAGCCAGATTGTGCAGCCGTGGTTCTACAATCAGCTGCGGACCAAAGAGCAGCTCGGCTACGCGGTGTTTGCCTTCCAGATGCCGGTGGGTCGCCAGTGGGGTATCGGCTTCCTGCTGCAAAGTAACAGCAAGCAACCGGGCTGGCTGTTGCAGCGCTACCAGGCCTTCTACCCGCAGGCGGAAAAACGTCTGCGCAGTATGAGCCAGGCAGACTTTGCCCAGTATCAGCAGGCGATGATCAATGATTTGCAGCAGCGTCCTCAGACGCTCTTTGAGGAAGCGGATCGCTTTAGCCGTGACTTCGACCGGCAGAATGATCAATTTAACACCCGGCAAAAAATGGCAGAGCAGGTTCAGCGGTTAACCCCGGCCAGCCTGGCAAACTTTTTCCGACAGGCCGTGATAGAACATAAGGGCATGGTGATGACCTCGCAGATTGCAGGCACCGGCAATGGCAAAATTGAATTTGCCCGCCAGCCTGGCTGGAAGACCTGGAGTGAAGTGGCGCAACTGCAGCAGTCGCTGCCGGTAAAGAGTGAGACCCAATGACGCAGTTACCTCCCGTATCGCTGAATCCTTTAACGCTCCCGCTCAGAGGCGAGCGGCTGATTGAGGCGTCAGCGGGCACCGGAAAAACCTTTACCATTGGTCTGCTCTATCTGCGCCTGCTGCTGGGGCTGGGCGGTGAAAATGCTTACAGCCGGCCGCTCTCTGTCGAAGAAATTTTAGTCGTGACCTTTACCGAGGCTGCGACCGCCGAATTGCGTGGACGCATCCGCGAAAATATTCATCAGCTACGTCTGGCCTGTATCCGCGGCAAAAGCAGCAATCCGATGCACCAGTTACTGCTGGAGCAGATGCCGGATCTGAGTCAGGCCGCCGCGCAACTGCTGGCTGCCGAGCGGCAGATGGATGAAGCCGCTATTTTCACCATTCACGGCTTCTGTCAGCGGATGCTGAATCTGAATGCCTTTGAGTCGGGCATGCTGTTCGAGCAGGAGTTGATTGAAGATGAGCAGGCGCTGCTGAAGCAATCTGCAGCCGATTTCTGGCGTCGTCAGTGCTATCCACTGAGTCTGGATGTGGCGCGGATCATCGCCGCAGAGTGGAGCGGGCCGGACAGTCTGCTGGCGACGCTGCGCCCCTGGCTACAGGGGGAGTCCCCGGGGCTGAAACGTCCGCCTGCAGCCGATGAGACGCTGGCGTCACGCCATGCCCGCAATCTGGCGCGCATCGAGGCCATCAAGCAGCAGTGGCAGGCGCTCAGCGCCGATGTTGAGGGCATCATCAGCGCATCAGGCGTTGATAAGCGCAGCTACAGCAGTAAACATCTGCCCAACTGGGTCGCCCGCGTCACGCAGTGGGCCAGCAGCGACACGCTGGATTATCAGTTGCCCAAAGAGCTTGAGCGCTTTGGGCAGCAGGTGCTGGATGAGAAAACGAAAAAGGGCGAAGCGCCGCGTCATTCGCTGTTTGAGGCGATCGATCAGTTTCTGGCAGAACCGCTGTCGCTGCGGGATGTCATCATTGCGCAGGCGCTGACCGATGTGCGTGCCACGGTGCAGCGTGAGAAACGGTTACGCGCGCTGTTAGGCTTCGACGATCTGCTCAGTAAGCTGGATGAGGCGTTGCAGCAGCCAGGCGGTGTGTTGCTGGCTGAAACCATCCGGGCGCGTTTCCCGGTAGCCCTGATTGATGAATTCCAGGATACCGATCCGCAGCAGTACCGCATCTTCCGCACGCTCTATATTAATCAGCCTGAGCAGGCACTGTTTCTGATCGGCGATCCCAAACAGGCGATCTATGCGTTTCGCGGTGCGGATATATTTACCTATCTGCGGGCCAGAAACGAAGTCAGTGCTCACTACACGCTGGATACCAACTGGCGTTCATCACCTGAGATGGTCGGGAGCGTCAACCGCCTCTTTTCTCAGCTCGATTCGCCTTTTCTGTTCTCGGCGATCCCCTTTCAGCCGGTTAAGCCCGCTGCACCCAATCAGTCGCTGAAGCTGATTTTTGACGAGCAGCAGCAACCGGCGTTACGGTTCTGGCTACAGCCTGGCGAGGGCGTCGGTAACAGTGATTACCAGCAGTTTATGGCGCAGCAATGTGCGGCTGATATCAGTCGCTGGCTGGTAGCCGGACAGCAGGGGCGCGCCCGCTTAGGCAAAGGCGAGGCGCTGCAGCCGGTGCGGGCTTCCGATATCACCGTGCTGGTGCGCAGTCGCAATGAGGCCGGTTTAATCCGCGACGCGCTGAATGCGCTGTCGATCCCTTCGGTCTATCTCTCCAGCCGGGACAGTGTCTACACCACGCCGGAAGCGCGCGAACTGCTCTGGTTACTGCAGGCGATACAGGCACCTGAGCAGGAACGTCTGCTGCGCAGCGCGCTGGCGACCTCTATTTTTGCCATTGATGCAGCAACGCTCGACGCGCTGACACAAAATGAACGCGAGTGGGATGCGCTGGTGGAGCAGTTTGCCGTCTGGCAGCAGCTCTGGCATCAGCGCGGCGTGTTACCGATGCTGCGTGATGTGATGATCAAGCGGCAGCTGGCAGAGAATATGCTCGCCTCGGAGAACGGTGAACGTCGCCTGACCGATCTGATGCATCTGGGTGAACTGCTGCAGGAAGCTTCGGTGCAGCTGGAGAGTCCGCACGCCCTGGTGCGCTTCCTGGCGCAGCAGATTGCCCGGCCAAACAGCCAGGCCTCCAGCCAGCAGCTGCGTCTGGAAAGCGACCGCCATCTGGTGCAGATCATCACCATCCATAAATCGAAAGGACTGCAATATCCGCTGGTCTGGCTGCCATTTGCTGCCGGATTCCGCGAGGCGGCCAGCGCGCTTTATCACGATCGCGACACGTTTACGGCACTGCTGGATGTGCAGGGTGATGCACAAAGTCTGGCGCTGGCGGAAGAGGAGCGTCTGGCGGAGGATCTGCGTCTGCTCTACGTGGCGCTGACCCGTTCGGTCTATCACTGCAGCGTCGGCATTGCACCACTGATCAAAGGCACCCGTAAAAAAGAGGGCGAAAGCGATCTGCACAAGAGCGCGCTGGGCTACCTGGTGCAGCAGGGCGAGGCGGCGGATGCGCAGCAACTCAGACAGCGACTGAATGCGTTAACCGATGAAGGGATGGCGCTGGTTGAAGAGGGACTGCTGCCGGGAGAAATGTGGCAGGATGCGCAGCAGGGTGATGAGATTTTAAGCAGTCGCGACATTACGCGCGCGCTGGCTGACGTCTGGCGGGTAACCAGTTATTCAGGCCTGCAACAGCATCACAGCTCGCCGCTGCTGGATGCGCTGCCCAACTTTGATATTGATGCAGCGGGCGAAGAAGAGAAGGGCGAAGAGGCTGCATTGACACCCCACCACTTTCCGCGCGGAGCGGCACCCGGTACGTTTTTGCACGGTCTGTTTGAATCGATCGACTTTACCGAACCGCCGGACAGCGTCTGGCTGGAAGATCAGCTGCAGCATAATGGCTATCCGCTGAGCTGGCTGCCGGTTCTGGAACAGTGGATTGACCGTGTCTTACATACGCCGCTCAATGCTGAGGGGCTGACGCTGTCGGCGATAAAAAGCAGCGAACGCCTGATCGAGATGGAGTTCTATTTGCCGATCAACAATCTGCTGACTGCGGCTGAGCTTGACGCTCTGCTGCGCCGGCACGACAGCCTCTCTCAGCAGGCCGCCCCCCTGGATTTTCGTCAGGTGAGGGGTATGCTGAAGGGCTTTATCGATCTGGTCTTCCGCTGGCAGGGAAAATATTATCTGCTCGACTACAAATCGAACTGGCTGGGGGATAGCCACGCCGCTTACACGCCAGCGGCGATGGCGCAGGCGATGATCGGCCACCGCTACGATTTGCAATATCAGCTCTATACACTGGCGCTGCATCGCTATCTGCAGCATCGTTTGCCGGACTACGACTATCAGCGTCATTTTGGTGGAGTGTTTTATCTGTTTTTGCGCGGGATGGATGGCAGCTCACCGGACAACGGCATTTTCGCCACCCGACCTGCCGAAGCTTTTGTGGAAGAAATTGATGCACTGTTTGGTGCAACCGGGGAGATGTTATGAGTGACATGCTGAGTCTGCTGCTGCAGGCGGTAGAAAAGCGTCTCCTGCGACCGCTGGATATACAGTTTGCCCAGCTGGTGGCCCCGGAATCACAGCCTGGGCTGCTGCTCGCTGCGGCCTGCGTCAGCGCTGACGCGGGTGAGGGGCACGTTTGTTTACCGCTGAGCAACCTCTGCGAAGCGAATCTGTTCGCTGGTCGCCAGCCTGCGCTGGCTCAGGCGATCTGGCAGGCCGCTGGTGCGCCGAAAGACTGGATAGCATGCTTTGCTGACTGGCCGGCTGTCAGTGATGGCAGCCGGGTTACGCCGCTGGTGCTGAGCAACCAGCGTTTATATCTGCATCGGCTGTGGCAAAGCGAAGGCCGGGTCGCCGGCTTCTTCGCTGCGCAGGAGGTGAAAACTGCGTTTGATATGCCTGCTGCAGGCGACGTACTTAACAGCCTGTTTGGTGACCATCCGGAGAACTGGCAGAAAATTGCGGCGGCCGTTGCGCTGACCCGCAAGACTGCGGTCATTTCCGGCGGGCCGGGTACCGGCAAAACCACCACCGTAGCGAAACTCCTCGCTGCCCTGATTCGTCTTAATCCCGGTGCACTACGGATTCAGCTGGCGGCACCGACCGGCAAAGCCGCCGCACGGCTGACCGAGTCACTGGGCAGCGCACTGCAGGAGCTGGCGGTCAGCGACGAAGAGCGCCGGCGTTTCCCTGCCGAAGCCACCACGCTGCATCGCCTGCTGGGCGCCCAGCCCGATACCCAGCGGCTGCGCTACCATGCCGGTAACCTATTGCATCTTGATGTGCTGGTAGTGGATGAAGCGTCAATGGTCGATCTCTCGATGATGGCAAACCTGATTGCCGCGCTGCCTGCCCATGCCCGCGTCGTGTTTCTGGGCGATCGCGATCAGCTGGCCTCTGTTGAAGCCGGTGCAGTGCTGGGCGATATCTGCCGCTGCACGGAAAGCGGCTACAGCCTGGCGCGGGCAGAACAGCTCGCCCTGCTGACTGGCTGCGCCCTGCAGGGCAGTGACGATGCGCAGGCACCCGCAGTGCGCGACAGCATCTGTCTGCTGCAGAAAAGTTATCGTTTTAATGAGTCATCAGGCATCGGCCAGCTGGCAAAAGCGATCAATCAAGGCGATGCAGAGCAGGTCAGGGCGGTGTTTGCTGCGGCCCATAAAGATGTCAGTTACCAGCCGCTGAACAGCGCTGACGCTTATCAGGCGATGCTGGATGAGGTCGCCCAGGGGTATCAGCCCTTCCTGCAGTTGATCAAACAGCAGGCGCCGCCCGCAGAGGTAATTGCCGCTTTTGGTCGTTATCAGCTGCTGTGTGCATTACGTGACGGGCCATTTGGCGTGCAGGGTCTGAACCAGCGTATTGAGCAGCGACTGATGCAGCTGCAGCGCATCCGTCGTCCTGGCATGGGCAGCCGCTGGTATGAAGGACGTCCCGTGATGATCACCCGAAATGACAGCGCGCTCGGCCTGTTTAATGGCGATATCGGCATGACGATGCGGGATGAAGAGGGCAACCTGAAGGTCTTTTTCCCGCTGCCGGATGGATCGATAAAGGCGATTCAGCCGAGCCGGTTACCCTCGCATGAAACGGCCTGGGCGATGACGGTGCACAAATCACAGGGATCGGAGTTTGATCATACTGCGCTGGTGATGCCCACGCAGTTTCTGCCGGTGCTGACCCGTGAACTGGTCTATACCGCGATTACACGTGCACGGCGGCAACTGACCATCTACAGCGAACCCGGCGTATTTCAGCGTGCCGTGCAGCTGCAAACACAGCGACGCAGCGGTCTGGTGGAGCGACTGGGGGAAGCTGGCTGAGAAGAGCGGGGGACAGAGCACGTGGCGGGTGTCTGTCCCTTACGGATTGAATCAGGTGAGATCAGCCATCAACACTTTTGAACGGCGCTGATAGTTATACATCTCTTTTTTACTCTCGGGCAGCGACTCAATATCTACCGGCGTAAAGCCACGTTCCTGGAACCAGTGGATGCTGCGGGTGGTTAACACAAATAGCTTTTCCAGCCCCATCTGGCGTGCCTGAAGCGCCACACGCTGCAGCAACATCTCACCGCGTGAGGAGCTGCGATAGTCAGGATGAACCGCCACGCAGGCCATTTCACCAATCTTCTCATCCATAAACGGATAGAGTGCTGCACAGGCGATGGTCAGATTATCGCGCTGAATGATGGTGAACTTATCAATTTCCATTTCCAGCTGCTCGCGCGAGCGACGCACCAGAATACCCTGCTGCTCCAGCGGACGGATCAGTTCGAGGATGCCGCCGATATCGTTGATATTGGCGCGACGGATCTGCTCTGCCGACTCCATAACGATCTGGGTACCGATACCGTCGCGTGAGAAGAGCTCCTGCAACAGCGCGCCATCTTCCTGATAACTGATTAAATGGCTGCGGCGTACACCACTGCGGCAGGCTTTCACCGCACCACGCAGGAAGCGGACAGTCCCGGAAAGATAATCGCCTTCCTTTTCAATCTCGTCGATACGGGCCTGCGCATCATTCGGGAAGAGCTCGGAGATGATTTCCCCCTCACTGTTCAGCACGCCCTGCTCAGAGCAGAAGCCGATCATTTTTTCCGCTTTGAGTTTAATCGCCAGCTGGGTAGCCACTTCTTCCGAGGTCAGGTTAAAGCTCTCGCCGGTAACAGAAACCGCAACCGGGCCCATCAGCACAATCGCATCGTTATCCAGCTGACGATGAATGGCCTCTTCATCAATACGACGGATACGACCGCTGTGACAGTAATCCACGCCATCATCCACGCCCAGCGGCTGTGAAATGATGAAGTTGCCGCTGACCACGTTGATATGCGCGCCCTGCAGCGGCGTATTGTTGAGACTCATTGAGAGGCGGGCCGTGATATCTAACTGCAGCCGGCCGGCTGCCTGCTTCACTAACTCCAGCGATTGCGCGTCGGTTACCCGGGTAAACTTATGATAAACCGGCTCCAGCTGCTGCTGGGCCAGGCTGGCATCAATCTGTGGGCGTGCGCCATACACCACGACCAGGCGAATGCCCAGGCTGTGCAGCAGGCCGATATCATTAACGATGCCAGAGAAGTTCTCATGCTCAATCGCTTCGCCACCCAGCATGATGACAAAGGTTTTACCCCGGTGGGCATTGATATAGGGAACGGTATGGCGAAAACCCTGAACCAGTTCGGTACTACGTTCCTTCACGGCCAACCCTCAGTGAATGTTTATTCGTATTTTTTGTATTTTTATGCTTTTACGTCCGGTTTTGCAAGTCTTAATCCTGACGAAAATTTACGTTTTTCTGGGTGTCAAAGCCGCTAACAGCCTGCATTATTTAGGGTTTCCGGGGTGACATCATGCTGCGGATTGGATAAAGTTTTGGCCGCCATTTTAGTAACTGGCGCTTTTTTAGACATTACACAGCAGCTGGAGCGGCATGTCAGACGTTAATTCCCATTTTTCACGCAGACGATTTTTACAGGGGACGGGCGCCTTACTGCTGTTAAGCGTCAGCCGGACAGGGTTGGCGGCGAAGAACCACATTGTGGCGGTGCGTATCTGGCCCTCATCGACCTATTCGCGGATGACGCTGGAGTCCAATGTCGCGCTGAAGTACAAGCAGTTTGCGCTGAGCAATCCCGAACGCCTGGTGATTGATATTCAGGGCCTGCATCTCAATCCGGTGCTGAAAGGGGTAGATAAGCAGGTTCGGGTCGACGATCCCTTTATTAAAACTGCCCGTGTCGGTCAGTTCGACAGCAACACGGTACGCGTGGTACTCGAATTAAAGCGCAACGTCGCGCCGAAGATCTTTAATCTCTCGCCGGTTGCCGGGATCAATCACCGGCTGGTGGTCGATCTCTATCCGAGCCAGAACCAGGTTGAGGACGATCCGCTGCTGGCCTTGCTGAAAGATTATAACCAGGGCGATCTGGAGAAAGATGAAGGGGTGCAGGCACCCTTACCCGGCAAAGCGGGGCGCGATCGCCCCATCATTATCATGATCGATCCCGGTCACGGCGGGGAAGATCCGGGCGCGCACGGCAAATATAAGACCCGCGAAAAAGATATTGTGCTGAAGATTGGACGGCGACTCAAAGCGCTGATCGATAAAGAGTCCAATATGAAAGCCTATATGACGCGTAATGAAGATGTCTTTATTCCGCTGCGCGTCAGGGTTGCCAAAGCCCGTAAACAGCGTGCCGACCTCTTTGTGTCGATCCATGCGGATGCCTTTACCAGTCGCGCGGCACGCGGCTCTTCAGTGTTTGCCTTATCAACCAGCGGTGCCACTTCGGCGGCGGCTCGTTTCCTGGCTCAGACTCAGAATGAATCAGACCTGATTGGCGGCGTCAGCAAAAGCGGTGACCGCTATCTTGATCACACCATGTTCGATATGGTGCAGCGCCAGACGATTCATGACAGCCTTAAATTCGGCAAAGAGGTGTTGCATCGCATGGGACGCATCAACCATCTGCACAAACGCACTGTGGATCAGGCCGGATTTGCGGTGCTTAAAGCCCCTGATATCCCGTCAATTCTGGTCGAGACGGCGTTTATCAGTAATGTGGAGGAGGAGCGCAAGTTGCGAACAACCCGTTACCAGCATCAGGTGGCAGAGGCGATTCTGAACGGCATCAAAGCGTATGTGGAGAGTGGGGCGGCGCTGGCCCATCGGTAAAGGAGAGCGGGTAGCCGGGCTATCCGCGCGCTTTTCAGGGCAGAGAGAGGCTGAAGCGGCTTTTGGGAACGTCAGAAACAAAAAAACACCCTTTCAGGTGTTTAAATGATTGGTTGCGGGGGCCGGATTTGAACCGACGACCTTCGGGTTATGAGCCCGACGAGCTACCAGGCTGCTCCACCCCGCGTCCGTATCATACTTTTTCACATTGTGACTTCTGTAAAACAACTGCAGAAGTATTGGTTGCGGGGGCCGGATTTGAACCGACGACCTTCGGGTTATGAGCCCGACGAGCTACCAGGCTGCTCCACCCCGCGTCCGTATTGCTTCTGTTACTTTTACTTCTCACATTGTGACTTCTGTAAAACTGCTGCAGAAGTATTGGTTGCGGGGGCCGGATTTGAACCGACGACCTTCGGGTTATGAGCCCGACGAGCTACCAGGCTGCTCCACCCCGCGTCCGTGGAAGCGCACTATACTCTCCGCGCTAATTCATGCAACCCCTTTTTGCAGATAAACGCCAAATTAACAGCCAGTTGCTGAAGGATTCAACCATCTGGTTAATTATTAAACTGATATGCGCGGCGTCTGAGCGGATGCATTTCATTCTGTCGGGGGCTTTGCTATCGTCGCGGGGCGAACAGTTATAAAAAGAGAAGATAATGAAATCACATTGGGTGAAGTACGCACTCACTGGCGCGTTAATTACGCTGCTGGCGGCCTGTAGCTCCAAACCGACCGATCGCGGTCAGCAATATAAAGATGGCAAACTGGAACAACCGCTGGCGCTGGTGAATCAGCCCAATGCCAAAGGCGCACCGGTTAATGGCAGAGACTTTGGCGAGCAGGTCCGTCAGATTCAGTCCGCCTCATCCGCCCTGTATAGTCGTCAGAACGGCACTTATAGCGCAATTGAGAGCTGGCTGATGGCGGGTGCCGATACCCGACAGCTTCGTCAGTATGGGCTCAACGCCTGGCAGATGGAGGGAACGGATAACTACGGTAATGTGCAGTTCACCGGTTACTACACGCCGGTAGTGGAAGCGCGTTACACCCGTCAGGGTGAATTCCAGTATCCCATCTACCGCATGCCACCGCGCAAACGCGGAGGAAAATTACCGAGCCGCGCCTCTATCTATAGTGGCGGACTCGATGACCGCTACATCATCGCCTACAGCAACTCCCTGATTGATAACTTCATGATGGATGTGCAGGGTAGTGGTTATGTCGACTTTGGCGATGGCCGCCCGATGACCTTCTTTGGTTACGCCGGTAAAAATGGCTGGGGTTATCACAGCATTGGTAAAGAGCTGATCGATCGTGGTGAAGTGAAGCGCGAAGATATGTCGATGCAGGCGATTCGTCAGTGGGCGCAGGAGCACTCACCGCAGGAGGTCCGTGCGCTGCTGGAAACCAACCCATCATTTGTCTTCTTTAAGGCTGAGCCATTTACGCCGGTGCGCGGTGCCAGCGCAGTTCCGCTGGTGGCGAAAGCCTCTGTTGCGTCTGACCGCTCAATTATTCCGGCGGGCACCGTACTGCTGGCTGAAGTGCCACAGTTAAATGAGAAGGGCAAATTCAACGGCAAATATGAGATGCGCCTGATGGTGGCACTCGACGTGGGTGGCGCGATTAAAGGCCAGCACTTTGATATCTATCAGGGTATCGGCCCGGACGCCGCGCATCTGGCGGGCTTCTATAATCACTACGGACGCGTCTGGGTAATCAAAGCCGCGCCGGGTGCAGGACAGCCGCTGTTCTCCAGCCCGCAAAACGGTAATAATGGTTCACTGCTTCTCGGCGCTAACTAATTTCTTCTCTGCGGGCCTTCGGGCCCGCACGACGTAACAGGTTCAACTATGAAAGTGTTAAATGACGCCTGGCATCAGCGCTTTGGCGGCACAGCGCGTCTCTATGGCCAGGATGCGCTGCAACGTTTTGCTGACGCACACTTCTGCGTCATCGGTATTGGCGGTGTCGGATCCTGGGCGGCGGAAGCGCTGGTGCGCACCGGGATTGGTAAAATCACCCTGATTGATATGGATGATGTCTGTATTACCAATACCAACCGACAGCTTCATGCGCTGCAGGGCAACGTGGGCAAAGCCAAAACGGACGTGATGGCAGAACGGCTGCGTGCGATTAATCCTGACTGCGAAGTGATCTGCATTGATGACTTTATTACGCCAGAAAACACCGCCGAACTGATGGCAGCCGGCTTCGACTATGTGATCGACGCTATCGACAGCGTGCGACCGAAAGCGGCGCTGATCGCCTGGGGTCGCCGGAATAAGATCCCGCTGATCACCACCGGTGGCGCGGGTGGGCAGATCGATCCCACTCAGATCCAGATCGCCGATCTGGCGAAAACCATCCAGGATCCGCTGGCGGCGAAGCTGCGCGAACGACTGAAAAGCCTGGGCGTGGTGAAAAACAGCAAGGGCAAGCTCGGCATCGACTGCGTTTTTTCTACCGAAGCGCTGGTCTATCCGCAGGCTGATGGCAGCGTCTGTGCTTCACGCAGCACGGCGGAGGGGCCGAAGAGAATGGATTGCACATCCGGCTTTGGCGCGGCCACCATGGTGACCGCCACCTTCGGCTTTGTTGCCGTCTCGCATGCGCTGAAGAAATTTCTGGCGCGTGCTGCGCGTCAGGACGCCGTCAGCGCCTGACGCGCGGCGTGCTCCACTGCAGCGGCCAGCGCCTGCAGGCCGCTGCTGCGGGAGGCACTGAGCTGGGCGCGCAGACCCAGTTCATCAAACAGTTTTAAGGGATCCATTGCCAGCAGCTGTTGCGGCGTCTGGCCCTCAACGGCGGTCAGCAGCACGGCCAGCAGACCGCGCACAATACGTCCTTCACTGTCACCATAGAAATGCAGCGTGCCATCCTCGCATAACTGGCTGCCCAGCCAGACCCGATTTTCACAACCGCTCAGTTCAATTTCCGCTGTTTTCAGTTCACCGGGTAAGGCAGGCAACTGGCGGCTCAGCTGGATCAGCTGACGATAACGATCTTCCCATTGATGAAAGCGGCCAAAGCTCTCTTTCAGGATGGCAACGGTAATCTGTTCGCCAAACGGGTGTGGCGCTAACAGCGATGAATGCATAATCAAAACTCCGATAACAGCGAGATGGCGCTCTTCATGGTGCGCACCAGCGCATCAACATCCTGCAGATTATTATAGGGTGCAAAAGAGGCCCGCAGCGTGCCGCTGACGCCCAGCGCCGCCAGCAACGGCTGCGCGCAGTGCTGGCCAGCGCGCAGGGCGATTCCCTGCTCAGCCAGCAGCGTCACCAGATCGTTGTGATGCAGGCCAGCGAATTCAAATGCCAGCAGGCTGGCATTTGAGCAGCGGAAGCTGCGGAAACCGGGCAATTCCGCCAGTTGCTCTTCCGCCAGCGTCGCAAGCTGCTGGCTCCAGCGCTCCGCTTCAGGCAGATCGTACTGCGCCAGCCAGCTCAGTGCTGCACTCAAGCCCACTACGCCTGCCACATTCGGGGTGCCAGCCTCAAAACGCCACGGCACCGGCTGCGGCGTGAATCCGCTGAAATCGACATCCGATATCATTTTACCGCCGCCCTGCCAGGGCTCCATTGCCTCCAGCAGTTCCGCTTTGCCATATAACGCGCCAATGCCCATCGGGCCGTAAATCTTATGTCCGGAAAAGGCGTAAAAGTCGATATCCAGTGCCTGTACGTCAGGCGGGCAATGCACCACGCCCTGTGCGCCATCGACCATGACTTTCGCGCCCACGGCGTGAGCCAGCGGGATCGCCTGAGCGAGCGCGGGACACCCGCCGGTGATGTTCGACATCTGACCGACCGCCAGCAGGCGGGTACGGCTGTTGAGCAGGGCGGGCAGCAGGCAGATATCCGGCAGGCGATCCGCTCCCAACGGCCATTTTACGACGCGGGCACCACACGCCTGTGCAGCCATCAGCCAGGGCACCAGGTTGGCGTGGTGTTCAGCCTCGCTGACCACAATTTCATCACCGGGTTGTAAGCGCGGGCGCAGCCAGCTGTTTGCTACCAGGTTTATCGCTTCGGTGGTGCCGCGCGTCCAGACAATCTCACGATCGTCAGCGGCATTGAGCCAGCGGGCAACCTGGTTGCGGGCCTGCTCATAGCGATGGGTTAACGCCTGGGCGGCGGCAAACTGGCTGCGATGAACTGTACCCGCGCTGAGGCTGTAAAACTGCTGCGTGCTGTCTATGACAGCCTGCGGCTTCAGCGTGGTCGCTGCGCTGTCGAGATAAACGCCTGCATCGGCGAGTGCGGGAAACTGCTGGCGAAATGCGGTGGGATTAAATGCGGTCATGCCTGGTCCATGATAAGAAAAATTAGGACCACACTGAAAGAATGGTCTGCGTCTGGCAAAGCTGGAAAAGCGCGTTATGCTGAATATTGCAAGGTTTGAACCAAACCCGCATAACGATCGCACGTTTACTAGTCGATCTCACTTATCGGCTGCCTCTGGTTAGCGTAACGCGGGTGGTTTGATGCAATCAATCTACAAGGAGATAGCAGATGAAAAAATTAACCGCAGTACTGGCCGTGTGTACCCTGGCTTTTACCCTGAGTGCCTGTTCAAGCAATTACGTGATGCATACCAATGATGGTCGCACCATTGTGGCTGCCGGCAAGCCTAAAGTCGATAACGATACCGGCATGATCAGCTATAAAGATGCGAATGGCAACGAGCAGCAAATCAACCGCTCTGATGTGAAAGAGATGGTAGAGTCTGGCAACTAAGCAGCAAAAAAAAAGCACCGCAATTTGCGGTGCTATTTAAAAATCACTATGGACAGACAGGGTAAATCTACAGGAATTAAGAGTTCGATCCGCAATCGTCGGATCAAAAATTGCAAACACAACATCACGACCACAAGCCAAAAGCTTTCAGAAAATCTGCGAACTCACTCACAAATCTAAAAACTTTTCGTTCCGGCTCAGGAAGTGCGGCAACTATAGGTATTTGCTGGAGGTTCCTCAACGGACAAATTATAATGCCTCGGATTAAAAATTCTAATACGTAAACGCTTTGTATAAGCCAGCGTATTTTTTGCCGATCCGGATACGGAAAACCATGTCGAAACGCCTTCCTCCTCTCAACGCACTGCGTGTTTTTGATGCAGCTGCGCGCCATTTAAGCTTTACCAAAGCCGCAGAAGAGCTGTTTGTCACCCAGGCTGCTGTAAGCCATCAGATTAAATCTCTGGAAGATTTTCTGGGGTTAAAGCTATTTCGCCGGAGGAATCGTTCGCTATTACTGACTGAAGAAGGACAAAGCTACTATCTCGACATCAAAGAGATTTTCTCGGCGATCAATGAAGCGACCCGCAAACTGCAGGCGCGCAGTGCCAAGGGGGCGCTGACCGTCAGTTTACTGCCGAGTTTTGCTATTCAGTGGCTGGTTCCCCGCCTCTCCAGCTTTAATATGGCTTATCCGGGAATCGACGTGCGTATCCAGGCGGTTGACCGCGATGAAGAGAAACTGGCCGACGATGTCGACGTGGCGATTTTTTACGGCCGGGGTAACTGGCCCGGGCTGCGGGTTGAAAAACTCTATGCCGAATATCTGCTGCCGGTCTGTTCACCTTCGCTGATGACCGGGGATAATCCGCTGAAAACGCCGATGGATCTGTCGCGTTTTACCCTGCTGCATGATGCCTCCCGCCGGGACTGGCAATCTTATATCCGGCAGCTGGGTCTGCAGCATATCAATGTGCAGCAGGGGCCAATCTTCAGCCACAGTGCCATGGTATTGCAGGCGGCGATTCATGGTCAGGGCGTGGCGCTGGCGAATAACGTCATGGCGCAGAGCGAAATAGAAGCCGGGCGATTAATCTGCCCGTTTAATGATGTATTAGTCAGTAAAAACGCTTTTTATCTGGTTTGTCATGACAGTCAGGCAGAACTGGGTAAAATAGCCGCCTTCCGACAGTGGATCCTGGAAAAAGCTGCAACCGAACAAGAAAAATTCCGCTTTCGCTATCAACAATAACGTTTTGATTTATTTGCATTCAGATGCAAAAGGACCCCGAGGATCGGTTAATGTCCAGTCGTGCTATGTTTGTTTTTTCGGCTATCAGCGGATTTCTGCTGGTGGCTTTTGGCGCATTTGGTGCCCACGTTTTGAGTCAGTCGCTTGGTGCGGCTGAAATGGCCTGGATTCATACCGGGCTGGAATATCAGGCTTATCACACCTTAGCGGTGATGGGGCTGGGTGCTGCGATGTTACGCCGTGCCAATATCTGGTTTTACTGGAGCAGTGCGCTGATGGCGCTCGGCACCGTGCTGTTTAGTGGCAGCCTCTATTGTCTGGCGCTGTCACATCTGAAGTTTTGGGTTTTTATCACACCCGTGGGCGGGGTCTGTTTCCTCGCGGGTTGGGTATTGATGTTGATTGGCGCGCTGCGTCTTAAACGAAAGGCAGAACGCCATGAATAAAGTTTTACTCTATTGCCGTCCCGGTTTTGAAAAAGAGTGTGCGGCGGAAATCAGCGCCAAAGCGGCTGAACGTGAAATCTACGGCTTTCCTCGGGTTAAAGATGACTCCGGCTACGTGCTGTTTGAGTGCTATCAGTTTGAAGATGCTGAGCGGCTGGCGCGTGAGTTGCCGTTTGACGAGCTGATTTTTGCCCGTCAGATGCTGGTCGTCGGTGAAATGCTGCGTGACCTGCCGCAGGAAGATCGCATTACCCCGATTGTCGGCATGCTGACCGGCGTAGTGGAAAAGGGCGGCGAACTGCGTGTTGAAGTGCCTGACACCAACGAAGCTAAAGAGCTGACTAAGTTCTGCCGCAAGTTCACCGTGCCGCTGCGCTCGGCACTGCGTGAAAGCAAGATCCTGTTGAATTATGAGAGCCCGAAACGTCCGGTCGTGCATGTGTTTTTCATCGCGCCAGGCACCTGCTACGTCGGCTACTCCATCCGGGAAAACAGCTCGCCGTTTTACATGGGTATTCCACGCCTTAAGTTCCCCTCCGATGCGCCAAGCCGTTCCACCCTTAAGCTGGAGGAGGCGTTTCACGTCTTTATCCCTGCGGATGAGTGGGATGAGCGTTTAGCCAGCGGCATGTACGCGGTGGATCTCGGTGCCTGTCCGGGCGGCTGGACTTATCAGCTGGTTCAGCGCAGCATGATGGTGTATGCGGTGGACAATGGGCCGATGGCGCCGAGCCTGATGGATACGGGCCAGGTGATGCACGAGAAAGCAGATGGCTTTAAATTCCGTCCGCCACGCACCAACATCAGCTGGCTGGTGTGTGACATGGTGGAGAAGCCGGTGCGCGTGGCTAACCTGATGACCGACTGGCTGGTTAACGGCTGGTGCCGTGAAGCGATCTTCAACCTTAAGTTGCCCATGAAAAAGCGCTATGAAGAGGTGACGCAGAATCTGGCCATGATGCAGGAACGATTTGATGATAATGGCATTAACGTACAGATTCGCGCCCGCCAGCTTTATCATGATCGCGAAGAGGTGACGGTACATGTGCGCCGAATCTGGGCAGCTGCCGGTGGCCGTCGCGACGAACGTTAATCGCCGGGCTGAGTGCAAAAGCACTCAGCCGGTATAACGCAGCGTATTCAGATTTCCTTGTAACACCAGATCCCGCTTCAGTGTCGCGACCTGACGGCTGATCTCTGCCATCTGCTGACCCTCAGTGAGCTTCTCCCGCCATCTGGCGGGCACCTGATCCAGTTGCTGATAGATCCCTTCAAGCGTGTGAAACTCTGTCAGCAGCTGTTTCGCGCTTTTCGGGCCGATGCCGGTGATGCCCGGTATTTTACTGCTGCTGATGCCACACAAGCCCCAATAGTCGGGTAACCGCTGTGGTGCCACGCCAAATTCTGCCTCGATAAAGGGCAAGTCAAGCCAGCGTTTCTGGAAGTAATCGCGGATGCGGATCTCAGGTGCCAGCAACTGACAGTAGCCTTTGTCGGTTGAAACAATGGTGGCCTGATGTCCGGCCTGAGCCATTTTCACCGCCAGCGTCGCCGCTAAATCGTCCGCCTCATCCTCGCCCGCTATCCAGCAGCTTACGCCTGCGGCGCGAAAGGCCTCCTGTAACGCCGGCATCTCTGCCTGTAAATCGTCTGGCATCGGCGGGCGACCGCTTTTGTAGTCGGGTAGCAACTGATGACGCCAGCCCTGATGACGCGCTTCGCCATCAAATACTGCCACAGCGTGGGTTGGACGGGCGTGACCCAGTATCTGACGCAGCGCGGCCACGCAACCTTCGACACAGGGTGAGCCCTGTACCGCATGCAGACGGCGAATCAGATTCAACGCGTCAACAATAACAAGATGAAGAGCCATGAGAGTATGGGCAGCCCGGGGACTGCCTCCTGGTTTATTTGATAATTTCGTAGCAGGGAATATAGGCGGTGCCGGGCAGTTTCATGCGTTGCTGAGCAACGAATCCCTGTAGCAGCTCATCCATGCGGTGCATGATGTCGGGGTCGCCATGCAGTTTGTAGCGTCCTTTCTCACGAATTTCGCGGATGCCCATCTCTTTGACGTTACCGGCTACGATGCCTGAGAAGGCGCGGCGCAGGTCAGCAGCCAGTTTTTCGGGTGGCTGATTGGTGTAGAGATTGAGGTTCGCCATGTTTTCATGGGTTGGCAGGAACGGCACCTGCAGATCAGGTTCAATGCGAATCGACCAGTTAAAGCTGTAAGCATCGCCGGTTTCGCGACGATTCTCTTTCACCTGCGGCATCGCTTTCTTCATCAGACGCGCCACTTCGGCCGCATCGTTGATGATGATCTGATAATGCTTACGCGCCTGTTCACCCAGCGTGTTAACGATGAAATCATCCAGCACGCGGAAGTAGTCGGCGCTCTCTTCCGGCCCGGTCAGGATCAGCGGTAATACCTGATCGCTGTTCTGCGGATTCATCAGGATACCCAGCAGATAGAGCAACTCTTCTGCGGTCCCTACGCCGCCCGGGAAAATGATGATGCCATGGGCGATGCGCACAAACGCTTCCAGACGTTTTTCGATGTCCGGCATGATGATCAACTCATTCACCAGCGGATTCGGCGGTTCAGCCGCAATGATGGAGGGTTCGGTCAGGCCGATAAAACGGCTGTCACGATAGCGCTGCTGAGCATGGCCTACGGCGGCCCCTTTCATTGGCGCTTCCATCACGCCCGGCCCGCAGCCGGTACAGATGTTCAGTTCACGCAGTCCAAGCTGCGTGCCGACATTGCGACAATACTGGTACTCAACGGCGTTAATCGAGTGACCGCCCCAGCAGACCACGGTGTTGGGATACTCGCCGATGTGCAGCGCCCGCGCGTTACGCAGAATGGAAAACACGGTGTTGGTGATAGTGGCGGAGTCATTTTCTTCAGCCGCAGTGAACCGACCCGGCATGTTGAGCTGACCGCTGACAAACAGGATGTCACGCAGCACCGCAAACAGGTTAGCCTGCAGTGAACGGATGATGCGTCCATCCACAAACGCCTCTTCCGGTGGATTGATCAGCTCCAGTTTGACGCCGCGCTCACGGCGCAACACATTGATATCGAAATTTTCAAAGCGGGAGAGCAGCTCCTGGCTGCTGTCAGTCTGGCTGCCGGAGTTAAGCACGGCAAGAGAACAGTTGCGAAACAGCTGGTAGAGGTCGCTGCTGGCTGTGCGCTTGAGCATATCGACTTCCAGCTGTGAAAGCAGATCCATCGAGCCAAGAGGGCTGATATGGGTAATCAAATGAACTCCTTTACACCCGCCTGGGTGCGTGTTGGCACTGCAACGGCAGTGACGAAAATCCCTGGTCGGCAACCCGCAGGTAGCCGCCATCACCAGAGTAGCCTTGTCGGCCCGTACAGCTCAAGCGGAACTGCGCGTAGTGCATGCAGCCTGCGAGAAGTCTCGCAAACTACTGACGGGCCAGCCGCGAAAAACCGGGCGAGAAGGGCACATTGGTGCGCCATGGATTGATATCCAGCCCGCCGCGACGGGTGTAGCGTGCATAGACCGTCAGCGCTTCCGGATGGCAGAAACGCATCACATCATTAAAAATGCGTTCGACACACTGTTCGTGAAATTCGTTGTGCTGGCGGAATGAGACCAGATAGCGCAGCAGGGCTTCACGGTCGATACGCGGGCCTTTATAACGAATCATCACGGAGCCCCAGTCGGGCTGATTGGTAATCAGACAGTTTGACTTGAGCAGGTGGCTGACCAGCGTCTCTTCAACGATTTCGCTGCCTGCAGCATCGGCCAGATAGTCAGCATTGAAGCGATAATCCTCTATGGCGATATCCTGCTCATCAATACAACACCCCTCAAAATGGCCGATGGGCTGACCTTCCACTTCATTGAGACGGAACAGCGCGACCCGCGCTTCACCTTCAGCACAGGCACTCAGGTCCCGCTCCAGCGTCTGACGAACCTCGCCCCAGTCGGCAAATCGGGTCTGGTTGAAACTGTTAAGGTAGAGCTTGAAGCTTTTTGACTCGATAAGGTTGCGGCTCTGCGCATCGAGCACCACTTCGCCCACGGCAACCTGTGGCAGACCTTTGCTGTTGAGCCACGACAGTTCATACAGGGTCCAGATATCACTGCCGGTAAAGGGCAGACTGTCGGGAAACAGGCCAAGGGGTTCACGATTCAGGCTGCGCGGCACCGCCTGCAGTAAGCTGTTGTCATAATGATCGTGATAGGCTGTGGGTTTGCCCAGCGTCAGGTTGCTGAGTGCCTGATCCTGTTCGTGACTAGTCATTGCGGTTACCACCAAAATTAATCAAAGTGGCTAAGTGTAACCCATCAGAAGTGAGAATATGAATGATGCAGCAAACTGCCGCCGCGTTGCGCGACTTTACCACCCGATACTGCCAGCACTGGCTTCAGCAGGCCGGGCATGCGCCGGCCAGCAGCGATCTCTTTGGCGTACCTTCGCCCTGTGCCCTGGAGGATCGCGATCAGCGGGTCGTCTGGCAGCCG
Organism: Pantoea sp. E956-1; assembly: GCF_982223955.1. Classification (NCBI taxonomy): domain Bacteria; kingdom Pseudomonadati; phylum Pseudomonadota; class Gammaproteobacteria; order Enterobacterales; family Erwiniaceae; genus Pantoea; species Pantoea sp. E956-1. Next base: position 84,624 of record NZ_CEUYZP010000004.1, on the reverse strand, counting down.
CAGCCTTTTACTCTGCCACAGACGCTGGATGCGGTTGAGCGGGCGATCGACATCCAGCTCCAGCCGCAGATCACGGATTTCTATACCACGCAGTTTGCCGGGGATATGCAGGCCAGTTTTGGTGAGAATCAGCTGACACTCTTACAGGTCTGGAGTGAGGATGATTTCCTGCGGTTACAGGAGAATCTGATTGGGCATCTGGTGATGCAGCGCCGCCTTAAACAGTCGCCTACGCTGTTTATCGCCACTACCGAGTCAGAACAGGAGATCATCTCGCTTTCTAATCTCAGCGGCGAAGTAATTCTGGAACAGCCCGGGGGTAAAAAGCGTCTGGTATTAGCGGAAACGCTTGAGATATTTCTTAAGTTATTACAACCGGTTATCCTCTGAGTTGCAGTGATTTGCTCCTGATCTTGTGAGACATCTCTTACATGTGCTGTGAGAGATCGCCATATAACAGGTGAGACATCCGGAAGGCCATGATGTAAAAATATTGTGAATCATCAACTTAATAGCGTTTATCTGAAGAAGTGCCGCACATTTCGTAAAGTTCCGTTGTGAGTACCTTGTGCGCGTAACGAGTTCTGTCAAAATGTTTCGCACTGCAGGATGCTCAGGAAAAAGATATCGTCAGGATGATGATAAGCCATGAGGCAGGAACGTAACGGAGCTTACGGCACACGGACGGTTTCAGGACGAAACAGGATCGCTCAGGACTGAGCAAGGGACACCTCCAGGATGGAGAATGAGAACCCCTCAGAAGAGGTGGTGGGCCAGGATGCTAAGGATACATCAGGACGATGCGCGACAGGAGTTCGCACTGGACAAGTTGTCATGGAAGAGCAGGGAGCATTAACGTGGCGGGATGGCTGCAAACGAACCGGGAGCACTGTTTATACAGTGCTCCCTTTTTTTGTGCCTGTGCCAACAAGTGATATGCTTGCCGCCCATTTTTGACTGCTCGCGGAGGTGGCGCATGACGCCTGAACAACTAATTACGCAACGGCTGGAACAACTGGAAGCGGTGATGCGTGAGCACCATCTCTGGCAGAGTACCCCGCCAGCCGAGGGGGCGCTCGAGAGCCGTGAACCCTTTTGCCTGGATACGCTGGAGCCGCTGCAGTGGCTCCAGTGGGTGTTAGTTCCGCGGATGCATGCCCTGATTGCGGCCCGGCATCCGTTACCACAAAATTTTGCCGTGGCCCCCTATTATGAGGTGGCTCTGGTGCCTGACCAGCCGGGTATTGCGCCGCTGTTACTGACCCTGCGTCAACTTGATGCGTTAATCACGGATGCTGCCCACTGATGCTGGAGATACTCTATCAGGATGAGTGGCTGGTTGCCGTCAACAAGCCCAGCGGCTGGCTGGTTCATCGCAGCTGGCTGGATCGCCATGAGACGGTGTTTGTGATGCAGACCGTTCGTGATCAGATTGGACAGCATGTGTTTACGGCGCATCGTCTCGACAAGCCCACATCAGGGGTACTGCTGATGGGGCTCTCCAGTGAGGTCGGACGTCTGCTTTCGCTGCAGTTTGAACAGCACCAGATGCAGAAAACCTACCACGCGGTGGTTCGCGGCTGGCTGGAGAGCAGCGGGACGCTCGATTATCCGCTGGTGGAAGAGCTGGATAAAATTGCCGATAAACACGCCACGGAAGCGCGCACCGCACAGCCCGCAGTCACCGATTATCAGTCACTGGCAACGGTCGAGATGCCGGTCGGCATTGGCCGTTATCCTACTTCGCGTTATAGCCTGGTTGAACTGGCCCCTAAAACCGGTCGCAAGCATCAGCTGCGTCGTCATATGTCACACCTGCGTCATCCGATTATTGGCGATTCGGCGCACGGCGATCTGCGTCAGAACCGGGGTGCTGCCGAACATTTTGGCGCTAACCGCCTGATGCTGCACGCCAGCCGCCTGGCATTGACCCATCCGGTTACGGGTGAACCGTTGCTAGTTCGTGCCGGGCTGGATGGCGTCTGGCAGAACCTGATGAACCAGTTTGGCTGGCAGGATCGCATTCCTGAGGTGCCGCGGGTTGAGTTTGGCGCAGCGCCAGGACAGGATAACGTTTCAGAATAAGGGAGAAAGCAGATGGCAAAGATTGGCATTTTTGTAGGTACGGTATATGGCAATGCGCTACTGGTCGCGGAAGAAGCAGAGCCCATTCTGCAGCAGCAGGGGCACAGCGTAACGGTGTTTGACGATCCCACCCTGGCTGACTGGCAAAACTATGCCAGCGACGTGGCGTTAATTGTCACTTCTACTACCGGGCATGGCGATTTTCCCGACACGATCTCAGGTCTGTTCCATGCGATTAAAAATCAGCTCGGTCATCAGCCCGCGCTGCGCTATGGCGTGATTGCGCTGGGTGACAGCAGCTATGACCATTTTTGTGGCGCAGGTAAAACCTTTGACGCGCTGCTGCAGGAGCAGGGCGCTCAGCGGGTCGGTGAGGTGTTACTGGTTGATGCCACTGAAAATCCGGAACCGGAGGCGATTACCTCGCCGTGGGTTGAAGCCTGGGGCGCGCAGCTCTGATTGCCACGCCAGGTTTATCTCTGCCTTAACAGAGATAAACCTGTGTAGTGCGCACGGCGATGTCAGTTGAGTGCAATATCAGGTGACAGGCGCCGGGTTAAACACCGCCAGCTGATTGCGAATGCCCCAGCGATCGGACCAGGTCTGCTTTCTGCCACTGGCGATATCCAGAATCAACTCAAACAGTCGCCAGCCCACCTGCTCAATACTCTCTTCACCGGTAGCAATCGTCCCGGCATTGATGTCCATCAGATCGTGCCAGCGTTCTGCCAGCGCATTACGTGTCGCCATCTTGATCACCGGTATCGCGGCCAGACCGTAAGGCGTACCGCGACCAGTAGTAAATACCTGCAGGGTGATACCGGATGCCAGCTGCTGCGTACCACAGACAAAATCGCTGGCGGGCGTCGCCGCGTAGATCAATCCACGTCGCGTGGGCCGCTGGCCGGGAGAGAGCACTTCAACGATGGCACTGCGTCCCGATTTTGCGATCGATCCAAGCGCTTTTTCCACCACGTTCGCCAGTCCGCCTTTTTTATTGCCCGGCGACGGGTTAGCGCTACGATCGGTCTGGCCCTGATCGAGGTAATTGTCATACCAGGCCATCTCCTCCAGTAAGCGCTTACCGACTTCCTGATTAATCACCCGCGGCGTCAGCAGGTGAATCGCATCACGCACTTCAGTGACTTCCGAGAACATCACGGTGGCACCGCAACGCACCAGCAGATCAGAGGCGAAGCCCACTGCCGGATTTGCCGTCACGCCCGAAAACGCATCGCTGCCACCACACTGCATGCCGACAATCAGCTCTGCTGCGGAGCAGGTTTCGCGCTGGCGCTGATTCAGCCGCTGGAGATGACGCTCCGCCACCTGCAGAATCTCATTGACCATCGCGCCAAAGCCCACCAGCTTTTCATCCTGCAGACGCACGATGTCATGATCGTCCAGCGAAATCGCCTGCACGTCAGGGGTGCCAGTCAGCAGACGCTCCGGCTGTAACTTTTCACAGCCGAGGCTGACGATCATCACTTCGCCGCCGAAATTCGCATTCAGCGCCAGATTATGAATGGTGCGAATCGGCACGACCGCCGCGGGTGCGTTGATCGCCACACCACAGCCATATAGGTGGTTCAGGGCAACCACACCATCCACGTTCGGATAGCGCGGCAGTAACTCCCGTTCAATGATCTGTACGACATGATCCACCACACCGGCCACGCAGTGGACGCTGGTGGTGATGCCGAGCAGGTTACGCGTGCCTACGCTGCCATCCGCATTGCGGTAACCTTCAAAGGTATAGCCCTCCAGCGGCGGCAATTCAGGTGGAACCTGAGTGGCTAACGGCAGACTCTCCAGCGGAGGGGCTTCCGGCAGCGCGACCAGTGACTCATCAATCCAGCTGCCCTGGGCAATATCCCGCAATGCATAGCCGATGACTTCGCCATAACGCACGATCTCAGCACCCTGATTAATTGCGCTCAGCGCCACTTTGTGGCCCTGGGGCACATGCTCAGTGAGGGTCAGGCCATCCGCAAACTGCGTGCCGGCTGGCAGACCCAGGCTGTTAACCACAATCGCCACATTGTCGTGCTCATGGACTTTGATATAGAGCGGTTGTTCATCTGTTTTTGGGTTCATCGCTCACCTTCCTGTCTGTCGTACCGTACTTGTGCGGCACGCTGTAATGATCTGACCTGTCACGCCCTTGTTTGCCAGCTTCAGTATAGGGAGGTGGGGCGGGTCGCGCATTGTGCAAATGACCACCATTAAGGTAATTCGTCTCGCTGTTTTGGGTCGATTATCCAAAAGCAAGCGAAGACCCTCACAAACAGCGGGGGAAAGCGTTACCCGGGGCTGATTTTGCACGGGTATTTGCCACTTTCGTGAGCTATACCGCAGGGTTTTGTGCATCCGCCAGACAATCACTTCAATAGTGCGATTATTCCAGGGCGATACGCCAATGTGATCCTCACAGGCTGTTCTTATACTGAGTTCCGTTAGCCAAAGTCAGGTTATCTGTCACGACGTATTATTCATCCGAAAGAGGTTGCCTGGACATAGTACTGGCCGCGGCTGCCAGACGCCGGATGGATAAATAAAGTTTGCCAAAACAAAAAGATCGCCGTGTTTAACCCAACTTCTCTCTGATACCCAACGCGATGTGTATGCAGTCAGAGCGAATGTAGCTCACGCTATATTTCAGGAGTGCATCATGAATAGTTTCAGCCAGACCGCGGAAACGGTGCAGAAACGCACCAATGCCCGTTACTGGATTGTGGTGATGTTATTTATCGTCACCTCATTCAACTACGGTGACCGCGCAACCATTTCGATTGCCGGTTCGGCGATGTCAAAAGATATTGGCCTCGATTCGGTCGGACTCGGCTATATCTTCTCTGCCTTCTCATGGGCGTATGTTATTGGTCAGATTCCGGGCGGCTGGTTGCTTGACCGCTTCGGCTCAAAACGCGTCTATTTCTGGAGCATCTTTACCTGGTCGCTGTTTACCTTCCTGCAAGGGTTTGTCGATCTGTTCAGCGGCTTCGGCATCATCATGTCGCTGTTTATTCTGCGTTTCCTGGTAGGACTGGCCGAAGCGCCCTCTTTCCCTGGCAACAGCCGCATTGTCGCGGCCTGGTTTCCGGCGCAGGAGCGCGGCACGGCCGTGGCGATCTTCAACTCGGCACAATACTTCGCCACCGTCATCTTCGCGCCCATCATGGGCTGGCTGGTCTCTTCCGTGGGCTGGGCGCACGTGTTCTGGTTCATGGGCGGCCTGGGCATCATCCTCAGTTTCATCTGGCTGAAAGTGATCCACGATCCCACCGATCATCCTGGCGTCAATAAAGCCGAACTGGAGTACATGGAGCAGGGCGGTGCGCTGATCAACATGGATGTCAAAAAGGATAGCCGCAAAGTGAGCTGGAACGAGAAGTGGTTCCAGATCAAACAGCTGCTGACGTCACGCATGATGCTGGGTATCTATCTCGGTCAATACTGCGTTAACGCCTTAACCTACTTCTTTATCACCTGGTTCCCGGTCTATCTGGTGCAGGCGCGCGGCATGTCGATTCTCAAAGCGGGCTTTATTGCCTCGATTCCGGCCGTGTGCGGCTTCCTGGGCGGCGTACTGGGTGGGGTAATCTCTGACTGGCTGATGCGTAAAACCGGCTCGCTGAATATCGCCCGTAAAACACCGATCGTGCTCGGTATGCTGCTCTCCATTTCGATGGTGATGTGTAACTACACCGATACCGAATGGGTAGTGGTGTTCTTCATGGCATTGGCGTTCTTTGGTAAAGGCATCGGTGCGCTGGGCTGGGCAGTGATGGCAGATACGGCGCCGAAAGAGATCAGTGGCCTGAGCGGCGGTCTGTTCAACATGTTCGGTAACTTCTCTGGCATCGTGACGCCTATCGCCATCGGTTACATCATCGCCACCAGCGGCTCCTTTGAAGGCGCGCTGATCTATGTCGGTATTCATGCCTTTGTCGCCGCATTCAGCTTCCTGGTGATAGCGGGCGATATCAAACGTGTCGAACTAAAAACCTGGCCCGGTAAGGATGCATTATGAATACGCAAAGCTCCCCGGTGATTACTGAGATGCAGGTTATCCCTGTCGCCGGTTATGACAGCATGCTGCTCAATATTGGTGGTGCACACAACGCCTGCTTTACCCGCAATATTGTGGTTCTCACCGACAGCACCGGTCACACCGGCGTCGGTGAAGCCCCCGGCGGCGACACCATCTATCAGACGCTGGTTGAGGCGATTCCGCAGGTGAAAGGTCAGCAGATTGCGCGAATGAACCGTCTGGTGCAGCAGGTGCATAAAGGCAATCAGTCGGCTGACTTCACCACCTTCGGCAACGGTGCCTGGACCTTTGAGCTGCGGGTCAACGCGGTAGCTGCGCTGGAAGCGGCGCTGCTCGATCTGCTGGGACAGTGTCTGGGCGTACCGGTGGCTGAACTGCTGGGGCCAGGTAAACAGCGTGATGAAGTGACGGTGCTGGGCTATCTGTTCTATCTCGGCGACCGCCGCAAGACCGATCTGCCCTATCTGAGTGGTGAGCAGGCCAGCCACGACTGGTATCACCTGCGTCATCAGGAAGCGCTGACCAGCGATGCCGTGGTGCGGCTGGCTGAGGCGGCAGCGGATAAATATGGCTTCAAAGATTTTAAGCTCAAAGGCGGCGTGTTGCCGGGCGAGCAGGAGATTGCCACCGCGGTGGCGCTGAAGCAGCGCTTTCCCGACGCCCGCATTACGGTCGACCCGAACGGCGCCTGGCTGCTGGACGAGGCGATAGCGCTGTGTAAAGGGATGCAGGATGTGCTGAGCTACGCCGAAGATCCGTGCGGCGCGGAGCAGGGCTATTCGGGACGTGAAGTGATGGCCGAGTTCCGGCGCGCAACCGGCTTACCGGTGGCCACCAATATGATCGCCACCAACTGGCGCGAGATGAATCACGCAGTCATGCTCAATGCCGTTGATATTCCGCTGGCGGATCCTCACTTCTGGACGCTGAGCGGCGCCGTGCGGGTCGCGCAACTCTGCGATGAGTGGGGCCTCACCTGGGGCTGTCACTCCAACAACCACTTCGATATTTCGCTGGCGATGTTCACCCATGTGGGTGCGGCGGCGCCAGGCAATCCTACCGCGATTGATACCCACTGGATCTGGCAGGAGGGCGATCAGCGCCTGACGAAAAATCCGCTGCAAATTCGCAACGGGAAAATTGCCGTGCCGGACGCGCCGGGTCTGGGCATTGAGCTCGACTGGGAGCAGGTAAACAAAGCCAATCAGCTTTATCAGTCACTGCCCGCCGGTGCGCGAAACGACGCCACGGCGATGCAATATCTGGTCCCCGGCTGGACATTTGATCGCAAACGCCCGGCATTTGGCCGTGCAACAGCATAAGGAGCAGGAGATGAGTTCAACACCGAAAGTCACCGCCATGCAGGTTATTCCGGTCGCAGGCTACGACAGCATGCTGCTGAACCTCAGCGGCGCTCACTCGCCATTCTTTACCCGCAACATTGTGATTATCAAAGATAACGCCGGACACACCGGCGTCGGCGAAATCCCGGGCGGCGAAAAAATCCGCCAGACGCTGGAAGACGCGGCGTCGCTGGTGATTGGCAAAACCGTGGGCGAATACAAAAACATTCTCAGCCTGGTGCGCAGCACCTTCGCCGACCGCGATGCCAGCGGGCGCGGCACTCAGACCTTCGATCTGCGCACCACTATTCATGTGGTGACCGGCATTGAAGCGGCACTGCTTGACCTGCTGGGTCAGCATCTGGAGGTTAATGTGGCCTCGCTGCTGGGCGACGGACAACAGCGCGACCGCGTTGAGATGCTCGGCTACCTGTTCTATATCGGCGATCGCCGCAAAACGTCCCTCTCTTACCAGAGCCAGGAGAGCGATCCGTGCGACTGGTATCGCCTGCGCCACGAAGAAGCGCTCACCCCGGATGCGGTGGTGCGGCTGGCGGAAGCGGCGTATGAGAAATATGGTTTCAACGATTTCAAACTCAAAGGCGGCGTGCTGCGCGGCGGCGAAGAGGCCGAAGCGGTCACAGCGCTGGCTAAGCGTTTTCCTGAAGCCCGTATCACCCTTGATCCCAACGGGGCCTGGTCGCTCAACGAAGCGATCATGCTCGGCAAACAGCTCAAAGATGTGCTCGCCTACGCAGAAGATCCCTGTGGCGCGGAGCAGGGCTACTCCGGCCGTGAAGTGATGGCGGAGTTCCGTCGCGCCACCGGCATGCCAACCGCCACCAATATGATCGCCACCGACTGGCGTCAGATGGGGCATACCCTGTCGCTGCAGTCGGTGGACATTCCGCTGGCAGATCCGCACTTCTGGACCATGCAGGGTTCGGTGCGGGTGGCACAGATGTGTCACGACTTCGGCCTGACATGGGGCTCGCACTCCAATAACCACTTCGATATTTCGCTGGCGATGTTCACCCACGTCGCCGCTGCCGCGCCGGGCGCGATCACCGCCATTGATACTCACTGGATCTGGCAGGAGGGCAATCAGCGCCTGACCAAAGAGCCATTCCAGATCAAAGGCGGCATGGTGCAGGTACCGCAGAAACCGGGTCTCGGCGTCGAGCTGGATATGGATCAGGTGATGCAGGCCAATGCGCTCTATCAGAAGCAGGGACTGGGCGCGCGTGACGATGCCGAAGCAATGCAATTTTTAGTGCCGGGATGGACCTACGACAATAAACGCCCGTGCCTGGTACGTTAACCTTTTCGGCTCCCTTGCGGAGCCATCGTCACAGGAGTTTAACCATGAGTAATGCAGCCTGGCCAAATGGATTTCGTCGTCGTTTGTTAGCGGGTGAAACCCTGATCGGCAGCTGGTGTGCGCTTGCCAGCCCGATTTCTACCGAGATTTTAGGGCTGGCCGGTTTTGACTGGCTGGTGCTGGATGGCGAACACGCGCCCAACGATATCACCACGTTTGTGCCGCAGCTGATGGCGCTTAAAGGCAGCCACAGTGCGCCCGTGGTACGCCCGCCCTGCAACGAGCCGGTGATCATTAAGCGTCTGCTGGATATCGGGTTTAATAACTTCCTGGTGCCCTTTGTCGAGACCGAAGAGGAAGCAGTGCGTGCCGTCGCTTCAACCCGCTATCCACCAGCTGGCATTCGCGGTGTCTCGGTTTCGCATCGCAGCAACATGTACGGCACCCTGCCGGATTACAACAGCACTATCAATGACAACATTACGGTGCTGGTGCAGATCGAAACTCAGCAGGCGGTCGACAACATTGACGCCATCGCGGCGGTTGACGGTGTCGACGGTATTTTTGTCGGGCCGGGCGATCTCTCTGCTGCGCTGGGCTATCTCGGTCAGCCCGCGCATCCTGAAGTGCTGAAAGTGATTAAACACATTTTTGAACGCGCCAAAGCCGCCGGTAAGCCGAGCGGCATTCTGGCACCGGTGGAAGCGGACGCGCGTCGTTATCTGGAGTGGGGTGCCACTTTTGTCGCCGTCGGCAGCGATGTCGGTATGTTCCGCAACGCCTCTCAGGCGTTATGCGACAAATTTAAGCGCTAATCAAACAAGGGGAAACGCAATGAAAATTGGATTTATCGGCCTGGGTATTATGGGCAAACCAATGAGTAAAAATCTGGTGAAAGCCGGTTATTCGCTGGTGGTGCGCGATCATAACGCTGACAACGAAGCGGAACTGACTGAACTGGGCGCGACCGTGGCGAAATCGCCAAAAGAGGTGGCTGAGCAGTGCGATGTGGTGATTACCATGGTGCCCAACTCGCCGCAGGTCATCGAAGTCTGTCTGGGTAAAAATGGCATTATCGAAGGGGCGAAGCCAGGCCTGGTGGTCATCGATATGAGTTCGATTGCGCCGCTGGCGAGCCGTGAAGTCCATGATGCGCTGGCAGAAAAAGGGATCAAAATGCTGGATGCGCCGGTCAGTGGCGGTGAACCCAAAGCAATCGAAGGCACGCTCTCTGTAATGGTCGGCGGTGATAAAGCGGTATTCGATGCCTGCTACGACATCATGAAATCAATGGCGGGATCGGTGGTGCATACCGGCGATATCGGTGCGGGTAACGTGACTAAGCTGGCCAACCAGGTGATTGTGGCGCTGAATATTGCGGCGATGTCCGAGGCGTTATCACTGGCGACCAAAGCGGGTGTGAATCCGGATCTGGTCTATCAGGCGATTCGTGGCGGCCTGGCCGGCAGTACGGTGCTGGATGCCAAAGCGCCCATGGTGATGGATCGCAACTTCAAGCCCGGCTTCCGCATTGACCTGCATATCAAAGATCTGGCGAACGCGCTGGATACCTCGCACAGCATCGGCGCGCATCTGCCGCTGACGGCTGCGGTGATGGAGATGATGCAGGCGCTGCGTAACGACGGGCAGGGTACCGCCGACCACAGCGCGCTGGCCTGCTATTATGAGAAGTTAGCGAAGGTTGAAATAGCCCGCTAAAATCCGGTGCCGGTCTCTGCGGAAACCGGACTGGTTCAGAGCCGTTTCAATTACTCAACTGCGCTCGGATTGCCTATGAAAATCGTAATCGCACCGGATTCATATAAAGAGAGTTTATCCGCCCTGGATGTGGCGTCGGCGATTGAAGCGGGTTTCCGTGACATCTTCCCCGATGCGCATTACGTGAAAATACCGGTCGCCGACGGCGGCGAAGGAACGGTAGAAGCGATGGTGGCGGCGACGAAAGGAAAAATCGTCAGGCTGAAGGTGACGGGGCCACTGGGTTCGCAGGTCGACGCCTTTTATGGCCTGTCCGGCGATGAGTCCACCGCCTATATCGAAATGGCTGCGGCCAGCGGACTGGAGCGGGTGCCTGCGTCTCAGCGTGACCCGTTGATAACGACCTCATTTGGCACCGGCGAGTTGATCAGGCATGCACTCGATAAGGGGGTCGGTCACATCATCATTGGTATCGGCGGCAGCGCCACGAATGATGGCGGAGCCGGTATGATGCAGGCGCTGGGTGCCCGGCTGCTGGACGACCAGGGCTGCGAGATCGGTCACGGTGGCGGGGCGCTCACCGATCTTGCCAGCATTGATATTGACGTGCTGGACGCCCGCATTCATCAGTGCCGCATTGAAGTGGCCTGTGACGTCACGAATCCGCTGACGGGCAAAGAGGGTGCATCGGCTATTTTTGGCCCGCAGAAAGGGGCGACACCGGCGCTGGTGGAGCAGCTCGATCAGGCGCTGGCTCATTACGCCGCGATTATTCACCGCGATCTCGATATCGATGTGCTGCATATTCCGGGCGGCGGTGCAGCGGGCGGGATGGGTGCGGCACTGCACGCCTTTTGTCAGGCAGAGCTGCGGCGCGGCATTGAGATTGTCACTGAGGCGCTGGGACTGGCTGAACAGGTAAAAGATGCTGACCTGGTGATTACCGGTGAAGGGCGGATCGACAGCCAGAGTATTAATGGCAAGGTGCCGATCGGGGTTGCCAGCGTGGCGAAGCGCTTTAATAAGCCGGTGATTGGTATCGCCGGAAGCCTGACGGCGGATGTTGGCGTGGTGCATCAGCACGGGATCGATGCGGTATTCAGCGTGCTCTACAGTATCTGTACGCTGGATGAGGCACTCGCCAGCGCCGGAAAGAATGTTGAGATGACGGCGCGTAATGTGGCCGCTACCTTAAAACTCGCCGGCTTTCACTGACCGCCAGCCTTAACCGGCCACGTAACGTGGGCCGGTTTTAACCATGGCAGGAACACGCAGGCTCACCGCTTTTGCCGCACGTTCTTTACCGCGGCAGACCGCGATCGGTTAGCGCGGATATGCGGCCGGGTAAGGCTTCTGCGGTAGCGACAGAAGCCTTACCCAATCCCCAGCAGCCGCCGCGCTTCTCGGGCGACATTCTCCATTTCATCCTGCAGCTCCAGCAGTTCCGGCTCCAGCGCAGCGATATCACTGGCCTCAAGCAGCTCTCTTTCCAGCTGATGGCAGAGTTGCTTCATGCGCGGCACGCCGCTGTAGCTGGCACTGCCGTGCAGCTTGTGAATAATCTCACGCAGGGCGTTGACCTCATTGGTCGACATAAACTGCGCCATCTTCGCATGCACTTCCGGTAAAAATTCCAGCAGCATCCGTAGCAGATCGCGTGCCAGATCGGCTTTGTTCGCCGCCTGTCGCAGCGCCAGTTGCCAGTCCAGGGTAGGTAATATTGGCAGCAGTTCCGGCACGGAAACCACCGGCGGCGGCGTATAGCGCGCCAGCAGCTGCCTTAACTTGCTCTCATCAATCGGTTTGGCAAGATAGTCATTCATGCCCGCCTTGATCAATTGTTCACGCTCACCATCAATCGCATGGGCGGTGACCGCCACAATCGGGGTACTGGCATGATGCGGCATGCTGCGGATAATCTCGCTGGCGCGAATGCCATCGATGTCCGGCATCTGAATATCCATAAGAATCACATCCAGCGACTGCTGACGTGCTTCACGGATAGCGTGTTCGGCGCTGCTGCACAACAGGATGTTCTGCACCTGCTCCTCCAGCAGCGCGCCAATCAGCTTGAGATTGGCAGGATTATCATCCACCGCCATCACCGTCAGCGGCAGCCGGGGTGAAAGCGGCAGTTCGCTGATCTGACGGGTATGCAGATCCAGTAACATCGGCAGGAGTCGGGTCAGGGAGATCGGTTTAGCGATACAGCCGTCAATGCCGCGTACCTTGAGCTCATCCGCCAGTAACATCATCGGGCTGGGAAGCGCCATCAGCACGTTGTCTGCCCGATCCAGCAGCCCATTAATCATGCGCTCATTGAGCAGCTCGGGCTGGCTGATGCCGACCGGCATCGCCATCAGCAGTAGCGGATAGTGAGACGCTTTTAATCCCTCCAGCGTTGCGCTGTAATCGATCTGCAATGGGGTGGCGCTTAGCATCTCCAGCGCCGCGCTGGCAACGTTAGCATCCGCTTCCACATAGGCAATACGCGCCTGTGACAGCGCATCCAGCACGCGTGGCATGCCGGGCGCGTTGGGATTGAGATCCAGCTGCACGCGAATCACAAAGACAGAACCCTCGTCCGGCTGGCTACTGAAAGTGATTTCGCCGCCCATCTCCCGCACCAGTTTTTGGGTGATCACCAGCCCCAGCCCGGTGCCGCCATGACGGCGCGAAATGCTGGCGTCAGCCTGACGGAACGCCTGGAACAACTGCGTCTGTTGCTGCTCAGAGATGCCGATGCCGCTATCTTCAACCTGAATCTCCAGCTCGACGCGCGACTGCGTAATCACCCGCTGGCCGACGCGCAGGCCGATGTAGCCTTTCTCGGTAAACTTGATGGCGTTTCCGATCAGGTTAATCAGAATCTGTTGCAGGCGCAGCGCGTCGCCAATCACGTTGTCCGGCACGCTGCTGTCACACACCACCGTCAGCTCCAGCCCTTTGTCATGCGCCGACGGCGCCAGCAGCACCAGCGTTTCATCCAGTGTGGCACGCAGCGGGAAGGGGATCGCCTCCAGCATCAGCTTGCCCGCTTCCAGCTTCGAGAAATCGAGCACGTCATTGATAATACTGAGCAGGTTATTGGCTGAGCGTTCAATGGTCTGCATATAGTCGCGCTGGGTGGTGCGCAGTTGGGTTTTCAGCATCTGCCGGGTAAAGCCCAGCACGCCATTAAGCGGCGTCCGCAGTTCATGCGACATATTGGCCAGAAACTCAGATTTGATGCGCGCCGCTTCCTGGGCGCGTTTTTTCGCCAGATCCAGCTCAACGTTCTGAATCTCCAGCTGTTCCAGCGTCTCGCGCAGATCGTAGGTCGCCTGATCGATATTGTGCTGCATCTCTTCGTGATAGGCGGTCAGCGACATCGCCATCGCATTAATCCCGTTTTTCAGCATGCTGAGTTCACCCAGCATGTATCCCTCAACGCGGCTGTCGAGCTGACCGCGACGGATGCGGTCAACGGTGGTGACCATATTCCGGATCGGGCCGGTGACATCGCGCATCAGCCGATAGGCAAACAGCATGGCGAGGCAGAGGCAGAAGAGCAGCATCAGCGTGGCGACAAACACCTCTTTGTATTGCTGCAGGCGCACCGATTGCAGATCCAGTTCTATCGCCACGTAGCCCAGCGGATTGCCCGACGGCTTGGCATCTTCGTCTGGCAATTCATCCACATCGTAACGCTCGGTGGTAATCGGTGTGCGCAGAATCAATACGTTGCCGTGACGCTCCATGGAGACATCGTCGGGCAGGGAGCGGATATCATCCTGTTGCAACAGGCTGAGGTTCTGCTTGTGATTGGAGGTGACGTAGAGTTGGTTGTGGTTATCAAATACCGAGATCGCCCGGACAATGCCGGAATGGCGGCGGTGCAGCAAACTGACCAGTTCACGCATGGCGTCACGGTTGTGCCAGGTCATGCTGTATTCGCTGGAGATGGCCAGCGGCTCGATGATATTGGCCCCGGCATCGATCACCTGGCGCTGCAGTTCATTGTAGCGGTGCACCACAAAAAATGAGCTGAGCAGCAGGCCAACCATCAGCGTGGGTGCCAGAATTAAAATCATCATTCGCGCCCGCAGGCTGTATTTGGTCATAATAGTCGCCTGGCTACTCCGGCATTAACGTCCCTGTGCATACTGTCGACAAAAACTATGCAGGTCGTTTTCGATAAAGAGAATGAATAACACTATGGCGCAATTTTACGTTGCAAAACAGCGCGTGACGACGCAACAACGGATCACCGTCACCATCGAAGAGCTCGACCCGTTCGGACAGGGGGTGGCGCGCCACAAGGGCAAAACGGTTTTTGTCGCCGGTGCTCTGCCGGGTGAACAGGCGGAGATCGTGCTGACAGAGGATAAACGTCAATTTGCCCGGGCGAAAGTGACACGCCTGATTAGCCGCAGTCCGGCCCGCGTCACACCGCGCTGCCCACACTATGATCGCTGCGGCGGCTGCCAGCAGCAGCATGCCGATGTGGCGCTGCAACAGCAGAGCAAAGCCCAGGCGCTGAGCCGGATGCTGAGCCAGGCCACCGCACAAAATGTGGCGGTGGATGAGGTGATTGCCGGTCAGCCCTGGGGCTATCGCCGTCGCGCCCGTCTGGGGCTGCAATGGCAAAATAAGGCGCAGCGGTTGCAGATGGGATTCCGTCAGGAAGCCAGCAACGATCTGGTCGATATTCAGCAATGTCCCATTTTAGTGCCCGAACTTGAGGCGTTACTGATTCCGCTGCACCAGTGTCTCAGCGACCTGCGCGCCGTCAGGCGTCTCGGGCATGTGGAGCTGGTGCTGGCGGACAACGGTCCGCTGATGATTCTGCGCCATCTTGATGCGCTGCATGCGGATGACCGTGAAAAACTGGAACAGTTTTCGCATAAGCATCAGCTGATGCTGTTCCTGGATGCGGGTGAGGAAGAATTGAGTGCGTTAAGTGAGTCGACGCCGTTTTATCAATCTCACCAGCTTAAGCTAACCTTTAGCCCACAGGATTTTATTCAGGTTAACGATGCGCTTAATCAGCAGATGGTCGCGAAGGCGATTGCCTGGCTCGATCTGCAGCCGGAAGATCGGGTGCTGGATCTGTTTTGCGGCATGGGAAACTTCACACTTCCTATAGGAATCTTCGTACAAAATGTGGTTGGTGTGGAGGGGGTTGCAGCATTAGTGCGGCAGGCAGCGTATAATGCTGATTTGAATAATCTTAAAAATGTCAGTTTCTTTCAGCATAATCTGGAAGAAGATGTGTCGCGCCAGCCGTGGGCGGCACAGGGATTTAACAAGGTATTACTCGATCCGGCACGTGCCGGGGCTGCGGGCGTAATGGCGCATGTGGTTAAACTTGCACCAGAACGCGTGGTCTATGTTTCGTGTAATCCCACCACACTCGCCCGCGACAGCCAGACATTGCTGTCGGCAGGCTACCAATTGGAAAGGGTCGCGATGCTGGATATGTTCCCACATACCCGTCATCTCGAATCCATGGTGCTGTTCAGAAAAACATAAGCGATGTATGTCGTTGTGCAGGAGAGGTTATGGTTGCGGTCAGAAGTGCGCATTTAAATACTGAGGGGGATTTCGCCCTCGACCAGTGGATCGCCAGTCTCGGTATTGCCAACCCGCAATCATGTCAACGTGTTGCCGAGACGTGGCGCTACTGTGAAGCGCAGACGCAGGGCCATCCCGACCAGTCGCTGCTGCTGTGGCGCGGTATTGAGATGGTTGAAATCCTCTCAATGCTTAGCATGGATATTGAAAGCCTGTGTGCAGCACTGATTTTCCCGCTGGCTAACGATGAAGTGGTGAGTGAAGAGGAGCTGGAAACCGCCGTCGGCAAAGGCATCGTCTCGCTGGTACACGGCGTGCGCGATATGGACGCCATCCGCCAGCTGAAAGCGATCCACAACGACTCCATGGCCTCTGAACAGGTGGATAACGTCCGCCGCATGCTGCTGGCGATGGTGGAAGATTTCCGCTGCGTGGTGCTGAAGCTGGCCGAACGCATCATGAACCTGCGCGAAATGAAAGATGCGCCGGAAGATGAGCGGGTACTGGCCGCCAAAGAGAGCACCAATATCTATGCGCCACTGGCCAACCGTCTCGGTATTGGTCAGCTCAAATGGGAGCTGGAAGATTACTGCTTCCGCTACCTGCATCCCGACGAATATAAGCGCATCGCCAAATTACTGCATGAGCGGCGTATTGACCGTGAGCAGTACATCGAAAACTTCGTCAGTAATCTGCGCAAAGAGATGGTCAAAGAGGGCGTGCGCGCTGAAGTCTATGGCCGTCCGAAACATATCTACAGCATCTGGCGCAAGATGCAGAAAAAGTCGCTGGCCTTTGATGAGCTGTTTGACGTGCGGGCAGTGCGCATCGTCGCCGATCGCCTGCAGGATTGCTACGGCGCGCTGGGAACGGTACATACGCTCTATCGCCATCTGCCCAGTGAGTTTGATGACTACGTCGCTAACCCTAAACCCAACGGCTACCAGTCGATTCATACGGTGGTGTTAGGGCCGCAGGGCAAAACGGTGGAAATCCAGATTCGTACCCGCCAGATGCATGAAGATGCCGAGCTGGGCGTGGCGGCGCACTGGAAATATAAAGAGGGGCCAACTTCGAGCAGCGCGCGTGGCGCAGCCGGTCATGAAGAGCGGATCGCCTGGCTGCGCAAGCTCATCAGCTGGCAGGAAGAGATGGCGGACTCCGGCGAGCTGCTGGAAGAGGTCCGCAGCCAGGTGTTCGATGACCGGGTTTACGTCTTTACCCCGAAAGGCGACGTGGTGGATCTGCCCGCTGGATCGACGCCGCTCGACTTTGCCTATCATATTCACAGCGACATCGGTCACCGCTGCATCGGCGCGAAAATCGGTGGCCGCATCGTGCCGTTCACCTACCAGCTGCAGATGGGCGATCAGGTTGAGGTGATCACCCAGAAGCAGCCAAACCCGAGCCGCGACTGGCTTAATCCGAATCTGGGCTACATCACCACCAACCGTGGACGCTCGAAGATCCACAACTGGTTCCGCAAGCAGGATCGCGATAAGAATATTATTGCCGGACGGCAGATTCTGGACAACGAACTGAATCAGCTGGATATCAGCCTGCGTGAAGCGGAAAAACTGCTGCTGCCGCGCTATAACGTGACCTCGCTTGAAGAGCTGCTCGCGGCGATTGGCGGTGGCGATATTCGTCTTAACCAGATGGTTAACTTCCTGCAGGCGAAGCTGAATAAGCCGAGCGCCGAAGAGGAAGATCGCGAAGCGCTGCGTCAGCTGACCCAGAAATCGTACACGCCCTCTGCACGCAAAGAGAGCGGACGCGTCGTCGTGGAAGGCGTGGGCAACCTGATGCATCACATTGCCCGCTGCTGCCAGCCGATTCCGGGGGATGATATTGTCGGCTTCATCACCCAGGGGCGCGGCATCTCCATTCACCGCGCCGATTGCGACCAGCTGGCTGAGCTCACTTCGCATGCGCCGGAACGTATCGTCGATGCGGTATGGGGCGAAAGCTACTCCAGCGGCTATTCGCTGGTGGTGCGCGTGACCGCCAACGATCGCAGCGGCTTACTGCGCGACATCACTACCATTCTCGCCAACGAGAAAGTGAATGTACTGGGCGTCTCAAGCCGTAGCGACACCAAAAAACAGCTGGCGACCATCGACATGGATATTGAGATCTATAACCATCAGGTACTGGGACGCGTCCTGGCGCGTCTGAACCAGGTTTCAGATATCATTGACGCCCGTCGCCTGCACTGATATTCAGGCAGGCACTGAGGCAACCGGCAGCAGGAGGTTGCGCAGGCGTTTTCTGCACCACCAGACACGGCCGGACGCTGTTTACCGCGTCCAGCCGTGTTGTACGCTTTGCCTCTTCGCCCGTTGCCTGTTATCTCACTAATCAAGGACCCTCCTGAATGAACGCTATTGAGCGCCTGCTTGGCATAATGAAAACCCTGCGCGATCCACAACAGGGTTGTCCGTGGGATCGTGAACAGACTTTTGCCACCATCGCGCCCTATACGCTGGAAGAGACCTACGAAGTGCTGGACGCCATCCAGCGCGAAGATTTTGACGATCTGCGCGGTGAGCTGGGCGATTTGCTGTTTCAGGTGGTGTTCTATGCGCAGATGGCCAGCGAACAGGATCGCTTTAATTTTGAGGATATCTGCCACGCCATCAGCGACAAACTGGAGCGCCGGCATCCGCACATTTTTGGCGATGCCACAGCAGAAACCAGCAGCGACGTGCTGAAAAACTGGGAAGCGATAAAAACCGCCGAACGGGCTGACAAAGCCCAGCATTCGGCGCTGGATGATATTCCTAAGGCTCTGCCCGCACTGATGCGCGCCCACAAGATTCAGAAGCGTTGTCACAATGTCGGATTCGACTGGACCACGCTGGGGCCGGTGGTGGCTAAAGTGCATGAAGAGATTGATGAAGTGATGCACGAGGCGCAGCAGAGTGTGGTGGATAGCGAGAAGCTGGAAGAGGAGATTGGCGACCTGCTGTTCGCCACGGTTAACCTGTCGCGCCATCTGGGCAGCAAAGCGGAAACTGCACTGCAAAAGGCCAATGACAAGTTTGAGCGCCGGTTCCGCGAAGTCGAAGCGATCATCGCGGCACAGGGGTTAACGATGCCGGGTGCTACGCTGGAGCAGATGGAAGCCGCCTGGCAGCAGGTGAAATGGGGCGAGAAGCGCTGATTATTCCAGCACTGTGCATAAAGTCACCGCTTTCGCTTACTCGATTCAGCCTGACGGCAACTTTGTGACGCACGTCAACATTTCTTTCGCGGCTATCGGCTATGTTAGCCGCAGCAATGCGTTGGAGGATGGCGGTGATTCATCAATTGTGGCTGATAGCGGTTTCCAGTATACTGTTTTCCCGTCCTGGTTATTCCACCGTCTTTAAACCTAAACTCTCAGGTTCAGCATGACAACGAATTATATTTTTGTGACCGGCGGGGTCGTTTCCTCTCTGGGTAAAGGCATTGCCGCAGCCTCCCTCGCAGCCATTCTCGAAGCCCGTGGTCTGAACGTGACCATCATGAAGCTGGACCCGTATATCAACGTGGATCCAGGCACCATGAGCCCGACGCAGCACGGTGAAGTTTTCGTCACTGATGACGGCGCTGAAACCGATCTGGATTTGGGTCACTACGAGCGCTTCATCCGTACCAAAATGTCGCGTCGTAACAACTTCACCACTGGCCGTATCTACTCAGAAGTCCTGCGCAAAGAGCGCCGTGGCGACTATCTGGGCGCTACCATTCAGGTTATTCCGCACATCACCAATGCCATCAAAGAACGCATTATTGAAGGCGGTGAAGGTCATGATGTGGTGCTGGTCGAAATCGGCGGCACGGTCGGGGATATCGAATCACTGCCGTTCCTGGAAGCGATTCGCCAGATGGCCGTGGATGTAGGCCGCGAACACACCATGTATATGCACCTGACGCTGGTGCCGTATATGGCGGCAGCCGGTGAAGTGAAAACCAAACCGACCCAGCACTCAGTGAAAGAGCTGCTGTCAATTGGTATTCAGCCAGACGTGCTGATTTGCCGTTCTGACCGTGCCGTACCGGCCAACGAGCGCGCTAAAATCGCCCTGTTCTGTAACGTCCCTGAAAAAGCGGTTATCTCGCTGAAAGACGTTGATTCCATTTACAAGATCCCTGGCATGCTGAAATCGCAGGGCCTGGATGACTATATCTGCAAGCGCTTCAACCTGAATGCACCGGAAGCCAACCTGGCCGAATGGGAGCAGGTGATCTACGAAGAAGCCAATCCGGGTGGTGAAGTCACCATCGGTATGGTGGGCAAGTATGTTGAATTGCCGGATGCCTACAAGTCAGTAATCGAAGCGCTTAAACATGGCGGCCTGAAAAATCGCGTCACCGTGAACATCAAATTGATCGATTCGCAGGATGTTGAATCACGCGGTGTCGAATTACTGAAAGATCTGGATGCGATTCTGATCCCGGGTGGCTTCGGTTACCGTGGCGTGGAAGGCAAGCTGATGACCGCGCAGTACGCACGTGAAAACAACGTGCCATATCTTGGCATCTGCCTTGGCATGCAGGTCGCGCTGATGGAGTTTGCCCGCAACGTCGCCGGGATGCCGGACGCCAACTCCACGGAATTTGTGCCAGACTGTAAATACCCGGTGGTGGCATTAATCACCGAATGGCGTGACGAAGATGGTAACGTCGAAGTCCGCAGCGAGCAGAGCGATCTGGGCGGCACCATGCGTCTGGGTAGCCAGCAGTGTCAGTTAACGCCGGGCAGCCAGGTTCGCCAGCTCTACGGCTCTGACACTATCGTTGAGCGCCATCGCCACCGCTATGAAGTGAACAATATGCTGTTAAAGCAGATTGAAGCAGCCGGTCTGCGCGTAGCAGGTCGCTCTGGTGATGATCAACTGGTTGAGATTATCGAGATCCCGAACCATCCGTGGTTTGTGGCCTGCCAGTTCCACCCTGAGTTTACCTCGACCCCACGCGACGGCCATCCGTTGTTTGCCGGCTTTGTTAAAGCCGCGCATGAGCATCAGAAGCGTTTAGCGAAGTAAGTTTCACAGGCAGCGCGCGAACTTTTCGCGCGTTGCTTGTCTTAGGATTGACTAACTTGTACTGAGGAAAATCGTAATGTCCAAAATCGTAAAAGTCATCGGTCGCGAAATCATCGACTCACGTGGTAACCCGACTGTTGAAGCTGAAGTGCATCTGGAAGGCGGTTTCGTAGGCCTGGCAGCTGCGCCATCAGGCGCCTCTACTGGTTCACGCGAAGCGCTGGAACTGCGTGACGGTGACAAATCACGTTACCTGGGCAAAGGCGTAACCAAAGCCGTTGCTGCAGTAAACGGTCCGATTGCTGAAGCGGTAAAAGGCAAAGACGCGAAAGATCAGGCGAACATCGACAAGATCATGATCGACCTGGACGGTACTGAGAACAAATCTAACTTCGGTGCTAACGCCATTCTGGCTGTTTCACTGGCAGCCGCTAAAGCTGCTGCAGCCTCTAAAGGTCAGCCGCTGTATGAGCACATCGCTGAACTGAACGGCACCCCAGGCAAATACTCTATGCCACTGCCAATGATGAACATCATCAACGGCGGCGAACATGCCGATAACAACGTCGACATCCAGGAATTCATGATCCAGCCGGTTGGTGCTCCGAACCTGAAAGAAGCCATCCGTATGGGTTCTGAAGTGTTCCACAGCCTGGCAAAAGTGCTGAAAAGCAAAGGCATGAGCACTGCAGTGGGTGACGAAGGTGGCTACGCGCCTAACCTGGGTTCCAACGCCGAAGCGCTGGCCGTTATCGCTGAAGCGGTAAAAGCAGCAGGCTACGAGCTGGGCAAAGATATCACCCTGGCGATGGACTGTGCGGCATCTGAGTTCTACAAGGATGGCAAATACGTTCTGGCCGGTGAAGGCGGTAAATCGTTTACCTCTGAAGAGTTCACCCACTTCCTGGAAGATCTGACTAAACAGTATCCGATCGTGTCTATCGAAGATGGCCTGGACGAATCTGACTGGGACGGCTTCGCCTACCAGACCAAAGTACTGGGCGACAAAATCCAGCTGGTGGGTGATGACCTGTTCGTTACCAACACCAAAATCCTGAAAGAAGGTATCGATAAAGGTATCGCTAACTCCATTCTGATCAAATTCAACCAGATCGGTTCTCTGACTGAAACTCTGGCTGCGATCAAAATGGCGAAAGACGCGGGCTACACTGCCGTGATCTCTCACCGTTCAGGCGAAACCGAAGATGCGACCATCGCTGACCTGGCGGTAGGTACTGCAGCGGGCCAGATCAAAACCGGTTCAATGAGCCGTTCTGACCGTGTGGCTAAGTACAACCAGCTGATCCGTATCGAAGAAGCGCTGGGTTCTAAAGCGCCATTCAACGGTCTGAAAGAAGTTAAAGGTCAGTAATGACTGTGCGTTGATGTCGCGCTAAGTGACATCATCGGCCCCTGAAGCCCCGCCTTGTGCGGGGCTTTTTGTTGGTGGCGGTGTTCAGACGCAGATGGCAAGGCCCGATCGCATAAGCGGCATCTCTGCCGGCCCGGTCCGCGCGATTACGTACCTCATCCCTGAGGTGCGACCATTACCGGGCCAACGCTTTGCGTTGTTCAAAAACGCTCCCGGCGTTTTTGTCCTGAGCGCGGGACGCTGTGCTCTTCGGTCCTGGCCATCCACGTGTTGAGCCTGTTAGCCGTCGGAAGCCCCTCTTTTGTGTTTTGTCCGG
Organism: Pantoea sp. E956-1; assembly: GCF_982223955.1. Lineage (NCBI taxonomy): Bacteria > Pseudomonadati > Pseudomonadota > Gammaproteobacteria > Enterobacterales > Erwiniaceae > Pantoea > Pantoea sp. E956-1. The sequence continues at coordinate 61,825 of NZ_CEUYZP010000004.1, read as the reverse complement.
CGCGGAGAAAAGGCACAACGCGTGGTTGAGCTGCGCGGCAAATCTGCCATAATCAGCGCCCTGTTTTTTTCAAGCGAGTCCGTAATGCAATACCCGATTAACGAAATGTTCCAGACACTGCAGGGCGAAGGTTATTACACCGGCGTGCCTGCCATTTTCATTCGTTTGCAGGGATGCCCGGTGGGCTGTAGCTGGTGCGATACCAAACACACCTGGGAAAAGCGGACCGATCGGGAAACGTCGCTGGGCGATATTTTGATCAAGACGGTGGAAAGCGATGCCTGGGGCGATGCCGACGCGGCGACCCTGGTCAGTGCCATTGCGCAGCAGGGCTGGACGGCGCGTCATGTGGTCATCACCGGTGGTGAACCGGCGATTTACGATCTGCGTCCGTTAACCACTGCGCTGGAGCAGCACGGTTTCCAGTGCCAGATTGAGACCAGCGGAACCCACGAGATTCACTGTTCCGAACGGACCTGGGTGACCGTCTCGCCGAAGGTCAACATGCGCGGTGGCTACGATGTTCTGCCCCAGGCGCTGAGCCGGGCCGATGAAATCAAGCATCCGGTGGCGCGCGAACGTGATGTGGAAGCGCTGGATCTGCTGCTGGCAGGCATTGATGACACCAAAGCGCGTATCATCGCCCTGCAGCCGATCAGCCGCAAAGATGATGCAACCCGGCTCTGTATTGAGACCTGCATTGCCCGTAACTGGCGTCTGTCGATGCAGACTCATAAATATCTCAATATCGCCTGATCCTGATGACGCGGCACGCATTGAGCCGGCAGGCGTTGAGCGTCAGAGTCCGCACGGAGAGAAGCGCCGCGTCGGATCGAAGGGTTCGATCCGACTGGCTTAGCCGCGGTAAACGCAGCCCGCGGTGCAGGTTTCTTTGATCATCACCGCGCTGAGCAGTGGCAGTTGCGGCTTCATCTGATCCCAGATCCATTTCGCCAGCACTTCGCTGGTGGGATTTTCCAGACCAGGAATATCATTCAGGTAGTAGTGGTCCAGCCGATTGTAGACCGGCTTAAACGCCGCCTTCAGTTCAGCAAAATCCATAACCCAGCCGGTATGCGCATCCACTTCGCCGGTAATCTCCAGACGAACCAGGAACGAATGACCGTGCAGACGGCCACATTTGTGTCCGGCCGGCACATTCGGTAAATGATGCGCGGCTTCGAACTGGAACTCTTTAAACAAGGTGGTAGACATAGTGGTTCTCAGACATTAAAAAACCGCTGAATTCTACCTGATTACCGCTTTTTTCGCACCCGCACCGCACAAAGCGATCCTGTTCATAACGGAATATGCCCTGGCGTCCAGCTAATTAACTGATATATCACTGCTTTGCTTATCACTTTTAACGATTATTTCTACCTGGAAAACCATTTAGTCATTTTGGTTATTTGATATGTCGAAGGTGTATTTAATCGTTAATATACGGACCGGTAACCTAGGCACTCTTCCGCCATTTTACGGTCCGGACTTCTGATACTGGAATTTTTAACGCGATGACGACTCAGGCACCTGGTTCAATGCTTCCGCTCTCTCCGGAACAACTCGCTCGCTTACAGGCGGCGACGACAGATTATTCCCCGACTCAACTGGCGTGGCTGTCAGGCTATTTCTGGGGCAGGGTGGAACAGACCCCGGGTAGCGCCGTCGCCAGCACTGCATCTGCTCCGGTGCCGGCCGAAGCGCCCGCCATTACGCTGCTTTCCGCCTCCCAGACTGGCAACGCACGTCGTCTGGCTGAGCAGTTGCGTGATGACCTGCTGGCCGCAAAGCTGAACGTAAACCTGGTGAATGCCGGTGATTACAAGTTCAAACAGATTGGCCAGGAAAAAATGCTGGTGGTTGTAACCTCCACGCAGGGCGAAGGCGAACCGCCGGAAGAGGCGGTGGCGCTGCATAAATTCCTGATGTCGAAAAAGGCACCGAAAATGGAGGGTTCTGCCTTCGCCGTATTTGGCCTGGGTGACACCTCCTATGAATTCTTCAGTCAGGCGGGTAAAGATTTTGACAGCCGACTGGCGGAGCTGGGCGGCGAGCGTCTGCTGGATCGGGTTGATGCGGATGTTGAGTATGCAGAGCAGGCCACCGCCTGGCGCAGTGCGCTGACTGAGATCCTCAAACAGCGCGTTCCCACTGAATCCCCGGCGCAGGCTGCGGCGACAGCGGCCGGCAGCGTCAACGAAGTGACCACCAGCCCCTATACTAAAGAGTCGCCGCTCAGCGCCAGTCTGGCGGTGAATCAGAAAATCACCGGCCGGGACTCAGACAAAGATGTGCGCCATATCGAAATCGATCTGGGCGACTCCGGTCTGCGCTACCAGCCTGGTGATGCGCTGGGCATCTGGTATGAAAACGACGCGGCGCTGGTCAGCGAACTGCTGGAGCTGGTCTGGCTGAAAGGCGATGAGCCGGTAGAGATTCAGGGGAAAACCCTGCCGCTGGCGGAGGCGCTGCAGACGCATTTCGAGCTGACGGTGAATACGGCGCAGATCGTGGCGCAGTATGCCCAGCTGTCACGCAACGCAGAGTTGCTTTCACTGGTGGATGATAAAGCCAGGCTGCAGCAGTATGCGCAGCACTATCCGATTGTGGATATGGTGCGTCTGGCGCCGGCTGAACTCAGCGCTGAACAGCTGGCCGGGCTGCTGCGACCGCTGACGCCGCGACTCTACTCTATCGCCTCTTCGCAGGCCGAAACCGATACCGAAGTGCATATCACCGTCGGTGCTGTGCGCTTCGATATTGAAGGTCGCCAGCGCGGCGGCGGCGCATCCACCTGGCTGGCCGATCGCATTGAAGAAGAGGGCGAAGTCCGCGTCTTCATCGAACACAACGACAATTTCCGCCTGCCGGCAAATCCGGACGCGCCAGTGATCATGATCGGCCCGGGCACCGGCATCGCGCCGTTCCGCGCCTTTATGCAGCAGCGCGACAACGACGGTGCCAGCGGCAAAAACTGGCTATTCTTTGGTAATCCGCACTTCACCGACGATTTCCTCTATCAGGTGGAGTGGCAGAAATATGTGAAGGATGGTCTGCTGACCCATATTGACCTCGCCTGGTCACGCGATCAGGCAGAGAAGATTTACGTACAGGATAAGATCCGCGCGAAAGGTGCCGAAGTGTGGCGCTGGATTGAAGAGGGCGCGCATCTTTATGTCTGTGGCGACGCGAATCGAATGGCAAAAGACGTCGAGCAGGCCTTGCTGGATGTGGTGGTCGAACACGGCGGAATGGATCGTGAAGCGGCCGACGAATTTTTAAGTGAGCTGCGCATTGAGCGCCGTTATCAGCGAGACGTTTACTAATGAGCGATAAACACCCTGGACCGCTGGTTGTAGAAGGCAAATTAGCAGACGCTGAGCGTCTGAAGAAGCAGAGTAACTATCTGCGCGGCACCATTAAAGAAGATCTGGAAGAGGGTCTGACGGGCGGTTTTACTGGCGACAACTTCCTGCTGATCCGTTTTCACGGCATGTACCAGCAGGACGATCGCGATATTCGTGCCGAACGTGCCGAACAGAAGCTGGAGCCGCGTCATGCGATGATGCTGCGTTGCCGTTTGCCGGGCGGCATCATTACGCCGACCCAGTGGCTGGCCATCGACAAATTTGCCACCGATAAAACCATTTATGGCAGCATTCGTCTGACTAACCGCCAGACCTTCCAGTTTCACGGCATTCTGAAGAAGAACGTCAAGCCGACGCATCAGATGCTGCATGAAGTGGGGCTGGATGCGCTGGCGACCGCCAACGATGTCAACCGTAACGTGCTCTGTACGTCGAACCCGGTTGAGTCGGAGCTGCATCAGGAGGCGTATGAGTGGGCGAAGAAACTCTCTGAGCATCTGCTGCCACGCACCCGTGCCTATGCGGAGATCTGGTGGGATAAAGAAAAAGTCGCCACCACCGACGAAGAGCCGATCCTCGGTGAAACGTATCTGCCGCGTAAATTCAAAACTACCGTGGTGATCCCGCCGCATAACGACGTGGATCTGCACGCCAACGATCTGAACTTTGTCGCTGTCGCCGAGCACGGCAGGCTGGTGGGCTTTAACCTGCTGGTGGGTGGCGGGCTGTCGATTGAGCACGGCAACAAAGCGACTTATGCGCGCACCGCCAGCGAGTTTGGTTACTTCCCGGTAGAGAAGATCCTCGACGTCGCCGAGGCGGTGGTCACGACGCAGCGCGACTGGGGCAACCGTACCGACCGTAAAAACGCCAAAACCAAGTACACGCTGGAACGCGTTGGCGTCGAGACCTTTAAGGCCGAAGTTGAAAAGCGGGCAGGCGTGACGTTTGAGCCGATCCGTCCGTATGAGTTCACCACCCGTGGCGATCGTATTGGCTGGATCAAAGGCATCGATAACAAATGGCACCTGACGCTGTTTATTGAAAACGGTCGTCTGCTCGACTATCCGGGCCGACCGCTGAAAAGCGGCATCGCTGAAATTGCGAAAATCCATCAGGGCGATTTCCGCCTGACTGCTAACCAGAACCTGATTGTGGCGGGCGTGCCGGAAAGTGAAAAAGCGCAGATTGAAGCGATCGCGCGCGAACATGGTCTGATGGATCACGTTACGGCACAGCGCGAAAACTCGATGGCCTGCGTGGCGTTCCCGACCTGTCCGCTGGCGATGGCAGAAGCCGAGCGCTTCCTGCCTGCCTTCGTGACCAAAGTGGAAGGGATCATGCATGCGCATGGTGTTGGCGATGAGCACATCGTGTTACGCGTTACCGGTTGTCCCAACGGCTGTGGCCGTGCCATGCTGGCTGAGCTGGGTCTGGTGGGTAAAGCGCCAGGTCGCTACAACCTGCATCTGGGCGGAAACCGCAGCGGAACGCGTATTCCCCGCATGTACCGTGAAAACATTAACGAAAGCGAAATTCTCGCCACCATTGATGAGCTGGTGGGACGCTGGGCCACTGAGCGCCAGGCCGCGGAAGGCTTTGGTGATTTCACCATCCGCGCGGGCATTGTTGCGCCGGTGCTGGACCCGGCACGCGATTTTTGGGAGGAAGCAAAATGAGTCACCCCGACCTCGCAGCACTGAATGAGATGTCCAAAGTTCAGCGTGCTATGGCGCTGGCCGCGACCAATGCGCAGCTGGAAAAGTCATCAGCGGAAGAGCGGGTCAGCTGGGCGCTGGAGAATCTGCCGGGTGCCTATGTGCTCTCCTCCAGCTTCGGTATTCAGGCTGCGGTGTCGCTGCATCTGGTGACGCGTCAGCAGCCCGATATTCCGGTGATCCTGACCGACACCGGCTATCTGTTCCCGGAGACCTATCGTTTTATTGATGAGCTGGCGGACCAGCTCAATCTCAACCTTAAAGTGTTCCGCGCCGAAACCTCACCGGCCTGGCAGGAAGCGCGCTACGGCAAACTGTGGGAACAGGGCGTCGAGGGGATTGAGAAATATAACGAGATCAACAAAGTTGAGCCGATGAATCGCGCCATTGAAACCCTGGGGGCGCAGACCTGGTTTGCCGGATTGCGCCGCGACCAGTCGGGCAGTCGGGCGAATCTGCCGGTGCTGGGCGTCCAGCGTGGCGTCTTTAAGCTGCTGCCGATTATCGACTGGGATAACCGCCAGATTCATCAGTACCTGAAACAGCATAAGCTGAAGTACCATCCACTGTGGGATGAAGGCTATCTTTCGGTGGGCGATACCCATACCACCCGCAAGTGGGAACCGGGTATGGCAGAAGAAGAGACGCGCTTCTTCGGTCTCAAGCGCGAGTGTGGTCTGCACGAAGGCTGACGCAGGACTTCTCTCCCCGAACACAGGGGAGAGAAGTTTTTGGCTGCAGTCAGGCGGGAAGCTAAGCGCCTTTTAATCCGGCAAACGCCTCTGCTGCACGAGTCACATTCACTTTCGCCACCTCATACTCTGCCACCGTCACAAACGGATCTTCCGCTAAAATCGCATCCAGCTCTTCTCGTTCCATCTCCCTGACCAGCAACATGCCGCCCGTGCGCGGATCTTTTCGTCCTGCAGCAATAAAACTGCCCGCGTCAAAATAACGATCGAGCCATTCGATATGGCCTGCCAGCAGCGCTTCAACCTCTTCTATCGGACGAACATAATTCAGAAAGACCACGTACATGTCAGATCCTTACACTTTGGGATTGGTCAGTTCACTGATCAGCGGCAGCAGCACGCGGACGCTGTCGCGGGTTCGCAGGGTTATCTGACCCGGCAGCCAGCGATCAAGATAGCTCAGGTTATCCAGGTCAGTCTGATGGTGGGTAACGCCATCAGGAAAGTGGTGACTGCGATGACGCTGCAGCGCGCCATCTTTGTTACCCAACGTCCAGTTGCTGGCGGTCACATCCAGTAGCGGAAAGCCCGCCTTGTCGAAGGCATTCAGACCATTGAAGTCCTTGCTATTCAGCTGATGAGTGGCGGCGGGAATGCCCTGCTGGCGTGCCAGTAACAGGGCACGTTCGCTGGTCTGCTTGCGCACAGCCCGGGGTGTATTCATGCCACTGTTAAAATAGAGATGATCGCCGGTGATCAGGCTGTTCAGATCGATGACCAGCAGGGTATTCTTCTTCTCACGCGTGCTCATCCGCTCAACATAATCATCCATGCCATGTAGGTAGGCCTCTCCGGCGCTCAGCGCCACAAAGCGTATGCCGTAGTGCAGCGGTTTGCGGCTCAGCTGCTGCGCCAGCTCCAGCATCACGCCAAGACCCGATGCATTATCATCGACGCCCTGCAGGCGTAAGCCGCCCAGATTGTGCTGGGCCTGGCTGCTATTTTGCGGCGTCCAGGTATCCAGATGTGCCACGATCAAAATCTCCTGCGGCACGCTGCCTGCACGCGCGGCAATCACCGAGGTTGCCGTGAGCTTATGCCAGCGCTGCGTACCATTCTCTTCCTGCCACTTATAGCCGGTCCTGAACTGGCGGGTATTGGTCTTATAACCCAGCGCAGTAAATTGCTGTTGCAGGTAGTCGGCTGCCATCAGCTCAGCCGGGCTACCGCTCATCCGGCCAGGAAACAAGGTGGCGATATGCCGGACCTGCTGTTCGGCAAACTGACCGGGCGGAGTGGCCAGAGCCAGCGGGGAAATGAGTGCGCCAAATAAAATTGTCGCTGCCCTCAAACGGAGGGAATAAAACATAGTGCATCCTTTTTCATTATTCGGGAGCCGTTCCGCATGGGGTCAGGGCCAGCCATGCCGCGCGCATTATATCCTTTTTGTCCCGTCACTTTGTTAGTGGAATCGGGCGCTGTCACTACCGAAATAAGTGACGGGCCATTTTCGCTGGCACTTATCTGCTTTTGCTGCCGCAGGTGCGGCCTTCGATATGTGAACCTGTTCACGAAAAAGCCATTAAATTTCATCTGCTAAGACCAAATTGTTCTGTGCTTTGCGGCGTCTTTATTCCATTCAGTAACTACTCATTCCAATTCGTAATTTCATCTGGATAAACCCAGCGACGTATAGTCGCGTTAATACAAAGTTAAAACATCAGGGTTAACGTGGACTATTTGCCTCTTTTTGCCGATCTTTCTGGCCGCCCGGTTCTGGTTGTTGGCGGGGGAGATATCGCGGCGCGAAAAATTGAACTGCTGCGCCGTGCGCGCGCACGCGTTCTCATCGCCTCTCGTGAACTCTGCCCTGAACTGCAGGCACTGCTGGATAAGCAGGAGCTGGAGTGGCTGGCGACCGAATTTGACCCGGCCCAGCTGGATGGCGTTTTCCTGGTGATTGCCGCCACCGACGACAACCAACTCAACACCCTGGTGTTTGAAGCCGCCAACGCGCGGCATAAGCTGGTTAACGTGGTGGATGACCAGCCAAAATGCACCTTTATCTTCCCCTCGATTGTTGACCGCTCACCGCTGGTGGTGGCGATCTCCTCCAGCGGCACCGCACCAGTGCTGGCACGCATGCTGCGCGAAAAAATCGAAACGCTGCTGCCTGCCAGTCTGGGTCAGATGGCTGAAGTGGCCGGACTCTGGCGCGATAAAGTCAAACAGCGCTTCAGCCGCATGTCTGACCGTCGGCGCTTCTGGGAACGTGCTTTCGACGGCCGGTTCGCCAGTGAGATGTCTGCCGGTAACGTCGAAGAGGCGAAGCGCACGCTGGACCGTGAGCTGCAGGAAGAGCCGACCCGTCAGGGTGAGATCTTTCTGGTGGGTGCCGGGCCGGGCGACAGCGGCCTGCTGACGTTGCGTGGTCTGCAGGTGATGCAGTTAGCCGATGTGGTGCTCTACGACCATCTGGTCAGCGAAGAGGTGCTGGACCTGGTGCGTCGCGATGCCGATCGCATCTGCGTCGGCAAACGGGCCAGCGCGCATACCTTGCCGCAGGAAGAGATCAATCAGATGCTGGTTTCACTGGCGCTGAAAGGCAAACGCGTCGTGCGCCTCAAGGGCGGCGATCCCTTTATCTTTGGCCGCGGCGGCGAAGAGCTGCAGGCGGCTCAGCAGGCGGGTGTGCCGTTCCAGGTGGTGCCCGGTGTCACCGCGGCTGCCGGTGCAACGGCCTATGCCGGTATTCCGCTGACCCACCGCGACTACGCGCAGAGCGTGATGTTTATTACCGGTCACTGCCGTCCCGATGGGGATGACATTGACTGGCCATCGCTGGCGCGTGCGCGTCAGACGCTGGCGATCTACATGGGAACCGTTAAAGCCGCTGCCATCAGCGCGGCGCTGATTCAGCACGGTCGCGCACCATCAACGCCGGTGGCGGTGATCAGTCGCGGCACCCGTCAGGATCAACAGGTGCTGACCGGCACCTTAGAACAACTTGAGGCGCTGGCCGCCTCGGCACCCACTCCGGCGCTGCTGGTGATCGGAGAGGTGGTTAATCTGCACAGGCAACTCGCCTGGTTTAAACATTCAGCACAGCAGGGGGCTCGCGAGTCCGCCGTTGTCAATCTGGCTTGAGGGAAAATCATGGACCAAAAACGACTCACTCATCTGCGTCAGCTGGAGGCGGAGAGTATCCACATCATTCGCGAAGTGGCGGCAGAGTTCAGCAATCCGGTGATGATGTATTCCATCGGCAAAGACTCCTCGGTCATGCTACATCTGGCGCGTAAAGCCTTCTACCCAGGCACGCTGCCCTTCCCGTTGCTGCATGTGGATACCGGCTGGAAATTCCGTGAAATGTACGAGTTTCGCGACCGCACGGTGAAAGCGATGGGCGCAGAGTTGCTGGTTCACCGCAATCCGGAAGGCGTGGCGATGGGGATCAACCCCTTTGTTCACGGTAGTGCCAAACACACTGACATCATGAAAACCGAAGGGCTGAAGCAGGCGCTCAACAAATATGGTTTTGATGCGGCCTTTGGCGGCGCACGTCGTGATGAAGAGAAGTCACGCGCCAAAGAGCGTATCTACTCATTCCGTGACCGCTTCCATCGCTGGGATCCGAAAAACCAGCGTCCTGAGCTATGGCACAACTACAACGGTCAGATCAACAAGGGTGAAAGCATCCGCGTCTTCCCGCTGTCGAACTGGACTGAACTGGATATCTGGCAGTACATCTTCCTGGAAAATATCGAGATCGTGCCGCTCTATCTCGCCGCACCGCGTCCGGTGCTGGAGCGTGATGGCATGCTGATGATGATCGATGACGATCGCATCAACCTGCAGCCGGGTGAAGAGATCACCGAACGAATGGTCCGTTTCCGTACGCTCGGCTGCTGGCCGCTGACCGGCGCGGTAGAGTCCGGGGCACAGACACTGCCGGAGATCATCGAAGAGATGCTGGTTTCCACCACCAGCGAGCGTCAGGGCCGCATGATCGATCGCGATCAGTCCGGTTCGATGGAACTGAAAAAACGTCAGGGTTATTTCTAAGGAGACGCCAGATGAATACCGTAATTGCACAACAGATTGCCGACCAGGGCGGCGTTGAAGCCTGGCTGACCACGCAACAACACAAGAGCCTGCTGCGTTTTCTGACCTGCGGCAGCGTTGACGACGGAAAAAGTACCCTGATTGGACGTCTGCTGCATGACACCCGTCAGATCTATGAAGATCAGCTCTCATCGCTGCACAACGACAGCAAGCGTCACGGCACCCAGGGCGAGAAGCTCGATCTGGCGCTGCTGGTGGATGGTCTGCAGGCTGAGCGTGAACAGGGCATTACCATTGATGTGGCCTACCGCTACTTCTCGACCGAAAAGCGTAAATTTATTATCGCCGACACGCCGGGACATGAGCAGTACACCCGTAACATGGCGACCGGCGCGTCAACCTGCGATCTGGCGATCCTGCTGATCGATGCGCGTAAAGGCGTACTGGATCAGACCCGCCGCCACAGCTTTATCTCGACGCTGCTGGGGATCAAACACCTGGTAGTGGCGATCAATAAAATGGATCTGGTGGAGTACAACCAGGAGCGCTTCGAGCAGATCAAACAGGATTACCTCGACTTTGCTGCCCAGTTGCCGGAAGACCTCGATATCCGCTTTGTGCCGATGTCGGCGCTGGAAGGGGATAACGTCGCCTCTGCCAGTCAGACCATGCCGTGGTATAGCGGCCCGACACTGCTGGATGTGCTGGAGACCGTGGAGCTGAAGCGTGTCGTCGATCATCAGCCGATGCGTTTCCCGGTGCAGTATGTCAACCGTCCGAACCTCGATTTTCGTGGCTATGCCGGCACCCTCGCGTCGGGCAGCGTGCAGGTAGGCCAGCGCGTTAAAGTGCTGCCCTCGGGCGTGGAGTCGACTATTGCCCGCATTGTGACCTTTGATGGCGATCTGCAGGAAGCGGGTGCAGGCGAAGCGATTACCCTGGTGCTGCAGGATGAGATTGATATCAGCCGTGGCGATCTGCTGGTGGATGCCAGTGAAGATCTGGCAGCGGTTCAGTCTGCCAGCGTTGACGTGGTCTGGATGGCAGAACAGCCGCTGCAGGCCGGTCAGAGTTACGACCTGAAAATCGCCGGTAAGAAAACCCGTGGCCGGGTAGAGAAGGTGCTGCATCAGGTCGAGATCAACTCGCTGGAGACGCGTCAGGTCGATACGTTGCCGCTGAACGGTATCGGTCGCATTGAGATCACCTTTGACGAACCGATGGTGCTCGACAGCTATCAGCAGAACCCGGTGACCGGCGGCATGATCTTTATCGATCGCCTGAGCAACGTCACCGTGGGTGCCGGTATGATCCATCAGCCAAACCACGATGCCCCGGTTAATACCGGTGAGTTCAGCGCGTTTGAGCTGGAACTGAATGCGCTGGTGCGCCGTCACTTCCCACACTGGAATGCGCGCGACCTGCTGGGTGGTCAGTAATGGCTCAGCACGACGATAACGTGGTGTGGCATGATCATCCGGTGACACGCGCCTCTCGCGAACAGCAGCATGGCCATCAGGGCGTGGTGCTGTGGTTCACCGGGCTTTCTGGCTCGGGGAAATCCACGGTTGCGGGTGCGCTGGAGCAGGCGCTGCACCGCATCGGTGTCATCACCTATTTGCTGGATGGTGACAATGTGCGTCACGGTCTCTGTCGTGACCTCGGTTTCAGCGATGATGACCGTAAAGAGAATATCCGTCGCGTTGGTGAAGTGGCGAAACTGATGGTGGATGCCGGGCTCGTGGTGCTCACGGCTTTTATTTCGCCGCATCGCGCCGAGCGTCAGATGGTGCGCGATCTGCTGGAGCCGGGACAGTTTATCGAGGTATTTGTCGATACGCCGTTAGCCGTGTGTGAAGCGCGCGACCCGAAAGGGTTGTATCGCAAAGCGCGCGCCGGTGAATTGCGTAATTTCACCGGCATCGACAGCGTCTATGAGGCGCCCGATCGCCCGGAAATCCAGCTGGATGGCGAACAATTGGTTACAAAACTGGCCGCCCAATTGTTAGACCTGCTGCGTGACCGCGATATCATCAGGTCCTGAAGAGATAGCGGCAAATCGTTTCTGATTTGCCGCCCTCGCGCCAACAGGATGCCTATGCAGAACATTACCCCAATGCTCGCTCGTAAAGATGACTCCTCCCCGGATGAGCCGCGCTCATTGCTACCGGGCGGCGTTATCGGCTTTCTCGCTTACTGGTGCGCGCTGGCGATCCCTTTCCTGCTGTATGGCTCTAACACGCTGTTCTTCTTTCTTTATACCTGGCCATTCTTTCTGGCGCTGCTGCCGGTTGCCGTAGTCACGGGTATCGCGCTGAATACGCTGCTGAATGGACAGTGGCTGTGGGCCGCACTCGCCACAGTGATTATGGTGGTCACGCTCTTCTGGTTAATGTTCTCTTTTCTCTCCGGCTGGTAAGCCGTCAGTGCGCCCGCGCTGATGTGCAAACGCATCGGCAGGTTACAAATCTTTTCCCGTCTGAATCGGTACTGATTCATATTTTGCGCAGACGCGCAGCAAAGCGCGCCATTTTCTCCGCTGGTGTGGAGTCCTGTGCAAAGTTATGGGATGATTGGGCCGTTTTTAGGGGGCAGGATGGGAAAACTGACGTTACTGTTATTGGTGCTGCTTGGCTGGCTGCAATATTCATTGTGGCTGGGGAAAAATGGCATCCATGACTATACGCGCGTCAATGATGATGTCGCGGTGCAACAGGCAAACAATGCCAAACTGAAATCGCGAAACGATCAGCTGTTTGCCGAAATTGACGATCTCAATGGCGGCTCGGAAGCGATCGAGGAGCGTGCACGCAATGAACTGGGCATGATTAAGCCCGGTGAGACTTTCTATCGCCTGGTGCCTGACCAGAACAAACGCAACGCGCAACAAGCAGCGCAAAACCAACAACGATAAAACATGAATACTCTGGCCTCCCTTGCGGATGTGATTGCCGTGGTGCCCGCTGCCGGGATCGGCAGCCGCATGCAGGCAACCTGTCCTAAGCAGTATCTGACGATTGGTCAGCACACCCTTCTGGAACACAGCATTGCTCGTCTGTTTTCCCATCCCGCTATCAAACAGGTGATTGTCGCCCTCAGCCCTGATGACCAGCACTTCGCTTCACTGCCGCTGGCACGCGATCCGCGCGTGCTCAGGGTGACAGGCGGAGAGACCCGCGCCGAATCGGTGCTGGCCGGATTGCAGGCCGCACAGGGTTCCGCCTGGGTGCTGGTCCATGACGCCGCGCGTCCCTGTCTGCATCCCGACGATCTCCAGCAACTGCTTAACGTGCGTGAACAGAGCCACGTTGGCGGCATTCTGGCCGCGCCAGTGCGTGACACCATGAAACGGGGCGAGCCGGGCAAAGCCGCGGTGGCCCATACCGTAGAGCGCGACGATCTCTGGCACGCCTTAACGCCGCAATTTTTCCCTCATGCGCTGCTCACCGCCTGCCTGACGCGGGCGCTGGCAGAAGGCGCAACCATCACCGATGAAGCCTCGGCGCTGGAGTATTGCGGCTACCACCCGCTGTTAGTCAGCGGACGCAGTGATAACATCAAAGTCACCCGGCCAGAAGATCTGGCGCTGGCGGCTTTTTATCTGAGTCAGATTCAATTAAAGGAGAGCGCATGATGCGTATCGGTCACGGTTTTGACGTTCACGCCTTTGGCGGAGAGGGTCCGTTAGTGATTGGCGGTGTGCGGATCCCGTTTGAGCAGGGTTTTATCGCCCATTCGGATGGCGATGTGGCGCTGCATGCGCTGACTGACGCGCTGCTGGGCGCAGTAGCGATGGGCGATATCGGCAAACTGTTTCCTGACACCGATCCGGCTTTTAAAGGGGCGGACAGCCGGGGCCTGCTGCGTGAGGCCTGGCGCCGTATCGAAGCCAAAGGCTATCGCATCGGTAATGTCGACGTCACGATTATTGCTCAGGCACCGAAAATGCTGCCGCACGTGCCACAGATGCGGATCAATATTGCAGAAGATCTGGGCTGCCATATGGATGCGGTCAACGTCAAAGCGACCACCACCGAGAAGCTGGGCTTTACCGGGCGCGGCGAAGGCATCGCCTGTGAAGCGGTGGCGTTAGTCCTGAAAGCTGACAGCCAATGATGCTGAATTACCTGCACGGTACACCCGTGGCCTCCGGCGTGATCAAAGCCAATCCGGAAGATTTCGTGGTGGTTGAAGATCTCGGTTATGACGCGGATGGTGAAGGTGAGCACCTGCTGGTGCGCATCCGTAAAGTGGGGGCCAATACCCGCTTTGTGGCGGAGGCACTGGCGAAGTATCTCGGTATTCATCAGCGCGACATGAGTTATGCCGGAATGAAAGATCGCCATGCGGTGACGGAACAGACACTCTGTTTTCGCCTGCCGGGTAATGCGATGCCCGATCTGCGCGGTTTTGCGCTGGAAGGGGTCGAGATTCTGCAGGTGGTGCGCCATAAACGTAAGCTGCGCATCGGCGCACTGGCGGGGAATGCGTTCCGGCTGATCATCCGCCAGATCAGTGACCGTGATGCGGCTGAAACGCGTCTGGCGCAGATTCGCGATGCGGGCGTGCCGAACTATTTTGGTGAACAGCGCTTTGGCCGCGGCGGCAATAACCTGGTGATGGCAGAAAAGTGGGCGCGCAATGAGATCATTATTCGCGACCGCAACAAGCGCAGCCTGATGCTCTCTGCCGCGCGCAGTGCGCTGTTTAATCAGGTGACCAGTGCGCGTCTGCAACAGCAGGGTGGGCTGACTCAGGTGCTCAACGGCGATGCGTTGCAGCTGACCGGACGAGGCAGCTGGTTTGTCGCCCAGCCTGATGAACTGGCAGAGTCACAGCGCCGGGTTGATCAGCATGAGCTGCGCATCACCGCGCCGCTGCCGGGACGGGGCGAGCCTGGCCCGCAGGCTGACGCGCTGGCCTTTGAACAGCAGGCGCTGGCTAATGACACGCTGCTGCCGGGACTGATTGAACGTGAGAAGGTCGATGCTGCACGCCGCGCCATGCTGGTGGTGCCGCGCGATATGCAGTGGAGCTGGTGGGATGATGTCACGCTGGAACTGGCATTCTGGCTGCCCGCAGGCAGCTTTGCCACCAGCGTGGTCCGGGAGCTGCTGACCCACGCGGACTCGCCCGATCAGATTGATGAGTAATCTTCGCCGCAACCTGACCCGCAGTGTGGGTAATGTTGCGGCAAACCCCCACCGTCGTGTGATTTACGCCTACCACTTCCTTGCGCGCCTCGCTAGAATGCAAAAATCGCCGTCCATTCCTCACCTGTTGCCATGCCGTTAAAACAGGTTCCGTCACGGCGACCAGTCGAATAAAAAAAGGTCAGAACGAAATGCGGATATTGCTCAGCAACGATGACGGCATTCATGCGCCAGGTATTCAGACTCTGGCGAAAGCCCTGCGGCAGATTGCTGACGTGCAGGTTGTTGCCCCCGATCGTAACCGAAGCGGTGCCTCGAATTCATTAACGCTGGAAACGCCTCTGCGCACCTTCACTCATGAAAACGGCGATATCGCGGTTCAGATGGGAACGCCGACCGATTGCGTCTATCTGGGGGTGAATGCGCTGATGCAGCCGCGTCCCGACATTGTGGTGTCAGGCATTAATGCCGGCCCCAACCTGGGCGATGATGTCATCTACTCCGGCACGGTGGCGGCGGCGATGGAAGGGCGACATCTTGGTTTACCGGCGATAGCAGTTTCGCTCAATGGGCACCAGCACTATGACAGCGCGGCGGCCGTAACCTGCGCTATTCTCAGGGCGCTGACGCATGAACCGCTGCGCACCGGCCGCATTCTCAACATCAACGTCCCGGATCTGCCGCTGGCAGAAATCAAAGGTATCCGCGTGACGCGCTGTGGCAGCCGCCATCCGGCGGATCAGGTGATTGCACAGCAGGATCCGCGTGGTAATACACTCTACTGGATTGGTCCGCCAGGCGAAAAACTGGATGCGGGCCCGGATACGGACTTCGCCGCCGTGGATCAGGGCTACGTCTCTGTCACGGCGCTGCATGTCGATTTAACGGCGCACAGTGCGCAGAACGTGCTCAGTGACTGGCTGGCTAAAGCTGAGGTGAACCTGGCATGGTGAATCGCCGTATTGAGACGTTGCTGTCACAACTGCGTCAGCAGGGCATTGATGATGAAAACCTGCTGAAAGCCATCAGCGAAGTGCCGCGCGAACGTTTTATCGACGAAGCGTTCGAGCATAAAGCCTGGGACAATGTTGCCTTGCCCATCGGCTCCGGTCAGACGATATCACAGCCCTACATGGTCGCACGGATGACCGCGCTGCTCGGGCTTAATCCGCATTCGCGTGTGCTGGAGATAGGTACGGGGTCGGGTTATCAGACGGCAATTCTTGCCCATCTGGTGGATCATGTTTATTCAGTGGAACGCATCAAAGGGCTGCAGTGGCAGGCCAAACGCCGCCTGAAACAGCTGGATCTGCATAATGTCTCAACCCGTCATGGTGATGGCTGGCAGGGCTGGCCTTCACGGGGTCCCTTCGATGCCATCATCGTCACGGCAGCCCCGCCTGAAATTCCGATTGCGCTGATAGCACAACTGGCAGAAGGCGGCATCATGGTGCTGCCGGTTGGCGAAGATCAGCAGGTACTGAAGCGCCTGCGTCGTCAGGGCGAAGAGGTGATGGAAGAGACCATCGAACCAGTGCGTTTTGTCCCGCTGGTGCAGGGCGATCTGGCCTGACCCTCTTTGTATTTCTTCACAACTGTTTCATGGCACCACGTACCTGATGTTGTTACTATCCAGTTTATTCAACGAAAATGCAGATTTTATCGCGCCGCGCAGAGTATCCTGCTGGCAGATACAGTGAAACAGATAGATCAGAGTTGCCATCACGGGGGATTAATGAGCACGGGAAGCACACTTTTTCAGTTACGCCGTCTGGCGGCGCTTTCACTGGTAGGTTTTTGGCTGGCAGGCTGCAGCTCCAGCGACAACTCACAGGCACCCATCAGTCGCGTTGGCGATAATGGCGGCATGAATACTAACCAGTCTGGAGCAGACACGGGTTCAGGCGGCGTTCCTGCCACGCCAGCCCAGGGACAAATGTTAAGCAAAAATTCAGCATCTGCCCCCGCTAATGGTGGAATGGTTAGTACCAACAGCAATGTTGAGACGCAAAATGGCCGGATTGTCTACAATCGCAGTTATCAGAACATTCCTAAGGGTAGCTACTCCGGTGAAACTTATACCGTTAAGCGTGGCGACACATTGTTTTACATTGCCTGGATTACCGGCAACGATTTCCGTGATTTAGCCCAGCGCAACAATGTTCCTGCGCCATATGGCCTGAATGTCGGCCAGACTCTACAGATTGGCAATGGGTCGGGTCAGCCGATTACCGGCGGCAATCCCATTACCGTTGCTGATGCAACGCAGGGCGGCGTTCCGGCGGCACCACAAATTAAAGCGCCTGCTGTTGCACAGCAACCTGTTATTACGTATTCTGATGATTCAGGTAATTCGGGTGGCAGCAAAATGTTGCCTTCGAAAGGAGCAAATGTTGCAACGACAACAGCTCCAGTCGTTACCGCACCCCCAACGGTTAGCAGTACAACCAACAGTTCAACGCCAGTCGGAAGCTGGCGCTGGCCGACTGACGGGAAGATCATCGATAACTTCTCTGCCGCCGAAGGTGGCAATAAAGGTATCGATATCGCCGGGACGCGCGGACAATCTGTGGTCGCCACTGCTTCAGGACGAGTGGTTTACGCAGGTAACGCACTCCGGGGTTACGGTAATTTAATCATCATTAAACACAACGATGATTACCTGAGTGCCTACGCCCACAACGATACAATGCTGGTTCGGGAACAACAGGAAGTTAAGGCGGGGCAAAAAATCGCTACCATGGGTAGCACCGGAACCAGTTCAGTAAGATTACACTTTGAAATTCGTTACAAGGGGAAATCCGTAAACCCGTTGCGTTATTTGCCGCAGCGATAATCCGGCAGAACAAAACATTTTTATGTTCTGCCCTGGAATCACGGGTAGGAGCCGCTTATGAGCCAGAATACGCTGAAAGTAAACGAGTTACATGAGAACGCGGAATTCGATGAGAACGGAGCTGAAATTTTTGACGAGAAGGCACTCGTTGAAAATGAAGCCAGTGATAGCGACGTAGCGGAAGAAGAGTTGCTATCACAGGGTGCGACGCAACGTGTGTTAGATGCGACGCAGCTCTATCTCGGGGAGATTGGCTATTCTCCGTTGTTAACGGCAGAGGAAGAAGTCTTCTTCGCTCGCCGTGCATTGCGGGGTGATATCCCTTCCCGTCGCCGTATGATCGAAAGTAACTTACGCCTGGTGGTGAAAATCGCTCGTCGTTACAGCAATCGTGGTTTAGCCCTGCTGGACCTGATTGAAGAAGGTAACCTCGGCCTGATTCGCGCCGTAGAGAAATTTGACCCGGAGCGCGGGTTCCGTTTCTCAACGTACGCCACCTGGTGGATTCGTCAGACTATTGAACGGGCGATCATGAATCAAACCCGTACCATTCGTCTGCCGATTCACATTGTGAAAGAACTGAATGTTTATCTGCGTACCGCGCGTGAACTTTCCCATAAGCTTGACCATGAGCC
Source organism: Pantoea sp. E956-1 (assembly GCF_982223955.1). Taxonomy (NCBI): domain Bacteria; kingdom Pseudomonadati; phylum Pseudomonadota; class Gammaproteobacteria; order Enterobacterales; family Erwiniaceae; genus Pantoea; species Pantoea sp. E956-1. The sequence continues at coordinate 43,358 of NZ_CEUYZP010000004.1, read as the reverse complement.
AAGTGCGGAAGAGATCGCTGAGCAGCTTGATAAACCGGTTGATGACGTAAGCCGCATGTTACGTCTCAACGAACGCATTACCTCAGTTGATACGCCATTAGGCGGTGATTCTGAAAAAGCGCTGCTGGATATTCTGGCCGATGAGAAAGACAACGGCCCGGAAGACACCACGCAGGACGATGATATGAAACAAAGCATCGTTAAATGGCTGTTCGAACTGAACGCCAAGCAGCGTGAAGTGCTGGCACGTCGTTTCGGCCTGTTGGGCTATGAAGCGGCAACACTTGAGGATGTGGGTCGTGAAATCGGCTTAACCCGCGAGCGTGTACGCCAGATTCAGGTTGAAGGTTTACGCCGTCTGCGTGAAATCCTGCAGGCGCAGGGCCTCAGCATTGAAGCACTGTTTCGTGAATAATCGTTCGTAAACAGTAAATCTGAGTTTGAATGCGAAAAGCGATGGTGAAAACCATCGCTTTTTTTATGTCTGCAGAAAAGTGATTGACGGGCGGGCGAGCATCGCACCGCGCATTAACGCGGTGCGGCGTACTGTCAGACCAGGGATTTGAGGCGATAAATCCAGTCGAGCGCCTGACGCGGTGTCAGCGTATCGGGATCCAGTGCCTCAAGCGCCTCCACGGCAGGCGAAGTCTCTTCAACCAGCAGCGGCAGCTGAGAGCCATCAACCGTCGATGACGCGGAGTGGTTTGAAACGGTCTCAAGCTCCTTCAGCTTATTGCGTGCCCGCTTAATCACCTCTTTGGGCACCCCGGCCAGCGCCGCCACCGCCAGACCATAGCTCTTACTTGCCGCACCCTCCTGGACGCTGTGCATAAAGGCGATCGTGTCGCCATGCTCAACGGCATCCAGATGGACGTTGACCACGCCTTCCATTTTTTCCGGCAGTGTTGTCAGCTCGAAGTAATGGGTGGCAAACAGCGTCATCGCCTTGATACGGTTCGCCAGGTTTTCGGCGCAGGCCCAGGCCAGTGATAAACCGTCGTAGGTAGATGTTCCGCGTCCAATCTCATCCATCAGCACCAGGCTGTTTTCAGTAGCGTTGTGCAGAATGTTGGCGGTTTCGGTCATCTCAACCATAAAGGTCGAGCGCCCGGAGGCGAGATCGTCAGCGGCACCGACACGGGTAAAGATGCGATCCAGCGGGCCAATCAGCGTCTCATCGGCCGGAACAAAACTGCCAATCCATGCCATCAGCGCAATCAGTGCCGCCTGACGCATGTAGGTACTTTTACCGCCCATGTTGGGGCCGGTAATTATCAGCATTCTGCGCTGGGGTGCCAGTGACAGTGGGTTGGCAATAAATGGCTCTTTCAGGACCTGTTCAACCACCGGATGGCGTCCACCGCTGATTTTAATCCCGGCTTTATCCTGCAATACCGGGCGGCAATAGTTCAGAGACCAGGCGCGTTCTGCCAGGTTGCTTAACACATCCAGCTCGGCCAGCGCGGCGGCACTCAGCTGCAGCGCTTCAAGATGCGGCAGCAACTGATCGAACAGCGCCTCATACAGGCTTTTTTCCAGCGACAGCGCTTTACCTTTGGAGGTGAGTACTTTGTCTTCGTACTCTTTCAGCTCCGGAATGATATAGCGTTCAGCATTTTTCAGGGTCTGACGACGGACATAGTGCATCGGTACCTGATGGCTCTGTCCGCGGCTCACCTGGATGTAATAGCCATGCACACCGTTAAAGCCAACCTTCAGGGTATCCAGTCCCAGCTTCTCGCGTTCGCGGATCTCCAGCCGGTCGAGATAGTCCGTTGCGCCATCTGCCAGCGCCCGCCACTCATCCAGCTCCGCGTTGTAACCGGGTGCAATCACTCCGCCATCGCGAATCAGCACCGGCGGTGACTCAATCACCGCCTGTTCCAGCAGCTCACGTAACGCGGTGAACTCGCCCATCTGCGTGCGCAGTTTCTGCAACTGTGGCGCCTCAACATCGGCCAGCAGCTGGTTAAGTTCCGGCAGTTGCTGAAACGCATGACGCATGCGGGCGAGATCGCGTGGACGCGCGGTGCGCAGGGCCAGGCGAGCCAGGATTCGCTCCAGATCCCCGACCTGACGCAACACCGGTTGCAGCACGTCGCTGAGATTTTGCAGCTCAGCAATCGACTCCTGACGCTGGTTAATGATGCGCGCATCGCGCAGCGGCATATGCAGCCAGCGTTTCAGCATCCGGCTACCCATCGGGGTGACCGTTTTATCCAGCACCGCCGCTAAGGTGTTGTCAGTGCCGCCTGCCAGGTTCTGGGTGATCTCGAGATTACGGCGGGTGGCCGCATCCATGATGATGCTGTCCTGCTGCCGCTCCATGCTCAGCGAGCGGATGTGGGGCAGCGTGGTGCGCTGGGTATCTTTAACATACTGCAGCAGGCAGCCCGCCGCGCTCAGTCCGAGATGCGCGTTCTCCACGCCGAAGCCATTAAGATCGCGGGTGCCGAACTGCAGGTTCAGCTGCTGGCGTGCGGTGTCGATCTCAAACTCCCACAGCGGACGGCGTCGCAGGCCGCGTCGCTGATCGATCAGCGACATCGCCTGAAAATCTTCGGGGTAGAGCAGCTCCGCCGGATTGGTGCGCTGCAGCTCTGCCGCCATGGTTTCAGCATCGGCAGGTTCGCTGAGGCGAAAACGGCCTGAGCTGATATCCAGCGTGGCGTAGCCAAAACCGCGCGGGCTTTGCACAATCGCCGCCAGCAGATTGTCGTGTCGCTCCTGCAACAGCGCCTCATCACTGATGGTACCTGGAGTAACGATGCGCACCACTTTGCGTTCGACCGGGCCTTTGCTCAGCGCCGGATCGCCTATCTGCTCGCAGATGGCAACGGATTCGCCAAGCTGTACCAGTTTCGCCAGATAGCCTTCAACCGCATGATAGGGCACACCCGCCATCGGAATCGGTTCGCCCGCTGACGCACCGCGCTTGGTGAGAGAAATCTCCAGCAGCTGCGAGGCACGTTTTGCGTCGTCATAAAACAGCTCGTAGAAGTCACCCATACGATAAAACAGCAGAATGTCAGGATGCTCCGCCTTGAGGCGCAGGTACTGCTGCATCATCGGCGTATGGGAAGGAAAGTCCTTTTCGGTTGGCTCTTGCATAAGGTTTTAGCTCATCTTTAATGCGGTGAATTTCTGGCGGTCAACGCCCATGAAACCGAAAGGGATTCCAGGCGCGCAGGATAATCAGATGATAACGAATAGGGCAGGGCATATGCCAGCGTGATGCATAGCCGCGATCCTGACCGGGTATAACCTGACAGGCATCCTGGCAAATGTGGCGGCGGCTGGCGACAAAAAAGTGCCTGTTCTCATGACGCTGATGCGGGGCTGCGAGGCGGCACGCGATTTTTGCGGCAGTTTACGGCCGGCAGGAGGGCACTGCGCTGCATCGGGAAGGGGGAAAGGGTCAGTGCAGCCCGTTCTGCAGCGCCCAGACGGCGGCTTCAAGTCGGGATTTAAGGTTCATCTTCTTCAGCAGATATTTAACGTGAACCTTAACCGTGCTTTCACTGATGGCCAGCTTGCGGGCAATCGCTTTATTGGTCATCCCGTCGCTGATCAGTTGCAGAATATCGCGTTCGCGCCGGGTCAGCTGATTGATGTCGCGCGTCTGCGCAGGCTGTGCTTCACGCAACCGGGCGACCAGAATCGGGGTTAACGCCTCGCTCAGCACGATCTGACCGGCAGCAGCCTGATGCAGCGCTTTCAGTAAAGCTTCCGGTTCCATATCTTTCAGCAGATAACCATCAGCGCCGCGCTTCAGTGCGCTGACCACATCCTCTTCATTATCTGAAACGCTGAACACCACCACCCGGCCAGAAAGGGCTATCTCACGCAGCTGGGTCAGTGTATCCAGTCCGTTCAGACCCGGCATATTAAGATCAAGCAGGATCAGGTCGGGATCATGCTGCTGTGCCAGCGCCAGGCCATCAATACCATTACCCGCTTCGGCAACCACCTGCAATCTTTCATCCAGCCCAATCAGCTGCTTCAGGCCATTGCGCAGCATGGGATGGTCGTCGATCAATAAAAGCGTAAATTTCTCTGCCGTCACAATGGCTCCTGTTCCTGTTACATACGTCAGCCCCGAGCAGGCGCAGGGCCTATCTTACCGGTGAAGCGAGGTCGCTATATACCCCCAATGGACTACTCCTTTATTTCCAGCCGGGCACCCTTTTACAGAAGGCACTGGCAGCTGCGTTTAAACCCTATGATTTATAAGGGTTATATGAATTCAGTCAACTACTTAACCGGGATGGAGATAGGGTGCTGCGCCTCAGTAACCTGCATCGCCGTTGATTTGTATCAAGCTCGCCACCACGCCGGATGCGCAGGATATGCACAATTATTATTCTGCTGATGAGAGATTTATGACCCAATCCACCTCTTTGCAAACCCCGACGCGCGGCGCGTTGATTCAGGACTGGCAACCAGAAAACGACGCGTTCTGGCAGGCACGTGGTAAACGTATCGCCAGCCGTAACCTGTGGATTTCTGTCTTCTGCCTGCTGCTGGGCTTTTGCGTCTGGATGTTGTTCAGCACCGTTGCGGTTAACCTGAATAAAGTTGGCTTTACCTTCAGCACTGAGCAGCTCTTTTTACTGACCGCACTGCCATCGGTTTCTGGCGCGTTGCTGCGTGTGCCTTACTCTTTTGTTATTCCCATCTTTGGGGGACGTCGCTGGACCGCCTTCAGCACCGGCATCCTGATCATTCCCTGCCTGTGGCTCGGCTTTGCCGTACAGGATAGCCAGACCTCATTCACGACTTTTATGGTGATTTCCCTGCTGTGCGGTTTTGGTGGCGCTAACTTCGCGTCGAGCATGGGCAATATCAGCTTCTTCTTTCCCAAAGCCCGTCAGGGCGGCGCGCTGGGCATCAACGGCGGCCTCGGAAACCTTGGCGTCAGCGTAATGCAGTTTGTCGCCCCGCTGGCGATCTCCTGTGCCATTTTTGGTTTTGCCGATGTGGGTCAGACCACCGTCACCGGCGACAGCATCTGGCTGGAAAATGCCGCCTGGATCTGGGTGCCATTCCTGGCGATCGGCACGCTGGCAGCCTGGTTCGGCATGAACGACCTGGCGGCGGCGAAATCTTCGCTGCGTGAGCAGTTGCCGGTGCTGAAACGTCCACACCTGTGGGTCATGGCGCTGCTCTACCTGGCCACCTTTGGTTCCTTTATCGGTTTCTCTGCCGGTTTCGCCATGCTGACGAAAACGCAATTTCCTGATGTCGTGATCATGCATTACGCCTTTTTCGGTCCGCTGATTGGTGCGCTGGCCCGTTCAGCAGGCGGCATCATTTCTGACCGCTTCGGCGGTACCCGCGTCACCCTGATCAATTACGTGCTGATGGCGCTGTTTGCTGCGCTGCTGTTCCTCACCTTGCCGGGTGCGGGACATGATGGCTCGTTCGTGGCCTTCTTCGCCGTGTTTATGGGCCTGTTCCTGACGTCCGGTCTGGGCAGCGGCTCCACCTATCAGATGATTGCAGTGCTCTTCCGTAAGCTAACGCTGGAACGTATCAAAGCGGAAGGCGGCGACGATGCGCTGGCACAGCGTGAAGCGGCAACAGAAACCTCGGCTGCGCTCGGCTTTATCTCCGCCATTGGTGCGCTGGGCGGTTTCTTTATTCCGCAGACTTTTGGCCTGTCGCTCGCCATGACTGGTTCACCCGCCGGTGCGATGAAAATCTTCCTGGTCTTTTATCTCTGCTGCATCGCGGTGACCTGGCTGGTTTACGGCCGAAAAGCACGCGCCTGATAACGACAAAGCCGGTGTGGCGCACCGGCACCATTTCACTTTCTGTGTCGGGACAGATGCAGAGTCGGCAATGTCACACTAAGCCTTCAGGAGTATTCCGGATGAGCAAGTTTCTTGATCGGTTTCGCTATTTTAAACAGCTGGCCGAGCCCTTTTCCGGCCAGCATGGCCAGACGTTAAACAGCAACCGCGACTGGGAAGATGGCTATCGCAGTCGCTGGCAGCACGATAAAATCGTGCGCTCCACTCACGGTGTTAACTGTACCGGCTCATGCAGCTGGAAAATCTACGTCAAAAATGGACTGGTCACCTGGGAGACCCAGCAGACCGACTATCCGCGTACCCGCCCCGATCTGCCAAACCATGAGCCGCGTGGCTGTCCACGCGGTGCCAGCTACTCGTGGTATCTCTACAGCGCTAACCGCCTGAAATACCCGTTAATGCGCAAGAAGCTGATTCAGCTCTGGCGCGACGCGAAAGCGCAGCACAGCGACCCGGTGGACGCCTGGGCATCCATCATCAGCAATCCTGAAAAGGCTAAAAGCTATAAGCAGGCGCGTGGACGTGGTGGTTTCGTGCGTTCAAGCTGGCAGGAAGTGAATGAGATGATCGCCGCCGCGAATATCTGCACCGCGAAGACTTACGGCCCTGACCGCATTATGGGATTCTCACCGATTCCGGCGATGTCGATGGTCTCTTACGCTGCGGGCGCACGTTACCTTTCACTGATTGGCGGAACCTGTCTGAGCTTCTACGACTGGTACTGCGATCTGCCGCCTGCCTCACCGATGACCTGGGGCGAGCAGACCGACGTGCCGGAATCGGCTGACTGGTATAACTCCTCCTACATTATTGCCTGGGGCTCTAACGTGCCGCAGACCCGTACCCCGGATGCGCACTTCTTTACGGAAGTCCGCTACAAAGGGACGAAAACCGTGGCGATCACGCCGGACTATGCTGAAGTTGCGAAGCTGTGCGACCAGTGGCTGAGTCCGAAGCAGGGCACCGACAGCGCGATGGCGCTGGCGATGGGCCACGTGATGCTGAAAGAGTTTCATCTTGATCGCGAAGTCGGCTATTTCCGCGACTACGTGCGCCGTTACACCGATATGCCGATGCTGGTGCTGCTGGAACCCGGTGAAGGCGGTTTTTACGCCGCTGGCCGTCAGCTGCGCGCCAGCGATCTGGTGGATGGGCTGGGTCAGGAGAATAACCCTGAGTGGAAAACCGTCGCGATTAACGAGGCGACCGGGGAACTGACCGCGCCGCAGGGATCTATCGGCTTCCGCTGGGGCGAAAAAGGCAAATGGAACCTTGAGCAGCGTGATGGGGCGTCACATCAGGAAGTTGAACTGCAGCTCAGCCTGCTTGGCAGCCACGATGAGGTGGTCGAGGTTGGTTTCCCTTACTTCGGTGGCATTACCAGCGAGCATTTCAACAGCGTTGCGCTGGACGAAATCCTGCTGCATAAGCTGCCGGTGAAACGCCTGCAACTGGCGGATGGCAGTGAAGCGCTGGTCACCAGCGTCTACGATCTGACGCTGGCGAATTATGGTCTGGATCGCGGTCTGGATGATGCCAACTGCGCGCAAACCTACGACGACATCAAAGCGTACAGCCCGGCCTGGGCGGAGCAGATTACGGGTGTCTCCCGTCAGAACATCATTCGCATTGCCCGTGAATTTGCCGAAAACGCCGAGAAGACCCGCGGTCGTTCGATGATCATCGTTGGTGCCGGTATGAACCACTGGTATCACATGGACATGAACTATCGTGGCCTGATGAACATGCTGATTTTCTGCGGCTGCGTCGGTCAGAGCGGCGGCGGCTGGGCGCACTATGTCGGCCAGGAGAAACTCCGTCCGCAGACCGGCTGGACCCCGCTGGCCTTTGGCCTGGACTGGCAGCGTCCGCCACGTCAGATGAACAGCACCTCCTTCTTCTACAACCACTCCAGTCAGTGGCGCTATGAAACCCTGGCCACCAGCGAATTGCTCTCCCCGCTGGCGGATAAAAGCCGTTACAGCGGCAGCCTGATCGACCTTAACGTCCGTTCCGAACGTATGGGCTGGCTGCCTTCAGCGCCTCAGCTTAACGTCAACCCACTGCACATCGCGGCGCAGGCGAAAGCCGCCGGTCAGTCACCGCTGGATTACACCGTGGAAAGCCTGAAGCAGGGCACCATGCGGTTTGCCGCTGAACAGCCGGACGATCCGCAGAACTTCCCGCGTAACCTGTTTGTCTGGCGCTCCAACCTGCTCGGCTCATCCGGTAAAGGGCATGAGTACATGCTGAAGTATCTGCTGGGCACGGAAAACGGCATTCAGGGTAAAGATTTAGGCCAGCAGGGCCGCGTGAAACCGGAAGAGGTGGAGTGGCTGGATCAGGGCGCCGAAGGCAAACTGGATCTGGTGGTCACACTCGACTTCCGCATGTCGAGCACCTGTCTCTACTCCGATGTCGTGCTGCCAACGGCGACCTGGTATGAAAAAGACGATATGAATACCTCGGATATGCATCCGTTTATTCATCCGCTTTCGGCGGCCGTCGATCCTGCCTGGGACTCAAAAAGTGACTGGGAAATCTACAAAGGCATCGCCAAAGCCTTCTCCGATCTCTGCCCGGGTCATTTAGGCGTTGAAACGGACGTCGTTACCCTGCCGGTGTTGCATGACTCGCCCGCGGAACTGGCGCAGCCTTTTGAGGCGAAAGACTGGAAAAAAGGCGAATGCGACCTGATTCCGGGTAAAACCGCGCCACACATTATGGTGGTGGAGCGCGACTATCCGGCGACCTGGGAGCGTTTTACCTCGCTGGGACCGTTACTGGATACCCAGGGTAACGGCGGCAAAGGCATTAGCTGGAACACCAGCAAAGAGGTCGATTTCCTCAAGCAGCTGAACTACGTCAAAGCGGATGGCCCGGCAGCGGGACGGCCGAATATCGACACGGCGATCGATGCAGCAGAAGTGATCCTGGCGCTGGCACCGGAGACCAATGGTCAGGTGGCGGTGAAAGCCTGGCAGGCGCTGGGCGTAATTACCGGGCGTGACCACACTCATCTGGCGCTCAATAAGGAAGATGAAAAGATCCGTTTCCGCGATATCCAGGCACAGCCGCGCAAAATTATCTCCAGCCCGACCTGGTCAGGTCTGGAAGATGAACATGTCTCTTACAACGCCTGCTACACCAACGTTCATGAGCTGATCCCGTGGCGTACGCTGAGCGGCCGTCAGCAGCTCTATCAGGATCATGAGTGGATGCGCGCCTTTGGCGAGAGCCTGATGGTCTATCGTCCGCCAATCGATACTCGTGCAGCGAAACCGTTGCTGAACAGCAAACCCAATGGTAACCCGGAGAAGGCGCTGAACTTCCTGACGCCACACCAGAAGTGGGGCATTCACTCTACCTACAGCGACAACCTGCTGATGCTGACCCTGTCGCGCGGCGGACCGATTGTCTGGATGAGTGAAGATGACGCCCGTGAGCTGGGTATCGTGGATAACGACTGGATCGAGGCGTTCAACGCCAACGGCGCGCTGACCGCACGTGCAGTAGTGAGCCAGCGCATCCCGGCGGGTATGACCATGATGTACCACGCGCAGGAACGTATCGTGAATATCCCTGGCTCGGAGATCACCAGCCAGCGCGGCGGCATCCATAACTCGGTGACGCGGACCTGCCCGAAACCGACCCATATGATCGGCGGTTATGCCCAGCTCTCCTGGGGCTTTAACTACTACGGCACCGTCGGCTCTAACCGCGATGAGTTCGTGGTAGTAAGAAAAATGAACAACGTTAACTGGTTAGATGGGGAAGGCAACGATGCCTGCCAGGGCAGCCAGCAGGAGGTAAAACCATGAAAATTCGTTCACAGGTCGGCATGGTGCTGAACCTCGACAAATGTATCGGCTGCCACACCTGCTCGGTAACCTGCAAAAACGTCTGGACCAGCCGCGAGGGCATGGAGTACGCCTGGTTTAACAACGTCGAAAGCAAGCCTGGTGTCGGCTATCCGCACGCCTGGGAAGATCAGCAGAAGTGGAAGGGCGGCTGGATCCGTAAGATCAACGGTAAGCTGGAGCCGCGCATGGGCAGCCGTGTCGGCTTGCTGTCGAAGATCTTCGCCAACCCGGATGTGCCCGCGCTGGATGATTACTACGAACCGTTCGATTTTGATTATCAGCATCTGCACAATGCGCCCGCCGGTAAGCATCAGCCGATTGCGCGTCCGCGCTCGCTGATCACCGGTCAGCGGATGAAAAAGATCGAAAACGGCCCGAACTGGGAAGAGATTCTCGGCGGCGAGTTTGCCAAACGTTCGCAGGATAAGAACTTCGATAATATCCAGAAGGAGATTTACGGTCAGTTTGAGCACACCTTCATGATGTACCTGCCGCGCCTGTGTGAGCACTGCCTCAACCCGGCGTGCGTGGCGACCTGCCCAAGCGGCGCGATCTACAAGCGCGGCGAAGATGGCATCGTGCTGATCGACCAGGATAAATGTCGCGGCTGGCGGATGTGCCTCACCGGCTGTCCGTACAAGAAGATCTACTTCAACTGGAAAAGCGGCAAATCAGAAAAATGTATTTTCTGTTATCCGCGCATTGAAGCGGGCCAGCCCACCGTCTGTTCAGAAACCTGTGTCGGCCGTATCCGCTATCTCGGCGTGTTGCTCTATGACGCTGACCGCATTGAACAGGCGGCCGCAGCGGAAAACGAGAAAGATCTCTATCAGAGCCAGCTGGACATCTTCCTCGATCCCAACGATCCGGCGGTGATTGCGCAGGCGCTGAAAGATGGCGTTGCGCAGAGCGTGATCGACGCAGCACAGCGTTCACCGGTCTATAAAATGGCGATGGAGTGGAAGCTGGCGCTGCCACTTCACCCTGAATATCGCACGCTGCCAATGGTCTGGTATGTGCCACCACTGTCACCGATTCAGTCGGCGGTGGATGGCGGGGCGCTGGCGCACACTGGCGTGCTGCCGGATGTGGAAAGCCTGCGCATTCCGGTTAAGTATCTGGCGAACCTGCTGACCGCAGGTGACACCGCACCGGTGCTGCTGGCACTGAAGCGGATGCTGGCGATGCGTCATTACAAACGCGCAGAAAGCGTGGACGGTGAGCATGATATCCGGGCGCTGGAGCAGGTCGGCCTGACCGAAGCGCAGGCGCAGGAGATGTACCGCTATCTGGCGATAGCGAACTATGAAGATCGCTTTGTGGTGCCCTCCAGCCATCGCGAACTGGCCCGTGAAGCCTTCCCGGAAAGCAAAGGCTGCGGCTTTAGCTTTGGTGATGGCTGTCACGGCAGCGACAGCAAATTCAACCTGTTCAACAGCCGCCGTATTGATGCCATCGACGTCAGTAAGAAAACCATCCGCCCGGAGGACGCCTCATGATGACGTTACGGATTCTTTCGCGGCTGCTGGACTACCCGGACGAAGCGCTGTTTACCCACTCTTCCGACCTGATCGCGGCGCTGGATGACGCCAGTGAACTCAACCTGCAGCAGAGCGCACGGCTGGTGCGCTTTATCAATCAGCTCTGTGCCCGGCCACTGCTGGACGTGCAGGCTGATTACTGCGAACTGTTTGATCGTGGCCGCGCCACCTCGCTGCTGCTGTTTGAACACGTGCACGGTGAGTCACGCGATCGCGGTCAGGCGATGGTTGATCTGCTGGAACAGTATCGTGCCGATGGTCTGGAGCTGGACAGCAAAGAGCTGCCCGATTACCTGCCGCTCTACCTGGAGTATCTCGCCTGTAAAAGCGATGAGGCCGCGCGTCAGGGGCTGGACGACATCGTGCCGATCCTGGCCTTGCTGGCCGCACGGCTTGAAGAGCGTCAGAGCCCCTACGCCGATCTCTTCACAGTGTTACTGACGCTGTCCGGTAGCGCGGTTGATCCAGCTGCTCTCAAGCCACAGGTGGCGCAGGAAGCGCGCGACGATACGCCAGCGGCACTGGATGCTGTCTGGGAAGAGGAGCAGATTAAATTTCTCGGCGAACAGGGCTGCGCCTCGGCGCAGCAGGCGATGCATCAGCGTCGCTTCGCCGATGCGGTCGCGCCGCAGTATCTGGACATCGCCGCGGCGACGGCGCGTACCACAGGAGAATCAGCATGAATTTTATTAACACTTTCTTCTTCGATATTTACCCTTATCTCGCCGGAACGGTCTTTCTGGTGGGAAGCTGGCTGCGTTATGACTACGGGCAGTACAGCTGGCGTGCCGGTTCCAGCCAGATGCTGGACAAAAAAGGAATGCGTCTCGCTTCCAACCTGTTCCACATCGGCATCATCGGTATTTTCTTCGGTCACATCGTCGGGATGCTGACGCCGCACTGGATGTATGAATCCTTCCTGCCGATCGACGTGAAGCAGAAACTGGCGATGATCGCTGGTGGCCTGTTCGGGGCGATGACACTGGTGGGCGGTGGACTGCTGTTGAAGCGTCGTCTGACTAATCCACGGGTGCGGGCGACCAGTAGCGTCGGTGATATTCTGATCATGACTCTGCTGGTGGCTCAGGCGACGCTGGGCCTGCTGACTATTCCCTTCTCCGCCCAGCATATGGACGGCAGTGAAATGATGAAGCTGGTGGGCTGGGCGCAGGCGGTGGTGACCTTCCACGGTGGCGCTTCGCAGCATCTCGACGGCGTGGCGTTTATCTACCGCGTGCATATGGTGCTGGGAATGACGCTGTTCCTGCTGTTCCCGTTCTGCCGCCTGGTGCATATCTGGAGCGCGCCGGTTGAGTATCTGACCCGTCGTTATCAGCTGGTGAGAAACCGCCGTTAAACACATGACGGCTGTGGGGCAGATAAAGCCCTGCAGCCATTTTAACTAACCACGGCCTTGACGTTTTTTTAAGATTTTGACCTGTATGTCATTGCGCTGAACGTCTACTATTACCGCATCTGAATTTACCCCCTCGTTTATGGATAACCGATGCGTCTCAAGCTAGCCTTCCTTGCGTTCATCCCGCTTCTGGCCTCCTGCAGCAGCAAACCTGAAGTCCCGTCCCAGCAGAAGATGCTGGCTGCGCCACAGGGCGGTTTTTTACTGCAGCCGTCGCACAGCGGACAGGCGATGTTTGGTGACTTTGCCGGTAACCCGGCAGCAGAGCAATTTATCGATAAGATGGTCGAGAAGCATGACTTTGATCGTCAGCAACTACACAACATCATCGGTCAGGCCAAACGACTGGATTACGTGCTGCGGCTGATGGATCGTCAGGCACCAAGCTATACGCCAGCGCCAGGACCTAATGGCGCCTGGATCCGCTATCGCAACAAATTCATTACGCCTGATAACGTGCAAAATGGGGTGGCGTTCTGGAACCAGTATCAGGATGCCCTGCAACGCGCGCAGCAGGTCTATGGCGTGCCGCCGGAAATTATTGTTGGCATTATTGGCGTGGAAACCCGCTGGGGCCGCGTGATGGGGAAAACGCGGATTCTGGATGCGCTTGCGACTTTATCCTTTAACTATCCGCGCCGCGCAGAGTATTTCAGCAGCGAGCTGGAAACTTTTCTGTTGATGTCGCGCAAAGAGCAGGATGACCCGCTGGCGCTGAAAGGCTCCTTTGCCGGGGCGATGGGCTATGGTCAGTTTATGCCCTCCTCTTACAATGATTATGCGGTTGATTTCAACGGCGACGGTCATGCAAACCTGTGGGATCCGGTGGATGCTATCGGCAGCGTGGCGCACTATTTTCAGAAGCATGGCTGGCGCAGCGGCGAAAATGTGGCTGTACCGGCCAGCGGTCAGGCACCGATGCTGGAAGATGGCTTCAAAACCCGTTACAGCGTGAGTATGCTGGCGGCGTCAGGATTGTCACCACAGGGCTCGCTGAACGGTAACGATCAGGTCAGTCTGCTACGCCTGGATCTGGGCACCAGCTACCAGTACTGGTACGGCTTACCCAATTTCTATGTCATTACCCGCTACAACCACAGTACCCATTATGCGATGGCGGTGTGGCAGCTGGGTGAGGCGGTGAGCAAGGCACGTCAGGGCGGCCTGTTATAAAGGCTATCCTTGTTAACTGTAAGGTTATATGATGACGCCCTTTTTCAGGCCACACAGCCACTGATATCTCTGGAGTCATTATGTCTTTACCTGCCTGCCCGGCTTGTCACGCCGATTACACCTGGCAAGATGGCGATAACCTCAACTGCCCCTCCTGCGGTCACATCTGGACCGAGGGAGAAGGTGACAGCAGCAACGCAACACTGGAAGTGCGTGATGCCAACGGCAATCTGCTGGCAGATGGCGACAGCGTCACGGTGATCAAAGATCTCAAGGTGAAGGGCAGTTCTTCATCGCTGAAGATCGGCACTAAAGTGAAAAGCATTCGTCTGGTTGAAGGGGACCACAACATCGATTGTAAAATCGACGGTTTTGGCCCGATGAAATTAAAATCTGAGTTTGTGAAAAAGAACTGAGATCGGGGGCGCAGAGATGCGCCCGCTTTCCTGCTTAGCTGAACAGCTTATCAATTGCGGCACACTGTTCCGCATTCAGCGTGCCACCGTAGTTTCGTGAACCGCTGCTCATCGAGTCATAGCGCCGTGCCACGGCCGTTTTAATCGTCGTTACGAAATCATCGCCAATACTGTAAATCGCCATCAGACGACCGATCTGCTGCTGCAGGCGCGTCAGCTCCGGCAGATTGCTACTTCGCCATGCCGTCATCATCTGCGCAAAGTACTCCGGTACAATATTATTCAGTCCTGAAATGACACCGGCACCGCCCGCCAGCAGGTTCGGGAGCAGGTACTCGTCATACCCCGACAGGACGGCGAAATCGCTGCGCACCTTGCGGGTCTCTTCAATCATCGCCCGGTTATGCGACAGGCAGTCGACCGTATCTTTAATGCCGGCGAAGTTGGGTAGCTTTGCCGCCAGGGCGGCAATCAGCGCGGGCGTCAGATCACAGCCGGTGCGTGCCGGAAAGTTGTAGGCAAACCATTTACCACCCAGTTGGGCGTCGAGTGCTTCGAAGTAGTCCATCAGCTGGTTTTGCGTCTGGCCGTAATAGTAGGGCGGCAGCACCATCACCGCGTCAAAGTCATTTTTCCAGGCGGCTTCAGCCAGCTTCAGCATGTCAGGGATGCAGGTCGCTGAGACGTTCGCCACCATCTTCAGCGGTGACAAGGGTCTGGCTTCCTGAATCAGTTGTAAACGTTCCTGCTGGGTCAGTGAGGCGAACTCACCAATGCTGCCCATCACCAGTAAGGTATCAATACCGGAGTCATTGAGGCGGGAGAAATGTCGCCCAAGCGCATCAATATCGACCGCACCCTGCGCATTGAACGGGGTGACTGAAGGGCACCAGACACCGGCAAAGGGCGATTTTTCACTCATGAATGACTCCTGAAACGGGTGTTAAAAAATGAAACAGTGTTTTAACTTAATTATTCCAGCCGGTCTCTGCCAGCGCATGATTCAAAAATGAGCAACGGGTCGCACTTTTTCCTGTTTCATCCGTCTCAGTAAGCAAATGCATCTGCTAAATGAGCGAGAGGTCATGATGAAAGAGTGGGATCCCGTGCTGTACCGTAAGTTTGAAGCGGAGCGAACCCGTCCAGCCCGCGAACTTCTGGCGCGTCTTAGCCTGGAACAGGTGGAGCAGGTAACCGATCTGGGATGCGGGCCAGGCAACAGCACCGAGCTGCTCGCCGATGCCTGGCCACTGGCGCAGATCACCGGGCTGGACAGTTCAGCGACGATGTTAACTCAGGCCGCTGAGCGCCTGCCGCATTGCCGTTTTGTCCAGGCGGACATCCGCAACTGGCAGGCGGATGCGCCGCAGCAGGTGGTCTACGCTAACGCGTCTCTGCAATGGCTGAATAACCACGCTACGCTGTTTCCCCACCTGGTCAGCCAGCTGGCATCCGGTGGCGCGCTGGCGATCCAGATGCCTGATAACCTTAATGAGCCGTCGCACCGGCTGATGCGTGAGGTAGCGGCTACGGAGCGCTGGCGTTCACGCATAAATGCCGATGCTGCTGAACGTACACAGCTGCTTTCCACGGGCGAGTATTACGATCTGCTGACGCAGGCAGGCTGTGAGGTGGATATCTGGCGTACCACCTATTATCACGTGATGGCCGATGCACAGGCGATTATCAGCTGGCTGCAGGCGACCGGTTTACGGCCTTTCCTGGCAACACTGGATGAAACCGAACAGACGGCGTTTCTGAGTGATTATCATCAGCGTTTACTCGCGGCTTATCCGGCTCAGGCCTATGGCCAGGTGTTGCTCGCCTTCCCGCGTCTTTTTATGGTTGCGGTGAAAAAAAGGTAAGCGCAGTGGAAAGCAGGCCGTAAAAACAGCGCAACAGAGGGGATAAACCTTGAAAAAGCCGTTTTTCTGCACCACCTTCAATCTACAGCCAAAGGGAGAATTGCAATGGATGATCAGCAATTGCAGGCGCTCAGTGCGCAGATAGGTGAGAAGCTTAAGCAGCGCAATGCCACCATTACCTGTGCGGAATCGTGCACGGGGGGATGGATTGCCAAAGTCTTTACCGATATCAGTGGCAGTTCCGCCTGGTTCGAGCGGGGTTTTGTGACCTACAGTAACCAGGCCAAACAGCAGATGGTCAATGTTCAGGCTGCCTCATTGTTGCAGTATGGCGCGGTAAGTGACGCCGTGGTGCGTGAGATGGCGCTGGGTGCCCGCAGGGCGGCACATGCTGACTACGCGATATCGGTCAGTGGTATTGCCGGTCCGGATGGCGGCAGTGAAGAAAAACCGGTGGGCACGGTATGGTTTGGCTTTGCCGGGCCGCAGGATAACGTATTGACTTTTCAGCAGCATTTTAGCGGCGATCGTGATGCCGTACGCCGCCAGTCGGTGGCATGGGCCCTGCAGAAACTGTATGGCGAATTTCTGACAAATTAAACTTGATACTGTATGACTATACAGTATAATTGTCGGCAACAGAAAGAGTACAGGCACCCTGAGTGCGTGTTTACCCGGCTTGATTAGGAGTTGAAATGGCGATTGATGAAAACAAACAGAAGGCTTTAGCTGCCGCGCTTGGCCAGATTGAGAAACAATTTGGTAAAGGCTCCATCATGCGCTTGGGTGAAGACCGCTCAATGGATGTGGAAACCATCTCTACCGGTTCGCTGTCGCTGGATATCGCATTAGGCGCAGGCGGTCTGCCAATGGGCCGTATCGTTGAGATCTACGGACCTGAGTCTTCAGGTAAAACCACGCTGACTCTGCAGGTTATCGCATCTGCACAGCGTAAAGGTAAAACCTGTGCCTTTATCGATGCCGAGCATGCGCTTGATCCGGTTTACGCCAAGAAACTGGGCGTAGACATTGATAACCTGCTCTGCTCTCAGCCCGATACCGGTGAGCAGGCGCTGGAAATCTGTGATGCGCTGGCGCGCTCTGGTGCTGTTGACGTGATCATTGTCGACTCCGTCGCGGCGCTGACGCCTAAAGCGGAAATCGAAGGTGAAATCGGTGACTCACACATGGGCCTCGCGGCACGTATGATGAGCCAGGCAATGCGTAAACTGGCTGGTAACCTGAAGCAGTCCAATACCCTGCTGATTTTCATCAACCAGATCCGTATGAAAATTGGTGTGATGTTTGGTAACCCGGAAACCACCACCGGTGGTAACGCGCTGAAGTTCTACGCCTCTGTCCGTCTTGATATCCGCCGTATCGGTGCCATCAAAGAGGGCGATAACGTGGTCGGTAGTGAGACCCGCGTTAAAGTGGTGAAAAACAAAATCGCCGCGCCATTCAAACAGGCTGAGTTCCAGATC
This sequence comes from Pantoea sp. E956-1, assembly GCF_982223955.1. NCBI lineage: Bacteria > Pseudomonadati > Pseudomonadota > Gammaproteobacteria > Enterobacterales > Erwiniaceae > Pantoea > Pantoea sp. E956-1. The sequence goes on along the minus strand of NZ_CEUYZP010000004.1, from coordinate 25,783 downwards.
ATGTACGGCGAAGGTATCAATACCTTTGGTGAACTGGTCGACCTGGGCGTGAAGCACAAGCTGATTGAAAAAGCGGGTGCATGGTACAGCTACAATGGCGACAAGATTGGTCAGGGTAAATCGAATGCCGGCAACTTCCTGAAAGAGAATGCTGCTGTGGCAAACGAGATTGATCTGAAGTTACGTGAGATGTTGCTCAACGGCGCGGATGAAAAACTCGCAGCAGCCGACAAAGCTGCTGAGAACGAAAACGCGGCCGAAGCGAACGAAGACTTCTAATCTCTGATGCGGGAGGGGCGAAAGCCTCTCCCGTAGTTTTTTATCCCCCTCTAGTGCCTTTCTTGCCTTCCCTCTGTCCTGTTCTGTCGCCATAATCTCCCTCTGTTTGTATAAGGTGCGCAGTATGACTGAACCTTCTCAGCCCCAACCTAATGTCGTCTCTTACTCTCGTCTGCTTGACCGTGCGATGCGTATTCTGGGTCAGCGCGACCACAGCCGTGCAGAGTTAGCACGTAAACTGCAACAATCAGCGCAGCGTGCTGCGTGGGCGCAAAAAAAAGAGCCCGAAATTGTTACCGAAGCGTTGCTGGAACAGGTTCTTAACTGGTGTCAGGAAAGCGGCTGGTTAAACGACGAGCGTTTCACCGAACGATTTATTCAGAGCCGGAGTCGTAAGGGCTTTGGATCGCAGCGCGTGCGCCTTGAACTGGGCCAGAAAGGCATTGACCGTGAAGCCATTGATCTTGCAATGGAAGAGACAGAGGTAGACTGGGCGGCGTGCGCGGCTCAGCTGGCTGAACGAAAATTCGGACACCCGCTGCCCACAGAGTGGAAAGAGAAAGCGAAAGTACTACGCTATCTGCAGTCAAAGGGTTTTATGAGCGAAGATATCCAGTCCATTTTCAGAAATTTTGATGACTAAAAGCCGATGTAATTTTACTTCCCACTGAAGAAAATTTATCTTATTCCCACTTTTTGTTCCGCTAATCAGGCACCACCAGAATGTGGTCGCGCCGATCAGAGGGAACGTTCGTTAGCGTGATTCCAGGATATATATGAGCAAGAGCACTGCTGAGATCCGTCAAGCGTTTCTCGACTTTTTTCATAGCAAGGGACATGAGGTTGTAACCAGCAGCTCCCTCGTACCGAATAACGATCCAACGTTGTTGTTTACTAACGCCGGGATGAACCAGTTTAAAGATGTGTTCCTCGGTCAGGACAAACGTGATTACACACGAGCGACCACATCACAGCGCTGCGTACGCGCTGGCGGCAAACACAACGATCTTGAAAACGTCGGTTACACCGCGCGTCACCACACCTTCTTTGAAATGCTGGGTAACTTCAGCTTTGGTGACTACTTCAAGAGAGAGGCGATTGGTTTTGCATGGGAACTGCTGACGAGCGAGCAGTGGTTCAGCCTGCCAAAAGAGCGTCTGTGGGTGACGATCTATGAAACCGACGATGAGGCCTTTGATATCTGGGCGAATGAAATCGGTGTGCCACGTGAACGCATTATTCGCATCGGCGACAACAAGGGTAGCGCGTATGCGTCAGATAACTTCTGGCAGATGGGCGATACCGGTCCTTGTGGTCCGTGCAGCGAGATTTTCTACGATCACGGCGATCACATCTGGGGGGGCCCGCCGGGCAGCCCGGAGGAAGATGGTGACCGTTACATTGAGATCTGGAACATCGTCTTTATGCAGTTCAACCGTCAGGCTGATGGCACCATGCTGCCGTTGCCAAAACCGTCGGTTGATACCGGAATGGGCCTTGAGCGTATTTCTGCCGTTCTGCAACACGTCAACTCCAACTATGAAATCGACCTGTTCCAGAAACTGATTGAGGCCGTGGCACAGGTTACCGGTGCTACTGACCTCAGTAACAAATCGCTGCGTGTCATTGCCGACCACATTCGCTCCTGTGCATTCCTGATTGCCGATGGCGTCATCCCGTCTAATGAGAACCGTGGCTACGTGCTGCGTCGTATCATTCGTCGTGCCGTGCGTCATGGCAACATGCTGGGTGCCAAAGAGGCCTTCTTCTATAAGCTGGTTGCGCCACTGATTGAGGTCATGGGTGCCGCAGGCGAAGAGTTACAGCGCCAGCAGGCTCAGGTTGAGCAGGTGCTGAAAAGCGAAGAAGATCAGTTTGCCAGAACACTGGAGCGCGGACTGGCGCTGCTGGACGAAGAGCTGGAAAAACTGCAGGGCGACACGCTGGATGGCGAAATCGTCTTCCGTCTCTACGATACCTTTGGTTTCCCGGCTGATTTAACGGCTGACGTCTGTCGTGAACGCAATCTGAAAATCGACGAAGCGGGCTTTGAGCAGGCGATGGAGCAGCAGCGTCAACGTGCTCGTGAAGCCAGCGGTTTCGGCGCTGACTACAGCAACGTTATTCGTATTGATGCCGCCTCATCCTTCAAAGGCTACGACCAGCTCGATTTAGCTGCCACGGTGAAAGCGCTCTATGTTGCAGGCGAGGCGGTTGATGAAGTGACCGCGGGTCAGGATGCCGTGGTCGTGCTGGATGAAACGCCATTCTATGGCGAATCGGGTGGCCAGGTAGGCGATACCGGTCTGCTGAAAGGGAAGAATGCTGAATTTAGCGTCCAGGATACACAAAAATATGGTCAGGCAATCGGTCATGTCGGTAAGCTGACCGCAGGGCAGTTGCGTGTCGGTGATCGCCTTGAGGCGCAGGTTGATGCGGCACGCCGTGCGCGCATCCGTCTTAACCACTCTGCTACCCACTTACTGCATGCCGCCTTGCGTCAGGTTTTAGGTGAGCATGTGGCGCAGAAAGGCTCGCTGGTTAACGACAAGTACCTGCGTTTCGATTTCTCGCATTTCGAAGCGATGAAACCTCAGGAGATTCGTCAGGTCGAAGATATTGTCAATGCACAGATTCGTCGTAACCTGCCGGTAGAAACCGAAGTGATGGATCTTGAGGCGGCGAAGTCTAAAGGTGCAATGGCACTGTTTGGCGAGAAGTACGATCAGCGCGTGCGCGTGCTGACCATGGGTGATTTCTCAGTTGAGCTGTGCGGTGGTACCCACGCTGCGCGCACGGGTGACATCGGACTGTTCCGTATTCAGGCGGAGTCAGGTACCGCAGCCGGTATTCGTCGTATCGAAGCGATTACGGGTGAAGGCGCGCTGGCGCAGGTGAATGCGCAGAGCAGCCAGCTGCAGGATCTTGCGCAGCTGGTAAAAGCGAACAGCAGCAACCTGAATGAGAAAGTGCGTGGTCTGGTCGATCATGTACGAGCTCTGGAGAAAGAGTTGCAGCAACTGCGCGATCAGCAAGCGGCGCAGGAGAGCGCTTCACTGAGCAGTAATGCTATCGACATTAAGGGAGTGAAGCTACTGGTCAGTGAGCTCAACAATGTTGAACCTAAAATGTTGCGTACCATGGTTGATGATCTTAAGAATCAACTGGGGTCGGCGATTATTGTGCTGGCGACGGTTGCTGAAGGTAAGGTGTCGCTGATTGCGGGAGTGACCAAAGATCTGACTGACCGTGTTAAAGCGGGTGAGTTGATTGCTGGTCTGGCTCAGCAGGTTGGCGGGAAGGGCGGTGGCCGTCCTGATATGGCGCAGGCGGGCGGTACAGATGCGGGTGCCCTGAAAGGCGCATTAGCAGGGGTTGAGGACTGGGTCAGCAGCCGTCTGTAAGTGAATTAAAACCAGGTATCGTAAAAAGCGTCAGAACGGTTGTTCCGGCGCTTTTTAATACGATGCTAAAGCAGCAAATGACAAAGTCAGGTTGATGTAGTGTATTTCGGCTAAACTAACTATCAGCAGAATGTATTGGCGCATCGATGTGCATTGGTGTATTTCTCATACACATTGTGCAGCGTTAAATGATGGATAATGCCGGGAGCCTGTACAAGCCCGACTCTTTTAATCTTTCAAGGAGCAAAGAATGCTTATTCTAACTCGTCGAGTTGGTGAAACCCTCATGATCGGTGATGAGGTAACTGTAACGGTGCTGGGTGTTAAGGGTAACCAGGTTCGTATCGGTGTTAACGCGCCGAAAGAAGTGTCTGTGCATCGCGAAGAGATCTATCAACGCATCCAGGCTGAAAAAACGCAACAAACCAGCGTTTAACGGATTCAGCGTCTCGCACCCGTGCGAGGCGCTACCGCTTTCTGCAAAAACCCTGCCTTTTCTTTCTACCTGTTCCTCTCCTGTTTTGTTAACGCCATCAGCTTTCATTGTTGATAATTCACTCTTTTTGTCGTCATTTTGTCCCAATTGTGTGTGATTTGCTCAATCAAACAAAGTTTCGGAAAAATTGTTTGACTTAAAAGTCCGGGAAAGTAATATGTGCGCCACGCAGTGCCGATGAGCAGAAACAACGTTCAGACGCACAGTTCGAAAGAAAGCGTAAGGTGAGGTGGCCGAGAGGCTGAAGGCGCTCCCCTGCTAAGGGAGTATACGGTCAAAAGCTGTATCGAGGGTTCGAATCCCTCCCTCACCGCCATTTTCGATGCATCCATAGCTCAGCTGGATAGAGTACTCGGCTACGAACCGAGCGGTCGGAGGTTCGAATCCTCCTGGATGCACCATATTTTCGAATATGGAGAAGTGCCTCGGTGTGACATGACGCATTAGCGTTCAGGCCGCACTAAGGAGGATAACGTTGCATTAGCAACGGCCCGCAGGGCGAAGCGCAAGCTGAGTAATCCTCCTGGATGCACCATCGAAAAAAAGAAACAAAGCGAATTAGCAACTCCTTTCATGGTGAGTAGTTAGCACCCTGCGTTGTACAAGAATTAGATTTATGCATCCATAGCTCAGCTGGATAGAGTACTCGGCTACGAACCGAGCGGTCGGAGGTTCGAATCCTCCTGGATGCACCATATTCTTCCCGAATATGGACAGTGCCTCAGTGTGTCATGACGTAATTATCGTTCAGGCCGCACTAAGGAGGATAACGTTGCATCAGCAACGGCCCGCAGGGCGAAGCGCAAGCTGAGTAATCCTCCTGGATGCACCATTCTTCGTAACATCCTCAGGTTGGTTTCTGTAAGTCCATAAAAAGTTGTACCTCAAAAGATAGACCTCAAAAGATAGACCCCAATGCATCCATAGCTCAGCTGGATAGAGTACTCGGCTACGAACCGAGCGGTCGGAGGTTCGAATCCTCCTGGATGCACCATCTTCTCGAATGTTGGCAGTTCCTCAGTGTGACATGACGCAATAAGCGTTCTGGCCGCATGAAGGGGGGATAACGTTGCATCAGCAACGGCCCGCAGTGCGAAGCGCAAGCTGAGTCATCCCTCCTGGATGCACCATCTTCTTCTTTAGTTTCAAATCCAGTCTCAAAATCCCTCAAAGTATCATGGCGCGATGATCGCTAAGACCTCACTAAACACGATAGCGTTACTTCCGTAACCGCCCGTACAGCAAACGCTGAGTGAGTATCCTGAAAAACCTTCTGTAGCTTCCCTCTGGCTTCACACGCACACTTTTCCTGTTTAATCTGTCCCATTGATTCATCATCCTGACTTATGCGATCCGAAATGCCTGTTTCCCGCGTTAACACGCACTCCGGTGCTGACGATGCCCGTCCGCTGGCACTTATACGCCAGAAGAATGTTAAAAAACGCTGAAATTTCGTACGTTTATCGCTGGTTGCATGCGATCACCTTTATCTGAAAACAAAAATTGTTAATGCTTTCAAAGCATTTGCTGTTCATCCCCCCTGGCGACAACCTGTCCACATTAGGCTAAAGTAATGTCTCATTTAGTGAATGTCCGGAGTGACAATGTACGATCAATATGACGCCCTGATTTTCGATATGGACGGCACGATTCTTGAAACTGAGCCGACACATCGAAAAGCGTGGCGCCAGGTACTGGCACGTTATGGATTAACGCTGGATGAAGCACGTATTATCGACTTCAATGGTGCACCTACCTGGCGACTGTCGCAGTTCATCATCGAATCCAATCAGTCGTCACTCGACCCTCATCTTCTTGCCGCAGAAAAAACCGCTGCCGTGAAAGCGATGCTGCTGGAAAACGTGAAGCCACTGCCTTTAATGGAGGTGGTGAAAGCGTACCACGGGCGTCGTCCGATGGCGGTCGGTACCGGAAGCGAACACAGCATGGCAGAGGCGTTACTGACCCAGCTGGGCGTACGTGAGCTCTTTTCGGCCGTCGTCGGTGCTGACGACGTACAGCGTCATAAACCTGAGCCTGAAACCTTCTTACGCTGCGCTGAGCTGATGGGTGTGACGCCGGCACGTTGTGTGGTGTTTGAGGATGCGGACTTTGGTATTCAGGCCGCGAAGGCGGCAGGTATGGCTGTGGTGGATGTCCGCTTACTGTGAGTGACGTTCTTACCTATGCCTCGATGTTCGGCAGCAGCTTTTTAAGTGCAACGCTCCTGCCGGGAAGTTCTGAAGCACTGCTGATAGCACTATTGATAGCAAAAAAGACATCAGTTTACGGGTTGCTTTTGGCCGCATCACTGGGAAACACCTTGGGCGGCTTAACCAACATTCTTATTGGTCGCTTGCTGCCGTTAAAACGTCAGGGGCGATGGCATGACACAGCAATGACGTGGTTGCACCGACTGGGACCTGCAGCACTGATATTCAGCTGGCTGCCGGTGATAGGTGATCTGCTCTGCGTTCTGGCAGGCTGGTTACGTTTCGCCTGGCTACCCGCGATGCTGTTTCTCGCTGTCGGCAAAACACTGCGTTATGTCGTTATCGCGACTGCCACATTACAGGGTATGCAATGGTGGCATTGATTCGCACAGATTCGAGGCTACGGTTAACATTATGCTGAACAAAAATAAATTATTATCACAGCGGGGGGGTAATGTGATCCCGGACGTATCTAAAGCGCTCTCCTGGCTGGAAGCGCATCCCAATGCCCTTAAAGGTATTGGCCGTGGCATCGAGCGTGAAACGCTGCGTGTACAGGCAAATGGCGAGCTGGCAAAAAGCGGTCACCCGGAATCTCTGGGATCGGCGCTGAAACATGACTGGATCACCACTGACTTTGCCGAAACGTTGCTGGAATTTATTACGCCAGTGGATCACAGCATTGATCATATGCTGGCATTCCTGCGCGATATTCATCGTCACGTTGCCCGTGAACTGGGTGATGAGCGCATGTGGCCCTTTAGTATGCCGTGCGTAATTGACGATGCGGACAATATTGAGCTGGCGCAATATGGCACATCCAATATCGGTAAGATGAAGACGCTCTACCGCGAAGGGCTGAAAAACCGCTACGGCGCGTTGATGCAGACCATCTCCGGAATTCACTATAACTTCTCGCTGCCACTCTCATTCTGGCAGGAGTGGGCTGACGTGAAAGATAAGGAAAGCGGAAAAGAGACGATTTCGGCGGGCTATCTGCGATTGATCCGCAACTATTATCGCTTCGGCTGGGTAATCCCTTATCTGTTTGGCGCATCGCCGGCTATAAGCTCCAGCTTCCTGCAGGGCCGTGAGAGCGCGCTGCCGTTCGAAACCAACGACAAAGACACGATGTGGCTGCCGTACGCTACCTCGCTGCGTCTGAGCGATTTAGGCTACACCAATAAATCGCAGAGCTCTCTGGGCATCACGTTTAACTCGCTGGAAGGCTATGTCACTGCGCTGAAGAAAGCGATCAAGACGCCGTCAGAAGAGTATGCCGCGATGGGCACTAAAGATGCCGACGGTAACTGGCTGCAGCTCAACACCAACGTACTGCAGATTGAAAACGAGCTCTATGCGCCAATCCGGCCTAAGCGTGTGACGCGCTCGGGTGAAGCACCCTCTGACGCGTTGCTGCGTGGTGGCATTGAATACATTGAAGTGCGTTCGCTGGATATCAACCCGTTTTCTGCCATCGGCGTGGATGAGAATCAGGTTCGCTTCCTCGATCTGTTCCTGATCTGGTGTACCCTGGCTGATGCGCCGGAAATGAGTGCCGATGAATTGCAATGCACCCGCAAAAACTGGAATCGGGTGGTGCTGGAAGGGCGTAAACCGGATCAGAAAATTGCTGTGGGCTGTGGAGAAGCGGAACATTCGCTGGTTGAAGTGGGCAAAACCCTGTTTGCCGATCTGCGTCGGGTTGCTGAAGTGTTAGACAGTCATAATCAGGACAGCACCGAATATCAGCAGGTTTGTGATCAACTGGTAGCATCGTTCGACGATCCTGAGCTAACCTACTCGGCGCGCATCCTTCAGGCAATGAAGGACAATGGTGTAACCGGAACCGGCGTGGCGCTGGCTGAACAGTATCGACATCTGCTCTGTGAAGAGCCGCTGGAAGTGCTGACAGAAGAAGATTTCACGCGTCAGGCGCAGGAATCTGTTGCTGCGCAACAGCAGCTGGAAGCAAGTGATAAGCTGGATTTTGAAGCGTATCTGGCGAGCCGGGAAGGGTAGAAAAGAAAAAGGCCACATCAATGTGGCCAAATTAACATCTCTGTTGTCAGGGATGATGATAACAAATGCGCGTCTTTCATATATTCAGACGTTGGGCGAACATAAAAGTTTCATCGTTTTAAAAAAAATTCTCAGAACAGGAGGTGACGTATGCCACTACTGGACAGTTTTACCGTTGATCACACCATCATGGGCGCACCGGCAGTACGCGTTGCGAAAACCATGAAGACTCCGCATGGCGATACGATTACCGTTTTTGACCTGCGTTTTTGCCGCCCGAACATTGATATCCTCACTGAACGTGGCATTCATACGCTGGAGCATCTCTTTGCCGGATTCATGCGTGACCACCTGAATGGTGACGGTGTGGAAATCGTCGATATCTCGCCAATGGGTTGCCGCACCGGCTTCTACATGAGTCTGATTGGTACACCAGACGAGCAGCGCGTTGCCAAAGCGTGGAAAGGGGCGATGGAAGACGTTCTGAAAGTGAAAGATCAGAACCAGATTCCTGAGCTGAATGAATACCAGTGTGGCAGCTACAAACTGCACTCACTGGATGAAGCGCAGCAGATTGCACGCAATGTGCTGGCGCATGAGATCGGCGTTAACCGTAACGATGATCTGAAACTGCCTGCTGAAAAGCTGAAAGAACTGCACATCTAGTCAGCGCTTCGCTGCTAAAAAAAACGCCGCATCATGTTGATTGCGGCGTTTTTTTATCGCTTCAGGAACCTACCGATTTTTTCAGTGGCGTCTTTGGCGTAATGCGTACCTGTTTAATCATGTTGTCCTGCACATCCAGAATATCAATGTTGTAGTGGCCAATCTGAACACGGGTGGCGATGACAGGGATCTCTTCCAGCGCTTCCAGCAACATGCCGTTGATGGTCCGGGCTTCCTGCTCTGGCAGATGCCAGTTAAACGCCTTATTAATTTCACGCACACTGGCGCTGCCTTCAATCAGTACAGATCCATCATTCTGCGGCATCACTTCTTCTGCCAGCGACGGTGACATGGAGGTGGTGAAGTCACCGACAATCTCCTCCAGAATGTCCTCAATCGTTACCAGCCCTTTGATGTCGCCATATTCATCTACCACCACGCCCGCTTTCTCTTTGTTGCGCTGAAACTTCACCAGTTGGGTGTTCAGCGGCGTTCCTTCAGGAATGTAGTAGATCTCATCGGCGGCGCGCAGCAGCGTCTCTTTGGTGAACTCTTTTTTCTCTGTCATCATGCGCCAGGCTTCGCGTACCCGCAGCATGCCGACGCAGTCATCGAGTGAGTCCCGGAACAGTACAATGCGGCCGTGTGGTGAGTGGCTCAGCTGGCGCACTATCGACTTCCAGTCATCGTTGATATTAATACCGACGATCTCATTACGCGGAACCATGATGTCGTCGACACTGACCTTCTCCAGATCGAGCACCGATAAAAGCATGTCCTGATTACGTCGTGATATCAGATTACGCGATTCATAAACGATGGTGCGCAGCTCTTCTTTACTTAGCGCGGAGTTAACCGAGCCATCTGTGCGAATGCCTACAAGCCGCATCAGCAGCCGGGTAATGGTGTTCAGCAACCAGACCAGCGGCAGCATGACGTACTGCAACGGACCCAGCAGAAAACTACTGGGATAGGCGACCTTTTCCGGATAGAGCGCTGCTATGGTTTTCGGTAATACTTCGGCAAACACCAGCACTACGAAGGTCAGTACGCCTGTGGCTATCGCGACGCCGGCATCGCCGTAGAGGCGCATCCCGACGATGGTGCTGAGGGCAGAGGCAAGAATGTTGACCAGATTATTGCCGATCAGCACCAGACTGATCAACCGGTCTGGGCGACGCAGCAATTTTTCGACGCGACGGGCAGCGCGATGGCCATTTTTAGCCTGATGGCGCAGTTTGTAGCGATTGAGGGTCATCATGCCGGTTTCGGAGCCAGAAAAATAAGCCGAAACCAGCACCATAATGATCAGCGTAATAATCAGCGTGGTGGTTGAAACATTCTCCAACGCAGAACTTCCTTTTTAACGAGAGGTGGGGACAAGCAGATGCTGCAGGATGCGACTGCCAAAGTAAGCCATGGTTAACAGCACCGCACCGCTGCAGTTAAACCAGACGACGCGGCGACCACGCCAGCCTTCATGATAGTGCCCCCACAGCAAAACGATATAAACAAACCACGCGATGATAGAAAGCACGGCCTTATCGACGTTTTCTTCGCTGAAGAGATCCTGCATATAAAACAGCCCGGTGCAGAGCACCAGCGTTAGCAGCACAACGCCGACCTGGGTGATGTGAAACATCTTGCGTTCGATGGTCAGCAGCGGCGGCATATCCTGTGTGAATGCCAGACGCTTGTTTTTTAACTGATAATCGATCCACGCCAGTTGCAGTGCATAGAGTGCGGCAATAATCAGCGTCGCATAGGCGAACAGCGACAGGCCGATGTGGATCATCATGCCTGGCGTGGTTTCCAGATGGGTGATGAAGGCATTAGGCACAAAGGTGGCGAAGGCCAGATTGATCAGCGCGAAGCTGTAGACAATCGGCAGCAGCAGCCAGCCACGGTTGCGTGACGCTACAATAGTCATGATGGCGCAAATCAACAGGCTGACCAGCGAGCCTATGTTGAGCAGGCTTAAATTCTGTCCGCTATCAACAGCAAATATGCGTTGCTGCAAGGCCACCGCGTGTGTCACCAGCGCCACACAGGCAGAGAGCATCGCCATTCGCCGCCAGCCACCGTTACGTTTCAACAGGCTGGGAATGATCAGGGCAAGACTTAAGGAGTAGGCGAATAGCGCCACTATCGCGAAAACGAACATAGATCCTTTCAGGTTCAGTCAGATAAGGAAAAAGGCAGTATAGCGCCAGCCGAAGCAGGCTCCAAACGATCTGAGGGGCAATTGCAGAGATCGCTGAGGCTTCGTGTTATAATCCGCCGCATTCTGCCGATCAGGCGCCTCGCGATCTTTTTTTTAGTGAGAGACCATGTTTGATAATTTAACCGATCGTTTGTCGCAAACCCTGCGAAATATCAGCGGCCGCGGAAGGCTGACTGAAGAGAACATCAAAGAGACCCTGCGTGAAGTGCGCATGGCACTGCTTGAAGCTGACGTTGCGCTGCCCGTGGTGCGTGACTTCATCAACCGTGTGAAAGAGAGCGCGGTCGGTCATGATGTGAATAAAAGCCTGACACCGGGTCAGGAATTTATCAAAATCGTTCGTAACGAACTGGTTACGGCGATGGGTGCTGAGAACAATGCACTCGATCTGGCAGCGCAGCCGCCAGCCGTAGTCCTGATGGCGGGCCTGCAGGGTGCCGGTAAAACGACCAGCGTCGCTAAGCTGGGTAAATTCCTGCGCGAGAAGCACAAAAAGAAAGTCTTAGTGGTTTCTGCCGACGTCTATCGTCCGGCGGCAATCAAACAGCTGGAAACGCTGGCACAGCAGGTGGGTGTGGATTTCTGTCCCTCCGATCTCAGCCAGAAACCGGTTGATATCGTCAATAATGCGCTGCGTGAAGCACGTCTGAAGTTCTACGATGTGCTGCTGGTGGATACCGCAGGTCGACTGCACGTTGACGAAGCGATGATGGACGAAATCAAACAGGTTCATGCCGCAATCAAGCCGGTAGAAACGTTGTTTGTGGTCGATGCCATGACCGGTCAGGATGCGGCAAATACGGCTAAAGCGTTTAATGAAGCGCTGCCGCTGACGGGTGTTATTCTGACCAAGGTTGACGGTGATGCACGCGGTGGTGCGGCGCTGTCGATTCGTCATATCACCGGTAAGCCGATTAAATTCATGGGTGTCGGTGAAAAAACTGAAGCCCTTGAGCCGTTCTATCCGGAGCGTATTGCTTCGCGTATCCTCGGCATGGGTGACGTACTGTCCCTGATCGAAGATATTGAAAGCAAGGTTGACCGCGATCAGGCGGAGAAACTGGCTAAAAAGCTCAAAACCGGCGACGGTTTTGATCTCAACGACTTCCTTGAGCAGTTGAAGCAGATGCGCAACATGGGCGGCATGGCCAGTCTGATGGGCAAACTGCCCGGTATGGGACAGCTGCCTGACAACGTGAAGTCGCAGATGGACGATAAAGTGCTGGTGCGCATGGAAGCGATAATCAACTCGATGACACGCAAAGAGCGTGAGAAGCCAGAAATCATCAAAGGCTCACGCAAGCGCCGCATTGCGACCGGCTCCGGTATGCAGGTGCAGGACGTTAACCGCTTATTGAAGCAGTTTGACGACATGCAGCGTATGATGAAGAAAATGAAGAAGGGCGGTATGGCGAAAATGATGCGCGGCATGAAGGGTATGATGCCGCCAGGTTTTCCTGGCCGCTAAAGCGTTCCACAAAAAAGCCCGAAATGGCACGGTTTAGGTTGCTTTTTTCGCCAAAATGAGTAAAATTTTCGGGCTTTTTATACAGCACCCGGACCCCGTTCCTCGATGGGGGCCGGGTGTTTTATTAACTGAAGAGGATGTTATGGTAACAATTCGTTTGGCACGTCACGGCGCTAAAAAGCGTCCGTTCTATCAGGTCGTCGTCACTGACAGCCGCAATGCACGCAACGGTCGTTTTATCGAGCGCGTTGGTTTCTTCAACCCGATCGCATCTGGTCAGGCTGAAGGTCTGCGTCTTGATCTGGATCGTATCGAGCACTGGGTTGGCCAGGGCGCAACGCTTTCTGATCGCGTTAACGCGCTGGTCAAAGAAGCTAAGAAAGCAGCTTAATCTGTCACGGTGGTGAGCATGAGCAGACAACTTGCCGCACAGCCTCCTGTTAACCCGATTGTATTGGGTAAGATGGGAGCCGCCTACGGTATTCGCGGCTGGCTCAAAGTGTTTTCCTCCACTGAAGACGCTGAAAGCATCTTCAACTACCAACCCTGGTTCATCCAGCGCGCCGGTAAATGGCAGCAGGTCGAACTGGACGGTTGGAAGCACCACAATCAGGACCTGATCATCAAAGTCAAAGGCATTGAAGATCGGGATGCGGCGGCTCAGTTAACCAATTGCGAAATTCAGGTTGACTCGACGCAGTTGCCATCGCTGGAAGAGGGCGACTACTACTGGAAAGACCTTATGGGCTGCCAGGTAATCAACCTCGAAGGCTACGAGATGGGTAAAGTCATCGATATGATGGAAACCGGCTCGAACGACGTTCTCGTCGTTAAGGCAAACCTGAAGGATGCATTCGGTGCTCAGGAGCGGTTAATTCCGTTTCTTGATGAACAGGTTATCAGGAAAGTCGATCTCTCTACTGGCGTCATTGAGGTAGATTGGGATCCTGGTTTTTGATCTCCGAATCGAACGGTAACGTAACGGCGAATACAATGTGGATTGGTGTTATTAGCCTGTTTCCAGAAATGTTTCGCGCTATTACCGATTACGGGGTAACTGGCCGGGCTGTAAAAAACGGTCTGCTCAGCATTCAGAGCTGGAGTCCTCGTGACTTCACGCACGACCGGCACCGTACCGTGGATGATCGTCCTTACGGCGGCGGACCGGGAATGCTGATGATGGTACAACCCTTACGGGATGCCATCTCCGCAGCGAAAGCAGCGGCAGGTGATGGGGCCAGGGTGATATATCTTTCACCTCAGGGTCGTAAACTGGACCAACAGGGCGTTTGCGAACTGGCGGCACGGGACAAGCTAATTCTGGTCTGTGGCCGTTATGAAGGGATTGATGAGCGCGTAATCCAGACCGAAATTGATGAAGAATGGTCAATCGGTGATTACGTTCTCAGCGGCGGGGAACTGCCAGCGATGACGATGATTGACGCAGTCGCCCGGTTTATTCCTGGCGTTCTCGGCAAGCAGGCGTCAGCCGATGAGGATTCGTTCTCTGAAGGGTTGCTGGATTGTCCGCATTATACCCGACCTGAAGTGTTAGACGGCGTGGAGGTCCCGACAGTGTTACTGTCAGGCAACCATGCTGATATTCGCCGCTGGCGTCTGAAGCAGTCGCTAGGCCGTACCTGGCTGAGAAGACCTGAACTTCTGGAAAACCTGGCTCTGACTGAAGAGCAAGCAAGGTTGCTGAATGAGTTCCAGCGGGAATCTCAGCAGCAACAAAACGATGATGTGGAAGAGTAAGTTCTTCCCCGACTATCAGTTTACCCAGGATATGAGATTTAATTATGAGCAACATTATCAAGCAAATTGAACAAGAGCAGATGAAACAGGACGTACCTTCCTTCCGCCCGGGTGATTCCGTGGAAGTGAAAGTATGGGTCGTTGAAGGTTCTAAAAAACGTCTGCAGGCATTCGAGGGCGTGGTTATCGCTATCCGTAACCGCGGTCTGCACTCTGCATTCACTGTTCGCAAAATTTCTAACGGCGAAGGCGTTGAGCGTGTATTCCAGACTCATTCACCTGTAATTGACAGCATCGCTGTTAAACGTCGTGGCGCTGTGCGTAAAGCCAAACTGTACTACCTGCGTGAGCGTACTGGTAAGTCTGCTCGTATTAAAGAGCGTCTTAACTAAGGTATCGCTAACGCGACATCTAAAAGTTAATAGCAAACAAGGGGTTGGCGTGATGCCAGCCCCTTTTTTTATGTTACTGCCTGCCTGCTGCCTACAGTTAACCGGCATCTGGCCGCTGAAAATGATAAATCGCGGTATTAACCGGCCCCTCCTCTAATACGATCAGGCCATAGCGACAGCCAATGAACTGACCACCGCACTTCTCAGCCACGCCCCGACTGGCCAGGTTATCCTCTGCCGCCAGAATCTCAATCATCCGGGGCTCCGGGCGTGAAAACCCCAGCGTCAGTAATGCGGTTACGGCTCGGGTGGCGATCCCCTGACGCTGTGCATCACTGCGAACCCAGTAGCCAATTGCGCTGGTGTCACCCGGATGACGGGCAAAACGTATTCCTGCGCCTCCCAGCAACTGGTCATGCTGATCAACGATCGCAAATTCTTCCGCTTCCTCCCTCATCCGTTGCCAGTGAGTAAAGCGGATCCAGCTTTCCGCTTCATGAGGCTGATAATCGTGATGAGCCCAGACCATCCACGGGATGAGGCTATCCAGTGAGGCATTAACCGCAATGGTAAACGCGGGTACGTCGCTGAGCTCAAAAGGTCGCAGATAAATATTTTGTGGTGATGGGTGCATAACTCTCTCAGCGCGAACAGAATGATTCTTTCATTTTGCCTGTGGATAGCAGAAACGCAACAAGCCTAACTGTAAACTTAATTGTACGATTTAGTCTGGTTTTTGTGGTTGAGTATTATTTATAACTGCATGATTTAATATGTATTTTAATTAAATTTCGCGCGTACTTTGATTCGTGGTAATAAAAGTGTACATAAAATATTGCGCTATGTATTGCCTGTGATACAGTATTTGCATTCCTCAGTGAGGAGTCCATGACTGCCAATACGAGCCAAAGGATCGCCATCATGCAAAAAGACGCGCTGAACAATGTGCATATCGCCGGTGAACAGGTACTAATCACGCCTGAAGAGCTGAAAGCGAAGTTTCCACTGACCACTGAACAGCAGGATCAGGTCGCGGCATCACGCCAGACTATCTCAGACATTATTGCGGGCCGCGATCCGCGTCTGTTGGTAGTGTGCGGACCCTGCTCAATTCACGACACCGAAGTGGCACTGGAATATGCTCGTCGTCTGCAAACCCTTTCCGAACAGCTGAAAGATCAGCTCTTTATCGTGATGCGCGTCTATTTTGAAAAACCTCGTACTACCGTCGGCTGGAAAGGGCTGATCAACGATCCTTTCATGGATAACTCGTTTGATATGGAAGCAGGTCTGCACATTGCGCGCCAGCTGCTGGTAAACCTCGTTGAAATGGGTTTGCCTCTGGCGACTGAAGCGCTGGATCCTAATAGCCCGCAATATCTGGGTGACTTGTTCAGCTGGTCTGCCATTGGTGCACGTACCACCGAGTCTCAGACGCACCGTGAAATGGCCTCAGGCCTGTCGATGCCGGTAGGTTTTAAAAATGGCACCGATGGCAGTCTGGGAACGGCAATCAATGCGATGCGTGCTGCCGCAATGCCACACCGCTTTGTCGGGATCAATCAGGCCGGTCAGGTCTGTCTGCTGCAGACTCAGGGCAATCCGGATGGTCACGTGATCCTGCGTGGCGGCAAAGCGCCGAACTACGGCCCTGAAGATGTCGCGCAGTGTGAAAAAGAGATGCTCAAGGCGGGACTGCGTCCAGCCTTAATGATAGATTGCAGCCATGGTAATTCGAACAAAGACTACAGCCGTCAGCCTGGCGTAGCGGAATCCGCTATTGCGCAGATCAAAGACGGGAACCGTTCAATCATTGGTTTGATGCTGGAAAGCCATATCAATGAAGGTAATCAGTCTTCTGAGCAGCCACGCAGCGAAATGAAGTATGGCGTTTCCGTAACCGATGCATGCATCAACTGGGAAGTGACCGAAACGTTGCTGCGTGAAATGCATCAGGATCTGCAGGGAGTGCTGTCGGCGCGTCTGTCACAAGAGGTGTAAGAGCAATGGTGGCTGAACTGACCGCGTTACGCGATCAAATTGACTGTGTTGATAAAGCGCTGCTTGACCTGCTGGCTAAACGACTGGAACTGGTGGCCGAGGTAGGTGAGGTTAAGAGCCGTTACGGCCTGCCTATCTATGTGCCTGAGCGTGAAGCGTCGATGCTGGCTTCCCGTCGCAAAGAGGCTGAAGCGCTCGGCGTACCACCGGATCTGATTGAGGATGTGCTGCGTCGCGTGATGCGCGAATCCTATACCAGCGAGAATGACAAAGGCTTTAAAACCCTCTGCCCTGAACTGCGCCCGGTGGTGATTGTCGGGGGCAAAGGCCAGATGGGCCGGCTGTTTGAAAAAATGCTCGGGCTATCAGGCTATACGGTTAAAACGCTGGATAAAGAGGACTGGCCTCAGGCGGAGACTCTGCTCAGCGATGCCGGAATGGTGATCATTAGCGTGCCGATTCACCTGACCGAGCAGGTGATTGCCCAACTGCCACCACTGCCGGAAGATTGTATTCTGGTCGATCTGGCGTCGGTCAAAAACCGGCCTCTGCAGGCTATGCTGGCTGCCCATAACGGGCCTGTGCTGGGTCTGCATCCGATGTTTGGCCCGGACAGCGGCAGCCTGGCAAAACAGGTGGTGGTCTGGTGTGATGGAAGACAACCGGAAGCGTATCAGTGGTTCCTGGAGCAGATTCAGGTCTGGGGTGCGCGTCTGCATCGTATCAGCGCTGTTGAGCATGACCAGAACATGGCATTCATTCAGGCGCTGCGTCACTTTGCTACCTTCGCTTATGGTCTGCATTTAGCCGAAGAGAACGTCAATCTGGATCAGCTGCTGGCGCTCTCGTCACCAATTTACCGGCTGGAACTGGCGATGGTGGGGCGGTTGTTCGCTCAGGATCCGCAGCTCTATGCGGATATCATCATGTCTTCAGAGAGTAATCTGGCGCTGATCAAACGCTATTATCAGCGGTTTGGTGAAGCGATTGCGCTGCTGGAGCAGGGCGACAAGCAGGCGTTTATCGCCAGCTTTAACCGGGTTGAACAGTGGTTTGGCGATCACGCAAAACGCTTCCTGATCGAAAGCCGAAGCCTGCTGCGATCGGCCAATGACAGCCGCCCATAAATAACAGCCATTCATCAATGAAAAAGGCATCCTTGTGGATGCCTTTTTTCTTCTTTTTATTCGCCAGGTTCAGCGGGCACCACATTTTCACTGGGGTAACAGCCCAGGACCTTCAGAGAGCGGGTCATGGTCTGTAATTCCTGCAGCGCCTGCTGCATCCGCTCCGATTGCAGGTTGCCCTGCACATCAATGTAAAACATCTCTTCCCACGGATTGCCATTAATCGGGCGGGACTCCAGCTTGCTCATAATCAGGTTGTGCTGACGCAGCACCAGCAGCGCGTCGACCAGCGCACCCGCCTGCTGGCCGGTTGCCATAATCAGCGTGGTTTTCGCTGGTACCTGGTCAGAAACCTCGATTGCTTTGCGGGCCAGCACAATAAAGCGGGTGTGATTCTGCTGCTGATTCGCCAGATTACGTTCCAGCACCTGCAGCTGATAGAGTTCGCCACCGGCTTCACTGCCCAGCGCCGCCACCTTGGGTGAGTTGAGCGCAGCCACTTTCTCCATCGCTGCCGCGGTACTCTCGGTATATTCGATTTTCCAGTGCGGGAAACGATTAATGAACTGGCTGCACTGCTGGAACGGTTGAGGGTGGCTGTAAACCGTCTCAATCTGCTGAAGATCGGTGGAACCATTCACCAGCACGCAGTGGTCGATAGGCAATGTCAGCTCGCCCACGATTGAGAGGCTGGTCTGTTGCAGCAGATCGTAGACATCGTTGATCGAGCCTGAACTGGTATTCTCAATCGGCATCACGGCGTAATCAGCCACGCCATTTTCGACCTGTTTGATGATGTCGTGAAACTTCAGGCAGCCACACTCCACCATGCTATCGAAATGGCGCGACGCGTAGTTACGTGCTGCAAGATGTGAGTAAGAGCCTTTCGGGCCCAGGAAGGCGATACGGGCGGCATGCGCATGGGGATGGTTGAGGTTTTTTTGCAGCAGCGCTTGCTGAGTCAGCACGGAATCTTCAATTACCAGCTGGAACAGACGGGTGATGTAGTGCGCATCCAGGTTGTGTGCCTTACCCAGCACGATGAGATTCTCCAGTAGCGCGCGTTCGCGCTCCACATCCCGAATCGGGCGATGCGTCGCCAGTTTCGCTTGTGCAACTTCCACTGCCAGCAAACGACGCTCGGCCAGCAGCGTAAGAAGTTTTTTATCCACGGCGCTGATTTTATCGCGTAGCGCCAGCAATGGATTATCGGGATTCATAGGGCTCACCTGTATGCTATCCAAAAAAAAAGCCTCCCGGTTGGGAGGCTTCGGTGTTCGTCTTCGCTTTCATTTTCACACGACGAATGGCCTCCCGTTCAGGGGAAGGTAAAAAAGAAAGCGAAGAAAAACAGATCAGGTTTCATTGTCATGTCCGAAAAGAGAGTGACCTGAGAGTAACCGTACTGCTTAAAAGCTGTCAATAAAAAACGCGCCCGGAGGCGCGTTAAGAAACAGCGTTAAGAAAATCAGGACTCTTCGTCGGCGGGAATGATGTCTTTCACGCTGGCACTGGCGCGGCGTGCTTCAGACTTGTGCTGAACTTTATTCAGCTGACGCTCGAGCTTGGCAATCAAATCGTTGATAGCGGTATACATATCATCGTGCTTGGCGCTGGCCACCAGAGTCCCGTTAGGTGTGTTAATAGTGGCGTCAGCCACGAATTCTTTGGGCTCTTTGGAAAGGACAATATGCGGATTAATCAGGTCGGTTTGCCATTTTTCGAGCTTGGCGAGACGGTCTTCGACATGGCTTCGGATTGCCGGAGTGATGTCCATTTGTTTACTGGTAATGTTCAGAATCATCGTTCTTACCTCTCTGTCATTTCCGTCTTGGTCTTCTCAGCATAGCGCGAAAAAGCGTTCAATGTGGGATTTCGATCACGAAAAAATGTCACTTTTTGTCAGCCACAACATTCTGTGAGAAAGGCAGAGAAACTGGCCGAAATGGCTTGAAGCGAAACGATTAACACGGCATGCTTGATGAGTTAGCTCGCTGAGATCAGATCCAAATCTGACTGTTCTGTGAACAAAAAAAAGCAGCCCTGAGAGGCTGCTTTTTTTATGGCTGAAAATCTGTCTGGCTATCAGCTTTTGTTAGCTGCAATGATTTTCGCCACTTTATCGGCTTCAGCGTTCAGCTGCAGATTGCGGTAAGCATTTTCCATCAGCGGCAGGGCATCGTGTGTTGCCTGCGTATCCGGATAATCGCGCATCATACCTTCGACACGGTTAACAACCGCGACATAAGCCTCACGCTTAGTATAGAATTGCGCCACTGACAGCTCATATTTAGCCAGACGGTCTTTCAGATAGACCAGGCGTTTCTGAGCATCAGCCGCATACTGGCTGTTCGGGTAACTCCGCAGCAGCTGAGAGAAGTCGCGGAAAGCATCACGAGCGTGCGTCGGATCGCGGTCAGAACGATCAATACCAAAGAAGCCCTGCAGCGCGGAGTCATCCAGCGCCATGTCCGTCAGACCTTTCATATAGATGACATAGTCAATGTTCGGATGCGTGGGGTTCAGACGCATAAAGCGAGCAATGGCAGCCTGCGCCAGGGGCAGATCGGCATTTTTATAGTACGCGTAGATTAAATCCAGCTGCACCTGCTGCGAATAAGGACCGAACGGATAACGATTATCCAGCGCTTCCAGTTGCTTAATCGCAGCTTTAAAGTTACCGTCCTGCAGCTTTTGCTGCGCTGTAGCATAGATTTCAGAAGGCGGGCTGTCCGGTACCGCGTCATTTGAGCCGGAACAACCAACAAGTGCCAGGCTCAGTGTGGCAGCAGCCACCAGATGTTTCATACGCGTCATGACGAAGTGATTATCCTCAAATGTTATGGCGGAAGCTGTCCGTATAGCTCCCGGTAATGACCAGGTACGATAGCACATTATATTAAACGGCATCGCCGTGAAAACCCAACGTTAACGAAGAAGCTGTATATGGCACAACAAGTTCAACTCACCGCAACGGTATCCGAATCACAACTCGGACAACGCTTAGATCAGACTTTGGCGGAATTGTTCCCTGATTATTCACGTTCTCGCATAAAAGAGTGGATCCTCGATCGTCGCGTTACTGTAAACGGCGTCATGGTCGATACACCTAAAGAAAAAGTGCTGGGCGGCGAGCTGGTCGCGATTGACGCTGAGATCGAGGAGGCGCAGCGCTGGGAACCGCAGAATCTGCCACTCGACATCGTTTATGAAGATGAAGACATTATTGTCATCAACAAACCACGCGACTTCGTGGTTCACCCTGGCGCCGGTAATCCGGATGGCACGGTGTTAAACGCCTTACTCCATCACTATCCGGCGATTATGGATGTGCCGCGCGCGGGCATCGTACACCGCCTGGATAAAGACACCACCGGTTTAATGGTGGTCGCGAAAACCGTTCC
This sequence comes from Pantoea sp. E956-1, assembly GCF_982223955.1. NCBI lineage: Bacteria > Pseudomonadati > Pseudomonadota > Gammaproteobacteria > Enterobacterales > Erwiniaceae > Pantoea > Pantoea sp. E956-1. The sequence continues at coordinate 4,329 of NZ_CEUYZP010000004.1, read as the reverse complement.
GGCTCAGACGCATCTGGTGGACTCGCTGCAGCGTCGCGAAATCACCCGTGAATATGAAGCGGTTGCGATTGGCAATATGACTGCGGGCGGCACCGTTGAGCAGCCTATCAGCCGTCACTCAACTAAACGCACCCACATGGCGGTACACCCAATGGGTAAACCGGCGGTTACTCATTACCGCATCATGGAGCACTTCCGGGCCCATACCCGTCTGCGCCTGCGTCTGGAAACCGGCCGTACTCACCAGATCCGTGTACATATGTCTCACATCAGCCATCCGCTGGTGGGCGATCCGCTTTACGGTGGCCGTCCGCGTCCGCCAAAAGGCGCGTCAGAGGCATTTATTACTACGCTGCGCGGTTTCGATCGTCAGGCACTGCACGCCACGATGTTGCGCCTCTATCACCCCATCAGCGGGATTGAAATGGAATTCCATGCTGCGCTTCCGCAGGACATGGTTGATCTAATCGCGGCGTTAAAAGCAGACACTGAAGAATTTAAAGACCAGTTGAATTGGTGATGAATCTGATTACTCCTCAATGGCCCGCTCCGTCACGCGTTCGGGCCTGCTCGACGCAGCGACAGGGCGGCATCAGCACATCGCCCTGGGATGCACTGAATCTTGGCGGGCATGTGGGGGATAATCCGGATGCGGTGGCGCGTAACCGGCAGTTGCTGCTGGAAGAGGCAGGTTTGCCTGCCATGCCGCAGTGGCTGGATCAGGTTCATGGCACTGAGGTTGTGCGTCTGGCTGCAGGGGGAAGTACGCCATTACGTGCTGATGCCTCTATTACCGATCAGCCCGGCGTCGTCTGCGCCATCATGACCGCTGACTGTCTTCCGGTCCTTTTCTGTTCGCAGGATGGCACGGAAGTGGCGGCGGCACATGCAGGCTGGCGCGGACTTTGTGCGGGTGTACTGGAAAATACGCTGGCGCAGTTTCGTTCGCCGCCTGATCAGATTCATGTCTGGCTTGGACCGGCAATCGGACCTGATGCGTTTGAGGTCGGTGCCGAAGTGCGTCAGGCCTTTATGGCTCAGGATGCCCGCGCTGTGCAGGCTTTCCGTCCATCAGGCGACCGCTTTTACGCCGACATCTGGCTGCTGGCGCGGATGCGACTGCAGGCAGCGGGCGTAAATTCAGTCAGCGCCAGCAGCCGTTGTACCTTTACGCAGCGCGACGATTTCTTCTCCTTCCGCCGCGATGGGATCACCGGGCGTATGGCAACTTTGATCTGGCTGTTATAACCTTACGCCATAAGACGGTCCAGTTAGCGTATTTTTTACTCAAATCTCAGGTCATTAACCTTGAAATTTTGAGGGATGACCTCATTTAATCTCCAGTAGCATTTTGACCTGTAATGGGAGGAATTATGCGTCTGGATCGTCTTACTAACAAATTTCAGCTGGCTCTCGCCGACGCGCAGTCCCTGGCTCTGGGACACGACAACCAATTCATTGAACCTCTGCACCTGATGAGCGCTTTGCTCAAACAGGAAGGCGGATCGGTTTCACCTTTACTGACTTCAGCCGGTGTCGACGTTACGCCATTTCGCACTCAGGTTGAGCAGGCCATTGATCGCCTGCCACAAATTGAGGGCAGTGAAGGGGATGTACAACCCTCATCTGACCTTGTGCGGGTATTAAACCTGTGTGACAAGCTGGCGCAGAAGCGCAACGATAACTTTATTTCATCCGAATTATTTGTTCTGGCCGCGCTGGAATCTCGCGGTTCACTGGCCGATCTGCTCAAGGCAGCGGGCGCAACGCGTGAAAAAATCACCAGTGCGATTGAACAGATGCGGGGAGGAGACAACGTGAACGATCAGGGGGCTGAAGATCAGCGCCAGGCTTTAAAAAAATACACTATCGATCTGACCGAGCGGGCTGAGAAGGGCAAACTCGATCCGGTTATCGGTCGTGACGAAGAGATTCGCCGCACCATCCAGGTTCTGCAGCGCCGTACTAAAAACAACCCGGTGCTGATTGGTGAGCCAGGTGTGGGTAAAACTGCGATTGCTGAAGGGCTGGCGCAGCGCATCATCAACGGTGAAGTGCCTGAGGGGCTGAAAGGTCGTCGGGTGCTGGCGCTGGATATGGGCGCGCTGGTGGCCGGGGCGAAATATCGCGGTGAATTCGAAGAGCGCCTGAAAGGGGTGCTGAGTGACCTGTCGAAACAGGAAGGCAACGTTATTCTGTTTATCGACGAACTGCACACTATGGTGGGCGCCGGTAAAGCGGACGGTGCGATGGACGCCGGCAATATGCTTAAGCCTGCGCTGGCGCGGGGTGAACTGCACTGTGTGGGTGCCACTACGCTTGATGAGTATCGTCAGTACATTGAAAAAGATGCCGCGCTGGAGCGTCGTTTCCAGAAAGTCTTTGTGGCTGAGCCAAGTGTGGAAGATACCATCGCCATTCTGCGTGGTCTGAAAGAGCGTTATGAACTGCATCACCATGTGCAGATCACTGACCCGGCGATTGTCGCGGCGGCAACCCTGTCTCATCGTTATATTGCTGACCGGCAGCTGCCGGATAAAGCGATTGACCTGATCGATGAGGCAGCTTCCAGCATTCGTATGCAGATGGACTCAAAGCCGGAGTCACTGGATCGCCTGGAGCGCCGTATCATTCAGCTGAAGCTGGAGCAGCAGGCGCTGAAGAAAGAGGCGGACGATGCCAGTATTAAGCGTCTGGAGATGCTGGAAACCGAGCTGAATCAGAAAGAGCGCGAATATGCCGAGCTGGAAGATGAGTGGAAGACAGAAAAAGCCTCTCTCTCCGGTACTCAGAATATTAAAGCTGAACTTGAGCAGGCGCGACTGAATTTAGAGCAGGCCCGTCGCCAGGGTGACCTTGCTCAGATGTCAGAGCTGCAGTACGGTAAAATTCCGGCACTGGAAAAACAGTTAGCCGCAGCGACTCAGGCGGAAGGCAAGACCATGAAGTTACTGCGTAACCGGGTAACCGATGTGGAGATTGCCGATGTGCTGGCACGCTGGACCGGTATCCCGGTCGCACGAATGATGGAAGGTGAACGCGATAAGTTACTGCGCATGGAGCAGGACTTACATGGCCGGGTCATCGGACAGGATGAAGCGGTTGAGGCGGTATCAAATGCTATTCGCCGTAGTCGCGCAGGCCTCTCTGATCCAAACCGGCCTATCGGTTCCTTCCTGTTCCTGGGGCCAACCGGGGTCGGTAAGACGGAGTTGTGTAAAGCGCTGGCTAACTTCCTGTTCGACAGTGACGATGCGATGGTTCGTATCGACATGTCTGAATTTATGGAAAAACACTCAGTATCACGGCTGGTGGGTGCACCTCCGGGTTATGTCGGCTATGAAGAGGGCGGTTATCTGACCGAAGCTGTGCGCCGTCGGCCTTATTCGGTCATCCTGCTGGATGAAGTAGAGAAAGCGCATCCTGATGTCTTCAACATTCTGCTGCAGGTGCTGGATGATGGGCGTCTGACGGATGGGCAGGGCCGGACGGTCGATTTCCGTAACAGCGTGGTGATTATGACCTCTAACCTGGGATCAGATTTAATCCAGGAGCGGTTCGGCAATCTCAGTTACCCGGAAATGAAAGATATCGTAATGGGTGTGGTCGGACAGCATTTCCGTCCTGAGTTCGTCAACCGTATTGATGAGGTGGTGGTGTTCCATCCGCTGGCTGAGAAACATATTGCGTCCATTGCGCAGGTTCAGCTGCAGCGGCTGTACAAACGTCTGGATGAACGGGGTTATCAGCTGCACATCTCTGATGATGCGATCAAACTGCTGGCGGAGAACGGGTATGATCCGGTCTACGGTGCTCGTCCGCTGAAACGTGCGATACAGCAGCAGATCGAGAACCCGCTGGCTCAGCAGATCCTTGCCGGTTCGCTGGTGCCAGGCAAAACCATCGAAATGGATGTGGAGAACAACATCATCACTGCACATCAGTAAGGGTGTTGAATCAAAAACGGGCCTCTGGCCCGTTTTTTTTGCCCTTTTGAGGGGTTTTTGCTTATTTATTACTCCCTTTGAGTGCAAAGTGAACGGTCAGAAAAAAAGTCTCAATTTGCACTTGCGCTATCTGAGCCGTTCCCTATAATGCGCCTCCATCGACACGGAACACCGGCAACGGAAAGCGGGTTGAGAGGCACAGGAGGCTGCGCCGCCGGAGAAAAACTTCTGAAATAGAGGTTGACTCTGCAGGAGGAAAGCGTAATATACGCCACCTCGCGACAGGACGCTAACGCACTGTTCGCACTGCTCTTTAACAATTTATCAGACAATCTGTGTGGGCACTCGCAGGATTGATATCAGCGTCTCCGGACGTAAAAAA